>NZ_KB895346.1:0-41750 GCF_000374805.1 Chitiniphilus shinanonensis DSM 23277
TGGGGTGAGCGGAAGCTGACCGCGCCTGAGTAGTATTGCTTCTTCTATCGAATTGCGAGTTGTGACGAAGTACAGTCGTGACTCCAGAGTTACGTCTGGCGACCATAGCGAGTTGGCCCCACGCCTTCCCATCCCGAACAGGACCGTGAAACGACTTAGCGCCGATGATAGTGCGGATTCCCGTGTGAAAGTAGGTCATCGCCAGGCTCTTATGCGAAACCCCCGAGACCCAAAAGGCTCGGGGGTTTTACTTTAGGGGGTTTGGAACAGATCTGCGGTAAAGGCAGGGCCGTTGCCTGCCTCCCTCGCGCCTCCTCAGCCCTCTCGCCATATCCCTTCCTCACTTCAGGACTCACCCCAGAATGTCCTGCGGCTTGAAGCGTGCATGCAGACGCAGCCAGGCGGCGCTGTTGGCATGGCGCCCGCCATCCAGCCATTCGAGGCCTTGTCCCGCAGGCACGTAGTGTCGGGCGGGCAGGGGTGTCCACTCGTCGAAATCGGGCAGATCGTTCAACTCGGCGGCATCGTAGACCTGCCGGTACGCCTGGTCGTAGTCCGGCAGGCTGGGGCCGGAGCCGTGGTGCAGGGTGGTTCGTTCCATGATGGCCTCCTCGAAGGCAAGTGATGCCCTTCGACTTGCAAGGCGCGTGCCAAGCCCTGGAATCCTTCTTGCTCCCACGTGGGGAAGCGGCATCCTGCCGTACCCCTGGGAGTACATCATGAGCCAAACATCCCCTACCGTTCCCGAGAGCGGCCCGGCCCGCCCGCAGCCGATCCCCGCGGAGCATGAAACCGCCTCCAACGAGGCGGATCGCAGCAATTACGAAGCCAATTATCCCGATGGCACGGCGCCCAGCAGCGGCCCCCGTGTGCCCAAAGGGCCGGGCCGCATCTGATTGGCGCGGCATCTGACTTGGCGGTTTTACAGGCGGTTGCGCAAAAACTGCATCCCCACTGCACCTTGATCGTCTGTTTTTCGCCGTCTTCCAGATTTCAAATCCCGCTTTCGACACAGGAGGTCCACATGCCTGTTCGCTCGATTTCTCCCCTCGTGCTTTTCCCGTTCCTGTCCAGCGCAGGGTCGGATCCGCAACCCGATGCCACGCCGCCGATCCCTCCTGGTCCCGCGCCTGTCCCGGCGCCGATCGAGCCCCCCCGACCCGGTCCGGCAGGTCCGCCCATCGAGGAGCCGATCCAGGTGCCGCCCCATCAGCCGGAGATGCCGCCCACCCAGCCGCGTCATCCGCCGGAACACGATCCCGAACCGGATGTGACTCCCGAGCCGATCGACCCTCATCGCAACCCGCCACCGATCCAGGAACCCTCGCATCCGCCGATGACGCCGCCGTTCGATCCGCCGCAGGATGCGCCTTATTTCAAGGCGCCATGCCCGGGTGCGCTACGGTGTAGTCAGGCGCGGGCGGGCCGCTGTGGCCATGCCGCCGGGGCTCGACCCGATCTCCGCGTTCCCGCATCGAGGCTGGAGGCACGCTTATGTTGAAAAAGCATCAGTGGTGGCAGGAAGGGGTGGTCTACCAGATCTACCCGCGCAGCTTCCAGGACGGCAACGGCGATGGGGTGGGGGACTTGGCCGGCATCCGCCAGCGGCTGGATTATCTGGCGTGGCTGGGGGTCGATGCGATCTGGATCTCGCCGATCTATCCATCGCCGATGGCGGACTTCGGCTACGACGTCTCCAACTACACCGACATCCATCCCTTGTTCGGCACCCTGGACGACTTCGATGCGCTGCTGGCCGAAGCGCACGCACGCGGCATGCGGCTGATCCTGGATTTCGTGCCCAACCACACCTCGGACCAGCATCCTTGGTTCGCAGAATCGCGCGCGTCCCGCGACAACCCCAAGCACGACTGGTACATCTGGCGCGACCCGGCACCGGACGGGGGACCGCCCAACAACTGGCTTTCCAGCTTCGGCGGCAGCGGCTGGCAGTACGACGCGGCCCGCGGCCAGTACTACTATCACGCCTTCCTCAAGGAACAGCCCGATCTGAACTGGCGCAACCCGGCGGTGCAGGACGCCATGCTCGACGCGATGCGCTTCTGGCTGGACCGCGGCGTCGACGGTTTTCGCATCGACGTGATCTGGCATCTGATCAAGGACGAGGATTTCCGCCACAACCCGGACAACCCCGAATACGAAGCGCATATGGGCGAGCATCGCCGCCTGCTGTCCACCTACAACACCGACCGGCCCGAAGTCCACGACGTGATCGCTCGCATGCGCGAGCTGCTCGACCACTACCCGGACCGCATGATGGTCGGCGAGATCTACCTGCCGGTGGAGCGCCTGGTCACCTACTACGGCACCGGCGCGGGCGGCGTCCACCTGCCATTCAATTTCCAGTTGATCGGAATGGCCTGGGATCCAGCACTGATTCGTGCGGCCATCGACCAGTACGAGGCCGCATTGCCGCCGCACGGCTGGCCCAACTGGGTGCTGGGCAACCACGACAACCACCGCATCGCCAGCCGTGTCGGCGCGGCCCAGACCCGCCTGGCCGCGATGCTGCTGCTGACGCTGCGCGGCACGCCGACGCTGTACTACGGCGATGAGCTGGGCATGACCGACGTGCCCATCTCGCCACAACAGGTGCAGGATCCACTGGAGAAGAACATGCCCGGGCTTGGCCTGGGGCGCGATCCAGCGCGCAGTCCGATGCAATGGGACGACAGCGTCAACGCCGGCTTCAGCACGGCGGAGCCCTGGCTGCCGATGGCGGCCGACTATCGCGACGTGAATGTGCGGGCGCAGGCGCGCGACCCGCATTCACTGCTGCACCTCTACCGCAAGCTGATCCACCTGCGCGACGATTGGGATGCGCTGGCGATCGGCCGCTACCGGGGCTTCAGCGCCGGCGCGCAGCTGGTCGGCTACCTGCGCGAGCACGAGAACGAGCGCCTGCTGGTGCTGCTCAATTTCGACGCCGCCCAACAGGTGGTCGACCTGGGCGATCTGCTATGCGGCGAGATCCTGCTCTCCACCAGCCTGAAGCGGGAAGGAGAGCCGGTGGCGCAAACGCTGTTGCTCGACGGCTTCGAAGGCGTGATCGTCCGCGCCAGTTGCAACTGATCGTCAAGAGCGGCTGACAAAGCCCTTCTGGCCGCATTGGGCGGGGGAGTCGAGCCTCATGCCGTACGCCTTGTACTGGCTGCGTTTCGCACGCCTTGCCACAGCCGCTGCGCCGGGTTTTGTCAGCCGCTCCAAGGCGCATCGGTTGCCGGAAGGTCGATGCGCCGCCGCGTTCAGACCTGCTCGGCCAGCGCCACGATGGCGCCTTCGCCGGGCAGCAGCGTCAACGTGCCGTCCAGAGCGCATCCTTCGTCGCGCCCCAGCGTGGACAGCACCAACTGCCCGGCCAGGCCCGACAGCGTGCGCGCGGTTTCGTTGAAGTTCAGCGCCACCGCCAGCCGACGCCCCTGATGTTCGCGCTCGAAATGCAGCGTGCCGGCCGGCGCGCCGTGGCCCAGGTAGCGCCCCACGGCCAGCGCCGATTCGGCGCGGCGCAGTTGCAGCAGTCGCCGATACAGATGCAGCAACGAAGCCGGATCCGCCTGCTGTCCCGCCACATGCAGGCGCGGGCCGTCGGCGGACAGCGGCAACCAGGGTTCCGCCGTGCTGAAGCCCGCGTGCGGGCTGTCGTCCCACGGCATCGGCGTGCGTTGCGGATCGCGTCCCCGGCCCAGGCCCGGCATGTTGCGTTCGATCGGATCCTGGATTGCCGCCGGCGGAATATCGCCGTCGCGCATCCCCAGTTCGTCGCCGTAGTACAGCGTCGGCGTGCCGCGCAGCGTCAGCAGCAGCAACGCGGCCAGCCGCTCGTGCCCGCGCGGCACACGCCCGGCGATGCGCGGCTTGTCGTGGTTGCCCAGCGCCCAGTTGGGCCAGCCGAAGGTGGGCAGCAGCGCCTCGTAGCGGTCGGCGGCCGCGCCGATGCTCTCGGCGTCCCACGGCGCGCCGATCAACAGTGCATTGGCCGGCAGGTGGATGCCGTTGCCGCGGGCACCGTAATAGGCCACCACCCGTTCGATCGGCAGGTACAGCTCGCCGATCAGCACCCGTTCCCGGTACTCGTCGACCACGTCGCGCAGCGCGCACACCAGCGGCTGCACCTCGGGCCGGTCGCTGGTGAACACATGCAGCAGCTTCTCGTGTTCCGGCAGGCCGGGATGCCAACCCGGATCGGGCGGATTGTTGCGCAGGTGGCGATCCTTGATCAGGTGCCAGATCGCGTCCAGCCGCAGCCCGTCCACGCCGCGGTCCAGCCAGAAGCGCATCACCTGCGCCATCGCCTCGGCCACCTCGGGGCTGCGCCAGTTCAGGTCGGGCTGGGCCGCGAGGAAGGTATGCAGGTAGTACTGGCCGCTGCCGGGATCGAAGGTCCAGGCCGCGCCGCCAAAATGCGAGCGCCAGTTGTTGGGCGGGCCGCCGTCGGCGCCGGGGTCGGCCCACAGATACCAGTCGCGGCGCGGAGCGTCGCGGCTGCGCCGGGCTTCCTCGAACCATGGGTGGCGGTCAGACGTGTGGTTGGGCACGAAATCCAGGATCACCCGCAGGCCCCGTTCATGAGCTTCGGCCAGCAGCACGTCGAATTCGTCCAGGGTGCCGAACAGGGGATCGATGGCGCAATGGTCGGCGATGTCGTAGCCGAAGTCCGCCATCGGCGACGGGTAGATCGGCGGAATCCACAGGGCGTCCACGCCCAGCCAGGCCAGATAGTCCAGCCGTCGCCGGATACCGGCCAGATCGCCTACCCCGTCGCCGTTGGCGTCCTGAAAGCTGCGGGGATAGATCTGGTAGATCACCCCGCGTTGCCACCACGCGAAATCCGTCATGTCCGTCCTGCCGCGTATTCGAGATGGGCTGTCCGATGCAGGGACCGTGCCAAGCCCGCTGCGCGCCGCCATCTGCCGTGGCCGGCAGGGCCGCGCAAACTTGCTCCGGTCGCGTGTAAATCCTGCGTGGCGCCGGGGCGTGGGCACGACGGATTCATCGCTGAACTGCGCCGCGCGCGGTCGGGGTGGTCATGGCATGGATGTTGCCGACTGTCGAAGCGCGGCCGTTGCCGCACTTCGCCCACCCAAGGAGGCCCCATGCCCAATCCCTACCAGGAAGAAGACGAACGCGTGGTCCAGCCGGACGATCCCGACTTCGACCCCGCGCTGCGCGAGGCCGACGCACCGCTCGATGCGCAGATCGAGCGCGAGGACCAGCGCGACACCAACGTCGAAGCACTGCGCCACGACGCGCCGCTGGCCGACCCGGCCGGCGTGCCCGACGACGTGCCGTTGCCCGATCCCGACGGCGCGCGACCGCCCAGCCCCGATCCCAGCGTCGAAGCGGAATGATGCCGTAACGGGCAACCATTACCGCTGGCGGTGCGATCGATCCGCGATATAACCACTCCCCATCCGCCCGGCCCATGCAGGCCGGCATCACCATCAGGGAGCCCGCCATGGATCTGACCCATTTCGACCGCGTCGAGCGTTTCTTCGACAGCCTGTTCAACCGCGCCGCCAACTACGGCATCGACCTGATCGTGGCGCTGCTGATCCTGCTGATCGGCTTCTGGCTGGCGCGGCGGCTGGCCGGCGCGATGGAGCGGCTGGTGGTGCGCGCCGGCGGCGATCCGACCGCCGCGCCGCTGCTGGGCGCGGTGGTGCTGTGGGGCGTGCGCATCCTCACCCTGGTCAACGTGCTGGGCCGGCTGGGCGTGCAGACCACCAGCATCGTCGCCGCGCTGGGCGCCGCCGGCCTGGCCATCGGCCTGGCGTTGCAAGGCACTTTGCAGAACATCGCCGCCGGCCTGATGCTGCTGCTGCTCAAGCCGTTCCGCGTCGGCGACTACATCGAAGGCGTCGGCACCGTGGCCGGCACGGTGCGCGAAGTGGGGCTGTTTTCCACCCAGCTCGCCAAGAGCGACGGCGCGGCGCTCTACGTGCCGAACAGCCAGTTGTGGTCGAATGCCGTCACCAACTACACCCGCAACGCCACGCGGCGCATCGAGGTGAGCTTCCAGGTGACCACGGCCCAGGTGGAATCGGGCCTGGCGCTGATGCGCGAAGTGGTGGCCGCCGACAGCCGCATCCAGCGCACCCCCGAGCCGGCGATCGCGGTGGCCGACTACACCGACACCGGCGCGCGGCTGTCGGCGCAGGTGTGGGTGGACAACGCGGACTACACCGCCGTGCGCGCCGAATTGCTGCGCCGCCTGCGGCCGGAGCTGGAACAGCGGCTGGCGCCGCCGATGCCCTGAGCGCCTGGCGTTTCGAGCGACGCTTCCCCGCCGCCGTGGTCTGACCAAGGCCTTTTCGTGCCCGATCGTCCTTCACCGCGGCGTTCGAGGTCGGGATGCCGTTACCTGGCCACGCACAGCGCGATCAGCGGAACCAGGTTGAACAGCAGGATGCCGATCTTGTACGCCGCCATCCCGCCGTAGTGCACCGCGTCAAACGCCGCCGGCGACAGCTTGAGCCAGCGGGTGTGCAGCCGGTAGACCCAGTCGTGCGCCACCACCAGCGCGCCGAACCAGACCAGCAGCACGATGTAATTGATCACGGTGCTCCACAGCAGGAAGTCCTTGAGGTCGATGCCGTTCATTGCAGTGCCCCCACGCGAAACCGGCTGGATCGCCACTTTCAATATAAGCGCGATGGTCTCGGCGCCGTCCGCCGTCGCCTCTTTCCCCGGCCCGCCGGCTCCGTTGGCGGGCATCGATCGCTGTGAGGTCGTTCACCCCGACCGCTGCAACAAGGTTCCTGTCGGCCGGAAAAAGCGCGGTCACCAGCACCGTCCATCCCGCTTTTTCTCCGCGTCGTCGGATGGGTGATGCTGCAACCGCACATTTTTGACGTCCGTTAAGGTGCCTCAAGCGCCCGTTGGTCGTGTCACAGTTCGCTACGAGCACCGACGGTTATCCCGATGCTGCTGACGGATGTAGTTTTCATCAGGAAATTACTTTCATTTTTCTTTCTATTTTTATGACAATTTGTAGGTGTTTAGCTCCGGTTGCCCGGGTTTTTCTTCCTTTTGTCGGGACTCGGCGCCACGCTTGTAAGTTATAAATTCATGCATTTTTGTGTATGGGATTTCAAATATCAGTATTTGATTATTTATGAGATTTGAAATGCGCCGTAAATGGAAGCTTAATGTCGATTGGGTAGTCTGCGGCTGGGAACGGCGTGGGTTTTTGATGAAAAGCTCTTTATCATCATAAGCTTGTCAATGCTCATGACAAAATTCTACAAACAATGAAGATTGCTTTTAATGCAAATATCATGATCCGCTGTCTGGGTATCTCGGTTAAGATGCATGCCCTTTCAGGCGGCGCGTAGAAAGGTAATTTTGGCAATTGACGCTCTGATGGTCGTTTGCCACCATTTTTCCCGTAAATTTCTACGAGAGTAAGTGATTTTGGCGTTTCTCAAGGGGAACTGGGTGCGTAACAGCAACATGAAAGGTAAGCACCGGGCCGTCCGGTCGGTGCCGGCCGTGATGCTGTGCGCTGCGATGCTGCCGGCCGCGCATGCGGCCTACGACGAAAGCGATGCCGTGGTCCTGGAGGCGAAATTGCGCTACCGCTACGACGACAACCTGTTCCGCCTGGCCGATTCGGACAACGCGGGCGTGGTGCTGGGCGATTCCCAGCGCGGCGACCACATGGTCGAGCCGCGGGTCGGCGTCAAGGCCCAGTGGCCGGTATCGCGCCAGCTGTTCACCTTGAACGGCGAGGTCTACCGCCCGCATTACTTCCATTACGACGAGCTGGACTACACCGGCTGGGAGGGCGAGGGCGCCTGGCAATGGGCGGTGGGCAGCACGCTGGCCGGCCGGCTCAGCTACAGCGACCGCAAATCGCTGTCCTCGTTCGAGGACGTGCTGGGCGGCATCAAGGACCTGTACCGCACCCGCAACGCCGAAGCCAGCGGCAACTGGCAGCTGGGGCCGACCTGGTCGCTGGGCGCGGGCGTGGGCGCCACCGAGGAACGCCACGAGGCGCGGCAGTTCCTGGATTACGACGAACGCCACGCCACCGTCGGCGCCACCGCGCAGACCGGCAAGGGCAGCACCTTTACCGTGCGCGGCATGGTGTCCGAGCTGGAATACACCGAGGACTACGGCTTCGCCCGCGCCGACCTGCGCGGCTATCGCCAGCACGGCGTCGATTTCGGCTGGCAGATCCCGCTGACCGCCTTGACCACCTTCGGCGGCAGCGTCGGCTGGGTGTCGTGGAAGGACAAGGCGGGCGGCGATGCCACCGACAACTTCATCGGCGGCCTCAACCTGCGCTGGCAGGCCACCGAGCGCACCAGCGTCGAGCTGGCCTACGAGCGCGCCTTCGACGATCCGGGGCAGAACCTGGTCCGGCGCATCACCGACACCTACCGCGTGCGCGCCGACTGGCGCTACCACCCCCGCTGGATCTTCAGCGGCGAAGTGAGCTACGAGGACCGCGAAATCGCCCGCGACACCCTGGGCGACATCGAGGACCAGACCCTTTACTGGCGCCTGGCCAGCACCTACCGCCCCACCAACTCGATCGACCTGGTGGGCTACGTGGAGCAGAACGGGCGCGATTCCAACCTGCAGACCAATGAGTACGACAGCATGCAATACGGCCTGACCGCGACCTGGCGGTTCTAGGCGGAAAGCCGCGCAGTAACCACTGTGCGGCCAACGGAAGCGGCACTGGCTGATCCAGTCGAAACAGCGCCGAGGCGAGCCCCACAAGGGCCTGGGAATCTGAAACCGACGAGCATGGCGCAAGCGAGCCAGGCTCGCGCGACCGTCGCGGTTGCCAGGACAGGTTCCGAGCCGACCCCGGCAGGAGTACACACGAATGAACGCGAACGTCGATTTTGTCTTGAGTCACCAGGCCGAGCCGCAGCGCGGCCCCGAGTTCATCCAGTCCACGCTCTCCAACGAGCGGTTCGGGCAGCTGGCGCACGCCGCGCCGCTGGCGAGCTTTTGCAAGAGCTTCCTCGACCCCATCGTGGTGGTCGCCGTGCTGTACCTGCTGGCCATCCCGTTCGAGATCGCCTGGAACGGCTATCTGCTGGTATGGGCCGCGCTGGCGTTCCTGCTGTCGGCGCAATTGCTGGACGGCACCTTCCTGTTCGTGCCCGGCGTGAGCCGCCCGCTGATGGGCCTGGGGCGCTTCGTCGCCGGCTGGGGTTGCGTGGTCGGCTTCCTCTGGCTGATCGGACGCCTGTCCGGTTTCAACGCCTACTTCTACCCGCCGTTCCTCATCACCTGGCACCTGGTGGCGCCGGTGGTGCTGATCGGCATCCACGTACTGTTCCGCGCCGCGCTGCTGCACCCGAGCAACACCCCGCTGGCGCGCGCCGTGGTGATCGGCGCCAACCAGGCCGGCATCGCGCTGGCCAACCGCATCCGCGAAAACCCGCAGCTGCGCCTGGAGTTCGCCGGCTATTTCGACGACCGCAGCGCCAGCCGCCTGGACGGCATCCATTCGGACGAACTGCTGGGCAAGCTGGCCGCGCTGGTCGAATACGTGAAGACCCACAACATCGGCCACATCTACGTGTCGCTGCCGATGACCTCGCAGCCGCGCGTGCTGTCGCTGCTGGAAGACCTGAAGGACAGCACCGCGTCGATCTACTTCCTGCCCGACTTCTTCGTCTGCGACCTGATCCAGGCGCGCTTCGACCACGTGGGCGGCATCCCGGTGGTGGCGGTGTGCGAAAGCCCGTTCGTCGGCATGTCCGGCGTGGTCAAGCGCGTGTCCGACATCGTGCTGGCGCTGGTGATCCTGGCGCTGATCTGGCCGGTGATGCTGGCGGTGGCGCTGGCGGTGAAGTTCACCTCGCCCGGCCCGGTGCTGTTCAAGCAGCGCCGCTACGGCGCCAACGGCGAAAGCATCCTGGTCTACAAGTTCCGCTCGATGACGGTGATGGAAGACGGCGACAAGGTGGTGCAGGCGCAGAAGAACGACCAGCGCCTCACCCCGATCGGCGGCTTCATCCGCCGCACCTCGCTCGACGAGCTGCCGCAGTTCATCAACGTGCTGGAGGGCAAGATGAGCATCGTCGGCCCGCGCCCGCACGCCAACGCGCACAACGAGATGTACCGCAAGCTGATCCGCGGTTACATGATCCGCCACAAGGTGAAACCCGGCATCACCGGGTGGGCCCAGGTCAACGGCTACCGCGGCGAGACCGACACCATCGACAAGATGCAGAAGCGCATCGAGTACGACCTCGACTACCTGCGCAACTGGTCGCTGTGGCTCGATCTGAAGATCGTGCTGCAGACGGCGACCAGCATGGCGCGCGATCAGAACGCCTATTAGGGGGCTGGCATGCGACCGCTATCGAATCGGGCCGCAGCAGGCCCCCGGCAAAGCCCGGTGCGAAGCCTCCGCTGGGATGCCAGCCACGGCGTTCCCCTGCTTCAACCCGACTCCCCCCGCCCTCGCCGCACGAGCCTGCGGAATCTGTTCCCGGCGGTTGGAGATCGGCTGGCGGCAAGCCTCCGGCAAAGCCGGATGCTCGTCATCGGGGCGAAGCCGACAACGGCTCTTGCCACACGATTCCACTCCCCCCGCCCTCGCCGCCGCGAGGGAGCCTCGCTGCGCTCGTGGGTGGCGCCAGTCCGGGCGGTGCCGGTCGCTGATTGCGCTGGCGGAAGACTCGGCTCGCGTACCGCGTGCGGTGCGCGGGGAGGGCTGGCGGTGGCACGGTAATGCTCTTTGGAAGAACCACCGATTGGCCGTACTCGAATACCCAGTACCCGAATGAACTGCATCGTTTGCTGAAACCAACAACGGGGCCTGACCACGGGCCCCTGTACCAACAACCATTCGAAAGGAATGCCATGCGCAACGTCCGACCCCTGCGATTCGGTATCGTCCTGCTCGTCCTGGCGCTCGCCGCTTGCGGCGACAAGCAGGAAGCCAAGTCGCCCAGCCAGGTGCTGGCCCGCGTGAACGGCAAGGAGATCACCGTTCACCAGCTCAACTTCGTCCTGGCGCGCCAGCCGCAGCCGGTGAGCGACGAGACCAAGCAGAAAGTGCTGGAGCAACTGGTCGACCAGGAGCTATTGGTGCAGAAGGCCGAGGAACTCAAGCTCGACCGCGATCCGAACGTGTTGCAGGCGCTGGAGCAGAGCCGGCGCCAACTGCTGGCGCAGGCCGCCGCCGAGCGCGTGATCGGCAAGCCGGCCGACCCCACCGCCGAGGCGCGCACCAAGTTCTACAACGACAACCCCGCGCTGTTCTCCGAACGTCGCATCTACGACTTCGCCAGCTTCAGCGTCCCGGCCGCCGCGGCCGGCGACAAGGCGCTGCTCGCCACGCTGGAGAACGCCCACACCGCCGCCGACACCGAGGCCGCGCTCAAGGCCGCCGGCGTCGAGTACAAGGCCAGCCGCACCCGCCGCGCCGCCGAGCAACTGCCGATGCCGCTGCTGGCGCGCATCTCCACCCTGCAGGTCGGCGACATCGTCAGCCTGCCGGACAGCAACGGCCGCGCCGTGCTGCTGCAACTGGAGGAAAGCCGCCCGGCGCCGGTGAGCCAGGCCGACGCCGCCCAGGCCATCACCGCCTACCTGCGCAACGGCCAGACCGAGCGTGACGCGCGCACCCGCCTTGCCGACCTGCGCGGCAAGGCCCAGGTCGAGTACGTCAACGGCTTCGCGCCTACCGCCACCGCCCAGGCCGGCGCGGCGGCGCCCGCGGTCGAAGCGGGCACCGGCGGCACCGCCGAACACCTCAAGGCCGGCGTGAAGGGGCTGAAATGATGAAGGGCTGCATCGAACGCCTGGCGGCCCTGTGCGCCGCCACCCTGCTGGTGCTGGCCCCCGCGCACGCCGCCGACCCGCAGCCGCGCGACGCCGAGTACGTGCTCGGCGCCGGCGACGTGGTCAAGGTGGCCGTCTACGACCACCCCGACCTCACCACCGAGATCCAGCTGACGCAATCCGGCGAGATCAGCTTCCCGCTGGTGGGCGCGGTCAAGCTGGCCGGACTGTCGTTCTCGCAGGCCGAGAGCCGCATCGCCGGGCTGCTGGAGCGTGGCGGCTTCGTCAACAAGCCCAGCGTCAACGTGCTGATCACCCAGTACCGCTCGCAGCGCGTGGCGGTGCTCGGCGAAGTCTCCAACCCCGGCCGCTACGCCCTCGACAGCGCCGCCACCCTGATCGACGCGCTGGCGCTGGCCGGCGGCGTCAATCCCAACGGCGGCGACACCCTAGTGCTGACCCGCGGCAATGAGCGTCGCGAATTCTCGCTGGCCGCGCTGCTGGCGCAGGACGGCACCGCGAAGGCCGAAGAAGTGCGCGCGGGCGACGTGCTGTACATCCCGCGGGCCCAGCAGATCTACGTCTACGGCGAGGTCAACCGGCCCGGTTCGTTCCGCCTGGAACGCAACATGACCGTGATGCAGGCGCTGTCGGTGGCCGGCGGCTACAACCTGCGCGCGTCGCAGAAGGGGCTGGAGATCCACCGCGCCAAGCACGACGGCGGCACCGACGTGCTCCAGGCCAAGCCCACCGACGTGGTCCAGGCCAACGACGTGGTGTTCGTGCGCGAAGCGCTGTTCTGAGGGCAACACAATGAACCTGCAACAATTCCTGCTGATCCTGCGTGCCCGGCTGTGGCTGGCGCTGATGGTGTTCGGCCTGGTGGTGGTCGGCGCCGTGGTGGTCAGCCTGCTGCTGCCCAAGCAGTACACCGGCGAAGTGGTGCTCACCGTGGACGCCAAGCCGGTCGACCCGATCAACGGCCTGGCCGCGCCCAACGTGATGGCGCCCGACTACATGGCCACCCAGGCGCAGATCATCACCAGCCACAACACCGCCCTCAACGTGGTGGACGCGCTGGGCCTGGACAAGCTGCCCGAGACCCGCGAAGCCTTCGTCGCCGACACCGAGGGCCACGGCAACATCCGCGACTGGCTGGCCAGATCGCTGCTGCGCTCGCTGGAAGTGGAGCCGGCGCGCGACTCGCGCATCATCAGCCTGCGCTTCACCGCCGCCGACCCGCAGTTCGCATCGGCCATCGCCAATGCCTTCGCCCAGGCCTACGTCAAGACGGTGAGCGACATCCGCACCAACGCCGCGCAGCAGAACTCGGTGTTCTTCGAGGCCCAGCTCAAGACCTTGCAGAAGAACCTGGAGACCGCGCAGCGCCGCTATTCCGACTACCAGCGCGAACAGGGCATCGTGGCCAGCGACGAGCGCCTGGACACCGAGACCCAGCGCCTGAACGACCTGTCGTCGCAAGTGGTGATGGCGCAGTCGCAAGCCTACGACGCGCGCTCGCGCGCCCGCGGCGACAACGCGCCGGACGTGCTCAACAACCCGCTGATCCAGCAGCTGAAGAGCCAGCTCGCCGCTCAGCAGGCCAAGTTCGACGAACTGGCGCAGAAGGTCGGCCCCAACCATCCGCACTACGTCGCCGCCAAGGCCGAGCTGGACGCCACCCGCAACGAGCTGAACGAGCTGACCCGCCAGTACGCCACCGGCCTGTCCAGCGCCGCCAGCAGCTCGGCCGCGCGCCAGGCGTCGCTGGCGTCCGCGCTGGCGCAGCAGAAGGAACGGGTGCTCAAGCTCAAGGGCGACCGCACCGAACTGGAAGTGCTGCAACGCCAGGTGGAGAACGCCCAGCGCGCCTACGACACCACGCTCGACCGCTACTCGCAGTCGATGCTGGAAAGCCGCGCCGCCGCCACCAACATCTCGGTGCTGCAAGCCGCACCGATCCCGCTCAAGCCGTCCAGCCCGCGCCTGCTGCTCAACCTGGCGCTGGCGATCTTCACCGGCGGCCTGCTCGGCATCGGCTGCGCGCTGGTGGCCGAACTGCTGGACCGCCGCGTGCGCTCCGCCCGCGACATCGAGCACGCGCTCGACCTGCCGGTGCTGGCCGAGCTGTCCCTGGCGCCTGCCCCGGCGCGCAAGAAGCGCCGCTGGCTGCCCGGCCGTTCGCGTCCGGCCAATCCTTCCTCCTTGCAACCTGCTTGAGGTCCGCGCCATGAAACAGGAATCCGTCGGCAGCATGCTGCCCCCCGAGGCCAGCCACATCGGCAAGGTGTTGCTGGAGATGGGCAAGCTCACCCCGCAGCAGGCCGAGCACGTGCTCGACGTGCACCGCGAAGAGGGCCTGCGTTTCGGCGAAGCCGCGGTCAAGCTCGGCTACCTGGCCGAGCCGGACCTGCGCCACGCGCTGGCGCGGCAGTTCTCGTACTCGTACCTGGCGCCGAACGATCTGTCGCTCGGCCACGAACTGATCGCCGCCTACCAGCCGTTCAGCCCGGCGGTCGAGGCGCTGCGCAGCCTGCGCAGCCAGCTGGTGCTGCGCTGGATCGCCCAGGGCCACAAGACCATCGGCCTCGCCGGCTTCGACAACGGCGCGCCCACCGGCGTGTTCGCCGCCAACCTGGCTGTGGTGTTCTCGCAACTGGGCGAGCGCACGCTGCTGATCGACGCCGACCTGCGCCGCCCGACGCTGCACGAGCTGTTCCGCCTGGACAACCGCCACGGCCTGTCCGACCTGCTGGCCGGACGCTGCGGCGACGAGTGCGTCACCGGCATCGACGCGCTGGACGGCCTGTCGCTGCTGGCCGCCGGCACCCTGCCGCCCAACCCGCAGGAACTGCTGTCGCGCGCCAATTTCCCGCTGCTGCTGCAACGCATGGTCGAGCAGTACGACGTGGTGATCGTCAACACCCCGCCCGCCACCGACGCCGCCGACCAGCAACTGATCGCCGCCCGGGTGCGTGGCATGGTGCTGGTGACCGACCGCCACCGCTCGCGGTTGCGCGAGCTGACCCAGCTGCGTGAGCAACTGGAAGCCGCCGGCGCCCACGTGATCGGCGCCGTGCTGAACGAAGGGAGCCGCTGACATGACGGCCCGCAGCGAAGCCACGACCCCGTTCGGGATCGCTGACCTCGGCGGCCTGCTGTGGCGCAACGCGCTGTTGTGCGTGGCGCTGCTGGTGCTGGCCGTGCCCACGGTCTACGACCTGTCGCGCACCGTGTGGCAGACCGAGGAACTGGGCCACGGCCCCATCGTGCTGGCGCTGGTGCTGTGGCTGTTCTGGCTGCGCCGCGACGCGCTGACCGCCTTGCCCGACGCGCGCGCCCCGGCCTGGGGCCTGCTGTTCGGCCTGCTGGGGGCGCTGTGCTACGCCTTCGGCCGCTCGCAGGCCATCCTGCTGCTGGAGATCGGCGCCTTCATTCCGCTGACCATGGCGATCCTGCTGTCGGCCAAGGGCTGGGCCGCGGTGCGCGCATGCAGCTTCGCGCTGTTCTTCCTGCTGTTCCTGGTGCCGCTGCCCGGCTTCGTCATCGACGCCATCACCGCCTCGCTCAAGCAGGAAGTGTCGGCGCTGGCGGAAATGGTGCTGTACGCCGCCGGCTACCCGGTCGCCCGCAGCGGCGTGCTGCTCAACGTGGGCCCGTACCAGCTGTTGGTGGCCGATGCCTGCTCCGGCCTGAATTCGCTGTTCAGCCTGTCCGCCGTCGGCCTGCTGTACGTCTACCTGACCGCGCACCGCAGCGTGCTGCGCAACCTGCTGCTGATCGCCGCCATCCTGCCGCTGGCGTTCTTCGCCAACGTGCTGCGGGTGATCGTGCTGGTGCTGGTGACCTACCACTTCGGCGACGAAGCGGGGCAGGGCTTCGTGCACGGCGCCGCCGGCCTGTTCCTGTTCGCCGCCGCGCTCGGCTCGCTGTTCCTGTTCGACCGCGTGCTCGGGCTGTTCTTCCGCAAACGCGAGGTGATTGCATGAATCGCGCAACCCGCTGGCAGATTCCGCTGGCGATCCTGATGCTGGCCGCCGCCGCGCTGGCCTGGGCGATGAAGCCCACCGAATCGCTGGCCGAAACCCGCCGCGTCACCCTGGAGGCGATGATCCCGCAGCGCCTGGGCGACTGGCGCCTGGAGGCGTCGCAGGACGTGGTGTCGCTGCCGCCCGAGCTGCGCGCCAAGCTGGCCGAGCTGTACACCGAGACGCTGGGCCGCACCTACGTCAACAGCCGCGGCGAGCGGGTGATGCTGTCCATCGCCTACGGTCGCGACCAGAGCGACGGCCTGCGGGTGCACAAGCCCGACGTCTGCTACCCGGCGCAGGGCTTCGTGGTGTCGCAGGGCCAGGACGGCACGCTGGACGTCGGCGGCCACGCGCTGCCGGTGCGCCGGCTGGTCGCCACCCTGGGCGAACGCAACGAGCCGATCACCTACTGGATGACGGTGGGCGAACGCATCACCCTCAACGGCACCCAGCACAAGCTGGCGCAGCTGGCCTACGGCGTGCGCGGCGTGATCCCCGACGGCATGATCTTCCGCGTGTCCACCCTCGGCACCTCGCCGCAGGACGAATACGCGGTGCAGCAGCGCTTCCTCGCCGCGCTGTACCACGACCTGCCGCCGAGCACGCGCCCATTGTTCTTCGGCGCCACGGAGGGGGCATGATCAAGCGTTGGTTGAAGGCCCGCATCGCGGCCAACGAACGACTGTTCGAGCAGTACTGGCACGTCAAGCTCAAGCTGCGTTCCGCGCGCAAGCTGGTCTACCACTGGTACGACGTCAGCCGCGTCGGCCGCCACATGTTCTGGGGCCGCATGCAGGGCCAGACGCAGATCCAGCTCCAGGCGCGGCTGCTGTTCTACTACCACAAGCTGGAAAAGGGCATGTGCATGCCCGGCGCCAAGCGCATGTTCGGCGGCGAGGCGGCGGATCACGTGATGCGCCTGCTGCTGGCGTGGGAGGCCAAGGGCTTTCCCACCGACGACGCCATCTACCGCGGCGCGCTGGACAGCCTGCTGGCCTATCGCGACTGCCTGGTGGCGCTGTCGCTGGACAAACAAGGCGCGGTGACGCGCCGGGTGTCGGCCTTCCTGGCGCCGCCGCGCTGGCCCGACAGCGATGCCGCCGCCGCGACCACGCCGCTGCGGCTCAGCCTGGAACACATCGATTTCGAGCGCCATCGCCAGTCGCTGGACGAGCTGTACCGCATCCGCCGCAGCTTCCGCGACTTCGCGCCGCAAGCGGTGGAGCGGTCGGTGATCGACGAGGCGGTGCGCATCGCCCAACTGAGCCCGTCGGCGTGCAACCGCCAGCCGTGCCGCGTGCACCTGGCCGACCAGCCGGCGATCCGCGACAAATTGCTGGCTTACCAGAACGGCAACCGCGGCTTCGGCGACACCGCGCCGCTGGTGCTGATGGTGACGGCCGACATGCGCGGCTTCTTCGACGCCAGCGAACGCAACCAGCCCTACGTCGACGGCGGCCTGTTCGCCATGAGCCTGCTGCTGGGCCTGCAGGCGCAGGGCCTGGTGAGCTGCTGCCTCAACTGGTGCGTGGCGCCGTCGGCCGACAAGGCGGTGCATCGCCATTTCGGCCTGGACGACGCCGAGGCCATCATCATGCTGATCGCCGTCGGCTATCCCAAGGCCGAGACGCTGGTGCCGCTGTCGCACCGCAAGCACGTGCACGACGTGGTCCATCGCCTGGAGGCCGTGGCGTGACGGTCCTGCGTTCCCTGTCCTGGCCCAGCCGGGCCACTGTCCAGGCCGCCTTGCTGCTGCTGATCCTGGCCGGCTTCTCGCTGCTGGCCGGCGCGGCCATCGGCATGCTCGGCGCCAAGGCCGCCGCCGGCGTGCTGGGCGCCACCGCCATCCTGGTGCTGTTCTTCGTGCCGCCGGCCATGCTGGTGTGGGCGATGCTGGGCATCGCCTTCGTGGTGGTCGGGCAGGCGATCTACTTCCTGCGGCTGGAGCAGGCCAACTGGCTGCCGGCGCTGCTGGGGCTGGTGCTCTACCTGCGGCTGCCGATGGAGGCGCTGATCCACCGCGACGCGCGCGGCGGCGGCCAGGCCATGGCGCCGGTGCTGTTGCTGCTGGGCTTCATCCTGATCGGCGCCTTCTCGTCGGCGCTGTACTGGTCGGGCCTGTGGCAGTTCCTGCTGGGCGGCAAGGATTACCTGTGGATCCTGTCGTTCTTCTTCTTCCTGCTGCTGACCCAGCGCGATCTGTCGCTGTACCAGCGCGCGCTGTCGCTGGTGCCGTGGGCCATGATCGCCCAGGTGCCGTTCGTGCTGTACCAGGTGATCTTCGTGGTGCCGACCCGCACCGCGGGCGCGCGCTGGGATTCGGTGGTCGGCTCGTTCGGCGGCGATCCGCAGGGCGGCGGCGCCAGCGGCGCGATGGCGGTGTTCCTGCTGGTGGGCTGCTTCGCGTGCCTGGGCCTGTATCGCCAGCGGCGCATCGCCCCGGCGCTGTTCTGGGGCGCGATGCTGGCGGCGCTGCTGTGCATCGGGATGGCCGAGGTCAAGGTGGTGTTCATGCTGCTGCCGCTGCTGGCGCTCTACCTGTATGCCGACGTGCTGTTCCGCCGGCCGCTGCAATTCATCGTCGGCGCCATCCTGCTGTGCCTGCTGCTGTGGGGCGGGCTGACCGTGTACTTCAAGCAGTTCGGTGAGAACCAGGTGATCCGCGACCTGCCGGAATACATCGAGCACACCATCGAACTGACGGTCGACCCCAACATGATCAACATGGAGACCGGCGAGATGGGGCGCGTCGCCGCCATCGCGCTGTGGGCCGACCGCCACTTCGGCCGCGACCTGCACGGCACGCTGGTCGGCCACGGCGTCGGCTCGGTGAAGGTGGCCAAGACCCTGATCGGCAGCGAGGCGCGGCACTACTTCCCGCAATTCCGCCTGGGACGCTCGTCGCTGGCCATCCTGCTGTGGGAAAGCGGCCTGGCGGGCACCGCGCTGCTGTGCGGCTTCTTCCTGCTGCTGTCGCACCGCGCGCGCCGCCTGGCGATGAAGGTGGCGCCGGATTCGTTCCACGCGCCGTGGCTGCGCGCCACGTCCGCCGCCATGCTGACCGCGGTGCTGCTGCTGATCTACAACACCGACGTGATGGCGGTGCCGGTGATGCAGGTGTTCCTGCTGTTCCTGGCGGCGTACACGGTGCTGGCGGGCAAGCTGCTGGGCGGCGACACGGAGGCACGGGCATCGTGAGTGCGCATCCGTATACCGCCAGCGGCGCCCGGCGCAGCATCGTCGCTTTCCTCACCGGCAAGGCGGCGTCGGCCGGCCTGACCTTCGCGGCGCTGGTGCTGCTGGCGCGGCTGCTGGAGCCCGCCGAGTACGGCCTGTACGTGGCGATCTTCGCCTTCGTCGAGATCTTCTACCTCTACACCGGCTTCGGGTTGTCCACCTTCGCCCAGAAATACATCACCGAACTGCGGGTGCAGGGGCGCATCGCGGCGCTGCATCGCGCGCTGTGGTGGAGCTGCGTGGCGCGCCAGTTGCTGTCGGTGCTGTTCGCGCTCGGGGTGTTCCTGGCGTTCGATCACCTGGCCGAGGCGTTCGACCTGAAGCTGGATGCCGACCTGCTGCTGCTGTTCTCGGTGCTGCTGGTGTTCGAGGCGGCGATGCGCTTCTTCACCGAAGTGTTCCCCGCCTTGCTGTTGCAGGGGCACACCCAGTTCGTGTTCCTGGTGCGCTCGGCGCTGCGCATGGTCGCCTACGGCGCGATCGCCTGGGACGGCGACGCGGCGACGCTCTACGGCATCGTTGCCATCGACCTGGCCGCCACCGTCGCCGCGTGCCTGTACGGCCTGGTGGCGCTGGCGTTCTACAGCCGGGGCGAGCGCGCGGCGGCGGCCAGCGGCCCGCTGCGCGGCGGACGGCGCGCCATGCTGTCGGTGTGCTTCCAGTTCTACATCAGCCAGGTGATCGGCCAGATCTACGGCAACAACGTGCTGCGGATCCTGGTCAGCAAGTTCTCCGGGCTGATCCAGGCGGCCTACTACGGCTTCGCCCAGGCGCTGTCCGACATGCTGCGCAACTACCTGCCGGGCTACCTGCTGCTGGGGGTGATCCGGCCCATGTTCGTGGCGCGCTACGCCGCCAGCGGCAGCCGGCAGGTGCTCGACGAGATGTTCAACTTCGTGGTGAAGATGAACTACTTCACCTTGTTCCCGCTGCTGATCTTCTTCGTCTACGCCGGCGAGCCGTTCCTCGACCTGATCAGCCACGGCAAGTACGGCGGCGCCTACCCGATCATGCTGGTGATGATCCTGGTGGTGTCGATGCAGTGCGTCCATACCGCGTTCGCCATGATCAACATGTCCACCGGCTCGCCCAACATCAGCCTGGCGGCCACGCTGGCGGCGCTGTCCGGCCTGCCGGTGGCGCTGCTGGGCGGCCACTGGTACGGCGGGCAGGGCGTGGTGTGCGGCGCGCTGGTCAGCGAGGTGCTGTGGTGCGCGGTGTGCTGGTACGGCCTGAAGCGCAGCGGCGCCCCCATCGCCATCGATTTCCGCGGCTTCGGCAAGCTGCTCGGCACCACCCTGGCGCTGGTCGCCGGCGTGTTCGTCATCCCCCATGCCACCCCGCTGGCCGCCTACGCCACTGGCTTCGCCGCCATGGCGCTGTACGCCCTGGTGCTGCACTGGCTGCGCCCGTTCAGCGACAACGAACGCGACTGGGTCAACCGCGTCGCCCCCGGCCGCCTGGGGCGGCTGTTCGTGTGGTGAGGCGGCGGTGCAAAAACCGATTCCAAATCTTGGACCACAGAGAGCACAGAGAACACGGAGGGGGCACGGAGAAACCCGAAAGACCTTGGGTTTTCTCGCTTTGGGTTTTCTCCGTGCGCTCAGTGTCCTCTGTGGTCCAAGGTTTGAATTTGCCTTTCAACCCATCCCCACTGAGAGAACATTGAAGTGAAGCATTTCTATCTGACCGGTCAGGACAATTTCGGCAACCGCGGCTGCGAAGCGTTGACGCGTTCCAATGCCTACCTGCTGCGCCAGGTGTTTCCCGGCTGCGAAGTGATGGTGCCGTCGTTCGACATGGCCCGCGACAGCCGGCAATGGCCCAGCGCCGCGGACGATGGCGTGCGTTTCGTGCCTGCGATTCCGCTCAAGTCGGCGCATCGCTGGTGGGGGCGCCTGAGCCGCCGCGCGCCGGTGTTCAAATCGGTGCAGTGGCCGATGACCGGCTACGACGCCACCCACCGCCGCGACCTGGATCGCGCCGACGCGCTGATCTCCATCGGCGGTGACAACTACTCGCTCGACTACGGGCTGGTGTCGCTGTTCCACTTCGTCAACATCGCCGAGTACACGCTGCGCCAGGGAAAGCCCGCCACGCTGTGGGGCGCGTCGGTGGGGCCGTTCGACAAGGAACCGCGCGTGGTGCCGCAGGTGATGGCCCACCTGGACCGGCTGTCGATGGTGTCGGTGCGCGAAACCGTGAGCTACGACTACCTGCGCCGCCACGGCCTGTCGCGCAACCTGCACCAGGTGGCCGATTCCGCGTTCTGGATGCTGCCCGAGCCGATCGACCTCGGCCCGTTCTGGTCGCGCAGCGAGCGGCCGGTGCTGGGGTTGAACATCAGCTCGCTGATCCATCGCTATCGCCCGGTCGGCGAAGCCCGCGCGGTGTTGCAGGAGGAAGCCGCCGCCTTCGTGCGCCAGGCGGTGGACGATGGCTACCACGTGATGCTGATCCCGCACGTGGCCTCGCTGGACGGCAACCCCGAGCACAGCGACGAAGCCTATCTCAAGCAGCTGTACGACCGCCTGGGCCAGCACCAGGCCCACGTCGGGCTGGTGCCGTCCGGCCTCAACGCGCCGCAACTCAAATACGTGATCTCGCAGTGCCGCTTCTTCATCGGCGCGCGCACCCACGCCACCATCGCCGCGCTGTCCACCCGCGTGCCGACGTGCTCCATCGCCTACAGCGTCAAGGCCAAGGGCATCAACGCCGACCTGTTCGGCCACACCGAGTACGTGCTGGAAACCCCGCTGGTCAGCACCGCCACGCTCAGCGCCATGCTGCGCCGCCTGGAGCAGGACGAGACCACGATCAAGGCCCGGCTGGAGGAACGCGTGCCGGTGCTCAAACAACAGGCGCTCGACGGCGTCCGTCGCCTGGCGACCCTGCTATGACCCAGCCCGCTCCGCTGCTGTCGGTGCTGATCAAGGCGCTCAACGAGGAGACGCACATCGCCGCGTGCATCGAGGCGTTGCTGCGCGAAACCAGCGGCATCGCGTGCGAGATCATCCTGGCCGACAGCCTGTCCGCCGACCGCACTGTCGAGATCGCGCGCCGCTACCCGGTGCAGATCGTGCAGCTGCGGCGTATCGAGGATCGCGGCGCCGGCGCGGCGGCGCAACTGGCCTACCAGTTCGCGCGCGGCAAGTACGTGTACCTGATCGACGGCGACATGGTGGTGCAGCCCGGCTTCGTCGGCGCGGCGCTGGCCGAGCTGGAGCGCCGGCCGGAACTGGCGGGCGTCGGCGGCCTGCTGATCGATACCTGCGTGCGCAACATGTTCGACCGCGGCCGGGTGAAGAAGAAGCCGTCGGCCACGCCGGGCGTGGTGCCGTGGCTGAACGGCGGCGGCGTCTACCGCAAGGCGGCGGTCGACCAGGCCGGCTACCTGGCGCACCGCTTCCTGCCGGCCTACGAAGAGGCCGAACTGGGCATGCGCCTGCGCGCCAAGGGCTGGCAAATGGTGCGGCTGCCGCTGCCGGCGGTGCAGCACACCGGCCACGCGCTGAGCACCGGCGCCATGCTGCTGCGCCACTGGCGCAACGGCTACGCCCGCTCGGAAGGCATGCTGCTCAAGTCCGGCCTGCGCCACGGCTACGCCAAGGGCGCGCTGGGCATCAGCAAGCAGCCGCTGCTGCTGGGCGGCCTGGCGCTGCTGGCGCTGGCCGGGCTGGCATGGTGGCCGCTGGCGGTCGCCGCCGGCGCGGCCTGGCTGGGGGTGTTCCTGGCACTGCTGGCCAAGAAGCGCAACCTGCTCGACACCGCGTTCTCGTACTTCCACTGGCATTACCGGCTGGCGGCGCTGGTGCGCGGCCTGCTGTACCCGCTGGATTCGCCGTACAAGCGCATCGACGCGGTATGCCTGGAACCCGGCGCGCGCGCCGACGTCGGGCACGAGCGCGTGGCGGAGGTGGCCCGATGAGCGCGCGGCGACAGGTGGTGATGGTCGGCCCCTCGCCGCTGGCGCACGGCGGCATGGCGTTCTGGGCCAAGTCGGCGGGCGAATCGGGCCTGCTGGCCGCGCTGCGCATCCGTTACCTGTCCAGCCACGTCGAGGCCAACCGCCTGCGCAAGTTCGTGGTTGCGCTGGGCGTGTGGCTGCAACTGCTGGGCCTGCTGCTGCGCGGCAAGGTGGCGCTGCTGCACGTGCACGTCGCCACCCGCGCCAGCCTGTGGCGCAAGCTGGGCTTCGTCTGGCTGGCGCGCGCCTTCGGCCGGCCCTACGTGGTGCACCTGCACGGCGGCATGTTCCCGATCTACTACCAGCGCAACCAGCACAAGCTGATCGGCCGCCTGCTGGTCGACCTGCTGCGCCGCGCCGCCACCGTGGTGGTGCTCAGCCCGGAATGGCGGGCCTGGGTGGACCGGCTGGCGCCCGGCGCGCCGGTGGTGGTGATCCCCAACGCCGTCAGCTGCCCCGAGCAGGTGGCGAGCCAGGCCGATCCGCTGTCGCTGCTCTACCTGGGGCGCATCGAAGCCGCCAAGGGCATCGAGGAACTGCTGGATGCGCTGCGCCGGCTGCGCCAGCAGGGCGCGTCGCCGCGGCTGACCGTGGCCGGCAGCGGCCAGATGCCGTGGTTTTGGGAAAAGGTGGCGCAATACGACGTCGCCGACGCGGTGAACTTCGTCGGCTGGGTGACCGGCGCCGAGAAGGAAGCCTTGCTGCGCGACTGCGGCGTGTTCGTCCTGCCGTCGCACCAGGAGGCGCTGCCGTTCGGCGTGCTGGAGGCGATGGCCTACGGCCGGGTGATCGTCGCCACCCGCGTCGGCGGCATCCCGTTCGCGCTGGGCGACGGCGCGGCCGGCGTCCTGATCGAGCCGCAGAACGCCGACGCGCTGTTCCAGGCGTTGCAACGCCTGGCGCAGCACCCCGAGGAGGGCGCGCGCCTGGCGCACGAGGCGCGCGAGCGCGCCCGCACCCTGTTCTCGTTCCCCGCGGTGCAGCACCAGCTCAAGGAGCTTTACGATGTGGTCGAAGGCTAAGCCGAGCCCCTTCGTCGCGCTGGCGCTGGTCGTACTGGCCATGCAGGCGGTGCCCGGCCGCGCCGACGAGGCGGAGGCGGCGCCCGCTGCCAACATCGCCCAGCAGGCGGTGCCGCCGGCCGGGCTCGATCTCTACCAGAACCCGCCGTACATCGCGTGGCCGGCGGCCGGTAACGGGCGCTACCGCCTGACCCTGAGCGACGGCGCCGGCAAGGTGCTGCGCAGCGTCGACCTCCAGGAAAACAACTACATCGCGCCCCAGCCGCTGGCTGCGGGCGAATACTGCTGGCGCGTCGCGCCGCAGGGCGGGGCGGCGGGCGCGCCCACATGCTTCCGCATCGCCGCCGACAGCCCTAGGCTGGAAGACTTCGGCCAGCCGGCGCTGTGGCGCAGCGGCCTGCGCCGGCCGTTCCTGTTCGACGGCGGCAAGGCCCGGGCCGGCAACGGGCAGGGCTGGGCGATCAAGGAAGTGGAGGCGGCCTACCGCCGGCTGGATCGGGTGTCCGCCACGCGGATGAAGCGGGCCGCCACCCTGGAAAGCGGCGCCGCGTCGCTCGACGCCTACCAGGAGGTCGAGCGCTGGTCCAACCGCCTGCTGTACGGCGCCATGCTGCGCTACCACACCGGGCAGGCCGACTACCTGGCCGACGTGCGCGAGGTGCTGGCCGAACTGGGCGACGACGACGACTTCACGCCGTCGTACCGGCAGAGCCCGCGCGCGGCGCGGCAGCGGCTGTGGACGCTGGCGTACGTGTACGACGTGCTGGGCGAGCAACTGCCGGCCGCCGAGCGCGAGCGCCTGCGCCGTCGCATCGAGGCCGGCATCGGCGATACCCAGCGCAGCATCGGCATGGCCACCTACCGGCTGCGTCCGACCAACGCCATCCACTTCGACGGCATCGGCACCATGCTGGCCGCCGCCGCGCTGATCGCGCCCGATTCGCAGGTGGCGCGCGACGCGCTGACCGCGCACCTGCGCTGGTTCGTCTACGCCGGCCATCCCTACGGCGCGCAGGACGGCGGCTACTTCGGCAGCGGCGCCTACGAGCAATGGAGTCTGATGACGGCGCTGCCGGCATGGGACGCGATCCGCGCGGCGACCCGTTTCGATCCCTACCAGCACATCTGGCTGCGCAATGTGCCGCGCTTCTTCGCCTATGCCTTGCCGCCCGGCTCGCCGGAAAGCCTGTTCGGCGATGGCCACGAAACCCCGGTCAACCCGGTGTACGCGCTGGCCGCGATGGATCGAGTGCGCTCGCCGTTCTCCGCCTGGTACGCGGCGCAGCACAAGCCCACCGAGCGCAAGGCCGCGGTGGTGCTGGCCAGCGCGGTGGGCCTGGCCGCCGAGACGCGCAGCGATTTTCCCGCCAAGGCCAACGCCGCGCTGTTCCCCGACAGCGGCATCGTCGCCATGCAGCAGCAGGCCGGCGGGCGCGAGGTGTCGATCTACCTCAAGGCCGATCCGCGCGGCAGCAGCGTCAACCACAGCCACGCCGACCAGGGCGCGTTCCTGATCCACGCCAACGGCAAGATCCTGGCCGGCAGCAGCGGCGCCTACGACTGGTACGGCTCGCCGCACTGGAAGAACTGGTACCGCAATACCGTGGCGCACAACGCGATCACCTTCGACGGCGGCCAGGGCCAGCCGCTGGGGCGGGCCGCGCCGGGCGTGCGCTTCTTCGATTTCGAAACCGGCGCCAACGACACGGTGGCGGCCGACCTGACCGGCGCCTACGCCGGCGCGCTCAAGCGCCACGTGCGGGCCTGGGCCTATCTGCGGCCCAACCTGCTGCTGGTGCGCGACCAGCTGGCGTCGGCGACGCCGCGCCGCTGGGAATGGAACCTGCACAGCACCACCGGCTGGCGCGAAGGGCGCGACGGCTACCAGCAGATGGGCGAGGGCGCGCGCTCGCTGTGCGTGCGCCAGTTGAGCGGCCCGCCCAGCGATTTCGTACAGGACGACGACCAGAAGTGGCCGCTGGAACGCGGCAAGCGCGACGCGGTGCCGTGGCACGCGCGCTTCGTGGCGCGCGCGCCGAGCGCCGCCGCCGACTACCTGTTCGTGCTGGACATCGGCTGTCGGACCTTGCCCGCGGCCACGCTGGAAAAGGGCGCGCTGACGATCGACCGCTATCGCCTCGAAGCGGGGCCGGATGGCTTGCTGAAGATTTCGGGTTGAAACACCCCAAGACAAAAACGGAGACCATGACATGAGCAGGCTGAACATATTGGGTTGCGATGTAGACAATCTTTCCATGCAGGAAACGCTGGGCCGCATCGGCGAATTCGTCGCCTCGGGCCGGCCGCACCAGCACGTGGTGATCAACGCCGACAAGGTGGTCAAGGCGCACCGCGATCCCGCGCTCAAGCAGATCATCAACGACTGCGCGCTGATCAACGCCGACGGCATGCCGGTGGTGTGGGCATCCAAGCTGCTGGGCAAGCCGCTGAAGGAGCGCGTCACCGGGGTGGACCTGTTCGAGAACCTGATGCGCCATTCGGCCGAGCAGGGCTGGCGCGTGTTCCTGCTGGGCGCGCGCGAGGAAGTGGTGAGCGCCGTGGCGGAGAAATTCCAGGCGCAATATCCGGCGCTGCAACTGGCCGGCTACCGCAACGGCTACTGGAAGGCCGACGAAGAGGCCGAGGTGGTGCGGCAGGTGGCCGAGGCCCGGCCGGACATCCTGTTCGTCGCCATCACCTCGCCCAAGAAGGAACAGTTCCTCGGTCGTTACCAGGAACAGATGAAAGTACCGTTCGCCATGGGCGTCGGCGGCACCTTCGACGTGATGGTGGGCAAGACCCGCCGCGCCCCGGTGTGGATGCAGAAGACCGGCTTCGAGTGGTTCTACCGCTTCCTGCAGGAGCCGCGCCGCATGTTCAAGCGCTATTTCATCGACGACATGTACTTCTTCGTGATGCTGGCCAAGGCCATGGCGAAGCGCCCGTTCGTGCGGGAGCAGCGCGCATGAAGAAGGTGATGGTGGTCTTCGGCACCCGTCCCGAAGCGATCAAGATGGCGCCGGTGGTGGCCGCGTTGCAGGCCGATCCGCGTTTCGAGGCCAAGGTGTGCGTCACCGCGCAGCACCGGCAGATGCTGGATCAGGTGCTGGAGCTGTTCGCGCTCAAGCCCGACTTCGACCTGGACCTGATGCAGCCGGGCCAGGATCTCACCGACATCACCGCCCGCGCGCTGACCGGGCTGCGCGGCGTGTTCGCCGAGTGGCGGCCCGATATCGTGCTGGTGCACGGCGACACCACCACCACCATGGCGGCCAGCCTGGCGGCGTTCTACCAGCGCATCCCCGTCGGCCACGTCGAGGCCGGACTGCGCACCGGCGACATCTATTCGCCGTGGCCCGAGGAGATGAACCGCAAGATCGCCGGCGCGGTGGCCGCGCTGCATTTCGCGCCCACCGACACCGCGCGCGACAACCTGCTGCGCGAAGGCGTGCGCCCGGAAACGGTCCAGGTCACCGGCAACACCGTGATCGATGCGCTGCTGGAAGTGGACCGCCGGCTGAAGCAGGACGCCGCGCTGGCCGACCACATGGCCACGCGCTTCGCCTTCCTGGCGCAGGACCGGCGGCTGGTACTGGTGACCGGCCACCGCCGCGAGAACTTCGGCGGCGGCTTCGAGAACATCTGCGCCGCGCTGGCCGAGCTGTCCGAGCGCCGCGACATCGAGATCGTCTACCCGGTGCACCTCAACCCCAACGTGCAGGAACCCGTGCGCCGGCTGCTGGCCGGTCGGCACAACGTGCACCTGATCGAACCGCAGGACTACCTGCCCTTCGTCTATCTGATGGGCCGGGCCGACCTGATCCTGACCGATAGCGGTGGCGTGCAGGAGGAAGCGCCGTCGCTGGGCAAGCCGGTGCTGGTGATGCGCAACACCACCGAACGCCCCGAAGCCGTGGCCGCCGGCACGGTGAAGCTGGTCGGCACCGACCGCGCGCTGATCGTCGACGAAGCCCGCCGCCTGCTGGACGACGCGGCCGCCTACCAGACGATGAGCCGCGCCCATAACCCCTACGGCGACGGCCAGGCCGCGCGCCGCATCAACGACATCCTCGAAAACTGGAGCGCATGACCATGTACAAATTCAATACCGTCGCCATGATCGGCCTGGGCTACATCGGCCTGCCCACCGCCACGGTGCTGGCCAGCCGCGGCGTCAAGGTGATCGGCGTCGACGTGAACCAGCACGCGGTGGACACCATCAACCGCGGCCAGGTGCATATCGTCGAGCCCGACCTGGACGGCCTGGTGCACCACGTGGTGAAGGAGGGCAACCTGGTCGCCCGCACCACGCCGCAGGAGGCCGACGCCTTCATCATCGCCGTGCCGACGCCGTTCATGGACGGCCACAAGCCCGACCTGTCGTACATCGAGGCCGCCGCCCGCGCCATCGCGCCGGTGCTGCGCCAGGGCAACCTGATCATCCTGGAATCGACCTCGCCGGTGGGCGCCACCGAGCAACTGGCCGGCTGGCTGGCCGAGTACCGCACCGATCTTTCGTTCCCGCAGCAGGCCGGCGACGCCGCCGACATCCAGCTGGCCTATTGCCCCGAGCGCGTGCTGCCCGGCCACGTGCTGCGCGAGCTGGTCGAGAACGACCGCATCGTCGGCGGCATGACGACCAAGGCCGCCGAAATGGCCGCCGATCTCTACCAGATCTTCGTGCGCGGCGAATGCCTGCTCACCGACAGCCGCACCGCCGAGATGGCCAAGCTCACCGAGAACTCGTTCCGCGACGTGAACATCGCCTTCGCCAACGAGCTTTCGCTGATCAGCGACAAGCTGGGCATCAACGTGTGGGAGCTGATCGAGCTGGCCAACCGCCATCCGCGCGTCAACATCCTCAAGCCCGGCCCCGGCGTCGGCGGCCATTGCATCGCGGTCGACCCGTGGTTCATCGTCGATTCCGCGCCCAAGGAGGCGCGCATC
The DNA here is from genome assembly GCF_000374805.1 of Chitiniphilus shinanonensis DSM 23277. Lineage (GTDB taxonomy): Bacteria > Pseudomonadota > Gammaproteobacteria > Burkholderiales > Chitinibacteraceae > Chitiniphilus > Chitiniphilus shinanonensis. Next base: position 28,986 of record NZ_KB895346.1, read on the forward strand.
ATCCGCACCGCGCGCGAGGTGAACGACAACAAGCCGCACCACGTGATCGAGCAGGTGGCGCGCGCCGCCGACCGTTTCAAGAACCCGGTGATCGCGTGCCTGGGCCTGTCGTTCAAGGCCGATATCGACGACCTGCGCGAAAGCCCGGCGATGGACATCGTCGCCGACCTGGCCGAGCGCGACCTGGGCCGCATGCTGGTGGTGGAGCCGCACATCGACAAGCTGCCGAACAAGCTGGAAGGCAAGGTGGAATTCAGCAACGCCGAAGAAGCCATCGAGCAGGCCGACATCGTGCTGCTGCTGGTCGATCACAAGCAGTTCAAGCGTGTGCGCCGCGAAAAGCTGCAAACCCGCGTGGTGATCGATACCCGCGGCTTCTTCTGGTCGCGCTGAGGGGGCTGAGCTGTGGGGTAGCAAAACCCCACGCCTTGCACCACAGAGGACACGAAGAACACAGAGGAAAAACGGAGCAAGACAAAAGCTTCAGGGTTGCTCTGTGGAACTCCGTGTTCTCACTGTCCTCTGTGGTTCAAGATCTGGGGTTTGCTTTACCGGCTATTGTCGATAAATGGCAGGCGAGTCCGCGATTGCGCCCATTCAGGGTTGCGGCATGGGGGGATTGTTAAATCGAATTGACAGTTTTGATATTCGATTTTGCGCAGATTGTTGCCGCTCCAGGATGGCGGGACGGGTATTGGCTCGATGAATTGAATCGGCGGGATGAAATCGCGCGCGATATGAAAAAAGCCCCGGGTTTCCCCGGGGCTTTTTCTACTGCAAGGGGGCGTACACTGCGAAAGATTTATTGCGCCTTGTGCTTCTTGCGGCGCGCGGCGATCAGGCCCACGAGACCCAGGCCCATCAGGGCATAGGTTTCGGGTTCCGGCACCGGAGCCACGGCCGAAGCCAGTGCGTACTGACCACCCAGGCTGCCGGCGACGAAGCCGGAAACCTTGTAGTAGTAGTCGCCGCTGGCCAGGTTGGCGAAGTTGCGGGTCAGGTTGCCGGTGGTGCCGTCGAAGGCCTGGGTGCCCAGCAGCGTATCGACGTTGGCGTCGTTGTAGACGCCCTGGAACAGCTCCAGCTGGGCGTTGGTCAGGCTCAGGAACGTGCCCAGGTTGCTGACCACGGTGCTTTGCCACAGGTGCGAGGATTGGCCCAGCGAGAAGGTGACGTAGTCTTCGAACCACTGGCCGGATTCGGCCGGGCCGTGCTTGACCAAAGCGCCTTCCAGCGGATCGTGCGCACCCCAGTCGATGACCTGGGCCTGGGCACCGGCAGCCACCAGCGCAAGGCCGGCGATGAGCGACTTCATCTTGCTAAGTTGCATGTTGACACTCCTTTCGATTGAATTGCATCAATTTGCCGGTTTCCCATTCTGATGACGGGGTTGACCAGCCTTCACATATTATTGGAGGCAATTCAAAAAGGGAGAATCAATTGGCGTAAGACAGATGGACGGCAAATAAGTGAAAGTATTTCTGTAAGTAATTGCGGGATTCAATTTTGTTTGTAATCGTAATTGCCAGACTACTTGAATGAAAATGGACGTTGTGTTCACAAACGAGCAATCCATCTGCTGAATAAGCGACATATTTCGATTCCACTTCCGGCAGTAAAATCGCAATATTCGGGCGCACGAATCGTGCAATGCGACGCACCGATGTGGACAGGCGGGGCTTGGAGCGGCTAACAAAACCCAGCGAAGCGGTCCTGGTAAGAAGCGCGAACGCAGACAGTACGCGTAGTACGGCAAGTTCAGCTCGGCGCCCCCGCGCGACGCAGCCAGGAGGGTTTTGTTAGCCGCTCGTGGCCGGCGCGGGTAAGCTGGCGCGCTCACATCCCGTTGGTCTTGGAGGAACGGTTTGGAAAACAAAGGCTTGGGCGAGCTGCGCTGGGACGTATTCTGTCAGGTGATCGACAACTACGGCGACATCGGCGTGTGCTGGCGGCTGGCACGCCAATTGGCGGCGCTCGGCCAGTCGGTACGCCTGTGGGTGGACGATCTCGCCAGCTTCGCGCCGCTGGCACCGGCGCTCGACCCGCAACGGCCGCGCCAGCGTCTGGCCGGCGTGGATGTCGTGCACTGGCCGCAGGCCGAGGCGGCGGGCGTCGAACCCGGCGACGTGGTGATCGAAGCCTTCGCCTGTACGCTGCCGGCGTCGTGGCCGGCGCGGATGGCCGCGCGGGCGCGCAAGCCGGTGTGGATCAACCTGGAGTACCTGTCGGCCGAAGCCTGGGTCGCCGATTGCCACGGCCTGGCGTCGCCGCAGCCGGGCGGGCTGGGCAAGTATTTCTTCTTTCCCGGCTTCAACGCGCGCACCGGCGGTCTGCCGCGCGAAGCGGCGCTGAGCACGCGCCGCGCCGCATGGGACGACGTTGCCGCCCGGCACTGGCTGGCGACGCGCCTGGGCGTGAACGCGGCGCCCGACGCCTTGCGCGTGTCGTTGTTCGCCTATGCCGACCCGCCGTTGGCGCCGTTGCTCGATGCCTGGATCGCCGGCGAACGGCCGGTGTTGCTGCTGGTGCCGCAGGGCAAGGTGGTGCGGGCGCTGGCCGCGGCGCTCGGCGTGACTTCGCAGCAACTGGCGCAGGGCGTGACGCGCGGGGCGCTGACGGCGCACAGCGTGCCCTTCGTGGCGCAGGACGAATACGACCTGCTGCTGTGGAGCTGCCATTTCAACTTCGTGCGCGGCGAGGACAGCTTCGTGCGCGCGCAATGGGCGGCGCGGCCGCTGGCGTGGCACATCTACCCGCAGCAGGACGACGCGCACCTGGACAAACTGGAGGCGTTCCTGGCGGTTTATCTGACCGGCCTGCCGGCCGAGGCCGTCCAGACGGTGCGCGATTTCTGGCTGGCGTGGAACCGGGGCGGGGCGCCCGATTGGGCCGCGCTGGCGGATTGGCTGCCGCTGCTGGCGGCGCATGCCGAGGGCTGGGCCGCCCATCTGGATGGCCAAAGGGACCTCGCCGCCAATCTGGTCAGTTTTGCGCGGGCCAAGCTAGAATAGCGAGTTTTTCTATTTCTCAATCGAAGGTTCATCGGTGGTGGCCCAGCCGGCTGCGCATCGACCGAACTTGGCAACAGGAAGTGTCATGAAAACTGCTCAGGAACTCCGCGCGGGCAACGTGATCCTGGTCGATGGCCAGCCGCTCGTGGTCCAAAAGACCGAATACAACAAGTCCGGCCGCAACGCTGCGGTCGTGAAGATGAAGATGAAGAACCTGCTGTCCGACGCCCCGTCGGAAGCGGTGTACAAGGCCGACGACAAGTTCGACGTGGTGGTGCTGGAAAAGCGCGAATGCACCTACTCGTACTTCTCCGACCCGATGTACGTGTTCATGGACTCCGAGTACAACCAGTACGAAGTGGAAGCCGAGAACGTGGGCGACACCGTGGCCTTCATCGTCGACGGCATGGAAGAAGTCTGCGAAGTGACCTTCTACGAAGGCAAGGCGATCTCGGTCGAACTGCCGACCACCATCGTGCGCGAAGTGGAATACACCGAGCCCGCGGTGCGCGGCGATACCTCCGGCAAGGTGATGAAGCCCGCCAAGCTGAAGGGCACCGAGACCCAGATCCAGGTCGCTGCCTTCGTCGAAATCGGCGATCGCATCGAAATCGACACCCGCACCGGCGAATTCAAGAAGCGCGCCGCCTGATCGGGATCGATGCCAAAACAAAACGGCCGCAACTGCGGCCGTTTTGTTTTGCTGCGCCGGGGCGCGCTGGGTGGTATTCGACGGAACCCCAAATCTTGAACCACAGAGAACACAGAGGGCACAGAGGATCACGGAGAAAGGCAAAAGCAGGGGACGCTTCAAGCCCGACGCTCGGTTGCCTTGGTTTTCTCTGTGAAACTCCGTGTTCTCTGTGTTCTCAGTGGTTCAAGACGTGGGGTTTAAGCCTACGAGGTTCCGGCCTATGTGTTCCGGCGGATCAGCGATACCACGAACAGCACCAGGAACACCACGAACAGCACCTTGGCGATCCAGGCGGCGGTCCCGGCGATGCCGCCGAAACCCAGCACCCCGGCGATCAGGGCGACGATCAGAAAAACGATGGCGTAGTGCAGCATGGCAAGCTCCTCGGCGATGTTGTGCTGTCACTCTAGGGGCGCTAACTGATTGTTCCGTAGGGAATATTGCCGGTTTTCCGGCTCGGCGGCGGCGGTTGCGTCACGCGGTTTTCCGGCCAGCGGCAGCCCGCCCGATGCGCTGTAGGCGGATGCCGAAACGGTTGTAGGGCGAATCGTCCTTCGCCCCTACGGCGGCGCGCAAGCGAGCGGAGGCGCCGGTGGCACGCTCAGTCGAAAAAGCCGCGCTGCGCCAGTTCGCGGATGCGCCGCACGGTGTCGATGTCGCTCTGGCGGTAGGCTTCCTTCACGTAATCGACGTAGTAGCTGTCGTCGGTGTCGGTGCCGCTGGGCGTGTCGGGCAGGGGCGTTTCGTAGACCACGCGCAGGAACAGCGCGCCGGGGCCGGGCTGTTCGATGGTCATGGTCAGCGAGCCGCCGCCGTGGGTGTCGCCGGGCTGGGTGTCGTAGTGCACCTGCTGGCCGGGGGTGAAGGTGATGTGGTCGATCACGCTGAGGTTGCCCATGCGCATCTCGCGTTCGAGGTAGTTGTCCTCGCGGTGCAGCAGCGCCACGTGATCCACCTGCTCCATGAAATCCTGCGGCGCCTGGGCGCGATGCACCAGGCCGCGCCACAACTGCTCGGCGCTGAGCACCACCGTCATCGGGTTGCTGTCGTCGTTGATTTGCAGCAGGTGTTCGAAGTGCATGGGGTTTGTCCCGGGTGGAAGCGAAAAGGGCGGCAGCGCCGCCCTTTCGGGGCGGATCGTCCTCCCCGTGGGGCAGGCCGATCCGTTCAGATTAAGCGACCGCGCGGGCGCTCAGTGATGGCGGCCGGTCGAGCGGCGCGGCGGCATGCCGAACAACGACGACACCGGCGTGTTCTCGTTGCTGGCCGGCTGGCGCTCGTCCCACATCGAGGTGTCCTTGCCGCGATGCTCGACGTTGCCGTTGCGCGTGCCGCGGTTGCCGCCCTGGCCTTGACCTTGGCTCTGTTGTTGCTGCTGGCCACGGCCCTTGCCCTGCTGGCCGCGCGGCTGCTGCTGGCCCTGACCTTGCCCCTGGCCCTGCTTGCGGCCTTGCTGCTGGTTGCCGCGCTGACCCTGGTTCTGTTGCCCCTGGCCGCCACCCTGGCCTTGACCCTGGCGCTGCTTGCGCGACTGCTGCTGGCGTTGCCCATCCTGCGCGCGCGCTTCGCCCTGGCCCTGTGCCTGTTGCTGGCCCTGGCCGCGACCGCCGCCCTGGCGCGGGTTGCGCTGTTGCTGGCGCTGGCCGCTGCGCAGCTGGATCGGCTCGGGCTTGGCATGCGGATCGGGCTCGAAGCCTTCGATCACCTGCTTGGGCAGATCGCGCTTGATCAGCTTCTCGATGTCGGTCAGCAGCTTGAGTTCGTCCACGCACACCAGCGAGATCGCCTCGCCCTCGGCGCCGGCGCGGCCGGTGCGGCCGATGCGGTGCACATAATCCTCGGGAACGTTGGGCAGCTCGTAGTTCACCACGTGCGGCAGTTCGTCGATGTCGATGCCGCGCGCCGCGATATCGGTGGCGACCAGCACCTGCAGGGTGCCGGCCTTGAATTCGGACAGTGCCCGGGTGCGGGCGCCCTGGCTCTTGTTGCCATGGATCGCCAGCGCCGGGACGTCTTCCTTGCACAATTGCTCGGCCAGGCGGTTGGCGCCGTGCTTGGTGCGGGTGAACACCAGCACCTGGAACCAGTTGTGCTGCTTGATCAGGTGGGTGAGCAGCTGGCGCTTCTTGTCGCGATCCACCGGGTGGACCTTCTGCGCGATGCTGTCGGCGGTGGCGTTGCGGCGTGCCACTTCGATCAGCGCCGGCTTGTCCAGCAGCTTGTCGGCCAGCGCCTTGATGTCGTCGGAGAAGGTGGCCGAGAACAGCAGGTTCTGGCGCTTTTCCGGCAGCAGCGCCAGCACTTTCTTGATGTCGTGGATGAAGCCCATGTCGAGCATGCGGTCGGCTTCGTCCAGGACCAGGATCTCGACGCCGGACAGGTCGACGGTGCCTTGCGAGGCGTGATCGAGCAGGCGGCCGGGCGTGGCGACCAGGATGTCGGGCTTTTTCTTCAGCTTGTCGATCTGCGGGTTGATCGCCACGCCGCCGAAGATCACCAGCGACTTCAGCTTCACGTGCTTGCCGTAGTTGCGCACCGATTCCTCCACCTGGGCCGCGAGTTCGCGGGTGGGGGTGAGGATCAGCGCGCGGATGCGCGGCGCGCCTTCACGCGGGGTTTCGGTCAGCCGTTGCAGGATCGGCAGGGTGAAGCCGGCGGTCTTGCCGGTGCCGGTCTGGGCGCCGGCCATCAGGTCGCCGCCGGAAAGGATGGCGGGAATGGCCTGGGTCTGGATCGGAGTGGGTTCGGTATAACCGAGTTCGGTGACGGCGCGTACGAGCGCCTCGTTCAAACCGAGGGAAGCAAAGGACATAAAGATTCCGTGTAGACCGCCGCGATCCCCCACGGGGGCACCAGTCGAGCAGCGGTTCGACAAAACAAAGGACGGACTGGAAACGAGTACTGGAGCGGCGATCTGAGCGCCTGTCCACGCGTTTTTCGTGGCAGCGCCCGGCCCGAAACAGGTCAGGCGCAGGGCGTGCGACGCAGGTAAAACCCATTATTTCCAAGGAGCATCACGCAGTGCATGGGCTTTTTCCGATCCGGCCCTGTGGGTGCGGGGCATGATCGGGGTGCTGCTGCGTGACAAGCCGCTCGGGGTGTTCACACCACCGCGCGCTTCGCGCCTTGCGCACCGGTGTCACCTGGAACACTGCCGCGGACAAGGCTGGGGCAGGTTCCTGGCCGGGCAGGGCCGGGATATGGCATCGGATCGCGCAAAGTTCTCGCATTATACGTAATCGTTTTTCACGCGCCAGTGGGCGTCCGCCGGTATTTTGCAAATGCGGAAGGCTCCCATTCTCGCAGCGCCACCAGCAGCCCGTGGCCGCGCCGCTGGCCCAGCGCCTGCGGCAGGCTGGCCTGGTGCTGGGCGGCGAATTCGCGGCGCAGTTCGGCCAGTTGCCCCACCAGCCGTTCGCGCGCCGCCGGGGTCAGCATGCCGTGGCTGAAGAAGAAGCACGCCTCGTCGGCGAAGCCGTCCGCCAGGAAATCGTCTTCCGCGTGCTCGCGGAAATAGCGCCGGATCGGCCCGTCGGGCAGCCAGTCGAAATCGCGCGCCACCGCCAGGCGGATGCGGTTGCCCGGCAGCAGCGCGATCAGGCCCAGCCGGTCCAGCCGCGTCAGCCGCAGCACCAGCTGCGGTTCATCCAGCCGGTAGTGCGCCAGGATGTCGGTCGCCTGCCAGTGGTTGAGTACGCACACGGCCACCAGCAACAGCAATTCGTCCGCCACCAGCTCCGCCTCCTGCGCCGCGCTCAGGCGCGATACCTCGTGCCCGGCCTGCGCGGCCAACGCCAGTTCGGCCACGGTGAGATCGGCCAGACGGCAGATTTCCGCCAGCCGTTCCACGGTCAGACGGCCATTGGCGAACAGGCGCTTCACGCTGGCCTCCGACAGCCCCAGTTGCGGCGCCAGGGCCCGGTAGGTCAGCCCGCGTTGGCGCAGGTGGCGCTTGAGCGCGACCAGCAGTTCGTCCACTTCCCGCATGCGTCATTCCTTGTTAAGTATCGAAAAACGATACCAGAGTATGCGATGAACGGCACTTTTCGCGTGGCGATGGCGGAAACAGGGCCTGAAACGCAACCTTGCGGCGTTTTCATCGCAAAGGAAGCACTTCATGCAAACCCTGGTCATCGGTCGTACCCCGGCGCGGCGTCGCTGGTCGTGGATCACCTTGCTGGCGTGGGCCAGCGTATTGGCGCTGGGGCTGTACGGCCCCATCCGCCAATGGCCCGACTATCACCATTTCGTCGGCGACGTGGCGCTGTGGGGCACGCCGGCCGCGCTGAACGTCTGGTCCAACCTGCCGTTCCTGCTGGTGGGCTGGTGGGGCCTGCGCCAGGTGCGACGCCTGCCGCGTCATGCCGACGACAGCGCCTGGGTCGGCTGGCGCCTGTTTTTCGCCGGCGTGGCGCTGACGGCGCTGGGATCGGCCTACTACCACTGGGCGCCGGACGACGCGCGGCTGGTGTGGGATCGCCTGCCGATCGCGCTGGCGGCCGGTGGTCTGTTGGCCGCGGGCTGGGCCGAGGCGGGCGCACGCCGTTGGGGGCGGGAGGCCGCGGCCCTGGCGGCGTTGCTCGCCGTGGTCAGCGTGGCGTGGTGGCACTTCACTGGCCTGGGAAGCGAGCAGGGCGGCGATCTGCGTCCGTACCTGTGGTTGCAACTGGCGCCGCTGCTGCTGGTGCCGTGCTGGCAGCACCGCGCCGACGCACCGTGGTCGGAACGGCTGGCGATGTTGCAGGCGGGCCTGTGCTACGGCCTGGCCAAGGTGGCCGAGCTGGGCGACGCCGTGGTGTACGACCTGAGCGGCGGCTGGCTCAGCGGCCACCACCTCAAGCACCTGCTGGCCGCCGCGGCCTGCGCCCTGCTGGCATGGATGCTGCGCCAGCGTGCGGCACGGCAGGGCTGATCTCGGACGACGCCCGGTACCCCGCTGGATTCGAGCGGTTGATCCGCAGCAGCCGGATCAGCCGCCCCACATGCAAGTCCAGCAAGCGAAGTCCAGTTCAAGTCAATCCGATGTGCAGCGGTGTCGCACGCAACAGGCGAGGCAGCACGCCATCGGTGATCCACCCCCGCTTGCCACAGCATCGAGCGCAGCGAGGCTCCCTCGCGGCGGCGAGGGCGGGGGGAGTGGGATCAATCAAGGATTGCCGCTACGAGGCGCTCCACGAACCCTGAGCGCCCGGCTTTGCCGGGGGCAAGCTGATGCATACCCCGCAGCAAAAAAGGCCATTACCCCCAGGCAATCAAGCGTGCGCCCACCCGTGATAAGTGGAAAGCCGTGCCCACATGTCCTCCACATCGTGCTGGCGCGCGCGCTTGCCCAGGTAGCGCTGGCAACGCGCCATGCCCTCGTCGACCAGTTGCTGGTCCAGCTTCATCGCCTGCTCCATGCAGCCCAGACCGCGCTCGTCGCCGGCATCCAGCAGCATCGCCGCCAGCAGGTAGCGCGCCTGCGCGTGGTCGGGCTGCTGCGCCAGCACGCGCTCGATCAACGGTCGCGCCTCGGCGGCGCCCAGGCGGGAATGGGTCAGCTGCGCCAGCCGCCACAGCTGGTTCAGGTCCAGCGCGTCCGGGCTGTACATGCGCAATGTTTCCAGCTCGGCTTCTTCCTGGCGCGCGGTGCGATAGCGGGTTTTCCACGCCTGGTTGTTCAACGCCAGCCATTCGCGATCGAACTCGCCCACCAGCTTGCCGAGCGTGACACCCAGCCACTTCTCGCCCGCGCTCTGGCGTGGCCAGCCCACCGGCGACGCGCCCAGCCCGAGGCGGTCCAGTTGCTGCTTCAGGCTGGGGTGCGGATCGTCGTAGCTCGGGCGCTCGGCCAGCGCCTCCTTCAGCCAGCGGCTGGAGCGCCACAGCCGCTCGCCCTGGCGGAAGCCCTCGGCCATGCCGGCATACGGCGCGAGGCCCGGCTCGGCCCGGCTGTCGGCCTGACGCCAGTAGGCGGTCCAATAGTGGTGTTCGAAGAAGCGGCCGAACAGCGCCATCTTGAGCGCCGCGTGCGCCGCGGCCTGGCTGCCGATCACCTCCGCCGACCATTGGGTGGCCGCCATTTCCTGCTCGCGCGCCAGCGCCAGGGTGTAGGTCTGGAAGCGCGGGATGTACCACAGGTAGAAGCGCGCCACGAATTCGCTCAGCGCTCCGTGCTCGTCCTGCAGGCGGGCATAGCGTGCCGCCCAGCGCCGGCGCAGCGCGCACAGCCAGTCTGCCAGACGGCCCTGGTCGCTGCGCAGCCGGTTGTATTCCTGCGCCAGCAGTGCCGCCAGCTCGGACGACGACAGCGCCAGCAGCAGCGGCAGCCCCAGCACCAGGTGGCGGCGCGGCCGGCGCAGCGCCAGCGTGCCTTGCTGCTCCACCAGCATCACCGCGAAACGCTGGTCGATCACCACCGAATCGGGCAGCGCCGCACCGGACTTGCGCGCCAGCTTGTCCAGCAGGCGGAACAGATCCGGCGCCTCCGCGCGTTGCAGCGGCCGCCCCGGGGGCGCATCGTCGCCGCGGGTCAGGCAGCTGGCCACCAGGTAGACGCTGGTCACGGCGAAGGCGATGCCGCTGACCGTCAGCAGCACGCGGTCGGTATGCACACCGATGAAGAAGATCAGCAGCCCCAGCAGCACCAGCCCCAGCACCGCCAGGTAGCCGAGTACCGCCATCGCCGTCACGCGCATACGATAGAGCGTGGGGCGGGCGTGGGCATCGTTTTCCAGCGCAGCGACGCGCTGCGGGTCGAGGATGGGCTGTTCGTTCATCTCGCAACTCGGTTCCGCAATCGACAGGCGCACGTTGTAAGGCAATGCCAATCGGCTCGACAACATGCGGCGACCGGCTGTCGGTTATGACGCCTGCACGGCAGTCCGAGCCCCTTCTTCGCGCCCATACCGAAGCCAGGACCAAGGGAGAAAAGCCATGCGACATGCCATGCTCTGCTGCGGCCTCGCCGGCCTGTTGCTGGCGGGCCAGGCCGGGGCCGAAGTCTACAAATGCCTGAAGGACGGCCAGGTGATCTACGCCGACCGCCCTTGCGACGGCAAGCGGCTGGACTACACCGGTGGTGCCGTCTCCAGCGCCGACGCCTTCCCCGTCCCCGATCCCACCCAGGCGCCGCCGCCTACCCCCGAGCCCATCGCCAGCAACGAACCCGCCGACCCCGGCGAGCCGGCCCGCATCGACCCCGACCAGCGCGCCACCGACCTGTGCAGCGTGGACAACCCCAACCGCGACACGGTGTTCTGCTCCCCCGACAACCTGCGTCGCCTCTACGACTGGCGCGCCCGCCCCCGGCCACCACAGCCGGCAGGCGGGGGGATCCGGTTGCGGAAGTGAGTGGGTGTGGAGGCTGGACGAAGACTACGACAGAGGCGCGGCTGCGCCCGTAAGGTTGGTGGTTTTCAGCAGATGGTTTTTTGACTGGGGAATCAATGTGTTGTAAATGGTGTGTTCCCCGCGAGAGCGGGGATGAACCGCCCCCAGGCAGATTGAGCTGGAGTTTATCGATGTGTTCCCCGCGAGAGCGGGGATGAACCGTGTACGTCTGATGCAAAAAACACTTATCCATCGTGTTCCCCGCGAGAGCGGGGATGAACCGAATTACCGGGAGTATGCGACGAATTCGCGGTAAGTGTTCCCCGCGAGAGCGGGGATGAACCGTTTTGCGGGATGGCCACCATCACGATGCCGGAGTGTTCCCCGCGAGAGCGGGGATGAACCGCGATCAAGGTGTGAGCTATCGGCAATATTTAAGTGTTCCCCGCGAGAGCGGGGATGAACCGAATCGCGAATATCTCGGGCGGTATCGCTGAGAGTGTTCCCCGCGAGAGCGGGGATGAACCGAAGGACGGCGGGCCAACGCCTACCCCTGGCGGGTGTTCCCCGCGAGAGCGGGGATGAACCGTAGCCACTGGAGACGTCCGCCACGACCAGCCAGTGTTCCCCGCGAGAGCGGGGATGAACCGACACGAGGGATGCCGGCAATTGGCAAATAAATGTGTTCCCCGCGAGAGCGGGGATGAACCGGCAACTGGATCGATGCGAAACGATGGGCCACAGTGTTCCCCGCGAGAGCGGGGATGAACCTTCATGGCGCACGCCGATCCGGCGATTGCCCAGGTGTTCCCCGCGAGAGCGGGGATGAACCGCGACGCCAGTTTAGGCACTTCGGGCAGGGGGGGTGTTCCCCGCGAGAGCGGGGATGAACCGGTGGTCTTGCCGGCTCCGGATGCGCCTAGGGAGTGTTCCCCGCGAGAGCGGGGATGAACCGGCCGTTGTTGCGGTCTTTTCTGCATTACAAAAGTGTTCCCCGCGAGAGCGGGGATGAACCGTATCATCCCGTGCACAGAACGACGCACTTACACGTGTTCCCCGCGAGAGCGGGGATGAACCGTTCAAGATCAAGAACAAGAAGCTCAAAAGCAAGTGTTCCCCGCGAGAGCGGGGATGAACCGATTGACGCTCCAGTCATAACGCTTAATTGAGCGTGTTCCCCGCGAGAGCGGGGATGAACCGATAGAAAATACATTATTGAATTGCTGAGTGTTGTGTTCCCCGCGAGAGCGGGGATGAACCTTCGGCGAATGCGCCCATGATTTGCAGGATCATGTGTTCCCCGCGAGAGCGGGGATGAACCGCCATCCTGGGAGAGATCGAGGCGGCGAGATCCGTGTTCCCCGCGAGAGCGGGGATGAACCGACCTCGGTGAGAGACCTAAATCCGGCGTTGCGGTGTTCCCCGCGAGAGCGGGGATGAACCGTGGCAACGCAAACTTGCCGAGAACCACTCCAAGTGTTCCCCGCGAGAGCGGGGATGAACCGCCCGTATTCCTCTCAAGATTTTGGTTTTGCCGGTGTTCCCCGCGAGAGCGGGGATGAACCGTCCAGCAGCGGCCGTTCGTCTCGGCCTGCGTCGTGTTCCCCGCGAGAGCGGGGATGAACCGAAAACAACGTGTTCGGCGAGCGCTGCCCACGTGTGTTCCCCGCGAGAGCGGGGATGAACCGGACACATCATGCGTGTTACCTGCATTGGCATCGTGTTCCCCGCGAGAGCGGGGATGAACCG
>NZ_KB895346.1:41850-42489 GCF_000374805.1 Chitiniphilus shinanonensis DSM 23277
GTGTTCCCCGCGAGAGCGGGGATGAACCGGACACATCATGCGTGTTACCTGCATTGGCATCGTGTTCCCCGCGAGAGCGGGGATGAACCGTGAAACATTCGCTCTTCCCAGCCCGGTTTAGCGTGTTCCCCGCGAGAGCGGGGATGAACCGCCGAACCAGTGGGAGGGCGGCCCACAGTGGAAGTGTTCCCCGCGAGAGCGGGGATGAACCGTAGCAAGGTTCCGCAAGGGCGATCACGTCCAAGTGTTCCCCGCGAGAGCGGGGATGAACCGTATCCACGGCGCTTGTTTGGTCAGTATCGCTCGTGTTCCCCGCGAGAGCGGGGATGAACCGTTGAGCACGAACTCAGGCTAGAGGCGAAAGGTGTGTTCCCCGCGAGAGCGGGGATGAACCGCGCTCGTGCCTTCCACAGTTGGGGGTTCATTGGTGTTCCCCGCGAGAGCGGGGATGAACCGAATTGCATTGCACCCATGGCTCAGTTCTCCGCGTGTTCCCCGCGAGAGCGGGGATGAACCGAAGGTCGGCTTCGCTCTTGCCAAGCTTTTCAAGTGTTCCCCGCGAGAGCGGGGATGAACCGCCGGGTACTACGTGTTTGACCCCATCGTGGACGTGTTCCCCGCGAGAGCGGGGATGAACCG
>NZ_KB895346.1:43091-128033 GCF_000374805.1 Chitiniphilus shinanonensis DSM 23277
GTGTTCCCCGCGAGAGCGGGGATGAACCGACCAGCGCCTCAAAGGCAAGGTGCGTCTGGCCGTGTTCCCCGCGAGAGCGGGGATGAACCGGTCAAGATCAGCGGCGGCTACAACGCCGAGGAGTGTTCCCCGCGAGAGCGGGGATGAACCGGCGGTGGGCAAGACGCGCCAGCACGTGGACCAGTGTTCCCCGCGAGAGCGGGGATGAACCGCAGCGAGGCCCCGCCGTCGCGCGCCAGTTGATCGTGTTCCCCGCGAGAGCGGGGATGAACCGCTCATGCAAATCAGTCCGGATGGTGAATTACGGTGTTCCCCCGCGAGAGCGGGGATGAACCGTGGCCGTGGCCACGGCGCCGGACGGTGCGTCGGTGTTCCCCGCGAGAGCGGGGATGAACCGGGGCCGCCATGCACCTACGCGAACTGGTGACCGTGTTCCCCGCGAGAGCGGGGATGAACCGCTCACAGTACGCCAGCTGTACTACCAAATGGTGTGTTCCCCGCGAGAGCGGGGATGAACCATCACCGTCCGAGACCTGATCGACGACGCCGAGGTGTTCCCCGCGAGAGCGGGGATGAACCGTCATCGAGCAATTCGGCATTCCGTCCGATCTGGTGTTCCCCGCGAGAGCGGGGATGAACCGAAGTGGGCAAATAGCACGCCCAGGCCGATCCAGTGTTCCCCGCGAGAGCGGGGATGAACCGAAAAATACGAAAAATCTACTTTTTTTATTGCAGTGTTCCCCGCGAGAGCGGGGATGAACCGAAGTGGGCAAATAGCACGCCCAGGCCGATCCAGTGTTCCCCGCGAGAGCGGGGATGAACCGAAAAATACGAAAAATCTACTTTTTTTATTGCAGTGTTCCCCGCGAGAGCGGGGATGAACCGGTGCAGCTGTTGGTCGTCGTGATTGGCACCGTGTGTTCCCCGCGAGAGCGGGGATGAACCGGGTCTCGACGCGGTCCAGTTCACCGTCCGCATGTGTTCCCCGCGAGAGCGGGGATGAACCGCACGGAAAGATCACTTTCATGTGCCGCAGCGGGTGTTCCCCGCGAGAGCGGGGATGAACCGCAGCTTCTTGAACCCGTCCTCCAGCTCGAAAAGTGTTCCCCGCCAGAGCGGGGATGAACCGTCTCACTTCGCATACCGCTGAAACATATCCTTGTGTTCCCCGCGAGAGCGGGGATGAACCGAGGGCATTGCCCTTAACTACATGCCCTACATCGTGTTCCCCGCGAGAGCGGGGATGAACCGCCCCCCAGCATGCCGGCCACGTCCACGGCGGCGTGTTCCCCGCGAGAGCGGGGATGAACCGTACCTGTTGTTGAACAACTGGATTTCGCCCCGCGTGTTCCCTGCGAGAGCGGGGATGAACCGGTGCGCCTCGCGGAGATCGACGCACCCGAGAAGTGTTCCCTGCGAAAGCGGGGCTAAAACCAAGAGGATCGCTATGCCGGCTCACCTGCTGGCCGTTTCCCCCGCAATAGCAGATTCGCCCTTCAGCCCACTCGCAGCCCTACGTCCTTCATTTCGCCTCCCCCAAACCAGCCAGCAACAACTCCCCGACCCAACTCCCCGCCCTACAACGCCGGATTCGGGCTGCGGGCGTGGATCGCTTCGATGGCCGTTTCCAGTTCCGGGGTGAGTGTCACGTCCAGGCTGGCCAGGTTTTCGTCGAGCTGCGCCATGCTGGTGGCGCCGAGGATCACGCTGCCGACGTACCAGCGGCTGTTCAGCCAGGCCAGCGCCAGCTGGGTCGGGGTCAGGCCGTGTTCGCGGGCCAGGGCGGCGTAGTCGGCGATGGCGGCCTGCACGTAGGGCTTGGCGTAGCGGGCGCCGAAGCCGGGGAAGCGCGTCATGCGGCCGTCGCTGGCCGGGTCGTCCTGGTACTTGGCGCTCAGCAGGCCGAACGCCAGCGGGCTGTAGGCCAGCAGCGCCACCTGCTCGCGGTGGCAGACTTCGGTCAGGCCATGCTCGAAGCCGCGGTGCAGCAGGTTGCAGACGTTCTGGATGCTCACCGGACGCGGCAGGTCGTTCTCGCGCGCCACGCGCAGGAACTCCATCACGCCCCAGGGCGTTTCGTTGGACAGCCCCACATGGCGCACCTTGCCGGCGCGCACCAGCCGATCCAGTCCTTCCAGTTGCTCGTACACGCTCGGCACCACCTCCGGCTCGCGCGCGGGGTCGAAGTAGGTGTCGCCGAACATCGGCACGTGGCGGGCGGGCCAGTGCAGCTGGTACAGGTCGATGTAGTCGGTCTGCAGCCGGCGCAGCGAATCCTCGCAGGCGGCGACGATCTGGGCGGCGGTGAATTGCGGGCCGCCACGCATCCAGGCCATGCCGCGCTGCGGGCCGGCCACCTTGGTCGCCAGCACGATGCGGTCGCGCGGCTGGCGCGCCAGCCAGCTGCCGACGATGCGCTCGGTGGCGCCCTGGGTGTCGGCCTTGGCCGGCACCGGGTACATCTCGGCGGTGTCGATGAAGTTAATCCCGGCGGCGACGGCGCGATCCAGCTGGGCGTGGCCCTCGGCCTCGCTGTTCTGCTCGCCGAAGGTCATGGTGCCCAGGCACAGCACGGATACGTTGAGGTCGGATGCGGGCAGCAGTCGGTAACGCATGGGGTTCTCCAGGGGAGGGTGGGTCGTCTTCGCGCGGTGGGATGAAGGTGTACCGCAAACCGCCGGGGCGATGGAAGAGACAGTGGCCGCGCTTTTCGGGGGCGACAAAAAAGCCGCTGGGTCGCAGCGGCTTTTTTTGTGCCTATTTGTTTTTCTTCTTGGCCTTGGCCGGCGGCGCTTCGGCCGGGGTGACGGTGTAGCCGGCGGCGCGCAGGCGGGCGATCAGGCCGTCCTTGCCCGGCAGGTGCAGCGCGCCGATG
This sequence comes from Chitiniphilus shinanonensis DSM 23277, assembly GCF_000374805.1. Classification (GTDB taxonomy): domain Bacteria; phylum Pseudomonadota; class Gammaproteobacteria; order Burkholderiales; family Chitinibacteraceae; genus Chitiniphilus; species Chitiniphilus shinanonensis. The sequence goes on from NZ_KB895346.1 coordinate 45,967, forward strand.
GCGAAGAAGGCATGCGCCTTGGGCAGTACCTTGACGATGCGCTCGCCCAGGCGCTGGTTGCGCTCGGCCAGCAGCACGCGCTTGGACCAATCGGCGAAGTACGCGCGGTCGGCGGCGGAGAATTCGCGCATCAGCGGATCGTTTTCCGGTTGGGCCAGCTTGACCATGCCGGCGTAGTCGCGTGCCACGTAGCGGGCGATGATGGCCTTCAGGCCGGATTCCACGTCGTCCTGGTGGTCGATCAGCGCCTTGAGCAACGTCAGCTGCTTGTCGGCCGGCATGTCGGAAAACACCGCCAGCTGTTCCTGCACCGTTTCGATGCCGTCGTAGCCCTTGCCGGCATCGACCGCGTTCTTGGTCAGCAGCAGGTCCAGCGGCAGTTCGCCGTCGGGCTTCTTCGGCGTCATCAGGTACATCGCGGCGGCCCACGGCTTCAGGCGGCGCACAGCGGCCTCGGGGTAGTGGCGCGCTTCCAGCTCGGGCACCAGCTTGGCGTAGTAGGCAGCGCCCAGCTTGTCTTTCAGGCTTTCGCCTTCGGGCAGCAGCACGGTGTTGGCCTGCTCCATGAAGGCGCCGAAATCCAGCCGCACTTCGGTGGCGACGCGCTCGGACGAATCGAACGCCGCCTGTGCTTCGGGCGACAGCCGGGTCACCTTGGGATCGGACACGTGGACGGTGCCGAACAGGTACGAGACCGGCTCGTTTTTCTTCTCGATGCGCCACAGGTGCGAGCGCGGGAAATCCTTCAGGTCGTCGCCGGCGGCGTGCGTGACGGCGGGGGCCAGCAGGGCCGCGGTGCACAGCCCGGCGAACAGCGGGCGCATCAGGTGGCGAAGGCGGGACAGCATCGACATCTCCGTTTCATGGGCGGGACAAAAGCTGGCAAGTATAGCGAGCCGCGTCGCGGATGGGGGCGGCGTGGTGTCAAGGCGCGACGATGCGCTGGTGGGCGACAGCGCGGCCCGGCGCTGCCGCGAAACAATCGATGACACGTCCAAGGGCATTTTTTATCATCGGGGCCAGCCCCGCGGAACAGGGGCAAGGAGGATGAAACGATGTTGATGCGATACCTGGGCCTGCTCGGCCTGGCCTGCGGCGTGGCGCTGGCCGAGGCGCCCGCGCCGGCGCAACCGGCCGATTTCGTCGGCGAATACTGGGCCAACCTGCACGGCGACCGCCGTACCCGCGCACTGTGGATCGACGCGCTGAACAGCGCCGACGCCAACCGCTTCACCGCGCGCGGTCGCTTCGGCATCGCCTGCGCCGGCTTCCAGCCGGTGACCATCGACGGCAAACGCGAAGCCACCGGCTGGCGGCTGGAGTTCAAGCCCGGCGCCAAGGTGACGGTCAGCGTGGTGGGCGATCCCCGGCAATTGAGCGGCGACTATCGCGGCGAATTCGGCACCGGCGTGCTGTCGCTCAGCCGTGGCGACGTCGCCACCACCTGCCCGGACGCTGCGGCGGCGGTTGATGATGATGGTGGTTTGCAGTAACCCTACACCTTGAACCACAGAGGACAGTGAGAACACAGAGGTTTCACCGAGAAAGGCCAAGGCGAGTTTTGATCGCTGCATCAGGCCTCCCCATTGGAACATTGCCTTGAGGTTTTCTCTGTGGAACTCCGTGTTCTCGCTGTCCTCTGTGGTTCAAGGTGTAGGGTTACCAGCCACGCAAAAGAAACGCCCCATCCAGGGGACAGGGCGCTGTCGGATCGGGTGGGCGTGCGCCTGGCCGATCAGGCCTTCTGGGCGCGCTCGTAGCTGGCGACGATCTCGGCTTCGGCGGCGGCCTTGTCGCCCCAGCCGGTGACCTTCACCCACTTGCCCTTTTCCAGATCCTTGTAGTGCTCGAAGTAATGCTTGACCTGGGCCAGCAGCAGCTCCGGCAGGTCTTCCAGTTTCTGGATGTGCTTGTACATCGGGCAGATCTTCTCGGTCGGCACGGCGATGACCTTGGCATCCTGGCCGGCTTCGTCTTCCATGCCCAGCACGCCGATAGCGCGACACTTGATGATCATGCCGGGGGCCAGCGGGAACGGGGTGTGCACCAGCACGTCCACCGGATCGCCATCCAGCGACAGGGTGTGCGGCACGAAGCCGTAGTTCATCGGGTAGGACATCGAGGTGCCGACGAAGCGGTCGACGACGATGGCGCCGGCTTCCTTGTCGAATTCGTACTTGACCGGGGGCGCGTTGGCGGGGATTTCGATGATGACGTTGAAGTCGTTCGGCAGGTCCTTGCCGGCCGGGATCTTGCTGATGTCCATGGAGGGCGTCCTTCAATGACGTTCGTGAGGGCCTGACAGGCCTAGGCGGGCGCAATTATAAGCGCGAAGCGCGACCGGGAGAAAACGAGGAAATCCGCGCCCGAGGAGTGGGGGATGAAGGGCCAAAATCTGTAGACACAGAGCACGCCGAGAACACAGAGGGCACAGAGAAAACCTTAGGGAAAACCGGGTGGGGTTTCTCTGTGTGCTCTGTGTTCTCCCCGCGCTCTGTGTCTACAGATTTTTTCATTTCGCTTGCGTCTCGATATGGAAGAAATTTTCACAAGTATGTCGATTGCGCGCTAGGATACGGCGATCAACCGCCATGAAAGCCCGTTTGAGTGATGATCGAAGAAAATATTTTCCAGGAACGACCGATCCCGACTTGTGGCAAGGGTCTGGGTCCAAGCGATGACGGCGCCACGCTGGGCGAGGTGCCGGCGCTGGGCTGGCGCCTGCTGGACGAGGATCTGAGCCTGCCGGTGGCGGTGCTGGACGGCGCGCGCATCGAGCACAACCTGCGCTGGATGCAGGATTTCATCGACCGCTACGGCGTGAAGCTGGCGCCGCACGGCAAGACCACCATGAGCCCGGCGCTGTTCCAGCGGCAGCTGGCGGCCGGCGCCTGGGGTATCACCCTGGCCACCGCGCCGCAGGTGCAGGCGGCGTATCGGCACGGCGTGCGCCGGGTGCTGATGGCGAACCAGCTGGTCGGGCGCGGCAATATGGCCATCGTGTCGCGGCTGCTGCGCGATACCGGGTTCACGTTCTATTGCGTGGTCGATTCGGCGGCCAACGTGGACCAGCTGGGCGAGTTCTTCGCCGCGCAGGGCCAGCGGCTGAACGTGCTGATCGAGCTGGGCGTGGCCGGCGGGCGCACCGGGGTGCGCGATCTGTCGCAGGAAGAGGCCGTGTTGCAGGCGCTGCACCGCTGGCCGCAATCGCTGGCGCTGCGCGGCATCGAGGTCTACGAGGGCGTGCTGAAGGAAGCGACCGGGATCCGCGCCTTCCTGCGCCGCGCGGTCGGCCGGCTGAAGGCGCTGGCGCGGGTGGAGGCGTTCGCGCCCGGCCCGGTGCTGCTGTCCGGCGCCGGCTCGGCGTGGTTCGACGTGGTGGCGGAGGAGTTCTGCGGCATCGACCTCGACCGCCCGCTGGAGGTGGTGCTGCGCCCCGGTTGTTATCTCAGCCACGACGTGGGCATCTACCGCGCCGCCGAAACGCGCATCCACGCCGAGAACCCGGTGGCGCGCGCGATGCAGACCAGCCTGCTGCCGGCGTTGCAGGTGTGGGCCTACGTGCAGTCGCTGCCTGAGCCGGGGCTGGCCATCGTCGGCCTGGGCAAGCGCGACGCCGCGTTCGACGCCGGCCTGCCGCAACCCGCCAGCCACTTCCGCCCGGGGCACGACACCTTGCCGCGCCCGGCCGGCGCCTGGCAGGTGAGCACGATGATGGACCAGCACGCCTTCCTGCGGATCGACCCCGCCGACGACCTGGCCGTCGGCGACATGATCGCCTTCGACATCTCCCACCCCTGCCTGACCTTCGACAAATGGCGGCAACTGGCCGTGCTCGACGACGACTACCGCGTGGTCGAACTGGTGGAGACGTTTTTCTAGCAGGCGGCGTTGAAGGCGGAATTCAAATCTTGAACCACAGAGGACAGTGAGACCACAGAGGGGTCACAGAGAAAGGCAGAAAGAGAAACGAAGCGTTCACGGTTTTCTCTGTGTAACTCCGTGCTCTCTGTGTCCTCTGTGGTTCAAGGTTTGAATTTCGCCTTCGCCTTTGTCATCCCCAACTCACCGAAGCCCCATGCCCAATCACGTCGACATCGTCTATCACATCCGCGCCTGTCGGGAGCGGCTGTCCGTCACCGAGCGCAAGGTGGCCGACGCCATTCTGGACGACCTCGCCTACGCGGCGTCGGCGTCGATCGACCAGCTGGCCACCAAGGCCGGGGTGAGCATCGCCAGCATTTCGCGCTTCGCCCGCGCGGTGCAGTGCGCCGACGTGCGCGACCTGAAGCTGAAGCTGGCGCAGGCCAGCGCGGTGGGCGCGCGCTTCCTGGCCGCGGCGCCGCCGCAGGAAAGCTCGTTCTACACGCGCATCTGCGGCGAGATCGAGGCCACGTTGCGGCGCAACCTGTCGCTGCTGAGCGAAGCGCAGTTCCAGCAGGCGGCCGGGCAACTGGCCGGTGCGCGCATGAACTACGTGTTCGGCATGGGCGGCGCGTCCACCATGCTGGCGCAGGAACTGCAGTTCCGCGTGGTGCGCCTGGGTTACCCGGTCACCGCCTACCACGACGTGGTGCTGATGCAGCTGGTGGCGGCCACGCTCGACGCGCGCGACGTGGTGGTGATGCTGTCGCTGTCGGGCGCCACGCCGGAGATGCTGGGTGTGGCGGCGCTGGTGCGGCAGTACGGCGCCACGCTGGTGGCGGTCACCGACCCCGACGCGCCGCTGGCGACGCTGGCCGATCTGGTGCTGCCGATCAAGACCGACGAGACCGAGTTCATCTACAAGCCGTCCGCCGCCCGCTACGCCATGCTGATGGCGCTGGACATCCTCGCCACCGAGCTGGCGTTGATCGACAAGGCGCGCAGCCAGGAGCTGCTGCGCCGCGCCAAGCTTGCCCTCGACGCCCACCGCGAAGGGCACGACCGCCTGCCGCTGGGGGATTGAGATGCATGCTTGCCGATGTCGAATACAGGAAAGACACATCTGTAGATACAGAGCACATGGAGACAAAGGCCAAGTCCAAATCTTGGAACACAGAGGACACGGAGCGCACAGAGAACACGGAGAAAAACCACAACGAGAAAACGGCCATCCCATGGCATCCCTTCGGGTTTTCTCCGTGTGCTCTGTGTTCTCCCCGCCCTCTGTGTCTACAGATTTGTTTTTGAGCTATCGGAGCACGCTGTGGACTACGACCTGTTGATCCGCGACGCGCGGTTGATCGATGGCAGCGGCGGCCCGTCGCGCACCGGCACGCTGGGGGTGCGCGACGGGCGCATCGCCACGCTCGATGCGCCGCCCGTCGCCCGCGCCGCGCGCGAGCTGGACGGGCGCGGTCTGGCGCTGGCGCCGGGCTTCATCGATGTGCATACCCATGACGACACCCAGGTGATCCGCGCGCCGCAGATGCTGCCCAAACTGTCGCAGGGCGTGACCACGGTGATCGTCGGCAACTGCGGCATCAGCGCCAGCCCGGTGCGGCTGAAGGGCGATCCGCCCGACCCGATGAACCTGCTGGGCGACGCCGACGCGTTCCGCTATCCGCGCTTCGCCGACTACCGCGCGGCGGTGGACGCGGCGCGGCCGGCGGTGAACGTGGCGGCGCTGGTCGGCCACACCGCGCTGCGCAACAACCATCTGGACCGGCTGGATCGCCCCGCCGACGCCGCCGAGATCGCGGCGATGCGCGCCGAACTGCGCGACGCGCTGGCGCACGGCGCGCTGGGGCTGTCCAGCGGGCTGGCCTACGCCTCGGCCTTCGCGGCCGACGCCGCCGAGGTGATGGCGCTGGCGGAAGAACTGCATGCGTATGGCGCGCTGTACACCACCCATCTGCGCACCGAGTTCGACGGCATCGTCGGCGCGCTGGACGAAGCGTTCGCCACTGGCCGCCACGCGGGCGTGCCGGTGATCGTGTCCCACCTGAAATGCGCCGGCGCCGGCAACTGGGGGCGCAGCGGCGAGGTGCTGGCACACCTGGCGCGCGCGGCGACGCAGCAACACGTGGGCTGCGATTGCTACCCGTATGCCGCCAGCTCGTCGACCCTGGATCTGAAGCAGGTGACCAGCGATTTCGACATCGTGATCACCTGGTCCACCCCGCACCCCGAAATGGCCGGCCGCACCCTGGCCGAGATCGCCGGGCTGTGGAGCATGGGCCTGCTGGACACCGCGCGCCGCCTGCAACCGGCCGGCGCGGTGTATCACGGCATGGACGAGGACGACGTGCGCCGCATCCTGGCGCATCCGCTGAGCATGGTCGGCTCCGACGGCCTGCCCGCGGACCCGTTGCCGCATCCCCGGCTATGGGGCGCGTTCCCCCGCGTGCTGGGGCACTACAGCCGCGACGTCGGGCTGTTCCCGCTGGAAACCGCTGTGCACAAGATGACCGGCCTGTCGGCGCAACGCTTCGGCCTGGCGCAGCGCGGCCTGTTGCGCGAGGGCCACTGGGCCGACCTGACGCTATTCGACCCCGCCGCCGTGCGCGACGTGGCCAGCTTCGCGCAACCGGCCCAGGCCGCCGCCGGCATCGCCGGGGTATGGGTCAACGGCGTGGAAAGCTATCGCGACGGCCAGGCGAGCGGCGAGCGGGCGGGGCGGTTTTTGGGCGCTTCGCATTCGGAAAGCTGGGAAGGGGGAAGAGGGAAGGGGGAAGGGTAAAGTCAAAAGCAACCCCGCTCTTGCCGTTGGTTTTGGGTTTCACCCTTCCCCCTTCTCCCTTCCCTCTTCTCATTCATTAAAGGAGGCAGACAATGAGCAGCAACAATCCAGAAATCCAGCGTTACGGCGTGGCCGGCGGCACGGGCACCGGCGGGCAGCACCTGCCGTTTGCCCGCGCGGTGCAGGCCGATGGCTGGCTGTACGTGTCCGGCCAGGTGCCGATGGTGAACGGCGAGGTCATCGACGGCGGCATCGTCGCCCAGACGCACCAGGCGATCCGCAACCTGCTGGCGATCCTGACCGAGGCCGGCTACGGGCCCGAGCACGTGGTGCGCTGCGGGGTATGGCTGGACGACGCGCGCGACTTCATGTCGTTCAACCGCGTGTTCCAGGAATACTTCGGCGCCAACCCCCCGGCCCGCGCCTGCGTGGTGTCGAGCATGGTGGTCGATTGCAAGGTGGAGATCGACTGCGTGGCTTATCGGAAGGAATAGAGCACTTCTGTAAACGTCCGAGAAAATCTGTAGACACAGAGAAAAACATTGAGAACACAGAGCACACAGAGAAAGACAAACACCATCTTGGGAAAACCCTGGTGTTTTTCTCTGCCTTTCTCTGTGTGCTCTGTGCGCTCCCCGCACTCTGTGTCTACAGATTTTCATTTCCCAACCTGAACAGGATCGACCAACCATGAATATCGGCTGCCTGGGCGAAGGCATGATCGAGATCGGCGGCGCGCCGCTGCGGCGGGCGTGGGGGGGAGATACGCTCAACACCGCCGTCTACCTGGCGCGGCTGGCCGGCGCCGTGCATCGCGTGCATTACCTGAGCGCGCTGGGCGGCGACAGCCTGTCCGACGCGCTGTTGGCCGACTGGGCCGACGAAGGCATCGACACCACGCGCGTGGCGCGGCTGGCCGGGCGCATGCCGGGGCTGTATCTGGTCGAGACCGACGCGCACGGCGAACGGCGCTTCCATTACTGGCGCAGCGACAGCGCGGCGCGGCACCACTTTGCCGGCGGGCTGGACTTCGCCGCCACTTTTGCCGGGCTGGACGCGATCTATCTCAGCGGCATCACGTTGGCGTTGTTCCCGCCGGCCGAGCGGGATCGCCTGCTCGACGCGCTGCGGCAGGCGCGCGCGCAGGGCACCCGCGTCTGGTTCGACAACAATTTCCGCCCGGCGCTGTGGTCGGCGGCCGAAGCCGCCGACGCTTACCGCGCGCTGCTTCCGCATACCGACATCGCGCTGCTGACCGAGGACGACGAACACGCCGTCTTCGGCGACGCCACGCCGGAGCGGATCGTGGCGCGCACGCTGGCCGCTGGCTGCGGGGAGGTGGTGCTCAAGCGCGGCGCACAGCCGGCGCTGGCCGCCACCGCCGCCGAAACGGCCGAGGTGGCGCCAGCGCCCGTCCGGCCGGTGGTCGATACCTGCGCCGCCGGCGATTCGTTCGGCGCCGCCTACCTGATGGCGCGGCTGGCCGGGCACGGGCTCGCCGCCGCGCTGGCGGCCGGGCACGCGCTGGCCGGCACGGTGATCGGCTATCCCGGCGCCATCATTCCCCGTAGTGCGATGCTGGGGGCCGCATGAAGCCCGCCATCCAGCCGTGTATTACCCGACCCCGGGCCGCGTGATCCACGCAGCCCGTTCAAACAAAGAGAGTCCCAACCATGACCGCCAACCGCTCACTGTATGTCTACCCCTGGGATCTCGCCGGCCGCGAGATCGGCGCCTTCGTCGAGGAAGTGCAGGCACTGGGGCTGGACAGCCTGAAGCTGGCCGCCGCCTATCACGCCGGCAAATTCCTGGTGCCGCCGCGCCCCGGCGTCGCCGGCCCGCGCGTGGTGTTCCCGGAGGACGGCGCGCTGTATTTCGAGCCGCGCCCCGAGCGCTACCCGACGCTGCCGGCGCTGGCGCACAGCGATCCGGCGCTGCGCCGCGTGCCGTACCAGCTGGCCGAGGACGGCCGGCTGGCGCTGTCGGCGTGGACCGTGCTGTTCCACAACTCGCGCCTGGGCGCCGCTCACCCGGAACTCCAGGCGCGCAACGCGTGGGGCGACGGCTATGTGTACAGCCTGTGCCCGATGCAGCCGGCAGTGTTCGACTACGGCGTGGCGCTGTGCGGCGACTTGGCCGGCACCCTGCCGTGGCACAGCCTGACACTGGAAAGCCCCGGCTGGGCGCCCTACGGCCACGGTTACCACCACGAATTCGCCCAACTGCGCGGCAACGTGTGGCTGGATACCATGCTGGGCCTGTGCTTCTGTGACGCCTGTACCGCCGCCGCGCGCGCCGAGGGGCTGGATGCCGCCGCACTGGCCGGCCGCGTGCGCAGCCGGGTGGACGGCTATCTGGCCGCGCCGGTGGACGCGGCGCCGGACCAGGCTGGCGCCTGGCTGGCGGCGGATCTCTACGAGGACGCTGACCTCGCCGCCTTCCTGCGCTTGCGCCAGCGCCGCGTCACCGAGTTCGTCGCCACCGTGCGCGGCGAACTGCCGGCCGCGACCAAGCTTTATGTGATCCCGACCGTACAGCGTCCCACCGCACAGACCTGGCTGGAAGGCAGCGACCTCGCCGCGCTGGCGCACGCCACCGACGGCATCGAAGTGCCGTTCTACGAACCGAATGCCGGCCGGGTACTGGCCGACGCGGTGGACACCCTGCGTCGGGTGGGCGACGCCAGCCGCGTGCGCGCCATCCTGCGCCCCGGCCCGCCCGACCTGGGCGACGGCGCCGAACTGCACGCCGCGTGGCGCGGTCTGGAAGCACTGGGGATCAGTGAGTTCTCGTTCTACAACTACGGCCTGCTGCGGCCGGCGGTGCTGGCGGGGTTGCGGCGGTAGGGAAGCTCAGTCAATCCATGACACGCCACTTTGGGTCTCACGAGGGTGGTAAGAAATAGTTGTCGATATACAAAGTAAAGGCCCCCTCTAATGAGGGGGCCTTTACTTTGTATTGTCATGACTTGTGCCTATATTTGCACTATATATTCTTTCTAATAAAGAATGTTTTTTTTAAGAATTCTTTATTATTTGTAAGATTTTTTTTCCATGAAAATGCTCCTAATGAAGGGAGTGATGAGAAAAATATTGGCATTTTTCAAATAAAACTTCCCAATTTCAAGCAAAAAAAGCTTTCACTAGAGGGTGGTGGAGGGGCATCAGTGTACAGCGGCGTTATGCAGTTTTGATTTAAATTCTTACAAATTTGTGGTGTTGACGATAGAAGGCTAGATCCCTAGGCTGTGCCACTCAGTTTGAAAATATTTATGCAAAACTACTTACTTGATCGTCCCGATGTTAATAAGTGAATTAAATTATTTCCTTACTCGCGACACTAGTCGTGACAAAAGCGAGATACACCAAGCGATGGGTGCGCTGCTGGATATCTGCGTACAAGATCCCCAGCGCAGCAGTCTTGATCTGCGCACCTTTGTTCATTGGCTCAAGCCAGCCGTCCTGCATTCCCAATTCCTGTTGTTACAGGATGAAGGGGAGGTCGTACCCAGTGGCTACGTCACCTGGGCTTGGGTCGATGACGCGACTGCGCTGCGTTACCAAAATGCCCCGCGCTTTGTACTCCATCCTTCCGAATGGCACGAAGGCCTGCATCTGGTTGTCATGGATTTTTGCGTTTTGGGCGACCCGACACGCTTCATGCGGCGGTTACTGCGCTGTACTCGTCATCTGGCCCGGCGAGGGGCCGCCTCCATCAATGTCTGCATTCGAGACGCTTGCGGATTGCCCATTCGCTGTCATTCAATCCATCCCCAGCATGACTAGCCCCTTTGCCACATTTGCCCATCCTGGCCCAGCGGATACCGGTCTGATTGGTCAGCAGCTTCCCGTACGAAGCTTTGTTGGCTTCGATGTTTACAAAATCAAGCATGCACAACTCGTGTGGCTCAACGAGGACTTGCTTGGCACATTGGAGGTGACGCAAGAGCAAGCAGAGCAGGACATCCTGAAACACTATGCCTATGTGACGCCTGACTATGGTGAGTATGCCAATCTGAACTTGGGGGATCGCAAGGTTTTCCTCGCTGATCGCTATGGTTCGCGCTACCAAGCCTGTAATGGAGGCAGTGCGCGTTGCGGCATCAATGGCAGCTTTCAGATCAAGGGGATTGGAGCCAATCCTCTGGTATCGGCCAATATCGATCACAACCATGCCCATGGAAAGTTATGTCTTGCCGAGGCCGTGAACGAAGCGATCTGGGGCGAGATTTGCCACCGCCATCTGCCGTATGGCGCGGTTCGTACACTGGCCATTATCAAGACCGGCGAGACCATCGATACCGATTACGGACTGGGACACCGACACCCCCAGAGAGCCGCACTGGCCATCCGACAACTCGCTATTCGTCCAGCGCATTTTGAACGTGCGACCTTCTTCTGGCCCCAACCAGCGTACATGGCATTACGCGACGATGATTATCTCCGAGTACAGGAAAGCATTGCTTGCCTAGGGGCCGCGTTTGAAGTGACCGAAGAAGATCGCCAACGTATCGGCGGTTCGCTTCCCTACAGTGCACTCATCACATTCGTTGAGAAAATCGCCCGACAGATTGGCATGTCGCGAGTTATAGGCATACCACACGGCTCACTGACCAGCTCCAATATCGCCATTGATGGCCGTTTTCTTGATTTTGGCACCATTTCAGCGGTGCCGGATTTTGCTAACTACATCCTGGCCGCCGGGCAGGGAGCAATTTGGGACGATCACTACCTTATTTCAGAATGGATCAGGCATTTATGCTTCTTCATTAATAAATACAGTACGGAAAAAATAGGCAAAGAGAGTCAGGAAGAAATTATCGCCAATTTCACACACAAGATTGCTGAAACAGAAGATCTTCAAACTGCTTGTTGTTTAGGAGTTGCCGGCAGTGTAGAGGAGAAGAAAAGGGTTGGCGCATCGATCAAGCAATTGTTGCGCAAAAGTGCATTAACGCCTCGTGCATTTTCTGGATTCAGAAATTCTGATTTTTCACTGCGATTGCAACAGGTAGCACTGCAACTGGGCCTGCAAAAATTATCAGCCGATTTTCCTTTACGTCAGGAAAAATATTCTCAATACACGATTGCCAGCAAGACTGCTGCGTGCGTGACCGAAAATGATGGATCGCGTGAAGCGTTGACGGCGTTGATTGGCCAGTATCTAGATCCAAGCGATAGTGCTCAATTTATGAGTTAAGTTTTTTTCGAAGCCTCGCTAGAAAACGATGGATGAAAAGTTGCCAAAAAGGCAAAGCGAGCACCCCGTCTGTGGCGTGTTTTTTTAAATGAAGTGATCGTATGTTTCAACTGAATGAAGATGAAATCTTGATGGTAGATGGTGGCGGGGACGGCACCACTATCGGCGGGGCCAAGCAACCAACGCCAAGCAATGGGAGGGCTCGGGCTGGTAGTTGCGTGTTGGTTAGCACCTATGGCAGCAAGAGTGGTCAGTCGAATGATAGTTTGGCTGCAATGGGCAATGGGGGCCGCATGGAGGATATGGCAATGGCCTGGGGACTACTCCGGCTGGAGGCATAGATGGTAGCAATGGCCAATGTGGCGGTTGCAGCTCAATGACGCGAAACCCACCATATAAAGCGAAATCATGTTATAGCAGATAACATCGAGAAGTTTATAAATGGTACAAAAGGCTAACATGCTTGTGATGGTGGGTATTCCACATCTTTCCGGGGAGGAAGGCGTTATTTCTTTGTTAAAAAGAAAAGGGCATTCAGTGGAAGTGGTCACTTTGAATGATGTTTTATGGGCCAACCCTGCTAAAAGTCCGTGACGTGTCCTGAGAAATAGGATGGACCCTATCACCAAAATAATATTTTATCAATGATCTTTACGCCAGCACTCTTGGTGGGGCATATCGGTTGGTTATGGAAGGTATTGGCGCTAACATAGAATGGATGCCTCCTCTGTTCGTTTTTTTTCAACGAGTGGATTTGAATTTTATTTTCTGATCATATTTTGAGATGGCAAGATATGAGGTGCTATGGTCTTCCTTGTATACGATCAAGTTTTTTTGATCAAGAATCGAATTGTTGTTTTCAGGGGGGCGAATTGATATTAGGAAATGGCAGCTATGCGTGAGATCATTACTCTACTGTTAACTATCCCTGCAGCGATAACATGCACCGTAACATTATGCCTGCTGCTGGTCTATTTGAGGCGTCCGGCAAAAAACCAGCAAAATGATGAGTCGCCAACAGTGTCGGTACTCGTGCCGTTCTACAACGAAGATGCCAACGTGTTTCTCAAGGCTTTGAGCTTGCTGGATGCTCAGTGTTATTGCCTTCCATTGCAGGTTGTTTTGATTGATGACGGGTCTACCAACGATACACCTCAGCAGGTTAAATCGTGGTTAATGCAGCCACACAGACAACGCTTTCAGCTGCTTACCCGTGAATTGAATGGAGGCAGGAAAGGATACGCTTTGGATTATGCCCTTGCCTCAGGTGTGCTGGATGGTGAAGTCTATGTCGTTGTCGATAGCGATACCTACATAGCGGAAGATGGAGTTCATCAGCTGGTAAAAAAGCTCTGGAGCGATTCTCGCTATGCTGCCGTATGTGGCTTCATTGCTCCGGAAAATCATCATGGGTCGCTGATTGCTACACTCCAGCACTATGAGCATATTGGGTTTTACGGAGCGATTCGCGCAGCACAAGACCAATTAGGTGTGGTTCCTGTTCTGGCGGGGGCGTTTGTGGCGCATCGTGCCTCGGTTGTACGCCAAATAGGTGGTTGGGGGGATTGGTTGGTGGAAGACATATCCTGGTGTTGGAAGGCGCTAGCAGCACATTATCGTACCGGTTATGCCCCAAATGCTGTCGCCACTACTCAATGCCCCAGAACGTACGGAGCGTTATTCCGGCAACGCCGACGCTGGGCTAGAGGGCGAGTAGAAGCTTTTACTACTGCATGGAAAATGTCCTGGGTCAAAGGTTTGCTGTTTACCCCCTGGTTTCTTTTTGCAGCATTACAATTTTTATTTCCGCCCACTTTATTAATGGTGCCCTTGCTTATTGGGTTCAAAATTTGGCCTCCATTGGTGCTAAATGCGTTGATCTTGCTTCTTTACTTAAGCTTTTCAGTGATTTTTGCGCGGCGGCATGGAAAAAATTTAGGTGTGGCGGGCGGTAAATTAAAAAAAATTCCCTTGTTTACAATGATGTTGGAAATTTTGACTTGGGTCCCGAATATTCTTGGTTATGGCGATGAGATATTGGGAAAAAGAAAAAATTGGCTGACAAGATAACCTGTATGGTTAGTGTTGCTTGCTTTGCAGTAATACAATACTGGTATTGTTTTGGAATGCTTCATGATTTAAATATTCGGGCGTTGGATTTGCTCTGAAATAAATGCTCGCCCAATGCTTTTTTTTGAAATTGCCATTTGGCAAAGCCGAGCGCACCGGTTTAGTGCGACCAATGGGAGTTTGAAATGTTTCAATTAAATGAAGAAGAAGTTCTTATGGTTTGTGGTGGCATCGGCGATGGTGATACGCGCGCGGGTTCCTCGGCAGAGAGTGGCTCAGGTAATGGAGAAAACAATGGTGGGGGCGGCGGTTGGTCATGTGGCGGTGATCAGGGTCCAGGTGGAAGGGGGGGGTGTTCAATTAACTTCTAATTAGCTAATTAATTGATTGGATTTGGCCGCCATTTTTAAATTGCGGCCAAAAAGCACAATGAAAATTATCCTTTTGATGCTTTTTTTCTTAACTTGCAGTTGTTCGATGGTTGATAAAAATTCATATGAAAAGAACCTCCTGAACTCAGTATACGGGCGTCAGCTGAGAGCGGCTTCCTTAAAAGGAAAATTAACTAGTTTAAGTCCGGGTATATTGAAGGTGGAAGGTATATTGGATTATGATTTGATGCAAAATTTAGTTGGTAAAAATGATGTAACTGAGATTGTTATAAATTCCGGTGGTGGCGATGTTGTTTATGCAATAAAAATAGCGGAATGGATGAGAGAAAAGAAAGTTAAATTGAGTGTTGATGGTGTTTGCATTTCGAGTTGTGCTAATTATATGGCGGTTGCAGCGGCAGAGCTAAAGGTTAATGGGCTTGTTATTTTTCATGGAAACATGATGGGGTACTATTATCAATGCAAACTATCTCAAGCTCAGTATGATGCATGTGATTTTAATGGGTTGTATGATTCAGTTAAAGCTGAAATTGAATTCTATAAAAATTATCCTACGGCGCTGAAATTGGCGTTTGCTTCTTCGTTTTTCGGAGAGCGGGGGAGAGATGAAAATGCTGGAGTTTTCCTCGACAAGCAAGCGCTTGCTTCTTGTGGTTATGCGATCACTTCTTTAACAGGTGGGAGAGAGATGTATTCTTGGATGGAAAAAATGCGAATTAGATGGGGAAGGAAATTTTACTTCGATAATTGGTCAAAAACTAGTAAAGATATATGTGAAGGCTGGGTGGATAGGCGAATTGAATTGGTAACGGATGCCATGGCTTCAGTTAAGAAATGAGTTGATTGAGGATCTCGCCTTTTTTGGATCGCTTGGTGACGATTGGAAAGAATGATGGGTTTGATGAAAATATAGGTTGATGTACACTTTATTTGAAAAGGTATAAGTGTGGAAGGCGCGGGCTTAAAAATGGCTAATTGGAGAGAAGTGGTTAAAATTTATGCCTGAAATTCGGTGATGGCTAAAAAAGGCAATAAGGATATCCTCAGTTGGCTGGCTACTCCCGCATGGGATTTTTATTTATGGGTGTTTTGTGTCTAAAAGTGCTTGTCATTTTTTTGGGGGGGCTTTTATATGAAACCCGGGTTTGCCGCTTCGGGGAAATCCCCGCGCTAACACGTTGATTGGATGATTTCTTCTTACCCAATGGTTGACGCTGTATTGATTAGTGTCGATGGAAAATTGGTAGTGGAAGCCTATGTGGAGCCGATGGGAAGGGATGAGCTGCGCCAGTTGAATTCGGTAACGAAAAGCGTTCTTGCGGCTTTGGTAGGTATCGCAGCGGAAGAGAGAGGCCTAGATCCGAAAGCACCTTTTGGTGCGTTATTTGAAATGATATTTCTGCCGGCTTTAAAGCGAATGAGTTAATTGATTTTCTTAATGGTGTGCCAGGATTTTCATGGAATAAATATCTCAACCTTGAGCAGCTGGGGAGCTTAAAAAACAACCTACTCCCCTTGAGTTTTATTTTTCTCGGTCCGTCGGTGCAAAAAAACTCGCTACTCGTCAGGTGATTATTGAGTGTTAAGTAAGGCTTTCAACGATTTTATTCCGTAGGGGGGGCTGAATTTGCAAAAAAGTTGTTTTCTCCTTGGGGAATTAGCGATTTTTCATGGGAAAGCTTGCCTGGCCTGCCTGTGAATGGCGCAAGAGGGTTATCGTTGCGCCGGGTTGATCTCCTCAAGTTGGGGGGAGCTTTACCGTCATTCTGGAGAATGGAAAGGCGAACAAATTGTTCCTAAGCAATGGAAGCAATGGATTGCCGAAACCACGCGATTGCGCTCGGATGCAAATAGCGCACAGTATCGAAATGGCTGGTGGGTTACCAAGGACTACTTTACAGCTCGTGGAGGTGGGGGCAGCTGCTTATGGTCGTTCCCCCCCCCCCAGAAAAAAAACAGCCTCGTCATTACTTCGCATTGGGGGGATTTTCCAAGTTGATAGAGGGCCGTGTCTCAACCTTATAAAGGGAACAATAAGTGGTGGTGCCGGAAGGTGTGATAAAGAGACAGTGCGAAGATTGGCGGAATTCGGAAAATCATATTCAATTAATTTGTCAAAAATTAAGTTCGATTCTGGATTTTGGCTAAAAATCCGCGATGAAAAGGTTTGCCTTAGGAAACATTGGAGGAGTGGTGCCGCATGCAGATGCTTGCTCTGATAAAGATGGGGCATGGGTCGAGGAGTATTTATTCGGTGAAAGAGTGGTCCGGCGAGTCGAGTGCAGTAAAATTATATTGGACACGCTGTGTGGCCGATGCGCCATGCTCATACGTTCTATTGGGAAATAAAGATGAATAAAGTTTCTGGTATGGTTTTTGATTCTATTTCAAGTATTCGATGAATGAATACGAATTTTTCCGTAAAAATTTCAAAGTGAATTAAGTAGTGCTTTTTCGGATATGTCGCAGACTGCGACATGCGGGTATGTTTTGCTAATTTTTTAGTGAGTGCTAAAGTATGAGCATGGCGAGGGTTACGCAACAACCGGATGGTTGCTTCTATTTTGGTGTCAATTGGGCATTGACGACTAAATGTAATTACCGTTGCACTTATTGTCATCCCGATCTACACAATGGCAAAATAAAAACGCTCAGTTTTGAGGCGGCTGTTGCTTTTGTGGACAAGGTGTTTGCTTATTGTGAAGCACGAGGTCAGCTTCCTTTTTTTGAATTTGGCGGCGGCGAGGTCACATATCTAAAATGGTTTGGTGACTTTCTGCAGCTAATCTACGAACGGGGCGGCTTGGTTCATATTATTTCTAATGCCTCGTCCTCGCTGGCATGGTGGGAGCGATATGTATCCTGTCTGCATGGCGCTAGCTTGAGTTTCCATGTCGAGGAGATTCGAGATAAGACTCATTTTATTAACGTGGCTCAGATCGCTGCGGCCTGCTCTACGGCCAATCTGCATATCAACGTAATGATGTTGCCAGAACGGTTTGACGAGTGTCTGTCGTTGGCGCAGCAAATGCGTGATGAGGTGCAGTGTTCGATTGCTTTGCAGCCCTTGTTCCATGGTTTTGGTAGTGGTGGAATTTCCGGAAGGTTTGCCTATACGGTCGAGCAGGAAGCGGTCATGCAATCCTTTACCGGGAACGAGCCGACCAAGGCGATTCCGCAGCCGCGTGGGGTGATGCTAGTGACCCACCAGGATGGCAGCGTGGTACGCAAGACAGCATTTGATTTGCTGGTTGCTGGCGAGACCAATTTCCAAGGCTGGGATTGTCATGCTGGGATCGAGAACATCATTGTGACTTTTCAGGGGGAGATTTACCGCGCCTGGTGCATGCAGGATGGCCCGATAGGCAGCATCTTTGATGACATACTGACGTTGCCAGCCGAGCCTACTCGCTGCCGCACCACAATCTGTCAATGTGGGATCGATATTTGTTCTACTAAAGCACGTCAGGCGGTTATTTCTAAAGGGGCTCGGATTTGAAACTGGAGAAGGTTGTTTGATGTCGTGGGCAGGGATGCTGCCAAGCTCATATGAAAAATAGAAAGATATATCGGCAGGGTTTTTTCGACGCGCAACGGTCGCATCATGCTGGCGCGATTCTGATTCCTGTCGAGTTTGGTTTGACTTGGTTTGCGTGGGCTAGCATTACTCTGCTTACCTTGCTAATTGCATTTATAGTGATGGGTGAGTACACCCGCAAGGCGCGTTTGGAAGGTCTCATCATGCCATCGGCCGGGGTGATCCAGGTGGTGGCACAAATGCAGGGGCGGGTCGAGCAGTTGTTGGTGAAAGAGGGCCAACGGGTTCAAGCCGGGCAGGTGTTATACCGGCTGCGGGATGAACGATATGACCATCAAGGCTTGGGTTTGCTCGCCAGCCTGAGCGATTCCGTGGGCAAGCAGATCATCAATTTACAACGGCAGCGCGAGCGACAAATAGATATCAACGCTACTCAGCGGGATGGCGTATTACGCAATTTGAGCCAGTTGGGCATGGAACTGGGAAGCGCGCAGCAAGCCTTGGCTCTGGTGCGAAAGCAAGAGCAATTGTCCCGTATATCCGTAGCTCGATTCCAGCGATTGTCCGAGCAGGGGTTCATTTCTTCGGCCGCGCTAGATGAAAAGCAGATTTCACTAGCTGCGATACAAGCTCAGATCGAGGTGCAGCGACAATCGCGCTCACGCCTATTGGCCGAACAGGCGACTCTGCAAAACGAACTGCAGCGTCTGCAATTGGAAGGAGATGCTCGTCTTTCTGAGCTGGATCGCCAGTTGCAGGATGCGCGGCAACAGCAAATCGAGTTGGCTGGCCGTGGTGGGGCGACATTGACTGCACCAATGGCGGGCACTATCGCAGCCGTGCTGGTCAAGCCAGGGCAGGCGGCGCAGGCCGGCGAATTGTTGTTGATGCTAGTTCCGGATGGAACGGCATTGCAGGTTGAGCTTTATGCACCCAGCCGCTCCGTAGGCTTTGTCAAGCCGGGACAGCGCGTGGGGTTACGTTTTGCAGCTTTTCCTCATGAAAAATTCGGCGTGCAATATGGGACAACCCGTGAAGTCTCCCGCACCGCGCTCGCGTCAGCAGAGGTAACGATGCGCAGTCCGATCACGTGGAAAGACGGCGAAGCGCATTACCGGGTGATCGTAGCCCTAGATAAAAATTATGTGCTGGCTTATGGCAAACGGGAAGCACTAAAAGTGGGTATGCTGGTTGCCGCGGATGTGGAGCTGGATCGTCGGCATATTTACGAATGGTTGTTAGAGCCGTTGTGGAGCCTGCACGGAAAGCTTTGATATGGAATTAATGCAGTCTTTGAGTTGGAGCTGGCGCAAACAATTGCCATTGGTGCGGCAAACTGAAGCAGCAGAGTGTGGTGTGGCGTGTTTGGCTATGGTTGCGGGTTGGCATGGCTATCGGATTGATTTGCCTGCGCTGCGGGGACAATTCGGTGTTTCACAACATGGCATGACCTTGCGTCGGTTGATGGATTGCGCGCAGGCATTGCATCTGACAGCGCGGGCGGTGCGCCTAGAGTTGGGCGATTTGGCGCAATTGCCTATGCCGTGCATTCTTCACTGGGACTTGAACCATTTTGTGGTATTGAAGCGGGTTAAAGGACAGCGTATCGAAGTTCACGATCCGGCACGCGGTGCATTGGCGTTGATGCCAGTTGAAGTGGACCGGCATTTTACCGGTGTGGCGCTGGAGTTGACTCCGACCCATGCCTTTCAGCGACGGGACGTACGTCGCAAAATACGCTTGACTGAACTAGTTGGGAAAACTATTGGCCTGAAGGCCGCGTTGATACGTATTTTTTGCTTTGCCATCGTGCTGGAAGCACTGGCCCTTGCTATGCCGCTGATTAATCAACTGGTGATTGATGAAGTATTGGTGGCTAGGGATGAGAGCTTATTGGCCATTGTCATCATCGCTATGTTGATGTTGATTGGTGCCCAGTCGCTGATCGGGGTGGTAAGGGAGTGGGCGACCATTTCGATGTCGGTCAATTTCAATATGCAGTGGACGGCCAATGTGTTCCATCATCTGGTGCGTTTGCCGCTGGATTGGTTTGAAAAGCGTCATATTGGCGATATCAGTGCCAAATTCGATGCCATCAATACCATTCAGCATACGCTTACCAGCAGTATTCTTCAGGCTGTTTTGGATGTGATCCTGATTGTCGGCACATTGACTATGATGCTGCTGTATAGCCCGGTACTTTCAACGGTCGCCATCATCGCCGCGGTGTTCTATGGCGTGCTGCGCTGGCTTTGGTTCGGCACGATGCGCAAAGCATCGGAGGATAGCTGGTCGGCCAGCACTCAGGAAAACAGCCACTTTCTGGAGTCATTGCGGGGTGTACTTAGTTTGCGTGCCAACAATTCGCTGGCGCAGCGTGAGTCCGCATGGCGCAACCTAAATATTGAGCGGCGCAACATGCAGCTGAAAGAGTCGCGACTGGGCATGCTATATGGTTTGACCAACACCGCCATTGGTAGCGCGACCGCTGCCGGTGTGATCTGGTTTGGGGCAAAGGCGGTGATTTCCGGCCAGTTCACGATTGGAATGCTGGTCGCTTACATGTCGTTTCAGGGGCGTTTCTCCGGCAGTGTTTCCGCGCTGATTGACAAGCTCTTCGAGTACCGCATGCTAGATGTATACAACGAACGACTCGCTGACATTGTATTGACCTCGAAAGAAGGAGAGAAGGATCGCGCGGCTAATGATTTCGATAGTGTGCGGCAGCAGAAGGAAAAAATAGCTTGCTTGAGTGCGCTTAAAATTGCCGAAAATGCGTTGCCACTAGAGGTGTGCAATCTTACATTCCGATATGGCAACGATGGACCATTGATTTTGAATAACGTTTCTTTCAATGTTCAGCCCAGTGAGGTGGTTGCCTTGGTCGGTCGTTCTGGCGGCGGGAAGTCGACGCTGGCAAAGCTGATACTGGGTTTGTATACACCTGTGGCCGGACAAGTTCGGGTAATGGGGATGCCTTATCAGATCGACAGGACGAGTGAATTACGTAGCATGATCGGTGTAGTGTTGCAGGAGGACCAACTGTTTAGTGGTGCCATTCTGGATAATATCACCTGTTTTACTGCGGAAGCGATTGATCACGAGCGTGTGGAGTACTGTGCCAAACTTGCCGGCGTGCATGATGAAATTAATGCGCTTGCAATGGGTTATCAGACGCTAGTAGGCGAAATGGGAAATACATTGTCTGGCGGGCAAAAGCAGCGCATCTTAATAGCGCGAGCACTCTATAAACAACCTCGATTTCTGTTATTAGATGAAGCAACAAGCCACTTGGATGTTATGAACGAGACCATGATCAGTCAGACGCTAAGGAAATTGGGGTTACCCATTTTGTTGATCGCTCATCGACCGGAGACAATTGCATCGGCGGATCGGGTTCTGGAATTGACAGAGGGAGGGGTTTTTGAGCGCCCCTCATTTGAAAAATTGGAACAATGAAAAGGGGGGTGTATATGTGGGACAGCTTCTTTTGATGTGTAAATTATATTTTGCGATTTATTAACCCGGCAATCAAATAAAAATACATGCTAAACTTGCCTGCATGAAAAAACTTGATGTCCGTAAACTCCCCCGCGAAGCGCAAGATCAAATGCGTCGGCAAGCCATGCGGATGCGCGAAGAATTGAACTTGCCTTGGAAAACCATTGCCACCGTGATTGGCGTGCACCTGAGCACCGTCATGGCCTGGGCGAGACGCTATGCCAAAGAAGGTGAATCGGGGCT
The DNA here is from genome assembly GCF_000374805.1 of Chitiniphilus shinanonensis DSM 23277. GTDB lineage: Bacteria > Pseudomonadota > Gammaproteobacteria > Burkholderiales > Chitinibacteraceae > Chitiniphilus > Chitiniphilus shinanonensis. The sequence continues at coordinate 67,574 of NZ_KB895346.1, forward strand.
GGAATCCAAAACCCGGGGTCGGCGCTATTGGTCGGGGCGCACGCTGAGCCTGGCCCAGGAATGGCATTTACGCTCGATCATCGTCGGCGAGTCGCCCAAACAGTTGAGCTTGCCATTTGCCTTATGGAATCGCCGCGCCGTGATGCAATTGATCAAGATACTGTTCGATATCGAGATGCCGATCTGCACGGTGGGCGAATATCTGCTGCGCTGGGGCTACACCCCGCAGCGACCGATCAAACGGGCCCAGGAACAAAACCCGGCCCAGGTTGCACGCTGGCTCCACGACACCTATCCCGCGATCGTCGCGCGGGCCAAAGCGGAAGGCGCCGTCATCTACTGGGGTGACGAAACGGCCGTCGCCGAAGACGGGCACTGGCTACGCGGCTACGCCCCCGCAGGGCAGACGCCGGTGCTGGCGGCACCCAGCAAACGTCATGGCTTGTCGATGATCTCGGCCATCAGCAACCAAGGCTTGGTGCGTTTCGAATTCATCGACACCGCGATGAATACCGATTTATTCATTGGCTTCATGGCGCGATTGATGGCCGACAGCGAGCAGAAGGTATTCCTGATTCTCGGCAATCTGAAAGTGCACCATGCCAAACTGGTGACCACCTGGCTGGCCGAACGCCAGGATTTGATTGAAGTCTTCTATCTGCCGCCTTATTCGCCGGAGATCAATCCGGACGAATACCTCAATCGTGATTTCAAGACCGAACTGCGCTCGTCCGACCGTGCTGCCAACAAAAGGGCCTTGCTGCAAAAGGCCACCGCATTCATGGAGCGCCTGGCCAGGACGCCGGAACGGGTGATGGCGTATTTCAAGCATGCAGCCGTTCGGTATGCTGAATAGCGCTTCTATTTGATTGCCGGGTTAATAAATCTCACGTGCAGAGGCCGCGAAGCCTCAAGGTGAATCAGCTCGGGCCTGGCCAGTGATACAGCAACTGAGTACCTGGGCCAGGCAGTACGGGCCGTCATCGCTCAGGGCATGCTGGGGCGTGTCGAACCTCACCCAGTAGTAATAATCTTCACCCCTTACGGTTTGAACGGGTTCGGGATCGCCACAAACAGTCCCGACAGGGTTGTTGCGCCAACCGGCACCCACGCCAGAGACCACGACACGCGTGCCTGCGGGGAAGTGCTGACGAAGGGGGTATGGGGCATAGGGGTTGGTCATATCGATACCCTGTGGCCTGCGGGGTTGCAGGTCATGTCGTTGCCATGATCATCGCCACTCGCGTCCGCTCCTGCAAGTTGCCGGGAGAGAACCTACTGGGCTGGCATCCCCGTCGTCACAAGGCTGGTACGGAGGAAGACGCTCCGCTGTGCTGCGCAGCCATCCGGCCCACATCCACGTCGGAAAATCGCACAGAGGGCACAGAGAACACAGAGGATCACAGAGAAATTCAAAGGCAGGAGCGGATCGACTTGGTCTTTCCTGCCCTTGGTTTTTCTCTGTGTAACTCCGTGTTCTCTGTGCCCTCTGTGTTTCAAGGTTTAGGGTTTGGGTTTCTCTCCGCCCTCAGCGAACCACATCCAGCATCCGCGCCAAATAGTGGCCGGTGTGGCTGGCGGGGTTGGCGGCCACCTGTTCGGGGGTGCCGGTGGCGATGATCTGGCCGCCGCCGGCGCCGCCTTCCGGGCCCAGGTCGACGATCCAGTCGGCGGTCTTGATCACGTCCAGGTTGTGTTCGATCACCACCACGGTGTTGCCGTGCTCGGACAGGCGCTTGAGCACGCTGAGCAGCAGGTCGATGTCGTGGAAGTGCAGGCCGGTGGTCGGCTCGTCCAGGATGTAGAGCGTGCGGCCGGTGTCGCGCTTGGATAGCTCCAGCGCCAGCTTCACCCGCTGCGCTTCGCCGCCGGACAGCGTGGTCGCGCTCTGGCCGAGGCGGATGTAGCCCAGGCCGACGTCCATCAACGTTTGCAGCTTGCGCGCCACGGTGGGCACGGCGCTGAAGAATTCCAGCGCGTTCTCCACCGTCATCTCCAGCACTTCGGTAATGTTCCTGCCCTTGTACTGCACTTCCAGCGTTTCGCGGTTGTAGCGCAGGCCGTGGCAGACGTCGCACGGCACGTAGACATCGGGCAGGAAGTGCATCTCCACCTTGATCACACCGTCGCCCTGGCAGGCTTCGCAGCGGCCGCCCTTGACGTTGAACGAGAAGCGGCCGGGGCCGTAGCCGCGTTCGCGCGCGGTGGGCACGCCGGCGAACAGTTCGCGGATCGGCGTGAACAGGCCGGTGTAGGTGGCGGGGTTGGAACGCGGGGTGCGGCCAATGGGGCTTTGGTCGACGTTGATCACCTTGTCGAACAAGTCGAGGCCGTGCATCTCGTGGTACGGCGCGGGTTCGGACGAGGCGCCGTTCAGGTCGCGCGCGGCGACGGCGTACAGGGTGTCGTTGATCAGGGTGGATTTGCCCGAGCCGGACACGCCGGTGACGCAGACGAACAGCCCGGCCGGCAGCGCCAGGTCGACGAACTTGAGGTTGTTACCGTGCGCGCCCTTCAGGGTGAACCATTTTTCCGGGTCGGGGCGGCGGCGCTGGGCCGGGATCTCGATGCGGCGCTTGCCGGACATGAACTGCCCGGTGACCGAATCGGGATGATCGAACACTTCCTGCGGCGTGCCGCAGGCGATGACCTCGCCGCCGTGCTCGCCGGCGCCGGGGCCCATGTCCACCAGCCAGTCGGCGGCGCGGATGGCGTCCTCGTCGTGCTCGACCACGATCACGGTGTTGTCCAGGTCGCGCAGGCGCATCAGGGTGCCGATCAGGCGGTCGTTGTCGCGCTGGTGCAGGCCGATGCTGGGCTCGTCCAGCACGTACATCACGCCGGTGAGGCCGGAGCCGATCTGGCTGGCCAGGCGGATGCGCTGCGCCTCGCCGCCGGACAGCGTGTCGGCGCTGCGCTCCAGGCTGAGGTAGTCCAGGCCGACGTTGACCAGGAAGCCCAGCCGCTCGCGGATTTCCTTGACGATCTTCTCGGCGATCTGCGCGCGGTTGCCTTCCAGCGCCAGGCTGTCGAAGTAGGCGGCGCTGTCGCGCAGCGCCATCTGGCTGATGCGGTGCAGGGTCTGGCTGCCGACGCGCACGTGGCGCGCCTCGCGGCGTAGGCGCGAGCCGTCGCAGGTGGGGCAGGCGCGGTTGTTCTGGTACTTGGCCAGTTCCTCGCGCACCGTGGCCGAGTCGGTTTCGCGGTAGCGCCGTTCCAGGTTGGGGATGATGCCCTCGAAGGCGTGCGAGCGCTCGAAGCGGGTGCCGCGCTCGTTCATGTAGTTGAAGCGCACTTCGTCGCGGCCGGAGCCGTACAGCACCACCTTCTGTACCTTTTCCGACAGGTCTTCCCAGGCGGTGTTGACGTCGAAGTCGTAGTGGTCGGCCAGGCTGACCAGCATCTGGAAGTAGAACTGGTTGCGCTTGTCCCAGCCCTTGATCGCGCCGGCAGCCAGGCTCAGTTCGGGATGGGCGACCACGCGCTTGGGGTCGAAGAAGGTGATCTGGCCCAGGCCGTCGCAGCTGGGGCAGGCGCCCATCGGGTTGTTGAACGAGAACAGGCGCGGTTCCAGCTCGGGCAGGCTGTAGCTGCACACCGGGCAGGCGAACTTGGCGGAGAACCAGTGCTCCTTGCCGCTATCCATTTCCACCGCGATGGCGCGGCCGTCGGCATGGCGCAGGGCGGTCTCGAACGATTCGGCCAGGCGCTGCTTGAGGTCGGCGCGGGTGCGCAGGCGGTCGATCACCACTTCGATGGTGTGCTTCTTGTTCTTGTCGAGCTTGGGCAGGGCGTCCATCTCGTACACCTCGCCGTCCACCCGCACCCGCACGAAGCCCTGCGCGCGCAGTTCGTCGAACAGGTCGAGGTTCTCGCCCTTCTTGCCGACGATCACCGGCGCCAGCACCATCAACCGGGTTTCCTCGGGCAGCGCCAGCACGTGATCGACCATCTGGCTGACGGTCTGCGTCTCCAGCGGCAGGTCGTGGTCGGGGCAGTAGGGCTGGCCGACACGGGCGAACAGCAGCCGCAGGTAGTCGTGGATCTCGGTGACGGTGCCGACGGTGGAGCGCGGGTTGTGGCTGGTGGCCTTCTGCTCGATGGAGATCGCTGGCGACAGGCCCTCGATCAGGTCGACGTCGGGCTTTTCCATCAGTTGCAGGAACTGCCGCGCGTAGGCCGACAGGCTTTCGACATAGCGGCGCTGGCCTTCGGCGTACAGGGTGTCGAACGCCAGCGACGACTTGCCGGAGCCGGACAGCCCGGTGATCACCACCAGTTTGCCGCGGGGCAGGTCCAGGCTGACGTTCTTGAGGTTGTGGGTACGCGCGCCACGGATGCGGATCAGCGGCTGGTCGGAGAAGGCGGGGCGATAGCTCATGGCTGGCGAGATGGTGCCGATCCGGCGAAAGTAAACCCCTGAATATACCGTAGTTCGCCATCCCGACACGCAGGCGGGCATGCCTCCTGACACCCTGGCGGGCCACGGGGGGCGGCAACCCTTGCCGGACGCGGCCGGCGTCGTCGTCCCTCCTGACATCGGCGGCACGCCGGGCAAAGCCATGGGGCGCCGGCCGGCGCGGGTCGCTTTGCGCACGCGAACACCGCGCTGCAAGCCCGGCAGGGCGCCGGCTGAACGAAGGCAACGTCGCTGGGCGGTGTGCGAGGGCGGGCGGGGCTTGCGCGCGCCGTCGACGAAAGCGAATGGCTTTCGCTCGCAGGGCGATTCGCCCTACCATCTCGTCTTTCCGCCCGAAATCCTGTCCCCCGATGTCCTCCACCATCCGCCTGAGCGAGGTCGAAATGCGCGCCTCGCTGAGCCTGGCGGGGCTGTACGCCCTGCGCATGCTCGGCATGTTCCTGGTCCTGCCCGTGTTCGCCGTCTACGCCGGCCGCCTGCCCGGCGGCGACAACCACGTGCTGGTGGGGCTGGCCTTCGGCGCCTATGGCTTGACCCAGGCGTTGTTGCAACTGCCGTTCGGCATGTGGAGCGACCGCGTGGGACGCAAGCGGGTGATCTATATCGGCCTGGCGCTGTTCGCGGTGGGCAGCCTGATCTGCGCCTTCGCCGACCATATCGCGTGGATGATCGTCGGCCGCGCGGTGCAGGGCGCCGGAGCGATCTCGGCGGCGGTGACGGCGCTGCTGGCCGACCTGACGCGCGAGGAACACCGCACCAAGGCGATGGCGATGATCGGCGCCAGCATCGCCGGCACTTTCGCCGTCTCGCTGGTGGCGGCGCCCAAGCTGGCCGAATGGGTGGGCTTGCAGGGCATCTTCATCCTGACTGCCGTGTTGACGTTGGCCGCCATCGTCGGCGTGGCCAAGGTGATTCCCAACCCGGCGCTGTCGCGCCACCATTCGGACGCCGAGGCCGATACCGGCCGGCTGCCGCAGGTGCTGCGGCACGGCCAGTTGCTGCGGCTGAACTACGGGGTGTTCGCGCTGCATGCCGGGCAGATGGCGATGTTCACGGTGATGCCGCTGCTGTTGTCCCAGGTGGGCGGTCTGCCGGTGGCGCATCACTGGTGGGTCTACCTGCCGGTGGTGCTGGTCAGCTTCGTGCTGATGGTGCCGGCGGTGATCATCGGCGAGAAGCGCCACAAGCTGAAGCAGGTGTTCCTGTTCGCCATCGCGCTGATGTTCATCGCGCAGCTGGGCATGGCGCTGTGGCTGCCCAGCCTGCCGGCTATCGTGCTGTGGCTGGGCGTGTACTTCGTGGCGTTCAACATCCTGGAGGCCACCCAGCCCAGCCTGATCTCCAAGGTGGCGCCGGTCGAGGCGCGCGGCACCGCCATGGGCGTGTACAACACCTGCCAGTCGGCGGCGATGTTCATCGGCTCGGCGATGGCCGGCTGGCTGTACCAGCACGCCGGCGCGACGCCGGTGTTCGTCGCCGGCGCGCTGCTGATGGCGATCTGGCTGGCGGTGGCCGCCGGCATGCGCCCGCCGCTGCCGGTACGCACCTGGATGTTTCCGATCGGCGAAAACTGGGGGGGCGACGCGGTCGACCTCTCTGCTAAACTCGGGCGGATCGACGGCGTGAAAGAGGCCGTCGTCTTGATGGACGAACGCGTGGCATTGCTCAAGGTCCTGCAAACCGGCTGGGACGAAGCCGCCGCGCAACAACTGATTGCGGAGACGAATTAAAGATGGCATCGCTGAACAAGGTCCTACTCATCGGCAACCTGGGGCGCGACCCCGAGGTGCGCTACCTGCCCAGCGGCGGTGCGGTCTGCAATTTCAGCATCGCCACCACCGAGCGCTTCAAGGACAAACAGGGTCAGCAGCAGGAAAAGACCGAGTGGCACAACATCGTGATGTATAACCGCCTGGCGGAAATCGCCGGCGAATACCTGAAGAAGGGCAGCTCGGTCTACGTGGAAGGCCGCATCCAGACCCGCAAGTGGCAGGACAAGCAGACCGGCGCCGACCGCTACACCACCGAAATCGTCGCCGACCAGATGCAGATGCTGTCCGGCCGTGGCGGCGGTGGGGGTGGCGCCGGCGGCGGCTTCCAGCAAGGCGGCGACGACTTCAACCAGGAATACAGCCCGGCCCCGGCGGCCCAGGCCCGCCCGCAACAGGCCCGCCCCCAGCAATCCGCCCCGGCCCAGCGACCTGCCGCGCCGAAGAACTTTGATGATTTCGAGGATGATATTCCGTTCTGAGGCACCCGAGGCAGCACGCTTCCTGCTCAAGCCCGCAGCCGATGCCGCGGGCTTTTTTCATGGCTTGGCGGATTGTCGCCCCGACTTTGGCCCGCGGCATTTGCCGCCTACATTGAAGGCAGTTTTTTCCAAGCGAGGCCAATATGACGACGAATGTTCTGGGTTATGCCGCGAGTTCCCCCACCTCAGCGCTGGCGCCGTACCGCTTCCAGCGGCGGGGGCTGCGGTCGGACGATGTGGCGATCGAGGTGTTGTACTGCGGGGTGTGTCACTCCGACCTGCATACCGCGCGCAACGATTGGGGCGGCACACAGTATCCGGTGGTGCCGGGGCACGAGATCATCGGCCGGGTGACCGAGGTCGGCCCTGGCGTCACCCGTTTCAAGGCGGGGGATCGCGTCGGCGTCGGTTGCATGGTCGATTCCTGTCGGCATTGCAATCCGTGCGAGCGCGGGCTGGAGCAATACTGCGCGGAAGGCGCCACCTTCACTTACAACGCGGTGGATCGCCATGACCACACGCCGACGCAGGGCGGCTATTCGCAACGGGTGGTGGTGTCCGACCGCTTCGTGCTGAAGGTGCCGGACGGGCTGGATCTGGCCGGCGCGGCGCCGCTGCTGTGCGCGGGCATCACCACCTGGTCGCCGTTGCGCCACTGGGGCGCGGGGCCGGGGCGCAAGGTGGCGGTGGTGGGGCTGGGCGGCCTGGGCCACATGGCGCTGAAGCTCGCCCGCGCGCTGGGCGCCGACGTCACGCTGTTCACCCGTTCGCCGGGCAAGGAGGCCGATGCGCTGCGTCTGGGCGCGCACCAGGTGGTGTTGTCCACCGATGCGGTGCAGATGGCGGCGGTGGGCGGACGCTTCGATCTGATCATCGACACCGTGCCCTATGCCCACGACCTCAACCCGTACCTGCCCACGCTGGCCATCGACGGCACCCTGGTGCTGGTCGGCTACCTGGGCGACCTCGATCCCCTGGTCAACAGCGTGCCACTGATCATGGGGCGCAAGGCGGTGGCGGGCTCGCTGATCGGCGGCATTCCGGAAACCCAGGAAATGCTGGATTTCTGCGGCCAGCACGGCATCACCTCGGATATCGAGTTGATCCGCATGCAGGAGATCAACGATGCCTACGAGCGCATGCTCAAGAGCGATGTGAAGTACCGCTTCGTGATCGACATGGCGTCGCTCAAGGACTGAAGCCGGTCCGGCGTGGCGCGGTACCGCCGGTAGATGGTATACACCGGCGATACCGGCCAACGATGCGCGAACCCGGAGCGATGCTCCGGGTTTTCGTTTTCGCCGGCCTCGCAACCGCATCAATGGGAAAGGGCATGCAAGACGGCGAACCGCTGGAGATGAACCCCGAGTTGTCCGCCATCCTGGCGTGGGCGCAATCCGCCGATCGCGGCCAGCCGCTGCTGATCGAAGCCTCGGCAGGCACTGGCAAGACCACGGCGCTGGTGTTGCTGCACCAGGCGCTGGAACGCCGGGGCCGCACGGTGCTGACGCTGACCTATTCGCAGAAGGGCCAGGCGCGCTGGCTGGAGCTGTACCGCCGCGAGGTGTGTCGCGACCTGACGCCACAGGCCGCGCAGCAGCTGTGCAACACGCTGGACGAGTTCGCCGTGCGCTGCCTGCGCGACCACGCGCGCGACAAGCGCTGGCAGGCCGGGTCGCTGGGGCGGGCCATCGTCGACGACGACCGCCCGCTGCTGGCGATGCGGCAGGCGGTGGCGCGGGTGAACGCCTACCTGCCCGAACGCGGGGTGGAGCCGTTGCGCGGCGACGAGGAATCGCTGCTGCAATGGCTGGAACTGGTCGATCACCTCAAGGCCGGGCTGGTGTTCGCCCAGCCGCCGTTCGCCGGCTTCGACAGCGATCTGGCGGACGACTACGACCTGGAGAACCTCCAGTTCGCGCTGGAGCGGCTGGGGTTGCCGCCGTGGGCGTTCAGCCTGTTCAACGAATACGAAAAATGCCGCGAGTCGATAGACTTCCTGTGCCATGGCGACGCCGCCTTCGATCTGGCGCACGAGCCGGAGGCGGTGGCGCAGGGCCTGCGCGCACGCGGGGTGGATGTGGTGCTGCTCGACGAGTTCCACGACACCAAGGCGGTGCATTTCGAGATCGTGCGCGCGCTGGCCGCCGCCGGCTGCGCCGTCGCCGCGGTGGGCGATCGCGGGCAGGACATCTTCCAGTGGCGCGGCATCGCGCCGTTTTCCGCGTTCGACGAATTCCTGCGCCACTGGCCGGACGCGCAGCGCCTGCCGTTGTCGCTGACCCACCGCTTCGGCAATCCGCTGGGCAAGGCCATTGCCGGCCTGTTGCAGCGGGTCAATCCGGCGTGCGCGGCGTTGCGCTGCCGTGCCGGGCTGCATACGGGAGTCAAGCGGCTGACCGTGGCCGGCGACGCCCAGCCGGCGGCGATTGCCCGCCTGATCGGCGATGGCATGCAGGCCGGCGCGGCGGGCGAGACGTTCGCGGTGATCGTGCCGCAGGGACCGCAGGCGTTCCCGGTGATGCTGGCGCTGTTCCGCGCGGGGATCGCCTATCGCTGCGATCGCATCGCGCCGCTGCACGAGTCGCGCGAGGCGCGATTGCTGCGCGCCTGCGTGCTGCTCCAGGGCTGGGTTGATGTCGAGCACAACGCCCTCGACTGCAAGGCGCTGCTGCAATTCGCGGCCGGCCCGCGCGCCGGGCTGGACGAGGACGAGCGCGAGGCGCTGAGCACGCTGCTGGCCGAGCGGGTGGCGGGCGAGCGGCTGCCGCGCTATATCCCGGGCCAGGTGCCGCTGGCGTTGCGCATGCTGGGCGAGCGCCAGTCGCCCATCGGCTGCGGCGTGGCCGCGCTGCACGGCTGGCTGGCGCGTCACGGCATCCGCGAATGGCTGGCCAGCATGGCGCCGACCGTGGTGGCGGCCAGGGCGTCGAGCCAGGCGCTGGACGAACTGGTGGCCTTGCTGGCGCAGGAAGGACCGACCGCGTTCCTGGCGCTGCTGGACGCGCTGGCGGCGCAGTTCCAGCGCGGCAACGTCGGCTTCGCCAGCAAGGTGGTGCTGACGTCCATCCTGCATTGCAAGGGCAACGAGTGGCCGCACGTGATCCTGCCCGGCGCGCCGTCGGCGGCACAGTTGGCGCAGGCCGATCTGCCGACGCTGCGCGAACAATACGTGGCGATGAGCCGCGCCAGGCAGATGCTGTGGTTGCTGGCGTCGGCTTGACGGCGATCAGCCGAAGGCCGGCGCCGGGATGTGCCGTATCGCGGGCGGACGGCTTTGTCCGGATAATCGCGGGCTTGCCTTTGGATTTCGTCCGACGCACCGACGTCGGCAAACGGGGGGAACCCATGCGCTATGCCCGGATCGCGGCGGGTTTATTGCTGGTAGGCCAGGCGGGAACGGCCTGGTCGGCGGAAACGGTCTTCCTGCCCGGCGGCGTCACGTCGGCGACGGTGGACGTGCTGTACGTGAACCGTTCCGCCACGGCCGAGCAGGTGACGCCGGCCGCGACGCTGACCTGCCCGGGGTCGCGCGCCTGCGAACTGGTCGGCGGCGCGCAGCCGTTCGAACTGGCGCCGGAAAGCGCGCGCATGCTGCGCTACGCCTACGTCAAGACCGAGACCCCGGCGGTGCCGCCGCAGACGGACCTGCCGCAGGCCAAGGTGGCCACGCCGGTGGAATCGCAGATCCAGAACACCTCGGTGCTCAATTACAGCGCGGCGCGCTTCGCCCCGCAGGATCCGATGTATTTCGTGGTCGCGCCCGATGGCGACGACGCGCGCTTCCAGTTCAGCTTCCGCTACCAGTTGTTCGATCCCGACAGCAACCTGGCCAAGCGCTATCCGTGGCTGGCCGGGCTGCGCTTCGCCTACACCCAGACCTCGTTGTGGAAGCTGAGCGAGGAATCGACGCCGTTCTACGACACCAGCTACAAGCCGGCGCTGTACTACGAGCATGCCAATGCGGCGCAACTGCCCCACGTGGGGCGCTTCGACCTGGCCTACGGTTTTCGCCATGAATCGAACGGCAAGGGCGGCGACGAGTCGCGCGATCTCAACCAGCTTTTCGTCAATCCGACCTTCACCTGGGGCGATGTCGAGCACTGGCATTTCGTGTTCTCGCCGCTGTTTGGCGCCTACCTCACCGAGATGGAGGAGAACCCCGACATCGCCGGCTATCGCGGTTACGTCGACTGGCGCTTCAAGGGCGGCAACGGCCAGGGGCTGACGATGTCGTCGCTGATCCGCTACGGCAACAAGGACAAGGGCTCGTTCCAGCTCGACCTGTCCTATCCGCTGCGGCAGTGGCTGGGCATCGATTTCTACGGCTACCTGCAATACTGGGACGGCTATGGCGAAAGCCTGCGCAGCTACGACCAGCGCACCAACAGCATCCGCGTCGGCATAGGATTCGTGCGATGAGCAAACACCACCAACTCGAAATCCTGCACCGCGCCCCGGCGCCCGGCGCGGCGCGCAACGCGCCGCCGCTGCTGTTCGTGCACGGCGCCTACGTCGGCGCCTGGTGCTGGGAGGATACCTTCCTGCCGTATTTCGCCGGGCTGGGCTACGACTGCCACGCGCTCAGTCTGGTCGGCCACGCCGGCAGCGCGGGACGCGAACGGCTGGACCTGTGCTCGATCGGCGATTACCTGCGCGATCTGGCCGACGTCGCCGAGAAGCTGGCCGCACCGCCGGTGGTGATCGGTCATTCGCTGGGCGGCTATCTGGTGCAGCGCCACGCGCGCAAGCAGCCGGTGGCCGGGGTGGCGCTGCTGGCCAGCGTGCCGCCCTACGGGTTGGGTGGCTCGCTCGCCTACATGGGCCTGAGCGCGCCACACCTGCTGGGGGCGCTCAACCGCTTTCAGTGGCACCTCGGTCCGGATGGCCTGGACTACGCGCTGTTGCGCGAGCTGCTGTTTTCCCCGGCAATGACGCGCGAGCGGCTGGGCGCGTTCGCGGCGCGGGCGCAGCCCGAATCCACGCTGGCGCTGACCGAGTTGTTGATGCCCCAGCCGTGGCTGCTGATGGGCATGCCGCACGATGTGCCGTGCCTGGTGCTGGGCGCCGAGCGCGACCGCATCATCCCGCGCGCGGACGTGCTGGCGACGGCACGGGCGTGGCGGGTGGATGCCGAATTCGTGGACATCGGCCACGCGCTGATGGTCGACAGCGGCTGGGAGCAGGTGGCGCAACGGCTGGCCAACTGGCTGGCGGTCGGCTTCGGTGGCGCGCGATGAGCTGGCAGGCCGATCAGGCGGTGGTGCGCGGCCGTCAGGCCGAGGCGCGCAATGCCTGGCCCGCGGCCCAGGCCGCCTATGCCGAAGCGCTGGCGCGTTGGCCGCAGGCACCGGCGCTACGGCTGGCGCACGGCCTGGCGGCCTGCCGGGCCGGCGATTTCGCCGCGGCCCGCCTCTCGCTGGACCTCGCCTTGCGCGCGCAGCCGGGCGCGGTGGCGGGGTGGGCCGCGCTGGCGCAGGCCTGCGCGCGCAGCGGCGACCCCGCGGCGGCGCATCAGGCGCTGCGCCATGCGATCCGGCTCGATCCCGACTCGGTGGCGCTGCGGGCGAACCACGCCAGCGTTTTGCGCGAGCTGGGCGACATCGCCGCGGCGCGCGCCGAACTCGACGTGGCGCTACGTCTGGCGCCGGACGACGTCGCCGCGCGCTACAACCTGGGCAACCTGCTGCTGGACGAAGGCGACGAGGCTGGCGCCGAAGCGGCGTATCGCGCAGTCCTGGTCAATGCGCCCCGGCATGTCGGCAGTCGCTACAACCTGGGCTGCATCGCCCGGCGGCGCGGTGAAATCACCTTCGCCATGACCTGCTTCGACGAAGTCCTGGCCTTGCAGCCGGACCACGCCGACGCCTGGCACAACCTGGCGGGATGCCGGCGCGCGCTCGGCGATTGGGACGGCGCACGCGCGGGCTACCAGCGCGCGTTGGCGCTGGGCGAGCCGGTGCTGGCGCGCTACGCGCTCGGTACGCTGGACCTGTTGCAGGGGCGCTGGGCCGATGGTTGGGAAGGTTACGAGGCGCGCTGGGCCGCCTGCGGGCTGACGCCGCCGTCGCTGCCGCTGCCGGCGTGGCAGGGCGAGGCGGTTCCAGCCAGTGCGCGCCTGCTGGTCTACGCGGAGCAAGGCTATGGCGACCTGCTGCAATTCGCGCGCTTCCTGGCGCCGTTGCGTGCGCGATTCGCGGCGGTGACGCTGGCGTGCCCACCGGCGGTGTCCCGCCTGTTGGCGCACAGCCTGGAAGGCGTGACGGTGCTCGACCACCTGCCGCCGCCGGCGGATTTCACCCATGCCGTGGCGCTGATGTCGCTGGCGCGGGTGCTGCGTATCGACGAAGCCAGGCTGCGCGACACTGCCGCGCCTTATCTGCGCGCGCCGGCACATGGCGGAGCCTGGACGGACGGCGGGCGTGGTCCCGGGCTGAACGTGGGCTTGTGCTGGACCGGCAACCCGGCGCAGCGCGACAACCTGTGGCGCAGCGTGCCGCTGGGATTGTTGCGATCGTTGCAGCAGATCCCCGGCATCACCTGGCACAACCTGCAACAGGGCAAGGGCGAGCAGGCGCGCGCCGCCGGCTTCGCGTTACGCGATGCCAGCGGCGATTGGCGCGACTTCGCCGATACGGCCGCCTATCTGGGCAATTTGGATTTGGTGATCACTGCCTGTACCTCGGTCGCGCATCTTGCAGGGGGGCTGGGCGTGCCGGTATGGCTGGTCAGCCGCTACGATGCCGACTGGCGTTGGTTGCTGGCGCGCGAGGACAGTCCCTGGTATCCGTCGATGCGCATCTGGCGGCAACCGTCGCCGGGCAACTGGCAGGGCGCGCTCGACGGCGTCGCCGACGCGTTGCGTCGTCTGGCGCACTGAACCGTGTATCGGCTGGCGCATTTGTCTTAGACTGCCGGGCGGACTGACCTGGAGATCACCGACGATGAGCGACAAGATCGTGAAAAGCGATGCGGAATGGCGCACCAGCCTGACCCCGGAGCAGTATCGGGTGACGCGGCAGGGCGGAACAGAGCGGCCGTTCAGCGGGGCCCATTACCTGCGTACCGAACAAGGCGACTACACCTGCATCGGCTGCGGTGCCTTGTTGTTCCATTCCGACACCAAGTTCGACGCCGGCTGCGGCTGGCCCAGCTTCTGGGAGGAGGCGGTGCCGGGGGCGATCGTCCGTATTGCCGACTACAGCCACGGCATGGTGCGCACGGAGGTGCGTTGCGCCCGTTGCGAGGCGCACCTGGGCCACGTTTTTCCTGACGGACCGGAGCCGACCGGCGAGCGGTATTGCATCAATTCGGTAGCAATTGATTTTAAATCAATCGATTGAGCGGCTTCATGGTGTAAGCTTACGACTTTCAACTTTGTGCTGATGCCAGCACGCTGGCCCAGGCCCCATGTTTTCCATGAGGCGCCTTCTTGATGAGAGGAAACGTGCAATGCAGAAGAATATGAGCAAACTGGCCCTGGTGGCCGCCGTCGCTGCGATTGGCCTGGTAGGGTGTGGCAAGGCGACCGACGGCGAAAAGGCCCCAGTGAACCAGCAAGAACTGATCAATTCCGTGAACAGCTACCTCAGCACCGCGGAAAAGACCTGCATTCCGGTTCCGGTCCGGTTCGGTGAGCCGGTCGACGAGAAGTACGAAGCGCTGACCGAGCCGAATGGCGCGCAATTGTCGGCGCTGGTCAAGGCGGGCCTGGTCCAGGTCGGCCCGGTGGAAGGCGAAGCCGGCAAGGTGCAGTTCACCGTGACCGAGGAAGGCACCAACTACTATACCGGCCTGACCGAGCCGGCCGGCCCCGGCTTCTGCAGCGGCACGCTGGAAGTGGACAAGGTGGCCGAGGACAAGGTGGCCGAGGAGAAGGGCGATTACCGCCGTCACGCGCTGACGTACACTTACAAGGTGGCCAATGCCGCCGCCTGGCAGACCCAGGCCGACATCCTGGCGCAATACCCCAAGTTCGCCGAAGTGGTGAATGGCGCGGGCACTGCCAAGATGACCACCGAGGTGGAAAGCCGTGGTCGTGGCTGGAACGTGGTCGAGCAGACCGAGTTCGCCAACTGATCCGCAGCAGGCGCATCCAACAACAAACCCCGCATGATGCGGGGTTTGTTGTTTGGAGCTGAACCAAGCGGAGCGGCGTTACACGCCGAGTTCCTCCACCCATGCCAGCGCCTGGACATGCGCGCGGTTGAGCATCTCCGGGGTGATCTGGAGCTGATCGCACAGGCGCGGCACCTCGCTCATGTCCGGGTCTTCGCACGCCTCGGCCAGTTCCAGGAACGGGCCGTAGATGTTGCTGCGCGACAGCAGCGCGTCGCTGATCGACTCCGGCAGGATCAGCGTTTCCAGCACGCGATCCATCGGCATGTCGAGCAGCACGTCCAGCAGCGAGAACATGCCGACGATGAAGAGGTTGTCGCGATCCTGGCCGTCGAGCAGATGGCTGCCCAGCAGTTCGACCAGGCGACCGCGGGTGACGGCAGTCTTGAGCAGGGCAGGGGCCGAGCCGGTTTCCGCGCCGGCGGTGACCAGCAGCAGGGTCAGCCAGCGGTACAGTTTCTGGTAGCCCAGGATGGTGACTGCGTGGCGGAACGACTGGATCTCGCACGACAGGCCGAAGCCCACCGAGTTGATGTAGCGCAGCAGCTTGAACGACAGCGCCACGTCGCGCTTGAGCGCGTTTTCGATATCCCGGATTTCCGCGTTGTTACGCAACATGTTCAGCAGGTTGAGGATGTTGGCGTAGCTCGGGTTGATCACCTTGGCCGACAGCGTTTCCGGGTGGGCGAAATAATAGCCCTGGAAGCAGTCCAGGCCGATGTCCATGCACTGCTTGAACTCGTCCTTGGTTTCGACCTTCTCGGCAACCTGGAGTACCGGGTACTTGCGTAGTTCCTTGGACAGCGCGGGGATCTGCGGCAGGCCCAGTTGCTGGATATCCAACTTGATGTAGTTGGCGTATTCCATGAACGGCAGCGTCTGCGGCGTCAGCACGAAGTCGTCGAGGGCGATGCCGAAGCCCTGGTTGCGCAGTTCCTTGATCCGGCCGATCAGTTCGGGCGTGGCGGTGGTGGTCTCGACCACTTCCAGGACGACGCGCTGCGGATGCAGCAGCTCAAGGAAGTTGCTTTCGAGCATGGATTCCGCGACGTTGATGAAGGCGAGCTTGCTGCCCACCAGCCAGTCGGTACCCATGTTGGAAATGGTGTTGACCAGCACATTGGTGCCGGCCTGCATGTCACTGGAAAACTCGGCGGACGTGGCGTCTTTGTTCAACCGGAACAGCAGTTCGTAACCGATGATCTGCTGTTGCCGGTTGAGGATGGGTTGGCGGCCGATGTATGCGTGTTCTTGCGTCATTGTCGAATCCTGAGCGGCGGCGCGATGGGCTGAAAACAGTATCGGCTGATTCTAGCGTCAGCCTAGCTAGTTCGCCATTCAAGCCGCATTTTCGACAAGGCGCGAGGTCTTCACCGCCGAAGTATCGGCATTGGACGACGAAAGCAGATCCTCCATGTCCAGCACCAGCACCACCGAGCCATCACCGGACAGCGTGGCGCCGGCGACGCCGCGCGGACGGATGTTCTGCAACGGCTTGATCACCACGTCGTCGCGGCCGACGAAGCTGTCCACGGCCAGGATGAAGGAATGCTCGGCCGACTGCATCAGCACGCCGAACTGCGGGATCTGGGTTTCTTCCCAGCCTATCAGTGCAGCGAGCGATTTCACCGGCAGGATCTCGTCGCGCACCACGATGGTGGCGCGGCCGGAGACTTCCTGGACCTGATCGGTGCGGATGGGGATGATCTCGCGCACCATCGCCAGCGGCACGGCGAACGGCTGGTCGCAGGTCTTGACCACCAGCACCGGCAGGATGGCCAGTGTCAGCGGCAGCGAGATCGAGAAGCGGGAGCCTTCACCGGCCTGCGATTGGATGTCGATCCTGCCGTTGAGCTTCTGGATGTTGGTCTTGACCACATCCATGCCGACGCCGCGGCCGGAAACGTTGGAAATCTGGTCCTTGGTCGAGAAGCCGGGCAGGAAGACGAGGTGCAGGCTTTGCTTGTCGTCCATGCTGTTGGCGGTCTCGATATCGATCACGCCCTTCTCGATGGCCTTCTTGCGCAACACATCGGGACGCATGCCACGACCGTCGTCGGTGATCTCGATCAGGATGTGATCGCCCACCTGGGTGGCGGACAGCTCGACCACCGCCTTGGCGGGCTTGCCGGCGGCGATCCGCTCGGCCGGGGTTTCGACGCCATGATCGACGGCATTGCGCACCAAGTGGACCAGCGGATCGTTCAGATCCTCGATCATGGTCTTGTCGAGCTCGGTTTCCTCGCCGGTGATGACGAGTTCGACATCCTTGCCCAGTTGTCGCGCCAGGTCGCGCGCCAGGCGCGGATACTTTTGGAACAGCCGGCCGATGGGCTGCATGCGCGTCTTCATCACCGCGTTCTGCAGATCGCTGACCAGGAGGTCGAGCTGGCTGATGGCTTCGTCGAGCGCCTTGAGCGTGGGGGTGTCCATCTTGCCGGACATCACGTCGGCGCGCAGCGTGGTCAGCCGGTTCTTGGTCAGGCCGATCTCGCCGGACAGGTTCAGCACCTGATCCAGACGGTTGGTGTCGATCCGGATGGTGGTTTCCTGCGTGGAGGAAGCCAGTTGTTGCGTGGCGGGCTGCGGTGCCTTGGCTGTCTGGGCGGGCGCCAGCGATTGCATCGGCTCGGCGATGGCGACCGGCGGCTGGGCCGGATGACTCTGGACCACGGCGGTGGCATGCACCTCCGGCTCGTCCTCTTCTTCCTCGATGTCCAGCAGGGCGTTGTAGAGGCCGTTCCAGTCCGGCCCGCTGCCCGTTGCGGCTTGCGGCGCTGGTGCGGCGGCGGCTGGAGCCGCTGCGGGCTGCGGTGCGGCGGCTTGCTGCGGCGCCTTGCCTTGCAGGTGCGCATCCAGGTTGGCGAGCAGCTCGGGCGATGCGGCTTGCGGTGTGCGACCCTGGGTCAGCGAGGTGAACATGTCGCGGACCACGCCGGTGGCGGCCAGGATGGTATCCATCAGCTCCGGCGTCAGTGCAAGTTCGCCGTTGCGCAGTTTGTCGAACAGGTTCTCGGTACGGTGGCACAGGCCGACCATCACGTCGACGTTGAGGAAGCCAGCGCCGCCCTTGATGGTATGGAAGCCGCGGAAGATGTCGTTCAACAGGTGCTTGTCGTCCGGCCGCTTCTCGAGCTCCACGAGCTTGTTATCGACTTCCGACAGCAAATCCGAGGATTCGGTCAAAAAGTCCTGCAGTAAGTCTTCCATGCCGGCAAAGTCGCTCATCTCGGCCTCCGATGCGATGCTGTTCGTTGCCCCTGGGCGGGGTTAGAAGCCCAGGCTTTCCAGCAGGTCGTCGACCTGCTGCTGGTTGGTCACAATGTCGGTGCGACCTTCGGTGTTCACGACCGGTCCGTTCAGCAGGCTGTCGTCGTGCTTGAGCCCCTGCGGCGAGAAGGCGAGCAGGAATTCCAGCAACTGCGCCTCCATTTCCTTGGACATGGTCAAAACTTTCTTGATGACCTGACCGGTCAGATCCTGGAAATCCTGAGCCATCATGATTTCCAGCATCTGGGCATTGATCTGGTCGGAATGCACTGCCGTGGTGTTCAGGTGGGTGCGGGTCTTTTCGACGAGTGCCTTGAACTCGTCGACCGACAACTGGCTGGCGAACAGCTTGTCCCAATCCGAAGCCAGAGAACGGGCGTTGTTGGCGATCCCGTCCTGCAAGGGGCGGGCGGCATCCAGCGCGTTGAGCGTGCGATCCGCCGCCTGCTCGGTCATGGTGGCGACATAGGACAGGCGATCGCGGGCATCCGGGATCTGCGACGCGGCGCGTTCCAGCGATTTGTCCAGCCCCAGCTCGCGCAGGGTGTCGTGCAGCTTCCGGGTCAACTGGCCGATGTGCGAGAACATCGAGCGCGCGGGTTCGCTCAGTTCCTCCATGGACTTCGCAATCGCCGCGGGGGTGTCGTGCGCCACCGGGGTGGCGGCGGGTGTCGCGGCCACGGGCGTTTCATCTTGTTGCTGTGCCTGCACGATACTGTCGAACAGGGCTTCCAACTCCGCGGAATCTCCGCTGTTGAGGGCTTGGTCGCTCACGATCGGCCTCCTTGAGCCTTCTTACTTATTCATGGTGGCGAAGATTTTCTTCAGCTTTTCGTCGAGCGTAGCTGCCGTAAACGGCTTGACGACGTATCCCGAGGCCCCGGCTGTCGCTGCCTCGATGATGTTCTCCTTCTTGGCTTCCGCCGTGACCATCAATACTGGCAGGTGCTTGAGTTGCGCATCGGCGCGAATGGCCTTGAGCAGCTCGATACCGGTCATCACCGGCATGTTCCAGTCGGTGACCACGAAGTCGTAGGTCGTGTTTTTCAGCTTGTGCAGGGCCACCTGCCCATCCTCGGCTTCTTCCACGTTGGAGAAGCCCAGTTCCTTGAGCAGGTTCCGCACGATGCGGCGCATGGTGGAAAAGTCATCCACCACGAGGAAGCGCATATTGTTGTCAGGCATTTATCTAGCTCCATTCACACGTCTAACCGCGTGTGATTTGAATCGGGACTCAAGCTTAGCCGACAACGAAAGGTGTGACGGTATCGGCCAGCACGACAGGGTCGAATTTTGCCACATACGCATCAACGCCGACGCTGGCGCCCATGGCGCGGTTGGCGTTGGAAGAAAGCGACGAATGCATCACCACCGGAATCCCCGCGAAGCGGTGATCGGACTTGATGTGCTTGGTCAGCACGTAGCCGTCCATTTCCGGCATTTCGGCGTCCACCAGGATCATTTTCAGCTTCTGCCGCAACGGCTCGTTGTCGTGCCCCGAACGGTTGGCGAGGTTCTGCAGCTTTTCCCAGGCCTCCTTGCCGTTGTTCGCCTGGTAGTACTTGATACCGATCTTGTCGAGCACGCTGACGATCTCCTTGCGTGCCACCATCGAGTCGTCCGCGAAGAACATGTACGACTCCGGGTTGACCTGGCCTTTCGGCAGATCTGGGATCAGCGGTTCGCCGATCACGCTGGCGAGAATCTGTTCCACGTCCAGGATCGACACCAGCTTGCCGTCGGGAAGTTCGGTCAACGCGGTGATCAATTGCTGGGTGCCCGACAGCATGGATTCGGGAGCCCGCACCTTGTCCCAGTCGACACGGATGATGCGGTCCACGTCATGCACCAGGAATGCCTGGGTGTGCTTGGAGAACTCGGTGACGATCATGGTGCTGTTCGCATCCGCCGGCGGCTTGTCGTGCGTTGCCACGAACTTGGACAGCGAGATGACGGGAATGATGTTCCCGCGCAACGAGATCACACCCTCGACACCGAGCGGCATGTTGGGAGTCTTGGTGATCTTCGGTGTCTGGGATACTTCCCGTACCTTGAATACGTTGATCCCGAAGATTTCGCGGGTACCCAGCGAAAACAGCAGGATTTCCATTTTGTTGGAGCCCGCCAGCTTGGTGCGGGCATCCACACTCTCAAGCAGATTGGCTTGGACGGTGCTCAGGCTCATGTCGGCTCCCGGATGACTATGCTTCGGCGCTAATAGGATTACGAAGGGGGATCAGCTTTTCAATAAGAATGCTGCGATACTTTCGGACAATTTATGCGGCTCGAACTTGGACACGTAACCGTCCACCCCGACCGAGTGGCCGAGCTTTTGGTTGGAGGCGCCCGACAGGGAGGAGTGCATCAGGACGGGGATGCCGGCGAAGCGGGGGTCGCTCTTGATCAGGCGGGTGAGCATGTAGCCGTCCATTTCCGGCATCTCGACGTCGGTCAGCACCAGATGAAGGATGTCCTTCACCGGTTTGTCCTGGATGGCTGCCGCTTGCGCGATGCGTTGCAGTTCGTCCCACGCGCGCTTGCCGTTGATCGAATGCTGGTGGCGGACGCCCATGGCGTTCAGTGTGACTTCGATCTGGCGCCGGGCGACGATGGAGTCGTCGGCGAAGTACACCATCTTGTCGGCGAACTTGTGGTCCTTGACCACCAGGCTGGTGTCGATGTTCTCGTCGGTCTGGGTGGTTTCGGCCAGAACCTTCTCGACGTCCAGCATCATCACGAGCTTGCCGTTGTCGAGTTCGGTCACCGCCGTCACCAGGCCGCCCATCTGGGTGATCAGCATGTCGGGCGGCACGCGCATCGAAGACCAGTCCAGGCGCAGGATGGTGTCCACCGCCTCGACCAGGAAACCCTGGGTGTGGCCGTTGTACTCGGTCACGATCATGATTTCCGGGCGGGTGTTGGTCACGATGCCGGCATATTTGGCGAGGTCGACCACGGGAACCAGTACGCCACGCAGGCTGACCATCCCTTCGACGGCGGCGGACATCTCCGGCGCCTGGGTGATCTCCGGCGTGCGCATGACTTCGCGCACCTTGAATACGTTGATGCCAAAGTTCTCTCGGCGCCCGGAACGCTGGTCCACGCCCAGCGTGAACAGCAGGATTTCCAGTTTGTTGGTGCCTGCAAGCTTGGTTCGGGCGTCAATGGTTTTCAGAAGATCGGACACGATGCGACTCCGGGCTTGGGCCGATGGGCGGTCATAGGAAAACTTACAGTCGGGTTTGTTGCTTGATTTGAACACGAAGCACAGGGCAGGGTATGACGAGCATCAAGCGGGGTCAATTGTCTGAAACCCCTAATAATCTAATGCCTGCCCACAATTTCAGTTCTTTATAATGCAAAAGAAGTTAAGGGACAAGGAGCCACCAATTGGCCGAACAACCGCCCGGTCTTGATCCAAAAGAGCTTGAAAACGCGTTTTCATTATTCACGGTGGCATCGGCGCAGCTCACCGAGGCTTACTCGGAGCTACAGCAACAGGTCGAATCGCTGACTCGACAATTAGAGATAGCCAATGGGAATCTCGTGCGTGAATTGGAGGAAAAGGCTGCGCTTTCCCGCCGCCTTTCCCTGCTGCTGGAGCATCTGCCTGCCGGCGTGCTGGAGGTGGATGGCACCGGCAAAGTGATCGCGATGAATCCGGCCGCGCATCGCCTTCTATATCCGCTCGAAGAAGGAATGGATTGGAAGGAATTCTTCGAATCGCACTTGGAAATGGATTCCACTACCGATCTGTGGAGTTATTCCCAGCCTGACGTGACACTGCGATTGAATTTAAGTCAAGGCGCGATGCCGGAAGAGGATAGCCGAATTGTGCTGGTGCAGGATCTCACCGAAAGCTGGACATTGCAGCAGGATCTGGTGCGCCACAAGCGCCTGGCGGCAATGGGGGAGATGGCCGCCGGTCTCGCGCATCAGCTGCGTACGCCGCTGGCCACCGCACTGCTCTATAGTGCCAACCTCACCAAGCCGGCGCTGTCCGAGAACGAACGCGTGCGGTTTGCCGAGAAGAGCCTCGCCCGGCTGCGCCATCTGGAATCGCTGATCCAGAACATGCTGCGTTTTGTCCGGGGGCAGTCGTTGACGCTGGAGCGCTTCGACATCGTGGGCTGCGTCCACGAGGCGTTGCAGACCATGCAGCCACAGCTCGACGCGGCGGGCATTTCGCTGGTCGCCGCCTTGCCGGAAGGCCCCGCCGAGGTGGTGGCCAACCGCAAGGAATTGCAAGGTGTGATCCTCAATCTGCTTGACAATGGCATGCACGCGACGGCTGCCGGTGGCACAATCTCGGTCAAGCTGGCGCGCGAGGGGCGCGAGGTGGTGATCGTCGTGAGCGATACCGGACGTGGCATGAGCCCGGAAGTCCAGGAGCGCCTGTTCGAACCCTTCTTCACCACGCGGAAGGAAGGGACCGGGCTGGGGCTGGCCATCGTGCAAAATCTGATGTCACAGTTTGGTGGTAGTGTTGCGGTTTCGTCATCGGCGGGGCAGGGTAGCGAGTTCGTGCTACGGTTGCCTCTGTGGGTACCGCCATCTAATGTATGATGAGCGCCGACGTTGCTTAAGCTCAATGTCAGCGTGTTTAAAAGCTTGGATTTGAAACCGTACTTATGAGGTTGATTTCGTATGACTCCAACCGTTGAGATCGAAGGGGACGTCGGCCGCGTCATCCTCTCCGGGCAGTTCGATTTCAGTGCTCACCGGGAATTTCGCCAGGTCTGCGAAACGCTGATCGCCGACCCGTCGGTGAAGGAAGTGCTGGTCGATTTCCAGAACGTGAACTACCTCGACAGTTCCGCCCTGGGCATGCTGTTGCTGCTGAAGGAAAAGATCGGCGTGGCGAACAAGAGCCTTGCCCTCGTCAACTGCCGGGACACCGTCAAACAAGTGCTCGAGATCGCCTGCTTCGGCAAGATCTTCACGATCCGCTGATCGTTTTCGCGCATGAAGATTCTGGTCGTCGATGATACCGAAGCAGTCCTGCTGCTGATTTCCCGGTTCGTCGAGGCCCTGGGACATACGGCCATCGTTGCCCGCGATGGCGGGCAGGCCGTCGAGGTCTGGCGTGCCGAACGGCCGGACATGGTCCTGATGGACATGATGATGCCCGTGATGAGCGGCCCGGAAGCCGCCATCGCCATCAAGCAGGAAGCCGGTGCCAGCTGGGTGCCGGTGGTCTTCGTCACCGGCATCGGCGAAGAGAACCGCCTCGCGGAAGCCATCGAGCGCGGCGGCGACGACTACATCAACAAGCCGGTCAACTTCCGGGTACTGGAGGCCAAGCTCAAGGCCTTCGACCGCACGCTGGAACTCAATCGCAAGGTGCGCGAGCAATCCGCCAAGCTCGCCGACTACTACGACCGTGCCGAAGAGGAAAAGCGCGTGGTGCGCCATCTGATGGAGCAGATGGTCAACGCCGAGCGCCTGTACGACCCGCTGCTCGAATATTGGCTCACCCCCGCCGAAAGCCTGTCCGGCGACTTGATCGCGGCGGCGCGCACGCCGGGGCAATCGTTGTACGTATTGCTTGCCGACGGCATCGGCCATGGCCTGACCGCGGCGCTGAACGTGCTGCCGCTCACGCAGCCCTTCTACAGCATGACGGAGAAGGGCTATTCGATCTCCGACATCCTCACCGAGATGAACAACAAGGTCCGCCAGGTGCTGCCGGTGGGGCGGTTCGTCGCGGTGGTCCTGATCGCCATCGACGAGGCCAATGGCTGGGTCGACGTCTGGAACGGCGGCATGCCGGGCGTTCAACTGATCGGGCTCGACGGCGGCAGCCGGCATGTCTGGAAATCGTCGCATCTGCCGCTGGGCATCGTGCCGACCGAGGCCATGGACGTGATCCCAGAGCGGCATTACTTCGACGGGCCCGGCAGTGTGGTGGCCTATTCGGACGGCTTGATCGAAGCCCGCAATCCACTGGGCGAGCCGTTCGGAGCCGCGCGCCTGATGGATGCCCTGGTCAAGGCTCCGCCCGCCGAGCGCATGGCCGAGGTCAAGCGGCTGTTGACGTTGCATCTCGACGGCGCGCCGCACCACGACGATATCTCGCTGATCATGGCGCATTGCGGTCTGCCGCAACGCGTGTTCCCCGATGTGCTCCCCGCCGGCGGGACACCGGATTTCGCGGCGCTGTTCGAGCCGGGCGAACCCAGCTGGCGCTACAGCCTGACGCTCGGTGCCCACGAACTGCGGCACATCAACACCGTGCCGTTCATGATGAATTTCATCAACAAGGTGGTGGCGCCGAACGAAAGCCAGTCGGACGTGTTCCTGATCCTGACCGAATTGTTCGTCAACGCCCTGGATCACGGGGTGCTGGGCATGGATTCAGCGCTCAAGCGCGAGCCCGAGGGCATCGAGTTCTACTTGAACGAACGGGCCAAGCGGCTGGCCGCGTTGGCGCACGGCATGCTGGAGCTGGATCTGGCGGGCCTGCGCATCGACCACCAGGATTACCTGCGCATCATCGTGAAGGACAGCGGTGACGGCTTCGACTGGCGCCATTGGCTGGCCCAGGATCTGGCCTATGCCGGCGGGCTGAGCGGACGGGGCATCGCCCTGGTGCGTGCCCTGTGCGCATCGTTGCAATATCGCGGCGCGGGCAACGAGGTCCATGCCTACTACCGGATCAAGGGCGCGCGGCCGGATTAGCGTGCGCGATCATTTGCGACACTTGCACCTCGACAGGAGCGTGTTCACCATGTCGCCTTTCGACTTCGCCCCTTAACCGTCGCGGCGGCACTACACATGGCAGCAGACAAAGACCAGCAACGCGGGCCGCGCGGTACTCCTCCGTCCATCCTCGAGCTGCCCAATATCTCGGTACCGCCGAGCCATAGCGCGGATGTCGTGCTGCCGTTGCATCCCAAAGTGCCGTCGCGCCTGGAGCGGGTGATCGTGGTCGGGGCCTCCACCGGGGGGACCGAGGCGCTGAAGGATTTGCTGACACCGATTCCCGCGCATGCGCCGCCGATCCTTATCGCGCAGCATATGCCGGAGCTATTCACCCGTTCCTTTGCCGAACGGCTGAACAGCATATGCAGGATCACGGTGAAGGAAGCGGAGCAGGGCGAGCGCATCAGGCCCGGGCACGCCTATATCGCGCCTGGCCATTCCCACCTGTTGCTGTCCGGTTCCCCCGGCAGCCATGTCTGCGAGTTATCCCAGGCGCCGCCGGTGAACCGGCACCGTCCTTCGGTGGATGTGTTGTTCCGCTCCGCGGCCAACGTCGGAGGGCGCAACATATTCGGGGTGATCCTCACC
Source organism: Chitiniphilus shinanonensis DSM 23277 (assembly GCF_000374805.1). Lineage (GTDB taxonomy): Bacteria > Pseudomonadota > Gammaproteobacteria > Burkholderiales > Chitinibacteraceae > Chitiniphilus > Chitiniphilus shinanonensis. The sequence goes on from NZ_KB895346.1 coordinate 92,926, forward strand.
GGCATGGGCCGAGACGGCGCGCAGGGCATGCGCGAGATGCACGATGCCGGCGCCTACAACATCGCCCAGGACGCCGACAGTTGCGTGGTCTTCGGCATGCCGAAGGAAGCGATCGCCATGGGCGGTGTCGACGAGATCCTGCCGTTGCGGGAAATCGCCGCCCGCCTGATGGTGCTGGTCACCAAGTTCGGGGGTTAGCCCGTGTCACGTTCCCCGCGGGCTGATATGAAGATGGAGAGTCGTTCATGCCGCTGCCGATCCTGATCGTCGAGGACGACGATGACCTGCGCGATGCGCTGACCGATACGCTCGAACTGGGCGGGTACTCGGTGCTGAGCGCCAGCGATGGCGCCGCCGCGCTCAAGCGACTGGAGCATGAGCGCGTGGCGCTGGTGCTGTCCGATGTGCAGATGCAGCCGATGGATGGCGAGACGCTGCTTTACGAGGTCAAGCACCGTTATCCCTGGCTGCCGGTCATGCTGATGACCGCCTACGGCGTGGTCGAGAAAGCGGTGGCCGCGCTGCATGCCGGTGCCTGCCATTACCTGCCCAAGCCGTTCGAACCGGACCGCCTCTTGCAAGAGGTGGCCAAGTACATGTTGCCCGGCAGCGAGGACGACACCGTCATCGCCGAGGACCCGGCGATGCGCGGCCTGCTCGACATGGCGCGTCGCGTTGCCGCGTCGGACGCATCGGTGCTGATTTCCGGCGAATCGGGCACCGGCAAGGAAGTGCTGGCCCGTTTCATCCATCGCACCAGTACCCGCGCCGAGCATCCGTTCGTGGCGGTGAACTGCGCCGCGGTGCCGGAGCAATTGCTCGAATCCACCTTTTTCGGCCACGAGCGCGGCGCGTTCACCGGCGCGGCGGCGCAGCATATCGGCAAGTTCGAGCAGGCCAATGGCGGCACCCTGTTGCTGGACGAAGTGACCGAGATGCCATTGCCGTTGCAGGCCAAGCTGCTGCGGGTATTGCAGGAACGCGAAGTGGAGCGCGTCGGCGGCGCGCGGCCGCTGCGGGTGGACGTCCGCGTGATCGCCACCAGTAACCGCGACATCGCCGAAGCCGTGGCGGCCGGGCAGTTCCGCGAAGACCTTTTTTACCGTCTGAATGTATTTCCGCTGCACCTGCCCGCCCTGCGCGAGCGTCCGTCCGACATCCTGCCACTGGCGCGGGCCATGTTGGCCCGCCACGCGGCGCGGATCGGGCGCAGGCCCCCGGTGCTGAGCCAGGGCGCTGAGCACTTGCTGGAGGCCAACGGTTGGGAGGGCAATATCCGCGAACTGGACAACGTCATCCAGCGCGCGCTGATCCTGGCGCCCGGCGACGATATCCTGCCGGAGCACCTGTATTTGCCGACGGCGCCGGCAAAAGCTGCCGCCGCGCCGGCCGTCCGACCGTCGGTCGAGACTGGGGAAACCGCGGCGCCGACCGATATCAAAGGTCTGGAGAAGCACCATATCCTGGAAACCCTGAAGGCCTGCGGCGGTGTGCGCAAGCTGGCCGCCGAGCGGTTGGGCATGAGCGAACGCACGTTGCGCTATAAGCTGCAGCAATACCGTGAAGAAGGCGGCACCGACGTGGTGTAGCGCGGAAGTGGCAGGGTCAGGGCTGGCGCAGGATTTGCTTGCTCCGGTGCGGATACGACCCCTACAATTTCGCTTCAAGGAAGGCGAGTCATGAGCGTGCAAGGTATCGACCAACTGCTGGGTGAATTGAAGGCCATGTCCTCGCTGGCAGCGGGACAGGCCCCGGCACAGGCGCCCGCCGCGAATGAAGGCCCGGATTTCGCCGATCTGCTGAAGAGTTCGCTCGATCAGGTGAACCAGATGCAGCAGGACGCCCAGGCCCAGCAGGCCGCGTTCCAGGCGGGCGAGCCACAGGCCGACCTGCAGGACGTGATGGTGTCGCTGCAAAAGGCCAGTCTTTCCTTCCAGACCATGGTGCAGGTGCGCAACAAGCTCGTCACCGCCTATCAAGAAATCATGAACATGCAGGTCTGACTGCGGGTTCTGCTCGGGGCGTATCACGGTAATTTATGGCAGAGGCGGGCGTAGCGGCTGACGGCAATCTCATAACCGCAAGTGGCCCGCAGGCGCTGCGGCAGCGCTTTGCTGCGCTTTCCGGCACCCGCCGGATCGCGATCATGGTCGGCATCGCCGCCGTGATCGCCCTGATCGTGGGTTACTCGCTGTGGTCCCGCGAACCGCCGTATCGCATCCTCTTCACCAATATCCCCGACACCGAAGGTGGCGCCATCGTCCAGGCGCTGCAACAGGCCAACGTCCCCTACAAGCTCGAAGCGGGCGGCACCATCTCCGTGCCGGCCACCCAGGTCTACGACATGCGGCTGCGCCTGGCGGCGCAGGGCCTGCCGAAGTCAGGCAACGTCGGCTTCGAACTGATGGACAACCAGAAATTCGGCATCTCGCAGTTTGCCGAGCAGGTGAACTACCAGCGCGCGGTCGAAGGCGAGCTGGCGCGTTCCATCCAGACCATCGCCGCCGTCGATAGCGCCCGCGTGCATCTGGCGATGCCCAAGCAGACCGTGTTCCTGCGCGACCAGCAGAAGCCCACCGCCTCGGTGATGCTGACGCTGCGCCCCGGCCGGGTGCTCGACGACGCCCAGGTGGCCGGCATCGTCCATCTGGTGTCGTCCAGCGTGCCGGCATTGCCGGTCAAGAACGTCACCGTGGTCGACCAGGACGGCAACCTGCTGTCGCGTTCGCCGGACATGAATCCCTCCAACCTCGACGCGCGGCAGTTGCTTTATGTGCAGCAGATCGAGAAGAACTACGTCGAGCGGGTGCAGGCCATCCTCGAACCCATCGTCGGCAAGGGCAATGCCCGTGCCGAAGTGACGGCGCAGATCGACTTCGCCGAGGTCGAGCAGACCTCCGAAACCTTCCGCCCCAACAACGCCTCAGAGGCGGCGATCCGCAGCCGCCAGACCATGGACATCCAGGGGCGCAACACCGAGCAGAATCCGGCGGGCGTGCCGGGCGCGTTGTCCAACCAGCCGCCGGGCGCGGCGGCGGCGCCGATCACCGCGCCGGTGGCGTCGGGCATCGCCGCGGCCGCCGCGGGCAGCGTCAATTCGCGCAAGGAATCGACCACCAACTACGAAGTCGACAAGACGGTGCAGCACGTCAAGCAGCCGGTCGGCTCGGTCAAGCGTCTTTCCGCCGCGGTGGTGGTCAACTACAAGCCAGGCGCGGACAAAGCGGGCAAGGTCAGCTACGTGCCGTATTCGCCCGAGGAGATCACCCAGCTCAACAACCTGGTGCGCGAGGCCATCGGCTACAACCAGCAGCGTGGCGACTCGGTCAATCTGGTGAACGCGGCCTTTGCCGATTCCATGCCGCTGGAAGACCGTCCGTTGCAGGACAAGGCGATGGACTACGTCAAGCAGAACTACGCCGAACTGATCAAGCTGGGCCTGATCGGTCTGGTGGTGCTGTACCTGCTGTTCTTCGTGGTGCGCCCGTTGATGAAGGATCTGGCGCGGCCGCGCGACGTGCCCGGTACCTACGACCTGGACCTGGGCGAAGCGGAGCTGGACGACGAAGGCGCGGTTGCCGGCAGCGAGGAGGAAGTGCAGCGTTCCGCCGCCTTCGCCGACCTGTTGCAGCAGAGCAAGGAAATCGCCAAGAACGATCCGCGCATGGTGGCCACCATCCTGCGCGAATGGATGTCGAACGAGGAAGAAAACGCCAATCCCAACAAGCTGGGTTGAGCGTCGCGCAGGAGGCACGGCATGGCTGCCAACATGAACGAGGAAGGGGTGCGCAAGAGCGCCATCCTGCTGATGACGCTGGGCGAGGAAGCCGCCGTGGACGTGTTCAAGTACCTCGGCCCCAAGGAGGTACAGCGGCTGGGTTTCGCCATGGCCAACATGAACAACGTCAAGCGCGAGGAAGTGGACGTGGTGCTCGGCGACTTCATCGCCTCCACCCAGAACCGCGCCAACCTGGGCGTGGCCGACGAATACATCCGGTCGGTGCTGACCAAGGCGCTGGGTTCCGACAAGGCGGCCAACCTGCTGGACCGCATCCTGCAAGGCAACGACAACAACGGCATCGAATCGCTCAAGTGGATGGATTCGGCCGCCGTGGCCGAGCTGATCAAGAACGAGCACCCGCAGATCATCGCCACCATCCTGGTGCACCTGGAGCCCGACCAGTCGGCCGAGATCATGAGCCAGTTCACCGAGCGCCTGCGCAACGACGTGCTGCTGCGCATCGCCACGCTGGAAGGCGTGCAGCCGGCGGCGCTCAAGGAACTGAACGACGTGCTGACCCAATTGTTGTCCGGCACCGACAAGCTCAAGAAGAGTGCGATGGGCGGCGTGCAGATGGCCGCCGAGATCCTCAACTTCATGGGCGGCGTGGTCGAGGCCAGCGCGATCTCCAGCGTGCGCGAATACGACCCCGAGCTGGCGCAGCGCATCCAGGACAAGATGTTCACCTTCGACAACCTGATGGACGTGGACGACCGCGGCATCCAGTTGCTGCTGCGCGAGATCCAGTCCGATTCGCTGGTCATCGCCCTCAAGGGCACCAGCCAGGCGCTCAAGGACAAGATCTTCAAGAACATGTCGCAGCGTGCCGCCGAAATGCTGCGCGACGACCTGGAGGCCAAGGGCCCGGTCAAGCTGTCCGAGGTGGAATCCGAGCAGAAGGAAATCCTCAAGATCGTGCGCCGGCTGGCGGACGAAGGGCAGATCGTGCTGTCCGGCAAGGGCGAGGAGGGCCTGGTCGAATAAGAGCGGCAAGAGCCCCTCTGGCTGCATTGCGTTCACGCCCTGTACTGTCTGCGTATCGCGCTTCTTGCCAGAACCGCGGCGCTGGTTTTCATCAGCCGCTCCAAGCCCGCGCCGGTGCTCGCCAAGCATCGTCCCAGCCTTTATTCTTCCAACAGGGCCGCGTTCCGCGGCCCTGTTGCATTCGTCATTCCTAGCCAAGAGATTCCGCCATGCCGACGCCGCCGCGCCGCGTGATTCCCCGAGAAGAACTGACCGCCTGGGAACGCTGGGAACTCGGCGCACTCAACGAAGAGGCCGAGGAGCGCGCCCGCGCCGCCCAGGTGCCGCCGGCCCCTTCGCCCGAACCGGAACCGGTTGCCCCGCCGGCCCCCGAACCCGAGCCGACGCCACCCGCGCCGGAACCCGAACCGCCCGCGCCGCCCGAGCCCGAAGTGCAGTGGCCCACCGCCGAGGAAATCGAAGCCATCCAGCAGCAGGCGCAGCGCGAAGGGTTCGAAGCCGGGCTGGAAGCCGGGCGCCTCGCCGCCGAAGTCGAAGTGTCGCGGCTCAAGGCCGTGCTGGAGGATCTGCAACACATGGCCACGCAGCTCGATGCCGAGCTGGCCGACAAGGTGCTCGATCTGGCGCTGGTGATCGCGCGCCAGCAGGCGCGCAAGGAAATCCAGGCCGATCGCGAGCGGCTGCTGCCGGTGGTGCGCGAAGCCGTCGCCGCGCTGCCCCCGTTGCGCGTGCCGGCGCGCATCGCGCTCAATCCCGCCGATCACGATGCCGTCGAGGGCCTGTTGGGTGGAGAACTGCCCGCCGACATCTGGCGGCTGGTGCCCGATCCGCAGGTCGAAGCCGGCGGCTGCCGCATCGAATCCGCGACTTCCAGCGCCGACCTGACGCTGTCCGCGCGCTGGGCCAACCTGGTCCGGGTGCTGGGGCGGCAGCAGCGCAAGGATCTGGGGTGGGAGGCCGAACCGTCCCGCGACGAGCGCGCGCCGCCGCCGGGCCCGGTGGATTCCCCGGGGGAGTCCGATTCCTTCCTGCCGCCGTTCGATACCGGCGCCATCGACCCGCTCGCCGGGACCGCGCCGCCACCGAGGGCCGACGATGACCGATAGCGCCGAACGCCACAGCCATTTCCTCGACGAATGTGCCCAGGCCGTGAAATGGGTGCGCCCCTGGTTGCCCCGCGGGCGGCTGACGCGCGTGTCCGGGCTGGTGCTGGAGGCCGTGGGCCTGCGCCTGCCGATCGGCGCGTCGTGCGACGTGATGACGCCCGGCGGTCATCCGGTCGAGGCGGTGGTGGTGGGTTTCCAGGAGGACAAGCTGTTCCTGATGCCGATCGCCGAGCTGTACGGCGTCGAGCCGGGCGCCGAGGTGATGCCGCACGAGGACGTCGCCGCCTGGGTGCCGGAATACGGCAAGCCGCGCCCGCCGCAGCGTCGGCTGGAGGACCACGGCCGCCAGGTGCCGGTCGGCTGGGGCCTGCTCGGCCGCATCCTCGACGGCCTGGGACGCCCGCTCGACGGCAAGGGGCGGCTCGACCAGGAAGGCTACATGCCGCTGTACGCGCGCCCGTTCAACCCGATGGAACGCGAGCCGGTGCGCTACGTGATGGACGTCGGCGTGCGCGCCATCAACGCCATGCTGACCGTGGGCCGGGGACAGCGGCTGGGGCTGTTCGCCGGCTCCGGCGTCGGCAAGTCGGTGTTGCTGGGCATGATGGCGCGCTTCACCACCGCCGACGTGGTGGTGGTGGGCCTGATCGGCGAACGCGGGCGCGAGGTGAAGGACTTCATCGAGAACATCCTGGGCGACGAGGGCCGCGCGCGCTCGGTGGTGGTCGCCGCCCCCGCCGACACGCCGCCGTTGCAGCGGCTGTACGGCGCTGCCTACGCCACCGCCATCGCCGAGTTCTTCCGCAACGAAGGCAAGCACGTGCTGCTGATCATGGATTCGCTCACCCGCTACGCCATGGCGCAGCGCGAGATCGCGCTGGCGGTGGGCGAGCCGCCGGCCACCAAGGGCTATCCGCCGTCGGTGTTCGCGCGGCTGCCGCAACTGGTGGAGCGCGCCGGCAACGGGCGCGAGGGCGGCGGCTCGATCACCGCCTTCTACACCGTGCTGTCCGAGGGCGACGATCAACAGGACCCGATCGCCGACAACGCCCGCGCCATTCTCGACGGCCACTTCGTGCTGTCGCGGCAACTGGGCGAATCCGGCCATTACCCGGCCATCGACATCGAAGCGTCGATCTCGCGGGTGATGCACGACATCATCACCCACGAGGAACTGGAGCTGGTGCGCAAGTTCAAGTACCTGTGGTCGCGCTACCAGCGCAGCCGCGACCTGATCGCGGTTGGCGCCTACGCACCCGGCTCCGACCCGGTGCTCGACGATGCCATCCGGCGCCATCCGGCGTTCGAACGGTTCCTGCAACAGGGCATCCACGAACGCGAGACCTACCAGGGCGCTAGAATGAAGCTGGCGGAGCTGTTCGCCGACTGAGGGGACGCGTCGCGATGCCTGGCTGGCGACGCGGCGGCTCGACAAGGGAGCACGATTTGGCCAAGTTTCGCTTTGCCTTCCTGCTGGATATGGCCCGCGACGACCGCGAAGAGGCGGCGCGGACCATGCAGGCCGCCCAGGTGGCGCTGCTCAATGGCAAGCAGAAGCTGGAACAGGTGGAAACCTTCCGCGCCGAGTATCGCGGCCGCCTGATGGCCAGCGGGCAGGGCGGCATCACCGTGGTGCAGTGGCGCGATTTCCAGCAGTTCCTCGCCAAGCTGGACCACGCCGCCACCACGCAGCGCGGCGAGGTGGAGCGGCTGGACCGGGTCTACCAGCAATGTCGCGATGCCTGGCACGAGTGCGAGAAGAAGGTGAAGGCCTACGAGGCGCTGGAATCGCGCCACCACGCGGCCGAGCTGGCGCGCGAGGCCAAGCAGGAACAGAAGCTGAACGACGAATTCAACAGCCGACCGCGCCAGCGCTGAGCGCCGCCTTCACCCTCGCTGTTTTTCCAGGTGGACCAACTCCACCGTCGGCGACAGCGCCGTGGTGTGGCTGACCGTATAGCCATGGCGCCGGTACAGCCGCAGATTGCCTTCGCTGCGTATGCCCGTGAACAGCGTGAAGCGCTCGGTTCCACAGGCGGATTCGATGGCGCGCAGCAGCGCCGAGCCGATGCCCTGGCGTTGTCGGTCCGGGTGCACGATCAGCCGGCCGATCCGGCCTTCCCCGTCGATCCGCGTGGCGCGTACCGAACCGATCAGCTCGCCGTCCAGCTCCGCTTTCAGCACGATGGCCGACTCGAATTCCGCCTGCAGCGCCGCCAGGGTCTGCGTCAGCGGCGGCAGGTTCCAGTCGTTGTAGCGCTCGGCCTCGCTGCGGTAGGCCAGTCGCTGCAGCGCCAGGATGGCTGGGGCATCGTCGGCGCCGGCCGGCGCGATCAACAGCCCCTGCCTCGTTGCGCTCACTGCGCCAGCGCCTTGCTGACGATCTCGTAGGTGTCGCCGGACAACCCCTGCACCGCGGCGATGCGTTCCAGCTCCTGCTTCATCAGCGCGCGGCGATGTGGCTCCAGTTTGGTCCAGCGGTTGAAGCACGCCGCCAGTCGCGCCGCGATCTGCGGGTTGATGCGATCCAGCTCGACGATGCGGTCCGCCGCGAAGGCATAGCCATAGCCGTCCTCGGCATGGAAATGCAGCAGGTTCTGCTGGCAGAAGGCGCCGATCAGTGCGCGCACCTTGTTCGGATTGCGGATCGAGAACGCCGGGTGCCCCATCAACTGCTCGACGCGGGTGCGGGTGCCGGCGCGGCGGCTGGTGGCCTGGATGCTGAACCACTTATCCATCACCAGCGCGTCGTCCTGCCACATCTGCGCGAAGTCCTCCAGGTATTCCTCGGGGTGCTCGCGCTGCGCCAGGCACTTGAGCGCGGCCAGGCGGTCGGTCATGTTGTCGGCGCGGCGGTACTGGTTGTTCAGCAACTCGCTGACCATCGGGCCTTCGCGTTCGGCCAGGATGGCCAGGCACACATTCTTCAGGCTGCGCCGCGCCACCGCTTCGGCGTCGAAGCGGTACGGCTCGCCGTCGTTCAGCCGCTGGTAGGTGGCCAGCAGCGGGCCGCGCAGCTCGCGCGCCAGCGTTTCCAGCACCGTGTGACGCACCTGGACCAGCAGCGCCGGATCGACGTCGTCCAGCGCCTCGAACAGGTACTGCTCGCTGGGCAGCTCCAGCATCAGCGCCACCAGCGCCGGGTCCAGCCGCTCGTTGGCCAGCAGCTTGCCCACGGCTTCGAGGTAGCGTGGCGGCACCGTCACCGCTTCGCCGCGGCGGGCGGCGGCGTAGCCGTCCAGCAACAGGCGCAGCGCGTAGCTGTTGGCGGCCTCCCAGCGCGCGAAGTCGTCTTCGTCGTGCGCCATCAGGAACACCAGCTCGTCGTCGGTGTACGGATAATCCAGCTTCACCGGCGCGGAGAAATCGCGCAGCAGCGACGGCACCGGCTTGTCGACGATGCCGGTGAAGACGAAGCGCGAGGCGCTGTCGCGCAGTGCCAGCACGCGGCTGGTCGGGCCGACCTCGTGCTCGCCGCGCAAGGTGAGCGGCAGCGGCCGGCCTTGCGGGTCCAGCAGGCCCAGCGCCAGCGGGATATGGAACGGACGCTTCACCGGCTGGCCCGGCGTGGCGGGGCAGCGCTGGCGCACCGTCAGGGTGTAGGTGCGGTCGGCGGCATCGTGCACGCCTTCCACTTCCAGCTGCGGGGTGCCGGCCTGGCTGTACCACAGCGCGAACTGGTTCAGGTCGGCCTGGTTGGCGTCGGCCATCGCCGCGCGGAAATCGTCGCAGGTCACGGCCTGGCCGTCGTGGCGCTTGAAGTAGAGATCCATGCCCTTGCGAAAGCCCTCGCGGCCGAGCAGGGTGGCGTACATGCGCACCACTTCGGAGCCCTTCTCGTACACCGTCCAGGTGTAGAAGTTGTTGATCTCCAGGTAGCTGTCGGGGCGCACCGGGTGGGCCTGCGGGCCGGCATCCTCGGCGAACTGGTACTCGCGCAGGCTGCGCACGTTCTGGATGCGTTGCACCGCGCGGCTGCCCACGTCGCTGGAGAACTCCTGGTCGCGGTAGACGGTGAGCCCTTCCTTGAGCGAGAGCTGGAACCAGTCGCGACAGGTGACGCGGTTGCCGGTCCAGTTGTGGAAGTACTCGTGCGCCACCACCGATTCGATGCCGTCGAAATCCGCGTCGGTGGCGGTCTCGGGCTTGGCCAGCACGTACTTGGTGTTGAAGATGTTGAGGCCCTTGTTCTCCATGGCCCCCATGTTGAAGTCGGACACCGCCACGATCATGTAGGTGTCGAGGTCGTATTCCAGGCCGAAGCGCTGCTCGTCCCAGGCCATCGCCTTCTTGATCGACGCCATCGCGTGATGGCATTTGTCGACGTTGCCCGGCTCGACGTAGATCTCCAGGTTCACGCTGCGCCCGCTGGTGGTCTGGTGCTTGTCCACCAGCGACACCAGCTTGCCGGCGACCAGCGCGAACAGGTAGCTGGGCTTGCGGAACGGGTCCACCCACTTTACCCAGTGACGGTTGCGGTCCAGCTGGCCTTCGCCGACGCGGTTGCCGTTGGACAGCAGCACCGGGTAGCGCGCCTTGTCGGCGATCAGCGTGGTGGTGAACTTGGCCATCACGTCCGGGCGATCGAGGTAGTAGGTGATCTTGCGGAAGCCCTCGGCCTCGCACTGGGTGAAGAAGTTGCCGTTGGAGACGTACAGCCCCATCAGGCTGGTGTTGGCCACCGGGTTCACCCGGGTGACGATCTCGACGATGGCGGCATCGCCCATGTCGGGAATGGTCAGGCGGTCGTCGCCCAGCTCGTATTCGTGCGCGCCCAGCGCGCGGCCGTCCAGTTTCAGGCTTTCCAGCAGCAGCGCCTCGCCGTGCAGCACCAGCGGCGTGCCGGCTTCGGCGGCGTCCGGATTGCGTTTCACCACCAGCCGGCTGGCCACGCGCGTGTTGCTTTCCTCCAGCTCGAAGGTGAGGTCCACCATGTCGATCAGGAACGCGGGCGGCGTGTAGTCCAGGCGTTGGATGGCGGTGCGGGTGACGGTCATGGGCGTACCAGGGCGTGCGTGTAAAAGAGTAGAAAGCTTATCGGCTGCGGGGGGCCGTCGCAATCGGCATCTTCCCAGCTTGCGGGCCCGCGATTGAGATTGGACAACTCCGGCTCGGTTAGTGCCCGCGGGCTTATTCATAGAGATAATCGGTTTTTTTATCTATCGAACCGGCTGGTATAGTCGGACGTTTCCGTTATCGCCGCCGGCCCGGCCTGTTCCGGTGCCGCAAGAGGCCCCGGGCGACGATACGCGGCACGACCCAAGACAGGCTTCCGACTCATGTACCAATACGACCCGATCGACCAACAGATCGTCGACGCCCGCGTCGCCCAGTTCGCCGATCAGACCCGCCGCTATCTCGCCGGCGAGCTGACCGAGGACGAGTTCCGCCCGCTGCGGCTGCAAAACGGTCTGTACATCCAGCGCCATGCGCCGATGCTGCGCATCGCCATCCCCTACGGCATGCTCGCCAGCCGGCAGATCCGCAAGCTGGCCCACATCGCCCGCACCTACGATCGGGGCTACGGCCACTTCAGCACCCGGCAGAACATCCAGTTCAACTGGCCCGAACTGAAGGACGTGCCGACCATCCTCGGCGAATTGGCCCAGGTGCAGATGCACGCGGTCCAGACCTCGGGCAACTGCGTGCGCAACACCACCACCGACCAGTTCGCCGGCGTGGCGCACGACGAGATCGTCGACCCCCGTCCGTGGTGCGAGATCATCCGCCAGTGGTCCACCTTCCACCCCGAATTCGCCCACCTGCCGCGCAAGTTCAAGATCGCGGTCAACGGCACGGTCGAGGATCGCGCCGCCATCCTGGTGCACGACATCGGCCTCAACGTGCTGCGCAACGACGCCGGCGAGATCGGCTTCCAGGTCTACGTCGGCGGCGGCCTGGGCCGCACGCCGATGGTCGGCGCGCTGATCAAGCCGTGGCTGGAGCCGCGCCACCTGCTGTCGTACCTGGACGCCGTGCTGCGCGTGTACAACCGCTACGGCCGCCGCGACAACAAGTACAAGGCGCGCATCAAGATCCTGGTCAAGGCGATGACGCCCGAGGCGTTCGGCGCCAAGGTCGAGGCCGAGTGGGCGCACCTCAAGGATGGCCCCACCACGCTGACCCAGGGCGAGATCGACCGCGTGGCGCGCTTCTTCAATGCCCCGGCCTATGAAACCCTGCCGGCCGTCGACGGCGGCTTCCAGCAGGCCAGACTCGACAACAAGGCGTTCGCCCGCTGGGTGGAGCGCAGCGTGTTCGGCCACAAGCAGCCCGGCTACGCCGCGGTGACGCTGTCGCTGAAGCGTGCCGGCGTCGCCCCTGGCGACATCACCGCCGACCAGCTCGACGCCGTGGCCGATCTGGCCGACCGCTACAGTTTCGGCGAGGCGCGCTCCTCGCACGAACAGAACCTGATCCTGGCCGACGTCAGGCAGGCCGACTTGTTCGCGCTGTGGGAAGACCTGAAGGCGCTGGGCCTGGCCACGCCTAACATCGGCCTGCTCACCGACATGATCTGCTGCCCCGGCGGCGATTTCTGCGCGCTGGCCAACGCCAAGTCGATCCCCATCGCGCAGGCGATCCAGGAAAAGTTCGACAACCTCGACGACCTGTTCGACCTCGGCGAGATCGACCTCAACATGTCGGGCTGTATGAATGCCTGCGGGCACCACCACGTGGGCAACATCGGCATCCTCGGCGTCGACAAGAATGGGTCGGAGTGGTACCAGGTCAGCCTGGGCGGCCGCCAGGGCGCCGGAGCCGTCATCGGCAAGGTGATCGGCCCGTCGTTCGCCCAGGAGGAGATGCCCGAGGTGGTCGGCAAGCTGATCGACGTCTTCGTCGAGCAGCGCGAAGGCGACGAGCGCTTCATCGACGTGGTCGATCGCATCGGCCTGGAGCCGTTCAAGGCCCGCGTCTACGCCGGCAAGGCGATCCGCAAGGAAGTTGCCGCCGATGTGTGACGCTTGGGTGGGCCCCCAACAGTTGGCCTCGGGCTTCGCGGTAGCCGGCTTCCCGCCGGCCCGCACGCCCGCCGTCCTGGGGATTCTCCCCGATTGATTCCATCACCACCGCTCCTGGCCATGCCGGAGTGGTCTTGCATTGCCCGGGAACGTACCGACCCATGTCCGCAGATCAACAACAATCCTCCATCGCCAAGCCTCAGGTCATCGTCAACCGCCAGATCGTCGAAGACAGCTGGACCCGCGTCCTGCCCGCCGAGGACGGCAGCATCGCCGTGCCCGCCGAGGGTAAGGTGATCGTGCCCTACCGTTACTGGCTGGAGCACCGCGCCGAGCTGGCCGGCCGCGAAATCGGCGTGTGCTTCGCGCCCGACGACGAGCCGGAGAGCCTGCCGGTCGATGCCAACAGCTTCGGCGTGATCGCGGTGGACTTCCCCGCGTTCACCGACGGCCGCGGCTTCTCCATCGGCCGCCTGCTGCGCGAGCGGCACGGCTATCGCGGCGAGCTGCGCGCGGTGGGCGACGTGTTCAAGGACACGCTGAACTACCTGTGGCGCTGCGGCTTCGACGCCTTCGCGGTACGCGCCGACAAGGACATCGCCGACGCTCTGCGCGGCCTGGACGACTTCACCGAGTTCTATCAATCCAGCGTGCAGCAGCCGTCGCCGCTGTTCCGCCGCCGCCACGGCGACGCCAGCCACGGCTGAGCCAGGCGCCTGCGGCGCATCGGCTGCCCGTTGCGGTTGAGTCGACCCCCAGGCCCAAGCGCCGCCGGTCCGCACCGGCGGCGTTTTTTTCGTCCGGCCGCTTGAGTTGGCGCGAACGAAACCCATCTGTAACCCATTCCGCCAGGGCGCGGGCCGTTGATTTACCGGGAGATTCCCGCCACGGCCAGCGCGATGCGGGGCGTGCCGGGGAACCCGGCGCCGGCGCCGCGCATCCATGCCTGGGAAAGGCTGCCCGTCCTGGGCGGCCGGGACCGGCCCGCCCGGTCCTCCGCATCGGCCCCGCCTGGGGCGTTTCATGGGAGCCACGCATGATCAAACGGAACCGGAACCTGGCGAGCTGGAGTTCAGCGCTGTTCGTCGCCGCAGGCCTGAGCGCCTGTGCGACCGCGTCCGCCCAGAGCGAGGCGCCCGGCATGATCGTCAAGTTCCGCGACGACAGCAAACGCGAATCGCTGTTGGCACAACTGGCCAAGCGCTATCGCGTCGAACTGGGCGCCGGCCGCCCGCTGGCCCTCGGTTCCTGGGTCTACCCCGTCAGCGGCGACGGCCGCGACGCCTTCGTCGCCGCCCTGCTGCGCACCCCGGAAGTCGAATACGCCGAATGGGATGGGCGGGTGGCTCGGTAGAGGGGGATTGAACCCCAAGTCTTGAACCACTGAGAACACTGAGAACACGGAGTTTCACAGAAACCCAAGGTCTTGCCTTACTCCGTCTTTCCTCTGTGTTCTCCGTGTCCTCTGTGGTTCAAGGTGTGGGGTTTCCGCTATCCAACCCCAGCGCCACCCGGGTGCCGGATTCGATGGCGCGCTTGGCGTCCAGTTCGCCGGCGTGTTCGGCGCCGCCGATCAGGTGGGCGTTCACCCCACGGGTGCGCAGCGCGGCGTACAACCCGTTCACCGACACCTGGCCGGCGCAGATCACCACGTGATCCACCGCCAGCCGTTGTTCCTCGCCCTTCACCCGGATGGTCAGGCCCTCGTCGTCGATGCGCACATATTCCACGCTGCCTAGCAGGTGTACGCCGCGCGCCTGCAGGCTCAGGCGGTGCACCCAGCCGGTGGTCTTGCCGGGGCCGCTGCCGGGCTTGCCGGGGCGGCGCTGCAACAGCCAGATCTCGCGTGGCGACCGGCCAGGATGCGCGGGCGTCAGCCCGCCCGGTGTGCTGAGCGTGGTGTCGATGCCCCAGTCGCGGGCATAGGTCGCGACCGGCGACGCGGTTTCGTCGGGCTCGGACAGGAACACCGCCGTATCCACACCGATACCGCCGGCGCCGACGATGGCCACGCGCGGCCCCACCCGCACCTCGCCGCGCAGCACGGCGGGGTAGGGCACCGCCTTGGGGTGGTCGATGCCGTCGATCTCGGGCACGCGTGGCGCCACGCCGGTGGCGACGATCACTTCGTCGAAGCCGGCCAGCCCGTCGGCGGCGACCGGCGTGTTCAGCCGGACGGTCACGCCGTGCTTGGCCAGCATCACCTGGAAGTAGCGCAGCGTTTCGTGGAATTCCTCCTTGCCGGGAATCCGGCTGGCGATGCGAAACTGGCCGCCCAGTGCGTCGCCGGCCTCGAACAGCGTCACCGCGTGGCCGCATTGCGCCGCCGTCAGCGCCGCCGCCATCCCGGCCGGTCCGGCACCGACCACCGCCACCCGCCGGGGCCGGGTCGCCGGGCGCGGCGCCAGCTCCTGCTCGCGGCAGGCGCGCGGGTTGACCAGACAACTGGCGGGCTTGCCTTCGAACACGTGGTCCAGGCAGGCCTGGTTACAGGCGATACAGGTATTGATTTCGCGCGCCGCGTTGGCGGCGGCCTTGGCGACGAACGCCGGGTCGGCCAGCAGCGGGCGCGCCAGCGACACCATGTCGGCCTCGCCCTCGGCGAGGATGCGCTCGGCGATCTCAGGCGTATTGATGCGGTTGACCGCGATCAGCGGCACGCCCACGTGCGGCTTGAGCTGCGCCGTCACCCAGGAGAACCCGCCGCGCGGCACGGTGGCGGCGATGGTGGGGATGCTGGCCTCGTGCCAGCCGATGCCGGTATTGATCAGGGTGACGCCAGCCGCTTCCAGCGCCTGCGCCAGCTGCACCGCCTCGTCGAAGGTGCCGCCGTCCTCCACCAGATCGAGCAACGACAGGCGGAAGATCACGATGAACGCCGGCCCGGTGGCGGCGCGCACTGCGCGCACGATCTCCAGCGCCAGCCGCATGCGCCGTGCGAAGTCGCCGCCCCAGGCGTCGTCGCGCCGGTTCACCCGCCGCACCAGGAACTGGTTGATCAGATAGCCTTCGCTGCCCATCACCTCGACGCCGTCGTAGCCCGCCTGTTGCGCCAGCCGGGCGCAGCGGGCGAAGTCGGCGATGGTCTGCGCGATCTCGGCCTCGCTCAGCGCGTGCGGGGTGAACGGCGAGATGCGCGCGGTCACCGCCGAGGCGCTGACCACGCCGTCGTGATAGCCGTAGCGGCCGGCATGCAGAATCTGCAACGCGATCTTGCCGTCCGCGGCGTGTACCGCGTCGGTCACCACGCGATGGCGCGGCAGTTCGCTGTCGTCGACCAGCATCGCCGCGTGCGGGTAGATGCGGCCGGCTTCGTTGGGGGCGATGCCGCCGGTGACGATCAACGCCACCCCGCCGCGCGCGCGCTCGGCATAGAACTCGGCCAGCCGCGCGCCGCCGGCGGGATCTTCCTCCAGGCCGGTGTGCATCGAGCCCATCAGTACCCGGTTCTTCAACGTGGTGAAGCCCAGGTCGAGCGGGGCGAGCAGGTGCGGGTAGGCGGTCATCGCAGTCCATCCGTGCAAAGGGGTTCGACTCTACCTTAGCCAGCCGGCGGCCACGCGGGCATTGGGGTTTGCACGCAAACGATCGTTTGAAACGACGCTGCGCGCCGGCGATCTGGCGGAAATCCCGATCGTGCGGTGGATACCCGGGGTGAGTGTATCCACCCGGTTGTGGATAAACCGTGCGCCGATTGGGGAAAGCCTGCGCAAGCATTTGGCCGCATGGTGGTTTTCGCCATGCGCCACGCCGTTTGGACCCTGCTGGCTTATCCACGCACCAGCCGGGTTGGTGTGTTGAAGGGCTGTGGATGAGTGCACCAAGCTGCTGAAAGCAGGCGGTTTTCTCTGGCTGCTTAAATATTGAGCAATTGCCCGGGCGGCGGCGCGTTGGATAAACGGCGTGTTATCCCCGGTTTCTGCGAGTGGAGGTGTTGAAGGGCTGTGGACGGCGGTGCCAAGTGCTTGATCGCACGGCGATTGATGGTCGTGCTTAAATTTTGGTCAAGAACTTGGGCCGCGGCAGGCGGCGGTTTTGCATGCCGTTTATCCACGGAAACTGGGGAGCAAAGGTGTTGAAGGGCTGTGGATGGTTGGACTAAGTCGTTGAAGCCAAGTGGTTTTCGCTGGGCTGCCTACAACATGGGCGATGAACGGTCGTTTTTTCACATCCGGTGGGAGCAACGGTGTGCAATAGCTGTGGATAAGCGGGATAAGTGATTGATGCGCCGTGGCGGCTGCGGTCGTGCTCAAAACTTGGGCAGTCGGTTATAATCGCGGCCTGTCGAATTCCCGCCCCGCATCGCGCGGGGCGTTGCTTTTGGATCGCCCTCGAATGCCCAAGACCCCTGAACTGCTCCTGCCCGCCGGCGACCTGGAACGCATGCGCGCCGCCTACGATTTCGGCGCTGACGCGGTGTATGCCGGCCAGCCGCGCTACAGCCTGCGGGCGCGCAACAACGACTTCAAGCTGGAGAACCTGAAGAAGGGCATCGACGAGGCGCACGCGCGCGGCAAGAAACTGTTCGTCGCCAGCAACATCCTGCCGCACAACGCCAAGATCAAGACCTACCTCGCCGACATGGCGCCGGTGATCGAGATGAAGCCGGATGCGCTGATCATGGCCGATCCGGGGCTGATCATGATGGTGCGCGAGCGCTGGCCCGAGGTGCCGGTCCACCTGTCGGTGCAGGCCAATACCGTGAACCACGCCGGGGTGAAGTTCTGGCAGAAGCTGGGCCTCACCCGGGTGATCCTGTCGCGCGAGCTGAGCCTGGACGAAGTGGCCGAGATCCGCCAGGAATGCCCGGACATGGAGCTGGAAGTGTTCGTGCACGGCGCGCTGTGCATCGCCTATTCGGGCCGCTGCCTGCTGTCGGGCTACTTCAATCACCGCGACCCCAACCAGGGCACCTGTACCAACGCCTGCCGCTGGGACTACAAGGTGCACGAAGCCTTCGAGGACGACGCCGGCCAAGCGCAGGTGATCCAGTTCGATTTCAAGAAGGCGATGGACGAGGCCAACAACACCTTCGCCGCTGCCGGCGAGGTGCAGCGCCATCCGCTGGCCGACCGCCCCTACCTGATCGAGGAGGCGCAGCGCCCCGGCGAGCTGATGGAGATCACCGAGGACGAGCACGGCACCTACATCATGAACAGCAGGGACCTGCGCGCCGTCGAGCACATCGAGCGCCTGGTCGCCATCGGCATCGATTCGCTGAAGATCGAAGGCCGCACCAAGAGCCGCTATTACGTGGCGCGCACCGCGCAGACCTACCGCCAGGCCATCGACGACGCCGTGGCCGGCCGCCCGTTCGACCCGGCGCTGCTGGCCGACCTGGACGGCCTGGCCAACCGCGGCTACACCGACGGCTTCTACCAGCGCCACCGCAGCCACGAAACGCAGAACTACCTGAACGGTCATTCCAAGTCCAAGCAGAGCCAGTACGTGGGCGAGGTGCGCGCCATCGCCGACGGTTGGGCCGACATCGAGGTGAAGAACCGCTTCGAGGTCGGCGACACGCTGGAGCTGATCCACCCCAGCGGCAACGTCACCTTCACCCTGGCGCAGATGCGTGGAAAGGAAGGCGAGCCGGTGTCCGCCGCCGCCGGCAACGGCGTCAAGGTGTCGATCCCGCTGGAGGCGCGCTTCGCCGACGCACTGATCGCGCGGGTGCTGCCGGGCTGATGAGCGCCAGGGCCAAGCCGGTGCTCGTGCCCGACGAGGTGGAATTCAGCGCCATCCGCGCCCAGGGCGCGGGCGGGCAGAACGTGAACAAGGTGTCGTCGGCGGTACACCTGCGCTACGACATCCGCGCGTCGTCGCTGGCGGACGTGTACAAGGAACGCCTGCTGGCGCTGCCCGACCAGCGCATCACCAAGGACGGCGTGGTGGTGATCAAGGCGCAGCAATACCGCACGCAGGAGCAGAACAAGGCCGACGCGCTGCTGCGCCTGCAGGAACTGCTGGACCAGGTGGCGAGCACGCCGAAGCGCCGCGTCGCCACCCGCCCCACGCGCGGCTCGCAGCAGCGGCGGCTGGAGGGCAAGACCAGTCGCGGCAAGGTCAAGGCTTTGCGCGGCAAGGTGGGGCTGGATTGACGCGCCCCGCATGCAAAACGGCCACCCAGGGTGGCCGTTTTGCATGCGGGCACCGGGCGTGGCGCTACAGCAGCATCCGGTGCCAGTCCGCCGCCGCTTCGCCCAGTTGCAGCAGCTCGTCGAACACGTGGTTCAGGCCGGCGATCTCGCGCGCATCGTCGCTGGCTTCGCCGCGCGGCCAGTCGAAATGGTGGCGCTTGACGTAGCGCGCGCCGTCGGCGATGGCGAAGCCGGCGTGCCACAGCTCGGGAGGCTGTCCCACCCGCAGCATGGTGAAGCGGTGCGCCCAGGTTTCCCGCAGGTCCAGGATGCGCGGCGCGTGGCGGGCGATGTAGTCGGGCTGCAACGCCAGCAGCGTCACGGTCAGCGAATCCGACGCGGCGAAGCGTTCGGCCAGCGCCTCGGCGAAGGCGCGGCTGCCGATGCCGGCGATCTCGAAATCGTCCTCGAACAGCTTCAGCTCCCGCTCGGCACTCTCGATCAGCGCCAGCATGGATTCCTGGTATTGGGCGGGACGGTCAAACTTGCACAGGGTGAAGGTAGCCATAGTCGTAGCAGGTATAGAGTGCTTCGAGCACATCGTCGTCGTATTCGCCCGGCGGCAGCGCGCGCCGGTCGGCCAGTTGGCGCAGTGTGGCATGCGCCGGCGGCGCGGCGTCCAGTTCCTCGCCGTTGATGTAGAGGCGGGCGTCGTCGTACAGCAGCTGGGTCTTCAGGTCGAGCGCCACGCCGTGCGCCGCCACCGCGGCGGCGAAGGCGTCGAACTCCAGCGGTTCGTCGGCCCCCTCGAAGAATACGTGGGCCTTGGGCTCGGTGAAATACTGCCCTACGAAGCGCGCCACGGTGTCGTCGTTCCAGTCGATCCGCCGCAGCATGTCGCCGATCTGGCGCACGAAGCCGGCGTCGATGCGGCCCGGCTCGGTGCATGGCGTGCGGCCCGGGTCGGCGTACATGCCGTCCAGTGCCAGTTCGTCCTGCAGGAAGTCGAGGAACTTGCCGGCGATCTCCTGCGCCTTGGGCGCGCGAAAGCCGATGCTGTAGGTCATGCCTGGGTCCAGCGCCACGCCGTGGTGCGCGTACTTGGGCGGCAGGTAGAGCATGTCGCCGTGCTCCAGCACCCACTCCTGCTCCGGGTTGAAATCCTTGAGCACGCGGATCGGCGCGTCCTCGACGAAGTTGCCCGCGTCGTCGCTGGAGATCTGCCAGCGCTTGCGCCCGCCCACCTGCAACAGGAATACATCGTAGGAATCGTAATGCGGGCCGACCGAGCCGCCGGGCGGCGCATACGAGATCATCAGGTCGTCCAGCCGGTAGAACGGCAGGAAGTCGAAGCGGTACAACAGATCCGCGATATGCGGCACCAGCTGGTTGACGTTCTGCACCAGCAGCGTCCAGTCGCTGTCGGGCAGACGCTTGAAGCGGCGCGCCTCGAACGGGCCGTGCTCCAGGTGCCAGCGGCCGTTGCGGCATTCGATCAGGCGCGACTCCACGTCGTCGCGCTGCGCCAGTTCGGTCAGGCGCGGCAGATCCATCAATTCCGGGAAGTCGGTGACCGCGCCGCGGATCAGCAACGGCTGCTTTTGCCAGTACTCGGCAAGAAATCGGGTGGGCGTCAATCCGCCGAGAAGCTTTTCAGACATCTGAGCTATATAGGGAGGGTGGAATACGGCAATTATCGCATCGGCAGCCTACAGCTGTCGGACAACCAAACGATCGGAGGCCGTATGTTGAATCCAGGAGAAAGCGCGCCGGACTTCGCGCTACCCGCCGCGAACATGGACCTGATCCAGCTCGCCGACTATCGCGGCAGACACAATGTAGTGCTTTATTTCTTCAACAAGGATCATACCCCCGGCGGCATCGCTGAAGCCGTCGAGTTCAGCGAGCGGGTGGATTCCTTCGCCGAGCACGACACCGTCATCCTCGGCGTCAGCATGGACGAATGCCTGGCGCACGAACTGTTCCGGGAGGAGGAGGGCATCGAGTTCGAACTGCTCTCCGACGCCGAGGGCGAGGTCAGCCGCCGCTACCACGCGCTGAAGAAGTGGGAGGCGCACGGCATGGTGCGCTACGGCATCGACCGCTCCACCTTCGTCATCGACAAGCACGGCCTGATCCGTCACGCGTTCTACCATGTGGCGCCCAAGGGGCACGCGGCGGAAATCCTCGGGCTGATCCGGTCGCTGGATTCCGTCGACGCGTGAGGGGCCGCCCCGGGAAGTAAGTATGTATACTTTCGGGAACGGGCGAAAAGCGGCGGCCAGATTGGCGACGCTTGCCCCTCGGGCGACGGGTGCCCGGGTGTCGAGGAGGGACGGGCGCGCCGTCCGCACCCCACGCCGGAACCCGCATCGCGCCACGACGAAACACCCGTCAACAGAACCTAGGATGATCCACCCGATGCAAATCGCCAAAGACACCGTCGTCACGCTGCACTATGAAATGTTCGATGCCGAGGGCAACTCGCTCGACAAGACCGAAGAGCCCATCGCCTACCTGCACGGCGGCTACGACAACATCCTGCCGCTGGTCGAGGAAGCCCTGGAAGGCAAGGCCGTCGGCGACAGCATCGATGTGACGATGCAGCCGGAGGAAGCCTTTGGCGAATTCGAGCCCGAGCTGGTCCGCACCGAGGAAAAGAGCGTCTTCCCGATGGAAGTCGAGCTGGGCATGATGTTCGAGGCCGACGATCCCGAAACCGGCGACGTGCTGCTGTTCCGCGTCACGGAAGTCGATGGCAACAAGGTCACCGTCGACGCCAACCACCCGTTCGCCGGCCAGACCGTGCGCTTCGTGGGCAAGGTGGAAGAGGTGCGCAAGGCAGAGCCGGAGGAAATCACCCACGGCCACGTGCACGGCGCCCACGGCCATCATCACTGAGCCGCCGCCCGACAAGGAAACGCCCGCTTCAGCGGGCGTTTTTCATTGCGCGGGTGCCAGGGTGAATCGTCCTTCGCACCCGCGTTTGAAGGTCGATTCACCCTAGGCACAGCGACAGCACGTGCGCGTCGTCCCAGCCGGAGCGCGCGGTCAGCAACAGCCCGGCCGGCAGCGCGGGCGCCAGCGTGGCGCACAGCCGCAGCTGCGCCAGCCCGTCGTCGAACGCGACCACCTCGGCGTCCTCGAAGCCGAAATAGCGGCCCACCTGCGGGTACAGCGCCTTGAACAGCGCCTCCTTGAGCGAGAACACCAGCGTGAACCACAGCCCCGGCGGCAGGCCCAGCGTGTCGCCCAATAGCCATTCCGCCGGCTGGCCGATCTGTTCGCGCAACGGGGCGGCGCGCTCGGCCGGCACCCTGTGTTCCAGGTCCAGGCCGATGCCGCGATAGATGGTTGCCCGGCCCGCCACGGCGATGGCGTGGCCCTTGCTGTGGCTGATCGAGCCGGTCCAGCCCTCGGGCCAGACGGGGGCGCGGTGCTCGCCGATCGGCAGCGCGAACGGGCCGGGGTAGCCGGCCAGCGCCAGCGCGCTGCGCGCGCAATCGCGGCCGGCCAGGAACTCCACCTTGCGTTTGAGCACCGCGCCGGCCAGCGATTCCGGCAGCGTCAGGCCGCTGTGCAGCAGCGTGTCGAGCTGCGCGTCGTCCAGCGTGAAGGCGCGGTGGGCGAAGTGCAGACCGGTGGGCAGGTGCGGCAGCGAAGGCAGGGCGGGCGGCATGGCGGGGCAGGGGATGCGGGGCGACCCATGTTATGCAAATCGGGCGGCGAAGGATACCGGCGGCGATTTCGCCCGGCGATGCCCCGTTGTTCGCCCAAGGCAATTCGACCGCTCTCGTTCACCCTAGTGGTCGCTCTTGATCTTGTAGACATTGGACGACAGTTGCAGCGTGGCGTCGAACGACACCGGCGGGCGGTGCGGGTGCACCTTGAGCACGGCATCGACGCGGAAGCGCAGCAGGCGCTCGGTTTCGCGCGGCAGGTCGAGGGTGATGCGCACCCGGGTCAGGCGCGGCTCGTGCACTTCGATGGCGCGGCGCACCCGCTCGCGCAGCAACTCGCGGTCGTCGGGGTTGAGCAGGCTCAGGCCCGACAGATCGGGAATGCCGAAGTTGATCACCGAATCGGCGGCCAGCGGGTGCTGCTCGAACAGTTCCTCGTGCTCCATCACCCGCGTATTGAGCAGCGCCTCCAGATCGCGCGCCATCGCCGCCTTGAAATCCGGCAGCTCGAAGTAGGACTGGCGCCCCGCCTGCGGATTGTCCGGCTCGTCGTCGAGCAGCCGGTCGAGCACCGAGGGCAGGGTGACGGTCTGGCGCCGCGCGTAGCTCATCACATGCCCAGGAAGCGATCGACCTGGTTGCCCAGCAGGATGCGGTAGGTGACGAAGATCGCCACCGCCACGATGGACAGCAGCGCGAAGTACAGCCACAGCGGCAGCTCGTTGCGCACGAAGCTCTGGAAGCGGTGCGGCAGCTTCCAGTTGGGCGCGAACTCGGCCTTGCCGCCGCGCACGTGCTGGATCTCCTGGCCGACGCGATGGGTGAGGTAGCCCAGCTTCTCGGTGCCTTCCAGCAGGTACTTGCCCTGGAAGCCCAGCAGCAGGCAGGTGTGGTAGACCTCCAGCGCCTCCACGTGCTTGGCCGGATCCATGCGCAGCATTTCCAGGCGGTCGAAGAAACCCTCGCCGGCCAGATGCTCGCCGAACAGCCGCAGTTGCAGCGGCATGCGTTCCCATTCCTCGCGGATGGTGAACTCGGACGACAGCACGATCTCGTCCATCAGCGCGCAGAACGCGTACTTGGCCTGCTCGATGGCCTCGCCGGGCTTGCCGAAGTTGCGCGCGTTCTTGTCGTACTGCGCCAGGAAGGTGTCGACGCGGCGGTTGAATTCGGCCGACGAATTGGGCGGATTGCCGTCGCGCAGCAGGAACAGCAGGTAAATGCCGTCCTCCAGCATGTCGCGCAGCGTAGGCGCGGTGGGCGCCTCCACGGCGAGCGGGTGGGCGGCTTCGGCGATGGTCTGAGTCATGGCGATCTCTGGGTGCTCAAGTGCGGTTGCTTACCGCGTTGATGAAAAGGTGCTGCCAGCGACGGCGATATCGCAGCCCCGAGCAAAGCGAGGCTCCCTCGCGGCGGCGAGGGCGGGGGGAGTGGGGTGAAGCAGGAAGCGCCGGTACTGGCACTCTGCCCATCCACCGCGCCCGGCTGGGCCGGGAGCCTTGCGCCCATTGCGCCAAACCGGGGCTGAACTGGGCGCCAGGGCGCGGCGGCGAGGGCGGGGGGAGTGGGGTGAAGCAAGGGGAGCCGGTACCCGCGCACCTCAAAACCCGGAGCGCTCGGCTCTGCCGAGTGCTTGTCGCCGATGGGTTGGTCAACCAGGTGCGCAGGTTCATCGAGGCTACCGAAAGACCGCGATCAGCTCGATCTTCAGCGACGCCAGCGTCTGCGGTACGTAAATGCAGACCGAGCGCGATTGCAGCATCCGCTGGAAGATGTCGCCGCGCGGCTCCAGCGCGAAGTAGTGGTTGCCCACCCGCACCGGAATCGCCGACGGCGTCTGCGCCGCGTGCGCCAGGCTGACGCCGCGCAGCGCGGAGTTGAGGATCTTCTCCACGTCGTCCGGTGCGCCGATCTTGAACTTGAACGGCACCGACTCGATCACCTGCGCCGCCGGCAGGTCGCTTTGCACCGACAGGTAGAAATCCACGTTGTCCAGCAGGCGGTCGCTTTCCAGGCGGCCGATGTAGAACGACGGCTTGGGCTGGGTCAGCGGGATCACCGCGTAGCGCGCCGAGATCACGGTATCGAGCAGCTCGCGGATCTGTTCGTCCAGCTTGGGCAGCGTCTCGGCCAGGTTGTCATGCCGGTACGGCGGCAGGTCGGCCAGGGTGTAGATGCTGGAGAAGGTGAGCAGCTCGCCGCAGAACTCGGCCAGCGCCATGTACAGCTCTTCGGGATGCAGCGGCTCGGCGTGCAGCAGGTGGTTCAGCCGGGCGAAGTTGCGGTTCACCGTGTGCAGCAGCCAGAACGACGCGATGTCGGTGGTGCCGTATTCCATCACCGCGCGCGCCTTCTCGCGGTGCGCGCCGGCCAGCGATTCGCTCTTCACCAGCAGGATGTCCAGCAGGCGGCGGATCAGGCGCGGCAGCACCGGGCTGGCGCCGATGGTGGTCATCGGCGGCAGGTATTCCTCGTGGGCGCGCCACTGGCCGGTGGCGTCCTTCACCAGTCGTGCCACCGGCACCGAGTCGTAACCGTCGCGGTTTTCCTCCTCGACCATCAGCCGCACGTCCATCTCCAGCGTGGTCAGGTCGGCTTCCAGCGCCTGGGTGTACAGGTCGGCGATGTTGGCGTGGGCGTTGCGATAGCGCGACGGCCGGCTGCCCGGCGCATCGCCGGCGGCGGTGTTGCCGCCATACGGATTCAGGTTGGGCAGGCAGGCGTAGAGCGTGGTCTCGACGCCCACCTGCGGAATCTCGTTCAGGTCGCGCGACAGCGGCAACGGCTCGCGGGCCGGGGCGGTGAAGCGGGTGCCGTCATGGAACGACACGCTCAGCTGGTCGGCGCGGATCAGGCCGCTCTTGAGCGCGGCGTGATCCAGCTCCAGCGAGTGCAGGCCCCAGGCGTGGCGTTGCACCGCCTGGAGCGCCTCGGCGACCGCATTGTCGGAAAACAGCGCCTGCTGTTGAAAATGCTGCGGGCGAAGGAACATGCCTTCGCCCCACAGAACACGCTTGGCCTTGAGCATTCTTGTTGCGTACCTACGAAGGAAGGCCGGCGCGATGCCGGCCTTGTCTGGCACCAGCCCGGGTGTGCCGGGCCGGTCCGTGGATCAGCGCTTGGCGGGCTTGCTTGGCGCGATGGCCGTGCACTCCGGCTTGTAGTTGGCCGACTGCCCGGGGATCAACAGCGGCTGCGGCTTGGTGACCTTCAGGTAGCAATCCTGCACCACGAAGCTCAGTCCCTTGCTACGCACCGCGTCGGCATCGACCAGGAAGCGCCAGTTCTGCGCATCAGGCTTACGGAAGAAGCCCACCACGCCCAGGTACTTGGCCTCGGGCAACAGCTTGTCGGTGACATTCTGCGTCGCGCCCGGAATCAGCTGCACTTCGGTGCGTGCCACCAGCTCGTTGCCGAACAGTTCGGCATCGGTCTTGCCACTGGCCGCGGCGTCGAAGGTCAGGCGGTTGAACTCGTTCTTGTCTTTCAGCTGATATAAGCGAACGACGATAGAAAGTGGGCGGCCGTTGATGTCACGGTTGATGATCGGGTCGGCGGTGCCGCTGATCGGATATTCTTTCGGACCGCTTGCGCAACTAGTAATTGCAAAGGCCAGAAAGGCATACAAAATGGCATTTTTAACGCTGTTTCTTACAGAGTTAGGGGTTTGATTACGCCTCATTGGCTACTCCCTTTTGATAATTGTGAGCGGATATTATACATTAGCGCCCACGCGATTTCGCAAGTGTAACGGGATTGTTAATTATCATCTGCTTATGTGTGTTGTTCCCGCCATGCAGATGACGCAATCCTTTCTGAATATTTTCGTGGTGCCATGGCGCAGTTAAGTCTCTGGTGGGTGTTACTGCCGATGCTGGGCGTGTTCCTCAGCCTCGGCTGGATCGGCTGGCGTTTCTTTTACGCCGGCGGTCTGGCCGCGCCCGCGTCCGACACGCTGGTCGCGCCCCGGCCGGTCCGCGCGCCCGCCGCGCCGCGCGAGCCGGTATGGCCGAAGGTGCGCGCCGCGCTGGCGCCCAAGGGGCGCGTCAACTGGGTGGCGCTGCGTTGGCTGGCGATCGCCGCCGTACTGGTCGGGCTGATCATCGTGGTGACCTTGCGCCTGGCGGGCTATCACGTGCTGCGCGCGTTATCTCCGCAGGCATACGAGCGCGAGCAGCACATCCAGCTGGCGCTGAAGGACGAAAAGCTGGTGCCGCCGCCGCCGTTGCCGCCGTCGCTGTTCCTCAGCAGCGAGCGGCCGTCGCTGGCCACCGCCGACCGCGACTGGAGCAAGCTCGATCCGCGCTTCACCCAGGCCGTGCTGGCGGTGATCGCCCGCATGGAGGAACGCGGCTTTCCCATTGTGCTGCTCGAAGGCTATCGCTCGCCGGATCGCCAGGACGCGCTGGCCGATGGCGGCGTGATGGTGACCAAGGCGCGCGGCGGGCAGAGCAAGCACCAGTACGGCCTGGCCGCCGACCTCGCGCCGATGCGCGACGGCCGCATCGTGCTGTCGGAACGCGACCCGTGGGCCTGGGAGGCCTACCAGGCGCTGGGCGAGGAAGCCGAGGCCGCCGGCCTGACCTGGGGCGGACGCTGGTCGTTCAAGGATTACGGGCACGTGGAAGTGAAAGGCTCGATCGCCAAGCTCACCGCGCAACAGGGGCAATAAGCAAGCGATGGTGGCTAAGTCGCCCAAGCAGTAGACGGGCAAGGCCCGGACAAAGGTTTGACAACGCAAGCGGGCCAAAACAGCACCCGCGAGCGCAGCGAGGCCCCCTCGCGGCGGCGAGGGCGGGGGGAGTGGATTCAAGTGGGGTGGACCGTTGCCGGCACACCAGGAACAGCAAGCGCCCGGCTTTGCCGGGGGCCGAGATTTCATTTGATTTACAGCGTTGAATAAAACGTAAAGCAAGGTTCACATGAAACGGTGGTTGAAGAACGCGAAGGTCGCCTCGGCGATCGGCTTTTTGATCCTGATCCTGCTGATCTGGTTCGTCGGGCCCTATATCGGCCTGGAGAGCGCCGAGAAGCGCATGTTCTGGATCTTCGGCGTGATGATGTTGTGGGTGCTCACGCTGCTGGTCGGGCAGATGCTGGCCAACCGCGCCGGCGGGCTGATCGAGAAGATGCTGCAACGCCAGGCCGACGACGCGGTGATGGGTGCCAGCGCCGACAAGCGCGCCGAGGTCAACCTGCTGCGTCAGCGACTGCTGGGCGCCATCGATACCCTCAAGACCTCCAAGATGGGCAAGGCACGCGGCAACGCGGCGCTGTACGAACTGCCCTGGTACATGATCATCGGCCACCCCGCCGCCGGGAAGTCCACCGCCATCCTGCAATCGGGGCTCACCTTCCCGTTCAGCGACAAGAACGGCGTGCAGGGCGTGGGTGGCACCCGCAACTGTGACTGGTTCTTCGCCACCGAGGGCGTGCTGCTGGATACCGCCGGCCGCTATGCCACGCAGAGCGAGGATC
Source organism: Chitiniphilus shinanonensis DSM 23277 (assembly GCF_000374805.1). GTDB lineage: Bacteria > Pseudomonadota > Gammaproteobacteria > Burkholderiales > Chitinibacteraceae > Chitiniphilus > Chitiniphilus shinanonensis. The sequence goes on from NZ_KB895346.1 coordinate 121,000, forward strand.
GGGTCGAGTGGCTGGAATTCCTCAAGCTGCTCAAGCGCTATCGCTCCAAGGCGCCGGTCAACGGCATCCTGGTGGCGATCAGCCTGCCGGAGCTGGCGCAACACCAGTCGGAGGGCTTCGCCATCTACGCGCGGCAGATCCGCGAGCGCATCCACGAGATCGAGGACACCTTCGGTCTGCAGGTGCCCATCTACCTGGTGTTCACCAAGATCGACCTGTTGGGCGGCTTCAGCCAGTTCTTCGAAGATGCTGGCGACGACGAGCGCAACCGGGTGTGGGGCTCCACGCTGACCCACGACCAGGGCGCCGGCTTCAAGATCGGCCACGTGGTCGGCCAGCAGTTCGAACAGCTGTACCGCGGCCTGCGCCAGATCGGCGAGGAAAAACTGGGCAACAACCGCGGCAACGCGGCCAAGGCGTCGCTGTTCGCCTTCCCCATCGAGTTCCACGCGCTGAAGGACGCGATCTGCCGCTTCGTCGAACTGCTGCACGAGGACGATCCGTACCACGCCCGTCCGCTGCTGCGCGGCTTCTATTTCAGCAGCGCGTTGCAGGAAGGCGTGCCGCGCATCGCCGCCGCCATCCGCGTCGCCGGCCAGTTCGACCTGGAGCGCGCCGGCTTCGACACGCGCCAGGCGCCGGCCTCCTATAGCTACTTCCTGCGCGATCTGTTCCGCGAAGTGCTGTTCCCCGACCAACACCTGATCACCCGCCAGACCAAGCCCAGCGGCAGCCGCTGGCGGCTGGCCGGGATGGCGGCCGGGCTGGTGGCGCTGGCGCTGATCGCCGGCGGGCTGACCTGGTCGTTCATCGGCAACCAGAAGCTGCTGGTGGCGATCGAGGGCGATCGCGCCAAGGCGACCAAGCTGGTGGCGACCAATCGCCTGTACGACCAGTTGCAGGGGCTGGCGCTGTTGCAGGGCCGGCTGGAGGAACTGCAGCACTACCGCGTGGAAGGCCATCCCTGGCAGATCGGCATGGGCCTCTACCAGGGCGACAAGCTGGAGCAGTCGCTGCGCAAGCAGTATTTCGACGGCGTGCGCACCGTGATGCTGGATCCGGTGAAGACCCGGCTGGAAACCGCGCTGGTCGAGCTGGCGCAGGCTGGCCCCGGCCCGGACAAACCCGATCCCGCGCCGCAGGCGGCCGACGCCCCGGCCAAGCCCGAGCAGCCTGCCGCGCCGCGCCAGCCGCGCCCGCGCAAGCCGGGTGGCGGCGGCCTGCCGGTGATTCCGCTGACGCAGGGCGAGGGCGGCTTCATGCGCGCCTCGTTCGACGGCGTGCGCGGCCAGGTGCTTCACGCCGACTACCGCGGCATGGACGGCGGCTTCGTCCGCGTCGACAGCCGTTCGCAGCAGGCGCGCCAGCTGGCCGCCGCCGCGGCGGCCAAGTTGCAGCAGCAGGCGGCCGCCAAGCCGGCGCCCCAGACGCTGGATGCCGGCTACAACGCACTCAAGACCTACCTGATGCTGGCGCAGCAACAGCGCATGGAACAGGCGCACCTGTCCGACCAGTTGCCGCGCTACTGGCGGCCGTATCTGGAAGAGCGGCGCGGCGAGCGCAGCATCGACGAGGTGAACGCCCTGGCCGAGCGCGTGGTGGCGTTCTACGTGTCGCAACTGACCGCGCCGGACCTGCCGCTGATCAAGAACCAGGACCGCGTGGTCGCCGATGCCCGCGACACGCTGCGCGGCTCGCTGACCCGACTTTCGGCCAAGGAGCGCGTGTACAACGAACTGAAGGCGCGCGCCAACACCCGCTTCGCGCCGTTGTCGGTGTCGCGCATCCTCGGCGGCAAGGACGCCAACATCGTCGCCGGCAGCGCCATGGTGCCGGGCGCGTTCACCCGTGAAGCCTGGGAGAAGTACATGAGCCAGGCCATCGACGAGGCCAGCCGCGGCGAGATCAAGAGTGACGACTGGGTGCTGGCGTCGTCGATCCAGGACAACCTGGGCAAGGATGCCGACGTCGACAAGAACCGCGCCGAACTCGAAGCGCTGTACCGCAGCGATTACGCCGATGCCTGGAAGAAATTCCTGCAGGGCGTCGCCGTCGCCGAGCAGGGCAGCCTGGCGCAGGCCGCCGAGGCCACCGGCCGGCTGGCGGACAAGCAATCGTCGCCGATCAAGCTGCTGCTGGTGCGCGCCGCCTACGAAACCGCGTGGGACAACCCGTCCGAGCTGCACAACAAGCTGGAGAGCGCCAAGAAGTCGGTGATCGACAAGACCACCGAATTCCTCAAGGGCGACAGCGAGGCGCCGCAGGCCGCGCAGGGCCAGTTCGGCCCGCTGGGCATGCAGTTCGCCACCCTGGCGGTGGTCGCCGGCAAGAACAACCAGGAATCGGCCTTGATGACCGGCTACCTGGAGCAGTTGGGCAAGCTCAAGGGCAAGTTGCAGCAACTGGCCGCCAACGACGACCAGGCCACCGCGTCGCGCCAGCTGATGCAGGCCACGCTGGGCGGCAGCGGCTCCGAGTTCGCCGACACGCTGCAATATGTCGACAACACCATGCTCGGCTCGGCCGACGCCACCTCGAAGGAAATACTGCGCCCGATCCTGGTGCGGCCGCTGCTGCAGTCGTACGCCACCTTGCTGACGCCGGTGGAGACCGATCTCAACCAGGCGTGGCAGCGCGAGGTCTACGGCCAGTGGCGCACCCTGGCGGCCAAGTACCCGTTCAGCGATTCGCAGAACGAGGCGCCGATGTCCGAGATCGCCCGTTTCGTGAAGCCCAACGAGGGCACGCTCGACAAATTCGTCGACAAATACCTCGACGGTCTGGTGCTCAAGCGCGGCGGCCAGCTGGTGCCGCGCAGCTGGGGCAACCAGGGCGTGCGCTTCAACCCGGCGTTCCTCGCCGGCGCCGGGCGGCTGTCGTCGCTGGGCGGCAACCTGATGCAGGAGGGCGACAACTCGCGCTTCGAGCTGCAACCGGTGCCCACGCCGGGCCTGTCGGAAATCACGCTGGAGATCGACGGTCAGACGCTGCGCTACCGCAACGGCCCGCAGCCGTGGCAATCGTTCACCTGGCCCGGCAACGGCGGCGCCCAGGGCGCGCGCATCCAGGTGGTGGCGTTCAACGGCGCCAGCTCGGTGGTGGCCAACCAGCCCGGCCGCATGGGCTTCATGCGCCTGATCAGCCAGGCGCGGGTGGCCGATGCCGATACCAACGCCGGCCAGCTCGAATGGCGCATCAAGAGCGGCAACGGCGACAGCGACGCGGTGAAGATGAACTTCCGCATGGTCAGCGGCGTGAATCCGCTGCAACTGTCCGGCCTGCGCCGCCTCGGCCTGCCCGAGCGCATCACCCAGTAAGACAAGGCAAATCAAGGAGCGACGATGCCGATCAGTTTCATTCGTGCGAGCGACGTGGCGCCCCAGTACGCGGTGTTCGGCAAGCTGCCGCGCCGCGCCGATTTCGTGCGGATCAACGCCACGCACCCGGTGGCGCAGGAGTTCGACCAGCTGTTGGCCAAGAGCCTGACCTGGGCGCAACAGCAGCCGGAGTGGAACGAGGCCACCTACCTCGCCGCCGGCGCCAGCGATTTCCATTTCACCTCCGGCGACGGCCGCTGGGCGTTCTTCGGCGTGATCCAGCCCAGCCGCGACGAGGCGGGCCGGCTGTATCCGCTGGTGGCGGGCGCCATCCTGCCGGCGGCGTCGGTGTCGCCGCACCTGCCGGAGCTGGCCATCGCCAACGAGCTGTTCTTCGTCGGCTTACGCGACCAGTTGAGCACCGCCATCGACAACTCGGTCGAGATGCTCGCTTGTCGGCAGTTCCTCGACGCCCAGCTGGCGCAGAGTAATCGCGCCAGCGCCGATGTCGAGCTGGCGGGCAACGTGCTGGAGCGTTATTTACAGCAGACGCCGGCCGCCCATCTGGAGAACGACCTGACCGATTCCAGCCGCGGCGGGCTGGAGGCGCACCTGCTCGCCTTCGTGTTCTACGGCGAATTGCTGCGGCGCTACCTGGGCAGCGCACCACGCCAGGTGATCCTGCTGCCGCTGCCGCAGCGCCCGGGCGAGGACATCCTCGGCATGGCCACCTGGCTGGCGCTATACCGCGCCGCCACTCGCTTGCCGGCGATCCGCTTCCCCCATTGCCTGACCCTGGTGCGCGACGGTCGCCGTTACCTTGCGCTCGCGCCCGAGTGTTTCACCGAACGTTTCCTCGGCGTGCTGTGGGGCTTGCAGCCCGAGCCGCTGACGGTCGTGAACGTGCTGGACGACGATGCGCCGTGGACGCATCACCAGTCGTATGCCGAGGCGTCGTACATCCTCGGCAGGCAGTTGGCCGACCCGGCCTTGAACCTTAATTCCTTACGAAATATTTTAGAAAAGCTTACTTCCAGTATTGCTTGATTGTGCAAAAAAAGGTACTTTTCACCCCTGTTCGACTTGATCGAGGCTTGCCATGGCAAAAGAAAGCACACAGAAAAAACTGTCGCGCGTGCGTCCGCCGCGTGTGCAGATTACATACGATGTCGAGGTCGGCGATGCGATCGAGACCAAGGAGCTGCCCTTCGTCATGGGCGTGCTCGGCGACTACTCCGGCCATAGCAAGCAGCCGCTGCCCAAGCTGAAGGAACGCAAGTTCGTCCAGATCGACCGCGACAACTTCGACGAAGTGCTGAAGGGCATGGCGCCGCGCCTGGCGCTGCGCGTCGACAACAAGCTCAAGGACGACGGTGGCCAGATGTCGGTCGAGCTGGAATTCAACGAGCTGGCCGATTTCGAGCCGCAGAACGTGGTCAAGCAGGTGGAGCCGCTGCGCCAGTTGCTGGACGCGCGCCAGCGCCTGTCCGACCTGCGCAACAAGATGGTCGGCAACGACAAGCTCGAAGAACTGCTGGACGAAGTGGTGCGCGATACCGAGAAGCTGCGCGAGATCAGCCAGGGCCAGGCCCCCAAGGGCGAGGAGTAAGCCATGAGCACCGAACAACTGGCGCAAGCCGCCCCGGCGGCCGCCGCCGCGGCCACGCCCGGCCTGCTCGATGCGATCATCGACCAGAGCCGCATCGCCACCAACGAAACCGAGAAGAGCCACACCCGTGACCTGATCAGCGAACTGGTCGACCAGGTGCTGGCCGGCACGGTGACGCTGTCCAAGGATCTGTCCGCCAGCATCGACGCCCGCATCGCCGAGCTGGATGGACTGATCTCGCTGCAACTGAACGAGATCATGCACCAGGGCGACTTCCAGAAGCTGGAAGCGTCGTGGCGCGGCCTGAAGTACCTGATCAACGAATCGGAAACCAGCACCCAGCTCAAGATCAAGGTGCTGAACGTGTCGAAGAAGGACCTGGTCAAGGATTTCAAGACCTCGCCCGAATTCGACCAGAGCGCCCTGTTCAAGAAGATCTACGAAGAGGAATACGGCACCTTCGGCGGCGCACCGTATGCCGGCCTGATCGGCGACTACGAGTTCACCCGCCACCCCGAGGATTTCTACCTGCTCGAAGAGCTGTCGCACGTCGCCGCCTCGGCGCATGCGCCGCTGATCACCTCGGCCGGCCCGGGCCTGTTCGGCCTGGAAAGCTTCGCCGACGTCGGCAAGCCGCGCGACCTCGCCAAGATCTTCGATACCGTCGAATACGCCAAGTGGAAGTCGTTCCGCGAATCCGAGGATTCGCGCTACGTCGGCCTGGTGCTGCCGCACGTGCTGGGTCGCCTGCCTTATGGCGCCGAGACGCTGCCGGTCGAGGAATTCAACTTCGAAGAAGACGTGGACGGCACCGATCACCACAAGTACCTGTGGACCAATGCCGCCTACGCCTACGGCGCGCGCCTGACCGATGCCTTCGCCCAATTCGGCTGGCTGGCGGCGATCCGCGGCGTGGAAGGCGGCGGCCTGGTCGAAGGGCTGCCCACCCACACCTTCAAGACCGACGACGGCGAAGTGGCGCTGAAGTGCCCGACCGAAGTGGCGATCACCGACCGCACCGAGAAGCTGTTGTCGGATCTGGGCTTCATCTCGCTGGTGCACTGCAAGAACACCGACTACGCGGCGTTCTTCAGCGGCCAGTCGAGCCAGAAGGCCAAGACCTACAACACCGACGCGGCCAACGCCAACGCGCGGCTGTCCACGCAGCTGCCGTACATCTTCGCCGTGTCGCGTATCGCGCATTACATGAAGTCGATCATGCGCGACAAGATCGGCAGCTTCGCCTCGCGCCAGAACGTGCAGGACTTCCTCAACACCTGGCTGGCCCAGTACGTGTTGCTGGACGACTCCGCGTCGCAGGAGGCCAAGTCGAAGTACCCGCTGCGCGAAGCGCGCGTGGACGTGGTGGAAGTGCCGGGCAAGCCCGGCGTCTACCGCGCCGCCGCGTTCCTGCGTCCGCACTTCCAGCTCGACGAACTCACCATCTCGCTGCGCCTGGTGGCCGAACTGCCCAAGTCGGCCCGCTAAGGAAGCGCTGGCAAGCGCGCACAGCCCACGGGGTTCCCCGTGGGCGGCAACCTCTGTAGTACGGCAACAAAGACGGCGTCCGCGCACGCCGCCGGCAGGGTTTTCGCCGGCGGCGCAGGCGTCCGAGCAATGCAACCGCAGCAAACCCACTCTTTTGGAGAACGACCATGGCATTCGACGCCTTCATCAAGATCGACGGCATCCCCGGCGAAAGCACCGACGACAAGCACAAGGACTGGATCGAGATCAAATCCTTCGCCCACAAGCTGGAACAGCCCGCGTCGGCCACCGCCAGCTCGGTCGGCGGCGCCACCGCCGAGCGCGTCAACCACAGCACCTTCGACATCGTGCACCTGATCGACAAGGCCAGCCCGAAGCTGTACGAAGCGTGCTGCACCGGCAAGCACATCAAGGAAGTCACCCTGGAACTGTGCCGCGCCGGCGGCGACAAGGTGAAGTACCTGGAAGTGAAGCTGGAACAGGTGCTGATCTCCAAGGTGCAGCCGCAAGGCGCGGCCAACGACGACGGCTTCCCGTCCGAGTCGGTGAGCCTGAGCTACGGCAAGATCAAGTGGACCTACACCCAGCAGAAGCGTGAAGACGGCGCCGGCGGCGGCAAT
>NZ_KB895347.1 GCF_000374805.1 Chitiniphilus shinanonensis DSM 23277
GGCATCAATTACGACCACGAATTCGGCATCGACTACACCTTGCGCTGGGCGGGCGATGCAAAAGGCGAGGCGATCGGCAGCGGCAGCGTCGGGCCCTTCGAGGACAGCGGGCAGAACTGCTGCATCAGCCTGCCCAGGCAGTGGCATCCGGGGCTCAAGTTGAAGGTGGAATGGGTGGCATTGGACCTGTCCACCCGCAAGAGCGACGAATGGAAGACCGAGAACCTGCAAACGGAACTGGCGGTGCCGGAATACACGGTGCCGGGCGATCTCTACGTGTTGTTTTATCCGGGCAAGCAGGTGGAAATCCTGGTGTCGGCGCACGAGCCGGGAACGCCGGGTTGGCTGGGGCGGGAGAAGCTGGGGCCGTTGGAGGCTTGCGTGGCGAGGCATGGGGAAAAGGAATGTATGAAGAGCTTTCCGAAGTATCCAAGGGATTCATATGAGGCTCGTGCTCAACGATTTAGAGAGTCATGCACTGAGGAACGGCTTGCAGAGTCCTCTAACCCCGAAGGTAATAGGCTGGCCTGCCAGGAATTTGTAAAAATGTGCAAAGAAAAATGGGCAATAAAAGAAAAAAAAATGTGTGAATTGAACTTTAAGGAAGAGGAATGAGTGCGCGATTTTCCGAAAAGTGCAAGTCTAATCCTCTTTTGTTGGAAACAAATGAGAGATTGATCCTTGAAGCAAACCTTGATGAGCCCCCTTGCCACACCTGCGAAGAAGACATCTACCTAGGCTTCTTTTTCGACGGCACCAACAACAACAAGTATCGCGATACCGGTGGCAGCAGCCATTCCAACGTGGCGCGGCTGTATGAGGTCTATGCCGGCGAGCCGACGGTGCGGCAGCTCGGCATTGTCAGGGGCGCGCCCCAGCCCGACGAAAATCCTGCATGGCCGCGGGAACCGGCCAGTGATAGGAAAAATTATCGCAAGACCTACATCCCCGGCGTCGGCACGCCGTTCAGGGAGCTGGGCGATACAGGCATCAACGGTGTCGTGGCCGAAAACGGCCAGCAGCGCGACGTGTCGGATCGCAAATGGGGCCTTGCCGCCTCCAAGCATGGCGAGGCGCGGATCTGCTGGGCCTTGTTGCAGGTGATCAATCATCTGCACAGCATCCTCGGCACGCCCGACCCCAAGCGCTGGGAAAACGACGCCAGGCTGGTTCGGGACATCGCCGATTCCAACAATAGTCAAGAGGCCCGCAGGCAGGTACTGAGGCAGCGCGCCGCCGAACTGCTCCAGGCGATCAACCGGAAACAGCCGCTCAACCGCCGCACGCCGAAGATCCGCCGCATCCGGGTGTCGATCTTCGGCTTCTCGCGCGGCGCGGCCAAGGCACGGGTGTTCCTGAACTGGCTGCTCGAAGCCTACGGCGGCGGCATCGCCGGCATGCCGCTGAAGGTGGATTTCGTCGGGGTGTTCGATACCGTGGCGTCGGTCGGTGTGGCCAACTGGGGGCCGGCGCTGGGCATGGACGGCCACTACAGCTGGGCCACCATCCGGAACATGGCGATTCCCGACGGCATCCGTTGCGTGCATCTGGTGGCCGCGCACGAGGTACGCGGATCGTTCCCGCTGGATTCGATCGGCGGCGGCAGCCTGCGCAAGGAGGTGGTCTACCCCGGCGTGCACTCGGACGTGGGCGGCGGCTATCCGCCGAAGGACCAGGGGCGGGCGGTGGGGGGCGACCACGAGAAGCTGTCGCAGCTCACGCTGGCGCAGATGTACCGCGAGGCGCTGATCGCCGGGGTGCCGCTGCTGCTGCCCGACGAATTCAACACCGCCGCGCGGCGGAACAACTTCAAGGTCGCCCCTTCGACCATCGCCGCCGTCAACGCCTACATCGACGCCACGCCGCTCGATGCCCGGCAGTTTCCGCCGACCACGCCGCCGAGCAAGGTGGACCGCAATACGCTGTATCCGGTCGAGCGCCAGCCCCGTGCCTCGCTGGCCCAGCTCATGCATCACCATCAGGGGGTCTACCTGAGGTGGCGTTATGCGATGCTGGGCAGGATCCATCAACTGCCCAACCTGACCGGCACGGCCACGGTGTCGCGCGATCAGGATGTCGAGGATTTCCGGATGACCGATGCGCAATTGAGAAAGGAAGTCGAATTTCTCAATTCGAAGAAGACCTGGGCGGACTACGCATCGCTGGTCAGCGCCGGCGGGATGCTCCGGCAGGGCGGTGAAGCCGCACTCACCAACCAGAAGCGCACGGAATGGGCGCAGGGCATCAAGCAGCAATGGGAAGCCGGCGCCACGCAAAGAGCACCGGCCGCCGCCGATCACCTGTTCACCCACCTGATGCACGATTCGCGCTCCTGGTTCAAGCCGTTCAGCGTGGACGACGCGGACTGGTTTCCGCCCGGCGACGGACAGCGCAGGGAGCGCGACCGGCGCATCGCCGCGCACCAGCGCGACCTGGAGCAATACCGGCGGCAGAAGGCGGCCGCCAGTGCGCCGCCGGTGCCGGGCATCAAGCCGGTGCCGGCGCCGCTGCCGGGCATCCCCAGGCCCGACTGGGATGCGGCGATCCGGCGCGAGCAGGCCGCCATCGAGGGCCTGAGGAACGGCAGCACGCCGGTGCTGATCCCGAAAGGCCAGAACCTCGACAAGGGCCTGGCGGTGGAAAGCGGGCACGAGCCCTGGTTCATGTTCGGCTACCTGCGGCGGCGGGCGGTGTTCTACGGCGAGGGCGCGATCAGGAACGTGACCGCCGAGGAAAGCCAGCAGGACCAGATCGCCGAGATCGAGGAGAACGGCAGGCAGGCGCGCGCGCGGATGCGCGAAAACGAGACCCGCCGCTACGAGCACATGCGCCAGCAGCAGGAGCAGGGCATGGCGCGGGTCAGGCAGCGCTATATGGATCGGCAGATATCCGATGTCGAATACGCCGACTACATGAAGGTATCGCAGTCGCGGATGCAGGAGGCGAAGGTGGACTATGAGCGCACCATGGAGGCCCTCAGCCGCTGATCCGGGCGGCCGCGCCGCACGCTGGCGGGCTCGATGTCGTTGGCGCTGTCGCGGTGGCGGGGAACACGAAAAAGGGAGGCATCCGCCTCCCTTTTTCATGCCGTCCGCGCCGGTGTCAGAAGCGGTACTTGCCGGTGACGGTGTAGCTGCGTTCCTCGCCCAGCTGGTAGTTGCCGTAGGTGCGGCTGGCGAAGTATTCCTTGTCGAACAGGTTGTTCACGTTGAAGGCCACGCTCCACGGGCCGCGCTGCCAGCGCACCGCCAGGTCGGCCAGGGTGTAGCCGCCTTCGCGCGAAGTGTTCTCGGCGTCGTCCCAGCGTTCGCCGACGTAGCGCAGGCCGCCGCCCAGGCCGACGGCGCCGATCCCGGTGGGCACGGTGTAGTCCAGCCACAGCGCGGCCTGCTGGCGCGGCACCTGCATGGGGGTCTTGCCCACTTCGTAGGAGTAGCTGCTTTCCAGCACTTCGGCGTCGGTGAAGGTGTACGAGACGATGCCCTTGAGCCGCGGCGTGAGCTGCGCCTTGCCTTCCAGCTCGACGCCGCGCGAGCGGATCTTGCCGGTCTGCTTGGCGGTCCAGCTGTCGGCGTCGTCGTAGGTGACCACGTCGCGCTTGGTCAGCGAGTACACCGCGCCGGTGACCATCCAGTTGGCGCCGTTGGGTTGGATCTTGACCCCGGCCTCGATCTGCTCGGCGCGCGACGGATCGAACAGCGTGCCGTATTCGTCGATGAAGTTGGGCAGGAACGACTGGGCGTAGCTGATGTAGGGCGCGACGCCGTTGGGCGCCAGATAGGTCAGGCCCAGGCGGCCGGTGAAGGCCGAATCGGACTGGCTGGCGGAGTTGTTGCCCAGGTGGTCGTCGTAGTCGAGCTTCACCTTGTCCCAGCGCCCGCCGGCGGTCAGCAGCCACTGCTCGTTGAAGCGGATCTGATCCTGGGCGTAGAAGCCCAGCTGGCGGATGGTGCGGGTGCCGTCGGCGGCCACCTGGTCGGGCTCGGGGATGGATTGGCGGTAGATCGGGTCGAGAATGTCCAGGCTGGGCGTGTTGTTGCTGTAGCTGGACACGGCGTCGCCGGACATGTGATCCCAGTCGAAGCCGAACAGCAGGGTGTGGATCACCGGGCCGGTCTGCACGTGGCCCTGCACGTTGGTGTCGATGGTCCACTGGTCGAGGTCTTCGTCCTCGTGCCAGGCGGTGCGCAGCAGGGTGCGGCCGTCGCTGTCCAGGCTGGACTTGATGTGGTGCTTGTCGGCGTCGCGGTTGGCGTAGCGCAGGTTCTGGCGGAACTGCCACGCCTCGTTGAAGTCGTGCTCGAACTGGTAGCCGAAGGTGGCCGAGTTGATCTTGATTTGGCTGTAGTCCGGATCGCCTTCCTTGACGTGGGTGAGGCCGCCGTCCGGGCCGGTGATGTAGTTGATGTCGTCCGACGCATCGTTGCGCAGCACTTCGGCCAGCAGCGTGATCGAGGTGTCGGGCGAGACATCCCAGCGCAGCGACGGCGCCAGGTACAGGCGCTTCTGATAGGTGTCGTCGCCGTTCGGGTATTCCTCCTGGCTGTTGCTGTCCAGGCCCAGGGCGACGATGCGGTAGAGCACGCTGTTGTCGGCGGTCAGCGCGCCGCCGAAGTCCGCGGCGATCTGCCTGCGCTCGAAGCTGCCCAGCTGTACCTCCACCTCGCGCGGGGCGTCCAGGCTGGGGGTCTTGCTGACGCGGTTGACCACGCCGCCGGCGTCGCCGCGGCCGAACATCACCGACGCCGGGCCGCGCAGCACTTCGACGCGTTCCAGGCCGTACACCTCGGTGATCGGTTCCACGTAACCCAGGCCGGATTGGCGCAGGCCGTCGCGGAAGCTGCTGGTGGATTGCGCGTTGAAGCCGCGGATCAGCAGCCAGTCGTAGCCACGGATGTCGTAGCCCCAGTTGCTGACGGTGACGCCGGGGGTGTAGCGGATGGCTTCCAGCAGCGTGGTCGCGCCGCGGTCCTCGATCTCGTCGCGGCCCACCACCGAGATCGATTGCGGGGTTTCGATCAGCGGAGTGTCGGTCTTGGTGGCGGTGGCGCTGCGCCTGGCCACGTAGCCCTGCACCGGGCCGGTGGGCGATTCGGCCGGCGCGGTCACGGTGACGGTGGGCAGGGTGACCTCGGCGGTATCCGGCGCGGCGGTGGCCAGCGTCGGGGCGAGTACCAGCGGGGCCAGGCGTACCGCGCGGGCGAGCGGCTTCAGGCGGAGCAGTCGGAAGGGGCGAGCAGGATGGGTCATGGTCGGGTCAACGCGGGCTGGGAAAGATCGGTCGGTGCTGGCGCGGCCGGCAACACGACGCCCCGGGGTGCGCCGTGGCGCACGCTCCGGGGCGTGGAGGGCCACCGGCTGGCAAGCGGGAATCAGAATCGGTGCGGCTGACAAAACCCTTCTGGCGGTGTCGCGCGGGGGTATCGGGCCCCACTGGTCGCGTTACGCGTACGGCCTGCGTTCGCGCTTCTTGCCGGGGACCGCTTCGTCGGGCTTTATCAGGCTTATCTTGTTAATGGGAATTGTTCTCATTTTGAAGGAAAAATGCGCACTACGCCAGCATGTTGTACGGCCGCTCGTTGAAAGTCTGACTTTGCATTGACGCCGGCCCCAAAAGCGCATCGCAGATTTCGCCGCTGCGCACCGAGGTCAGCGACAGCAGGGTGTCGCTCAGGCCGTGGCTGGATTCGCACGCGCCTTGCAGGAACACCTTGGGCCTGAAGCCGTCGCGGGTCTTCAGCCGGTAGTCGCGCTTGATGTCGAAATCGCACAGGTGCGGCGCCAGCGCGCCGAGCAGGTCGCGGTGCCGGGTGCGCTCGTAGCCGGTGGCCAGCACCACCGCGTCGTAGCGCACGCTGTGCTCCAGCCCGCCGTTCAGGTCGAGCAGCGCCAGGTGCACGCCGTCGGCGCGGGCCTGCGCGTCGGCCACCTGGTGGCGGCGCAGGAAGCGGTGGCGCGGGCGGCCGCTGACGCGCTGGCGGTAGAACACCTGGAAGATCTGCTCGATCAGGTCCAGATCGGGGCACGCGTAGTTGGTGTGCCAGAACTCGCGCAGCAGCTCGTCGCGCTCGTGCTGGGCGCGGCCGTATACGTGGTCGACGAAATCGGCGTCGAAGATCTGGTTGGAGAACGGGCTGTCGTCGGCCGGCTTGATCGCCCGCGCGCGCATGATCAGGTCCACCTGGGTGTGCGGATTGCGGCCGTGCAGGTCCATGAAGATCTCGGCGGCGCTCTGGCCGGCGCCGATCACCGCGATGCGGCGGGCCTCGGCGTTGGCGGCGATGTCGCGCAGGTAGCCGCTGGAATGCAGCACCCGGCTGTCGCCGCGCAGCGGCAGGAAGGTGTCGGGAATGCGCGCGGTGCCGCCCAGCCCCAGCACCAGGTTGCGCGTCAGCCGTTCGCGCACCTCGCCGTGGCGCTCGCGCGAGCGCACCCGCAGCAGCGCCACCTCGCCGCCGCGCGTCTCCGGCAGCACCTCGATCACTTCCTCGCCATACGCGCATTGCTCGTCGAACTGCGCCGCGGCCCACGACAGGTAGTCGTTGAACTCGTGGCGGCTGGGGAAGAAGGTCTTCAGGTTGATGAAATCCGGCAGGCGCGACTTCTGGTGCAGGTAGTTGACGAAGGTGAAGCGGCTGGTGGGGTTGCGCAGCGTGACCAGGTCCTTGAGGAAGGAGATCTGCATGTGCGCGTGTTCCAGCAGCATGTCCTGGTGCCAGGCGAAGGCGGGCTGCTTTTCCAGGAACAACGCGTTGAGCGGCTGCCCGGCCTGGCGCCGCTCCTCCAGCGCGATGGCCAGCGCGAGGTTGGACGGGCCGAAGCCGATACCGATCAGGTCGTGGACGAACATCACATGCTCCTTGCGGAAGGAAGGGGGGCGTCGCGGCGGGGCCACCACAGCGCATCGGTGAAATAGCGTTCGCGCAGCAGCGTCACCAGCAGCGCGCGCTTGTGCGGGAAATCGAATTCCTTGACCTTGGCGTAGCCCGAGCGGTCCAGGTTGCGGATCTGCTGGGCATGGTCGTTGCGCGGCTCGCCGACGATGCGCTGGGTGCGCGCGTCGTCCAGGAACAGGTAATGCGAGATCGAGGTCAGCCACGCCACCGCCACGGCCTTGCCGCGATACGCCGGCTCGCCCACCAGCACGTGCCAGCCGCGGTCGTAGTCGGCGGCGTCGCAGAACGGCGCGATGCGGTTCTCCTTGGCCCAGTACGCCTCGAAGTAGGCGAACGGCTCGCCGTCCAGGCTGGCGATCATCGGATAGATGTGCGGATTGGCCGCCAGCTCCGCCAGATAGCGGCGGTGCTGGGCCAGGTCGCCTTGCTCCTGCCAGATCTGCGCCACCGCCGGGTCGTTCATCCAGCGGTTGAACATCGCCAGGTCGGCGTCGGGATCGAGCGCGCGGAAGGAAAAGGTGCGCCCCAGCCACGGGATGAAGCGCTGGTACAGCGCCCCGGCTGGCTTGGGACGGCGGCGCGGATGGCGCTGGCCGTGGCTGAGCACGTATTGCTGCGCCATCGCCGGCCGGGCCTGCGGCAGCCACAGCGCCGGCTGTTGCCACAGCAGCTCGCGCTGCGCCAGCCAGGTGCCCGGCGCGTCGTCGAGCAGCACACCGCTGTCGCGCAGCGCCGCCGGCGCGGTCAGGCCGGCCACGCGGCACGCGGCATGGCGCGGGTGGAAGCTGAACGCCGCCTCCAGCGCCGCCAGCAGCAGCGGCGCCAGCGCGGCGTCGTCGCGTGGCGGGCCTTGCCAGCGCAGCACCAGCCCGGCGCCGTCCTCGGCCAGCGCGCAGCGCCCCAGCTCGTCGCCGGCGGCGTCGCTCAGCCGCAGCGACGCGCCGTCGCGCAGCACCCTGACCGGCGTGCCGTGCGGATAGGCGGTGAAGGTATCCAGGTCGTGCCAGTCCAGCGGGTCATCGATCGGGGGGGCGTCGGCGGGGTGCATGCGGGTTCCTTGTCGCAGTGGACGAAGCGCCGGCCGGCCGGGGCGAAGAGGGCCAACGGACGGGGGCCGGCAGCGCCGGAGCGGCGCGTGTCGTTCATGTCCAGGCAAGACGGCGCGCCCGATGTTTTGTTTAGGCGCGGCCAGCAAAACCCTCCTGGCGGCGTCGCGCGGGGGCGCTGAGCCTTACTTGCCGTCCTACACGTACTGTCTGCGTTTCGAGCTTCTTGCCGGGACCGCTGCGCCGGGTTTTGTTGGCCGCTCCTGGGCGCGGCCGTGGCAACGGCCCGCCTTCGGGGACGGTGGGACAGGCGTGGGTAAACAATCCGGCGACCAATCCGTCTGGGAGGGGATGAGCGCCGCCCCGGCCGCCGTGCGCGGACGGTGGCGGCCATCCCCGCCCACCTGGATTTGCTTGGATATGTCGAAGACAAAACTCGTCTACATCTGGTCCTTGCGCAACGCCGCCGCCGACCAGGCCGGACGGCACATCGCGTACAAGGGCGAACAGCGCTACATGCAGTCGCCGCTGGAACACCTGGCCCATCTGCTGAACGACACCTGGCTTGGCGACGTGTACACCCTGGCCGGCGTGATCCACGACGACGACGAACACCTGCCGCGCGACCGCGAGCGTCTGGGCGATTACGGCTTCAGCCCCCGTCCCGGCGCGCCGTGGTTCTACCCGGCCGGGCTGACGGTGCAGGGGCGACCGCTGGAAACGCTGCGCCACGCCGTGCCGTCCAGCTATCGCCGCCACCCGCCGGGCGCGCCCGAGCGCGGGCCGGGCAAGCACGATTTCGAGCGCCGGCTGCACGACCGGCTGGTGGCGCTGGGCGCCGAGCTGGTGGTGCTGGACGGCCTGCTGATCATCCTCGACGAACTGGTGCGGCCGGGCGCCGACTTCGCCCGCCGCATCGTCAACATCCATCCCGGCATCACCCGGCCCGATTCGCCGTTCCAGCGTCGCGGCGCCTACGCCACGCTGGACGCACTGTACGGCGCGCGCGGCCTGCGGGTGGACGACTGGGCCACGCTGCGCACCGTGCCCGCGCCGCGCATCCCGATGACCGGCGCGTCGTTCCATTACGTGGACAACGGCATCGACTCCGGCGAAGTGATCGTCGACGTGCTCGACACCCATATCGACCCGGCCGACACCATCCTCGAACTGCGCTGGAACAACTTCAACCGCAGCCTGTTCCCCGCGCTGGCGCAGGGCCTGGCGCACCTGGTCGGCGCCGGCCTGACCCGCGCATCCGACACCCCGAACCCGCTCGAACCCGCCGAGTTGCTGCCATGACCCGACATCCCTTCGCCAGCGTCGCGCTGGCCGCGCTGACCATGGCCGGCGCGCTGCACGCCGCGCCCGCCGTCACCGCCCAGGCGGTGGAGATCCGCCGCACCACCGACGGCATTCCCCACCTGCGCGCCGCCAACTGGCACGCGCTGGGGCGCGGCGTCGGCTATGTGCAGGCCGAGGACGCGCTGTGCACCCTGGCCGAAGCCTTCGTCACCTACGAAGGCCGCCGCAGCTGGTTCTTCGGCGCCGACGGCCGCCCCGAGCGCCTGTCCACCTTCGGCCGCCCGACCAACCTGGAACTGGATTTCTTCTGGCGCGGCTTCGCCGACGACGCCGTGCTCCAGGCGTACCGCAGCACCCAGCCGGCGGAACTGAACCAGCTGATCGAAGGCTACGCCGCCGGCTACAACCGTTACCTGGCCGACGCGCGTCGCGCCGGCAACGGCCCGCGCGCCTGTCTGGACCAGCCGTGGGTGCGCGAGATCAGCGCCGCCGACATTTACCGCCGCATGTATTCGGCGCAACTGGCGGCCGGCCTGGCGCGCTTCATCCCCGAGATCGTCAACGCCCGCCCGGCCGCCGCGCCGGCGCAGGCCGACGGCGGCGACGCGCTGCGTCACAAGCTGTCGATGCGCGTGGGCGACGAACCGGGGCTGGGCAGCAACGCGCTGGCGCTGGGCGGCCAGGCCACCGCCGGCCACGGCGCGGTGCTGTTCGGCAACCCGCACTGGTACTGGGGCGGGCCGGACCGCTTCTACCAGATGCACCTCAGCATCCCCGGCAAGCTCAACGTCGCCGGCGTGGCGTTCCTCGGCATCCCGGTGGTGATGATCGGCTTCAACGAGCACGTCGCCTGGAGCCACACCGTGTCGGCGGCGCGCCGCTTCGGCCTGTTCGACCTGACCCTGGCCGACACGCCCGAGCGCTACCGGGTGGGCGACCGCGTCGAGCCGATGCGCGCCGTGCCGGTCAGCGTGCCGGTGCATCGGGCCGACGGCAGCGCCGGCAGCGAAACGCGGGTGCTGCATCGCACCCGCTACGGCCCGGTGATCGACCTGGGCGGCCACCACCCGGCCTTCGGCTGGAGCGCGCACAAGACGCTGGCGATCCGCGACGTGAACGCCGACAACTTCCGCATCTTCCGCAACTTCTTCTACTGGAACCAGGCGCGCTCGCTGGACGACTTCATCGCCATCCAGCGCCGCGAAGGCGCCGTGCCCTGGGTGAACACGGTGGCCATCGGCCGCAACGATGCCCGGGTGTGGTACGGCGACGTCGGCAACGCGCCCAACGTGCCGGACGCGCTGCGCGCGCGCTGCGGCACCGCGCTGGGCCAGGCATTCGCCACCGTGGACCCGCTGACCCCGGTGCTGGACGGCAGCCGCGCCGACTGCAACTGGCTGGACGAAGCGGGCGCCGCGCAAGCCGGCGCCATGCCCACCGCCCGCCTGCCCGGCCTGCTGCGCACCGACTACGTGGCCAACATGAACGACAGCTACTGGCTGGCCAACGCCGCCCAGCCGCTGGAGGGCTTTCCCGCCGTGCTCGGCGGCGAGCGCCAGCCGCTGTCGCTGCGCACCCGGCTCGGCCACGCCATCGCCCGATCCTTCGTCGCCAGGCCGGAAAGCGCCACCCCGGCGCTGCTGCGCCGGCTGGAACGGCAGGCGCTGGATGCGCAGGCGTATTCGGCGACGCTGTTCAAGGACGACGCGCTGCGCGGCGCCTGCACCCAGCCGGTGGTGACGCTGCGCGCCGAACCGGTGCGGGTGGCGGCGCAGGGCGACACGATCACGCCGCCCGCGCCGCACCAGGTCGAGGTCGCCCCGGCCTGCCGCGTGCTGCGCGCCTGGGACAACGCCGGCAGCGCCGACGCCCGCGGCGCGCTGCTGTGGGAGGCGTTCTGGGAGCGGGTGGAGCAGACCCCCGAGGCCGAGCGCTATCGCGTGCCGTTCGCCAGCGACACCCCGCTGACCACGCCCAGCGGCCTCAAGCTGAGCGAGGACGCGCTGCAACAGGCGTTGGCCGGCGCGGTCGAGGCGCTGGCGGCGCAGGGCATCGCGCCCGACGAAGCGCTGGGCGCGCGTCGCTTCGTCGCCAGCGGCGGCGACAGGCTGCCGCTGTACGGCGGCTGCCACGTCACCGGCTACTTCACCGTGACCTGCGGCCTGGCGGACGACGGCCACGTCGGCCCCGACGCGGTGGCCAACAGCTATCTGCAAGTGGTGCGTTTCGCCCGCGACGGCGTCGAGGCCCACACCCTGCTGGCGCACGGCCAGGACGAAGACGCCGTGCGCGGCGGCGCCGGCAGCGCCCCGGTGCGACGCTACGCCGCCAAGGACTGGCTGCGCTTCCCGTTCACCGAAGCGGCGATCCGGCGCGATGCCAACTTTAGCCGCAAGGTGCTGGCACCTTGAAATGAAGCCCGGCGAGTACCCCGACCGGGGCGCGGCCGGGTTCCCACCATGCCGCTCGCCAGGACCGCCAGGGCTCGCCACGAGCGTAGCGAGGCCCCCTCGCGGCGGCGAGGGCGGGGGGAGTGGGATCGATCAGGAAGGGCCGGTACCCGTGCGCCACCGCGATTGAGTCCCCGGCTTTGCCGGGGGCATGCGGGCGCTGGTTGATCGCAGCAGGTCAACGAGTCTGAAGGCCCGCCAAGGGACATGCTCCGCAGTAGCCCTCGCCGGGCAGCAGGTAATAGAGGCAGCACTGGCGATGCAGGGTGAACGGCGCGGGGCCGCCGTTGGGGCAGGGCACGCTGCGCTGGCGGGCGTGCATCGGGTTGCGGGCGCCGTCGGGCCACATCGGCTGCGCCAGCAGCAGCGCACGATCGGCCAGCAGCTGGGGCAGCGGCCCGATCTGCCCCAGCGCCTGGTCGAGGATGCCTTCCAGATAGCGCGCGGCGCTGCCCCAGGCGATCTTGCGCGGCAGGCGCGCCCGAGCGGCCAGCGCGTCGAACAGGGGGGCCAGGTGCCGGTGCAGCAGCGGGCCGTAGCGCGTCAGCGTCTCGCTGCCGGGCAGGGCGTGACCCTCATGCGGCAGATAGAACGTCAGCGGCGTGCCGTCGGCGTCGCAGCGCAGCGACACCTCGTCCGGCGCCAGCGGAAAACAGTGCTGCAACACGCTGGCGGCCGCCGCCGCGCCCGGCAGCAGCGCCCACAGGTAATCCATGGCCCAGGCCGACGCCACCGCGCGCCGATCCGGCCCGACGACGCCGCGCCGCCGGGCCTGGCGCGCCAGGATGTCGTCCAGCAGATCGCCGTCGTCCAGCAAGCGGGCCAGCGGGATCGCATCGGCGGGCGGCGGGGCGCAGACCAGCGGTTCGGCATAGGCGGCCCAGTCGCCGCGGAACAGCGGTTGCAGCAGCGGAATCATGCGTGGTGCCCGGCGGGGCGCGGGAGGGAGTCGGCCATGTCCTGCCAGACGGATTGGGGCACGTGGTGTTTAGGGCGCTGGAAGGGTTTTGTCCACCACGCAAAGAGCGGTCCTGGCAAGAAGCGCGAAACGCAGACAGTACGTGTAGTACGGCAAGTTTCAGCTCGGCGCCCCCGCGCGACGCCGCCAGGAGGGTTTTGTCAGCCGCGCTAAACGGCGCGGGCCGTTGCTCGTCTTCATCAGGGTCGCCCATCGTTCCAAGGTCCCGCCCGTGCTCGCCTACCTGCTTCGCCAAGCCCGTTCCTCCCTGATCGCCGCCACGCTGGCCAGCGTGGTCGCCGGGGTGTGCAGCGTGTTGCTCGTCACCCAGATCAACGCCGCGCTCACCGCGCCCGACCAGGCGGCGCGCGCGGCGCTGGCGTGGCGCTTTGCCGCCATCGCCGTGGCCGCCGCGCTGGCGCACACGATCTCCGCCGTGCTGTTCGAGCGGCTGAGCATCCAGGCGCATGCCCGCCTGCGGCGCTTCATCGCCGACAAGACCATCGCCGCCTCGTTCCGCCAGCTGGAGGAGATCGGCGGGCCGCGCGTGCATTCGGCGCTGTCGGAGCACAGCGCCAGCGTGGCGTCGTTCTTCGTCAACATCCCGGTGATCCTGGTCAACGCCATCATCGTGCTCGGCGGGCTGGCCTACCTGGCGTGGCTGTCGTGGCCGGTGTTCCTGGTGGCGGTGGGAGTGATCGGCCTGGGCTCGCTGGGCTACCACCTGGCGCACCTCAAGGCGATCCGCCACCTGGACGTGGCCGCCCGCGAGCAGGACCACCTGTTCGGGCACTTCCGCTCGCTGGTGGACGGCGCCAAGGAGCTGCGGCTGCACGCGGCCAAGCGCGCGCGCTTCGGCGACGAGGTGCTGGGCGCGTCGATCGACGTGGTGCGGCGCGAGCGCGAGCGCGGCATGTCGGTCTTCCTGGCCGCGTCGGGCTGGGGCAGCTTCCTGATCTACGCCTTCATCGGGCTGGTGCTGTTCTCGCTGGTGGGCGACGCGCCGGACAGCGCGCGGGTGATGACCGGCTTCGCGCTGATCTTCATCTACCTGATGGCGCCGCTGGAAGGGCTGCTGCTCAGCCTGCCGCGCGCCAACCTGGCGCGGGTGTCGGCGCGACGCATCGAGGAGATCACCCGCGCGCTGACCGCGGCCGAGGAGGCCCCCGCCGCCGGCGCCGCGCCGCGCTTCGAGCGCCTGGCGCTGCGCGGCGTGGCCCACCGCTACTTCCACGAAGGCATGGACGACCTGTTCACCCTGGGGCCGGTGGACCTGTCGTTCGCGCCGGGCGAACTGGTGTTCCTGGTGGGCGGCAACGGCAGCGGCAAGACCACGCTGGCCAAGCTGCTGGTGGGCCTGTACGCGCCGGAGCACGGCGAGATACTGCTCGACGGCGCACCGGTGGATGACCGCGACCGCTATCGCCAGAGCTTCTCCGCCATCTTCTCGGATTTCCACCTGTTCGACCGCCTGCTGGACGCGGCGTCGGCCGACCTGGACCAGCGCGGCAACCGCCTGCTGGAACGGCTGCACCTGCATCACAAGGTGCGGGTGCGCGACGGCGCCTTCACCACCCGCGCGCTGTCGCAGGGCCAGCGCAAGCGGCTGGCGCTGGTGGTGGCGTACCTGGAGGATCGCCCGTTCCTGGTGTTCGACGAATGGGCCGCCGACCAGGACCCGCTGTTCAAGGACGTGTTCTACCGCGAGCTGTTGCCGGCGCTGAAGGCGCAGGGCAAGACGGTGCTGGTGATCTCGCACGACGACCGCTACTTCGATCTGGCCGACCGGCTGATCCGCATGGAAAGCGGCCAGGTGACCGCGGTGGAACAGCGCGCGGCCGAAGCGGCGGTCGGGCGCGAGGCGGCGATCCCGCAATAGCCGAGGGTCGCGGAGCGGGGCCGGAAAGGCCCGGTCCATCCGCCGGCGCGCATGGCCCGCGCCGGCTCATCGAAATCGATTCAGTGCCAGAGCGCGGCGCCGAGCAGCGCCAGCGCCGCGCCGCCGCAGGCCAGCCAGCCCAGCGGCGCCACGCGGCGCGGGCGGTAGCTCAGCAGCAGCACCAGCGCCACCGCGCTGGCGGTCAGCATGCCCACCCACGTCACCACGCCCTGCGGGCCGCCGGTCACGGCCAGCGCGAACGAGGCGGCCAGCAGCAGCCAGCCCGCGCCGCGCAGCCATTGCGCGCGTCGCGGCGAGGGCGCGCGGCCGAACACCTCGCGATGGTGGCCGTCCATGCCCAGGCACAGCGCGCTGAACGCGGCATAGCTGGCGAAGAGCGCGGCCAGCGGCATCATGGGGTGTCCTCCAGCAGACGGGTGCCGGCGCGCGGCGTGTCGCGCGGGGCGATGGCGGGGCGACCGGCCGTGCGGCGGAACTTGTAGCCGGCCCAGCCCAGCGCGGCGGCGGCGGCCAGCGCGGTCAGCTCGAAACCGGCCTCGACCCAGCGGCCATGCAGCAGCGCGCCGGGCAACCAGTGGCCGGTGGTCAATGCGCTGACCAGCGGCAGCAGCGCGAACAGCGCCGCGCCCAGCCACAGCTGCACCGGCCAGGCGGCGCGCGCCGGACGCAGCGCGGCGTGCACGGCGGCCAGCGCCCACGCGCCGAAGAAGCACAGCACCTCGGCCTGCGCCCGTTGCGGCTGCGCCAGCGGCAGCAGCCGGTTGCCCCAGAAGAAGGCGGCGATGGCGAGCGGCAGGCCGGCGATGGCGGCCACGTTCAGCGCCTCGACCACGCGGGTGCCGACGCCGACGCGGCCGGCCTTGGCGTCGCGCTGGCGCCGCTTCACCGTCCACAGCACCAGCCCGCTGGCGATCATCAGACTGCCGGCGATCCCGCACAGGAAATACAGCCAGCGCAGCCCGCTGTCGGCAAAGCGCGCGGTGTGCAGGCCATACACCACGTCGTGGGTCAGCGCGGCGGCGCGCGGTGCGTCCATCACCTGCAACAGCCTGCCGTTGGTGCCGTCGAACACCGCCATGGCGCCGACAATGCGCAATTGCGCGGTGTCGGTCTGGAGCACGCTCACCCGCGCATTGGCGTCGCCCGGCGCACCGACCACCACCACCCCGATGTCGCCGTCGCCCCAGTGCCGGCGCGCGGCGTCGGCCAGCGGCCCCAGCGGCTGCAACGGCCGGGCGATGCCGGCCGGCGCCAGCACCGGGGGCTCGCCGCCGCGCTCGGCGTAGAAGGCGGCGCTGTCCTGACCGTAACGGGCGTCGAGCGCGGCCGGCATGGTCAGCGCCATCAGCGTGATTACGCCGCTGTAGGTGATCACCAGGTGGAACGGCAGCGCCAGCACGCCCAAGGCGTTGTGCGCATCCAGCCAGGCGCGCTGCGCGGCTTTTTTCGGGCGGAAGGTGAAGAAATCCTTGAAGAAGCGGCGATGGGTGACGATGCCGCTGACCAGCACCACCAGCATCGCCATCCCGGCCAGGCTGGCCAGCCAGCGGCCCCACGGGTACGGCATCTGCAATTCGAAATGGAAGCGGTAGAAGAACTCGCCGCCCAGCGTGTCGCGCTGCGCCACCGGCTGGCGGGTGTTGGGATCAAGCCGCGCATCGTGCCAGTTGCCATCGCGCCCGGCCCAGTACAGCGCCAGCGCGCCGTCGCGCGCGGTGGGCAGGCGGATGAACCAGCGCGCCGCGTCGGCCGCGTGGCCTCGCAGATACTGCTCGGCGGCGTCGAGCGCGCGGCCCTGATCCACCGGCGCGATCACGGCGTCCGGCCGCATCCACTGGGTGATCTCGGGCCGGAACACCGCCAGCGTGCCGGTGACGAATATGGCGAACAGCAGCCAGCCGGCGACCAGCCCGGCCCAGTTGTGCAGCCACGCCATACGCTGCCGGAAACCGCCTTTCACCGCACCGCCCCCAGCGCCGCCAGCCCGCCCAGCAGCGCCGTGCCCAGCACCAGCCCCACCCAGGCATGCCAGGCGCGCCGCACGCAGAACACCCACAGCGCCGCGCCGCCGTACACCAGGAACGACAGCAACGTCGCCGTCAGCACCGCCTCGCTGCGCGCCAGCGGCAACCAACGCCCGGCGCAGGCGGCGAAGGCATAGGCCAGCGCATAGCCGCCGACAATGGCGGCCACGGCGCGCGACGCCACGCCGAGACGATACGAATGCGCCACCGTGGAGGGCGCGGAGGTCGGACTTGGGCCGGGCATGGGGGATGGGAGGCAAGCTAAACAAGAATGATTCTTGATATTGCCGTGAGTTGGGGTGGGGAGGCAAGCGGGGGAGGGGGCGACAGTACCCCCGGCGTTGCGGCTGCTGAGCGAGCCGATGTTCCAGATGCATGCGCCGATGGCGGGGAGCCGCTGTGGCCAGACCTGGCGATGGGACGTAACCTTGCGGATGTCGGGCTTGCTGAACGCGGGAAGGCTGGATGCGAACCAGGAGAAGTGCCGGGCTGCGCGGATTGCCGGGCGATGAAGCGTTTGACGCAGGTCGATGCCCTACCCGCATCTGGGCACGACACGGATGAAGAGCTTGGCTGGGGACTGGGATTGATGGCGGGCCATTAAGGATAAATTTGGGCAACGGAGTTTCGAGCTGTCAATAACCGATATTTTCTATAAAACTCAAAGAAATAGGAGGTTTTAAAGGGTGATGATATAGCGTGAAACTCACACGTGCAGATTCGAGTGGAACGGGTTGTACGTGCCGAGGTCTTCCACCTAGCCTCGGCCGGGGCCAGGACTTCACCCACATTGAACACGTCGGCGCTAGAACGAACGCCTGCTTGAGCAATTAGCTACGAATTTTCCGCAGCGAAGCGAAGACAGCTGCATTAGCTGGATGCATTTGTTGGATTTACTCTTTTAGGATATGGACAATCCTGCAAGCTAGAATCCAGCAATCGATAGCCAGCTCTGGAAAATGTCTGGAGTTAATTTGTGCGCCCGTATCTGGATATCCTCTCTGGTGTAGAAAGATTCTTCAGTTCGGTTTTGCCATTCGATTGAACTGCCCGGCGAGCCTTCAAATACCACCCCAACCACACTTGGTGGCGCATCGGCAAAGTGACAGTAGACTGCACCGCCGCTCATTCCACTAAAGTAGTATGAGTTCTCCTGTTCTAATGACGAAGCCATTAGGAAGGACACATCGTTTGGTCCGATAGGTCTTGTCAACTCTGCTGTCACACTAATGAGAGGGGCTTGCACAAGACCCTCACTCTCAGTCTTGTGTTCGGTTGGATATCCAAAAGCCACCGGGCACTTAAGGTCAGCCCAAGTTGGTTCAATCCACGAGTCCAAATCAATTGCAATCTTCCCTTTTGCTTCCATGTTAATTGAAGCAAAAGCCGCATCGAGTCTTACTATTGCTATATCTGGCAGACTGGGGTCAGATAATCGGAGCGAGCGAAACAGGCTTTTGTAACCGGATTGGTCGAAAAAGCCAAATTGATAAATAACCCGCTGTAGGCCGTGAACAGTTAACCATTTTGGTGGATTCGAAGAGAACTGATAGTCATAAATATGCGCACACGTCACACCGTAAAGGCCACCTCTGTAGCTTATATAGGTAATCGTGCCATTCGCTTTTTCGATTGTGTGTCCACCGCTCATCCATGGCGGGGACAAAAATAATGGCTCTGAGTGCGTGCCTGCGATTTTATGCAACATTTCTAGGGAAAATGGTGTATCCATTGCGATTAAGGCACCAGAGCAAAGGCGGCATTTTCAAGTGTATCAAGAGCATGATGTAAAACAACCTTACCCGCCCATTGCTGTGTTACTAGAAACCTGCCTGGAGTAACGCCCTTTCTTTGATTTGTGGTAAGGGAGAATGGGGGGGCGGATATGAGCTTGATGAAGCTGTCCCAAGCCTTGTCGCTCTTGTGGGCAACAGAATTTCGCAGGCGCTTGAACATTGCCAACTCATTCACGACAGTAGATAGAAGGGCGGTGCTTTGTAGCGGAGCACCTGGTGGCAACGGGGGGGGGGGCGAGAACCGATGACCAGGTGCGAGAAAAGCATTCGCTCTCTGAGCAATACGGTTGAAATCAGACCAGTCGTAGAAACTATTAGGGTGGTCTATATGCGAAAGCATCGATTCGGCCAGCCGAAGAGGAGCATTTTTTGTGCGGAAGCTCTTCACGTCCTTTTTAAGCAAACTGCCCGTTTGGGTTGCCAAATCCGTAATCAGCAGAACTTGGCAAAGCTCTTCCCAATGAGTAACTGCGCTGAGGAATAACCCTTCGGCTATTTTATGGACATCAGGGGCAGACAGAGGCTTCGTTGGCCCAGAGTTAGCAATGACTTTTGATGCCGCTGAGCGGATATGAGCTATGGATTTTACAAATTCATCGCGATGGTCAATTGCGGATTTCATCGAAGGAAGCCTAAGTTTGTTTTAGGTGGACAAATTTGACGCACAACATCAGTTAGGCAGCGAAACATACCGGTGTGTACCAAGCTTTTAGGTCGATGCCTTCTTTCGTCTCGGTTTTGTTGGGCCACTGCGTGTGGTGTCGCTGCTATCGAAGGCCAAACTCTGTTGCTTAGGTGTGCTATCTCCTTCCAATAGGTGGCGAGCTCGGTTTGCAAGCACCACAAATTGAGACAGAGCAGCTTGCAAGTCCATTTCACGAACACGGTCGTTTGAACGCCCAGCTTCTAACTCTGGGGAAGAACCGGCGACTAAGCGAAATTGACATGCTGCACCGGGAATGACTTCGATTGAGATGACCCGGGGTAATAGCTTCGGGAGCGAATTGAAGGTAACTGTCCCGTCGAACATCTTAGCCATCCATGAATATTCAATCCAACACAGGTCAAAACCAGTAGATTCCGACCAATCGAAGCGCGGCCGCACCTGTCGCTCAATACCCTTGGCTGCCTTGGACCAGTTTGCGTCCCAAGTGGATGGGCCCGCTAGTCCGGCGATTAGTCCGTACCAAGCAAGCGAGGCGGGGAATCGCTTGCTAACGCGATGCAGCAGGAATTCATGCGATGTACTCCGCCCGACTAAAAATGCGGCGGCCGCAAGCAATACGGAAGGTAATCCGCTGTCGGCACCATGGGCTTCTGCATTTGTTAGTTCAGTCGAAAGGCGTTGAAACGCAAGAACTCGCTCCTCAATAGAATCGCTTGATAACCCTGGAATGTTCCGTAGCTTCAACGGAGTCGGGGAATGGGGTACGCTAAAGGAGTCGTGCATAAACCTCGACGCAGCGTCGAGAACCAAGTTAGCGGTTTCTTCGGCTGAGACTGATTTTCCAAATTGCCCGCTCGCCATTGCCCATATAGGCATCAAATCGCTTACGGTGACCGGGCGTCGCACGAAGCGTCTGTCCGCTTCGACTTGTCGTAGCCTGTCAGCACAAGTCTTGGTTGCCTCGTCCCGCCCATATGTAAATACAGCCCGCGCAATTGCCATTGAGAAACACGCGCCGGCACGCGATAACGGAAGGGAAGCTAGTTCGACGTCGGCTTCTCCCTGAGCCAAGGCCTCACCCAAAATGACCGAGGACCAAACGTCTTCGCGCGCATCGTACAAGAAGCCTTGCATCCTGCCTTGTATCCTGCTGAAACTCATCCAGTCTTGACTAGACACTACCCGAGTATATTGGCTCAGTGGTGCCGTCTCTGGAGCGTATGTTCTAAGCCAGGAAAGCGTTTCGATAGCTGATTCACTCTCTAGCACTAATAGCGCTGGGGGGTTGTATTCATCTCTCAATCTTGAATCAGAATATCCAACAGCGACAACAGAGCCTTTCAACTCGTAAGGCTCAAGAAAATATTTAGCCGGGCTGTCTAAAGGGTTGTATCTGCCCATAAGCGCCTCTGGAAGAATATCCCGTGGGAATATTTGCCAGCGAATATTGTTTTCATTCATTGCGCATCACCTGGCAGTAAATCTTCAAGGTCAAAATGCTTCGGCTCGGAGAATGCATTTTCTAGTGGTTTATTTGTATTACCAGAACGAAATGCGTTCAGTGCGGTTTTTGCTCGTGTTATGGCTGTGTAACTAAGTCGTCGACGATTAAAGGGAAAGTCGGCAAGTTCTTCGACAGCATACATATGAACCGCCCGGAACTCCGTGCCTTTGGCACCATGAATCGTTAAGATGTGAATTGGTTTATCACCCATAAAAGTCGAATCAGCGTCCACTCCGTGAACGGCTACCTTTTCTGCTAGGTCTGTCGCATTGAATCGTTCGCGCAATTCAATTCGAGTATTTGTTTTCCCGCAAAAAATCCCGATAGTATCACCTGCAAAAGCATCAAGCTGAATACGAATCATCTCAAGCATTTTCTCAAATTGTTCGTTCCTATCCGCTAGGATATGCATTTTTGCGCTAGATTCGCCTTGTTCTTTTGGGTTGTAGTTTGATGTTGCTTCAAGACTGTTAGTACCTTCTTCGGGCGGCATCAATCTGTCAGCGACACGAGCAATGCGCTGACCAATTCGGAAATGACGCTTTAGAACATGTTGCTGCAAACCTAATTTTTCAGCGACCAAAAGACCATCCCGACGGTATATCCCTTGTCGGCTATCACCACATATGCAAATGTTGTCGCTTAGAGTAAGGAGTGCCTCAAGTTCCTCAGAAGTTAAGTCTTGAGCTTCGTCTACAAATATCGCACTATAAAGTTTTGGAGCAGGGAGTTGTAGATTGGCTTCCTTTACCAATTCCAGCACTTCAGTGCGCGCTTGGTCGTCAAAATCATTATCCTTGTCCAATGCTGGTCGACCTAAATGCTGGAAAATATGGTCTAATGCCCAAGAGTGATAGGTTTTTACTTGAGTAGGTGATATTAGACCGGCGGCACTGATTCCTGTGCGAATGAAATCGGCGAGTGCACGAGTATAGGTAATGATAAGAACATTTTTCTCACCTGTACCTGCTAGAAACTCGGCACGAAGCAACAAGAGATTTGTCTTGCCCGAGCCAGGCGGTCCAATCAGAGAGTACTTTCCGTGCGGGGGAAGCTTGATGAATGTTTTTTGGTCTTCATCTAACTCTTTTACTGACCTAAACCAACCTTTTTTCATTTTTTGTCCTTTGGGGTTTAAGCAATCAAGTCGATGTCGTGAAGCATGCCCGCATCCTCAGCGCTCTCAAGTCGGTCAAGCGCGGACGCAACCGTTTGTGCGACGGCACCAGCAGTCACTGCGGCCCACTCCGCTTCATTTTCCCCGATGGATACTACGGCAACTGCATGCGTACCATCATGGGGCCTGTCCGAAGCTTGCCCGGTAAGAATGAGCTTCGCCCGAAGCGATACGCTCACGGTCCTATCATATAGCTGCTGCTGCCAGTCGAAATGTAGCTTACAATCAACTGTCCATTCGGCATTTACGGCCAGCAGTATCTGGGCTGCCTGAACCTCTCCTGGCGCAGATGGGCGAAGTGTGAGGGGCATATCTGTCCTGCATACCTGTAAGAGTTCGGTTCGAACCATTTCACAAAAGCGCCGAAAAAATTCGCTTCTGTCGAATTCAAGCCGGGACTCGCTGGCTGCACTCATTTGACCGCCGACATTTACCTTTCCCTTTGCAAGTCTGGCTCGCAAAGTCGAAAGGGGGTCCTTAGCATCTCCCAAGTTAAAGTCCTCCCAACCCACCAACTGGAGCCGGAGTTCTAAATCCTTTACAAGACAACGGGCAGCGAGCGACTTAAGGTTTGCCAAGCGGGATGGAGTACCGTCGGTAAATACGGGAACTTTTGTGAGAACAGCTCGCGCAACAAGCCATCTATTTTCCAAGCCCATTTCATATTGGAATATAGGCTGTTTTGCTATGAGGTCATGCAAGACCGCGCCAAGCTGATAGAAGTTCAAGCCCTTCCAGAGTTTCGGCGAAGGGGCATCGAGCCGAAATAAGTATTCCGGTGAACTGTATTGCGCAGTAGCAAGAAACGGCCGGCTACTTCCATGGTCAGTTATAGCCCCATCCGGTGCGTCGCTCTGCTCTACCTCTCGCACAACACCAAGGTCGAGCAACTTGAGCCTCGTGAAATCCGCAGAAACGTGTATGTTTTCAGGCTTAATGTCGCGGTGAACTATCCCGAGCGAGTCCAGAAACTTAACCGCATCGACAAGCTGGGTGAACAAAGGAACAACCGCTTCATCAGGTACTGCGCTGAGCACCTCAGTGAGCGGCGGCCAGTCCAGATACTCCATTTCGACAAAGGCGGTACCCTCGGCCTCTACAACTTCGAACGTCTGGACTAGCGAGGGGCAGGAGTGCCCTATCAGCTTGCGTTGCAAATCTAAACGTTTTTGCTCGGCGGCTCCTGTAGGGCCGTCAAAGAACTTCGGATTGAAGCCTTTAAGCACGCGCGCCCCTCCGGGCGCAGGAACCAAAAACACTGCTGCGGAACCGCCTGATGTCAAGTATTTCGCTGGCCCGAATCCCGACTTGCCTTTGAGGTGCCGGTCAAGCCGTTCGGCTACGTCGGCGACAATTTTCTCATCGAGTGCTGGCATAAAATTTCCCCCATGAAGTCGTCAGCTTCTTCTATCGCCATGCCGGCCCCAAAGGTTAACCGCCCTGGGTTGCGTGGAGGCCATTTGGTCTAAGTCAGGCCGGCTCAGCCGCCTGACTGGCGAGTTGTCGTTGGTAGTGTGCCTCAGCCTTCGCCGACGGGATAGCCTTGTGGGTACCACCCAAAAAACTCACGCTCAGAGCAATGATTCCATCCGGACGCACTGGCCGCTGAATTTTTAGCAGCTTAGGCAGGTTTCGGCCCCATTTCTTTCCGTATCTTCGTCCAGAATCGCCCTCCCGCCGGCTCATGGCGCACCTTGAGGGGGACCGAATGCCATGATGCCTGCCTCCTTCAACCAGTACAGGCGCTTCAGGTTGTAGGTCGAGACCTTCAATTGCAAATGAAAGGCCGCTCTCCCGACTACACCCATCCCTGCCGCAAGATTCTCGGCTCAACGTGCCGTCAAGTCTGTCAAGCCCCGCGTGTTCAATCAGAAAGGCTCTAATTCTGAATTGCCCATTTGAGGAGGTCTTATGGGCTAACGGGCTCTTACTGAAATTTGAGTGAAATATCGATGAATGGTTGAGTGCTCGTTTTTTCTGACAAACGGCATCTTAATTTTATTTTTAGCCGGAGAATGAGTTAAGTATATATTATACCGCGTTTCATTTGTTTTGATTTTAATGGCGTGCGAATTTTCCGATTTCCATGTTATATATATCAAGTGGAAACGGTGTTCGTGCAAGTATTAGTTAAGTCAAGGCGATGGAAAATCAAAATTTTCCTAGTGAACTGATATAGCATCAAATAATGTATTCGAAAAAATGAATATTCTTGACGTTTTTGTCTCCATTCGTAAAATCGATTTATGATTATTGTCGCTCGGGGCTTGGCGACATGGGGAGTTTCTCCCGGTCGCCAGGTCCTTGACGTGGAGGCTGCCATGAAAATTTCTGAAAATCAGAAGTTGCCATTTATAGACTCGCTGGAACGGGAGGTTGGTGACCACACGTTGGCATCTCTTGTTAAGCCTCATCATGCTTTGAGTGATGTGAGTAGTGAGCAGGAAGCAGGGCGTCGAGCCGAAAAATTTGATGTGCGATTGTTCCTCGACAGTGCCCTTTCTGTTAGGTGCGAGTGCTATTTAAATGGGAATGCTTGGCTTCCACTGGAAATCAATCCGGGCCTTTGTTTTATTGTTCGGAGCACGCTTGAATAAATCGTGGCTGGAATGAACAAAAATAGCGGAGGCTGCCATGTGTAGTTCTAAAATTGTCGGCATCCAGAGATTGGTGGTCTTATACGCCCGTGTCTCGACTGAAAGGCAAGCTGTCAAAGACCTTTCGATTTCTGACCGGCTGAATCGAATGCGTGCATATTGCGAGATGCATGATTTGGCAATCACCAACGAATTTGTTGATGAAGGGCGTAGCACGACGGATGACAACCGACCTGAGTTTCAAAAAATGATGCAGGCCGTGGTTGGAGGAGATGAAAGAATACATGGAATCGTTGTCCACTCTTTTTCTAGGGATTTTAGAAACGTCACGGATTTGGCGTTATATCTTCGTATGCTTCGTGAAGTAGGTGCCCGGCTTATTTCTGTCACTCAGGAGGTTGACGATAGTCCAATTGGGAAGTTTGTTACTCTTTTTTATGGCTTGGTTGATGAGATGAATTCAGCTGAAAATTCCAAGCATGTAAAAAGGGCTCTCGCAGAAAATGCTCGCCGAGGATTTTTTAACGGAAGCAAACCTCCTTATGGGTACAAGGCTGTGGTAACTAAAGTTATAGGACGAACTGGCTATCGAAAGATGTTGGAAATCGACGGCGAGGAGGCGGCAATTGTTCGTGAAATCTATGACCTCTATGAAGGTCTGCAAACCGGCAGGCCAATGGGAATTAAAAAGATAGTCGAATTCCTTAATGCCAAATGTCTTCGCAGAGGACAGTTGTGGAGTGTTCCAAAAGTTTACCGAATTCTCAGTGACTCGGTTTACACCGGTTCGTATAACTTTGGAGCCAGATGAAAGTTGAAGATAATGGGCTCTGCAGTTGAGGATGATGAGGAGTTGCCATGAATAATGACAACGATGATACGTTTGTAACTATCGTGGTGCCGGTCATTATTGAAGTGGAAAGATTTCAACGTGTCGCACTTAGACGGACCGCGCGTGCGCCACGCAATACTCCCCCTCTGCACGTAACTCCAAAAACACTGCTAACTGGACTTTGCCATTGTGGCTACTGTAAATCCGCAATGTGTATTACCACCGGGAAAAGTGGGCGCTATCGATATTTGAAATGCAATAAACGAATTAGCGTATCGGGCTCAAGTTGCCCTAGCCGCAATGTGCCATATGAACGGTTTGAGAAAGCGATTCTCATGGCGATTACAGAGCGCGTTCTAACGGACAAGAGGATTCGGGCGATACTCGCAGATTGCCGAAACCATGCTGACAAACTCTCGGCCCAACAGGAGACGGAGCGGCATCAGGTTGCCGAGGCAAAATCACAAGTTGAACGAAAGCTCAACAGCCTCTACAAGCTTGTCGAAGACGAGAAGGTGAAAATCGATAGCAGTCTTGGGGTGCGCATCCAGGCTGGCAGGACGAACTGAAAGAGTTAACGGTAAGGCTGAATAGCATCAAAACACCTATTTCGCTTCCTGCCAAAATCTTGGATGAAATTGACGTAGGGGCGTTCCGGTTTGCCGCGATGGCTCTACTGGAAGCGCTAGGCAGCGAGGAAGCGAAGATGTTTATGTACTTGGTGGTCGACGAGATTCGCATCTACGCCGGAGAGGTCACCGTCTCTGGGACAAACCTGGGTATCTTGGATGCTGCTCTGTCACATACGAAGGCAACCGTATCCACGGTGCCTTCATTTATGAGTAATTGGCGGAGGCGGTGAGATTCGAACTCACGAACGGTTGCCCGTTGCCGGTTTTCAAGACCGGTGCAATCGACCACTCTGCCACACCTCCGCGGCAGCGCTGCCGGGGCGGCGCCGAGTGACCGCCCGGGCGGGCGGAGCCGGCATTGTAGCGAAGCGCTTGCCGCGGGTCACGCCCGGGCTGGGCGGCGGGTGGGCGGGGTGGTGGTCGCCGGGCGGATGACCGGTCGGTCGGGCGGGCATCTGGTGTTGAGAATCCTTATCATTTAAACTGGCGCGATGTCGAATTCACGTTATGCCATCGTCGGTGCCGTGTGCGCCGCCCACCTGGTGTTGATCTACGCCACGCTGCGGGCCTCCGGCCTGATGGCGCGGCCCGAGCCGATCAGCGCGCCGGTGCTGACCTATGTCGAGTTGCCGGCCGCGCAGCCGGAACCGGCGCCGCAACCCAAGCCCGAGCCACCCAGGCCGCAGCCGCCGAAGCCCCAGCCGGTCAAGCCGGCGCCAGCGCCCAAGCCGGTGCAACGCAAGGTCGAATCCAGGCCGGTGCTCACCGAGCCTTCGGAGACGGCGATCACCGAACGGGCCGAACCGGCGCCCGCTCCGGCACCGGCACCGGCGCCAGCCCCCGCACCGGCTCCCGCGCCCGCCCCGGCGCCGGCACCCGGTCCGGCCACCGATCCGATCTTCGACGCGGCCTATCTCAACAACCCCAAGCCCAGTTATCCGCGCCAGTCGCAGATGCTGCGCGAGGAGGGCACGGTGCTGGTGAAGGTGCGGGTGAGCGAGGGTGGCCTGCCGCTGTCGGTCACGCTGGCGCAATCCAGCGGCTTCACCCGGCTGGACAACGCCGCGCTCGATTCAGTGAAGCGCTGGCGCTTCAAGCCGGCGATGCGCGGCAAGGAGCCGGTGGAGGCCAGCGTCAACGTGCCGGTGCGTTTCGAGTTGCCGCGTTGATCGCAGGGTCGTACCGCCAAGCCCCCGTCCATGGGGGCTTTTGCTTGTGCGGCCGGAACGTGTTGCTGCCGAGGATTTGCCTGCCGGCATGGAACTCATGAGAAAATGCGTGCAATTCTCATTTAGATGTCAACCGGGCCCACGGGACGCGCGTTGACTGCGCCCATCGCGGGGCTAGGTCGATTCGCTTTAGCGCCCCATCCGCCAACCGAGTTTTTCCACATGAACAAGAATCCGGATCGACAAAACCGGGCGTTCTGGCTGAAGCACCTGCATCGCTGGCACTGGATCAGTTCCGCGCTCTGCCTGATCGGCATGCTGCTGTTCGCCGTCACCGGCATCACGCTCAACCACGCCGGGCAGATCGAGGCGCATCCCACCGTCACCCAGCGCGACGCGCGTCTGCCGCAGCAACTGCTGCCGTTGCTGGCGCGCGCGCCGCAATCGGACAAGGCGCCGCTGCCGCGCACCGTGGCCGACTGGATCGACGGGCGGCTGGCGCTGGATCTGGCCGGGCGTGAGGCCGAATGGTCGGATGACGAAGTCTACGTGTCGCTGCCGCGGCCGGGCGGCGATGCGTGGCTGTCGCTGGACCGCGCCAGCGGCGACATCGCCTACGAGCTGACCGAACGCGGCTGGGTGTCGTACCTCAACGACCTGCACAAGGGGCGCAACACCGGCGCCGCCTGGAGCTGGTTCCTCGACATCTTTGCCGGCGCCGCGCTGCTGTTCTGCATCACCGGCCTGTTCCTGCTGCACCTGCATGCCGGCAACCGGCCGGCGACCTGGCCGCTGGTGGGGCTGGGCCTGGTGGCGCCGCTGCTGCTGGCGCTGCTGTTTATCCATTGAGGGCCGACCATGCGCAACGCGATCATCCCGGGTGCCCGCCGCGCGAGCGGCTCCTGTCGAACCTGAGCAACACCGCGCGGCGGCCCGGCCGCTGCGCGCAGACGAAGTCAAAACAAGGAAAACCACATGCGTAACTGGATACACGTGGCCAGCGTGCCCGCCCTGCTGGGCGGCGCAGTCGGGAGCCAGGCCATGGCCGCCGACCTGGCGGTGAAGCTGGAGATCCCGCGGCTGAACGTCGCCGAATACCACCGCCCCTACGTGGCTGTGTGGCTGGAACGCGCCGACCAGAGCGTCGCGGCCAATCTCGCGGTCTGGTACGACCAGAAGAGCAAGGGCGCGGAAGGCGCGGGCAGCAAATGGCTGAAGGACCTGCGCCAGTGGTGGCGCAAGAGCGGGCGCGAGTTGCAGATGCCGCTGGACGGCGTGTCGGGCGCCACCCGGCCGGCCGGCGAGCACCAGCTCGGCTTCAGCGACGGCAAGGCGCCGCTGGGCAGGCTGGCGCCGGGCGACTACACGCTGATGATCGAGGCCGCGCGCGAAGTGGGCGGGCGCGAGCTGGTGAAGGTGCCGCTGACCTGGCCGCCCAAGGCCGCGCAGACCCTCAAGGCCGCCGGCCAGCACGAGCTGGGCGCCATCAGCGTCGAACTCAAGCCCTGATCCTTTCCATTCACCAGGACTCACCATGAACCGTATCGCTCGACTGCTGGCGTGCGTCGCCGCCGCCACCCTGCCGCTGGCCGCCCAGGCCCACCACTACTGGCTGCTGCCGTCGTCCACCGTGTTGTCCGCGCCGCAGTGGATCACCGTGGACGCCGCCGTCTCCAACGACATGTTCCAGTTCAACCACAACGCGCTCAATGTCGACGCGCTGGCCATCGTGGCGCCGGACGGCTCGCGCCTGGCCCCCGAGAACCTCGGCAAGGGCAAGCTGCGCAGCACCTTCGACGTCAACCTGGCCAAGCCGGGCACCTACCGCCTGGAAGTGGTGCGCGGCGGCGTGCGCGCCACCTGGAAGGCCGACGGCCAGCCCAAGCGCTGGATGGGCAACGCCGAGGCGTTCGCCAAGGAAGTGCCGGCCGACGCCGAGGGCCTGGATGTCTCGGAAAGCGCCAGCCGCCTGGAGACCTTCGTCACCGTCGGCGCGCCCAGCGCGCTCAAGACCACCGGCCGCGGCCTGGAGCTGGCGCCGGTCACCCATCCCAACGATCTGTTCGCCGGCGAGACCGCCACCTTCCAGTTCCTGGCCGACGGCAAGCCCGCCGCCGGGGTCGAAGTGACGCTGGTGCGCGGCGAAAGCCGCTACCGCAACCAGCTCGACGAGCTGAAGTTCACCACCGACAAGGACGGCCGCGTCGCGGTGAAATGGCCGCAGGCCGGCATGTACTGGCTGGACGCCGATCTGGAGGACGACAAGGTCACGGTCAAGGCCGCGAAGCGGCGCACATTGTCGTATACCGCCACGCTGGAAGTCCTGCCGCAGTGACCGTCGCGGCGGCGCCTGCGCGACGCGTGCTGATCCCGCCGCGGCTGGCGCCGTTCCGGCTCGATCCGCTGCTCAGCCACGTGCACGCACTGACGGGGCGGACCATGGGCACCAGCTGGTCGGTGCGGCTGGCCGGCCCGGAACGCATGCCGCTGGACGCGCTGCGGGCTGGCATCCAGCGCGAGCTGGACGGCGTGGTGGCCAGCATGAGCCACTGGCGCGCCGATTCGGCCGTCGGCCGTTTCAACGACGCGCCGGCTGGCGGCTGGCAGGCGCTGCCGGTCGATTGCTTCGAAGTGCTGGTCTGCGCACAGACGGTCGCCGCGCAGAGCGACGGTGCATTCGATGCCACCGTCGGCGCGCTGGTCGACGCCTGGGGCTTCGGCCCGCCCGGCCGCCGCGCGGCGCTGCCGGATGCTGTGCAGGTCGCCGCGTTGCGCGAGCGCTGCGGCTGGCGGCGGCTGGCACTGGACCACGACGGCCGGCGCGCGTTGCAACCGGGCGGGCTGCGGCTGGATTTCTCCGGCATCGCCAAGGGCTACGGCGTCGATCGGGTGGCCGGCTTCCTGGCGCGTTGCGGCGTGCCGGGCTGGCTGGTCGAGGTGGGCGGCGAGCTGCGCGGTCACGGCATCAAACCCGATGCCCAGCCGTGGTGGACCGCGCTGGAAACGCCGCCCGACAGCGCGTTGACGGACACCGTGGTGGCGCTGCACGGTCTGGCCGTCGCCACCTCGGGCGATTATCGCCAGGCGTTCGAACATGAAGGCGTGCGTTATGCCCACACCCTCGACCCGCGCAGCGGCCGGCCGCTGCGCGATGCCCCGGCGTCGGTGACGGTGCTGCATCCGCAATGCATGCTGGCCGACGCTTACGCCACGGCGCTGACCGTGCTCGGCGTCGAGCAGGGGCTGGCCTTCGCCGAACGCCACCAGTTGGCCGCGCGCTTCCTGATCCGGGATGCTCGCGGCCTGCAGGAACACCACTCGCCGGCCTATGCCGCCATGCTCGAATGAAACGTTTCCTGTTGTTGCTGCTGCCGGCGATGCCGGCTCATGCCGCCACCGCGGCGCGGCCCGCCGCCGCGCTCGGAGTCGCAGCGCTTTATTTTCTGTTCTGCGTGGCGGTGGCCTGGCGTCATCGGCAAAAGCGGGCACGTCTGCGCGCCGCCGGCACGGCGGGCGAGGGCGCGTTGCTGGTGGCCTATGCCAGCCAGACCGGCTACGCCGAGCAACTGGCGGCGCAGACCGCGCAATCGCTGGAAGCGGCCGGCGTCGCGGTGGCGCTGCGGCCGCTGGGCGGGCTGGATGCCGCCGCGCTGGCTGGCCATCGCTGTGCGCTGTTCGTGGTCAGCACCACCGGCGAGGGCGACGCGCCCGACACGGTGGCCGGCTTCGCCCGTCGCACCATGGCGGCACCGCCGCGGCTGGACGGGCTGGAATATGGCGTGCTGGCGCTGGGCGATGCCAGCTATGCGCAGTTCTGCGCCTTCGGCCGCGCGCTCGACCAGTGGCTGCGCCATGCCGGCGCCGCGCCATTGTTCGACCGGGTGGAGGTGGACAACGGCGACGCCGCGGCGCTGCGGCACTGGCAGCAGCAGTTGTCGGCGCTGGCCGGGCACGCCGAGATCGCCGACTGGCGCGCGCCGGATTACCAGCCGTGGCGGCTGGTCGAGCGGCAGTTGCTCAATCCCGGCAGCGCGGGCGAGCCGGTATACCGTGTGGCGCTGGCGCCGCCGGCACCGGGCGTCGCCTGGCAGGCCGGCGACGTGGCCGAGATCGGCCCGCGCCATGCGCCGGCCGCGCTCGACGCCTGGTTGCGCGCCTGCGGCGTCGACGCCGATGCGGCGATGCGCGACGCGCTGGCCGACCGGTTGCTGCCGTCGCCGCAGCCGCTGGGGGCCGCGGCGCTGGCAACGCTGCGCGACAGCCTGCCGCCGCTGCCGCATCGCGAGTATTCGATCGCCTCGCTGCCCGGCGATGGCGTGCTGGAACTGGTGGTGCGCCAGCAACGGCGCAGCGACGGCACGCTGGGCCTGGGCTCGGGCTGGCTGACGCAGGATGCGCCGCTGGGCGAGGCCGTCGCGCTGCGCATCCGCGAGAACAAGGGTTTCCATCCGCCGGCCGACGACTGCCCGCTGATCCTGATCGGCAACGGCACCGGCATCGCCGGGTTGCGCGCGCAGCTGAAGGCATGGCGGGCGGCGGGACGGCGCGGTGCGTGGCTGCTGTTCGGCGAGCGCAACGCCGCGCACGACGCGCTGTTTGGCGACGAGATCGCCGGCTGGCTGGCCGACGGCCTGCTGGCGCGCGCCGACCTTGTCTATTCGCGCGACGGCGCCGCGCGCGAATACGTGCAGCATCGCCTGCGCGCCGAGCTGCCGCGGTTGCGGCAATGGCTGGCGCGCGGGGCGGCGCTGTACGTGTGCGGCAGTCGCGAGGGCATGGGGCAGGGCGTGGACGCGGTGCTGCGCGAGGCGCTGGGCGACGACGCGGTGGATGGTCTGACGCAGGATGGCCGCTACCGGCGCGACGTGTATTGACAGTGGGGCGTCACGGCCGGGCGTCGGTGGTCCGCATCGGCCGGCCCCTTGAATTCGTTGGGATTTCTCCCCAGGTCTGGCATGGGTATCCGCCGTTCCTGCGTGGCTGGGCGCCCGGCGAAGCCGGCGCGCGGGCGCACCCACGGCGGTTGCCAGCTTCGGTTATAATCGCGTGTTTTCCGTGGCTTAGAGCCACCGACAAAACCTCCTGACGGCCTCGCGTTCGCTTGTCGTACGCCTTGTTCGGTCTGCGTTTCGCGCTCCTTGCCAGGATCGCTTCGCTGGTTTTGTCAGCGGCTTTTGGGACGTC
Source organism: Chitiniphilus shinanonensis DSM 23277 (assembly GCF_000374805.1). GTDB lineage: Bacteria > Pseudomonadota > Gammaproteobacteria > Burkholderiales > Chitinibacteraceae > Chitiniphilus > Chitiniphilus shinanonensis. The sequence continues at coordinate 32,138 of NZ_KB895347.1, forward strand.
GGCAGATCCGCCGCCGCCCGCCGGACGGTGCGCCACCACCGGCTTTCCCGCGCCACGGGGCCCCATGCAATCCGCTTGAGAGACAGGTTTCACCCATGCCGATCTACGCCTATCGCTGCACCGCTTGCGGTTTCGAGGACGAGCATATCCAGAAGATGGCCGACTCGCCGCTGACCGAATGCCCGAGCTGCCACGCCGCCAGCTATGCCAAGAAACTGACTGCCGCCGGCTTCCAGCTCAAGGGCTCGGGCTGGTACGCCACCGACTTCAAGGGCGGCGCCTCGTCGGGCGCGTCGTCCGCTTCCGAATCCACTGGCGCCAGCTCGGCTGGCGGTGCCTGCGGCACGGGGACTTGTGGCTGCCACTGAACCCCGCGAAACCACGATGGATCGGGTCAAGCGCTACCTGCTGACCGGCCTGCTGATCTGGGTGCCGCTGGCCATCACCCTCTGGGTGTTGCAGCTGATCCTGGGCACCATGGACCAGATCGGCGCGCTGCTGCCGGTGCAGTTGCGTCCGGATTACTGGCTGCTGCGCCTGCTCGAACCGACCATGCCCTGGCTGGTGCACAAGAAGGCGATCCCCGGCTTCGGCGTGTTCCTGACCGTGTTCGTGGTGCTGCTCACCGGCGTGGTGGCCGCCAACGTGCTGGGCCGCCGCCTGCTGATCCTGGGCGAGAAGCTGCTCAACCGCATTCCCATCGTCCGTTCGATCTATTCCAGCGTGAAGCAGGTGTCGGACACGTTGTTCTCCGACTCCGGCCAGGCGTTCCGCCGCGCGCTGCTGGTGCAGTTCCCGCACCAGGGCGCCTGGACCATCGCCTTCCTCACCGGCTCGCCCGGCGGCGAAGTGGCCGACCGGCTGGGCGGCGAGTACGTCAGCGTCTACGTGCCGACCACGCCCAACCCCACCTCGGGCTACTTCATCATGGTGCGGGTGGAGGATGTGCGCGAACTGGACATGAGCGTGGACGACGCGCTCAAGTACGTGATCTCGATGGGCGTGGTCGCGCCCGCGCCGCGTCCGGCCGCCTTCCTCGAAGGCCGGCCCGATAATCTTCCGGGTTGAGCCCATGGCTCAACCCGCCCCGAATCCCCGATCCGAACTCTCGCCAATTTCAAAGAAAGAGCACCCATCATGCGTACCGATTACTGTGGCCTGATCGACAAGCGTTTCCTCGGCCAGACCGTCACCGTCCAGGGCTGGGCCCACCGTCGCCGCGATCACGGCGGCGTCATCTTCATCGACCTGCGCGACCGTGAAGGCATGGTCCAGGTGGTGATCGACCCCGATACCCCCGAAGCTTTCAAGACCGCCGACGCCTCGCGCGCCGAATTCGTGCTGGAGATCACCGGCATCGTGCGCGAGCGCCCGGCCGGCACCGCCAACAAGAACCTGATCTCCGGCGAGATCGAACTGCTGGCCAAGGACATCGTGGTGCTCAACAGCGCCGCCACGCCGCCGTTCCAGATCGACGACGAGAACCTCAGCGAGACCGTGCGCCTGCAGAACCGCGTGATCGACCTGCGCCGTCCGCAGATGCAGAAGAACCTGCGTCTGCGCTACAAGGTGGCGCTGCTGGTGCGCAACTTCCTGGACAGCCGCGGCTTCATCGACATCGAGACCCCGATGCTCACCCGCAGCACGCCGGAAGGCGCGCGCGACTACCTGGTGCCCTCGCGCGTGCACGACGGCCTGTTCTTCGCGCTGCCGCAATCGCCGCAGCTGTTCAAGCAGCTGCTGATGGTGGCCGGGTTCGACCGCTACTACCAGATCACCAAGTGCTTCCGCGACGAGGACCTGCGCGCCGACCGCCAGCCCGAATTCACCCAGATCGATATCGAGACCTCGTTCCTGAACGAGGACGAGATCATGGACATCACCGAATCGATGGCCCGGCACGTGTTCAAGGAAGCCATCGGCGTCGAGCTGGGCGACTTCCCGCGCATGCCGTTCGACGAAGCGATGCATCGCTACGGCTCGGACAAGCCCGACCTGCGCGTGTCGCTGGAATTCACCGAACTGACCGACGTGATGAAGAGCGTGCCGTTCAAGGTGTTCTCCGGCGCGGCCAACATGGAAGGCGGCCGCGTGGTCGGCCTGCGCGTGCCGGGCGGCGCGGCGTTCAGCCGTTCCGAAATCGACGCCTATACCCAGTTCGTCGGCATCTACGGCGCCAAGGGTCTGGCCTACATCAAGATCAACGACGTCGCCCAGCTGAACGAAACCGGCCTGCAATCGCCCATCGTCAAGAACCTGACGCCCGAATCGCTGGCCGCCATCGTCGAGCGCACCGGCGCGCAGAACGGCGACATCGTGTTCTTCGGCGCCGACAAGGCCAAGGTGGTGAACGAGGCCATCGGCGCGCTGCGCCTGAAGATCGGCCACGAGAAGGGCGAGGCCGGCGGCTACTTCGTCAAGGAATGGCGCCCGCTGTGGGTCGTCGATTTCCCGATGTTCGAGTACGACGAGGACGACAAGCGCTGGAACGCCTGCCACCACCCGTTCACCAGCCCCAAGGCCGAACACCTGGAGCTGCTCAAGACCGAACCGGGCAAGTGCCGCGCGCGTGCCTACGACATGGTGCTGAACGGCTGGGAGATCGGCGGCGGGTCGGTGCGTATCCACCGCGCCGACGTGCAGTCCACCGTGTTCGACGCGCTGGGCATCGGTGCCGAAGAGGCGCAGAACAAGTTCGGCTTCCTGCTGGACAACCTGCAATACGGCGCGCCCCCGCACGGCGGCCTGGCCTTCGGCCTGGATCGCTTGGTCACGCTGATGGCCGGCGCTGAAAGCATTCGCGACGTGATCGCCTTCCCCAAGACGCAACGCGCGCAGTGCTTGTTGACCAACGCCCCCAACGCCGTGGACGAAAAGCAGCTGCGCGAGCTGCATATCCGCTTGCGCAACCCCCAACCGGCCGCTTGAGCACGATGAACGGAAATTGACAAACGGTTGTTGTTTTCTAGAGAAGACGGCTTGTGCCGTCTTTTCTTTTTGCTGTCTAACAAAGTAAAATGAATCATCTGACAGCAGGAGTAATGGGACATGGATAGACTGACCAGCAGTTTCCTGACCCATCGTTGTGGCCATGCCTTGCAGGAGATGTCGCCGGTCTTCGACCAGCACGAGGCTTATCTGATACGCGTGGCTTTCCCGTGTCCGCACTGCATGGCCGAACTGGCCAAGCGCTGCGAACTGCCCACCCGCGTGTTCGCCAACATGCAGCAGGTCGCCCCCGGCATGGCCGCCTTCGTGGTGGAAGTATCGCGCCCGGCGGACGAGCTGGCCGACCTGCTGTCGGTGATCGGCTATGGCCGCCGTCGCCCGTCGCTGGACGAGCTGAATCCCGGCGGCATGGCCGAAGGCGGCCCGGACGAGGTGTGGCGCAAGGAGTTCTGGTTTGCCACCAACACCGACCCGCTGCACGTGGTGGCGCTGGTGGAGCACATCAAACTGGAAATGGGCTGGCTCGGCGAATACCTGCCGAACGGCATGGCGGGCGTGGAGTTCTGTAAGTTCCCCGAGTAAGCCCGCCCAAGCTCGGTTTCTTCCTCGACAAAACATCAGGCCCGCATCGACGGGCCTGTTTTTTTGCGAAGTGTCATTGGGTTAAACCCCAAATCTTGAACCACAGAGGGCACAGAGAACACAGAGCTTCACAGAGAAAACCAGAAGAAAAAGAGCGAGGCCGAATCGGCGTCGCGCGCGGTGGCAAACCTCGACAACGAGAGCGCGCACCATGCCCTCTTCTTCTCTTCCTTTGCCTTTCTCTGTGAAGCTCTGTGTTCTCTGTGCCCTCTGTGGTTCAAGATTTGGGGTTCAGGGGTTCAGGGGTTCAGGTGTTTCCGGGTTTCAAGATTCGCCCAGCAGCGTCTGCCACAGCGCGCGCACCGTGGCCATGCCTTCGGCCAGCGGCGCCAGCGCCTCGGGCGTCGGGTCGCGTCCGGCCAGGCGGCTGGCGTGTTGCAGGCGGCGCAGCGCGCGGTAGGTGGCGCGCGCGGTGTCGGCCGTGGTGGCGTCGATCAGGTTATGGGTGGCGGCGGTGGCCAGCAGCGCGATGTTGCCGCGGTTGGCGGTCAGGTCGGGGTAGAGCCAGGCGTAGCCCAGGATCAGGAACTGCACGATGAACTCGACGTCGACGATGCCGCCGCGGCAATGTTTCACCTCGCCCGGCCGCTCGGGGTGGGTTTCCAGCATGCGGTTGCGCATCTTCACCACCTCGGCGGTCAGCGCGGGCAGGTCGCGCTGGCGGCGCAGTACCGCGTCGCGCACCGCCTCGAAGCTGCGGCCGACGCGCACGTCGCCGGCAACGAAGCGGGCGCGGGTCAGCGCCTGGTGCTCCCAGACCCAGGCCGAGTCGCACTGGTACTGCTCGAAGGCCTCGACGGTGCTGACCAGCAGCCCGGACGAGCCGTTGGGCCGCAGCCGCAGGTCGATGTCGTAGAGGATGCCGGCCGGGGTGGGCGCGTTCAGCCAGTTGACGATCTTCTTGGCGAAGCGGGCGTAATTCTCCGCCGCGTCGGGGTGGTCGTCGTCGTAGACGAACACCAGGTCGAGGTCGGAGGCATAGCCCAGTTCCTTGCCGCCCAGCTTGCCGTAGCCGATGGCGGCGAATTGCGGCTCCTCGACGTGGCGGCGCGGCAGCTCGCGCCACGCTTCCTCCATCGTCACCGCCAGCACCAGGTCGGCCAGGTCGGACAGGTGATCGGACAGCTTTTCCAGCGGCAGCAGGCCGGCGATGTCCTGCGCCACCAGCCGGAACACCTGGGTGTGCTGGAAGTGCCGCAGCAGATCCATCTTGGCTTCGGTGTCGTCCTCCACCTGCGCCAATTCGTGGCGGATCGCCTCGCCGGCCGCGTTCCAGTCGGGCGCCTGGTACAGCAGGCGCTGGTCCAGCAGTTCGTCCAGCAGGATCGGATGGCGCGTCAGGTATTGCGAGACCCACGGGCTGGCGCTGTACAGGTCGGCCAGGCGCTTCAGCGTCTGCGGGTGTTCGGCCAGCAGCGCCAGGTACGATTCGCGGCGGCCGATGGCCTCCAGCAGGTCGAGGATGCGGGTGAAGGTGTCGTCCGGGTTGGGATAGCCGGCGGCGACCTCGATCAGCGGCGGCAGGATGGCGCCGATGCGGCGCTGGCTGCGCTCGCTCATCTGCTGGTAGCGGCCGCTGCCACGGAACATCGCCAGCCGGCGCTGGATCTCGGCGGCGTCGGCGTAACCTAGCCGGGCCAGTCCCTGCGCGGTGTCGTCGCCGTTCTCGGCGTTCTGCCACAGCGTGGCGTGCGGATGGATGCGGTCCTGGTCGGCCGGCAGCACGAACACCTGCTCGAAGTGGCGGGTGACGATGGCGCGGTGGCGCTCCAGCGCCGTGGAGAAGGCGGTCCAGTCCGGATGGCCCATGGCGCGCGCGATGCGGCCCTTGTCCTCGTCGTTGCCCGGCAGCATCTGGGTTTGCGCGTCGTCCAGGTACATCAGGCGGTGTTCCAGGTTGCGCAGGAATTCGTAGGCGGCCAGCAGTTCGTCCACGCTGTCGCCGGCCAGCAGGTTCAGCCGCGCCAGCTCGCGCAGGGTGGCGCGGGTGCTGCGCTCCTGCAGGGTCTTCACCCGGCCGCCGCGGATCAGCTGGAACACCTGGCCGATGAACTCGATCTCGCGGATGCCGCCCGGCCCCAGCTTGATGTTCTCGGCCATGTCGCGCCGCGCCACCTCGCGGCGGATCTGGCTGTGCAGCTCGCGCATCGAGGCGTAGGCGCCGTAGTCGAGGTACTTGCGGTAGACGAACGGCGAGATCAGCTGCATCAGGCCGCTGTCGTCGCCGCTGAGGGCGCGGCCCTTGATCCAGGCGTAGCGCTCCCACTCGCGTCCCTGGGTGAGCAGGTAGTTCTCCAGCGCGGCGAAGCTCGATACCAGCGCGCCGGAGTCGCCGAACGGCCGCAGCCGCATGTCCACGCGGAACACGAAGCCGTCCTCGGTGACGTCGGCCAGCAGGTTGATCAGCTTCTTGCCGATCAGGGTGAAGTACTCCTGGTTGCTGATGCGCCGCTCGCCGTCGGTTTCGCCGGCCTCGTCGTAGACGAAGATCAGGTCGATGTCGGACGACACGTTCAGCTCGTGGCCGCCCAGCTTGCCCATGCCGACCACGATCAGCTGCTGCGGCGCGCCGGTATCCTCGCCGATCGGCCGCCCGTAGCGGTCTTCGCGGGCGATGGCCCATTGCAGCGCCGCGCATACGGTCAGGTCCGCCAGGTCGCTGACGGTGCGCAGCGCTTCGTCCAGGTCCGACAGCCCGCCCAGCTCGCGGGCGATCAGCCGCGCCATCACCGCCTGGCGCAACTGGCGCAGCTGGCGCTTGAACGCGGCCTCGTCGGTCTCGGTCGGGGTCAGCATTGCCTGCATCGCCGCCAGGTCGAACGGCTGCGCCAGCTCGGCGGCGGTGCGTTCGGCCAGCGCGGGTGTGCGCTGGAACAGGCTGGCCAGGTAGCGGCTGTGGGCGAGGGCGGCGGCGAGCGTGGGGTGATTCACAGCGTCGTTCATGGCGGGCGGGCGATTGCAGTTAGAATGTGGAGTTCGTCCGCGCGTGGCGGGCAGTACGGTACCGGCGCCTGTCCGCGATCCTTTCGCGGCAGCGCGGCCCGGCAAGGGTCAGGACACGGCGACACAGGCAATGGTCGGTTGTTGCCAAGGAGGATAACGCAGTGGATGACCTTTTGCCGGCTTGGCCCTTCGGGCTCGGCGCCTTGCCGACGTGCCGCTGCGTTGCGGGCCGCTCGCGGTATTCATACCGTAGCGTGTCCCGCGCCTTGCCGCACACTGGCGCTGCCCCGAACGCTGTCGCGTAAAAACCGCAGACAGGCTCTTAGACGCTGACGCGCCATTGCGGTGCGCTTCCCTTTTTCATCGAGCATGCCGCGTTTCGTTCCCTCTTCCTGGTTGTCCCTGCTCGGCTCGCTATGGCGCGGCGGCGGCAAGGTGCTGGGCTGGCATTGGCGCTGGGCCTGTCGCCTGCTGCTGGCCGCCGTGCTGTTGCTGGCCGCGCTGGCGCTGGGCTGGCATGCCTACTTGGCGCCCCGGCTCGATGATTACCGTCCCACGGTCGAGCGCATGCTGTCCGACGCGGTGGGTAGTCAGGTGACGATCCGGGCGTTGTCCGGCGGCTGGCGCGGCCCGCGCCCGCGCATGGCGATCGACGGCCTGACGCTGCATGCCGCCGACGGCCGCCCCGCGCTGCGGTTCTCCCGGCTGGATGCCGACCTCTCCTGGTGGTCGCTGCTGGTGGGGCGCCTGCAATTCCGCCGGTTGGCGATCCAGGCGCCCGACATGCAGATCCGTCACGACGCGCAGGGCGTGTGGCATGTGGCGGGGGTACGGCTCGATCCCGACCGCCATCGCGGCGACGCGCGCTTCTTCGACTGGCTGCTCGACCAGGAAACGCTGGAGGTGCGCGGCGGCCGGCTGGAGTGGCTGGACGAGTTCCACCAGGTGCCGGCGCAGGCGCTGCGCGACGTGGTGATCACCATCGACCGCACCCTGACCGGGCACGAATTCAATCTGTCCTTCCTGCCGCCCGCCGGGCTGGCCGATCCGATCCGCGCCAGCGGCAGCTGGCGTGGCGGCACCCTGGCCGAATGGCGAGAGTGGCGCGGTGAGGCACGGCTGTCGCTGCCCCGGCTGACGCTGGACAACGCCGACGCGCAGTGGCCGGTGATCTCCCGCTTGTTCCAGAGCATGCGCGGCACCGTCGGCGGCGAAACGCAGGTGTCGTTCGCCGGCGGCCGGATCACCCGCGCCGAGGGCGACGTCACGATCAAGCGCCTGCGGCTGGTGCGCGAGAACCAGACGCTGGCGTTGCCGCGTTTCGAAGGCCGGTTCGACTGGCGCGACCAGGATCGCCATCGCAGCCTGCGCATCGACGCCAGCCGCATCGACGGTGCCACCGGCCCGCTGTGCACCGACTGCGAACTGAGTTTCTCGCGCCGCGCCGACGGCAGCGGCGCCATCCGCCTGACGCGGCTGCAACTGGATGCGCTGTCCAGCTACCGCCCGTGGCTGCCGCCCGAGGTGCGCGAACGCCTGCGCAACATCGAGGTGGCCGGCCGGCTGCGCGAAGGGCATTTCCAGTGGAGCGGCGATCGCAAGCGCTACCAGGGCGAAGTGGCGCTGGAGAACGCCCAGCTGTCGTGGGGCGAGGCGCTGCCGCAGTTGAGCGGCATCAGCCTGAGCGCGCGCTTCGACCAGGATGGCGGACGCCTCAACGCCAGCAGCCAGGGGCTGACCGTGTCCGTGCCGAAATGGATGCCGGAGCCGCTGGGTTTTTCCCGCTTCGACCTGGGCGGCAGCTGGCGGCGCGACGGCGCCGCCTGGGACGCCCAGCTGGACCGCCTGACGCTGCACAACGACGACCTCACGCTGTCGGCCAACGGCCGCTATCGCCGCGATGGTCCCGGCCCGGGCACGCTCAACCTGACCGCCGACCTGCCGCGCATCCAGGCCGGGCGCGTGCCGACCTACCTGCCGCTGGCCATCGGCCCGCACACCCGCGACTGGCTGCTGATGGCGTTGCGCGGCGGCAGCGCCGAAGGCGGGCGCATCGAAGTGTCGGGGCCGCTGGCGCAGTTCCCGTTCCCGGAGGACAAGGGCGGGCGCTTTCGCGTGTTCACCCGAGTGCGCGGCGGGCAACTGGCCTACGCCCCCGGCTGGCCCGAGATCACCGGCATCGACGGCACGCTGGAGTTCCACGGCGGCGCGATGGACATCCGCGCCAACCGCGCGCGCATCCTGGGCGCGGCGGTGGGCGAGACCCACGTATGGATTCCCGACCTGCTGCACCACCAGCAGCATCTGTACGTCGATGGCCGCACTGAATCGTCCACCGCCGACTTCCTGGACTTTCTGCGCCAGTCGCCGCTGCACAAAGTTTCTGCCGACTATATCGAGCACCTGAAGGCGCAGGGTCGCGGCGCCTTGGCGCTCAAGCTCGACATCCCGCTGCACGAGGCGCATGCCGCGCGGGTGGCCGGCGAATACCGCTTCAACGACAACACGCTGGATTTCGGCAGCGGCGTGCCGCAGTTCAGCGCCGCGGGCGGGCAGATCACCTTTACCGAGCACGGCCTGGCGATCCAGGAAGGCCGGGCGCAGGTGCTGGGCGGGCCGGTACGTTTTTCCGGCGCCAGCCAGAACGGCGACTTCATGCTGCAACTGGCCGGCAAGCTGCGGCTGCGCGATGCCGCCGCGCGCTACGAACTGCTGCAGGCCGACCGTTTCTCCGGCACGGCGGACTATCGCGCGCGCCTCACCGCCGGGCGCGGCAGCTACGAGTTCAAGCTGGATACGCCACTGGCCGGCGGCACCGTCGAATTGCCGGCGCCGCTGGGCAAGACGGCGGGCGAGAGCCGGCCGCTCGGCGTGGAGATCACCGGCCGCAATGGCGAAACCCGGCTGAACCTGAGCTACGGCCGGCTGCTCCAGGCCGCGTTGCTGCGCGCGCCGGGCCGGCCGCTGTCCGGCGCCGTCGCGCTGGGCGCGCAGGCGCCGCGGGTGATTCCGGCGGCCGGGCTGGCGTTCACCGGCGGCTGGCCTCGGCTCGACCTGGACGATTGGCTGGCGCTGGCCGATGGTGTCGGCGGCGGCGAACAGGGCGACAGCCCGTTGTCGATGCAGCTGACCTTCGACCAGATCAGCCTGCGCCGGCGTCTGCTGCACGATGTGCGCCTGCAGGCCAACCAGGGCGGCGACGGCTGGCGCGGGGCATTGCAGGCGCGCGAGGCCGAAGGGCGTTTCAACTGGCGTGGCGGCAAAGGCAATCCGGTCGAGGTGCGCCTGACGCGGCTGGCTCTGCCGTTGCAGGGGGGCGACGACGAGCCGGTGCTGGCGCAGGCGCCGACCGCGCCCGCCGCCACGGCGTCGGACGACCCCGACTATCCCGGCGTGAAGCTCACCGTGGACGACCTGAGCTACCGCGCGCGCGAACTGGGCAGGCTGCGGGTGCAGGCCACGCCGCAGGGCCGCAACTGGCGGCTGGACGAAGTGGTGCTGGAGAATGCCGAGACCCAGCTCACCATGAGCGGGCTGTGGCGCCGTCTGCCGGAGCGCTCGCGCACCTCCGGCAAGTTCACCGTCAAGACCTCCGACCTGGGCAAGCTGCTGGGGCGGATGGGCTACGCCGGCACCATGTCGCGCGCCGCGGGCGCGTTCTCCGGCGAGGTGTCGTGGGACGGCGCGCCGTTCCCGCCCGACTTCGACAGCATGCAGGGCTCGCTGTCGCTGGAGCTGGGCGCGGGGCAATTCCAGCGCATCGACCCGGGCGCGGCGCGACTGTTGTCGGTGCTCAGCCTGCAATCGTTGACGCGTCGGGTGAAGCTGGATTTCAGCGACGTGTTCTCAGAGGGCTTCGAGTTCGACAGCATCAAGGGCGACGCGCTGATCGAACGCGGCATCGCCCGCACCGACAACCTGGTCATCGCCGGGCCGTCGGCGCAGGTGCTGTTCCGCGGCGAGGCCAATTTCGTCGAGGGCACGCAGAACCTGCACGTGCGCATCGTGCCGCTGGTGGGCGATACCGTCGCCATCGCCGCCGGCATCGTCAACCCCCTGGCCGGTGTGGCGGCCTTCCTGCTGCAACGCGCGCTCAAGGACCCGCTCGGGCAACTGGTTGCCTATGAATACGATATCACCGGCAGCATGCGCGACCCGGTGATCCGCCGCGTCAACTGGCAGGAGCGCGTGCCAGACCTGTTGCAGCAGCCGCATCGCTAGGGCGAATCGACCTGGCGACGCCCGCCCAGGCCCGTGGACCGCTCGCCCAGCAAGGGAGAACATCATGCAGACCTTCGCCGCCGCCGCCATCCAGATGGTGTCCACCCCGGACGTGGCCACTAACCTCAAGACCGCATCCCGCCTGATCGGCCAGGCCGCCGCCGGCGGTGCCCGGCTGCTGGTGCTGCCCGAATACTTCGCCATCATGGGTGCGCGCGATACCGACAAGCTGGCGGTGCAGGAGCCGTTCGGCGCCGGCCCGCTCCAGGATTTCCTCGCGACCCAGGCATCGCAGCACGGCGTGTGGCTGGTGGGCGGCACCGTGCCGCTGGCCGGCACCGGGCGCGATCGGGTGCGCAACACCTGCCTGGTCTACGACCCGGACGGCCACTGCGTGGCGCGCTACGACAAGATCCACCTGTTCGGCTTCGACAACGGCGAGGAACGCTACGCCGAGGCCGACACCATCGAGCCGGGCGCCGACACCGTCGCCTTCGACACCCCGTTCGGCCGCGTCGGGCTGGCGGTGTGCTACGACCTGCGCTTCCCCGAGCTGTTCCGCCACGCCGAGGTCGACGTCTGGGCGCTGCCGGCCGCGTTCACCGCCACCACCGGCCGCGCCCACTGGGAAGTGCTGCTGCGCGCCCGCGCCATCGAGAACCAGTGCTTCGTGGTCGCCGCCGCCCAGGGCGGCCTGCATCCCACCGGCCGCGAAACCTTCGGCCACAGCCTGATCGCCGACCCCTGGGGCCAGGTGCTCGAATGCCTGCCCACCGGCGAAGGCGTGGCCCAGGCCGAACTCAAGGCCAGCCAGCTCGACCGAGTCCGACGCATCCTCCCCGCACTGCGGCACCGGCGACTGGCATTGAGCTGAACATGAACTGAAACCCCAAATCTTGAAACACAGAGAACACGGAGAGCACGGAGTTCCACAGAGAAAACCGGAGAAAAACAGAGAAAACAAAGAAAACTGGAGAGGGAAAGCGGTGAGGAATTTCACGGCGCGTTTCCCTTTTCCTGGCTTGTTTTCCACCGATCTTCGTTGCGAAAACTGGTTTCAGTGTTTCCCAGGGGCGCTCTGGCAAGCTAACGGCCCAGCCAGCACCCAGCCCGCGCAACCCAGCCAGCACCCAGCCCGCGCCACCCAGCCCGCGCCACCCAGCCCGCGCCACCCAGCCCGCGCAACCCAGCACATCGAGCGCAGCGAGGCCCCCTCGCGGCGGCGAGGGCGGGGGGAGGAGGGGTGGATCAAGCAAAGCTGTTGTGCTGGCATACCCCGAACGGTGCGCACCCGGCTTTGCCGGGGGCAGTAAGCCCCTTATTCCACCATCCAGGCATGCCAGTATCCCCAACAGCTTGCCAAAGCCCCATCTCAACTGGCAGTGTGAATCAATCCCGACTTCAACCATCCCGACAGCGCCACGCATGAACCCACTCGCGATTGCCGACCAGACCCTGCTTGCTCCATACGACCTCACCGAATCCGCGCTGGAGCGCGTGTTCGGCGAGCTGGCCCGCCACGACCTCGACGACGCCGACCTGTACTTCCAGTACAGCCGCTCCGAGGCGTGGAGCCTGGACGAAGGCATCGTGAAATCCGGCAGCTTCTCCATCGACCAGGGCGTCGGCGTGCGCGCGGTCTCGGGCGAGAAGACCGCTTTCGCCTATTCCGACGACATCCGGCTCAACCCCTTGCTGGAGGCCGCGCGCGCCACCCGCGCCATCGGTCGCCAGGGTGGCGAGGGCACGGCGGTGCTGCGCCGCGAGGTGAACGGCCACCAGTTGTACCGGCCGCTCGACCCGCTCGCCAGCCTGGACGAAGCCGGCAAGGTGGCGCTGCTGGGCCGGGTCGAGACCATCGCGCGCGGGCTGGATCGGCGCGTGGTGCAGGTGATGGCCAGCCTGGCGTCCGAATACGAAGTGATCTTCGTCGCGCGCCAGGACGGCCACCGCGCCGCCGACGTGCGCCCGCTGGTGCGGCTGTCGGTGCAGGTGATCGTCGAGGAACAGGGCCGGCGCGAGCAGGGTAGCGCCGGCGGCGGCGGTCGCTTCGACTACCGCTATTTCAGCGAGGAACTGGTGCACGACTACGCCAAGAAGGCGGTGGACCAGGCCCTGCTGAACCTGGGCGCGCGGCAGGCGCCGGCCGGCGAGATGACCGTGGTGCTGGGGTCCGGCTGGCCCGGCATCCTGCTGCACGAGGCCATCGGTCATGGCCTGGAGGGCGACTTCAACCGCAAGGGCAGCTCGGCGTTCTCCGGCCGCATCGGCGAGCGCGTCGCCGCGCCGGGCGTGACCGTGATCGACGACGGCACCATCCCCGACCGCCGTGGCTCGCTCAACATCGACGACGAAGGCAACCCCACCCAGCGCACCGTGCTGATCGAGGACGGCATCCTGCGTGGTTATATCCAGGACAACCTGAACGCGCGGCTGATGAAGATGCCGGTCACCGGCAACGGCCGGCGCGAATCGTATGCCCACCTGCCGATGCCGCGCATGACCAATACCATCATGCTGGGCGGCGAACGCGATCCGGCCGAGATCCTGGCTTCGGTGAAAAAGGGCCTGTACGCCGTCAACTTCGGCGGCGGCCAGGTGGACATCACCAGCGGCAAGTTCGTGTTCTCCGCCGCCGAGGCGTGGTGGGTGGAGGACGGCAAGCTGCAATACCCGGTGAAGGGCGCCACCCTGATCGGCAACGGCCCCGACGTGCTGACGCGGGTGTCGATGATCGGCAACGACCTCGCCCTCGATCCGGGCGTGGGCACCTGCGGCAAGGACGGCCAGAGCGTCCCGGTCGGCGTCGGCCAGCCCACGCTGCGCATCGACGGCGGGTTGACCGTGGGCGGCACGGGCTAGGTGCGCGGTACCGCAAACCCTAAATCTTGAACCACGGAGAACACAGAGAGCACAGAGTTACACGGAGAAAGCCCAGGCTGGAATGGAAGGCTGCTTATCCAAGGAGAATCGCGCCTCGCTTGGAAAACGCGTTCATAAGCCGCCCTGCTTTACCTCGGTTTTCTCTGTGAAGCTCTGTGTTCTCTGTGTTCTCTGTGTTTCAAGACGTGGGGTTTGCAGTGGTTTTACTGCGCGCAGCGCTCCCTCCGTGACATCCCCCATTTATCCCCCGCGCGGCAGCCGTTAGGCTGCCGTGGTCGTTTTCACGGATGTCCCCATGGTCCATTGCGAACTGCTGCCCACTGCCAACGGCCGCCAGCTCGGGGTGTTGCGCCTCGATTCCCCCTCCCGCCTCAATGCCCAGACGCTGGCGATGGTGCACGTGCTCGACGCCGCGCTGGCCGGTTGGCGCGAGCGCGACGACGTGGTGGCGGTGCTGGTGGTCGGCGAGGGCGAGCGCGGGTTGTGCGCCGGGGGCGATCTCAAGGCGCTGTACGAGGCGATGGGGTCGGTCGAGACGCTGGCCGACGGCGACGCTTTTTTCGCCGAGGAATACGCGCTGTGCCGCGACCTGCATTTCTATCCCAAGCCGGTCGTGGCCTGGGGGCACGGCATCGTCATGGGCGGTGGCTGGGGATTGTTTGCCGGCGCGCACCACCGCGTGGTCACCGAGTCGACGCGGCTGGCGATGCCGGAGATCGCCATCGGCCTGTTTCCCGACGTGGGCGCCAGCCGCTGGCTGCACCAGTTGCCGGGCCGCCTGGGGCGCTGGCTGGCGCTGACCGCCAGCGAACTGAACGCCGCCGACGCGTTGTGGTCGGGCGCGGCGCACCTGGCGCTGCCCGACGCGGCGCGCGACGACCTGATGCCGTGGCTGGCCGCCTTGCCGTGGTCCGGCTCGCCGCAGGCGGACGCCGTCATGCTGCGCGCGGCATTGCTGGCCTGGGCGGCGGCGCGGCCCTGCGCGTTGCCGGCGCCGCGCTGGGCGCCGCTGGCGGCGCGCCTCGACGCGCTGTGCGGTGGCGACACGCTGGGCGAGGTGGCGACGGCGCTCTCGGGCGCCGCCGACGATCCGGCGCTGGCCGACGCGGTGGCGCGCTTCCTGGCCGGTTCGCCCACCTCGGCCTGGCTGATCTGGGCGCTGGAACAACGCGCGCGCCAGTTGCCGTTCCACGAGGTGTTCGCGCTGGAGACCCAGGTGGCGTGGCACGTGCTGCGCAGCGGCGAGTTCCGCGAAGGCATCCGCGCCAGGCTGATCGACCGCCACGACGCGCCGCACTGGCGTGCACGCGAGTTTTCCGGCAATCTGCCCGACGAGATCGCAGCCTGGCTGTCGCGCGACAGTCGCACGGCTTGAAACTTTGGCCGCCGCCGACCATCTTATCCGGGCGGGCGATACGCCCCGATCATCCCTACGGAGAACCTGCACATGGAACTGAACACCGCCCGATACGGCGGCGCTTCGCTCGCCGTCGAGCGCAACCGGGTACTGCGCAACACCTACTATCTGTTGTCGCTGTCGATGATCCCGACCGCCATCGGCGCCATGCTCGGCATCGCCATCCAGTTCCAGGTCAGCCTGGGATTCGGTCTGCTGCTGTTCCTCGGCGTGAGCTTCGGGGCCTTCTACGCCATCGGTCGCACCAAGAACAGCCCCGTCGGCGTGCTGCTGCTGCTGGCCTGGACCGGCTTCATGGGCCTGTGGCTGTCGCAGATGCTGCAACGCGTGCTCACCTTCGCCAACGGCGCCGAGCTGATCGGCATGGCCGCCATCGGCACCGCCGCCATCTTCTTCACGCTGGCCACCATCGCCACCGTGACCAAGAAGGATTTCTCCTTCATGGGGAAATTCCTGTTCATCGGTCTGGTGGTGGTGTTGCTGGCCGTGGTGGCCAATCTGTTCCTGCAGATCCCGGCGCTGTCGCTGACGATCTCCGCCGTCTGCGTGCTGCTGTTCTCGGCCTACATCCTGTATGACGTGAGCAGCATCGTGAACGGTGGCGAGACCAACTACGTGACCGCCACGCTGTCGCTGTACCTGGATCTGTACAACCTGTTCGTCAGCCTGCTGAACATCCTGTCGATCTTCTCGGGCAACAGCCGCAACTGAGAGCAGCCGACAAACCCTCCTGGCTGCGCCGCGCTCGCTTGCCGTACGTCTTGTACTGTCTGCGTTCGCGCGGCTTGCCAGGACCGCTTCGCTGGGTTTGTTGGCAGCTCTCCAGGTTCGGTTTTTCCCCCATGCAACGCCGCCTTCGGGCGGCGTTGTCGTTGGTGCGCCGGGGGCAGGGATACTCTGCATAACACCTGGCTGTCGCCAGCGGCTATTCTTCGCGCATGCGCGTTCCCTCCTTCTACGTTCCCCCACACGGCCGCATGCCGTGGCTACTGGCGCACGGCGCCATCGGCCTGGTGCTGCTGATGCTGGTCGGCTACGCCTGGATCGATCACCGCCAGACCCACATTACCCAGCAGGCGGCGCTGGCGCAGGATCTGCTGTGGCAGCAGCAGGGCATCCGCCTGCACCTGCAGACCAACCAGAACGTGCTGGAGAATCTGGCCTACGGCCTGGCGGCGCGGGCCATCAAGCCGGGCGATTTCGTCGCCCGCGCCGATGCGCTGATGAAGATGAACCCGGAGATGCAGTCGCTGGAGTTCGTCGACGCCAAGGGCGCGCGCGAGGGCGGGCTGCCGATCTACAGCGACCGCCCCAACAGCCTGATCCCGCTGGACAACGATCAGCTGGTCGAGGCCATCGATGGCGCGGCCACGCTGGGCCACGCGGTGTATTCCAACGTGATCCTGCGCAACGAGCCGATGGTGGCGCTGGTGGTGCCGTACTTCACCGGCTCGGTCTATTCCGGCTCGGTGCTGGCGACCTATTCGCTGCCGCAACTGCTGCAACAGCGCATTCCCTGGTGGATCGTGCAGCGCTACGACCTGGTGCTGATCGACGGTCGCGGCGCGGTGATGGCGCCCAGCCGGGTGGAGGCGGTGCCCACCGGGATCACCCAGTCCATCGGCTTCGAGCCGCCGGGCCACGAGCTGAAGCTGGTGGCCAGCGTGCGCGAGGCGCCGCGCGCCGGCCGGCAGCTTTGGCTGCTGGGCGCGGTGATCGTGCTGCTGGCGGTGCTGTGGTGGGTGCTGCTGCTGCTGCGTCAGCGCATGGGCGAGCGCCATCGCGCCGAGGCGGCGTTGCAGGACGAGATGCGCTTCCGCTCGGCGATGGAGGATTCGCTGATGACCGGCCTGCGGGCGATGGACCTGGAAGGCCGCATCATCTACGTGAACCCCGCGTTTTGTCGCATGGTCGGCTGGCGCGCCGAGGAACTGCTCGGCCACGTGCCGCCGATGCCGTACTGGCCGCCCGAGGCGCTGGAAGAGTGCGCCGCCGCGCACCGCGCCATCCTCGACGGCCAGACTCCTCCCAACGGCTTCCCGCTGCGCTTCATGCGGCGCAACGGCGATCGCTTCGACGTGCGGTTGTATTCGTCGCGGCTGGTGGACGGACGCGGCGAGTATCGCGGCTGGATGGCGTCGATGTACGACGTCACCGAGATCAAGCGCGAGCGCGAGGCGCTGGCGGCGTCGCGCACCCAGTTGCTGACCGTGCTGGAAGGGCTGGAGGCCGCGGTATCGGTGACCGATGCCGAGACCGGCCGCCTGCTCTACCGCAACCGCCACCACGCCGACACCTTCATGCTCAACCCCGAGGCCGACTGCTGCCTGGTGCCGTTGCTGCCGGCCGGCTCGCTGGCCGCCGACTGCAACGACCCGGCCAGCGGCCGCTGGTACCACATGCAGCGGCGCAGCATCGACTGGGTGGACGGGCGCCGCGTCTGGCTCGACATCGTTTCGGACATCACCGAGCAGCGGGTGGCCGCCGAGGTCACGCGTATGCAGAGCGAAAAACTGCAACACACCGCGCGGCTGGTCAGCATGGGCGAACTGGCGTCCAGTCTGGCGCACGAACTGAACCAGCCGCTGGCCGCCATCGGCAGCTACGCCGCCGCCGGCGACGAGATGCTCGGCCTGCACCCGCCGCGGGTGCAGCGCGCCCGCGAAGTGATGGTCAAGATGGGCGAGCAGGCGCACCGCGCCGGGCAGATCATCCGCGGCATCCGCAACTTCGTCGCCAAGCGCGCGCCGCGCGCCGAACCGTGCCGGCTGGAGGAACTGCTGGCGGTGCCGCTGCAACTGCTCGAACCGCTCACCCGCCAGACGCGCGCCCGCATCCGGGTGGAACTGCCGCCGTCGCTGCCGGTGTTTCCCGGCGACCCGGTGATGCTGGAACAGGTGCTGTTCAACCTGTTGAAGAACGGGCTGGAGGCGATGTCCGGCATGGCCGAGAGCGCGCCGCGCGAAATCCGCGTGTCGGCCCAGGTGGCGGGCGACGGCCTTGAGATCGCCATCGCCGATCGCGGCCCCGGCATGCCGCAGCCCGACGGGCCGTTCCAGCCGTTCTTCAGCACCAAACCCGAAGGCCTGGGTGTGGGGCTCAATATCTGCCGCTCGGTGCTGGAACAGCATCGCGGCCATCTGCGTGTCGAGCCCAATCCGGGCGGCGGCACCCGATTCATCTGCCGCCTGCCGTTGGCCGGCGCACTGATCACCGAGGATCTTCCGCAAGCATGAAACCGATTGCCATCATCGACGACGACGTGGCGGTGCGCGACGCGCTGACGCTGCTGTTCGAAACCCGCGACTGGCACAGCGCCACGTTCGACAGCGCGGAGGATTTCCTGGCCCGCGCCGGCGTGGCCGACTACGGCTGCCTGATCGTCGACGTGCGCATGACCGGCGCCAGCGGGCTGGAGCTGTTCGACCGCCTGAAGAGCCAGCCCTATGTGCCGCCGGTGATCTTCCTGACCGGCCACGGCGACGTGCCGATGGCGGTGGCGGCGGTGAAGGAGGGCGCAACCGACTTCCTGGAAAAGCCGTTCGACCACCGGCAACTGGTGGCCAAGGTGGACGCGGCGCTGCAACAGGACGCCGCGCATCGCGGCAACTGGGAGGTGCGGCAGTCGCTGAACGCGCGCCTGTCGGAGCTGACGCCGCGCGAGCGCGAAGTGCTGCGCGAACTGCTGGCCGGGCGCCTCAACAAGCAGATCGCCGACGTGCTCGACATCAGCATCAAGACGGTGGAAGTGCACCGCGCCCGCATCTACACCAAACTGCGGGTGCGTTCCGCGGTGGAGCTGGCCGCGTTGCTGAAGGACGTGCCGCTCAACGAAATCGCCGGCTGAGCGCCGGCGATCGTCCTGCCTGCAACCGCGCCGACACGGCCCCCACCGCGTCGGCGCGGCGCGATCTACTTCTTGGCGGCAGGCTTGGCCGGCGCCGGCTTGATGGCCGACTTGCCGACGCTCACCTCGCCCTTCAGCCGCGCATAGGTGCCTTCCTTGATGCCCGGCACCCGGGTCAGGTCCTCCGTGCTCTTGAACGGACCGTTCTTGCTGCGGTAATCCACGATCGCCTTGGCCTTGGCCGCGCCGATTCCGGGCAGGGTTTCCAATTGCTGGGCGGTGGCGGTGTTAATATCCACCGCCGCCCAGGCCGCGGCGGACAACAGCAGCCCGGCCAGCAGGCTCACGCACTTTTGCATCATCTCGATACTCCCGTTCTGGTTGTGTGCTGAAAAATGCACGTATTGAAACTAGGCGGTGCTTTTCAGAAATTCCAGAATTATTTGTCAGGCTGAATTCAGATCATGAGCGGATTGAGCGCCCAGGCGTCGGTATCCCACTACGAGAACTTCCCGGTGGCGTCGTTGCTGATGCCGCGCCGCTATCGCAAGCCGGTGGCGGCGGTCTATCACTTCGCGCGCCACGCGGACGACCTCGCCGACGAGGGCGACGCCGCGCCGGCGCAGCGCCTCGCGGCGCTGGCCGGGTGCCATGAAGAGCTGGCGCGCATCGAGCGCGCCGAAACGCCGCAGACCGCGCGCTACCAGGCACTGGCGCAGGCGGTGCGCGAGTTCGGCATTCCGGTGTCGTTGTGCCACGACCTGCTGTCCGCGTTCGAGCAGGACGTGGTCAAGACCCGCTACGCCGATTTCGGCGAAGTGATCCAGTACTGCCGGCGTTCCGCCAACCCGGTCGGGCGCATCCTGCTGCATTGCTTCGGCCGCACCGACGAGCGCCTGCTGGCGATGTCGGACGGCATCTGCTCCGCGCTGCAACTGATCAATTTCTGGCAGGACGTGGCCGTCGACTGGCGCAAGGACCGGGTCTACCTGCCGCTGGAGGACATGGCGCGCTTCCGGGTGACCGAGGCGCAGATCGCCGCGGGCCGGGTCGATGCCAACTGGAAGCGCCTGATGGCGTTCCAGGTGGACCGCACCCGGCGCATGCTCCAGGCCGGCGCGCCGCTGGCGCTGGCGCTGCCGGGGCGGATCGGCCTGGAACTGCGGCTGACGGTGCTGGGCGGCGACGCCATCCTGACCAAATTGCAGCAGGTGGGCTACGACATGTTCCGGCAGCGCCCGGTGCTGACGCGCGGCGACTGGCCACGGCTGCTGTGGCGCGCGTTGCGCAAGCGATGAGGCGGCTGTTGTGGGCGCTGGCCGCGCTGCTGCTGGCCGGCTGCCTGGAACTGGAACTGCCGCGCGGCGCGGCGACCGGGGGCGAGACGCTGTCCGGGCGGGTGGTCGGCGTGGCCGACGGCGATACGTTGACGTTGCTGGACGACAGCCTGCACGAGCACAAGGTAAGGCTGGCCTACGTCGACGCGCCGGAGAAAGCGCAGGCCTATGGATCGGCGGCCAAGCTGCGCCTGTCGGCGCTGGTCTACGGCCGCGCGGTGCGCGCCGAGGTGATCGAGGTGGACCGCTACCAGCGGGCCGTGGCGCGGATCTGGCAGGATGGCCAGGACATCAACCTGATGATGCTGCGCGAGGGGTTCGCCTGGCATTACCGCCAGTACACCCGTACGCAGAGCGACGCCGAGTTCGCGCAATACCAGGATGCGGAGACCGCCGCGCGCGCCGAACACATGGGGTTGTGGCAGGGCCAGCGCCCGCAGGCGCCGTGGGATTACCGGCACAACCGGCGCAACAAGGGCTGAACCCGGCGCGGCCTCAGCCGGTCGTCGTGGGTTATTCGACGAAACTGGCCGTTGTCACGGCCGGCGCGGAAGCGGTTGGGGCGCCGGGCACCGGCGGCAGCTCGCCGACGGCGGGGGCCGAGGTGGCGCCTTCGATCGCGGCCGGGGAGGGCGCGGCGGGCTTGGGCTTGACGGCCTTGGCGTCCTGCGGCGGCAGATAGAGGGGGCCCTTGAAGCCGCAACCGGCAAAACCCAGGACGAACAGCAGGGGGAGAAGTGCGCGCATCGCCATGCTTTGGTGGCAAAATCGCGATGTTATCACGCCCTCCGTTGCCCTCATCCCATGACCGAATCCGAATTCCTCGCTCTGACCGACGCCGTGTTCGCCCGCATCGAAGCCGCCCTGGACGCCGCCGGCATCGACGTCGATCCATTGCTGGCGGGCAACGTGCTCGAACTGGAGTTCGACGACGGCAGCAAGATCATCGTCAACCGCCACGCCGCCAACCAGGAACTGTGGATCGCGGCGAAGAACGGCGGCTTCCATTACCGCCATGACGGCGACACCTGGCGCAGCACCCGCGCCGAAGGCGAGTTCTTCGCCGATCTGGCCGCGGCGGTGCGGTTGCATGCCGGCGAGGACTTCTCGTTCTGATGGCGTGGCTGCTGGACGCCTGGGTCGTCGGCCTGTTCGCGTCCGCCTTCCTTTCCGCCACGCTGCTGCCCGGGAACTCGGAAGCGGCGCTGGTTGCCTATCTTTTCGCGCATCCCCAGGCGTTCTGGCTGCCCCTGGCGCTGGCCACCGCGGGCAACAGCCTGGGCGGCATCGTCACCGTGTGGCTGGGCACCCGGCTGCCGGCGGGCTCGGTGCCCAGGCGGGCCGAGTGGCTGGCGCGGCACGGCGAACTGGCGTTGGCCCTGTCGTGGGTGCCGCTGCTGGGCGATGCGCTATGCCTGGCCGCCGGCTGGCTACGCTGGCCGTGGCGCCGCGTGCTGCCGTGGCTGATCCTGGGCAAGTTCGTGCGCTATCTTGCATTGGCCGTCTCGGTGCGTGGGTTGTGGGACTAGCCGCGCGGCAAGCGCAAAAGAGCGGCGTTTACAGGGGAATCCTCGATGTCTTTGCTTCGGCGCTGTTGCCTGATCGCCGTGCTGTGCTGGCAGGCCATCCTGCCGGTGCACGCCTACGACAGCCCGCTGCCCGACCTGGGCGACACGTCGCGCGAGGGGCTCTCGCCCAGCGAGGAGCGGCAGATCGGCGCGTCGGTGATGAATCAACTGCGGCGCAGCGGCCTGCTGCTGGACGACCCCGAGCTGACCGCCTATGTGAACCAGCTGGGCAACCGCCTGGTCGACGCCACCGACGACGCGCGGACCTCGTTCACCTTCCTGCCGATCCGCGACCCGACGGTCAACGCCTTCGCCGTGCCCGGCGGGGTGGTCGCGGTCCACAGCGGCCTGATCGTGATGGCGCAGCACGAATCCGAGCTGGCCAGCGTGCTGGCGCACGAAATCGCCCACGTCACCCAGCACCACATCGCGCGGCTGATCGAAAGCCAGCGCATCACGCCGTGGATGACGCTGGCCGCGCTGGGGCTGGCGATCCTGGCGGCGCACGCCGGCCAGGGCGATGCCGCGGCGGCCGCGGCCGCCGCGGGGCCGGCACTGGCGATCCAGCGCCAGCTCGATTTCACCTACAGCTTCGAGCAGGAGGCCGACCGCATCGGCATGCAGACGCTGACCCGCGCCGGCTTCGACCCCGGTGCCATGCCCACCTTCTTCGAGCGGCTGCAGAAGTACAACAGCCTGATCGACAACAACGCGCCGGAATTCCTGCGCACCCACCCGGTGACCTACAAGCGGATCGCCGATGCCCAGGCGCGGCTCAAGGAGATGCCGTACCGCCAGGTGGCCGATTCGCAGGAGTTCCTGTTCATGCGCGAGAAGGCGCGGGTGTTGCAGGGCGACCCGCGCACCGTGCTGGATTTCTATGCCAAGACCCTGGCCGAAGGGCGTTTTTCCAACCGCGCGGCGCACCTGTACGGTTATGCGTTCGCCCAGTTGCGCGGGCGCGATTTCGCGGGGGCGCAGAAGAGCCTGGACGCGGCGCGCGCCGCGTATGGTCGCCCGCATGCGGCGCTGGAATACCTGCAAGGGCAGTTGCTGATCGCCCAGGGCAAGCCGGCCGACGCTGCCACGCAACTGAAGCAGGCGGCGCTGCGCTTCCCCGGCAGCCGCGCGTTGCTGTATGGCGAGATCGACGCGCGCGTCGCGGCTCGACAGCTGGAGCCGGCGCTGAAGCTGACCCACGACGCGCAGGAGCTGTATCCGTCGGATGCCGAGCTGTACCAGCGCGAAGCGCGGATCTACGAAGGATTGGGCAACGGCCAGCGGCAGCATTTCGCCCAGGCCGAGTATTACGTGCGCCTGCTGGAATACACCGCGGCGATCGAGCAGCTGCAACTGGCGCAGCGCCAGCCGGGCGACGACTTCTACCTGCTGTCGCGGATCGAGGCGCGGCTGCGGGAGTTGCAGCAGGACGACGAGGCGTCGCGCAAGCCCGGCAAGTCGCGCGGCGGCTAGGGCGATCGTCCTTCGGCCCGCGTCCGGCCTTCGCCTTGGCGCGGCTGACAAAACCCAGCGTAGCGGTCCTGGCACGAAGCGCGAAACGCAGACAGTACAAGGCGTACGGCAAGTAAGCGCGACGCAGCCAGGAGGGTTTTGTCCGCCGCTCTTAGTTGTCCGAGGTCGGCGCGCCGACCAACTGGCGCAGCACGTCCAGGTAATGGTCGGGGTCGGGGGGCACGCCCCGGCGCTGGGCCTGCCAGATCATTTCCGCCAGCCCTTCGGTCATCGCGTGCAGCGCGGCGTGCTCGTCGCCCAGTTTCTCGCACAGTGCGCGATGCAGCGCACGTACGCCGGGCGGCTGGTCGATCGACAGCTGTTCCTCGATGGCCAGGTGCATCGATACGTGCAGGAACGGATTGGTCTCGCCGAATTCCGGCGGCCAGTCGCGGTCCAGGTAGTCCAGGCTGAGGAAGGGGTGGTATTCGGGGTGGCGCAACAGCACGCCCACCGTCATCCGCTCCAGGTCGGTCAGCGGGGCGGCGGCCTGGTGCTTTTGCCAGGATTCGATGAAGAAGCGACGGGCTTCGTCGCGGGTGGGATTGAACAGCATGGATCACTTGCAAGGCGATGATCGGCGGATTATCGCCCAGATTCGTGTCCATAATCCGCCAGGCAGGCGCAGGACACGAAGAGCGGCGGCCCGGCCCCAAGGGTTCGGGACATTGCCGGCGCGCTGCTGCGTTGCACGCCGCTCACAGTATTCATACCGCAGCGCGTTCTGCGCCTTGCCGCACACCGGCACTGCCCCGAACGCTGTCGTGAAAAGATTTTGAACAGGCTCTCAGAAAGGAGCAGAGCATGACCACGGTTTACGACTTCCAGGCACGCGACATCGACGGCAACGAGGTGGCGCTGTCCAGCTATCGCGGCCAGGTGCTGCTGATCGTCAATGTCGCCAGCCAGTGCGGCTTCACGCCGCAATACGAAGGACTGGAGACGCTGTACCGCAGCTACGCGGCGCGCGGGCTGAAGGTGCTGGCCTTCCCGTGCAACCAGTTCGGTGGGCAGGAGCCGGGCAGCGCCGAGGAGATCAAGTCGTTCTGCGCCACGCACTACGAGGTGACGTTCCCGGTGTTCGCCAAGATCGACGTCAACGGCGACGACGCCCATCCGCTGTACCAGTTCCTGAAGAAATCCGAGCCGGGCGTGCTGGGCACCGAGGGCATCAAGTGGAACTTCACCAAGTTCCTGGTGGATCGGGAAGGACACGTGGTGGAACGCTACGCGCCGACCACCAAGCCGGAGGAACTGCGCGGCGACATCGAAAAACTGCTGGGCTGAAGCCGGCGCGGGTCGGGGCCGCCGGGGTGGCCGGGCGTTGAAAGAAAAGGCGTTTTAAAGTAACATCCCGGCAATTTTGCACCGCAAACGGGATGGGGCCGACCTATCCCGTTTTTGTACGTGTACCCCCGGAAATTCGCATTGTTTGGGCGCAACGCCCAGGAGCCGCCAGTGTCCCAACCCGCCCTGCTCGCGCTAGCCGACGGCACTCTCTTCCACGGAACTTCGATCGGCGCCGATGGCGAGACCATCGGCGAAGTGGTGTTCAACACCGCGATCACCGGTTACCAGGAAATCCTGACCGACCCGTCGTACAACCGCCAGATTGTCACGCTGACCTATCCGCATATCGGCAATTACGGCGTCAATCACGAGGACGCGGAAAGCCGCACCGTGTTCGCCGCCGGCCTGATCATCCGCGATCTGCCGCTGCTGCATTCCAACTTCCGCTCGTCGATGAGCCTGGGCGACTACCTCAAGGCCAACAACGTCGTCGCCATCGCCGATATCGATACCCGCAAGCTCACCCGCATCCTGCGCGAAAAGGGTGCCCAGCCGGGCTGTATCGTCAGCGGCGCCCATATCGACGCCGCCGCGGCGGTGGAGAAGGCCAGGTCGTTCGGTTCGATGGCCGGCCAGGATCTGGCCAAGGTGGTGGCCAGCGACAAGCAGTACGACTGGAACACCGCCGAGTGGAAGCTGGGCGTGGGCTACACGGTGCAGAGCAACCCGCGTTTCCACGTGGTGGCCTACGACTTCGGCGTGAAGCACAACATCCTGCGCATGCTGGCCGAGCGCGGCTGCAAGCTGACGGTGGTGCCGGCGCAGACCCCGGCCGCCGAGGTGCTGGCGCTGAACCCGGACGGCGTGTTCCTCAGCAACGGTCCGGGCGACCCCGAGCCGTGCGACTACGCCATCGCCGCCACCCGCGAGTTCATCGCCAGGCGCCTGCCGGTGTTCGGCATCTGCCTGGGCCACCAGATCCTGGGCCTGGCCAGCGGCGGCGTCACCAGCAAGATGAAGTTCGGCCACCACGGCGCCAACCACCCGGTGCAGGACCTGGATACGCGCCACGTGATGATCACGTCGCAGAACCACGGCTTCCAGGTGGACGAGACCAGCCTGCCCGGCAACGTGCGCGTGACCCATCGCTCGCTGTTCGACGGCACCGTCCAGGGTATCGCCCTGACCGACGCGCCGGCGTTCAGCTTCCAGGGCCACCCGGAAGCCAGCCCCGGCCCGCACGACGTGGCGTACCTGTTCGACAAGTTCATCGCCATGATGGGCGCGACCAACGAGTAAGGAGTGAGGCGTGAGGTGTGAGGGGGGAACCCCTCGGTCCACGCACTCGGCTCGGAAATACCTATGTGACGCCGTTTCGGGTTTGACCGTGAACGGGGTCTTGCATTCGATAGCGATACAAGGAGGGTGGTGTCAGGTTGAAGCTGCGCGGGGTACGCCTCACGCCTCACACCTCACACCTCACACAAATGCCCAAGCGTACAGACATCAAGACCATCCTCATCATCGGCGCCGGCCCCATCGTCATCGGCCAGGCGTGCGAGTTCGACTACTCCGGCGCCCAGGCCTGCAAGGCGCTGCGCGAAGAGGGCTACAAGGTGGTGCTGGTGAACAGCAACCCGGCCACCATCATGACCGACCCCAACATGGCCGATGTGACCTACATCGAGCCTATCACCTGGCAGGTGGTCGAGAAGATCATCGACAAGGAACGCCCTGATGCGATCCTGCCGACCATGGGCGGCCAGACCGCGCTGAACTGCGCGCTGGACCTGTGGCGCAACGGCGTGCTCGACAAGTACAAGGTCGAGCTGATCGGCGCCACGCCCGAGGCCATCGACAAGGCCGAGGACCGCCAGAAGTTCAAGGCGGCGATGGACAAGATCGGCCTGGGCTCGGCCCGCTCGGCCATCGCCCACACCCTGGAAGAAGCGCTGGCGGCGCAGGCCAATATCGGCTTCCCGGTCATCATCCGCCCGTCGTTCACCATGGGCGGCTCGGGTGGCGGCATCGCCTACAACATCCAGGAGTTCCTCGAAATCTGTACCCGCGGCCTGGATCTGTCGCCGACCAAGGAACTGCTGATCGAGGAATCGCTGCTGGGCTGGAAGGAATACGAGATGGAAGTCGTGCGCGACCGCGCCGACAACTGCATCATCGTCTGCTCGATCGAGAACCTGGACCCGATGGGCGTGCACACCGGCGACTCGATCACCGTGGCCCCCGCCCAGACGCTGACCGACAAGGAATACCAGATCATGCGCAACGCCAGCCTGGCGGTGCTGCGCGAGATCGGCGTCGATACCGGCGGCTCCAACGTGCAGTTCTCGGTCAATCCGGCCGACGGTCGCATGATCGTGATCGAGATGAACCCGCGCGTGTCGCGCTCGTCGGCGCTGGCCTCCAAGGCCACCGGCTTCCCGATCGCCAAGGTCGCCGCCAAGCTGGCGGTCGGCTACACGCTGGATGAGCTGAAGAACGAGATCACCGGCGGCAAGACCCCGGCATCGTTCGAGCCGTCGATCGACTACGTGGTCACCAAGGTGCCGCGTTTCGCCTTCGAGAAATTCCCCCAGGCCAACGACCGTCTCACCACCCAGATGAAGTCGGTGGGCGAAGTGATGGCGATCGGCCGCACCCAGCAGGAGTCGCTGCAAAAGGCGCTGCGCGGGCTGGAAACCGGCATGTCCGGCTTCGACGAGATCACCACCGACCGCCAGGCCATCGAATCGGAACTGGCCGCGCCCGGCCCGAACCGCCTGTGGTACGTGGCCGACGCGTTCCGCATCGGCCTGACGCTGGACGACGTGCATCGCCTGTCCAAGATCGACCCGTGGTTCCTGGCGCAGATCGAGGACATCGTGCTGATCGAGAACGGTCTGCGCGGTCGCACCGTGGACAGCCTGAGCCGCGACGAACTGTGGAAGCTGAAGCGCAAGGGCTTCTCCGACCGTCGCCTGGGCGCGTTGCTGGGCTGCGACCAGAACGCGGTGCGCAAGGCGCGCCACGCCGTCGGCGTGCGCCCGGTGTACAAGCGCGTCGATACCTGCGCCGCCGAGTTCGCCACCAACACCGCCTACATGTACTCGACCTACGAGGAAGAGTGCGAATCGCAGCCGACCAACGCCAAGAAGGTGATGGTGCTGGGCGGCGGTCCGAACCGCATCGGCCAGGGCATCGAGTTCGACTACTGCTGCGTGCACGCCGCGCTGGCGCTGCGCGAGGACGGGTACGAGACCATCATGGTCAACTGCAACCCGGAAACCGTCTCCACCGATTACGACACCTCCGACCGCCTGTACTTCGAGCCGCTGACGCTGGAAGACGTGCTGGAGATCGTCGAGGTCGAGAAGCCGTTCGGCGTGATCGTGCAGTACGGCGGCCAGACCCCGCTGAAGCTGGCGCGTGCGCTGGAGGCCAACGGCGTGCCCATCATCGGCACCAGCCCGGACATGATCGACGCCGCCGAGGACCGCGAGCGCTTCCAGAAGCTGCTGCAGGACCTGGGCCTGCGCCAGCCGCCCAACGCCACTGCGCGCAACGAGAAGGACGCGCTGGCGCTGGCCGCGCGCATCGGCTACCCGCTGGTGGTGCGCCCGTCCTACGTGCTGGGCGGCCGCGCGATGCAGATTGTGCATAGCGAGGAAGACCTCACCCGCTACATGCGCGAGGCGGTGAAGGTATCCAACGACAGCCCGGTGCTGCTGGATCGCTTCCTCAACGACGCCATCGAAGTGGACGTGGATGCGCTGTCCGACGGCCAGCAGGTCATCATCGGCGGCATCATGGAGCACATCGAACAGGCTGGCGTGCACTCGGGCGACTCCGCCTGCTCGCTGCCGCCGTACTCGCTGTCCAAGGAATTGCAGGACGAGCTGCGCCGCCAGACCGTGGCGATGGCCCGCGCGCTGAACGTGGTCGGCCTGATGAACGTGCAGTTCGCCATCCAGGGCCAGGGCGAGAACGCCGTGGTCTACGTGCTGGAAGTGAACCCGCGCGCCTCGCGCACCGTGCCGTATGTGTCCAAGGCCACCGGCATGTCGCTGGCCAAGATCGCCGCGCGCTGCATGGCCGGCCAGAGCCTGGCCAGCCAGCAGGTCACCGCCGAGGTGATCCCGCCGTTCTTCTCGGTGAAGGAAGCGGTGTTCCCCTTCGTCAAGTTCCCAGGCGTCGACACCATCCTCGGCCCGGAGATGAAGTCCACCGGTGAGGTGATGGGCGTGGGCGACACCTTCGCCGAAGCCTTCGTCAAGAGCCAGCTCGCCGCCGGCGTGGTGCTGCCCGCCAGCGGCAACGTGTTCATCTCGGTGCGCGAGAGCGACAAGGCCGGGGCCGTCGAGTGCGCGCGCATCCTGACCGGCCTGGGCTTCAAGGTGATCGCCACCCGCGGCACCGCGGGCGCCATCGCCGCCGAAGGCATCGCCGTCACCCCGGTGAACAAGGTGACCGAGGGCCGGCCGCACATCGTCGACATGATCGTCAACGGCGAGATCGCCATGATCGTGAACACGGTGGACGAGCGCCGCCAGGCGATCCAGGACAGCTACTCGATCCGTCACGAGGCGCTGAAGGCCAAGTTGCCGCTGTACACCACCATCGCCGGCGCCAAGGCGGCATGCGTGGGTCTGCGCGACCTGGGCGAGATGCGGGTCTACGACCTGCAAGGCTTGCACCGCCTGCTCGAAGCCTGATACCGTAACCCGGTGCAGCCGCCGTCCCTTCGTAGACGGCGGCTGTCCTTTTTCCTGACCGCAGCCGGTCCCGCCAAAGCGGAGGGCGGAGCGGGGAACAGTCGGCCAAGCGCAGTCTTGGCCCTTTGATTTTGCGGGGCGCCGGGTGGCGGCCCGAGGGAGTGAACGATGATCAAGATTCCGTTGACCGTGCTCGGCGCGGAAAAGCTGAAAGCCGAGCTGCAACGCCTGAAGAGCGTGGACCGGCCGGCGGTGATCGCGGCGATCGCCGAAGCGCGCTCGCACGGCGACCTGTCCGAGAACGCGGAATACGATGCCGCCAAGGAAAAGCAGGCCTTCGTCGAAGGCCGTATCGCCGAGCTGGAGGGCAAGCTCTCCAACGCCCAGGTGATCGACCCGCGCGATCTGGCGAACACCGCCGAAGGCCGCGTGGTGTTTGGCGCCACCATCGACCTGGAAGACCTGGACGCCGCCGCCAAGGTCACCTACCAGATCGTCGGCGACGACGAAGCCGACCTGAAGGATGGCAAGATCTCGGTCTCCAGCCCCATCGCGCGCGCGCTGATCGGCAAGTACGCCGGCGACATCGCCGAAGTGGTGGCGCCGGGCGGCATCCGCGAATACGAAGTGCTGGACGTGCGTTATCTGTGAGGCCGGCAACGGCCCCGTTCCAACCCGACTGACCTTGCGTGGCGATTGACATGGCCAACGGCTTCAAATCCATCTTCACGGTGCTCTGGATCGGCGGATTGTGGGTGATCGGCGTGATGGTCGCCCCCATCCTGTTCAAGTCGCTGGACAACCGCGTGGCGGGGCAGGTGGCGGGGCAGCTGTTCCGCGCCATCGGCTGGGTCGGCATCGTGGCCGGCATTTACCTGTTCGTGTACTGGCTGTGGGCCGAAGGGCTGCGTGCCTTCCAGGAGGCGAAGCTGTGGCTGGTGATCGGCATGCTCGCCTGCACTCTGATCAACCAGTTCGCGGTGTTCCCGATCATCGCCGGCATCAAGCCCGGCATCTCGCAGGCGGCCACCGGCATGTTCGGCGGCGGCCTGGAGCAATGGCACACCATCTCGGCGCTGATCTATCTGGTGCAGTCGGTGTTCGGGGTGATCTACGTCTGGCGCGACGCGCGCTGAGCGGCAAGCCGGGCTCGGGTGTTCGTTGCGGAAGATGCAACCTCGTATTGGCGGGGCGCCCTGGGCGGGTACAAGAAAAAAGGACGGCCTCGGCCGTCCTTGTCGCGCGGATCCGCAACCGGGATCAGCCGTTCTTCTTCTTGGCCTTGGGCAGCGCGATGCGCGGCTTGTCCAGGCTGGACGGGCGATAGACGATCAGCAGCTTGCCCAGGTGTTGCACCGGGGCGGCGCTCAACTCGTCGCAGATCTGTTGCAGGAACTGCTCGCGCTGTGCGCGGTCATCGCCCAGCACGCGGATCTTGATCAGTTCGTGCGCGTCCAGGTTGATAGCGATTTCGCGGACCACCGCTTCGGTCAGGCCGTTGTTGCCGATCATGACCACGGGGTTCAGGCTGTGGGCCAGGCCGCGCAGGTATTGGCGCTCGACCGGGGACAGTTCGATTTTCATAAGGGTGCTTGGTTTTTCTAAAACCCGGATTTTACTTGAATTTACCGGCCCGGGCGGCGCGTTTTCCGTAGTGTTTTGAATTGTCTGTCTGCCCCCGATTGGGCCGGCATGATGTCGTGAAGAAAGGATAGGCCGATGGCCCGCAGCAAATCGAGCAACGCCTGGTTGCAGGAGCACGTGAACGATCACTACGTGCACATGGCGCAGAAGGACGGCTACCGCGCGCGCGCCGCCTACAAGCTGCTGGAGATCAACGAGAAGGACCGGCTGATCCGTCCCGGCATGTGGGTCGCTGACCTCGGCGCGGCGCCCGGCAGCTGGTCGCAGGTGGCGGCCAGGCTAGTGGGCGACAAGGGCCGCGTGTTCGCGATGGACCTGCTGGAAATGCCGTTCATCCCCGGGGTGGAATTCATCCAGGGCGACTTCCGCGAGGACGAAGTACTGGCGCGCTATGCCGCACTGCTCGGCGAGCGCGAGGTGGACCTTGTGATTTGCGACATGGCCCCCAATATCACTGGCAATGCCGTGACCGATCAGGCCCGCAGCATCTACCTGTGCGAACTCGCCCTCGCGTTCGCGCAGGAACACTTGAAACCCGGCGGCGATTTCCTGGTCAAGGTATTCCAGGGTTACGGCTACACCGAATTCATGGCCGCCATGCGGGACACCTTTGCCCAGGTCGTCACCCGCAAACCCAAGGCATCGCGCGACCGCAGTGCCGAGATGTACTTGTTGGGAAAGCAGAAAAAGGGCTGAGGGGATTGCTGTCGATCATCTTTCGCATTCGCGTCCAAAGGTCGATTCGCCCTAGAATGCACATCGTGATTTCGCGCTCGCGCAAGGAGTAAGCCGTGAACAATCTCGGCAAGAACATCGCCATCTGGCTGATCATCGGTCTGGTGCTGATGACCGTGTTCCAGCAGTTCACCAAGCAGCAGGATACCGCTGGGCAGGTGCCGTACTCGCAGTTCATGAAGGACGTGGAGACCAACCAGGTCACCGACGTCACCATCGAGGGCAATCTGCTGCGCGGCTACATCATCCGCGGGCAGCGCACCGACGGGCAGAAGTTCTCCACGCTGGCGCCGTTCGACTTCCGCATGGTCGATACGCTGATCAAGCACAACGTGAAGTTCGCCTCCAAGGCCGAGGAAGAACCCAGCATGCTGATGAATATCTTCATCAGCTGGTTCCCGATGATCCTGTTGATCGGCGTGTGGATCTTCTTTATGCGCCAGATGCAGGGCGGTGGCCGTGGCGGCGCGTTCAGCTTCGGCAAGAGCCGCGCCAAGATGCTGGACGAGAGCAACAACGCGGTGACCTTCGCCGACGTCGCCGGCTGCGACGAGGCCAAGGAGGAAGTCACCGAGATCGTCGATTACCTGCGCGATCCTTCCAAGTACCAGAGCCTGGGTGGCCGCATGCCGCGCGGCATCCTGATGGTCGGCTCGCCCGGCACCGGCAAGACGCTGCTGGCCAAGGCCATCGCCGGCGAAGCCAAGGTGCCGTTCTTCTCGATCTCCGGCTCGGACTTCGTCGAGATGTTCGTCGGCGTGGGCGCGGCCCGCGTGCGCGACATGTTCGAGAACGCCAAGAAGAACGCGCCCTGCATCATCTTCATCGACGAAATCGACGCGGTCGGCCGCCAGCGTGGCGCCGGCCTGGGCGGCGGCAACGACGAGCGCGAGCAGACGCTGAACCAGATGCTGGTGGAGATGGACGGCTTCGAGGGCAACTCGGGCATCATCGTCATCGCCGCCACCAACCGTCCCGACGTGCTCGACCCGGCGCTGCTGCGTCCGGGCCGCTTCGACCGCCAGGTGGTGGTGCCGCTGCCCGACATCCGCGGCCGCGAGCAGATTCTGGGCGTGCACATGCGCAAGGTGCCGATCTCCAACGACGTGGACGCCACCATCCTGGCGCGCGGCACCCCGGGCATGTCCGGCGCCGACCTCGCCAACCTGGTGAACGAGGCCGCGCTGTTTGCCGCGCGCCGCAACAAGCGCCTGGTGGACATGGACGACTTCGAGTCGGCCAAGGACAAGATCTACATGGGGCCGGAACGCCGCACCATGGTGATGACCGAGGACGAGCGCCGCGCCACCGCGTACCACGAGTCGGGCCACGCCGTGGTCGCCGAGCTGCTGGAAGGCACCGACCCGGTCCACAAGGTGACGATCATGCCGCGTGGCCGCGCGCTGGGCCTGACCTGGCAACTGCCGGAGCGCGACAAGTTCTCGCTGTACAAGGACCAGATGCTCAACGAGATCACCATCCTGTTCGGTGGTCGCGTGGCGGAAGACCTGTTCGTGCACCGCATCTCCACCGGCGCGTCGAACGACTTCGAGCGCGCCACCCGCATGGCGCGCGACATGGTCACGCGCTACGGCATGAGCGACAAGATGGGTCCGATGGTCTACGGCGAGAACGACGGCGAGGTGTTCCTCGGCCGCTCGGTTACCACGCACAAGAACGTGTCCGAGGCGACCATGCAGCAGGTCGACGCGGAAATCCGCCGCATCATCGACGAGCAGTACGCGCTGACGGTGAAGCTGCTGGAAGGCCATCGCGAGAAGGTCGAGAAGATGACCGCCGCGTTGATGGAATGGGAAACCATCGACCGCGACCAGGTGCGCGACATCATGGAGGGCCGCGATCCGCGCCCGCCGAAGTATCCGCCGCCGCCGCGTCCGCAGGCGCCTTCCGACCAGCCCAGCGGCGACGCGCCGAGCGCCACCACCACGCCGGCCACCGAAGGCTGATCGGTGGCCTGACCCCCAAGGCGGCCCTCGGGCCGCCTTTGCTTTTTCGAGACCAATCCATGCAAACCCTGCAATGCGGCCGCTTTGCGCTGCCGCTGTCCCGGCCGCTGGTCATGGGCATCATCAACGTCACCCCCGATTCGTTTTCCGATGGCGGGCGCTACGATTCGGTGGCGCGCGCCGTGGCCCACGCCGAGCGGCTGGTGGCCGACGGCGCGGACCTGCTCGACATCGGCGGCGAATCCACCCGGCCGGGCGCGGCGCTGGTGACCGAGGACGAGGAAACCCGGCGCGTGGTGCCGGTGCTGGCCGCGCTGCAATCGCTGAACGTGCCGTTGTCGGTGGATACCCGCCGCCCCGCGGTGATGCGTGCCGCGCTGGAGGTCGGCATCGATCTGATCAACGACGTATCGGCGCTGGAAGGGGAGGGCGCGCTGCCGCTGGTGGCCGCCTCGCCGGCGGCGGTATGCCTGATGCACAAGCAGGGCGAGCCGCAGACCATGCAGAGCGAGCCGCACTACGACGACGTGGTCGCCGAGGTGAGCGCCTACCTGGCGGCGCGGCGCGACGCGGCGCTGGCATGCGGCATCGCGCGCGAACGCATCGTGCTCGATCCCGGCTTCGGCTTCGGCAAGCTGCTGGAACACAATGCCGCGCTGTTCCGCGCGCTGCCCGACATCATCGCGCAACTCGGCTGCGCGATGCTGGTCGGCGTCTCGCGCAAGACCATGCTGGGCCAGATCACCGGCCGTCAGGTCGACGAACGCCTGGCCGCCAGCCTTGGCGCCGCCCTGGTGGCGGCCCAGGCGGGGGCCCACATCGTGCGGGTGCACGATGTTCGGGAAACAGTGGATGCATTCAAGGTGTGGGCCACCTTAAAATAGTCGCCAACCTTTCATTTACTTTGCATAGGAGTGGCGGGATTCATGACTCGCAAGTATTTCGGCACTGATGGTGTCCGTGGCCTGGTCGGCGAACACCCGATCACCCCTGACTTTGCCATGAAGCTGGGCTACGCCGCCGGGCGCGTGCTGGCCGCCTCGGAAAAGCGCCAGCGCGGTGAGCACGCCGCGGTGCTGATCGGCAAGGACACCCGCGTCTCCGGCTACATGCTGGAGGCCGCGCTGCAAGCCGGCCTGAACGCCGCCGGCGTCGATGTGCACCTCACCGGCCCGTTGCCCACGCCGGGCGTGGCCCACCTGACGCGGGCTTTGCGCCTCTCCGCCGGGGTGGTGATCTCCGCTTCGCACAATCCCTACTACGACAATGGCATCAAGTTCTTCGGCGCCGGCGGCAAGAAGTTGCAGGACGAAGTGGAGCTGGCCATCGAGGACGCCATCGACGATCCGCAACCGTGCGTGTCGTCCAAGCAGCTGGGCAAGTCGTGGCGCGTCAACGATGCCGACGGCCGCTACACCGAGTTCTGCAAATCCACCTTTCCCAACGAGCTGGACCTGCGCGGCCTGAAGCTGGTCATCGACTGCGCCCACGGCGCGACCTACCACGTGGCGCCGCAGGTGTTCCACGAGCTGGGCGCGGACATCATCACCATCGGCAATCAGCCGAATGGCTTCAACATCAACGAGGAATGCGGCGCCACCCATGTCGAGCTGCTGCGCAAGACCGTACTGGCGCAGGGCGCCGACTATGGCATCGCGCTGGATGGCGACGGCGACCGGCTGATCATGGTCGATGGCGACGGCACGGTGATCGACGGCGATCTGTTGATCTATGTGCTGGCGCAGTATCGCCAGGCGCGCGGCACGCTGGTCGGCGGTGGCGTGGTCGGCACCTTGATGACCAATCTGGGCGTCGAGAACGGCCTGAAGGCCCAGGGCATCGCCTTCGAACGCGCCAAGGTGGGCGACCGCTATGTGCTGGAGCGCTTGCAAGCGCGTGGCTGGATGCTGGGTGGCGAGGGTTCGGGCCACATCCTCAGCCTGGATCGCCATACCACCGGTGACGGCATCGTCTCTGCGTTGCAGGTGCTGGAGGCGATCATCGAGCAGGGCAAGACGCTGTCGGCGTTGACCCAGTCGCTGGTACTGTCCACCCAGGTGCTGAAGAACGTGCGCATCGCCAAGGGCTTCGACGCGATGGCGTCGGCGGCGATCAAGGAGTCGGTACAGCAGGCTGAAACCGCGATGGGTTCGTCCGGGCGGGTGTTGTTGCGTGCTTCGGGCACCGAACCGGTGATCCGGGTGATGGTCGAGCACGTCGATCGCGGCGTGGCCGACGATTGGGCGCAGCGCATCGCCAGCGTGGTGACCAGCGAGGCGGATACCGAATAGTCCACCGCTTGCCCGGGCAAAACGAAACGCCACCGCATGCGGTGGCGTTGTCGTTGGTGGCTCAGCCGGCGCAGCCGCAGTCGGCGTTGTCCAGCCCGCAACTTGCTGCGTCGCCGGCGGTGGCGTAGCCGTCGCGCTTCCACCAGTCGAGGCCGCCGATCAGTTCCTTCACCTTGAAGCCGAGTTGCGCCAGCCTGTAGGCGCCCTTGGTCGAGGCGTTGCAGCCGATGCCATCGCAATAGCTGACATAGAGCGCCTCGCGGTCCAGCGCGCCGGTGGTGGCCGTATCCATGGTGCGGTGGGGCAGGTTGACGGCGCCGGGGATGTGCTCCTGCGCGTAGGCGCTGGGCGAGCGGGCATCGATGACCACGATGCGCTCGCCGGCGCGGAGCGCCTCGGACAGATCCCAGGCGTCGATTTCGTAGGCGAGCTTGTCGGCGTAGTGCTGGAGTTGGGCGTTCATGGTGCGCTTGCGAGTGGTTGTCGAGCGCTCAATGTAAAGCCGGGGTGGCGGCGGCAGGCAGACACAGATTTCGTGCGAAGGGCCAGGACAGTTGGATGGCCGATAGGGAAACGGCCCCGCAGGGCCGTGTGTATCAGTGTCGATTCAGCCAGCCGACCACTTCGGCGCTGGTCGGCACCCGCCCGCAGCTGACGATGTACCCGTCCACTTCGATTTCCGGCGGCGCCGTCACGTGGGCGGCGCGGATGTGCGCGGCGTCGTGCACCATTTCCAGCTCGACCTGGGCACCCATGGCGCTCAAGGTTTGCCGCAGGACGACTTCGGCGCGATGGCAGACCTTGGTGTTGGGTCCGTAGAGCGTGACTTTCATGCTGCCCTCCTCGGTGCGTATCGCATTGTTCACCATACGCCCGGCCGGGAGATGCCGCACCTTCCGCCGACGACCGAACGGGGTCGGGACACCAGGTTCGGGTTTTGCAAACGGACAGGGCACCGCCGTGGCGATGCCCTGTCCGGATGCGGCGGCTCGGCTCAGCCGAACTTGCCGGTGATGTAGTCTTCGGTGGCCTTCTTCTTCGGCGTGGTGAAGATGCTGTCGGTGGGGCCGACCTCGATCAGCTCGCCCAGGTACATGTAGGCGGTGTAGTCGGACACGCGCGCCGCCTGCTGCATGTTGTGGGTGACGATGGCGATGGTGTAGTCCTGCTTCAGCTCGTGCACCAGTTCCTCGATGTGCGCGGTGGAGATCGGGTCCAGCGCCGAGGTCGGCTCGTCCAGCAGCAGCACTTCCGGCTTGACCGACACCGCGCGCGCGATGCACAGGCGTTGTTGCTGGCCGCCGGACAGGCCCAGGCCCGACTGCTTGAGCTTGTCCTTCACCTCGCCCCACAGCGCTGCCTTCTGCAACGCCCATTCCACCCGGTCGTCCATGTCGGACTTGTTGAGGTTTTCGTAGAGCTTCACGCCGAAGGCGATGTTGTCGTAGATCGACATCGGGAACGGCGTCGGCTTCTGGAACACCATGCCCACCTTGGCGCGCAGCATGTTCAGGTCCACGCCGGAATCGAGGATGTTGCGGCCGTTCATGTTGATCTCGCCCTCGGCGCGCAGCTTGGGATAGAGGTCGTACATGCGGTTGAAGGTGCGCAGCAGGGTGGACTTGCCGCAACCGGACGGGCCGATGAAGGCGGTGACCTTGCCCTCGTCGATGTCCAGGTTGATCTGCTTGAGCGCGTGGAAATTGCCGTAGTAGAAGTTCAGGTTGCGAACGGCGATCTTCGGCTGCTTGTTTTCTGCGGTCATTGCTGGGTCTCGGTAGCGGGTTCGGGGCCGATCAGTTCTGCGACGGGTTGCGCACCAGGGTGCGCGCCAGGATGTTGATGCCGAGGACGAAGACGCCGATCAGCAGCGAGCCGGCCCAGGCCAGCGCGTGCCAGTCTTCGTACGGGCTCATCGCGTATTGGAAGATCACCACCGGCAGGTTGGCCATCGGCTGGTTCATGTTGGAGAAGAACTGGTTGTTCAGCGAGGTGAACAGCAGTGGTGCGGTTTCGCCGGAAATGCGCGCCACCGCCAGCAGCACGCCGGTGACGACGCCGGCCTTGGCCGCGCGCAGCGACACCAGCAGCACCATCTTCCATTGCGGCGCGCCCAGCGCGTAGGCCGCTTCGCGCATCGCGTTGGGCACCAGGCGCAGCATGTTCTCGGTGGTGCGCACCACCACCGGGATCACCAGCAGCGACAGCGCGAACGCGCCGGCCCAGCCGGAGAAGTGTCCCACCTGGCGCACGTACACCTCGTAGATGAACAGGCCGATCACGATCGATGGCGCGGACAGCAGGATGTCGTTGATGAAGCGGGTGGTGGGCGCCAGCCAGCCGCGATGGCCGAATTCGGCCAGGTAGGTGCCGGCCAGGATGCCGATCGGCGTGCCGATCAGCGTGCCCATCCCGGCCATCGCCAGGCTGCCGACGATGGCGTTGGACAAGCCGCCATGGCTGCCCGGCGCGGGCGTTTCCAGGTACAGCAGCGCGGGGGTGAGGCCGCCCAGGCCGTTCTTCAGCAGGGTGTAGAGAATCCACAGCAGCCAGAACAGGCCGAAGGCCATCGCCAGCAGCGACAGGGCCAGGCTGATGTAGTTGACTAAGCGACGACGGAAATAAAGGTTCATGGTCTGAGAGCCTGTTCAAGATCTTTTCGCGACAGCGTTCGGGGCAGTGCCGGTGTGCAGCAAGGCGCAGGACGCGCGGCGGTATGGATACCGTGAGCGGCGTGCAACGCCGTCGCGTGCCGGCAATGCCCCGAACCCCTCGGGCCGGGCCGGAAAAAGGTCATCCACTGCGTTGTACTCCTTGGAAATAACCGGTTATTACCTGCGTCGCACGCCTTGCGCCTGACCTTTTTCCGGCCTGGCGCTGCCGTGAAAAGATCTTGAACAGGCTCTGAGCTCCGTTCAGGAATTGGCGCCTTCGTTGCGCTGCAACCTGAGCAGCAACAGCTTGGAGAGCGAGAGCACGATGAAGGTGATGACGAATAGCAGCAGGCCCAGCTCGATCAGCGCGCCGGTGTGCAGCTCGCCGGTGGCTTCGGTGAATTCGTTGGCCAGCGTGGCGGCGATCGAGGTGGCCGGGTCGAACAGCGACTCGATCGAACGCTGCGCATTGCCGATGACGAAGGTGACCGCCATCGTTTCGCCCAGCGCGCGGCCCAGACCCAGCATCACGCCGCCGATCACGCCGTTCTTGGTGTACGGCAGCACCACGTTCCACACCACCTCCCAGGTGGTGCAGCCCAGGCCGTAGGCCGATTCCTTGAGCATGGCCGGTACCACCTCGAACACGTCGCGCATCACCGAGGCGATGAAGGGAATCACCATGATCGACAGGATCAGGCCGGCGGTGAACATGCCGATGCCCATCGGCGGGCCCTGGAACAGCGGGCCCAGCAGCGGGATGCCCTCGGTCCAGCCGGAGAGCTTGGGCTGGATGTTGTCGGCGAACCAGGGAGCGAAGATGAACAGGCCCCACATGCCATAGATGATCGACGGCACGCCGGCCAGCAGCTCGATCGCCATGCCCAGCGGGCGGCGCAGCCATACCGGCGACAGTTCGGTCAGGAAGATGGCGATGCCGAAGCTGACCGGCACGCCGATCAGCAACGCGATGAACGAGGAGAGCAGGGTGCCGACGATGGAGTTCAGGCCGCCGAACTGCTCGGTCACCGGGTTCCATTCCCCGTTGAGCAGGAAGTGGAAGCCGAATGCCTTGAGTGCCGGCATGGCGCCCCAGATCAGCGAGGCAATGATGCCGGCCAGCAGGACCAGCACCAGGAAAGCGAAAAAGCGGGTGGAACCGCGGAAGATCTGATCTTGGGTTTTCTGCGCGCTGAGGCGCTGTTCTTGCGATGTCATTCATCGTCTCCGGATTCATCTCTGGGGGCCGGGCGGCCCGCAAGCGTGTGCGCGGCAGCATACACCGTGGCGGGCGTGCTGAGAGCCCATGGAGCCGGCCCGATCCGGCGCTTCCGGCCAGTGCGGCGCTGTCGCGTTCGCGTGGTCGGGCACGTGCCGATCATGGCGGTTCCTAGCGCAACAGGAGCCGCGTGGGCTCCTGTCGCAAACCGCTGCCAACCGGGGTATCGGTCGGCCGCGGTCGATTGCCTTACTTCCAGACCGGGCTGTTGCCGGAATCGGTGATCTGCTTCCACGACGCGCGGATGGTGTCCTTCACGTTGGCGGGCATCGGCACGTAGTCCATGTCCAGCGCGACCTTGTCGCCTTCCTTGTAGGCCCAGTCGAAGAACTTCAGCGCTTCGGTGGCCTGGGTCGGCTTGTCCTGCTTCTTGTGCATCAGGATGAAGGTGGCGCCGGTGATGGGCCAGGCATCCTTGCCGGCCTGATCGGTCAGCACCACGGCGAAGCCGGGGGTGGCGGCCCAGTCGGCGGACGCGGCGGCGGCCTTGAACGAGGCGTCGTCCGGGTTCACGAAGGAGCCGGCCTTGTTCTGCAACTGGGTGTGGGTCATCTTGTTCTGCTTGGCGTAGGCGTATTCGACATAGCCGATGCCGCCCTTGATGCGCTGCACGTACTGCGCCACGCCTTCGTTGCCCTTGCCGCCCACGCCGGTGGGCCATTGCACGGAGGCTTCGTTGCCGACCTTGCTCTTCCAGTCGGCGGAAACCTTCGACAGGTAGTTGGTGAAGATCCAGGTGGTGCCCGAGCCGTCGGCGCGGTGGACCACGGTGATGGCCTGGTCGGGCAGGGTCACGCCCGGGTTGGCCTTGGCCAGCGCCGGATCGTTCCACTTCTTGATCTTGCCCAGGAAGATGTCGGCCAGCAGCGTCGGGGTCAGCTTCAGGCTGCCCGGCTTGATGCCCTGGACATTGATGACCGGCACCACGCCGCCCATCACGGTCGGGAACTGGGTCAGGCCACCCTTATTCAGTTCCTCGGCGGTCAGCGGCTTGTCGGAAGCGCCGAAATCGACGGTCTTGGCCTGGATCTGCTTGATACCGCCACCGGAGCCGATCGACTGATAGTTGAGGCCGTTGCCGGTCTTGCCCTTGTATTGTTCAGCCCACTTCGCATACAGCGGGTAGGGGAAAGTCGCACCGGCGCCGGTGATGTCGGCGGCGTTAGCATGGGCGACGGTCAGGCCGGCGGTCGTGCCGATGATCACGAGCAGATTGCGCGCGAACGTCATGGTCGGGTTCTCCAAGTATGAAAGGCGGTCGGTTGACACGCTGCGCATGCTATCGGCGGTGTGTTTCCGAAATATTACAAGTGCCCGGTTTTGCAACCGGGCTGAAATCTTCCGGCCGCCGGGCGGCGGGCCGCGGTTTGACGGAGGAATAGCGTGAGCCTAGAATCCACAGCTTTTGCGAACAGGATGCCTGCACGGATGCCCAAGCAAACCGTCATCGGCAACTGGAAGATGCATGGCAGCATCGGGCAGATCCGCTCGGTGGTGCCGGAGCTGTTGCGGGCCGGGCTGGGAGCCAATGTCGCGCTATGCGTGGCCTATCCCTACCTGGCGCTCGCCAAGTCGATGCTGAGCGAGGCCGAATCGGCGATCCAGCTGGGCGCGCAGGATGTCTGCGAATACCATATCGGCGCGTATACCGGCGAAGTCTCGGCCGGCATGCTGGCCGACGTGGGCTGCGAGATGGTGATCGTCGGCCACTCCGAGCGGCGCCGTTTTTTCGGCGAGACCAGCGAGACCGCAGCGCGCAAGGTGCGGGCGACGCTCGATGCCGGCTTGCTGCCGGTGTACTGCGTCGGCGAGACGTTGCAGCAGCGCGATCAAGGCATCGCGCGCGACATCATCGCAGAGGAATTGCAGGTGCTGGCCGGCGTGCCGACCAGCCTGTACGCGGTGGCTTACGAGCCGTCGTGGGCGGTGGGGACCGGGATCGTGGCCACGCCCGAGCAGATCGCCGAGATGCATGCCTTCATCAAGCAGACACTCGATGTGCGTACACGGGTGCTGTATGGCGGTAGCGTCAAGGGTGGCAATGCGGCCCAGGTGCTGTCCGTGGACGGTGTCGACGGCGTGCTGGTCGGGGGCGCGGCACTATCTGCAACCGAGTTTCTTGAGATATGTCATGAGGCCGGCTAAGGCTCTGTGGCATTGCAATAACCCCTTTACGGCGCTAGAATGCGCGCCTGTCTGAAGAGAGAAGATGGAACTGATTCATAGCCTCGTTTTGGTCCTCAATGTGGTGTCCGCCCTGGCGGTCATCGTGTTGGTCCTGATGCAGCACGGCAAGGGTGCGGACATGGGCGCTGCCTTCGGTAGCGGTTCTGCCGGTAGCCTTTTCGGTTCGTCGGGTTCGGCCAACTTCCTGAGTCGCTCCACGGCTGTCTGTGCCACGCTGTTCTTCGCAACCTGCCTCGCCCTGGTGCTCATCACGTCGCCGCGGCAATCCGCCTCCCTCGGTGTCATGGGCGATGTCAAGCAGGATGCCGCGGTTCAGCAACCGGCGTCGGCGCCCGCCCAGAGCAAGATTCCCGAATAAGCTCATCCTCGCTGTTCAGATTGCAAACAAAGCCGACATGGTGAAATTGGTAGACACGCTATCTTGAGGGGGTAGTGGCTGCGGCCGTGTGAGTTCGAGTCTCACTGTCGGCACCATATTCAAAAAACGCCGGGTTTGCCCGGCGTTTTTGCGACCAATAAACATAACAATAACTTTCAGTAGTTTTCCTGTCGTTGTCATAGAAACTGTCGGGGATCCGAATGCTGCAGAACTACTTCCCCATCCTACTGTTCCTGGTGGTGGGTATCCTGGTCGGCGTGCTGCCGATGTTGCTTGGCTGGGGGGTGGGCAAAGTGCTCGGTACCAACCGGCCCGACGCGGCAAAACTCTCCCCTTACGAGTGTGGCTTCGAAGCCTTCGAAGATGCGCGCATGCAGTTCGACGTGCGCTATTACCTCGTCGCCATCCTCTTCATCCTTTTTGATCTCGAAGTGGCCTTCCTGGTGCCTTGGGCCGTGGTGCTCGACGACATCGGCATGTTCGGGTTCGTGTCCATGATGATTTTCCTCGCGGTTCTCGTGGTCGGGTTTGTGTACGAGTGGATGAAGGGCGCGCTGGAGTGGGAATGATGGAAGCTCAAAGCCTCGAAAAAGGATTTATCACCACCACGGTCGATACCGTGGTCAATTGGACCCGTACCGGTTCGCTGTGGCCCATGACCTTTGGTCTGGCCTGTTGCGCGGTCGAGATGATGCACGCGGGCGCCGCGCGCTATGACCTCGACCGATTCGGCATCGTGTTCCGTCCCAGCCCGCGTCAGTCCGACCTGATGATCGTTGCCGGCACGCTGTGCAACAAGATGGCGCCGGCGCTGCGCAAGGTCTACGACCAGATGCCCGAGCCGCGCTGGGTGTTGTCGATGGGCTCCTGTGCCAACGGTGGTGGCTATTACCACTACTCGTATTCGGTGGTGCGCGGCTGCGATCGC
Organism: Chitiniphilus shinanonensis DSM 23277; assembly: GCF_000374805.1. Classification (GTDB taxonomy): domain Bacteria; phylum Pseudomonadota; class Gammaproteobacteria; order Burkholderiales; family Chitinibacteraceae; genus Chitiniphilus; species Chitiniphilus shinanonensis. Next base: position 75,520 of record NZ_KB895347.1, read on the forward strand.
ATCGTCCCGGTGGACGTTTATGTCCCGGGCTGCCCGCCGACCGCCGAGGCGCTGCTCTACGGCCTGATCCAGTTGCAGAACAAGATCAAGCGCACCAACACCATCGCTCGTGGCAAGACGCTTGCCGCGGCGCGCGCGTGAGGTAGTCGTTCATGGCAATCACGCTCAATACCCTCGTCGATCAATTGCGCGCCACGCTGCCCGAGGCGGCCATCGGCTCGCTCAAGGTGGCGCTGGACGAAGTCACCGTCGAGATCCCCGCGGCCGAGTGGCCCGCGGCTTCGCTGATCCTGCGCGACCAGCTTGGTTTCGAAGCCTGTGTCGATGTCTGTGGCGTCGACTACAGCGCCTACCAGGACGGCCTGTGGGAAGGCCCGCGCTTCGCCGCCGTCTACCAGTTGCTGTCCTACGCCCACAACGTGCGCCTGCGGGTGCGCGTCTACTGTCCGGACGACGATTTCCCGGTGATCGCCTCGATGGTCGACGTCTGGCCGGGCCTGAACTGGTACGAGCGCGAGGCGTTCGACCTGTTCGGCATCGTGTTCGAAGGCCACCCGGACCTGCGCCGCATCCTCACCGACTACGGTTTCGTCGGCCACCCGTTCCGCAAGGACTTTCCGGTTTCCGGCTATGTCGAGATGCGCTACGACCCCGAGCAGGGTCGGGTGATCTACCAACCCGTGACCATCGAACCGCGCGAAGTCACACCGCGCATCATTCGCGAGGAGAACTACGGTGGCCGCTGAAATCCGTAACTACACGCTGAACTTCGGTCCGCAGCACCCGGCCGCGCACGGTGTGCTGCGCCTGGTGCTCGAACTCGACGGCGAAGTGGTCGAGCGCGCCGACCCACACATCGGTCTGCTGCACCGTGCCACCGAAAAGCTGGCCGAGACCAAGACCTTCATCCAGTCGCTGCCGTACATGGACCGCCTCGACTACGTGTCGATGATGGCCAACGAGCACGCCTACGTGATGGCGATCGAGAAGCTGGCCGGCATCCAGGTGCCGATCCGCGCGCAGTACATCCGCGTGATGTTCGACGAGATCACCCGCATCCTGAACCACCTGCTGTGGATCGGTTCGCACGGCCTCGACTGCGGCGCGATGACCATCTTCCTGTACGCCTTCCGCGAACGCGAAGACCTGATGGATTGCTACGAGGCGGTATCCGGCGCGCGCATGCACGCCGCCTACTACCGCCCGGGCGGGGTCTACCGCGACCTGCCGGACACCATGCCGCAGTACCAGGCGTCCAAGGTGCGCAACGCCGCCGCGATCAAGAAGCTGAACAGCAACCGCGAAGGCTCGCTGCTCGACTTCATCGAAGATTTCACCAACCGTTTCCCGACCTACGTCGACGAATACGAAACCCTGCTCACCGACAACCGCATCTGGAAGCAGCGTACCGTCGGCATCGGCGTGCTGACGCCGGAGCGCGCCAAGGCCCTGGGCCTGACCGGCGCCATGCTGCGCGGCTCTGGCGTGGAATGGGATCTGCGCAAGAAGCAGCCGTACGAAGTGTACGACCGCCTGGACTTCGATATCCCGGTCGGCAAGAACGGCGACTGCTACGACCGCTACCTGGTGCGCGTGGAAGAGATGCGCCAGTCCAACCGCATCATCAAGCAGTGCGTGGACTGGCTGCGCAAGAACCCCGGCCCGGTCATTGTCGACGACCACAAGGTGGCGCCGCCTTCGCGTCTGGACATGAAGTCCAACATGGAAGAGCTGATCCACCACTTCAAGCTGTTTACCGAAGGGATGCACGTACCCGCCGGCGAGACCTACGCCGCCATCGAGCATCCCAAGGGCGAATTCGGCATCTACATGGTGGCCGACGGCGCCAACAAGCCTTACCGCCTGAAGATCCGCGCCCCCGGTTTCGCGCATCTGGCCGCCCTCGACGAGATGGCGCGCGGCCACATGCTGGCCGACGTGGTGGCGATCATCGGCACGCAGGACATCGTATTTGGGGAGATCGACCGCTAATGCTTACCCCGGAATCCCTCGCGCAAATCGACCGGGAACTGACCAAGTACCCGGCCGACCAGCGTCGCAGCGCCACCATGAGCGCCCTGCGCATCGCGCAGGTCGAGCATCGCTGGCTGAGCAACGAACTGATCGAGTTCGTCGCCAACTACATCGGCATCCCGCCGGTGGCCGCCTACGAGGTCGCCACCTTCTACAACATGTTCGACCGCAAGCCGGTCGGCCGTCACAAGCTCACCGTCTGTACCAATCTGCCCTGTGCGTTGTCGGGCGGCGCGGACGCCGGCAAGTACCTGCAGCAGAAGCTGGGGATCGGCTACGGCGAGACCACCGCCGACGGCCGCTTCACCCTGATGGAAGGGGAGTGCATGGGCGCGTGCGGCTATGCCCCGGTGATGCTGGTGAACAACCACAGCATGTGCAATCACATGACGCCGGAAGCGATCGACAAGAAACTGGCGGAGCTCGAATAACATGACCGTATATGTGAAGGGCGTCGTGTTCGAGGGCGTCGATTTCGACGATCCGAACAGCTGGAAGCTGGACGCATACGTGGCGCGCGGCGGTTACGCGGCGCTGAAGAAGATCCTGCAGACCGGCATGACGCAGGACGAGATCATCGCCGAGATGAAGACCTCCAGCCTGCGCGGCCGTGGTGGCGCGGGCTTCCCCACCGGCCTGAAGTGGTCGTTCATGCCGCGCAATTTTCCGGGCCAGAAGTATCTGGTCTGCAATACCGACGAGGGCGAGCCGGGCACCTTCAAGGACCTGGACATCATCGTCAACAACCCGCACGCGCTGATCGAAGGCATGATCATCGGCGGGTTCGCGATGGGTATCACCGTCGGGTACAACTACATCCACGGCGAGGTGTTCGAAGCCTATGAGCGCTTCGAGGCCGCGCTGGAAGAAGCGCGCGCCGCCGGCTTCCTCGGCGACAACATCCTCGGCACCGATTTCTGCTTCCAGCTGCACGGGCACCATGGTTACGGCGCCTACATCTGCGGCGAGGAAACCGCGCTGCTGGAATCGCTGGAAGGCAAGAAGGGCCAGCCGCGCTTCAAGCCGCCGTTCCCGGCGAGCTTCGGCCTGTACGGCAAGCCGACCACCATCAACAACACCGAGACGTTCGCCTCCGTACCGTACATCATCCGCGAGGGCGGCCAGAAATTCCTTGAGCTGGGTAAACCGAACAACGGCGGCACCAAGCTGTTCTCGATCTCCGGCCACGTCAATCGTCCCGGCAACTACGAGATCCCGCTCGGCACCCCGTTCAGCGAACTGCTGGAAATGGCCGGCGGCATGCGCGGCGGCAGGAAGCTGAAGGCGGTGATCCCGGGCGGTTCGTCCGCGCCGGTGCTGCCGGCCGACATCATGATGGACTGCACCATGGATTACGACGCCATCGCCAAGGCCGGCTCCATGCTGGGCTCGGGCGCGGTGATCGTCATGGACGAGAGCGTCTGCATGGTCAAGGCGCTGGAGCGCCTGTCGTACTTCTATTTCGAAGAATCGTGCGGCCAGTGCACGCCTTGCCGCGAAGGCACCGGCTGGCTCTACCGCGTGGTCCATCGCATCGAACACGGTCAGGGCCGTCCGGAAGACCTGGACCTGCTGTTGTCGGTGGGGGCCAATATCGCCGGTCGCACCATCTGTGCGCTGGGCGATGCCGCGGTGATGCCGGTCCAGGGGATGCTCAAGCATTTCCGCGCCGAATTCGAACACCACATCGAACACAAGAACTGCCTGGTTCGCGGCTACTAAGCCGCGGAAGGTGGTTCCTGGGTTCGTCGAAGACTTTGCAATTGGGATCGAATCGATATGCTCGAAATCGAAATCGACGGTAAGAAACTGACAGTGCCGGGTGGCAGCACGGTGATGGACGCGGCGAATTCCGTCGGCGTGCACATCCCGCATTTCTGCTACCACAAGAAACTGTCGATCGCGGCCAACTGCCGCATGTGCCTGGTCCAGGTGGAAAAAGCGCCCAAGCCGCTGCCCGCCTGTGCCACGCCGGTGACCGACGGCATGAAGGTCTACACGCACTCCGACATGGCCGTGAAGGCGCAGAAGGGCGTGATGGAATTCCTGCTGATCAACCACCCGCTGGATTGCCCGATCTGCGACCAGGGCGGTGAATGCCAGTTGCAGGATCTGGCGGTCGGCTACGGCCAATCGTCGTCGCGCTACGAAGAAGAAAAGCGCGTGGTGCCGAACAAGAACCTCGGCCCGCTGATCTCCACCGACATGACCCGCTGCATCCATTGCAGCCGTTGCGTGCGTTTCACCGAGGAAATCGCCGGCTACCAGGAGCTGGGCATGCCCGGCCGCGGCGAGCACACCGAGGTGATGAGCTTCATCGGCAAGACGGTGAATTCGGAAATCTCCGGCAACGTCATCGACCTGTGCCCGGTGGGCGCGCTGACCAGCAAGCCGTTCCGCTACAGCGCCCGTACCTGGGAATTGTCGCGCCGCAAGAGCGTCAGCCCGCACGACGGCCTCGGCGCCAATCTGGTGGTGCAGGTCAAGGATCACCGCGTCAAGCGCGTGCTGCCGCTGGAGAACGAAGCCATCAACGAATGCTGGCTGGCCGACCGTGACCGCTTCAGCTACGAGGCGCTCAACAGCGAGGAACGCCTGACCAAGCCGCTGATCAAGCAAGGCGGCGTGTGGCAGGAAGCCGACTGGCAGAGCGCGCTGGAATACGTGGCCAACGGCCTGAAGGACATCGTCGATGCGCATGGCGCCGGCAGCATCGCCGGCGTGGCCACCGAGCACGCCACCGTCGAAGAGCTGTACCTGCTCAAGCAACTGTTCGCCGGGCTGGGCAGCCACAACGTGGAAACCCGCCTGCGCGCGGCCGATCACGGTCTGAAGACCGCCGGCGCCACCTGGCTGGGCCAATCCATCGTCGACGTGGCGACCGCGGAGGCGGTGCTGGTGATCGGCTCCACCCTGCGCAAGGAACAACCGCTGCTGGCGCAACGCCTGCGCCAGGGCGTGAAGAAGGGCCTCAAGCTGTCGGTGGTGAACCCGCATGCCGACGACCTGCTGACCGCGCTGGCCGGCCAGGTGGTGGTGCGTCCCGACCAGCTGGTCGAAGGCGTGCTGGCCGTGGTCAAGGCCGTGGTCGACGCCAAGGGCGTTGCCGCACCGGCGCAGATCGACCTGAGCGGCGTCGAAGCCGACGACGCGGCACGTGCCATCGCCGCTTCGTTCGCCGACAAGGAAAAGACCGCCATCGTGCTGGGCAACGTCGCGCAACAGAACCCGCGCTACGCCGAGTTGTACGCCGCCGCCGCCGCGCTGGCCGAACTGACCGGTGCCAAGCTGGGCGTGCTCGGCGCGGCCGCCAACTCGGTCGGTGCGCAACTGGTTGGCGCCACCGGCGCCGGCAACGTGTTCGCCGAGCCGAAGAAGGCCTATGTGCTGCTGAACACCGAAGTGGAATTCGACGTTGGGGACAGCCTCCAGGCACTGCGCGCGGTGCAAGGCGCCGCGATGGTGGTGGCGTTGTCGTCGTTCGGCAGCTGCGCGCTGGAACACGCCGACGTGATCCTGCCGGTGTCGCCGTTCTCCGAGACCTCGGGCACCTTCGTCAACATGGAAGGCAAGGCGCAGAGCTTCAACGGCGTGGTGCGTCCGCTGGGCGAAACCCGTCCCGCCTGGAAGGTGTTCCGCGTGCTGGGCAACCTGCTGGGCCTGGAAAACTTCAACTTCAACAGCTCGGAAGAAGTGCGCGACATCGCGCTGGCGGGCGATCTGGCCGCCAAACTCTCCAATGCGCTGGCCGCGCCGGTCGCCGTCAAGGCGCAGGCCGCCTCGGGCGTGGTGCGCCTGGGCGAAGTGCCGATCTACCAGGCCGACCTGCTGACCCGCCGTGCGCCTTCGTTGCAGGCCACCGTGGATGGCGCTGCCCCGCAACTGAAAGCCAATGCCGCTACCCTGGCCAGGCTGGGCCTGTCCATCGGTGGTCAGGCGCTGGTCAAGCAAGGGCAGGGCGATGCGCAACTGGCGGTCGAGCTGGACAACGGCCTGGCCGACGACGTGGTGCGCGTCCCCGCTAACCACCCGCTGACCCGTGCACTGGGCGCCTTTGTCGGCCCGGTCGACGTGACCCAGGCATAAGGACGAGACCAAGATGGAACTGTTGCAAAGCTATCTCGGCACCGAGCTGGGTTACGTGGTCTGGACGCTGCTCAAGATCGTCTGCATCGTCGCGCCGCTGATGGGCGCGGTCGCCTACCTCACGCTGGCCGAACGCAAGGTGATCGGCTTCATGCAGATCCGGATCGGCCCGAACCGCGTGGGCCCGTTCGGCCTGCTGCAACCGGTGGCCGACGGCGTGAAGCTGCTGCTCAAGGAGATCATCTCCCCCAGCGCGGCCAGCGGCGGCCTGTTCTTCCTGGCGCCGGTGTGGGTGCTGGTGCCCGCGCTGGCCGCGTGGGCGGTGGTGCCGTTCTACCCCGGCTTCGTGCTGGCGGATGTGAACGTCGGCCTGCTGTACGTGATGGCCATCACCTCGATGGGCGTCTACGGCGTGATCCTGGCCGGCTGGGCCTCCAACTCCAAGTACGCTTTCCTGGGCGCGATGCGCGCCGCGGCGCAGGTGATCTCCTACGAACTGGCGATGGGCTTCGCGCTGGTCGGCGTGATCATGGTGAGCGGCTCGCTCAACCTGTCCGACATCGTGAACCAGCAGGGGCACGGCATCGGCGGCGGATCGATCCTGTCGTGGAACCTGATTCCGCTGCTGCCGCTGTTCGTGGTGTATTTCATCGCCGGCGTGGCGGAAACCAACCGCGCCCCGTTCGACGTGACCGAAGGCGAATCGGAAATCGTCGCCGGCCACATGATCGAATACTCGGGCATGAGCTTCGCGCTGTTCTTCCTGGCCGAATACGCCAACATGATCCTGGTGTCGGCGCTGGCTTCCACGCTGTTCCTGGGCGGCTGGCTGTCGCCGTTCCCGGCGAGCTGGGCCTTCATCGGCGCGCCCAGCTTCATCTGGTGGGTGCTCAAGGTCGGCTTCCTGCTGTTCTGCTTCCTGTGGTTCCGCGCCACATTCCCGCGTTACCGCTATGACCAGTTGATGCGCCTGGGCTGGAAGATCTTCATCCCCGTCACCCTGGTGTGGATCGTCTTGATCGGCGCGTGGATGCAGACCCCGCTGTCGCTGTGGAAGTAAGGAACCGCCACATGGAACGAATCAATCATTTCTTCAAGACCTTCCTGCTCGTCGAGCTGGTGAAGGGCCTGATGCTGACCGGGCGCCATTTCTTCCAGCGCAAGATCACCGTGCAATTCCCGGAAGAGAAGACGCCGCTGAGCCCGCGCTTCCGCGGCCTGCACGCGCAACGCCGCTACGCCAACGGCGAGGAGCGCTGCATCGCGTGCAAGCTGTGCGAGGCGGTGTGCCCGGCGATGGCGATCACCATCGAGTCCGACCAGCGCGATGACGGCACCCGCCGCACCACGCGCTACGACATCGACCTGACCAAGTGCATCTTCTGCGGTTTCTGCGAGGAAGCCTGTCCCGTCGACGCCATCGTCGAGACCCACATCCTCGAATACCACGGCGAGAAGCGCGGCGACCTGTACTACACCAAGCCGATGCTGCTGGCGGTGGGGGACAAGTACGAAGCCGAGATCGCGGCGCGCAAGGCCGCCGATGCCCAGTATCGCTAACCGCCAACGGATGAAGTCATGACCGAAGTGCTTTTCTATGTCTTTGCCGCGGTACTGCTGATCGCCGGGCTGTTGGTCATCACGGCCAAGAACCCGGTGCACGCCGCGCTCTACCTGGTGTTGTCGTTCTTCACCGCAGCCATGCTGTGGATGCTGATGAAGGCCGAGTTCCTCGCCGTGTCGCTGGTGGTGGTCTACGTCGGCGCGGTGATGGTGCTGTTCCTGTTCGTGGTGATGATGCTGGACATCAACTTCGAGGAACTGCGCAAGGGCTTCTGGAAGTTCGTGCCGCTGGCCGCTCTGGTGGCCGCGATCATGGCGGCCGAGATGGTGGCGATCCTGCTGCACCCGGCCGCGCAGATCCCCGGTGCGCAACTGGTCGAGCCGCCCCCGGGCTACAGCAACGTGCACGAGCTGGGTCGCCAGATCTACACCACGTACTTCCTGCCGTTCCAACTGGCCGCCGCGCTGCTGCTGGTGGGCATGGTGGCCGCCATCGCGCTGACGCTGCGCAAGCGCAAGAACAGCAAGTACCTGAACCCGGCCGACCAGATCAAGGTGAAGCGCAACGACCGCGTGCGCATGGTCAAGATGTCGGCCGAAGCCAAGCCCACCTTCGAGCAACCGAAGGCGGACGGCGAGTCGCAGAGCTGAGAGAGAAGATACCGTGCTGACACTCAATCATTACCTGGTGCTGGCGGCGATCCTGTTCGCGATCTCCGTGTTCGGCATCTTCATGAACCGCAAGAACCTGATCGTGCTGCTGATGGCGATCGAGCTGATGCTGCTCGCGGTCAACATGAACTTCATCGCTTTCTCGCAGTTCCTCGGCGATTCGGCCGGCCAGATCTTCGTGTTCTTCATCCTGACCGTCGCGGCTGCGGAATCCGCCATCGGCCTGGCGATTCTGGTCGTGCTGTTCCGTAACCTGCGCTCGATCAACGTCAAAGACCTCGATCACCTCAAGGGTTAACCGGAAAATCTACGGGTATACGCAATGGACATGAAAACAATCTACCTGCTGATTCCGCTCGCCCCGCTGTTCGGCGCGATCATCGCAGGTCTCTTCGGCTGGGCCATCGGCCGGCGCGCGGCGCACTGCGTCACCATCGGCGGCGTCGCGGTCTCGTTCGCGCTGTCCGCCTACGTGCTGAACCACCTGCTGTCCGGTGGCGAGGCGTTCAACGGCACGGTCTACACCTGGCTGACCATCAATGGCGTCGACTTCAACGTCGGCTTCCTGGTGGACAAGCTCACCGCGATGATGATGTGCGTGGTCACCTTCGTCTCGCTGATGGTGCACATCTACACCATCGGCTACATGCAGGAAGACCCGGGCTACCAGCGCTTCTTCAGCTACATCTCGCTGTTCACCTTCTCGATGCTGATGCTGGTGATGGCGAACAACTTCGTGCAGCTGTTCTTCGGCTGGGAAGCGGTGGGCCTGGTGTCCTACCTGCTGATCGGCTTCTGGTTCAAGCGCCCGACTGCCACCTTCGCCAACCTCAAGGCGTTCCTGGTCAACCGCGTCGGCGACTTCGGCTTCCTGCTCGGCATCGGCCTGGTGCTGGCCTACTTCGGCAGCCTGGACTACGCCACCGTGTTCGCCAAGGCGCCGGAGCTGAAGGACACCACCATCACGCTGATGACCGGCCATACCTGGTCGCTGATGGCCGTGACCTGCATCCTGCTGTTCGTCGGCGCCATGGGTAAGTCGGCGCAATTCCCGCTGCACGTGTGGCTGCCCGACTCGATGGAAGGCCCGACTCCGATCTCGGCGCTGATCCACGCCGCGACCATGGTCACCGCCGGCATCTTCATGGTGGCGCGCATGTCGCCGATGTTCGAACTGTCGGATACCGCGCTCAACTTCGTGCTGGTGATCGGCGCCATCACCGCGCTGTTCATGGGCTTCCTCGGCATCATCCAGAACGACATCAAGCGCGTGGTCGCGTACTCGACGCTGTCGCAGCTCGGCTACATGACCGTGGCGCTGGGCGTGTCGGCCTACTCGGTCGCCGCCTTCCACCTGATGACCCACGCGTTCTTCAAGGCGCTGCTGTTCCTCGGCGCTGGCTCGGTGATCATCGGCATGCACCACGACCAGGACATCCGCAACATGGGCGGCCTGCGCAAGTACATGCCCATCACCTGGATCACCTCGCTGCTGGGCTCGCTGGCGCTGATCGGCACGCCGTTCTTCGCCGGCTTCTACTCCAAGGATTCGATCATCGAGGCCGTGGAGTTCTCCACCCTGCCGGGCGCCGGCTTCGCGCACTTCGCCGTGCTGGCGGGCGTGTTCGTCACCGCGTTCTATTCCTTCCGCATGTACTTCCTGGTGTTCCACGGCAAGGAACGCTGGATGGAGAAGGGCCATCACGATCATCACCATGACGATCATGGCGACGATCATCACCATGGCCTGGGCCCGAACGACAAGCCGCACGAGTCGCCGTGGGTGGTGACGCTGCCGCTGATCCTGCTGGCCATCCCCTCGGTGGTGATCGGCTATCTGGCGATCGAGCCGATGCTGTACGGCGGCTTCTTCGACGGCGTGATCAGCGTGAACCACGAATCGCACCGCGCGATGGAAATGATGAAGGAAGAGTTCCACGGCCCGCTGGCCATGGTGACCCATGCCTTCAGCACGCTGCCGCTGTACCTCGCCATCGCCGGCGTGGCCGCCGCCTACGTGTTCTACCTGGTGAAACCGTCCATCCCGGCCGCCATCGACCGCTTCTTCAGCGCCATTGGCGTGCGCAAGGTGCTGGAAGAGAAGTACTACATGGATCACCTGTACATCAACGGCTTCGCCGCTGCCGGCCGTGCCGTGGGCACCGTGCTGTGGAAGGTGGGCGACGCGCTGCTGATCGACGGTCTGATCGTGAACGGCGCGGCCAAGCTGGTCGGCTTCGTCTCCAGTGCCGTGCGTCGGGTGCAGACCGGTTACATCTACCACTACGCCTTCGCCATGATCATCGGCGCCCTGGGCTTCATCACCGTGTGGCTGGGCGCCAGACTGGGCTGGTTCGGCCCCGAGGTGTTCCAGTGGGTGGTGGGTCTTCTGTATCCGCAAGCCTGATCGCGGCATTGAATCGATAACAAGCAGGTAGATTATGACGGGACAACTTCTGAGCTACGCGATCTGGGTGCCGATTGTGGCCGGCCTGATCGTGCTTGCCACTGGCGGCGACAAGCACGCCGGGATCCAGCGCTGGCTGGCGCTGATCGGCGCCTTGCTGGGCTTTCTGGTCACCCTTCCGCTGTATGCGGGCTTCGATGTGGAAAGTGCCGGGATGCAGTTCGAAGAGCTGCGTCCGTGGATCGAGACCTTCAACATCAACTACCACCTGGGCGTCGACGGCCTGTCGGTGTGGTTCGTGATCCTCAACGCCTTCACCACGCTGATGGTGGTGCTGGCGGGCTGGCAGGTGATCGAACGCCGCGTGGGCCAGTACATGGCCGCCTTCCTGATCATGTCGGGCCTGATCAACGGCGCCTTCGCCGCGCTGGATGCGATCCTGTTCTACGTGTTCTTCGAAGCGATGCTGATCCCGATGTACCTGGTGATCGGGATCTGGGGCGGCCCGCGCCGCGTGTACGCGTCGATCAAGTTCTTCCTGTACACCTTCCTGGGCTCGCTGCTGACGCTGGTCGCCTTCGTCTACCTGTACTACCAGGCCGGCCACAGCTTCGACATCCAGGCATTCCATCGCCTGCCGCTGGGCATGACCGCCCAGGCGCTGGTGCTGGTGGCGTTCTTCTTCGCCTTCGCGGTCAAGGTGCCGATGTGGCCGGTGCACACCTGGCTGCCCGACGCCCACGTCGAAGCACCCACGGGCGGCTCGATGGTGCTGGCGGCGATCACCCTCAAGCTGGGTGCGTACGGCTTCCTGCGGTTCGCGCTGCCGATCGCGCCGGATGCCTCGCGCGAATACGCCTGGGTGTTCGTGCTGCTGTCGCTGATCGCCGTGGTCTACATCGGCTTCGTCGCGCTGGTGCAGACCGACATGAAGAAGCTGGTGGCGTACTCGTCGATCTCGCACATGGGCTTCGTCACCCTGGGCTTCTTCATGTTCGCCCGCGGCACCGACCTCAACTCGTTCGCCGTCGAAGGCGCCATCGTGCAGATGATCTCGCACGGCTTCGTCTCCGCCGCGATGTTCTTCTCGATCGGCGTGATGTACGACCGCGTGCACAGCCGCAAGATCGCCGACTACGGCGGCGTGGCCAACAAGATGCCGATCTTCGCCAGCTTCTTCATGCTGTTCGCCATGGCCAATGCGGGCCTGCCGGGCACCAGCGGTTTCGTCGGCGAGTTCTTCGTGGTGCTGGGTGCGGTGCAGGTGAACTTCTGGTACGCCGTGCTGGCCGCCACCACGCTGATCTTCGGCGCCGCCTACACGCTGTGGATGTACAAGCGGGTGATCTTCGGCGACGTGGCCAACCAGCACGTGGCCGAACTGTCCGACGTGAACAAGCGCGAGTTCCTGGTGCTGGCGATCCTCGCCGTCGCCGTGCTGGGCATGGGCCTGTATCCGAAGCCGTTCACCGACCTGATGCACTTCTCGGTCAACGACCTGATCTGGCATGTATCGCAGACCAAGCTGCCCCAATAACGCATTGAAAGAATCAAAGGGTTGAAAGCATGACCTGGACCAGTCTCAACGCCTGGGTGGCGGCACCGGAAATCTTCCTGTTCTGTGCCACCTGCGCCATCCTGCTGCTCGATCTGTTCGTCAGCGATGCCAAGCGCGGCTTCACGCATTGGCTGTCACTCGCCGTGCTGGTCGTGACCGGCGCGCTGCTGGTGCGCGGCTACCACGCGGCGCCGCAGTACGCCTTCAGCCACATGTTCGTCGCCGATCCGCTGGCCACCCTGGCCAAGGTGGGCATGGTGGTGGGCGTGGCGCTGGTGCTGATCTACGGTCGCAGCTACGCGGCCGATCGCGGCATCTTCAAGGGCGAGCTTTATTCGCTGGCGCTGTTCTCGCTGCTGGGCATGATGGTGATGGCCTCGGCGATCAACCTGCTCACGCTGTACGTCGGCCTGGAACTGCTGTCGCTGTCGCTGTATGCGCTGGTCGCGCTGCGCCGCGATTCGGTGGAATCCACCGAGGCCGCCATGAAGTACTTCGTGCTGGGTGCGCTGGCGTCGGGCATGTTGCTGTACGGCATGTCGATGCTCTACGGCGCCACCGCCAGTCTGAACGTGCTGGAAATCAGCCAGCGGCTGATGGTCGAGCAGAGCGGCAACCCGTTGCTGGCCACCTTCGGCCTGGTGTTCGTGGTGACCGGCATCGCCTTCAAGCTGGGCGCCGTACCGTTCCACATGTGGGTGCCCGACGTCTATCAAGGCGCGCCGACCCCGATCACCCAATTAATCGGTTCCGCGCCCAAGCTGGCGGCGTTCGCCTTTACCATCCGCCTGCTGGCGCAGGCGATGGAAGGCTTCACCCCGGAATGGCGTTCGATGCTGGTGGTGCTGGCCGTGCTGTCGCTGGCCATCGGCAACCTGACCGCCATCGCCCAGACCAACATCAAGCGGATGTTCGCCTACTCGACCATCTCGCACATGGGCTTCCTGTTGCTGGGCATCCTGGTGGGCAACGTGGTTGGTTACTCCGCCGCCTTCTTCTATGCCGTGACCTACATGCTGACCGCCGCCGCCGGCTTCGGCGTGGTGATGCTGCTGGCGCGGCAGGGCTTCGAGGCCGACCGCCTCGACGACTACAAGGGTTTGGCGCGTACTCATCCTTGGTTCGCCGGCATGTTGCTGCTGGTGATGTTCTCGATGGCCGGTGTGCCGGTGTTCGTGGGCTTCTTTGCCAAGCTGGCGGTGCTGAAGGCCGTGGTTGACCTGGGCATGGTGTGGCTGGCGGTGTTCGCGGTGGCGATGTCGCTGATCGGTGCCTTCTACTACCTGCGCGTGGTCAAGCTGATGTATTTCGACGAGCCGGAAGGCGCCGCCGCGCCGTTGTCCGGCTGCATGTTCACCCGGGTGGTGCTGTCGCTGAATTGCCTGGCGTTGCTGGGCATCGGCCTGTTCCCGAACGATCTGCTGCTGCTGCTGACCAACGCGGTCGAGTTCTCGTTGCCCATCTGACATGGTCGAACTGTATGTGCTGTACGGATTGGCGGTCGTGGCCGCCAATCTGCCTTTTCTGACCGAGCGCATCTGCTTCGCGGTGCAGCCCTCATCGGGCCGCAAGGCGTTCGGCTGGCGGGCGCTGGAACTGGCGGTGCTATACCTGCTGGTCGGCGCCCTGGCGTTGGCACTGGAGCAACGGCTGTCGCCGATCCATGCGCAGAAGTGGCCGTTCTACGTCACCACGCTGTGTCTGTTCGTGGTGGCGGCGTTCCCGGGCTTCGTCTGGCGCTATTTCTGGCGCAAGCCGGGGCTCTGAAAGTTTTTGCGCAAAAGCTTGCCAAGGCAGGCCGGAGCGGCTAATATTCGCGCTCTTCGACAGGCACGTAGCTCAGCTGGTTAGAGCACCACCTTGACATGGTGGGGGTCGTTGGTTCGAGTCCAATCGTGCCTACCAACGAATACAAGGAATCAGACGATGTTCCGAACTCGCACTACTACCCAAAGATAACCCGGGTAGCCGTGCGCTGGTCAGAACCAGTCGATTCGATAAAAGTGCGGCCCAGGCCGCACTTTTTTTTTGCCCCGCGGGGCGACAACTTCATATTCCAGATACAGGTGGCCACGATGCCAGTGATTACGCTTCCCGATGGTTCGCAACGCCAATTCGATGCGCCGGTGACCGTGGCTGGCGTGGCCGCGAGCATCGGCGCCGGCCTGGCCCGCGCCGCACTCGCCGGCAAGGTGGACGGCAAGCTGGTCGATACCAGCTACCTGATCGACCGCGATGTGCAGCTGGCCATCGTCACCGAGCGCGATGCCGACGGGCTGGACGTCATCCGCCACTCCACGGCCCACTTGTTGGCCTACGCGGTGAAGGAGCTGTTTTCCAGCGCCCAGGTCACCATCGGCCCGGTGATCGAGGACGGCTTTTACTACGACTTCAGTTACGAGCGCCCCTTTACCCCGGAAGACCTCGACGCCATCGAGAAGAAGATGTTCGAATTGTCCAAGAAGGACATCCCGGTCGAGCGCTACGAGCTGTCGCGCGACGACGCCGTGGCGTACTTCAAGGGCATCGGCGAAGCCTACAAGGCGGAGATCATCGAGAGCATTCCGCAGAACGAAGTGCTCAGCCTGTACCGCGAGGGCGATTTCACCGACCTGTGCCGCGGCCCCCACGTGCCGTCCACCGGCAAGCTCAAGGTGTTCAAGCTGATGAAGGTGGCTGGCGCCTACTGGCGTGGCGATTCCCGCAACGAGATGCTGACCCGCGTCTATGGCACGGCCTGGGCGAAGAAGGAGGATCTCGACGCCTATCTGCATCGCCTGGAAGAGGCCGAGAAACGCGACCACCGCAAGATCGGCAAGGCGCTCGACCTGTTCCACATGCAGGACGAAGCGCCCGGCATGGTGTTCTGGCACCCCAAGGGCTGGAGCCTGTGGCAGTCGGTGGAGCAGTACATCCGCCGCCGCCTGGCCAAGGCCGGCTACCAGGAAGTGCGCACGCCGATGATGATGGACCGCTCGCTGTGGGAGAAATCCGGCCACTGGGAGAACTACCAGGAAAACATGTTCATCACCGAGTCGGAAAAGCGCACCTACGCCGTCAAGCCGATGAACTGCCCCGGACACATCCAGATCTTCAGCAGCGACCTGCGCTCCTACCGCGACCTGCCGTTGCGCCTGGCCGAGTTCGGCGCCTGTCACCGTAACGAGCCGTCCGGCGCGCTGCATGGCCTGATGCGGGTGCGAGGCTTCACCCAGGACGACGCGCACATCTTCTGTACCGAAAATCAGCTGATCGACGAAGCCAGGATCTTTCATGCGCTGGCGATGAGCGTCTACGACGACTTCGGCTTCGAAGGCATCGCCATCAAGCTGGCGCTGCGTCCGGACAAGCGCGCCGGCAGCGACGAAGGCTGGGACAAGGCCGAGCATGGCCTGCGCGAAGCGCTGCGCGCCTGCGGCGTGGAATGGGAAGAACTGCCGGGCGAGGGCGCTTTTTATGGCCCGAAGATCGAATACCACATCAAGGACGCCATCGGTCGTTCCTGGCAATGCGGCACGCTGCAGCTCGATTTCGTACTGCCCGAGCGCTTCGGCCCCGAGTACGTGGCCGAGGACAATTCGCGTCAGCGTCCGGTCATGCTGCACCGCGCCATCGTCGGTTCGATGGAGCGTTTCCTCGGCATCCTGATCGAGAACTTCGCCGGTTCCTTCCCCACCTGGCTGGCCCCGGTGCAGGCAGTGGTGATGAATATCTCCGAATCGCAGCGCGAATATACGGATCAGGTGGCGCAAACGTTGCGCCAGGGCGGCCTGCGGGTGGATGCCGACTTGAGAAACGAGAAAATAACCTATAAAATCCGCGAACATAGCTTGCAGCGCCTGCCGTACCAATTGATTGTCGGCGAAAAGGAAAAAGCTGCGGGCCTGGTGGCCGTGCGTAGCCGTAGCGGCGAGGATCTCGGACAGATGACGGTGCAGGCGTTCCTGGAGCGCGTGCAAGCCGAACACCCGGGGACCTGACCGCGCTCCAGCGCACGGTTTTTCTTTTGTCTGATTTGGAGAATAGCGATAGCTGCTCAGGATAAAGAGCCGCGGATCAATGGTGAGATCACCGCGCGCGAAGTTCGTCTGCAAGGGCTGGATGGTGAACAGCTCGGTATCGTGAGCCTGGCGCAAGCCATGGCACTAGCCGAAGAGGCGGAAGTCGATCTGGTCGAGATCGCTCCCACCGCGACGCCCCCCGTGTGCCGCATCATGGACTACGGCAAGTACAAGTACGAAAAGTCCAAGAAGGAACACGCGGCCAAGCAGAAGCAGAAGCAGATCCAGGTCAAGGAAGTGAAACTGCGCCCTGGCACCGACGAGAACGACTACCAGGTCAAGCTGCGCAATCTGGTGCGCTTCCTGGAAGAAGGTGACAAGTGCAAGGTCACGTTGCGGTTCCGCGGCCGTGAAATGGCCCACCAGGAAATCGGTCTGGCCCAGTTGAAGCGGGTCGAGAGCGATCTGACCGAACTGGCCGTGGTCGAGCAGTTTCCCAAGCTGGAAGGCCGTCAGATGGTGATGATGCTGGCGCCGAAGAAGAAGGCCTGATTTCCGGCCTTCGAAGATTTCAGCGGGGTGGCGACAGCCCCCGCCAAGGCCGCAAGGCCGGTTGTCGCACAAAAGCGTGGTGCCAGGCTTCAAGTTCCGGTTGTTCGGACGCCTGTCGCCAGATCCAACTCATACGGAGCATTTTTCCATGCCCAAGATGAAAACCAAGAGCAGCGCCAAGAAGCGCTTCAAGGTTCTCGGCGGCGGTGGTGTAAAGCGCAGCCATGCGTTCAAGCGCCACATCCTGACCAAGAAGACCACCAAGAACAAGCGCCAGCTGCGCGGCACCTCGATGGTCGATGCGACCAACATGGGCCACGTGCGCGCAATGTTGCCCTACGCGTAACTGAAGGAGATCGAACATGCCTCGCGTTAAACGTGGTGTAACCGCACGCGCTCGTCACAAGAAGATTCTGGACCTGGCGAAGGGCTATCGCGGCCGTCGCAAGAACGTATACCGTGTTGCCAAGCAGGCGGTGATGAAGGCAGGCCAGTACGCCTACCGCGACCGTCGGCAACGCAAGCGTCAATTCCGCCAACTGTGGATCACCCGGATCAACGCCGCGTCGCGTGAACTGGGCCTGGCCTACAGCCGCTTCATGAACGGTCTGAAGAAGGCCGGCATCGAAGTGGACCGCAAGGTGCTGGCCGACCTGGCCGTGTTCGACAAACCGGCTTTTGCCAAGTTTGTCGAGCAAGCCAAGGCGAGCCTCGCTGCCTAAGCGGCAAGTCCTTGAAAGGGGAGGCTCTCAGCCTCCCTTTTTTATTCTCCAGACGCAGGCAGAACCGATACCCAAGCACCCAAGGCTTCGGTATCGCTTTTGACCAGAGAACCGGGACCCCCATGGTTGCCAACGTACAAAGCATTCTCGATGAAGGGATCGCGGCGCTGAATGCCACCAGCGATCCGGTCGAGCTGGAAAACGCCAAGGCGCGCTACACCGGCAAGGAAGGCGCGATCACCGCGCTGCTCAAGCAACTGGCGACGCTGCCGCCCGAGGAGAAGAAGACCTTCGGCGCCACCGTGAACCAGGCCAAACAGGCGTTCGAGGCGGCGCTCGCCGCCCGGCGCGAGGCGCTTGCCGCCGAGAAGTTGGCCCGCCAGTTGGCCGCCGAGGCGCTGGACGTCACCCTGCCCGCGCGGGGGCGCGGCACCGGCAGCCTGCATCCGGTGACGCTGGTGCAGCAGCGCATCGAAGCGCTGTTCCGCTCTGTCGGCTTCGAAGTGGCGGACGGCCCGGAAATCGAAACCGATTTCCATAATTTCGAAGCGCTCAACATGCCCAAGGATCACCCGGCGCGGGCGATGCAGGACACCTTCTACGTCGAAGGCGGTGAAGTGCTGCGCACCCATACCAGCCCGATCCAGGTGCGCTACATGCTCGACCACCAGCCGCCGATCAAGATCGTCGCGCCGGGCCGGGTCTATCGCGTCGATTCCGACGCCACCCACTCGCCGATGTTCCACCAGATGGAAGGGCTGTGGGTCGAGGAGGGCGTCTCGTTCGCCGACCTCAAGAGCGTCGTCACTGACTGGTTGCGCAACTTCTTCGAGGACGAAACGCTGCAGGTGCGGTTCCGTCCCTCGTTCTTCCCCTTTACCGAACCGTCCGCCGAAGTGGACGTGCTCGGCCAGCGCGGCTGGCTGGAGATCGGCGGTTGCGGCATGGTGCACCCCAATGTGCTGCGCAACGTGAACATCGATCCCGAGCGCTACACCGGCTTTGCCTTCGGCTTCGGGCTGGATCGCTTCGCCATGCTGTACTACGGCGTGAACGACCTGCGCCTGTTCTTCGAAAACGATCTCTCCTTCCTCGGCCAGTTCAAGTGATGGCCGGCCGGGCCCGTTGCCGGCCCGGCGCGTAACGCGAGCCGCCCCGACGCGTGGGGCCGCTGCAACCGAACACCGACGGAGTTTGTCCGATGAAATTCTCTGAACACTGGCTGCGCACCTGGGTGAACCCGGAGCTGAACTCCGAGGCGCTGGCGCATCTGCTGACCATGTCCGGCCTCGAAGTCGAAGAGGTCGAAAGCGCCGCGCCGGCCTTCGACAACGTCTTCGTCGCTGAAGTGCTCTCCACCACCAAGCACCCGGATGCCGACCGGCTCAACGTCTGTTCGGTGAACGTGGGCGAAGCCGAGCCGTTGCAGATCGTCTGTGGTGCCCCCAATGTGAAGCCGGGCCTGAAAGTGCCGTGCGCGCGCATCGGCGCCAACCTGCCCGGCGACTTCAAGATCAAGCGCGCCAAGGTGCGCGGTGTCGAATCGTTCGGCATGTTGTGTTCGGGCGACGAACTGGGGATTCCCGATGGCGTCGATGGTCTGCTGGTCCTGCCGGCGGACGCACCGGTGGGCACGCCACTGCGCGACTACCTGAACCTGGACGACCAGCTCTTCACCATCAAGCTCACCCCCAACCGTGCCGACTGCCTGTCGATCAAGGGCGTGGCGCGCGAGGTCGCCGCATTGACCGGCGCCGTGGTCAATGCCGGCGCGACGCCGCCGGTGCCGCCGCAGGCCGACGATCGCCGCGGTATCCATCTGGCCGCGGGCAGCGCCTGCCCGCGTTACGTCGGCCGCGTGATCCGCAATGTGAACCAGGCCGCGCCGACGCCGGACTGGATGAAACAACGCCTGGTGCGCGCCGGACTGCGCCCGATCTCGGCCATCGTCGACGTCACCAACTATGTACTGCTGGAGCTTGGTCAGCCGCTGCATGCCTTCGACCACGGCAAGCTGCAAGGCGACATCACCGTGCGCTTCGCCCGCGAAGGCGAGCGCATCACCCTGCTCAACGACAAAGAGATCGCGCTCGACAGCGACATGCTGGTGATCGCCGATGACAGCGGCCCGGTCGCGCTGGCCGGCATCATGGGCGGCGCGCATAGCGCCGTCGAAGCCGGCGCCACCGATGTGTTCCTCGAATCCGCCTATTTCGCTCCGGAGGCCATCGCCGGTCGCGCCCGCCGCCTGGGCTTCTCGTCGGACGCCAGCCATCGTTTCGAGCGCGGCGTGGATTTCGGCGAATCGCGCGACGCCATCGAACGCGCCACCCGCCTGATCCTCGACCTGTGCGGCGGCGAGCCCGGCCCGGTGGTCGAAGCCGTCGAACCATTGCCCGCTCGTCCGCCGGTGTCGCTGCGCGTGTCGCGCGTGGCGCGCGTGCTCGGTGTGGCGCTGCCCGAAGCCCACATCGTCTCGATCCTGGAACGACTCGGCCTCGTGGTCGCCGCCGATGGCGACACCCTGACCGTCACGCCGCCGTCGTACCGCTTCGACATCCAGATCGAGGAAGACCTGATCGAAGAGATCGCTCGCGTCTACGGCTACGACAACATCCCCGTCGGCACCTCGATCGCCCGCACACCGATGCTGCCGCAGCCGGGCAACGCCCGGCCCAAGGCCGCGCTCAAGCACCTGCTGGTCGCCCGCGACTACCAGGAGGCGGTGAACTACGCCTTCGTCGAAGAACAATGGGAAGCCGACTTCGCCGGCAACGGCCAGCCGGTAAAACTGCTCAACCCCATCGCCAGCCAGATGAGCGTGATGCGCTCCACCCTGTTCGGCGGGCTGGTGAATTCGCTCAAGCACAACATCAACCGCAAGCAGGATCGCGTGCGGCTGTTCGAGATGGCGCGCGTGTTCCACGGCAAGGGCGCCGAGCAGCAACCGGAGAAGATCGCCGCGCTGGCCTGGGGCCCGCGTGAAGCGGAGCAGTGGGGCATCGGACGCGAGCGTGTCGATTTCTTCGACGTGAAGGCGGATATCGCCGCCTTGCTGGCGCCGCGCGTGGCGAGCTTCGAGCGCGCCGACCATCCCGCGCTGCACCCGGGGCGTGCCGCCACCGTGCTGCTCGACGGCCAGCCCATCGGCGTGCTCGGCGAACTGCATCCCAAGTGGGTGCAGGCCTACGAATTGATCCACGCGCCGGTGCTGTTCGAACTGGACGTCGCGGCGTTGACCAAGGTCGATAAGGCGCGCGTCGAGGCGGTGTCGAAGTTCCAGCCGGTGCGGCGCGATCTGGCGCTGATCGTCGACGAAGCGCGTCCGGCCGCCGAAGTGCAGGCCGTGCTGCAACAGGCCGCCGCATCGTTCGTGACCGAGATCGCACTGTTCGACGTGTATCGCGGAAAGGGTGTCGCGGAAGAGAAAAAGAGCCTTGCTTTCAAGGTGTTAATGCAAGATACTCACAAAACTCTGACCGATGAAGAAGTCGATGCTGCGGTGGCGAAACTCATTCGCCAAGCGGAGGCCGCGGGCGCGACATTGCGAGTTTGAGATATCCAGACATGAATTTTCCCTTTCGCCCAAGTACCGACACGAGCGGTACCGAGAAAACAACAATGACGTTGACCAAAGCCGACCTGGCCGATTTGCTTTTTGACAAGGTGGGCCTGAACAAGCGAGAAGCGAAAGACATGGTCGAAGCGTTCTTCGAGGAAATCCGAAGCGCGCTCGAGACCGGCGACGCCGTCAAGTTGTCCGGTTTCGGCAACTTCCAGCTGCGCGACAAGCCCCAGCGCCCTGGGCGCAATCCCAAGACCGGGGAAGAGATCCCCATCTCGGCCCGTCGCGTCGTCACATTCCATGCGAGTCAAAAGCTGAAGGGGCTGGTGGAAATCCACTATGCAAAGCAACAGCAACGTCGTACCGACAAGTGAACTTCCCCCCATCCCGGCCAAGCGCTACTTCACCATCGGCGAAGTCAGCGAGCTGTGCGGCGTAAAGCCGCACGTGCTCCGGTACTGGGAACAGGAATTCACCCAGCTCAAGCCGGTGAAGCGTCGCGGCAACCGGCGCTACTACCAGCACCACGAAGTGCTGCTGGTGCGCCGCATCCGCTCGCTGCTCTACGAGCAGGGCTTCACCATCAGCGGCGCGCGCAACCAACTCGCCCACCCCGGCGAGGAAGGGCGCGACGAGATCGATCCGTTGTCCGAAGTGCGCGCCGAGCTCAAGGAACTGCTGGCTTGGCTGGAAGACAGCGAAAGCGCGATAAACAGCTAGGCAAGCGCGACGACCCTCGTTATAATCGCGGCTCTTCTTCGGAGCGTAGCGCAGCCTGGTAGCGCACTTGCATGGGGTGCAAGGGGTCGCGAGTTCGAATCCCGCCGCTCCGACCATATAAAACAAGGGGTTAGCGAAAGCTAACCCCTTGTTCGTTTCCGCTGATATTAGAAGAACTTCTAATATTCATCTGCTAGGCGCGCTTCGGAAGAGGCAGCGTCACCTCACTAATAGGCACCTCGCGCCGCTTGATGTACGTCTCGGTCATGCTGATGTCCGTATGGGCGGCGCCAATGCTGATTTGCTCGATTTCATAGCCTAGTTTTTTGGCGTCGGTCATGGCTTTTGCCCGCAAATCCTTCAGCGTTGCGTCATCCCCCCCCCCCCCCCCCGAGCACGTGCCCGCTTCCACAGGGATCCAATACCATTGGCTGTGTACGGCTGGCCATGCTGAGTATGGATCACATAGACGGAGCGTATCGGGTAGGCGATCCTTGCCTTTTCAAGCACCTCGGCAATGGCTGCGGTAAGCGGGACGATGACTTGCGCCCCACTCGATCTTTCTGTCTTGGTGGGCTTGAAGTGGATGCCATCATCTTTGATCTGATCCCAGCGTAGCAGGCGAATTTCAGTAGTTCGCTGGTAGATCATGTAGCAGAGGTCGACGTAGCACTGGACCATTGCCCCGCTTCGGGTAGGGCGTCCATCATCGCCAACGAGTAGCGCATCCCGGATGGCGTGGAACTCTGCGTCGGTGATGTACCGTTCTCGCCCAGGTGGTTTTTCAACCGTGACTTCGCGTGTCGGATTATCGCTACGCAGACCTCGCCGGCAGCGCCAGCGGAAGAAGTCAGAAAGGCGCGACAGGTAAACCTGGGCCATTCGTTGACCGGACCATTGGTCCACGAACTCAGCGATGTCCACTGGGAGTACCTGGGTGATGTCAAACGCCCTGAAGCCATCCTCAATCTGTTGGCAGATGTAGCGCAGGTTCTGGATATTTCCGTCATGGATTTTCCGCCGTGCGGGATCCTTTGGCGCTGATTTGTCCTTCTTGGTGATGAGTTCTGCAACATACCGCCGCCAAGTTGCGGCGAAGTTGCCCGCGTCGCCGTTGGCGGTATTGTGTTCTTGAATCCGTTTCGCCTCTTCGCGCGCTTGAGCTTCCCCATCCGCAATGGCGCAGAGCGAGTGCCATTTCCTGGCTTTGCCATCGCGAGGATTGATGGTTGCTTCAGCGGTAAAGGGGTAGAAGCGTTTTCCCTTCCTGTAAATCCGCGTTTCGGACAGGCTGCGCAGCGTGGAGCGATGTCTACTCATCGCGACCTCGGATGTACTCGTGGGCGAGCAGATTGAACCCCTTCCGCGCCGGCGAAGATGCCGCATCGTTTGTTCGCCAATGCCTCGAAGGCTTGCTCCGTGAGGATGGGACCGGCTTGATCGCAGGGAAGCTCCACCCCGAAGTGGCGCTTGAACCAACGCACTTGGGCCCCCCTTTGTTGCAAACCGGTGATCTCTCGAAGTCGCTCGCGATCCAGACGAATCATCACGCTTCCCCACCATCAGATTCGACCATATCAGCCGGGTAGCGCGAGGCCAGCGGCCACGGCTCCGAAAAGTCATCGTGTCCGGCCTGATCGAGCCCGCACGCAGGCTGCCGAGGCCTCACATGAAAATCGGCATATTCGAGGTAATCCATCATTTCGCTCCGCTGATGATGGCCGCCCGGCGTTCGCGGGCGTGGTGCGCCTGCCAGTCGCTGGCGCACTCGGCGCCGCAGAAGGTTGCGCTGGCTGGCGCGATGTCCTCGCACCAGGGGCAGACGCCGGATGGCGCCGGCGTTTCTCGCTGGGCGGTTGCTCGGGTCGACGCAAGTGCGTCCTCTCGAGCCTGCAGCTCCAGATCGCTGGCGAGATCAAATTGACGGGACATGACACTCCCCCTGTTCGTAGTTGTGTCGCCGCGCGACGGTGGCGACGACGACCCAGGCGCCGGCCTGGCTGGCGCACCAGTGGCGCCAGCGCAGCCAGAGCAAGACGTGGGCGTTATGCAGCGGGTGGTTCAAGATCCGACCCCGGAACGCTTTGGGCGGTCATTGGCATGCAGCGCAGGGAAAAACCATCGGTCCATCACCAGCAGCGTCCAGCAGGCCCCCAGCAACACCGCCAGCGCCAGCAGGGCGGCGACGCAACCCTGGGCGAACACCAAGGCGGCGCTGATGGCGCAGATCGCCAGCGCCAGCACGGTGATCCCGGCCGCGCCGTAGGCCAGCAGGCGCAGCACGATCCAGGCCGGCCTCATGCCACCACCCCATACGGCACGGTTTTCGAGGCCCGGTAGCTGTCGATGCCGATGGCCACCACGCGGTAGCCCATCGCCCGGAACAGGCGCACCACATCAAACAGCTCGGTGGCGTCGACGAATTCGATGGCGCGGATCTGGCTACGCATGGGCCACCTCGTCCGGCTGGCCCGATTCGCCTTCCGCAGCAGGCAGGCTGGCCGCTTCTTCGCGGCGCTTGGCACCTCGCTCGATGTCGTAGCCCGACAGCACGTCAAGGCGGCAATCGGCGATGCGCAATCCGCCTTCTGCGCTCGGCTCCAGGCGCAGCAGTGCCACGCCTTCGCCCCGAAAATTCGGGACGGCGACGTATTCACCCTGAAATAGGCCCTGATCGCGCGCTGCGGCCAGCAGCTGGCAAAGTGCCCCGCCCGCGCTGCTTTCCTCCATTTCGGCTTCACGTAGCGCTTTCTGCATCGCGTAGGCGGCTCAACGCCCAGCCGTAGGCGTTGAACGCGTTTTCGATGGCTGCGGACGTAACTGTGTCTTGATGGTGCTGATCCATGGTCGATTTCCTCAGTGCTGGGATGGCCGCGGGCGGTCCGGCGGGGTGCGCGGCGGGGAGTTTCCGGGCGAATCGACGATGG
Organism: Chitiniphilus shinanonensis DSM 23277; assembly: GCF_000374805.1. Taxonomy (GTDB): domain Bacteria; phylum Pseudomonadota; class Gammaproteobacteria; order Burkholderiales; family Chitinibacteraceae; genus Chitiniphilus; species Chitiniphilus shinanonensis. Next base: position 100,327 of record NZ_KB895347.1, read on the forward strand.
CCGGCCCGGATGCCGGTACAGATCGCCAGCGGCCAGCCCGATCCCAGGTGCCGCCGGCGAGTGCGAGGTGCAGATCCCGGCGCCAGGTGGCGGCGGAATCGGCGTTTTGGCGTTCCAGCCGGGCCACTTCGCGGGTGGTGGCTTCGGGCTGGTTACAGTTATTCACACAGGTCCAAGTGCTCGCGGCTGCGCCGCTGCGCTGAAAAACATCGACCTGCTGGCGCTGGCTGTCCTGCGCCAGTTCCTTGGTGCGGCCCCAATCAATGGTCCAACTGTGCAGCTTGGTCTGGACGCGCTCGATGACCTCGCCCAGCACCATGCGTCGACCGCACATCACCCGTTCGCGCACCACGACCGCGGCGCGGCGCAACACCGGCTCGCCGAAGCGGTTGGAAGGCAACACCTGCTCGCCCGACTCGGGGCACGGCTCTTGTTCGTACTCGAACGTCACCTTATAGCCACTGCCGATGGCGCACCAACCACGCATGAAGTCGGCGAAATCGCCCAGGTCCGCAGCACGATGTAACGCGCGCAGCATGATCTCGTTCTCGCTCGCGAACAGATCGGCCCGGCGCAGCTCGCGCCATACCGTCACCGGCGGCGTGCCCATGGCCTGAAACTGGCGGATGCGGTGGTTGCTGGCCCACTTGGCTACGCGGTCGGCGCCGTGCTCGGCGGACAGGCCGGACTCGTCGTCGGTGTCCATGCGATGGCCGTCGATGTTCTTGGCTAGGTACTTCGAGATGTACCCAACGGCGCTACCCTTGCGCGGGTCGATTTCCTCGACCGTCATGCGATGCTCGGCGGCCCCGGCCTCGGTACCGTCCTCTTCCAGCGCCTTGGCGCGCAGGATGGCCAGCATCTTGGTGGCGCGATCCTTGGCCACCCACAGCAGCAGATGCCAGTGCGGGCACCCGTCGTGATGCGGCTCCGTGACGCGGATGCCGAACGGGGTGATGCCGTGCTTTTTGAACTGCGCGCGTGCCCTGGCCCACAACCTGCAGAGGTAGTCCTGCACATCCCGAGCGGTAAAGCGGGGCGAGCAGTTCGGCGAGCCCCTGACCTCGCGCGGAACCGAAAATGCTGCAAGCCCCGCAGCGCGGAAGGTCGAAATAGCCCTATGCCACTGGCGCGTCACAAATTGGCGTCGCGCCTGCCGCGATAGGCTTCCGCGCCATACAGGCGCCCCGTATTTCCAACTGCTGGGGTGGTATTTGCTCGGCGCCGTCAGCGTCACAAACCAGGCCGACAGGCCCGCCGCCTTGGCGACCTCTTCCATCCCGCGAGCACGCACCATCAGCTCGGTGCGCCGAATGGCTGGATTGCTCACGCTCCACTGGCTGAGTGCTTCCAGCGTGGCGGTGTAGCCAGATTCATTGGTCGCCTCCGCCGCGGCCAGCATGCGCTGATTGCGGCGCTGCCGAGCGCGCAGCCGGCGATAGGTCGGGGCGGACAGATAGGCCGAGCGCTTGCGCCGCACCTCGCCGAGGCACACTAGGCATGCTCCAGCACGCCGGTGACGCGGCGTTTCAGCCGGCCGCGCCAGAATTTTTCATCGCCCAGACGCCGGACCACATAGGCGCGTTGACGCTCATCCAGCTCGTGGTTCGGCGCCACGATGCTGGCCTCTTCGGCGCGCAGGCACGCCTCGAACACATAGCGCGGCCGGCGCACGAATCGACTGCCATCGCGCACCTTGAACACCTCGCCCGTCTCTGCCTGGGCCAGGATGCGCGCGCACTCGTCGGCGGCAACCCGCGCGAAGCTGGCCAGATCATCGTCATCCCTGTCGAGCGGCAGGCCCGTCGCACGCAGCTCGCTGGCGAATTCCCGCGCCCAACGGTTTGCGGCGACCAAGCAGCGGTTAGATTCGACCCCATCGATATGGTCCGCATTCGGCAGCACCTCGACCGTGCCACGGCGCTTGATCCAAGCGCCCATGGCCGCGTAAACCAACTCATCGGGCAGGCCATGCAACAGCGCCCGCGCCGCAGCGCGTTCCTGGCGTGTCACACGCTCGCGCAGCTGGACGATGGCGCGCGGTAATGGGCGGGGGATGTGCAAGGTCATACCACCCACCACCCTGGAGTGAGGTGGTGGCTCGCAATGCTAAGATCATTTCGCAGTCTCCCCAGACCGACGAAATCACCCAGCAAAGGAGCCACCATGGACAAGGAAAATTTCAAGAACCAGCGTCCACCGAAGCCGGCGCCGCCGGCACCCAAACCGAAAGCCAAAGGACCATAGAAATGAACGCAGCCAACCGCACGCCGTTTGAAATCAAATTCGATATCCAGTACGGGCTTTGTCTGAACGAGCGGCACCAGCGCCTGTATCGGCATCTGAAAAAGTGGTTGGCTGGCATCAACCTGTTGGCGGGGGCCGGCGCAGTGGTAACTCTTGCTGCACAGATCTCCGCCCTGGGGATTGCCGTCGGGCTGATGGTGGCGATCACCACCGTGCTGGAGAACCAGATCTCGCCCACCGAGAAAATCTACGAATTCCGCGATTGGCATGTTCGATGGGGGCAACTGCTGAAGCGCTTCGTGGCTGGTGAAGACCCGGCGGCCCTGGAGGCCGACATCGCCGAGCTGCATGCGGCGTGCTGCCCCTGGATCGAAGGATTGCGTCCGGTCGCCTACAACGACGCGGCCACCGAACTGGGCTGCGGCGAGGGCCTGTATGTCTTGAGCCGCTGGCAACGATTCATGGCGACGCTTGCTTGAAATGCTGTTCATGCCGCCGTCCTCGACACCGGCGCCGGCTCAGCGCGCGTCAGCGGCGAGTGCACCATGCCGCGCTGCCGCGCCGCCTCGTCTTGATCCAGCCGGCGATTGATCGCGGCCGGCGGCAGGCCGATGGACACCGACACACTGCGTAGCGTCGGCAGCTCCAGGCCGGCGACATTGGCCAGGGCCAGCGCCTGCAGCTTGGGCTGGATGTGCTCCGCGAAGGCATAGACTTCGTCCGCGACAGTGGCGATGGCGTCGCGCTGGCGCTTGGTCAGCGGTCGCTCGGTGCCGCGCACCTGCGCCGACACCCCAGGCGGCAGGCGCCAACCGTTTTCCTGGCAACGTTCGACGGCCTGATCGTGGGCGAGGATTTCCTCGGGCGTCATCATGGTGGCGCCTCGAATCAGCCCTGCGCTGGCTGGCGTGACGTGATGGCCGCCATCCCCACCCGCAGCCTGCGCCACAGGCTGGCGCCCACATCCCGGGCCCGGTGCCAAACACCTGCAGGCGGCTGGCCCATACGGGTATCGCCGATCAGCACCAAGGGACGGATCTGCCAGCGGGCATACCAGGCGACCTGACGGAAGGACTCCGGGCGGCCGAGAAACTTCACCAAGTAATCGACCGCACTGATTCGGCGGCCATCCACCGGCTCGATATACACGCGGTGTTTTACCGCGCCAGCTTCATTCCCGGCATCCGCCAGCGCACACTGGCGCAGTCCGGCCAATGCCTCCGCAGCCCGATCTGTCGGCAGCCACAGCAGCAGGTGCCAGTGCGGACAGCCATCACGATGGGGCTCAACGCAGCGCACTCCGGCCGCACGTATTCCCTGCTGCAACCAGCGGCGACGAACCCTGACCCATACCTCGATCAGCCACGCCGGGGCGTGGGCGGGCGTCATGCCGCCATAGCATGGCGACTGCGCATGAAAGCGGGCGGGCAGGGAGAGGGTGATCAAGAACGCGCTCAGGCCCTCGCGTTGGGCGCGACCCTCCAACGTGCGCAAAGCCTGTACCAATCGAGCGAAGCTGTCGTAGCTCATGCGATTCCTCCGGGCGTAACTCGCCCCTCGCCGCCCGGATTGGGCACGATGGGCAGAGATGAAAAAGGGAAGGAGAGCGGTGCGCCGACGCGCCGCGGGGCGCTAGCTACCCGGGCTGAAATTCAGGCCCGGCTGGCTGTCATCGTTGGCGGCACCCTGGCGCTCGGTGTGCATGAACACCGAGCGGTTCGGCACGAAATTCGCCTCCAGGAACGCGGCGACCTGGCAATCGATGACCATGCGACTGCCGCAGCACTTGCACTGGTTGGTGGCGCGCTTGGCGGTCGGCTACACGTAGCAGCTGCTGCGCGTGACCGTATGGCCACCGCATTTGGGGCGGAGGAACTGCGTATTGCCGCTGTCTTTCTGGGGGACGGACGGAGTCGACATGGCGACCACCTCAAGCGGAGGGGTTGTGATGCGGAGCACGAACACTGCCGCCGTCAGCGTGTGCGGTGGCTTTGTTCACAGGCAGCATGCGGCTTTTACGACTAGCTTTCATGCTGCACCTCCAGTAAGTGCGCCAGCCCCGCGAGCGCGGCGGCTTCGCACAGGCCGGGCAGCATCAGGCGGCGGCCGAGTTCGCTGTCGGAGTAGCCCTCCTGGGCGTTGAGCGCGTCGAAACACGCGCGCTCATTGGGCAGCAGCCGGGTCCAGATCGGCTTACCGGTGACGACACCTTTAGGCGCACGTCGGCGTGGCTGTCGCAAAGCTGTCATGGTGGTATGATCGACCGAGATTAATTGAGCACAACCGCAGCATTCAACCCATTTGAGTGGAAATAAAGGATTTTTGAACTCGAATGAGTGGAGTTGGTAAGCGCCTTCTGGAAGAGCGAAAGCGGCTGAACCTAAGTGCAGAGCGGTTTGCAGCACTTGGCGGCCTGAAGGGGAATGCGCAGTACAAGTATGAGTCCGACGAACGGTCACCTGATGCTGCCTACTTGGCTGCGCTGTACCGCGCGGGTGTTGATGTCATGTATGTGCTCACGGGGCGCCGTGATCCATACGTTAACGAGGCAGAGCATCAGCAGTTGGTTGCGGCGTATGACGCCGCGCCGCCCACGGTACGAGCTGCGGCTCTCGGAGCTTTGATCGCTGGCCTGGGGCCGGCGGCCACAGTCCACACAACACCCTGCAAGGCACCAACACCACGGCGCCGGTTGAACTGCCGCCGGGTGCGTTTTCGTTCGACGACGCCGGCAAGAAAAAGAAATAGCGGGCACCGCCCGCGCACTGGGGTACTTCAGACGTAACAGGGGGCCGGTCTTGCCGACCGGTCGGCGTAGAAGTGAAGTGCGGGGCGGCCACCAGCGCCGGGCCCCCACTTTACACATACATACGTGATTGAAGGGGGTTCCATGAGTGCCACGTCTAATGCGGCCGGCAAGGCGTTATGGCTGGACAAGGCTGCGCTGAAGAAAGCCACCGAACACCTGCTGGGCATCTGCCAGGGCATCACCGCGGATGATCATCTCAACGACCAGGAAGTGCATTTCCTGTCGGCTTGGCTGGCTCAGTACCCCGAGGTCACCCAGGCCTGGAGCGGCAAGGAGATCAGCTGACGGGTGAACGAGATCCTGCGCGATGGCGTGATCACCGACGAAGAACGCCGTGACCTGCTGATCACCCTGAAGAGCATCGCCGGCGATGAGTTCGCCGAAACCGGCAGCGCCGAGTGCGTCCCGGCCGATCTGCCCTTCGACGACGACCCACACATCCTGTTCCCCGAGCGACGCTTCTGCTTCACCGGTCAATTCATCTACGGTACGCGCAAGGCGTGTCACCGGGCCATCGAGCAATTCGGCGCTATCTCCTGCGAGGGCGTGACCACCCAGCTCGACTACCTCGTCGTCGGCAGCATGATCGAGCCCGATTGGGCCCATACCACCTACGGTAGAAAGATCGAAACCGCGCTGCGCCACATCGACAACGGCCATGGCATTGCGCTGATTTCCGAGCGGCAATGGACGGCGGCGTTGGCGCAAGCGAATGCGCGTGCTGCATAGGCCGTCGGCAACACCTTGACGGAGCGATGAGAAAGTCGTGATGAACCCGGATCAGAGAGGGAGTCTTTGATGGCCTTTGATTTCAAGAATGCCGCGCCGGCAGAGCGCAATGTCGAATACAAGCGCTTGGCTGCGGAAATTGGTGATGACCAGTTCTTTACCAAGAAAGAACTCAACCATTTGCCTGAAGTATTGGCCGATGGTGAGCAGGTGTTGGGGTTCTGTTCAGGGCTGATGGATGGCAACACCTGGCTGATCGCATTGACGGATCGCCGGGTGATCTTCCTCGACAAAGGGCTGCTGTATGGCCTGAAGCAAACCACCATCAACCTGGACAAGATCAATGCCGTCACGGGGGAAACGGGCCTCCTGCTCGGTCGGATCCGGATTCAGGATGGGGCTGCCGAGCGGACCATCGACAATGTGGTGAAGAAGGTGGTGGTGCCATTTACCAATCGCGTGCGCGATGCCATCGCCGCCCATCAGGCCCAAAGCAAAGCCGCTGCCATTGTTGTGGCTCCGCAGCCTACCTCGGCGAGCAGTGGCGACGAGATCATCGAGAAGCTCGAACGCCTGGCATCGTTGAAGGAACGTGGCATTTTGTCGCAAGAAGAATTCGAACAGCAGAAGGCCCGGATCCTGGGCTGACAGGTGCCTCCGGTGGTGAGGGGCAAATTGAATGTGCAATGGATGAATCGATGAAACGGGAGTCACTCCACATCAACACGGTGCAGGGCATCGTGACGCCGCAGGTTTTGCAGACCGGTAATACCATCCGCATGGCGGTCGATCCCAATCCGGATTCGGCGGTGCCAATGGTCCCGGCCCAGCGCGCCAAGCTGCATGAGCTGGTCGGCGACCTGCTGGCCGCGTGGGATAGCCTGGGCGACGCGGGCGAAGCCAAGCGGGCGTGGCGCATCGTGCACGAGGCGGCGGACGTGGAAACCATCGACCAACTGACTGGCGATGGCTATCGGTTGGGCGTCGCCGCCTTGCAGCGCGAGCTGGGCAACGCCGAGGAAGCCAAGCGCACCCGCAAGCTGTTGTCGATGCTGCTGACCGTGACCGAAGGCGACCCGACCCAGCGCGATCGCGCCAAGCTGTACGCCGCGCGCGAGTTCGGCATCAGCTTTTTCAAGGATCTGTCGTTCACGCAGATCAAGCAGGTGCTGACCTTCCTGGAAACCCCCACCTGTACCCACGACTGCACCAGCTGCCGCGCCGACACGGCCGCCCAGCACCGCAACGAACTCAACCGCGCGAAGGCGGAAGCCAAGCTCAAGGCGGACGACCTCAGCACTCAGGCGATGGCAGTGATTGCCCAGGCGAAAGCGCAGACCGAGATGTACCGGGAGCGGGTGGGGAAGCTGCGGCAGGAGCTGATCGACCTCCGGACCGAGTTGGCGGCGCGCACAGCCACTGCGCGTCAACGCTGGATAACAGTGACTGCGATGGCTGCCTTCGTCGGCATCCTCTTTGGGGCGTGGGCGTTTTAACGCACTGGATGGACCCGCATCGACGGATGTAACTAAAATATAGTTACTAAAAATATCAGCTTTGCTAATATCCCATGACCAAAAACGACAAGCGCCTCCAGCGACTGAAGTCCTGCCCCTCCGACTACCGGTTCGAGGAGCTGGTAGCCTTGTTGGAATCGTTGGAATGGACGTTGGTCCAATCAGGCGGCGGCTCTCACTGCTTCTTCGAGCATGTGACGGGCCGCCGCCTGAACACTTACCGACCGCATCCCAGCGGCATCATGAAGCGCTACCAGCTTAAAGAAGTGCTGGTGGTGCTCGATGAGATGGATGTGTGAGTGATGATGAAAGGAAGATGACGATGGATAACGTGCTGGAGTACCGAGGGTACAGTGGCTCGGTGGAGTTCAGCGCCGAGGACCGCTGCTTTTTTGGGAAGCTGCTGTTCATCAACGACGTGATCATGTACGACGGCGTGAGCGTCGATGAGGTTGAAAAGGCATTCAAGAGCCAAGTGGATGCCTATCTTGCTCACTGCGAGGAACGTGGGGTGGAGCCGAACAAGCCATGCAGGGGTTTGTTCAATGTGCGCATATCGCCGGCGCTGCATCAGCAACTCTCGCTGCTCGCTGTGAGTAAACGTACCTCGCTGAATGATGTGGTGAAAGACGCCCTGGAGTGCTATGTACGCAAGCCAGATACCGTTGAGCATCGCCATATTCACAGCTTTGAGACGCAACCCACCATGGGGCAAATCTCTGAGTTCCCGTCGAACCATCCGACACTGAAGGCGAGTGTTGAACCAAATGAAGCATTCCCAGGAGGAGCGAAGTGGCTGTCCCCACGTTTGCAATAGTTTCGTTCCGGGTCACTGAATGTGCCCTGAGGAACACGATGGATGAGACTCATGGCTTTCAGATTGATCTTGCCCCGGCCTGCTCAATCGAGGTGAAGAATGGCAAGCGCCCCTATGCGACCCTAACCAATACGATCTCGGTACGAAACGATGGGGCAACTGATGAGCAAATTGAAAGTGAAGGTGCCCCTCATTTCATCGCTACACTAACCACCCAAATCAATGTGGTGCTGCCTGAAAGCAAGAGTGAAGATGACCTTTGTGAACGATTGAAGGACCCACAAATTCGAGTGGATATCGTTTCTTCCGGCATGCCATTGACGCTTCGTCAGCTCCGATTACTGATGGAGGGGGCCGGGTTAAGTACGAAAGGTATCCCGCTCAATATGGTCCCCGAGGATGTTGAGCTGGTTATCGACGGCACGCCGAGTAAGTAAACCTATTCTTATTCAAGAAGAGCCAGGCCCGGAATTTCCGGGCTTTTTTTTGCCTCAGCGGGCGCTGTGGCGGATGGCATGGCATAGCTCGGATGCTGCAGTGGTGGGTGAAGCGGCGTGTGGTGGTTGGAATGGCTATCGGATAAATTAAAACTGGTCTATATCGGAAATCTGCCTATGTTTTTTCCGAGGTGGGGAGGCTAAAGAAGCTGAAGGAAGGTTCAAAAAATAAAATTTTTATGTGAATTTGAAATTTCTGAATTTTTACAAAAATACAGCTTGCGGCTAACAAAGAGGGATACATGAATTCTTGGCCTATATTTATCATCGTATGGTTCTGTATTGTATTGTTCGTTGCGACGGGAGTACTCTCGTTTTTAGATACTGCGGGGCTTCGGAAGATACCCTTTCCTTCAAGATCCAGGATACTTTTTTTTGCGTTACTAGTTGAAGTGGTTGGAGCTGGGGTGACTGTATTTAAGCACTATGTGGAGCAAGGGAACATTCCGTTGTTTTTCACAAACTCTTCTGAAGTTCTTATAGAAAAAGTAAAGGAGCACCCAATCTCTGAACAGCATTCCATTGATGTCAAAGGAAAAAACGGGGCTATGCTTCATATTTTTTGTCGAGATGTTAAGGTTGGCGCGCAGAAGATTTATGTGACTCTTAGTGGTGATGAAGTCGCCGAGCAGACATTTGAAGTCCCCATTCACACTTTGCATAAATTCAATTTTGAAGGTGGTGTCTACCGACTCCGCCTTGATGGGGTTGTAGATTGGAAGGAAAGGGCGGATGAGGCTTTTATTTCTATTGTTCCTCTAAGGTAGCTTGGCGTTGAAATTGAAAGATGAAAAAGCCTTTTTGAAAGTGATTTTGTAAAATAAAATCGTTGTTTCTATTTATAAAAAGGAGATATGGTATGAAGATTTTGGCGCTGTGTAGTCGGCTTGTGCTTTGTTGGGCGGTGAGCTTGTTGGTTGGGTGTTCATCAATTACGCCCTTTAGCCAGAAAGCCTATGAGCAAGCCACATCACTCAAGGTTGAGGCGCTTGCGATAATGGACAAGGCTACCGAGCCTTATGATAGTCAACGGCAAGCAGTTGATGCCTTGAAGCTGAACGTCGAAAAGGCTTATGAATATTCGAAGGGCCTTCCCAAGAATGAAATAACCACAAAGCAATGGACTATTATTAAAGACCCGTCTCGCAATTCGTTGGGTGGGTTTCTGAAGCGGTGGGAAGAGAAAAAAACTCTAGATGGGCAGTTTATTCTGCAGGCTAAGGGCCTGGTGTCTGATGGTTTTGATATGGTTATCGGGCTTGAAAGCGGAAAAATTAAGCCGGGTGATGGTCAAAATTAATAAAGGAGGATGTCATGGCTGACTTTGATGGATTTGTTGAGGCACTGAAAACGGAATTGATTGAATTTGCAGAGTATAGCTGGAAAGCATACAAAAATTCTGCAATTGACGATGGGGGGGCGTTCATCGAAAGATCGAAAGATGATTTGGAGCGATGGACAAAAATGCTGGCAAATGGCGGTTTGACCCGAGATGATTTTGAATGGCTTATGGCCGGGAAGAAGGACTTGGTCGAGCTCGCAGCTTTAAAGCAAAAAGGGCTGGCCAAAGTTGCACTTGATCGCTTTGTAAATGGCCTAATTGACACGATTGTTTCTACTGCATTCAAGGTATTTTTGTAAGTAGGTTGCGCTTGGGGACTGAGTGAGCAGTATGTACGAAATGTCGTTCGCGCCGTGGCCGAATATGTCGCACTGGCCAGGCAGCTCGGCCTGCCTGCAACGCCACCCTCCAGCTGAGTCTACGAGTGCAGCCAACAAACGAAGCCCGGAAACTGCGGGCTTCCCTCACACTTCGGCTATCGGTCGCAATTCCAGCTCCAGTGCCGTGGTGAACCCGCCACCGCCGAGAGCATGAACCACCCGCACCACCAGCCACCCCTCGCCATCGATCTCCGACTTGAACCCCGCCACGGTCACCGGCGTTTCCGGGAACAGATCCGGCCGGCCCTGGGCCAGGGTCAGTGCGAACTGCGCCACGCCGCGCTGCAGGCGCTCCCATTCGGCTTTCGCGGCGCGGGTCGCGGTGGCCTTGGTGGCGTAGGTGTGGCGCAGCACCCGCACGCTGTCGCTGCTGGGGTTGGTACCCTTGCCGGAGGTTGCCCCTTTGCCATTGACGGTGATCGCCCGTTTCCTGGCGGCCTTGCCGTCGTGGTAATAGGCGGTGACGGCCGAATAGGCGTCGCGGTCGGCGAAGGTGAAGCGGTGGCTGTCGCCGCTGGCGCGGGTGATGGTCACGGTGGGGAGCGGATCGCCGGTGGCGGTTGCCGCCTGGCCGGCCCGGCAGAACAGCAGCCGGTCGGCTTTGACGGTGGCGATGGCGTCGCATTGCTGGGCCAACCGGGTGAGCAGGTTGGCGTCGGATTCGTTGGTCTGGTCCAGGTGCTCGATCTGCTCGTCGGCCAGCCCCTCGCCGAGCACCGGCTGCAGCTGGTTGCGGGCGGCGACGGTGCGGACGATGGCGCCCACGGTCTGGCGGTGGTAGCTGTGCTCGCGCTGGGTGGTGAGCCCGGCGCGCAGGTCGGCGCTGCGGGCGCGCAGGGTGAGCTTGTCCGGGCTGCCGCTGTGCTCCACTTCGTCGACGAGGTACGTGCCCTTGTCGACGAGGCCGCTGTCGGACCAGCCCAGGGACAGCGAGAGCTTGACGCCGCGGCGGGGGAGGGCGAGCCGGCCGTCGTGGTCGAGCAGGGTGAGATCCAGCTGATCGGCCTCGAAACCGCGGTTGTCGGTCAGGGTGAGCGATTCGAGGCGATCTTCCAACCGCTGGGTGATGTCCTCGCCATCGATGGCCAGGCGGAACAGTGGCCGGGCGACGCGCGGGCGCGGGTCCATCAGGTGGCCTCCATCGCCATCGGTGGTGTGCCGAGCTGGTCGACGGCGTCGTCGTCGATGCGCTTGAGCACCAGGCTGAACTCGATGCGGCGGGCGGTGCCGTTGTCGAAAAACAGGCTGCTGGTGGTCTGTAGCGACTCGATCACGTACAGGCCGTAGACGTTGCCCTCGCCGTCGAGCAGCGGCCAGGCCGCGCCCTCGTCGCCCATTGCCTCCAGGTCGGCCAGCGATGCCGGCCCGCCGGTGAGCTGCGGCAGCAGCACGCCGGAGAGGTGATGGTTTCGTCGTCCTTGCCGAGGTACTGCCGGGCCGGTCGCAGGCCGACCCGGGCGGTGCTGGCGTGGCGCCAGGCGAGCTGCCGCTGCAGCGCCTGATAGGGCACGCTGCGCAGCCCGAACACGAACATCCCGAGTGCCATCATCATGCCGGCCACCTCAGTCGCGATCCGACAGCATCGAGCGCATCCGGGCCGCCTTGGTCCGGTCGCGCTCGTCGAGCAACTGCGCCAGCATACTGCGCAGCTCGGCCAGATACTGGCCGGGGCCGACGCTGATCTGGATCGTGACCTGATCGCCAGCCACGCTGACGCCCGCGCCGGTGCGCGCCGAAAGCGGCGGCCGGGTGTCGAGGCGCAGCGGGGCGCTGTCGGCCTGGGCTGGACCCGCTGTGGCACCGATGACGATGCTGGCGCCGGCGGTGGTGAGCCGGCGCGCGGTGTCGAGCATGGCACCGAGCGGCGCGCCGCTGCCGCGCCCCAGGCCCTGGGTCAGCCCGGCCATGGCCCAGCCGCCGATGGTGGCGAACACCCGCGAGGGGGAGTTGATGCGGAGCACCTTGCGCACGCCGGCCGGCAACTGGTTGACCAGCTTCAGCGGCTTGGCCTTGGCCGCATCCCACTTGGCCACGATGCCGCCGACCAAGCCATCGACCACCATGCGGCCGAAGTCGGTGAATTTGGCGGGGATGTCGATGGCGAACCATGCCAGCACCGCGGCAAAGGCGCGATGGAACAGCCCCAGGGGCGACCAGTTGAGCAGCAGCGCGCCAATGCCGGCGATGCCGCCATCGAATGCGCGGGCGACCTCGCCCCACAGCCCGGCGAAGAATTGCCTGATGGCTTCCCAATTGTTGATGATGAGGCGGGCGGCGCCGATGAAGGGGAAGATCCGGTTGAGGATCGGGTAGCGGTCAAACACTCCATCGATCCACGCCCATACGCCCGCGAAAAATTGCTTGATGGGTGCCCAATAGCGATAGATCAGGTACGCCGCGACGGCGATGGCGGTGATGACCAGACCAATCGGATTGAGCAGCATGGCGCGCCCGACGGTGGCGACAATGCCGCCCAGCCATTTGAAGGCTGATCCCAGGATACCCAGCGAGCCTGCGCCGGTGCCGGCATTGAGCGCCAGCATGGCCAGCCCGTGTCGGATGATGATCATCGGGCCGAGCACGCCGGCCATGGCCACCATCAGCGCGCCGGTGACCACCAGTACCACGGCCAGGATCGCGGCGATCTTCATGAGCGTGCTGGACAGGCGCGGATTCTCCCGCGCCCAGGTGCCGACTCCTTCGGCGACTCCACCAAGCCATTCGGTCACCGCCTTGACCTCGGGCGCGATGGCCTCGCCCCAGGCGACCAGGGCGTTGGTCATGGTGCCGGAAGTGGCATCCCACAGGTTGCGCAGCGTGCCGAGCTGGTTGTTGACGCGCTGCTGCAGGCTGGCTTGGTCCTGCATGCGGTGGATCACGTCGTCGTAGCCCTGCTGCCCCTTGTCGATGATCTTCGACAGCGCTTCGTTGGTTTCCTTGTCGTCGCCGTAGATGTCCTTGAGCACTTGTAACCGGGTGACCGTGTCGAGATGCTTGAGCTTGGACAGCTCGGCGATCATCTTCGGCACGCCGCCGAACTCGCCCTTGCCGTTGGTGAAGTCGAGCTGGATATCGATCCCTTTTTCCGTCTTCAGGCCATCGAGCACCTTGTTGACGTTGTCCACGTCCAGCCCGCGCGAAATCACCTTGCGCATGGCGTTGCCCGAGGCTTCGCCGCGCATGCCCGCCTGATCGAGCATGACCACGAACGGCGCCAGGGCGTTGGCGCCTTCAAGGCCCTTCTGCTTGATCAGGTCCATGGCCGGCCCCAGGCCCTTGAACGCTTCCAGCATGTTGTTGGGATCGACACCCAGGTAGTAGGCGCGCTGAATGGTGTCGGTCAGCGCCAGCATGTCGTCATTGGTGGTGCGGGTGGCATCCTGCAACTTGGCGGTGAATTCGGCGGCCGCATCCGGCGCCATCTTGAGTTGCACGCCGATGTAGGCGGTGGCCTTGCCGACGCCGCCCAGGATGTTCTGCACCGGGATGCCCTGGCGGACCAGCATGGTCATCATGTTCTGAAAATCCGCCGTGGTGCCGGGCAGCCGGTTGCCCAATTCGGTGGCCATGGCGTTGATGCGCGCAAACTCGGCGCCCGCCTTGCCGTCGGCGCCCATCAGCGAGACGCGCAGTTGCATCGCCGCGTCCTCGGCCGTGGCGTATTCGGATACCGCCTTGAGCACCGGCGCGCCGATGGCTGCGCCCGCCGCGCCGACGCTGGCACCTGCCCCGAGCAGCGCGTTGCGCTGGGTTATGCTCTTGTCGTACTGCGCGCGGGCGCCATGCAGCTTGCGCTGTTGCTCGTTCACCCTGGCCAGGGCCGTCTTTTCCTTGTCCAGCGCGGCGGATACCCGCTCGGTATCGCTGGCCAGCTGCCTCTGGTGGGCGGCCAGCTTTCTTAGTGTCGACGCCTTGTTCGAACAGTGCTCCGCGCAGCTGGCGCTGGGTTTCGATATTGCGGGTCTGCGCGCCGCGCAATCGGGAGAACTCAGCCTGGGCGCGCATCAGCTCTTTGGTCATGGCTGCGGTAGGGGCCGCGGTGGCTGCCATTTCCGCCTTGAGCTGCTGCACGTAGCGCTGCTGCTCACGCAGTTGGCCGCCAACCACGCCCACGGCGCGCGATGCCTGCCGGTAGGCATCCACCTTGCCCTGGGTGGCATTGAGCGCCTTGAGCTTGGCCTGCAGGTCGCGCACTTCGCGGCTGGCAGTGCTGCTGCTCTTGGTCAGCGCGCGCAACGGCGCGGTGGCCCGGTCGATGGCCGACAGCACCACCTGCAGGCGCAGTTCGCGCCCGCTCATTGGTCGCGCTCGTAACGCACGCGCGCACGTTCACGCCACGCCATCAGCTCGGCGAGCGTGAAATCGTGCATGGCCTGCGGGGGCCAGTGGAACACGGTGGCGATGTCGGCCATGGCTTCTTCTACCCGATCTGGTATTCCGCCTTCACCGCCTTCGTCAGCAAAAAACTCACGATCTCCGTACCGCACTGCATCAGGTCGGCCGGGTCGAGCCGGCGCGCCTCCTCGGCCAGCAGGGTCGGGTCGCTGATGCGCGGCAGCAGGGCGATCAGCGCGCTGGCTTCCAGGCGCGTCAGATCGGCCAGGGAAATGCCGCGCAGCTCGCCGGACGAGGGCTTGCGCAGGGTGATCCGGTCGATGGTGGTGTCGCCGCGAACGATGGGTGTGTCGAGGGTGATCTGGGCGGTGGTCATGGTGGTCCTGGAGGGAGTCGGGGGAGGGTGGGCTTAGCGACCGAGCGCGCGGCGGTGCTGCGCCTGGCGGTCGACGCCGCCGATGATCTCGACCATGTTGAGGACGTCGATCTCGACGTCGGTCACGCCGTTGAAGGTTTCCTTGTAGTAGACGCAGCGGGTCTTGATCTTGCTGGTGGTGTCCTCGCCCTTCTTGGCGTCGCCGCGGTCGATCTCCTCGTGCCGGCCGCGCATCACGATTTCGATGGCGTCGACGTCGCCGGTGTCCTCGCGTTGCAGCGAGCCGGTGAAACGCAGCAGTACGCCGTCGAGCTTGGGAATGCCCAGGGCGAGCAGTTCCTCGCGCGCCCAGCCGCCGCGCTCCCACTCGACGATCAGCGCGTCGTCATCGAGGCCGTGGTCGATGCCGGCGGCGCCGACCATGCCGCCGGCGGAATAGGCTTCGATCTTGCGGGAGAGCTTGGGCAGGGTGACGCTGTTGATCTGGCCGTCGTAGCCGAAGCCATCGACGAACAGCATCAGGTTCTTGAGTTTGCGGGGCAGGGCCATGGCGATTCCTCGTCAGGGCGGACCGGCGGCGCCGGCCCGCCGGGTCAGCTATTGATCAGGGCGGCGAAGTCGGCGAAATAGCGGTCGGTGATGCGCTGGCGGAACATGATGTTTTCCGCCGGCGGCACCGGGGTGTAGTCGTAGTCGATGGCGAGCTTGCCTTCCTTGAGGGTGGCCGGGGTGTTGGCGTCCTCGTCGTACCAGGCCTGGCCGTCGATCAGGTAGCCGTTGGCTTTCCACTCGCGCATCTTGGCGTTGATGGTTTCGACGATGTCCTTGATCAGCATGGGGGTCAGCGGCTTGTCGACCGCCCACATCATGGCGTCGGCGATGCTGTCGGCCAGCACCTGGGCGGTGCGCGTCGCCACCTCGAAGGCGAACAGCGGCTCGTCGGAGCAGGTGCGGTTGCCCCAGAAGCGATAGCCGTCCTTGTTGATCAGGCAGGTGACTTCGTTGGCGTTGAGGTAGCCAGCGTCGGTGGCGGGGTTCTGCAGATCCCAATACACGTCGCGCGTCAGGCCGGTTACGCCGTTGACGGCCACGTTGGACAGGCTCTTGTGCCAGCCCTGTTCCTCGTCCAGCTTGGCGCGCAGGCCCACCGCGCGGGCGGTGGCCCAGGTGGTCGCGGCGGCGTTGGTCGCGGTATCCCACGCGGTGAAATCCGGCCACAGCAGCATGATCTCGCGCTGCCCGAAGTTCTCGCGGTAGGTGACCGCCTCTTCCTTGGTGGCGCAGCCATCGCAGGCGGCGTAGACGAAGGCGCGCAGCTCCTGCGCCAGCGCCACCAGTTCGGTGGCCACCGGCAACGTGTCGAGCCCCGGCGCGGCCAGAATGCGCGGGGTGACGCCGAGCTGCGCCTGCGCCGCGCGCAATGCCTTCATCCCGGTGTAGCGCCCTGCGCTGGTGGTGGTGCCGATGAGGTTGCTGGTGGTCTCGGCCGGGGTGGTGCCTTCGGCGACGCGCACCGCGACGATGAGGGGCGAGCACTGATCGGCGATGGCGTCGAGCGTCTTGGCCAGCGTGCCGGCGGTGCCGGCCTTGCCGATGGCCTGGCTGACGTTGGTGATGAGGACGGCGGTATCGAGCGGGAAGGCGGTGGCGTCGGCATCCGACGCGGTGCACACGATGCCGATCACGGCCGTGGCAATGGTGCGGATGGTGCGGATGGTGCGCACGCCTTCGTTGATCTCGATGACGCGCACGCCGTGATGGAAATCGGTGGCCATGGTGGCGGGGCTCCGGGTGGTGACTGTCCTAGGATGCCGCGCTCGCTGGTCGGGGACTTTGGGTGGATGCTGTGCCGCGATCAGGCACTGTTGCCGCAAGGCAATGCGGCCTCGCCGGCCGTCCAATGCCAGAGCCCATTCGCCGGACGCACAGATTTGCGCCTCATTCCTCTTCTATGCCTACCCAGGGTGGGAGCCGAATCGGATGTGGGGCCGGGGCTCCCGTTACCAATCGAAATCAACTGGAGACCAATCCATGAAACCCGATCTGTTACGTATTATTTTCAGCGTCATGGCTATTGCTGGGGTGAGTACACCTGCCGCGGCAGTGGTTATCGATTTCAGTGAACCCGGTTATTACGATGGGAATCTCTTGGTAATAGGTGATTATATTTTTGCCAGCCTCCCACGAAGCCCGGACATTCCTCGGGATTCCCCCGGCCTGAGCATCGCAAACGGTAGATGGCTGGGCGGTCAATTCGTGCAAAATCCCAGCGGCCCGGCGATATTCTGGGATCAGAGTCGAATACTTGGGGTGAGGCGGGTTGATGGTCGCGAGTTTGCATTGAACAGCTTCGATGTTGCGTTCGATCGAATTACCTACACCCAGGACGCTTTGCTTGGTATTTTACCCACCCTTCCCGGGTATGCCGCATCGGAATTTTACTATCACAGGTGGGCGCAAAACGAGGTTTATACATATTTTCGCAGGTTCGAATCCACTCAGTTGTATTTTGTCAGTTCTCTGGGAAAAAACGATCCGGAACAGCAGGTATATCTGGACAACTTTAATTTTACATTCGACCCCAATTCCACCAATCCAGCTCGGGCGCCGGATTTCAATACTCTGGTCGCATTGCCCGAGCCGGAAACCTATGCACTGATGGGGGTGGGTTTGCTGGGTTTGCTGGCTGGTCAACGCAAGCGAGGCAAGACCCGTCGGACCCGTGAATAGATCCTGCCCTACGCTCGCTACGCAGGCCAGTTTGGTGCAAAGGTGACGAGCTGGCCTGCATCCATGGCCGCGATCTCGGCCTCCATCATCAGCCGGCGCTGGTAGATCGCCGCGCCCCGGGTCACGCACGCCGCCCACAGCGCTTGCAGCTCGGCCAGCGTCATCGGCACCGGCTCACGGGCGGCGTCGATCCATACCCCGCCCGGCACCAGCCCGGCCAGCAGTGCGTCGCGGATGTCCTGCAATGCCTCGGGCGTGGTCAGCCAGCGGCGGCCGGCGTGCTCGATGCTGGCAGTACGCTCGGCCGCCTCCCACGCAGGCAGTTGGGCCGATGCGGCAGCGCGCAAATCCTCAACAGGTAGCGGTTGGGGTGCCACGAGCACCGGCCGTCCCATTGAGTCGATCTCAATATCGAACCCGCTGGCGACGCCTGCATACAGAGCTTCATATTCTGCATGCGTGATCTCCACCGCGTCGGGCGGTATCCGCTGATGGATGGACGGGTCGTAAAACCCACTGGTACTCGCAGCGTAAAACATGTCCATCTCCCTATCTCCCCAATGCCAAAAACTGAATCGTGCCAACCCCGGTGATCAGCGCTCCGTTCACGTAGTCATTGAATTCCATCGCCGTCAAACTCTCGTTGATCGGCCCGGTGACGGTGTACGAGTTGCCAATGACGCCTGGGCCGGAAATCCCAGCCATCCCCCACAAAAACTGGCTCTGAAACGCCGTCGGCAGGGTCACCCGCACGTTGGGGGTAGCAGCTCGTATTGTTGCTCTACCCCATTGCATGATCAGACCGCTGGGCAATCGTTGATAGCCATTGGCGGCCAGCGATGAGCCAAACGTGGACGACATGCCTAACTGGACGCCTCCCCAGGAGAACCATTGCTTACCGCCCACATATGCAATGGTGATGGTGTCGCCGGGTCCGAGGCTATGCGTCAACGGCGTCGCGGTGCCAATCGCGTACAGGTTGTCACCGGCGGCGGCTTGCACAGTGACGATCCCGTTACCCGCGTTGTTGATTTGATACGTAGCCCCCGTCGGCACCGTGGAAGAGAGCGGCAGCGTCAATGTGACGGTCCCGCCCACCGTAATCGTTCTACCCGCCTGTGCTGCCGTTAATACCTGGGACGTTGATACCGCCGAATCTCCTGCAAAATTCCCCAGCGCGCGCTGGACAAATGCTGTCGTGGCCAACCCTGTCGAGCTGTCGAATTGCGCCACCGTCGGCGCGGTCGGCGCGCCGGTCAGCACGGGGCTGGCCAACGGCGCTTTCAAGGCCAGCGCGTTGGCGATGGTGGTGGCGAAACTCGGATCGTTGCCCAGCGCGGTGGCCAGTTCCTTGAGGGTGTCCAACGTGCTGGGCGCGGCGGCGACCAGCGCGGCGACGGCAGCGGCGATCTTGGCATCGCCGTCGGGCTCGGTCAGGTACTGCGGATGCGGGTCGGCGGCGGCCAGGTGGCCGGCGAAATCATCGCGGCCCGCTTCCAGCTCCTGACGCAACCACGCATCGCGCTCGGCAAGCTGGGTGGCCTGCAGGTTGGCGGTACCGCCGGCGCCGCCCTTCACGCGGTCGGTCAGTTCGAGCTGGTAGACGTCGGGAAACCCCGGCGTGACCGGGACAGGTAGGTTGGCCATCAGGCGACTCCGTAGGTGTAGCCGCCGTCGTAGGCGGCGAGATCGTTGTAGAGCAGCTCGGCGCCGGTGAAATCCAGCCCCCACAGCTGACAGCGCACCGGGGCGACGTCGGCGAGGATTTCCCGCGCCAGCGTGGCCTGGCTGACCGACAGCAGTTTGTCGATGTGCACGCGGTACTCGGCCCAGCCGCCCACGTCGTCGTAGTTGGCGAATCCGTCGTAGCTGACGCTGCCGTCGTAGGCGTGGCCGTTGGCGCCTTCGTCGAGGGTGACTTCGCCGAGCCCGAGATCCCGAAAGACCTGGCGCACTGCGGCCACCGTGCCCTTGTGCCGATGCACGTCGATGGCCGAGGCGATCAGCGCGCGTTGCTGGGCTTCGGTGGTGGCCGAATCGAAGCGGTCGACACTGCGCTGCCAGGCGAGCCAGGCGAGCCAGGGCAGCAGTGGGGCGGGGCACCGGGCGGCGTCGCTCAGGTACCGCAGTGCTGCGGGATCGGCCTGGGGCCGGCGCGTGATGGCGAGCGCGTCCTCCAGCGCGGTGCGATTGGGCGGCAACACGCTGCGCACGGTCATGGCCAGCGTTCCAGGGTGATGGTCGTGGCACGGGGGAACTGTTGCAGGGCGCAGACCACGTCGGCGGCCGGGGCGAGCACTTGCACCCGGCGCACGCCATCGCTGTGCAGGGCGGCGTCGATGGCGGACACCGGCAGCACCTGGCCCAGCGCGCGACGCTGCCGCAGCAGTGCGGCGAGCCGGGCTCGCGCCGCGTCGAGGCCGCCGGACAGCGTTTCGCCGCCGGGCTCGAATTCGATCCGGGCGTGGATGATGACGTCGATCGGCTCGCCGGGCTTGGCGGTGACCTTGTCACACAGCGGGCGCACGGTCTCGGCGCTGAGCGCGGCGCCGACCTTGGCCAGCAGCGCCTCGTCCGGCACGCCGCCGTTGCGTGCGTCAAGCACGTAAACGTGGACCACGCCATTGCCCTCGGGGCTGTGCACGGCGACGTCGGCGACGTTGGCCGACACCGACAATGCGTGGAACACGTAGGCCGCGCGCGGCCCGGCGACCGATAGTCCTTCCAGCGCCATCTGCGCGCGCAGGCGCAGGCGCTGGTCGGACTCCCACACCGCTGCCACCGGCGGCACGGCCGCCGGGGCGGCCGGGGTGATCAGCAGGCGGGCGACGCCGTAGTCGGCGGCACGGTTGTCGAGGTCGGCGCCTTGGGCGGTGGCCAGCATGCTGGCCACCGCGGCCTCGTTCACGCGCTGCTGGAACAGCATTTCAGCGTAGGCGGCCTCTTGCAACAGGATGGTCATGGGCTCGGATTCGAGCTGCAGGGTGCGCTCGACCTCGGCCACGCGTTCGGGCGGCAGCAGCGTCAGCAATCTGGCCTTGCGCTGCGCCAGGATGGTTTCGAAATCGACGTCGCGCACCAGGTCGGGCGGTGGCAGCCGGGAAAAATCGAACGTCATGCGGCACCTCCCATCGCCAACGGCACCGACAGCGCCAACCCCGCCCGCCGTGGGCCGTCGACCAGTTGGCCCTCGATGTCGATCACCAGCTGGCCGGCGGCGTTGCCGCCGCCCAGGCTGATCCGCAGGCGCGGCTCCCAGCGCATCAGCGCCATGGCCGAGGCGGCCAGCACGCGCAGCACGGTGCCGCCGACCAGGGGCTGGTCGATCAGTCCGGGCAGCAGGCTGCCGAACTCGCGGCGCATCACGCGGCTGCCAATGGGGGTTGAGAGGATGCAGTGGATCGACTGCTGCAGGTGGGCGGCGTCGCCGACATAGCGGCCCGAGCCGGTATCCATGCCGATCATTGCGGTGGCCCGGTGACGTCGCCGACGGATTCGGCGTGGCGGTGGTTGTCGACGGCGATGCCGTTGCTGGTGATGGCTCCGCCCACCTGGGTGACCGGGCCATGGATGACCGAGCCACCACCGGCGCAGCCGTCGCCGAACAGGCCGGCCAGGTAGCTGAGCAGCCCCTCGATGGTGTGGCGCCCGGTGGAGGTGGTCTGCGGCGTGTCGAGCACCACCTCGTTGCCGGCGCGCAGGGTGGCGCCGTCCGGCATCACGGTCAGCGTTTCGTCGGGGTCGCTGGACGGAGCGGGCGCGGCGTCGCTGAACAGGCCCAGCAGTACTACGCCGGCGGCCGGCTCGCCGCTGGGCGCCAGCACGACGCATTGCTCGCCGGGGGTAGGGGGATTCCAACTGCGGGTATGACCGGCGCGCAGTGCGAGCCAGGGCAGCCACTCGGTGTGCAGGCCGCCGGTGGTCACACGACAGCGGGCGCCGGCGTGATCGACGGCGGCGACGGTACCCAGGCGCAAGGCGCTTTCCAGGCGGCGGGCGAGATCGGGAATCGGGTTCATGGCGCGAGGATGCGCCGCGCACGGGCGGTGGTCGCGTGGGAACTGGTGTGCCAGGGCCGGGCAGCGATGAGGGGGAGGCTTGGCTTTGGCGTAAAGGGTGCGAATAATCGTGTGTTCGGCTTATGCCTGTTCGCATCCTGTCAAGGGCAAGAAATGATCAAAGAAATATTGGGTATGATTTTTATTGTTTTTTTATTGGCGAATGCCGCCATTGCGGTGGCGGATGAAACAGAACATGAATCGGCAGGTTTCGATCGAAAACTGGACGACGCTGAAGTGATGGGTTTCATTGAGAAATCCGTTGCAAAAAATAATCAGGCGCTGCCGATGAGCCTTGGCTCCGGGCTGCGTCTGGAGCCCATGACGAGTGGGCCGGGAAAGAGAATCAACATTTTCCTTACCTGGACGGCGGATAGGAATGCCCTGCCCGATGGCGTCCTGAATGGCAGTCTTGATGAGATGACACGGTATCTGTGTTCCACGCCGGGTGCGGGGATGTTTATCCGGAACCAGGCCGAGGCTTCATTTACCCTTCAGGGGCTGGACGGCGCGCCGATCGAACAGATATTGATGAAATTCGAGAAGGATTGCGACGGGGTCGATTCTGCCGCAAACAACCCGCTGACGCTCAGTCCGGCGGAAAGCAAGTTGGCGATCGATCCGGCACGGCAGCGGGCGCTGAATGACGCGCTGGGCGAGATGAATAAGCTATTGCCGAGTCATGTTGCGTTCGGCATTTATCATGCTGGCGGTATGGCCGTTCCAGGGAAGCCCATCGTATTTTTGTTTCTGGTATTTCCCTGGCTGATGACGGAGCCGGTATCCGAAGAGCACTGGGCCACGTTTCGATCCATAGTCCGGGATTATGTGTGCAATGGGCGGGAATTATCGTTTCTTCGGGAAAACGATATCCGGATCAAGGGCATTCTTTATAATCTGAAATCCAGGCCAGTCGGTGAGGTGACTATACAACCCGGCGTGGACTGCGTTGCTGCGACGGTGGCCGAATAGAGGACAAGGGGGCATTCATGGCGCCAGGTGCGCCATGACCAGATCCAGCACCAGGCGCTCGTCGGCATCGGTGAAGCCGAGCAGTTGCCGCGCCGGGTAGCGGACCACCGGCCCGTTGCGGCGCACGCGATCATCCAGGCCGAACTGGTGGACCCGCGCCACGCGCAGGACGCGGCCGGCGAATTCGACTGCGGCGCTGTCCGCGTCGGCGGCGGCCTTGAGGTAGGTGGCGGTGCGCAGGCGGGCAAATATGGTGCGGCGGATGCGCCCTTGCTTTTCGCGCAGTTGCGGGCGCCGCGGCGCGTAAGGCGTGCCGTCCGGGTTGCGCTGCTGGGCGATGCGTCCGACCTGGCTGCGGTGCAGCTGGGTTGCCACCTGCCGCGCCAGTTTGCGGCGGGCGGGGGCTTCGAGCTGCGACAGCAGGCCGCCGACGGCGCGCTCCAGATCGAGCAGATCGTTCATGGCGTGATCGCGGGCCAGCTGGCGATCAACTCCCCGCCGGCCACCAGGGTCCATTGTGTCACCTCGACCGGCTGGACGTTGCCCGGTGGCTCGGCGCAGTGCTCGGCCAGCAGCGCGTCGCCGGCGCCCTCGCGCACCACCACGCGCTCGGTCAGCCGTAGTTTCAGGGAGAGGTCGATGCCGCCATGGCTGAGCAGGTCGGCCTCGAAGGTGAAGCCGTCGCGGCGATGCTCTGGGCCATACCGATGCCTATCTCTTTGGCCGGGCCGCCTGTGCCTCGCCCCGCACAGTGTTCTGGGGCTGCGATGCCAAGACCACCCGTCGGGTGCAGGCGATCTTCGCATCGTTGCTGCAGCAGGCGGTCGGCGAGCGCTGCTCCGAGTTGGATGCGGTGATGTCGATTCGCAAGCAGGTCGATGCCTACCAATTGGCCGCGCAGGGGCAGGTGACCGCCGTGCAGTGGTGCGGCAACGAAATCGCCCTGCAACTCAGCACACCACCGACTCCATCACGTCGCTCGCTGGGCACCGGCGCCTTTGCGCAATGGCGGCTGGATGCGCTGGAGGATCTGACCCCCGTTGGAACGCCGCGACCAGACCCTGGGCTATTTCGGCTTCAGCGTCGAGCACAGCAGGCGGGGCCATGTGGCATCGAGCGCATCGTCCCGCTGAGGCACGCGCTGGATTTCGCCCCGATCTGGGATGGCTACGATCTGCTGCGCGAGTTCAGCCGATGAGCGTAGTCACCGAGGAGCCGGACTTCCTGCAGCGTTACGCCAGACAGCTGTGCCTGCCTGAGGTGGGGCTGGCCGGACAGCACCGGCTTGCCGCGCCAGGGTTGCGCTGGTCGGTGCAGGGGGCCTGGGCTTACCCATCGCCTTGTACTTGGCTGCGGCGGGAGTCGGTCGTCTGACGCTGATCGACGACGATATGGTTGACCGCAGCAACCTGCATCGACAGGTGTTGCACCGGGGTGTGGATATCAGGATGGCCAAAGTGGAATCGGGCCAGGATGCAGTGCTGGCGATCAGCCCACCGTCGAGTTCATCGCTCGGCGCCCCCGATTGGTGCCCGATAATGTCGAGGTAATGCTGGGTGGTCATGACCTAGTGTGGTGGACGATTCCGATAACTTCGCTACACGCTACTTCATCAACGATGCCTGCGTGCGGCTTAACTTGCCGTTGGTCTACGGCACAGTCCAGGGGTTCGAGGGCCAAATGGCGGTTTGCTCGCCAAGGGACGCGATGGTGGTTGTTATCGTTGTCTGTATCCTGAGCCGACAGCGGAACGGGCTCCCAATTGTACCGAAGCTGGAGTGCTCGGCGTGCGGCCTGGGACGATTGGACTGCTGCAAGTCACCGCAACCATCAAACTGATCCTTGGCTTGGGTATGTCCCTGTCGGGATATCTGCTGCAGTTCAACGTGCTTGATATGCGTTTCAACGCCTGCGCCTAGCCCGCGACCCGGATTGCACGTGTTGTGGCAGCGGAGCTATGGACGAAAAAAAGTGTCTAGTAGTGCACCAGTCCATGAGGTGGAACACACGTCCAGGTCTTGGTCTGTGGCAGATGGCGCTGCTTTTCGGCATCGCGCAATGGGCGATTGACCTTGTACTTGGCGGTGAGCCCGGCGTAATCCATTACTCGTAAATCCTTTTGAGGTCCAACATTTCTGAGTTAAGGATTGAGATCGGTGAGCATGGAAAGGGATAGATCAAGACAGTGGCTTCAATTCTGTTGCCGTGGCGGCACATATGGGGGATGTGCATCGCGCCGGTAGCGGTCTTTGGGGCTGATCTGGCTTTGTGCTTCCACTTCCTCTGGCCATTGGGGGATTTTGCAGGTGCGCATGGTGATCCAGCGGACGATGGAAAGGGGCAATAGCAACGGCGACATCAGCAAGGCCAGCAGTGGCGCGGAGCTGAAAATGGCCATCAGGCGTCGAAAGCCGAACCAGAGGGTTTCACGCCGGTCGGCGATATTCAGTGTGTACTGCACTTGCTCCAGCAATTGGGCGGGGCCTTTTTCCATGTAGTGCCGCACGAACTCCCATTGCGCCAGTAAGTAAGGACTCTCCCAACTGGCATAGGTTGGCAGTACAAAGGTTTCGAGCACCGTGGAGCGATCCTCACTGAGCACATGCCCGCGCACCTCCCAGAAGTTACGCATCTGGGCCGGATTGAGTGCGAAATGAATCTCGCGCCAGGGCACGCTCAGCGTGGTGCCGTCCAGACGAAATACATGCACCATGCCGGTCTTGCGGTTAAAGCGTAGTGGGTAATGGGTGTAGCGGAAGGCTTCCTTTTTTAGGAACCAAAGTGCCAGTAGAATCACCGGAGCTGACATGGCACACATAGCCAAGAAGGTGAGGATGGATTGCTGCCGTTGATCCGCATTGATTCCAGGCCATTCAGTAATGCTGATTATGGCGACACTGCTGAGGGCATACCCAATCAGCCAAATCACAAAGCCTGTGAATGCAGTCATCAGGCCTTTCCAGGGATAGAACTTATCGCTGCACTCCAGGTAGGTCGAATTCATCTGGATTACTGAAGTCTGAGCCAACGGCTTGGCGGAACTGGCCTTGGTCTGTGGCAGGTGGTGCTGCTTTTCAGCATCGCTCAATGGGCGATTGACCTTGTACTTGGCGGTGAGCCCAGCGTAATCCATTACTCGTAAATCCGTTTGAGTTCCAA
>NZ_KB895348.1 GCF_000374805.1 Chitiniphilus shinanonensis DSM 23277
CAGCAGCGCCAGCGGCGGTTCGACCGTCAGCGCGTAGCGGGCAAAGCCGCCATCGGACGGCAGTGCCCGGGCGGCGGTGACCACACCGCAGCGCACCACTTCGTCGCCGTCGGCTGTCAGGATGCCGAGCTGCGCCGGCAGGCCGAGCAGCGATTTGAGCGGCACGCCGACGTCGGGCGACAGGCATTCCACCACGTAGCGATACGGCCGGGACAGCGCTTCCTCGCCGGCGACCGATTGCGGCAGCAGTTGCTCGCCGTAGGCGGCGCCGTCGCCCAGGTGCAGGGTCAGCAGCCGCTGCGCCTGGGTGAAGGCGCTGGCGAAGGAAGCCAGCATATCCGACATATCCACGTCATCTACCCAACAATTTTTGTCAGGCATGATGGTAAAGATGCCCTGGGCATCCGGGCAAGCACCGCACGGTCGATTGGCCGCTGGTCGGGGTTGGGCGGCTGGAACGGGAACCCTAAATCTTGAACCACAGAGGACACAGAGAACACGAAGGTACACAGAGAAAACCCAAGAGTGGGGAAGGCCGGAACACTCAAGTTTTCGTCTTTCGTTTTGTTTTTCTCCGTGTATCTCTGTGTTCTCTGTGCCCTCTGTGGTTCAAGACTTGGGGTTTCGCCCCCCCACCAGCCCCCTAAGCCGGACTACGATCCGTCGCCTCGTCCAGCGCCCGCGCGATGCCGGCGAGGAAGGCCGGGGCGTGGATGATGTCGAGGTGGCCGGTGCCGGGCACCACGGTTTCGTACAGCGTATCGGCGTGCCGGTCCCACGCGCGGCGTTTGCCGGCGGCGACGGTCTGTTCGGCGTGCCACAGGTGCAGCGGCGCGGCGATGCGGCCGTGGCGGTGCTGCGCGACGGCGTTGTTGACGTTGACCTCGGCCCACAGCTGGTACTCGGCGGCGTGGATCGCGTCGCCGTCGCACGGCAGTCGGTCGCCGACGTCGGCCACCTGGTGGCGGTACTGCGCCAGTTGCGACGGGCTCAGCCGCGCCAGCAATGCCTGCCAGTGCCGGCGCATGCCGGAGCGCGCCAGCCACGCCGCCACCGTGGCGTCGACCTGCTCCAGTTGCGCGGGCGTCAGCGGCGGGCGTGGCGGCGGCGCGGTGTGCGCGGTGTCGATCAGGCCGACGAAGCGCACTTCAACGCCATCGGCCTCCAGTTGCCTTGCGGTCTCCAGCGCCAGTTCGCCGCCCAGCGACCAACCGGCCAGCGCGCAGGCGCCGTCGCGGGTGCGGGCGCGGATGTAGGCGGCGTACTCGGCGGCGATGCCGGCCACGGTGAAGTCGCGCCAGCGCCGCGCGGTGAGCGCGTGGCTGACGAAGCCGTACACCGGCCGCCGCTGCGCCAGCGCGCCGATCAGCGCCCGGTACTCGGCGGTGTTGACGAACAGGCCGGGGAACAGGAACAGCGGCGCGCCGTGGTGCTCGCGGCCCAGCACCAGCACGTCGCGGTCCTCGGCGTGCTCGCGCTCGGCCATCGCCTGCGCCAGCGCCGCCAGGTCGGGCGCACGCAGCACGTCGAGCAGGCTGACGCTGCCCTCGCCCCATTGTTCGTGGATGCGCTGCACCAGCCGCAGCGCCAGCAGCGAATGGCCGCCCAGCGCGAAGAAGTTGTCGTGCCGACCCACCTGCGCCACCTCCAGCAGCGCGGCCCAGATCGCCGCCAGCGCCGGTTCCAGCGCGCCTTGCGGCGGCACGTGGCCGGCGTGGTCCTCCCGCGGCGCTGGCAGCGCGTGACGGTCGATCTTGCCGTTGGGGTTCAGCGGCAGGCGCGGCAGCAGCACCACCGCCGCCGGCACCATGTAGTCCGGCAGCGCCTCGGCCAGCCGCGCGCGCAGCGTGGCGCCGTCCAGCGCGCCGTCGGCCGCCGAGGCGTAGGCCACCAGCCGGGTGCCGGCGGCCGCCTGCTGCGCCAGCACCACCGCTTCGCGCACGCCGGGGATCGCCAGCAACTGCGCTTCCACCTCGCCCAGCTCGATGCGGAAGCCCCGCACCTTCACCTGGAAGTCGATCCGGCCCAGGTAGTCGAGCTGGCCGTCGTGACGCCAGCGCACCAGGTCGCCGGTGCGGTACAGCCGGCTGCCGGCGGTGTCGAGCGGGTCGGCGACGAAGCGCTCGGCGCTCAGGCCGGGACGGCCGCCGTAGCCGCGTGCCAGCAGTTCGCCGCCGATGCACAGTTCGCCCGCCACGCCCGGCGGCACCGGGTTGAGGTCGCCGTCGAGCACGCGCAGCGCGCGGCCGGGCAGCACGCGGCCGATCGGCATCTGCGGCGGCAGCGGCTGCGTGCCGTCCACGTAGGGCGCGCAGTCGAGCACGGTGGCGGTGACGGTGGCCTCGGTGGGGCCGTAGGTGTTCAGCAGCGTCACCCCGGCCAGGCCGGCATCGCGCCAGGCGCGCACGCCTTCGGGCGGCATGGCCTCGCCACCGGCATGCACCTGCCGCAGCGCGCCGTAGTCGCGCACGCCGCTGCGCGCGAAATCCTGCACCAGCACCAGCCAGTAGGCGGTGGTCAGGTCGGCCACGCTGATGCGCCGCGCCAGCAGTTCGCGGTGGAAGGTGGCGCTGTCCCAGAGATCGGGCCCGCGCAGCACCACCGCCGCGCCGACCAGCAACGGCGGGAAGAGTTGTTCGACGAAGCCGTCGAAGTTCAGCGTGGAGAACTGCAACATGCGGTCGTCCGGCGTCAGGCCGAAGAAGCCGACCGCCGCGTGGCAATGCCGCTGGAACGCCTGGTGCGGAATGCCGACGCCCTTGGGCCGGCCGGTGGAGCCGGAGGTATAGATCACGTAGGCCAGATGCTGCGGATGCAGCGCCACCTCGGGGTCGCCCGCGACGGCCGTTCCGGCCGGCGGTTGGTCATCCAGCAGCAGCACCGGCAGGTCGTCCGGCGCCGGGATGCGCGGGCGCACCGCGCGCTGGGTCAGCAGCAGCGACAGGCCGCTGTCCTCGATGATGTAGGCCAGCCGCTCGGCCGGGTAGGACGGGTCCAGCGGCACGTAGGCGCCGCCGGTCTTGAGGATGGCGAGCAGCCCCACCACCATGCCGACCGAGCGCTCGACCGCGATGCCCACCCGCGTATCGGGGCCGACGCCCTGGGCGATCAGCGCGTGCGCCAGCGCGTTGGCGCGCCCGTTCAGCTCGGCGTAGCTGAGCCGGGTGTCGCCGAACAGCAGCGCCACCGCGTCGGGATGCCGCCGGGCCTGGCGCGCGAACTGCGCCGGCACCGGGTCGAAGCCGCCCGGCGGCGGCGGCGCCACGCCCCAGCGCGCCAGGGTGGCGTGGTCGGCGGCGTCCAGCAGCGGCAAGTCGCCCACGGTGGAATCCGGAGCGTCCGCCAGCGCCCGCAGCACGGCTTGCAGATGGCGCGCCCACGCGGCCACCGTCCGCGGCTCGAACAGCTCGGCGGCGTACTGGAACAGCAGCTCGACCCGGCCGTCCGGATGCTCGTGGCTGTTGAGCGTCAGCTCGAACTGCGCCGCCTGCGGCGCCAGCGGGTACGGCGCCACCTGCAACCCCGGCAGGCGGGCCAGCGCGCGCAGGTCGCCGCGCTGGTGGTTGAACATCACCTGGAACAACGGCGTGCTGCCCAGGCTGCGCTGCGGTTGCAGCGCCTCGACCAGTTGTTCGAACGGCAGGTCCTGATGCGCCTGCGCGCCCAGTGCGGCCTGCCGCGCCTGGGCCAGCACCTGGCCCAGCGTGCTGCGGCCGTGCACGATGCCGCGCAATACCTGGGTGTTGACGAAGAAGCCGATCACGCCTTCGGTCTCGACCCGCTGGCGATTGGCGATGGGCACGCCGATGCGCAGGTCGTGCTGTCCGGTATGGCGATGCAGCAGCACCTGGAACGCCGCCAGCAGCGCCATGAACAGCGTGGCACCCTCGGCCTGGACGCGGCGTTGCACGGCGCCGACCAGTTCGGCCGGCAGCGTCAGCGCCAGCTCCGCGTTGCGGTAGCGGCCGTCGGCGCGGCGCGGATGGTCGGCCGGCAGTTGCAGCACCGACGGTCCGCCGCCCGACTGTGGGTCGCTCAGTTGTTCGCGCCAGTACGCCAGTTGCCGCGCCTGCTCGCCGGCGGCCAGCCAGTCGCGCTGCCACAGCGCGTAGTCGGCGTACTGGATCGGCAACGGCGGGGTTTCGGCGGCGCGGCCTTCGACGCGCGCCTGGTAGTGCGCCACCAGTTCCTCGACCAGCACCTGCATCGACCAGCCGTCCGACACGATGTGGTGCATCACCACCGCCAGCACGTGCGCCCGCGCCGATTCGCGGATCAGCCCGGCGCGCAGCAGCGGCCCCCGGGTCAGGTCGAACGGTCGGGCGTTGAGTGCCAGCGCGGCGGCGCGCACCTCGGCGGCCCGTTGCGCGGGGTCGCGCGCCGACAGGTCGGTCAGCGGCAGGTCGAGCGCGCCGGCCGGGCGGATGCGCTGGCGCGCCAGGCCGTCGTCGCCCGCCTCGAACACGGTGCGCAGCGCTTCGTGGCGCGCCACCAGCGCGTCGAAGGCGCCGCGCACCGCGTCCAGGTCCAGCTCGCCCTCCAGCCGCAGCGCGCCGGCGATGTGGTAGGCGGTGCTGTCCGGCTCCAGTTGCCAGAGGAACCACAGCCGCGCCTGCGCGTAGGACAGCGGCAACGGCCCGGCGCGGCGCGCGGCCGGCAGCGGCGGGGTGGTGGTCCGCACCGCCGGGGCCGTCGTTTGCGCCCGCGCCGCGATGGCGGCCAGCGTCTGCGCCTCGAAGAATTGCCTGGCGGTCAGCTTCAGCCCGCGCTTGCGGGCGCGCGCCACCGCCTTCAGGCAGAGGATGGAATCGCCGCCCAGCGCGAAGAAGCTGTCGTGGCGGCCGACGCGCGCCACGCCCAGCACCTCGGCCCAGACTTCGGCCAGCAGGCATTCGGCGTCGCCCTGCGGGGCGTCGTCCGCGCTCCGGTTCCCGGCCGGCGCGGCGGCCGGCGCCGGCAGCGCCTTGCGGTCGAGCTTGCCGTTGGCGGTCAGCGGCAGCGCGTCCAGCACAATGAAAGCACTGGGCAGCAGATGGTCGGGCACGCGCTCGGCCAGCGCGTCGCGCAGCGCGGCCGGGTCCAGCGACGCCGGCACCAGGTAGGCCAGCAGTTGCGCGCGGCCGTCCGCCGCCGCGCCCACCACCACCTGCGCGTCGCGCACACCCGGCAGCGCCAGCAGCGCGGCGCGCACTTCGCCCAGCTCGACGCGATAGCCGCGGATCTTCACCTGGTCGTCGGCGCGGCCGAGGAATTCCAGGCTGCCGTCGCGCAACTGGCGCACCAGGTCGCCGCTGCGGTACAGCCGCGCGCCGGGCGTGGCCGGATGCGGCACGAAGCGTTCGGCGGTCAACGCCGGCCGGCCCTGGTAGCCGCGCGCCACGCCGGCGCCGCCCAGGTACAGCTCGCCCACCGCGCCGGCCGGCACCGGGTTGAGCGCACCATCCAGCACCCAGGCGTCGATGCCGGCCAGCGGGCGGCCCAGCGGCAGCGTGGCCGCGGCGCGCGCGGCGTGCCGCGCGGGCTGGGTGAGCACGCCCACCGTGGTTTCGGTCGGGCCGTAGTGGTTGAGCACGCGGCACGCGGGCTTCAGCGCGGCGATGCGTTCCAGCAGCGCCCACGGGCACGCTTCGCCGCCCAGCACCAGGGTGTGCGCCGGCAGCGCGTCGGCCGGGTTCGCCGCCTGCAACAGGGCTTGCAGGTGGCTGGGCACGATCTTGAGCACGTCGATGCGTTCGCGCGCCAGGTATTCGGCGAAGCGGTCGGGGTCGAAGGCGCGCGCGGCGTCGATCAGGTGCAGGGTGCGCCCGCTGCACAGCGCGCCGTAGAAGCTGGTGTGGCCCAGGTCGGCCGAGACGGTGGACACCATCGCCACCTGGCGCGCCGCTTCGGGCAGCGCCAGCGCGGCCAGCACCGCCCGGGTGTAGTTGGCCAGCGCGCCGTGCGGCACCACCACGCCCTTGGGCTGGCCGGTGGAGCCGGAGGTATGGATCAGGTACGCCGCCTGCTGCGGCGCGATGGCGGGCCACGGCCCGGCGACGGGCGCCGGCTGGGCCTCGAAGCGCAGCGGCCACACCGGCAACGTGGCCGGCGCCGCGTCCGGCGCGGTGCTCAGCAGCAGGCGCGCGCCGCAGTCGCCCAGCAGGAACGCCAGCCGCTCGGCCGGCAGCGCCGCGTCCAGCGGCACGTAGGCGGCGCCGGCGCGCAGCACCGCCAGCACGCCGAGCACGAATTCGGCGCTGCGCCCGGCGTGCACGCCCACCCGCGCCTCGGCGCCGATGCCGGCCGCCAGCAGCCGCGCCGCCAGCGCCGCCACCTGGGCGTCGAGCGCGCGATAGCTGTACGCCTGCGTCTCGTCGCGCACGGCGATGGCGTCCGGCACGCGCGCCACGGCGGCGTCCCAGGCGTCGAGCACGCTGCCGTGCGCCTGCGGCGCCGGCCCGGCCAGCGCGTCCGCCACCCCCGGTGTCGCCAGGTCGGCCAGGCGGCGGGCCGGGTCGTCGGCCACCTGCGCGGCGAACGCCAGCAGGGTGTCGGCCAGTTGCGCCACGCTGGCGGCGTCGAGCCGGCGCGCGGCGTAGGCGAAGGTCAGCGCCACGCCGTCCGGCCCCGGCAACAGGTCCAGGCTGAGGTCGAAATGCGCGGCGCCGGCCGTCGCCGCCTGCAACGCCAGCCGCAGGCCCGGCACCCGGCGCAGCGCCGGCGCGGCGGCCTGCTGGGTGCATTTCACCTGGAACAATGGATGCTCGCCGGCGCGGCGCTCCACCCGCAACGCCTCGACCAGCGCGTCGAACGGCAGGTCGGGATGCTGCTGCGCACCCAGCGTGGCGTCGCGCACCTGGGCCAGCAGCTGGTCGAAGCGCTGGCGGACGTCCACCTGCCCGGCCAACACCTGGAGATTGAGCAGGTAGCCGATCAGGCCGTGGGTTTCGGCCTTCTGCCGGTTGGCGACCGGGGTGCCGATGCAGATGCGCGCCTGACCGGTGTGGCGATGCAGCGTGGCCTGCAACAGCGCCACCGCCACCATGAACAGCGAGGCGCCGGACCGGCGCGCCAGCGCTTGCAGGCGCTCGGCCTGGGCGGCGGGCAGCCGCACGGTGAGACTGCCGTCGGCGGTGGCGTCGTCCTGCGGGCGCGGCAACGCCAGCGGCGCGTGCTCGCCGTCGCCCAGCCGCTGGCGCCAGTAGTCGAGCTGGCGCTGCTTTTCGCCGGCCTCCAGCCAGTTGCGCTGCCACACCGCGAAGTCGGCGAACTGGATC
The DNA here is from genome assembly GCF_000374805.1 of Chitiniphilus shinanonensis DSM 23277. Lineage (GTDB taxonomy): Bacteria > Pseudomonadota > Gammaproteobacteria > Burkholderiales > Chitinibacteraceae > Chitiniphilus > Chitiniphilus shinanonensis. Next base: position 7,257 of record NZ_KB895348.1, read on the forward strand.
GGCAGCGGCGCCAGCGCCGCCGGATTGCCATTGGCGGCCTCGTCGTACAGCGCCAGCAGTTCGTCGATCAGGATGCCGATCGACCAGCCGTCGCCGGCGATGTGATGCAGCACCAGCCCCAGCGCGTATTGCCGGTCCGCCAGCCGCCACAGCGCGGCGCGGAACGGCGCTTCGCGGTCCAGCGCGCACGGCGCCTCGACCAGCGCGCGCTGTTGTCGGGCCAGTTCGGCGGCGCGTTCGGCCTCGGGCAGCGCGCGCAGGTCGGTCTGCGGCAGGGGCTGCGGCGCGGCGGGCAGGATCTGCTGCCACGGCTCGCCGTCGTCGTCGGCCGGGTAGACGGTGCGCAGCACTTCGTGGCGCGCGCGCAGCGCGTCCAGCGAAGACGCCAGCGCGGCGGCGTCGAGCGCGCCATCGATGCGCAGCACGCCGCCCATGTGATACGCCGCGCTGTCCGGGTCCAGCCGCCAGGTCAGCCACAGCCCGCGCTGGCCGTACGACAGCGGCAGGCGGCCGTCGCGCGCGGCGGGCACGATCGGCAGTTCGGTGAAGTTCAGCCCCGCGTCGCGCAGCCGGGCAAGAAAACCCTGGCGGGCCTCGGGGGCCAGGGCGGCGAAGCGTTGGGCGATCTGGTGTTCGTCGAGCGGCATGGATCAGACCTCGAATTCGTCGAGCAGTTGGCTCATTGCGGAAAGACGGCTGGCGCGGGCCTGGCCGAAGCCGGCGTCCGCCAGGTGGCCGGCCAGCGCGGCCAGCGTCGGATGGTCGAAGAAGGCGCGCACCGGCACGCTGACGGCGTGGCGTTCGCCCAGCAGCGCCGCCACCTGCAACGCCAGCAGCGAATGTCCGCCCAGCGCGAAGAAGTGGTCGTCGCGGCCGACCTGCGCCACGCCCAGCAGTTCGGACCAGATCGCCGCCAGCGCCTGTTCCGCCTCGCCCCGCGGCGCCTGGTATTCGACGCCGCCGCCGAACGCCGCCGTGGGCAGCGCCTTGCGGTCGACCTTGCCGTTGGGGTTGAGCGGCAGCGTGTCGAGCACCACCAGCGCGCTGGGCACCATGTAGTCGGGCAGGTGCGCGGCCAAGGCGGCGCGCAGCGCGGTCGGGTCGAGCACGTGACCTTCGTGCGCCGAGACATAGCCCACCAGCCGCGCGCCGGCAGGCCGGTCACCGGCGGGGCCGTCCTGCGCCACCGCCACCGCCTCGCGCACGCCGGGCTGCGCCAGCAGTTGCGCCTCTACTTCGCCCAACTCGATGCGCAGGCCGCGGATCTTCACCTGGTGGTCGATGCGGCCCAGGTATTCCAGCTGACCGTCGCCGTTCCAGCGCACCAGGTCGCCGGTGCGGTACAGCCGGCCGCCCTCAGGATCGAACGGGTCGGCGACGAAGCGTTCGGCGGTCAGCCCCGGCCGGCCCAGGTAGCCGCGCCCCAGGCCCAGCCCGCCCAGGTACAGCTCGCCGGCCACGCCTTGCGGCGCGGGGTTGAGGTCGCCGTCCAGGACATAAGTAGTGGTGGCGCTGATCGGCGCGCCGATGGGCACGGAAAACCCTTGCGCGCGCGTTTTTCTCAAGTCCGCGCGGCAAGTCCAATGCGTCACGTCGATGGCCGCCTCGGTCGGACCGTACAGGTTGTGCAGCGCCGCCCACGGCAGGCGGTCGAACACGCCCTGCTGCGCTTCGGCCGGCAGCGCTTCGCCGCTGCACACGATGCGGCGCAGGCCGGTGCACGATTCGATGTCGCCGTGCGCCAGGAACGCTTGCAGCATCGACGGCACGAAATGCAGCGTGGTGACGGCGTGGCGGCGGATCAGCGCCACCAGCCGCGCCGGGTCGCGGTGATCGCCCGGCGCGGCCACCGCCAGGCGCGCGCCGACCATCAGCGGCCAGAAGAACTCCCACACCGACACGTCGAAGCTGAACGGGGTCTTTTGCAGCACGGTGTCGTCCGGCCCCAGCGGGTACGCCTGCTGCATCCACGCCAGCCGGTTGAACAGCGCGCGGTGGCGGTTGCCCGCGCCCTTGGGCCGGCCGGTGGAGCCGGAGGTATAGATCACGTAGGCCAGCTGCTCGCCGTGCAGCGCCAGCGCGGGGTCGTCGTCGCGTTCGCCGGCCAGATCGAGCGTGTCCAGCGCCAGCAGCGCGGTGCCGGCGGGCGGCAGGCGCCCGGCCAGCGCGCCGTGGGTGAGCAGCAGCGCCGGGGCGCTGTCCTCGACCATGTAAGCGAGCCGCCCGGCCGGGTAGTCCGGGTCCAGCGGCAGGTAGGCGGCGCCGGCCTTGAGCACCGCCAGCAGCGCCACCACCAGCTCCACCGAACGTTCCAGCGCCACGGCCACCACCGCTTCGCGCCGCACGCCCAGCCCGATCAGCCGGTGCGCCAGGCGGTTGGCGCGGCGGTTCAGTTCGCCGTAGCCCAGCTGCGTGTCGCCGAACAGCAGCGCCACCGCGTCGGGCCGCTGGCGCGCCTGCTGCTCGAACAGGCGGTGCACCGGCTGCTCGTCGGGATGTCGGTCGGCGTTGACGCTCCAGCCGCGCAGCGCGGCGCGCTCGGCGTCGCCCAGCAGCACGATGTCGCACAGCCGGCGTTCCGGCCGGTCGGCCAGCGCGCCGGCCACGGCGGCCAGCGCGGCGGCCATGTCGTCGCACACCCGTCGCGCCAGCCCGGCGCGCGCCGCCTGCGCGCTCAGCGTCAGCGCGTCGCCCAGGTCGTCCACCGACACGGTGAGCGGATAGTTGGTGCGCTCCTCGGCCGCCAGGATCTCCATGCCGGGCCAGCGGGCGGCCGGCGCGGCGGCCGCGCCGTAGCGGTAGTTGAGCAGGCTGGAGAACAGCGGCGTGCCGCCGGGCAGCGCGCTGCAACGCTGCGCCAGCGACAGGCTGGCGTGCTCGTGGCGCAGCAGGTCGGCCAGGCGCCGCTGGGTCTGGCGCAGCCCGTCGGCGACGCTGTCGCGGTCCACCGCCAGCCGCAGCGGCAGGGTGTTGATGAACAGCCCCAGCGCGCGCTGCGCGCCCTCGGCCTGCATCCGGCCGAACAGCACGGTGCCGAACACCACGTCGCGGCGGCCGGTGGCGCGCGCCAGCACCAGCGCCCACGCCAGGTGGCACAACGTGGCGGCGGCGACGCCGTGGCGCCGCGCCTGTTCGCGCACCGTGGCGGCCAGCGCGGCGGGCAGCGGCAGCGTGGCGCTGTCCAGCCCGCCGCCGTCGCGCTGCACATCCAGCAGGCCGAACGGCGCGGTCGGTTCGCTCACGTCGCCCAGCAGGCGGCGGAAGAACGCTTCGTGCTCGGCCTGGCCGATGCCCAGCCGCGCCTGGGCGACGAATTCGCGGAACGGCAGCGGCGGCGGCAAGCGCGCCGCCTTACCGCGCTGGATCAGGTCGATCTCCTCGACCAGCAGTTCCAGCGTGGTGTGGTCGGTGATCAGGTGGTGGCACGGCAGTTGCAGCAGCCAGCCGCCGCGTTCGTGGTCGGGCGCGGCGATGGCGTGGATCAGCGGCGCGCGCTGCACGTCGATGCGATAGCGTCCCGGCGCCGTTTCGTGCGCCAGGCGCGCGGCGTCGTCCAGCCAGCGCAGCCGCAGCGGCGCCTCGCGCCACACCACCTGCACCGGCTCGGCGAAGCCGTCCCACAGCACGGCGGTGCGCAGGATGTCGTGGCGCGCGATCACCTGTTCCAGGCAGGCGACGAAGCGTTCCAGCCGCTCGCGGCTGTCAAAGGCCAGCGCCTGGGTGGTGACGTAGACGTCGCCCTCGGTCTGCAACGCATGGTGGAACAGGATGCCTTCCTGCAACGGCGCCAGCGGGTAGATATCCTGGATGTTGGCGGCGCCGCCGGGCACCAGCGCCTCGATGCGCGCCAGTTGCGCCGGCTCCAGCGTCACCAGCGGCAGCAGGTCGGGGGTGAGCGCGGTGCAGCCGGCGGGGATGCGGTTGGGCGGGACGACCACGGCCGGCGCGCTGTCGGCGGCGGCGATGGCGGCGGCCAGTTCGGCCAGGCGCGGATATTGGAACAGCGCGCGCACTTCCAGCGTGCGGCCCTGGCGGCGCACCGCGTCCACCAGCCCCAGCGCCAGCAGCGAGTGCCCGCCCAGCTCGAAGAAGTGGTCGTGCCGGCCGACGCGCGCCACGCCCAGCAGCTGGCACCAGATCGCCGCCAGCGCCTGTTCCAGCTCGCCTTGCGGCGCCTCGAATCCGGCGCTGGCCAGCTCGGCCGCCGGCAGCGCCTTGCGGTCGACCTTGCCGTTGGGGTTGCGCGGCAGCACATCGAGCACCAGCAGCGCGCTGGGCACCATGTAGTCGGGCAGGTGCGCGGCCAGCGCGGCGCGCAAGGCGGTCGGGTCGAGCACCGCGCGTAGCGCGGTTTGATCGAACGGTTGATCGGCGTGCGCCGACACATAAGCCACCAACCGCATCCCGGCCGGGCCGTCCTGCGCCACCGCCACCGCTTCACGCACGCCGGGCTGCGCCAGCAGTTGCGCCTCCACTTCGCCCAGCTCGATGCGAAAGCCGCGAATCTTCACCTGGTGGTCGATGCGGCCCAGGTATTCCAGCTGGCCGTCGCCATTCCAGCGCACCAGGTCGCCGGTGCGGTACAGCCGGCCGCCTTCACTGAATGGGTCGGCGACGAAGCGTTCGGCGGTCAGCCCCGGCCGGCCGAGGTAGCCACGCCCCAGGCCCAGGCCGCCCAGGTACAGCTCGCCGGCGACGCCCTGCGGCACCAGGTTGAGATCGGCGTCGAGCACCCAGGCGCTGCGCTCGCCCATCGGCCGGCCGATCGGCGCGTAGGCCGAGGCGATGGCGTCGGCGGCGTCGGCCTTGAACAGCACCGGGGTGACCACCGCTTCGGTGGGGCCGTAGCCGTTGATCAGCCGTTGCGGGCGCAGGTGGGCGCGCACGGCGTCGTAGCCGTCGCGCGGCATGGCCTCGCCGCCGAACGAATACAGGTGCACCGGCGGGCAGTCGCCGTGCTGGCGGGCGCTGTCGGCCAGTTGCCGCAGGTAGGCCGGCGGGAAGCCGGCGTTGCTCACGCGGTGGCGCGCCAGCGCCTGCAAGGTGGTGTCGGCGCTCCAGAGCGCGTCGTCGCGCAGCAGCACGGCGGCGCCGCAGCCCAGCGCGGTGAAGAGGCGCTCGTGCGCGCCGTCGAAGGAGAACGACAGGAAGTGGAGTTCGCACGAATCCGGGCCCATTTCGTACAGCGCGGCGGTTTCGCGGCAGTGCATGCCGAACGGGCCGTGCGCCACCGCCACGCCCTTGGGCTGGCCGGTGGAGCCGGAGGTATAGATCACGTAGGCCAGTTGATGGTCGTGGACCGCCACGGCCGGGTCGTGCGCCGGCCCGGCGTCGAGGTCGGCGCGGTCCAGCGCCAGCAGCGGCAGCCCGTCCGGGCGCGGCAGCGTGGCGGCCAGCGCGCTGTCGGTCAGCAGCAGCGCGATGCCGCTGTCGACCATCATGTAGCCCAGCCGCTCGGCCGGATAGGTCGGGTCCAGCGGTATGTAGGCGCCGCCGCTCTTGAGCACCGCCAGCAGCGCCACCACCAGGTCGGGCGAGCGCGGCAGCGCGATACCCACCCTGGCTTCGGCGCCGATGCCCAGCCCGATCAGCCGGTGCGCCAGGCGGTTGGCGCGTTGCTCCAGTTCGCCGTAGCACCAGTGCGCGTCGCCCAGGATCAGCGCGGTGGCGTCGGGGCGTGCGGCGGCCTGGGCGGCGAACAGCGCGTGCGCCGTCCGCACCGGCCGCGCCGCGTGGCTGCGGCCCCAGCGCGCCAGCCGGCCGTGCTCGGCGTCGCCCAGCAGCGCCACGTCGCCGACGGCGGTGTGCGGGGCGTCGGCCAGCGCCGCCAGCAGCGCCAGGTAATGGCCGTGCCAGCGCTCGACGGTGGCGGCGTCGAACAGTTCGGCAGCGTAGTCGAAGCGCAGCGACAGCGTGCCGTCGTCGTGCTCGTGGGTGGTCAGCGTCAGCTCGAACTGCGCGGTGCGGCCGGCCAATGGGCAGTCTTCCAGCGTCAGCCCGGGCAAGCGGTCCAGTGCGCGCAGGTCGCCGCTCAGGTGGTTGAACATCACCTGGAACAAGGGGCTGACGCCGAGGGTGCGCTCCGGTTGCAGCGCCTCGACCAGTTGCTCGAACGGCAGGTCCTGGTGCGCCTGGGCGCCCAGCGCGGCCTCGACGCCGCGACGCAGCAGCGCGTCGAACGGGGTGCGGCCGTCCAGCCGGGCGCGCAGCACCTGGGTGTTGACGAAGAAGCCGATCAGCCCGGCGGTTTCGGCGCGCTGGCGGTTGGCCACCGGCACGCCGACGCGCAGGTCGCCCTGCCCGGTCAGGCGGTACAGCAGCGCCTGGAACGCGCTCAGCAGCAGCACGAACGGCGTGGCGCCCGTCGCCTGGGCGCGCTGGCGCAGCCGTTGCGCCAGATCGGCCGGCAAGCGGCCGCGCAGGCTGGCAGGACGGTAGCGGCCGTCGGCGGCGCGCGGGTGGTCGGCCGGCAGTTGCAGCACCGACGGTTCGTCGCCCGACGCTTCGTCGCCCAGCTGTTCGCGCCAATACGCCAGCTGGCGCTCGCGCTCGCCGGCGTCCAGCCAGCTGCGCTGCCACGCGGCGTAGTCGGAATACTGGATAGTCAGCGCCGGCAGTCGCGCGTCGCCGCCCTCGACCCGGGCGCGGTAGTGGGCGACGAATTCGTCCACCAGCAGCTGCATCGACCAGCCGTCCGACACGATGTGGTGCATCGCCACCGCCAGCAGATGGTCGTCCGGCGCCAGGCGGATCAGCGCCACCCGCAGCAACGGCCCCTGCCCCAGGTCGAACGGCACCGCGACGAAGCGCTCGGCGGCGGCACGCGCTTCGTCCTCGCGCCGGGCCGGGTCGAACGCGGCCAGATCGATCAGCGGCAGGTCGAGCGGCGTCGGTGGGCATACCTGTTGCACCACGCCGCCGTCGGCGCCGGGGCGGAACACCGTGCGCAATGCTTCGTGGCGCGCCAGCACCGCGTCGAAGCCGGCGCGCACGGCATCCGGCGCCAGCGTGCCGCGCAGCCGCAGCGCGCCGGCGATGTGATAGGCGCTGTCATGCGGCGCCAGCTGCCACAGGAACCACTGCCGCAACTGCGCGGACGACAACGGCAACGCCGCGTCGCCGTCGCGCGGCGCCGGCACGATGGGCAGCCGGGCGAAATCGAGGCCCTGCTGGCGCAGGGAATCCAAAAAAACGCCCTGCTTGGCGCGCGGCAGGCGGGCAAAGCGGTGCGCCAGATCGTGGGGATCGAAGGTCATGTCGTGCCTGGGGGGTTGAGAAAAACAACTTCTGAAAAACAACTTCTGGGAAATGCCGAGGGCAGGGAGAACACAGAGAGCACGGAGAAACCAAACCACTGCGGAAGCGGGTTCCTCTTTCGACTTTCAGGTTTTCCCTCTGTGAATCTCCGTGCTCTCTGTGTTCTCTGTGGTCCAAGGTGTGGGGTTGGCTTTTCCTACTTCGGCCTTCTCAGGTTTTCCCTCTGTGAAAAACAACTTCCGGGAAATGCCGAGGGCAGGGAGAACACAGAGAGCACGGAGAAAACCAAATCACTGCGGGAGCGGGTTCCTCTTTCGACTTTCAGGTTTCCCTCCGTGAATCTCCGTGTCCTCCGTGTTCTCTGTGGTCCAAGGTGTGGGGTTGGCTTTTCCTACTTCGGCCTTCCCAGGTTTTCCCTCTGTGAAAAACAACTTCCGGGAAATGCCGAGGGCAGGGAGAACACAGAGAGCACGGAGAAAAACCAAACCACTGCGGAAGCGGGTTCCTCTTTCGACTTTCAGGTTTCCCTCCGTGAATCTCCGTGTCCTCCGTGTTCTCTGTGGTCCAAGGTGTGGAATTGGCCTTTCCTCCAATACCACCCACTACGTCTCCAGCAGATCGAGCAGCGCCTGCATCTTCGCCAGTTCGGTGTCGTCGTTTTCGGCGTGCGCCAGGGCCAGGGCGGCGGCGAGGTCGGCCAGGCGGGGCTGGCGGAAGTAGTCGGGCAGCGGCAGCTTGACGCCCAGCCGCTGCTGCACCCGCGCCTGCACCTGCAACACCGCCAGCGAGTGGCCGCCCAGCTCGAAGAAGTGGTCGTCGCGGCCGACGCGCGCCAGGCCCAGCACTTCGGCCCAGATCGCGGCCAGCGCGGTTTCGGTGTCGCCCTCGGGCGGCGCGTGGGTGCGTTCGGCGGCGGCGGGCTCGGGCAGTGCCTGGCGGTCGATCTTGCCGTTGGCGTTCAACGGCAACGCCGCCAGCGTCACCCAGTGCGCCGGCACCATGTAGTCGGGCAGCGCCAGGGCCAGCGCCGCGCGCAGGGCGGCGGTATCGAGCGTGGCGTCGGGCTGCGGCGACAGGTAGGCCACCAGTTGCGGCCCGGCGGAGCCGTCGCGCGCCAGCACCACCGCCTGCCGCACCGCCGGCTGCGCCAGCAGTTGCGCCTCGATCTCGCCCAGCTCGATGCGAAAGCCGCGGATCTTCAGCTGGTGGTCGATGCGGCCCAGGTATTCCAGCTGCCCGTCGTGGCTCCAGCGCGCCAGATCGCCGCTGCGGTAGAGCCGGCCGCCCGCCCCACCGTTGGCCGCCCCACCGAACGGGTCGGCGACGAAGCGTTCGGCGCTCAGGCCGGGGCGATCCAGGTAGCCGCGCGCCAGCCCGGCGCCGCTGACGTACAACTCGCCGGGCACGCCGATCGGCGCGGGGTTGAGCGCGCCGTCGAGCACGCGCACGCCCAGGTCGGGGATCGCCACGCCCACCGGGCTGCGCGATTGGCGTGGGGCGGATCGGCCCTCCACCACGGGCGTGAAGGGCTCCGCCCTTCCCTGCGGGTCGACCCGTGGAGCGGCGGCGGCGGTGTCGCACGGCTTGCGAACAGGAAGGCTGTTCGCTGCGCCGCGCTTCGAGCCGTCATCCGCTCCACGGGCCGACACATCCCGCGTTGAAGGGTCGATCCGCCCCAGATCATCGATGGTGATGCGGCGATAGGTGACGTGCACCGTGGTCTCGGTGATGCCGTACATGTTGATCAGTTGCGGCCGCGAATCGCCGAAGCGGTCGAACCACGGGCGCAGCGCGGCCGGCTCCAGCGCCTCGCCGCCGAAGATCACGCAGCGCAGGTCGAGCGCGGGGGGTTCGCGGTCCGGCAGCGCGTGGATCAGCTGGGCGAACGCCGACGGCGTCTGGTTGAGCACGGTGACGCGCTCGCGGGCGAGCAGCGCCAGGAAATCGTCGGGCGAGCGGCTGACCCAGTACGGCACCACCACCAGCCGGCCGCCGCTGCACAGCGCGCCGAACAGCTCCCACACCGAGAAATCGAAGGCGTAGGCGTGGAACAGCGTCCAGGTGTCGTCCGGGCCGAAGTCGAACCACGGCGCGGTGGCCGACAGCAGCCGCGCGACGTTGCGGTGGCTGAGCTGCGCGCCCTTGGGCCGCCCGGTGGAGCCGGAGGTATAGATCACGTAGGCCAGTTGCTCGTCGTGGATCGCCAGCGCCGGGTCGTGCTCCGGCTCGCCATCCAGCGCCAGGGTGTCGAGCGCCAGCACCGGCGGCAGGGCGTCGCCGTCGAAGCGCGACCGCAGCGCGCGGTCGGTCAGCAGCAGCGCGATGCCGCTGTCGGCGGCCATGTAGTCCAGCCGCGCCTGCGGATAGGCCGGATCGAGCGGCACGTAGGCGCCGCCGGCCTTGAGGATGGCGAGCAGCGCCACCACCAGTTCGGCCGAGCGCTCCAGCGCCAGCCCGACCCGCGTTTCCGGGCCGACGCCCAGCGCGATCAGCCGGTGCGCCAGGCGGTTGGCGCGCGCGTTCAGCTCGCCGTAGTCCAGCCGGGTGTCGCCATACGCCAGCGCCGGGGCGCGCGGCGCCCGCGCGGCGTGCCGCTCGAACAGCCGGTGCAGCGGCGGTTGCGCCGGTTCGCCGCGCTTCGCATCGCCCCACGCTTGCAGCAGCGCGCGTTCGGCCGGCGCCAGCAGGTCGATCCGGTCCACCGTGGCCTCGGGGGTGTCGGCCAGCGCGCGCAGCAGCGCCAGGTAGTGTCCGGCCCAGCGCTCGATGGTGGCCGGCTCGAACAGCTCGGCGGCGTACTTGAATTGCAGCGCGATGCCGCCCGCTTCGTCCTCCAGGCTTTGCAGCGTCAGCTCGAACTGGGCGGCCGGCTGTTCCAGCTCCAGCCGCCGCACGGCCAGGGCGGGCCAGCCGGCCAGCGCGCGGCGGTCGTGGCGCAGGTGGTTGAACGCCACCTGGAACAACGGGCTGACGCCCCAGGTGCGCTCGGGTTGCAGCGCCTCGACCAGTTGCTCGAACGGCAGGTCGGGATGCGCCTGGGCGCCCAGTGCGGCGTCGCGGGTCTGCGCCAGCAGTTGCCCCAGGGTGAGGCGCGGCGCGAAGCGGGCGCGCAGCACCTGGGTGTTGGCGAAGAAGCCGACGATGCCGGCGGTGTCGGGATGGTGGCGGTTGGCGGTGGGCACGCCCACCCTCACGTCGGTCTGGCCGGTGTGGCGGTACAGCAGCGCCATCCACGCGCTCAGCAGCAGCATGTACGGCGTGGCGCCCTCGGCCTGGGCGCGCCGGCGCAGCGCCTGCGCCAGCTCGTCGGGCAGCGGCGTTTCGTATTGCGCCTGGGCGTAACGGCCGTCGGCGCGGCGCGGGTGGTCGGTGGGCAGTTGCAGCACCGACGGATCGCCGCCCGACGGTTCGCCGGTCAGTTGTTCGCGCCAGTACGCCAGTTGCCGCGCGCCCTCGCCCTGCGCCAGCAGGCGGCGCTGCCACGGCGCGTAGTCCAGGTATTGCACGCGCAGCGCGGGCAACGCGGCCGGGCGCGCCTCGCGGGCGGCGCGGTACAGCTCGGCCAGCTCGTCGAGGATCAACTGGGTGGACCAGCCGTCGGACACGGTGTGGTGCATCACCACCAGCAGCCGGTGCCGCTCGACGCCCAGCCGCAGCAGGCTCAGCCGCAGCAGCGGGCCGTGTTCCAGGTCGAACGGCGTGGCGCACAGGCGCCGGGTCTCGGCGGCGACGGTGGCGTCGCGCGCGGCGTCGTCCAGTGCGGCGAGGTCGAGCCATTGCGGTGCGAGGTCGATTCGCCCTGGTCCGTCGACCGGACGCACGCACTGGATCAACTGGCCGTCGCCGTCCTCGCGGAACACGGTGCGCAGCGATTCGTGGCGCGCCACCAGCGCGGCCAGCGCGTGGCGCAGGGCGGCCACGTCGAGCGCGCCGGCGAAATCCAGCCCGCCGCTCAGGTGGTAGGCGGCGCTGCCAGGGTCGAGCTGCCACAGCAGCCATTGCCGTTGCTGGGCGAACGAGGCCGGGCCGGCGTCGCGCGCGGTCAGGCGTTCGATGGGCGCCACGGCGGGCGCGGCGGCGGCGCCGCGCAGGCGTTGCGCCAGCAGCGCGCGCTGGGCGTCGCTGAGGCGGGCGCGGCGGTCGGACAGGTCTTGCGTCGAGGACATATCAGGCTCCCACCGTCGCCGCTTCGGCCGGCGCGGTGTCTTCCAGTTGTTCGATCAGGCAGGTTTCGATCTGCCGCGCCAGCGCGGCGATGGTCGGGGCGCGGAACAGCGTGCCGGGGTGCGGGGCGACGCCGTACATCTGACGCACCCGCGTCAGCAGCTGGATCGCCAGCAGCGAATCGCCGCCCAGCTCGAACAGGTTGTCGTCGCGTCCCAGGCCGGCGATGCCCAGGCAGTCGCTCCACAGCGCGGCGAGGTCGGCTTCCAGGCCGTCGGCCGGCGCGGCGTAGGGCGTGGCCAGCGGCGGACGCGGATGGCCGGCGCGCGCCGGGGCCGGCGCGGCGGCCAGGCGTTCGGCCAGATCCAGCGACGGCTGGCCCGCCAGCAACGGCGCCAGCGGCGCGGTCGAGACCACCGCCTGGGCGCTGTCCAGGCCGGACAGCAGCGCGTCGAGCAAGGGGCCGGCGTCGCCGGCGGCGATGCCGACGCCGTCGGGCAATTGCTGGCCGGCGGCCATGCCCAGGCCGCGCCACACGTCCCAATCCACCGCCAGCACCGGCCGCGCCGGAGTGGTGGCCTCGGCCGCCAGCGCGTCGAGGAAGGCGTTGGCGGCGCAGTAGTCGAACTGGCCGAAGCCGCCGGTCAGCGCGCTCAGCGACGAGCACAGCAGCACGAAATCCACGCCGGACGTAGCCACGCCGGGCGCGGTTTCGGCGTCGAGCGCGGCCAGCAGTGCGCGCGCGGCCAGCTTGGGCGCCAGCACCGCCTGCGCGGCGGCGGGGTCGCGCCGGGCGACGATGCCGCCGCCCGCCACGCCAGCGGCATGGATCACGCCATGCAACGCGCCGAAATGGCGGCGGGTGGCGTCGAGCACGGCGGGCCACGCGGCGGGGTCGGTGAGGTCCGCCGCCAGCGGCAGCACTTCGGCGCCGGCGGCCTCCAGATCGAGGATGGCTTGCAGCCGTGCCGCCAGCGCGTCGCCGACGGCGATGCATTGCGGCCAGTCGGCGCGCGGCGGCAGCGGCTGGCGGCCGAGCAGCGCCAGCCGGGCGCCCCAGGCGCCGGCCAGGTGGCGCGCCAATGCCAGGCCGACGCCGCCCAGGCCGCCGCTGATCAGGTACACGCCGCCCTGGCGCAGCCGGGGCGCGGCCGATGCCGGCCACGGCGCGGCTTCGAAATCCTTGTGCCAGCAATGGCGGCCGCGCAGCGCCAGCGGCGACGGCGCGTCGCCGCGCGCCAGCTCGGCATCCAGCAGGTCGAGCCAGCCGGCTTCGAGTCCGGCCTGCGGCACGGCCACGTCGATCACCCGGCACGCCAGCGCGGGATATTCCTGGCCCAGCACCTTGCAGCCGCCGCACAGCGCGGCCTTTTCGGCGCACAGCCGCTCGCCGCCGTCCACGTCCTCGACGCCGTCGGCGATCACGACGAGCTGCGCGCCGCGCGCGGCGTGGCCGGTGGCGTCCAGCGCCTGGGCCAGCGCCAGCAGGCTGTCGAAGCCGCGCGCCAGCACCAGCCCGGGCGATGTCAGCGCGCCGCAGTCGAGGTTCCACAGGTGGACGATGCGGTCGAACGGCCCGGCCTCGTCGAGCAGGCGGGCGAAGTCGTCGCGCTCGCCGGGGCGCAGCCAATGGCGTTCGCCGTCGCGCCGGCAATCGGCCCCGGGCGAGGCCAGCGTCACCCGCCGCCCGGCCGCGCGCCAGCGGGCGGCCAGCGCGTCGGCGACGCCGAGGTCGTCGGCCAGCAGCAACACGCTGCCCGGCACCGGCGCCGTGGCGGTCGCCGTGGCGCCCAGTCGCCGCCACAGCGGCCGGTACAACCAGCCGGCGATGCCGGCCGGACGCGCGGCCTGGGCTGGCGCGGCGGCCGCTGCCACCCAGTACGACGCGTGCTCGAACGGATAGCCCGGCAGCGGCACGCGCCGGCTGCCGCTGGCGTGGCGCGCCAGCGCGTCCAGCTCCAGCCCGGCCACCCACAGTTGCGCCAGCGCGCGCAGCGGCTGGCGGCCGTTGTGCGCGGCGCGCTCGGGATGGCACTGGCTGGCGACGGCCGGGCGGCCGGCCAGCGCGGGATGGCGCCGCGCCAGCGCGCTCAGCGTGTCGCCGGGGCCCACTTCCAGCGGCAGGCGGTCGGCGCGTTCCAGCACGGTGGCCAGGCCGTCGGCGAAGCGCACGGTGCCGCGCAGGTGGCGCAGCCAGTAATCGGGGTCGCACGCCGTCGCGGCGTCGAGCCAGCCGCCGCTGACGTTGGAAACCAGCGGGATGCGCGGCGGATGCAGCGTCACGCCGGCCAGCACCGCGCGGAACGGTTCGAACATCGGCTCGACCAGTGCCGAGTGGAAAGCGTGCGACACGCGCAGTCGGCGCAACGCCACGCCGCGCGCGGCGAAGGTGCGCTCGGCGGCGTCGATGGCGTCGGCCGGGCCGGCCAGCACGCACAGGTCGGGCGCGTTGACGGCGGCCAGGTCGCAGCCGGCGGGCATGGCGGCCAGCAGTTCGCGCTCGGGCAGGCCCACCGCCAGCATGGCGCCGGGCGGGCAGTCCTGGAGCAACCGGCCGCGCGCGGCGACCAGCGCCAGCGCGTCGTCCAGCGAGAACACGCCGGCGACGCAGGCGGCCACGTATTCGCCGATGCTGTGCCCCAGCAGCGCGTCGGGGCGCGCGCCCCAGCTCAGCCACAGTTGCGCCAGCGCGTATTCCTGCACGAACAGCGCCGGCTGGGTCAGCGCGGTGCGGGCGAGGCGGGCCGCGGCGTCGGCCTCGTCGCCGGGCGCGGGATGGAACAGCGTGCGCAGGTCCAGCCCGAGCAACGGTTGCAGCCGTTCGCAGCAGGCGTCGACGGTGTCGCGGAACACCGGCTCGGCACGGTACAGCGCCCGGCCCATGCCGGGATGCTGGGCGCCCTGCCCCGGGAACAGCAGCGCCAGTCCGGGCCGGGCCGACAATGCGCTGCCTTCGAAGCGCTCGCCCGCCCCCTCGCCGCCCCCCTCGCCGGCGAGTGCGGCGACGGCGGCGGTGCGGTCGTCGGCCAGCACCGCCAGACGCCGGGCGAAGCGCTTGCGGCCGACGCGCAGGGTGTGGGCGGCGTCGGTCAGCGCCGGGGAATCCGGCTGCGCCAGGGCGGTGGCCAGCCGGGCGGCGGCGGCGGCGCGCGCGGCCTCGCTGCGCGCCGACACCAGCAGCAACTGGGTGCGTTCGGGCGGCGGCGACGGCGCCTGCTCCGGCGCTTCCTCCAGCACGGCGTGCACGTTGGTGCCGCCCATGCCGAAGGCGCTGAGCCCGGCGCGGCGCGGGGTGGCGCCGGCGGGCCACGGCCGGGCGACGGTGTTGACCTGGAACGGGCTGTTGGCGAAGTCGATGCGCGGGTTGGGCTGCTCGAAGTTGAGGCTGGGCGGCAGGGTGCGGTGCGCCAGCGCCAGCGTGGTCTTGATCAGGCCGGCGACGCCGGCGGCGGCGTCCAGGTGGCCGATGGCGGTCTTGAGCGAGCCGATGGCGCAGTAGCCCAGGCGCGGGGTGGTGCGGCGGAACGCCTGGGTCAGCGCGGCGATCTCGATCGGGTCGCCCAGCGCGGTGCCGGTGCCGTGCGCCTCGACGTAGCCGATGGAATCGGCTGTCACTTCGGCGATCGCCTGCGCGGCGAGGATCACTTCGGCCTGGCCGTTCACGCTGGGCGCGGTGTAGCCCACCTTGTCGGCGCCGTCGTTGTTCAGCGCGCTGCCCTTGATCACGGCGTGCACGGTGTCGCCGTCGGCCAGGGCGTCGGCCAGACGCTTGAGCACCACCACGCCGCTGCCGCTGCCGATGGCGGTGCCGGCGGCGCGGGCGTCGAAGGCGCGGCAATGGCCGTCGGGCGAGAGGATGGCGCCCTGCTGGTAGCGATAGCCGCCGCCCTGGTGCAGGTTGAGCCACACGCCGCCGGCCAGCGCGACGTCGGCCTCGTAGTGGAGCAGGCCGCGGCACGCCAGGTGCACCGCCACCAGCGAGGTGGAGCACGCGGTCTGCACCGATACCGCCGGGCCGCGCAGGTCGAGCTTGTAGGCGACGCGGGTGGCCAGCGAATCCTTGTCGTTGCCGTTGAGCGCGCCGAGGAAGGTGGCGATGTCGCGGCTGGCGTCGGCCGCCAGCGCGGGCAGCAGGTGGCGCGTCAGGTAGAGGTTGGCGCCGCTGCCGGCGTAGACGCTGACGGTGCCGGCGGCCGTCGGGTCGCCGTAGCCGGCGTGCTCCAGCGCGTGCCACGCGGTCTCCAGGAACACCCGCTGCTGCGGGTCGAGCTGTTCGGCGTCGCGCGGGGTATAGCCGAAGAAGCCGGCGTCGAAGTGCGCCATGCCGTCGAACACGATGCCGGCCTTGACGTAGGCCGGGTCGGCCAGCAGCTCGTCGGGCACGCCGTGCCGGCGCAGCGCGTCGTCGTCGAAGTGGCGCACCGCTTCGACGCCGTCGCGCAGGTTGCGCCAGAAGGCGTCCAGGTCGTCGGCGCCGGGAAAGCGCCCGGCCATGCCGACGATGGCGATCTCCATGCCGTTGGCGGCGTCGAGCGGGGCGTCGCTGTGGCGTGCGTTCATGTGGGGGTCCTTTCCAGGTTGGGGCGGCGTTGCAGGGCGGCGCGCTGGCGGCGGGCGCGCTGGTCCGCCTGGTCGAGCGCGCCGGCCGGCTGCGCGGCGCCGTGTTCGAGGAAGCCGGCCAGCGCGGCGATGCTGGGGTACTGGAACAGCTCGACCACGCTGGGCGCGCGGCCCAGGGTGTCGGCGATGCGGCGCTGCGCGCTCAGCAGCAGCAGCGAATGGCCGCCCAGCTCGAAGAAGCTGGCGTGCCGGCCGACCCGCGCCACGCCCAGCAGCTCGGACCAGATCGCCGCCAGCGCCTGCTCGGTGTCGCCCTGCGGCGCCGCGTATTCGCCACTGGCCGTCACTTCGGCCGCCGGCAGCGCCTTGCGGTCGACCTTGCCGTTGGGGTTGAGCGGCAGCGTGTCGAGCACCACCAGCGCGCTGGGCACCATGTAGTCGGGCAGTTGCGTGGCCAGGGCGGCGCGCAAGGCGGTCGGGTCGAGCACAGCGCGTAGCGCGGTTTGATCGAACGGTTGATCGGCATGCGGCGATATATAGCCCACCAGCCGTACCCCGGCCGCCCCGCTGCCGGCGGGGCCCGGCTGGGCCACCACCACCGCTTCGCGCACGCCGGGCTGCGCCAGTAGTTGCGCCTCCACCTCGCCCAATTCGATGCGCAAGCCGCGGATCTTGATCTGGTGGTCGATGCGGCCCAGGTATTCCAGCTGGCCGTCGCCGTTCCAGCGCACCAGGTCGCCGGTGCGGTACAGCCGCCCGCCTCCTCGGTGGTCGGCCCCCCCATCGAACGGGTCGGCGACGAAGCGTTCGGCGGTCAGGCCCGGCCGGCCGAGGTAGCCGCGCCCCAGGCCCAGGCCGCCCAGGTACAGTTCGCCGGGCACGCCGGGCGGCACCGGGTTGAGGTCGGCGTCGAGCACGCGGGTGATGGTGTCGCTGATGGGTCTGCCGATCGGCACGTTGCTGCCGCCATCGGCGCGGCAGGTCCAGTGGGTGACATGGATGGTGGTCTCGGTCGGGCCGTAGAGGTTTTGCAGGCTGATGCCGGGCAGCCGTTGCAGGGCCTCGCGCTGGGTGCCGGGCGGCATGGCCTCGCCGCCGCAGATCACGTAGCGCAGGCGGGTGCGGCCTTCGATGCCGCGATGGGCGAGGAAGGCCTGCAACATGGCGGGCACGAAGTTGAGCGTGGTGACCTGGTGGCGCTCGATCAGGCGCACGATGCGCTCGGGGTCGCGCTGGTCGCCCGGTTGCGCCACCACCAGCCGCACGCCGGTGGTCAGCGGCCAGAACAGCTCCCACACCGAGACGTCGAAGCCGAACGGCGCCTTGTGCAGCACCGTGTCGCCCGGCCCGAGGGCGTAGGCGTCCTGCATCCAGCGCATGCAGCTGGTGAGCGAGCGGTGGCGGTTGGCGGCGCCCTTGGGGCGGCCGGTGGAGCCGGAGGTATAGATCACGTAGGCGAGCTGTTCGCCGTGCACCGGCACGCCGGGATCGTCGTCGCGCGCGGCGGACAGGTCGAGCGTATCCAGCGTCAGCACCGGCACGCCGGCCGGCGCACTCAGCAGATTCAGCAGGCGTTGCTGGGTCAGCAGCAGCGAGATGCCGCTGTCGGCGGCCATCCAGGCGAGCCGCTCGGCGGGGTAGTCCGGGTCGAGCGGCACGTAGGCGGCGCCGGCCTTGAGGATGGCCAGCAGGCCGACCACCAGTTCCACCGAACGCTCCAGCGCCACGCCGACGCGCGCCTCGGGGCGCAGGCCCAGGCCGATCAGGTGGTGCGCCAGCCGGTTGGCGCGGCGCTCCAGTTCGCCGTAGCTGAGCTGGACATCGCCGAACAGCAGCGCCACGGCGTCGGGCTGGCGCCGGGCGTGCCAGGAAAACATCCGGTGCACCGGCTGGTTGTCGGGATAACGCAGCGCGTTGTCGCCCCACTCGCGCAGCTGTTGCCGCTCGTCGTCGTCGAGCAGCGCCACGTCGCCGACGGCGGTCCGCGGCGCGTCGGCCAGCGCGGCGAGCAGGCGCAGGTAGTGGCGGCCCAGGCGGGCGATGGTGGCGGGCTCGAACAGTTCGGCGGCATGGATCAGTTCCAGCGCCAGCGCGCCGTCGGCCGCTTCGCGCGCTTCCAGCGTCAGTTCGAACTGGGCGTGCTGCGCCGGCGGGACTTCGCGCCGCACCGTCAGGCCGGGCAGCCGCGCCAGCGCGCCCAGGTCTTCGCTGATGTGGTTGAACATCACCTGGAACAACGGGGTGTGGCTGAGGCTGCGCTCGGGCTGCAAGGCGGACACCAGTTGCTCGAACGGCAGGTCCTGGTGCGCCTGGGCGCCCAGCGCGGTGTGGCGTACCTGCGCCAGCAGCTCGGCCAGCGGCAGGCGGCCGTGCACCTCGGCGCGCAGCACCTGGGTGTTGACGAAGAAGCCGATCAGCCCGGCCAGCCCCGGATGGTGGCGGTTGGCGACCGGCACGCCGACGCGCAGGTCGCGCTGGCCGGTATGGCGATGCAGCAGCGCCTGCCACGCGGTCAGCAGCACCATGAACAGCGTGGCGCCCTCGGCCTGGGCGGTGCGGCGCAGCGCGGCCAGCAGCGGCGCCGGCACGGCGATGCCGTGGCGCGCGGCGCGGTAGCCGGCCTGCGGGCGACGCGGGTGGTCGGTGGCGAGCGCCAGCACCGGCTGCTCGTCGCCCGGCCGGTCGCAGAGCTGGCCGCGCCACCAGTCCAGTTGCCGGGCGGCGACGCCGGACGCCAGCCAGTCGCGCTGCCAGGCGGCGAAGTCGGCGTACTGCACCGCCAGCGGCGCGAACGGCGCCAGCGCGACGCCCCCGGCATGGGCCTGGTGCGCCAGGTAGCGTTCTGCGAGTTGGTCGAGCATCACCTGCATCGACACGCCATCGGCGGCGATGTGGTGCACGGTGACGGCGAGCAGGTGCTCGGCGGTGTCCAGGCGGATGAGCGCGGCGCGCAGCAGTGGGCCGCGCGTCAAGTCGAACGGCTGGTCGTGCTGCGCCTGGATGGCGGCGTCGGCGCGCGCACGGCGCTGGCCGGCCGGGGTGTCGGCGAGGTCGATCAACGCCAGTGCCAGCGGCTCGGGCGGCTGCACGTATTGGGCGACGCCGCCGTCGGCGTCCTGGCGGAACACGCTGCGCAGCGCTTCGTGGCGGGCGATCAGGTCGTCGAACGCGGCCTGCAACGGCGCGGCGTCCAGCGCGCCGCTCAGCCGCAGCACGCCGCTGAGGTGGTAGGCGGTGCCCTGGCGGTCGAGCTGCCACAGGAACCACTGGCGTTCCTGCGCAGGCGACAGCGGCAGCGGGCCGTGGCGGCGCGCGGCCGGCAGCGCGGCGATGGCGGGCGGCGCGGCGTGGTCGCCGGCGGTGCGCAGCCGTTGCAGCGCCTGCGCCAGCGGCGCCAGCCGCGGTTGTTCGAACAGCAGCGACAGCGGCAGCGCCACGCGCCAGCGCTCGGCCACCAGCGCGGCCAGTTGCACCGCGGCCAGCGAGTTGCCGCCCTGGGTGAAGAAGTGGGCGTCGGGGCCGAGTGGCGCATCCGCCGGCAGGCGCAGCGCCTGGCGCCACAGCCCGGCCAGGTCGGCGGTGAATGGATCGAGCGCGGCGCGAGCGGTGGGATCGAGCGCGGCGCGAGCCGCGGGATCGAGCGCGGCGTGGGCGGTGGCGTCGAGCGCGGCGCGGGCGGGATCGGGCGCGCCGGCCGGGACGGCGTCGGCGTCGGTTTCGCTTTGCACCAGCGCGCCGAATTCGTGGATGGCCCAGGCATCGAGGCTGCGTTCCTGCCAGCCCTGGCGGCAGGCGCTGCGTTGCAGCTTGCCGCTGGAGGTCTTGGGCAGCGCGCCGGGGTTGAGCAGCACCACCACCGACAGCGGTTCGCCGCACAGTTCGCTGACCACGGCGCTGAGCACCTGCACCAGCGACTGCGGGGCGATCAGCTTCTGCATGCCGCGCGACAGTTCGGCGGCGACGCCGATGCCCTCGCCATCCGGCCCGCTGACGGCGAACGCGGCGACGCGGCCCTTGCGCACGGCCTCGACCTCGCTCTCGATGGCGCGCTCGATGTCCTGCGGATACAGGTTGTGCCCGCGCACGATGATCAGGTCCTTGCGCCGCCCGGTGATGTAGAGCTGGCCGTGGTGGACGAAGCCCAGGTCGCCGGTGCGCAGCCAGCGCCGGCCGTCGCGCTCGACGAAGGTGTCGCGGGTGGCGTCGGGCCGCCCCCAGTAGCCGCTGGCGATGCTGGGGCCGGCGGCCCAGACCTCGCCGACGTGGCCGGCGCCGACGGGCGCCAGGGTGGCCGGGTCGACGATGTCGATGGCGTGCTCGCTCGGGGCGTGGCCGCAGCCGACCAGCAGCGGCGCGTCGGCGGCGGCCTCGACACGGCCCTGCGCCAGCGCGTCGCTGGCGAAACCGTGGGCGACGATGCCGGCCCCGCGCACGCCGCCGCTGACGAACAGCGTGGCCTCGGCCAGGCCGTAGCACGGGTAGAGCGCGTCGGCGGCGAAGCCCACCGGGGCGAAGCGCTCGGCGAAGCCGGCGAGGGTGTCGTGGCGCACCGGCTCGGCGCCGGAGAACGCCACCCGCCAGCTCGACAGGTCGAGCGCTTCGAGCTGGGCGTCGTTCAGCCGCTCCAGGCACAGCCGGTAGGCGAAGTCGGGGCCGCCGCTGAGGGTGCCGCGATGGCGCGAGATCGCCTCCAGCCAGCGCGCCGGGCGCTCCAGGAAGAAGCGCGGCGTCATCAGCACCAGCTTGATGCCGCGATGGATCGGCTGGAGCATGCCGCCGATCAGGCCCATGTCGTGGAACAACGGCAGCCACGAGACGAAGACGTCGTCGTCGCCGACGCCCAGCCCCTGTTCGATGGCGCGCTCGTTGGCCATCAGGTTGCCGTGGCTGACCATCACGCCCTTGGGCGCGGAGGTGGAGCCGGAGGTGTATTGCAGGAAGGCGATGTCCTCGTCGCGCGGGGCGTGCTCGATCCAGTCGTCGGCGCGGTGCTCGCCGGGCTGGTCGACGGCGAGCACCGATACCTGCGGCAGGCGGTGGGCCGCGGCCTCGACCAGCGGACGCATGGTCTCGACGGTGAGGATGCAGCAGGCGCGCGCGTCGGCGGCGATGCCCAGCAGGCGGGCCACGTGCTGCGGGCGCGACGATTCGGGCGGGAACACCGGCACCGCCACCATGCCGGCGTACAGGCAGGCGAAGAAGGCGACGACGTAGTGGTCGTCGTTGTCGAGCAGCAGCAGCGCGCGCTCGCCGGGGCCGAAGCGGCGTTGCAGCGTGGCGGCCAGCGCGCGCACCCGCGCGTCCAGCGTGGCGTAGTCGATGGCGCGGTCCACGGGCCGGCCGTCGTGCTCGTCCACCACCACCAGGGCGGTGTCGGCGGGGCGCGCGCGCGCCAGTTGGCGCAGGTGTCCGACGAAATGGGCGGGATGGCGGCGCGGGGCCGGTTGGGCGTTCATCTGGGGTTCTCGCATGGCGTGGGTTCGGGAGCGGATCAGGCGCGGTGGAGGTTGCCGTGCGGCTCGGCCATGGCGACCACCACCTTGCGCGGCCCCTGGAACGGGGCGCGGGCGTGCGCGGCCAGCATGTTGTCGAGCATCAGCACGTCGCCCTCTTCCCAGCGGAACGACACGGTCTCCTCGTCGAGCACGCGCCGCACTTCGGCGAACACCTCGTCGGGGATGGCCGAGCCGTCGGCGAAATAGGTGTTGCGCGGCAGGTTGTCCAGGCCGAGCAGTTCCTCCAGCGATTCGCGCACTTCGGCTTGCAGGTTGGAGACGTGAAACAGGTGCGCCTGGTTGAACCAGACCGTTTCGCCGGTGACGGGATGGGTCTCGATGGCCTGGCACAGCTGGGTGGTGCGCAGCGCGTCGTCCTCGCCCCAGGCCCAGCGGATGCCGGCGCGGCGGCAATAGGCTTCGACCTCGGCGCGATCGCCGGTGTTGAACACCTGCTGCCACGGCACGTCGAAATCGCCGTAGTTGCGCACGTAGAGCACGCCGGGCTCGAAGCGGCGGCGGATCGCCTCGGGCATGCGGCGATGGATGGCGCGGCTGTCGGCGATCGGCGTTTCGCCGCCCTGGGGCGCGGCGGTGACGCAGTGGAACCAGATCTTCATCGGCCACTCGCGGGTGTACGCCTGTTCGTTGTGCAGCGGGATGTGCTGGTGCGCCGGGTATTCGGTGGAGGTGTAGACGCCGCCGCCGACCGCCGAGCGCGGGGTGGAGCCGAATTCGTAGCTGAGCAGCGGGTGGCCGAAATCGGCGGCGAACTGGCGGAAATGCTCGACCGTGGGCACGGCGAAGCCGCGCAGCAGCACGCCGCCGACGCGGCGCACTTCGCGCTCGATCCGGCCGCGCAGCCGGGGCAATGCGGTCTGGAGCGGCTCGCCGGCGAAGTCGGGCTCGATCAGGACCGGCAGTTCCGACGCGGCCGGGCCTCGCCGCGTGAAGCGGATCGATAAATCGTTCATCTGGGTTCCTCGGTTGGGTCCGGGTTGATGCGCGAGCCGGCCGCCGTCACGCCGGGGCGACGGGCCGGCCGCGACAGGCGCGGGGCCGGGCGGCGGTGGAGGCTGGGCGCGTCATCCAGGTCGGCTCGTCGCGGCGGCGCGCGGCGCGGGCCGGTCGTGGCGCGGTGTGGCGGCCAGCGGCCCCAGCGCGCGCACCACGGCGGCGATCACCGCGTCCTCGTGCTGGCGGATGAAGAAGTGGCCGCCGTCGAACCAGTCCAGCGCGAACGAGCCGGTGGTCTCGCCGCCCCAGGCCTCGACGCTGGCGGCGCCGATGTCGTCCTGGCGGCCGGCGAAGGCGTGGATCGGCAGCGGCAGCAGCGCGGTCTGGCGATAGCTGAAGCTGGCGCAGACGCGGTAGTCGGCGGCCAGGGTGTCCAGCGTGAGCCGCCGCAATTCCGGGTGCGCCAGCACCGCCTCGGGCGTGCCGCCGTGGCGGCGCAGATCGGCCAGCAACGCGGCGTCGTCGAGATCGGCGTAGCGGGCGCTGTCGCGGCGCGACGGCGCGGGGCTGCCCGACACCAGCAACGCCAGCGGCATGGCGCGGCGCGCGGCGTGCAGCCGGCGCGCGATGCCGTGCGCCAGCAAGGCGCCCATGCTGTGGCCGAACAGCACGTAAGGGCCGCGCGGCTGGATCTCCTGGCACAGCAGGGTGACCAGCCGGTCGAAGTCCTCGACGCGGGGTTCGTCCATACGCGCACCGCGCCCCGGCAGTTCCAGCGGCCGCAGCCGCAGCCAGTCGGGCAAGGCGCGGGGCCAGCGGGCGTACAGGGTGGCGCTGGCGCCCGCGCACGGCAGGGCCAGCAGGTCGATCGGCCGCGACATCAGCGCGCGGCGTCGGCCTGCTGCGCCATCCAGTCGCGCAGCGAGCGCGGGCGCATGTCGGTCCAGGTGCGCTCGATGTAGTCCAGCACCTGCTGCTTGTCGCCGCGCACGCCGTCGACGGCGCGCCAGCCGCCGGGAACGGCCTTCCAGTGCGGCCAGATCGAATACTGTTCCTCGTGGTTGACCAGGACGATGAAGGTCTCGTCGTCGCGGTCGAAACAACTGGTGGTCATGGCAATCCTCGTGCGTGGTGACGGCATTCCACCGGCGGGTTGCGGTGGGCTTGCCTCAGATGACGAGGTAGGGGGGGATTTGTTTAGCGCGGCGAACGGAGACCCCAAACCTTGAACCACGGAGGGCACGGGGAATACGGAGGAGCACGGAGGGATTCGGGGCGGCGGCCGGAGCGCGTGGGATGGCGCTCGGGCCGGGTGGCTCACCAGTAATCTTTGCCCGAACGACCCCGGTGTTTTCGTCGGCCATCGTCTGCAACTCGCGGAAAATCGCGTGGCAGGCCCGGACCTCGTCCAGACCAAACCGCGCCGCGCAGAATGCCTTGAATTGGGCCATTTCCGTTTCGGTCAACAGCTTGAGGGGTTTTCCGTCGCACTCCCCGCATTGCACGGGGTTTTTGAATGACACTTGAAAGCCCGGGCCTTGCTTACACCTTATGCGAAGTATCTGTCGCCGCATGTTAGGTCGGTGGACTTCACCACGGACAACCGAGACGGCGGTGCTTGCGCAAGCGCAAGCAGCCGCCGGAAAAGCCTGTTCCGGCAGACCTTTGTCGTGCAAGGCGGCAAATCCGGCATCGTCGTCGCGCGATCCGTTCCGGGGCCAAAGGCCGGGGCGGGGGCGACAAAAAACCCGCCGGGGCGGCGGGTTCGGGTGGGGACTGCGGTCAGCGCTCGTCGTCGCTTGGACAGCCCGGCGCGTCGAGTTCGTTGGCTGGCGGCACCAGGCCGGTCAGCCGCCACAGGCGGGCCGCGTCGTCGTAGCTGCGGCGGTGCTGCGGATCGGCGTGCAGCCAGTTGGCGAACTCGGCTTGCGCGGCGTCGTCCAGCGTGCCTTCGTGCTGGCGCGTCACCCAGCCCCACGCGACTTCCCAGATCGGGTCGTGCTGCATTTTGTTGTTCTCCCTTCGATTCCTGGCGACTGTGGCACCGGCCGGCCAAGGATACACACAAGGCACGATCGCTCGGAAGCGCGGAAATCGCCCGGCGCGAGGCGTGCCGCGGGCCGCACGCGCGGCGACGGAACGCGGCATGGCGACCGGCGCGGCGGCGTCAGTCGTCGTGCAGCAGGTGGCGGCAGCCGGCCAGGGCGTTGGCGACGTCGCGCAGCATGAAGTTGACCAGGGTGGCAGAGCAGCCGAGCTGCCTGGCGATGTCGCGCTGGGTCAAGCCGGCCAGCCGGTACAGCTCGAAGGCGAGCCGGGTGCGTGGCGGCAGGGTGGCGAGCACGCGGTCGATGGCGTCGAGCACGCGGCGCTCGTCGATGCCCTGGTCGGGGGTGGTGCCGCCGGCCACCTGCGGCAGTTCGCCGTCGTCGGTGTAGACGCGGTAGGTGGCCTCGACCGCCTGGTGCCGCAGGTGGTCCAGCGCCAGGTTGCGCACCACCTGGCAGCAATAGCCCAGCGGGTTGCGCACCTCGCGGGCGCAGGCGCCCTCCACCAGCTTGAGGTACGCCTCGTGCACGATCTCTTCCGCCGTCTCGACGGTGCCGACCACCTTGCGGGCCAGGCCCAGCAACTGGGCGCGATGCGCCAGGAACACCGCTTCGAGCGTGGGCTGCGGCAACTCAACCAACATCGGGAAACCTCCAAGCAAAGTCCAGCGCGCCCACTGCGTTCCGGGTTGTTGAGAACGATTATCATATCAAAGATTGAAAGCGGTCCATCGCGTATGCAGCTTTCTTTGCTCAGCGAAATGTCAGCTTTGGGCGCCCCGCGCGATGGCATGCCGCGCTGCACCACGCACGGAGCCGGCCCGCTGACCCGCTCTCGCCGGTGATAACCGCCGACTGTCGGCGCCTAACGTCAACGGTTGGCGGTTGGCCGGCGCGGCACCGCGCCCGCCCCGCGTGGGCCGTCCCCGGATCACGGCATTTTCTTTCCTGTCGCTTACTCGAAAAAGACTCAAAACGAACGAGAAAGATTCTCAATTAATTTGTTACAATTGCGAAAAATTCGCATTTGCATGACGCCATCAGAGCGTCGCCTCAGAGATCACGTTCAGGGAGCATCACACGATGGCCTACATCCGTAGCCGCAAGCACGGCGCGTCCACGCCCGCCCTCAAGTCGACCACCGCCGCCACGCTGCTGGCGCTGGCCGTTCCCACCGCCGCCCTCGCCGCCGAGGCCACGCTGCCCACGGTGACGGTCACCGCGCCGACCGGGCAGCCGGAATACAAGGCCGAGCGCGTGGCGTCGCCCAAGTTCACCGAGCCGCTGCTGGACACGCCGCAGACCGTGTCGGTGATCACCGAGCAACTGGTCAAGGAACAGGGCGCCACCACGCTGACCGAGGCGCTGCGCAACAGCCCCGGCGTGAGCACCTTCTTCCTGGGCGAGAACGGCAACACCACCACCGGCGACGCCATCTACATGCGCGGCTTCGACAGTTCCAGCAGCATCTACGTCGATGGCGTGCGCGACCTGGGCTCGATCTCGCGCGATACCTTCAACGTCAGCCAGATCGAAGTGACCAAGGGCCCGGCCGGCACCGACTACGGCCGCAGCGCGCCCACCGGGGCCATCAACCTGGTGACCAAGCGCGCGTCGCTGGAAGACGCCGGCAACGCGTCGCTGGTGGCCGGCGACGACTACCTGCGCGCCACCGCCGATCTCAACCGCGCCATCACCGCCATCGAGGGCGCCGCGCTGCGCGTGAACGTGATGGGCCAGAAGGATGGCGTGGTCGGCCGCGACATGGTGGAGAACAACCGCTGGGGCGTGGCGGGCTCGCTGGCCTACGGGCTGGGCAGCCCCACCCGCGCCTTCCTCGACGTGATGCACGTCGAGCAGAACAACGTGCCGGACGGCGGCGTGCCGACCATCGGTCTGCCCGGCTACAGCAGCCCCGATCCCAAGCGCCCGTTCATCGGCGGCGCCGGCCGCGTCGATCCCGAGAACTTCTACGGCACCACGCACG
This sequence comes from Chitiniphilus shinanonensis DSM 23277, assembly GCF_000374805.1. Classification (GTDB taxonomy): domain Bacteria; phylum Pseudomonadota; class Gammaproteobacteria; order Burkholderiales; family Chitinibacteraceae; genus Chitiniphilus; species Chitiniphilus shinanonensis. The sequence continues at coordinate 33,725 of NZ_KB895348.1, forward strand.
ACTACGACGACGTGCGCGCCGACATGGTCACCTTCACCATCGAGCACGATCTGTCACCCACCGCCACGCTGCGCAACACCACGCGCTGGGGCAAGACGCGCCAGGACTACATGCTGACCGCGTTCATGGGCTCGGCCGCCAACCTGCTCACGCCCAACCCGCTCGATCCGTCCACCTGGACCCTGGCGCGCAGCACGCCGACGTTCAAGAACCAGACCAACGAGATCCTCACCAACCAGACCAACGTCACCGCCACGGTGCAGACCGGCGCGCTGGTGCACGACCTGAGCGGCGGCGTGGAATTCACCCGCGAGAAGCAGACCAACCTGAGCACGGTGCGCACCGGCAACTGGCCGGCGGCCAACCTGTACGACCCCGATCCGAACGTGTCGGGCATGACCTGGGAACTGAACGGCGGCCACGCCGACGGCGAAACCCGCACCGCGGCGGTCTACCTGTTCGACACCATCAAGCTGAACGAGCAGTGGCAGGTGAACGGCGGCATGCGCCTGGAACGCTACAAGACCTCGTACACCAACGTGGCCGCGTGCGGCGGCACCGGCAACAGCGCCATTCCGTGCCAGGGCAACCCGACCGGCACCCTGGTGACCGCCACCGACCTGGACGACGCCGACAACCTGTTCAACTGGAAGCTGGGCGTGGTGTACAAGCCGGCGGCCAACGGCAGCATCTACGTCAACTACGCCACTTCGCAGCAACCCCCGGGCGGCAACAACTTCACGCTGAGCAGCAACGCCAACAACGCCGGCAATCCCGACTACAAGCCGCAGGAGGCGCGCACCGCCGAGATCGGCACCAAGTGGGATCTGCTGGACCGGCAGCTGTCGCTGACCGCCGCCATCTACCGCACCGAGGTGCGCAACGAGGTGGAACAGGACCCGGTCGACTTGCAGTACTACCAGACCGGCAAGAAGCGCGTGCAGGGCATCGAGCTGGGCGCGGTGGGCCAGATCACCAAGAATTGGGGTGTCAGCGCCGGCTTCACCATCATGGACACCAAGGTGCTGAGCGGCGCCAACGTCGGCAACGACGACAGCCACGACCTGAACTACACGCCGAAGAACGCCTTCACCGCCTGGACCAGCTACAACCTGGGCCACGGCTTCACCGTGGGCGGCGGCGGCCGTTACGTCGGCCAGTTGCAGCGCGGCAAGGACGGCGCGGTGGGCACGCCGAAGTACGTCGAGTCGTACTGGATGTTCGACGGCATGGCGTCGTATGCGGTCAGCAAGAACTTCGACGTGCAACTGAACGTGTACAACCTGTTCGACGAGGACTACGTGGCCGCGATCAACAAGAGCGGTTATCGTTACACGCCGGGCACGCCGCGCTCGGCACGCCTGACGGCCAGCTTTATTTTTTAAGCGCCGAAACCACTCGGCAACCAGGGGTGGGGATGACCTGGAATCAAGCCCCCGGCAAAGCCGGGGGCACATCGACAACGGTATGCCAGCCACGGCGCTCTCTTGGTCGATTTCACTCCCCCCGCCCTCGCCACCGCGAGCCTCGGAGGTGCGTTTTGCCACAGTGCGAATCGGGCCGTATCGGGCCCCCGGCCAAGCCGGGTGCTCATTGGCATTGGTATGCCAGAAACGGCTCGCGCCTGCTCGATTCCACTCCCCCCGCCCTCGCCGCCGCGAGGGAGCCTCGCTTTGCTCGGGTGCTCACACGATCTTTCGTTGGCTCCCACCGCCGCCCCGTTGACGCGTGGCGGCGTTGTCATTGGTCATCCGGAAAACACATCCCATGCTGCTGCACATCCCCGAAGTCCTCGCCCCCGACCAATGGCGCGCGCTGCGCGCCGAGCTGGATGCCGCCGACTGGGTGGACGGCCGGCGCACGGTCGGCCCGCAAGGCGCCGTGGTGAAGCAGAACCGGCAACTGGCGGAAAACTCGCCGCTGGCACAGCGCTGGGGCCAGGTGATCGTCGAGGCGCTGGCGCGGCATCCGCTGTACTTCCCCGCCGCGCTGCCGCTGCGCACGGTGCCGCCGCTGTTCAACCGCTACGAGGGCGGCGAGCACTACGGTTTCCATGTGGACGGCTCGGTGCGCGCCCAGCCGGGCGGCGGCATGCTGCGCACCGACCTGTCGTGCACGCTGTTCCTGGCCGAGCCCGACGAGTACGACGGCGGCGAACTGCTGATCGACGACACCTACGGCCAGCACGAGGTGAAGCTGCCGGCGGGCGATCTGGTGCTGTATCCGTCGTCCAGCCTGCATTGCGTGGCGCCGGTGACGCGCGGCGCCCGGGTGGCGTCGTTCTTCTGGGTGCAGAGCATGGTGCGCGACGACAGCCGCCGCGCCACGCTGTTCGAGCTGGATCGCACCATCCAGCAATTGCGCACCCGCCTCGGCGACAGCGAGGAAGTGGTGGCGCTGACCAGCCACTATCACAACCTGCTGCGGCAATGGGCGGAGGTCTGAGGCGCTAAGCCGGCGAGGCGCCGTCCTGGAGCTTGCGCATGCGTTGCGCCAGCCGGTGCAGCTCGTTGCTGGCCTCGCAGGCGCGCAAGGCGTTGGTGCCGATCTGCTCGGACAACTGCGCGGCCTTTTCGATCTCCCGCGCCATCTCGCCGCTGGCTGTGTCGTGCTCGTGGATCGCCGTCGCCAGCCGGTTCACCTGATCGGCCACGGTCTGGCCCTGGTGGCGGATGCGCCGCCGCATGTCCTCGTCGATGGACGCGTCGGCCGCGCGGTACAGCGCGTCGGCGGTATGGCCGACTTCGCGCCGGATCTGCTCGGCCGAACCGGCGATCTCGCCGGCGGTGGCCAGGGTGCGCCCGGCCAGCCGGCGCAGGCGCTCGGCCGAGCCGGCGAAACCGCGGCTGGCTTCGCCGGCATGCGCGGCGGCGATGGCCGCGCTGCGCGATACCGCGTTGGTCTGCGCCACCAGTTCCTGGGTGGCGCCGGCCATTTCGCTGTCCATCCGGCCGGCCTCCGCCGCGACGCGCTCCGCCACGGCCTCGCCGGGCGCGGGCAGCGGTACCGGCGACGATGGGCCCTCCAGCGGCGCCGCCGCCGCGGTGTCGTGCCGAGGCGGTTGCCACAGGTTGTCCTGGAGGATGTCGAGCAGCGAATTGAACGCCCGGCTGGTCTCGGCCACTTCGTCGCGCCCGGCTGCGGGCAGGCGGTGCGAGAACTCGTAATGGTGCGCCACGTGCACCACGAAATCGCGCAGGCGGTGCAGCGGGCCGGTCACCGAGCGGGTCACCAGTTCGCTGCTCGCCAGCATCGCCAGCGCGGTGGCGACGCACAGCCCGCTCAGCACCGAGAGCAGCGCCGCGAAGCTGTGGTGGATGGAACGGTCGGCCTGGGTGGTCAGCTGGCCGTAGTAGTTGGACATGGTCTCCAGCTGGTCGAGCACCTTGCGCGCCTGCGGCGCGGTGATACGGCTGACCATGTCCAGCGCGTCCTGGCGGCGATGCTCGCTGCTGGCCTGGAATGCCTGGCGGGCCAGCAGGTGGTAGGCCGCCATCTCGCGGCGCGCCACCGCGGCGTAGCGGCGATCCTGCTCGTCGAACAGCAGCCGGTCGTAGTCGTCCATCAGCCGCACCAGCCGGGCCTGTTCGCGCTCGAACTGGGCCTGGATCTCCGCCATCCTGGTGTCGTCCTGCTCCAGCAGGTGGACCAGCAAGGTGCGGCGGCTGTCGGAGAAATCCGCGCTCAACTGGTTGAGGATGGCCAGGGTGGGGATCACGTTGCTGGTCAGGTCCTGCACCGGCGCCCTCGCCTTCTGGATGTAGCACCACGCCACCAGCGTGGTCAGGATCAGCACGATCACACTGAGCAAGCCCAGCAGCCGCATTCGCATGCCGATTTTCATTGGGGTTCCCGGGGATTTGGAAGGCGCGCACCGGATGGTGCGCCGCGCGAAACGATTCGATCCTAAGAAAGAACGTTGCGTCTGCGCGGAACCTCGTGGCATATCAGTCCTTTTGGAGGGGCATTCCCGCCCCCGCGCCCCCACGATGCCCGACTCCCCACCCCTGCTTTGCGTCTTCGCCGGCCTGCCCGGCGTCGGCAAAACGACGCTGGCGCGCCAGCTGGCCGGCCGCATCAGCGCGTGCTACCTGCGTATCGATACCATCGAACAGGCGCTGCGCGACCTGGCCGGCCTGTCGGTGCAAGGCGAGGGTTATGCGCTGGCGCAGCGTGTCGCCGCCGACAATCTGGCGGCCGGCGTCGATGTGGTCGCCGATTGCTGCAATCCGTGGCCGCTGACCCGGCGTCATTGGCGCAAGGTGTCGCTCGACACAGCCGCCCGGCACCTGGATATCGAGATCGTCTGTTCCGACCCGGACGAGCACCGGCGGCGGGTGGAAGCGCGGATCGGCGACATCCCCGGCCTGATCCTGCCCGACTGGCAGGCGGTGCAGGCGCGCGACTATCAAGCGTGGGATGGCGGGCGGATCGTCATCGACACCGCCCACCGCACCGTCGCCGAGTGCCTGGACGAACTGCTCGGTCGTCTGCGGGACGCCTGACCCGCGCGGCGGCGCTCAACCCGCCGTGACCAGCGCGACAAAGCGGTCGCGCGCCGGCTCGTCGCGGCCAGGGTGCCACGCCATGCCCACCTGCCAGCCGCACTCCCCGCCCGGCAACGGCAGCAGGCGCACGTCGGGCGGGGCGATGCGGGCGGCGCTGCGCGGCACGATGGCCACGCCGGTGCCGGCCGCCACCAAGGCCAGCACGGTCTGGATGTCGCTGGTCTGCTGCGCCGCCTCGGCGTGCAGGCCGTGCCCCGCGAACCATTGCGCCACCTGCCCCGCCAGGCCCGGGCCGCGCTGCGGCAGCAACGCGATCAGCGGCGCAGCCGCCACGGCGGCCGGCGTGGTGCAGGCCAGTGCGGGGTCGGCGGTGGCCAGGGCCAGCTGGTCGGTCAGCAGCGCGCGGCAGGCCAGCGGCGGCGCCACCGGCAACCGCACGAAGCCCAGTTGCAAGGTGCCCGCCAGCAGTCGGGCCACCTGCTCGGCGGACGACATGTCCTCCAGGCTGACCTCCACCTGCGGGTACTGGCGACGGAATGCCGCCACCCAGCGCGGCGCCAGTTCGATCGACGACAGGCCGAAGCCGATCGCCAGTCGCCCGGCCTCGCCACGCGCCGCCTGCCGCGCGCGGCTGGTGAGCGCCTCGCTCCGGCGCAGCAGGTCGCCGCCTTCGTCGCGCAGGTAACGCCCCAGGCCGGTGAGCGCGGTGCCGTGGCGCCCGCGCACGAACAGCGGGCCGCCCAGGTCGGATTCCAGTTGGCGGATCTGCTTGGTCAGCGCCGGCTGGGTCAGGCACAACCGTTGCGCGGCTTCGCCGTAGTGCAGGCAGTCGGCCAGGACCAGGAACGAGCGCAGGAGCTTGATGTTCATTCCGCCAAGTTATCACCAAGCGGAAAATCCATCATTATCCAGCGCGCCTGGAACGCGGTTTAATCGTCGCATCGCTCACCGAGGAACCCGCCATGACCGCATCGTCGATCCGCGCCGCCACCGTCCAGTTCGAAGCCCGCCCCGGCGACAAGGACTACAACCTGGGGCGCATCCGCCACTTCGTCGCCGAGGCCGCCGCCCAGGGCGTGCAGATGCTGGCGTTCCCGGAAATGTGCGTCACCGGCTACTGGTTCGTGCGCAATCTGGACCGCGCCGGACTGGAGGCGCTGGCCGAGCCGGTGCCGGACGGCCCGTCGGTGACGGCGCTGCGGGCGCTGGCGGGGCAACACGGCATGCTGATCGGCGCCGGCCTGATCGAGCGCGGCGACGACGGTCGGCTGCACAACACCTACGCGGTGTGCATGCCCGACGGCCAGGTGCACGCGCACCGCAAGCTGCATGCGTTCGAGCACGAGCACATCCACAGCGGCGACGGCTACACCGTGTTCGACACGCCGTGGGGCGTGCGCGCCGGGGTGCTGATCTGCTGGGACAACAACCTGATCGAGAACGCGCGCGCCACCGCGCTGCTGGGCGCGTCGGTGCTGCTGGCGCCGCACCAGACCGGCGGCACGAACTCGCGCAGCCCGCACGCGATGAAGCCGATCCCGCTCGAACGGTGGCAACGACGCGCCGAGGACCCGGCCGCCATCGAGGCGGAATTCCGTGGCCCCAACGGGCGCGAATGGCTGCTGCGCTGGCTGCCGTCGCGCGCCCACGACAACGGGATGTTCCTGCTGTTCAGCAACGGCGTCGGCCAGGACGACGACGAGGTGCGCACCGGCAACGCCATGCTGCTGGACCCGTACGGTCGCATCCTGGCCGAGACCTGGGCCGCCGCCGACGCGCTGGTGGTGGCCGACCTGGATCTGACGCTGCTACCGCTGTGTTCCGGGCGCCGCTGGATGCAGGGTCGCCGCCCCGAGCTGTACGGCATCCTGACCGAGCGGCGCGGCGACGAGCGCAACGCCCGCGAGGCGCGCTTTTCCGAGGCGCCGGTCAGGCGTTGAGGCGGGGCCTCGTCAATGCACAGCGCTCAGCGTTGCCAGAGCATGTACAAGGCCAGCTCGGCCGTGACGCCAGTGGCGACGCGGCGCGCGGTCACCACATAGCTGGGCAGTTCCATGCCGCCAGGGGAGCTGACGCGCAACCGGGCGGCCAGACCATCCTTGGCCGTGTAGCCCGCGAACGAAGCCACCAACTGCCCGATCTCGCAGGTATCGTCCTGCCACACGGCCAGATCGGCGACAGCCTGCTCATTGGCCCGGACTCCCATCGATTCCCACTGGTAGTACAAGCCCTCGTACGTCTCGGGCGGAATCGGACAGATCACCTGCGCGTGTTTTCCGCCGGCCGGACGACGGATCTGCTCCAGCGGAGTCACCGCCTTGTTCAATGCCGCCAGCCGCGCATCGTCCAGCAGATATGCCTCCCGCCCGTTGTCGGGGACCTGGCGGCGGGGGACGGAAAAACGGTAACGGTAGTCGATGGTCAACCGGGGCACCTTGGCCAGCAGTTGCAATGGACGTAACAGGTATATCTGGTCCACGCCATACAGGCTGTCGCGATACGCCGCATAAACCCGGCCTTGCAGCCGTATCCAGGTCCCCTGCTGGCGCCCGTCCTCGCTTCCCATCATGTAGAGCTGAGGGAATGCGGTGTTGCCGACCGGATCCCACGCCGTGAACGAGCGCAGAAAGCGCTGATTACTCTGCGTCCAGGTGGAAACGAAACGCCAGCCGATATCGAGACTGTAGTGATCGACCACCAGATCGCGGTCGCCATCGCCATCCAGATCCATGAGGCTGTAGGCGTAATCTCCCCCTTCCCAGCCATCCACCCAGTCTTCCCGCAGTAGCTCCCACTCGGCCGGTGTCACGCCTTCGGGGCGCTCGGTCGGGAACAGCAGCTTGTCGTCCGCGCCCGCCTCGGACGCCTCAGCGCTCGGCTGGTTGCGAAAAGTCGTGACCTCCTGCGCAGGCAGCGCGAACGACTTGAGGGCCGTTTCCAGCGGAAACTCCGCGTCGCGCTCCATTTCTGCGACCACCGCATCGCGCAACTGGTGCATCGCGGCCTCGTCCACCTGGTCCGGCTGATAGGCCTGCACCTGCCACACCTGCGCCGCCACTTCGGCCAACCGCTCCTCGAGGCGGTCGCGCAGGCAGTCTGCCGCGGTGCCACAAGCATCGCGCTGCGCCAGCCAGCGCTGCTGATCCCGCCGCAATGCCGTGCCATCCACCTTCGGCTCGCGCTGCAATTGCCGATAGCGACCGGCAATGCGCTCGTCCAGCTTGCGCAGTTCGGGCCGGGCGCAGATCGCCGCCTCCACCGGGGTACGCGCTGCACTGCGCGCCCCCGTGCGCGCGGTGTCGCAACCGATCCCGGCGCCATCGCCGCTCCCCGCCCACACCAGTCCACCGACCAACCATAGGCCGATGCCGGCCACTGTCCGTTTCATTTGTTCCCGTTTCCCACGTGCAACCCACCCTCATGGGCGTGGCGCGCATGTTACCCAACGTTGCAAGAATGCAGAAAGAATTAAAAGGGGAAGCGCTAGGGCTGCACAAGCCGGAAGGATGGTTTGACTGCCTCCCACCGCACCCGCCGATCTCAGGGCGGATACACCGCCAGTTCCGCGCCGACGCGGATGGCGCTGCGGCGCGCGCTCAGTTCGTAGAGGGTTTCCGGGCCGGGGCTTCCCGGCTTCTTGATCTGCAACTGGGCGCTCAGGCCGTGAGTGCGATCGTACTGCCCGAACCAGTCGATCAGTTGCCCGACGTGGCATGCGCCGTCCAGCCAGACCGGCAGGTCGGCGACGATCTCGAAGCTGTAGTGGCCGGGGCCGAAGCCGTACCAGTCGGCCTGGTTCTCCTCCGGGGTGCCGGGCGGGATCGGGCAGAGCGGCCCGTCGGCGGGCGGCCCGGCGTGGAAGGCGTCCGGGTCGGCCACCGCCTGGTTCAGCGCGGCCAGTCGCTGCTCGTCCAGCTGGTACGGCGGCTGGCCGGCTTCCGGCCGCTGCTGGCGGGGCACGGTGAAATGGTAGCGATAGTCGACGGTCAGGCGCGGCACCAGCGCCAGGGTGCGCAGCGGCCGCAGCAGGTAGAGCCGGTCGCTGCCGTACACGCTGTCGCGCAGCGCGGTGTAGACGCGGCCTTGCAGGCGGACCCAGGTCGCCTGCTGGTTGCCGCCGCGGCCGTTGATCGCGTAAAGCGATTCGTCGCCGGCCTCGCCCGCCGCCGGTCTGGCGCGCGCCGGGGCCACGAAACGACCGCCGCGCCGTTCCAGGGCGATGGCGTAACTCCACAGGCCGGTGCCGCCCTGGTAACTGTCGATCAGCAGATCGCGGTCGCCATCGCCGTCCAGGTCGATCAGTTCATAGCCCGCGTTGCCGGATTCGCCGCCGCCTTCCACCTGCGATGCCCGCAACGCGCGCCACTCGTCCGGGGTGACGCCGGCCGGACGCTCGCTCGGGAAGCGCGCGTCGGCGTCCTCCGGCGCGTCGGGCGGCCGCACGTTGCGGAAGCGGGTGACGCGCTCGGGCGGCAAGGCGAACGCGGCCAAAGCGGTTTCCAGCGGGAACTCCTCGTCGCGCGCCATCGCGGCGGCCACGGCGTCGCGCAACTGGCGCATCGCGGCCCGGTCCACGCCATCCGGCTGATAGGCGCGCGCCACGTGCAGTTGGAGATCCAGCGCCGCGCTCCGCTCCACATGGCGTTGCAGCAGGCAATCCGCCTCGGCGCCGCAGGCGTCGCGTTGCGTCAGCCAGCGTCGCTGCGCCTGCCGCAGCGCCACGCCGTCCACCGTGGGTTCGCGCTGCAATTGGCGGTACAGCCCGGCGACGTCGCGATCCATCAGGCGCAGTTCGGGCCGGGCGCAGATGGTGCTGTCCACCACCGTGCGCGCCGCCGCGCAATCGATGCCGGCGGCGTCGGTGCCCGCCATCAATGCCAGCCACAGGCCGATGCCGCTCGCGATCCGTTTCATGCTTTCCTGCCATCCATACGCCGGGGCCCGGCCGAGCCGGGATTATCCACCAGCGCAAGCAGAACGTCAGGACGCAAAAAGGGGCGGCACCAGGGCCGCCCAAGCAGGGTGTTGCAATCCAATCGAAGGGGCCGGAATGCGCTCCGGCCGGGCGTCAGGGCGATTCGCCCCGGGGCTCAGGCGGCCTTGACCGTCAGCGCGCTCTTCACGTCCTTCACGCCTTCCACCGAGGCGGCGATCTCGATGGCGCGCACGCCGGCGTCGGGGGTTTCCACGGTGCCGGACAGCATCACCACGCCCTTCTCGGTGGTGACCTTCACGTCGAGCGCGGAAAGCTGCTTGTCCTTCATCAGCGCGGCTTTCACCTTGGTGGTGATGGTGGCGTCGTCCACGTAGGCACTGACGGCGCCGGTGGTGTCGGCGTCGTCGGCGGCGTGCAGCGGGGCGATGGCGGCGGTGGACAGGGCGGCGGCGGCGAAGGTGCGGGCAAGCAGGGTACGGAAGGTCATGGGTATCTCCTTGGATGACGCGCCGGGGGAAGCGCGGATCTTGCACGACAAGGCGGAAAGCCTTGTTGGGCTTCGGTACAGCAAGGCCCGTGCCACCCACGGAAAACCCAGCGAAATCAAAGCATTGCGCAGAGCGGTGCCGCAAGCCGGCGCAGGCCGCCACCCGCTGTTGTCGCCGCAGGGCGACAGCAGGGGTGGCATACCCTACAAACCGATGATTACTAAAGGATTATTCCTGTCGCCCATCGGCAACAGGCGGCTCGTCGGCGCGGAACAGCTCGGGGGTGAGGCCGTGCTTTTGCAGCAGGCGGTAGAACTCGGTGCGGTTACGCTCGGCCAGCCGCGCGGCGTCGGCCACGTTGCCGCCGGTGAGCTTGAGCAGCTTGACCAGGTAGTCGCGCTCGAAGCGCTGGCGCGCCTCGGCCAGGCTCAGCACCTCGATGCCGGGGGCGCGCAGCGCGCGCTGCACCAGCGCCAGCGGCACCAGCGGCGCGGTGGACAGCGCGCACACCTGCTCGACCACGTTGTACAGCTGGCGCACGTTGCCGGGCCACGGCGCGGTGGACAGCGCCTCCAGGGCGTCGGGGGCGAAGCCGTTGACGCGGCGGCCGTATTTCTCGGAGACGGTCGCCAGGAAGTGATTGGCCAGCAGCGGGATGTCCTCGCGCCGCTCGGTCAGCGTGGGCAGCGCCAGCGTCACCACGTTGAGCCGGTAATAGAGATCCTCGCGGAACTGGTGCTCGGCCATCGCCGCGTCCAGGTCGCGGTGGGTGGCGGACAGGATGCGCACGTCGATGGCCACCGCCTCGGCCGCGCCCACCGGGCGCACCGCGCGCTCCTGCAACACGCGCAGCAGCTTCACCTGCAACGCCAGCGGCATGTCGCCGATCTCGTCGAGGAACAGCGTGCCGCCGTTGGCGGCCTGGAACAGGCCGCGATGGTTGGCCACAGCGCCGGTGAAGGCGCCCTTCACGTGGCCGAACAGCTCGCTTTCCAGCAACTGCTCGGGGATGGCGCCGCAGTTCACCGCGATGAACGGCGCGCCGGCGCGCGGGCTGGCGCGGTGGATGGCGCGCGCCAGCACTTCCTTGCCGCTGCCGCTCTCGCCACGGATCAGGATGCTGGCGTCGGTCACCGCCACCAGCTTGGCCTCGGCCAGCAGCTCGGCCATGCGCTGGCTGCGGCTGATCAGGCCCTCGCGCCATTCCTCGCCGCGCGGGGTTTCGGCGGGGCTGGGCGCGGTCAGCGCCAGCGCCTGGGCGATCTTGTCCAGCAGCATGCGGCCGTCGAACGGCTTGGTCAGGTAGGCGAAGGCGCCGCGCGAGGTGGCCTCCACCGCGTCGGGAATGGTGCCGTGCGCGGTCAGCAGGATCACCGGCAGCGCCGGGTGGCGGGCGCGGATCTCGTCGAACAGCGCCAGGCCGTCGCGGTCGGGCAGGCGCACGTCGCTGACCACCAGCGCCGGGCGCTCGATGTCCAGCCGGTTGAGCGCGGCCTGGCCGCTGTCGGCGGTGGTGACGCGGTAGCCGGCGGCGGTCAGGCGGATGGTGAGCAGGCGCAGGATGTCGGCGTCGTCGTCGATCAGCAGCAGGTGCGGGGCGGTATCGGCCATGGGGCTCACTTGGTGGCGGGCGCGCTGGGCCGTGCCGGCAGCGTGCTTTCGATTTTCTTCAACGCCTCGACCTTGGCGTTGGCCTCGTCGGCGCGGCGCTGCTCGTCCTTGACCTGCTGCGCCAGCCGGTCGGCCTGGTCCTCCAGCTTGCGGCGCTCGTTGAACTGCGCCTGCAACACGGCGGCCAGCGGCTTGAACGGCGCGGCGACCTCTTCGGTGGATTTGCCGAGCGCGTCCAGCAGGCCGATGGCGCGTGCCAGCTCGCCGTTGCCGTGCATGCGCGACAGCACCAGCGCGCGCTTGAGGGTGGTGTCGGGGCCGGACGGCTCGCCGGCCAGCGCGGCCAGTTCGCGCGCCAGCTCGGCGGCGGTGAGGTTGCGCACCCGCGCGCCATAGGCCAGCACGGCGTCCACTTCGCTGGGCAGGTGCTCCACGTAGACCACCGGCTCGGGCGTGGGCGTCGGTTCGGGGGCGGGTTGCGGCGGGGGCGGCGGCGGTGTGACGCAGGCGGCCAGCCACAGCGGGGCGAGGATCACGGCAAGACGTTTCATAGCGGCAATTCGATCCTGAAATGCGCGCCGCGTTCACTCGGCAGCAGCGCGATGGTGCCGCCCAGGGCGGCGATGTATTCGTGGACGATGGACAGCCCGATGCCGCTGCCATGGCGGGCACCCGGCGGCTGGCGGCGCCCCTGGTAGAACGGTTCGAAGATGCGCGCAGCGTCGTCGGACGCCACGCCGGGGCCGTCGTCGCGGCAGTCGATCCACACCGCGCCCGGCCGCGCGCTCACCCCGAAGCGGATGCGCCCGCCTTGCGGGCTGAAGCGGATGGCGTTGGACAGCAGGTTGCCGAACACGGCGCCGAGCTGGTCGGCGTCGGCCAGCAGGGTTGCGTCGTCGCCCTCGACCGTCACGCTCAGGCCGTGCGCCTGCCATTGCAGGCGCTGGGATTCGACGGCGGCGGCGATCGCCGGTTGCAACGCCAGTCGGGCATGAACGGCACGGCCGGCGTCGAACACGGCGGCGTTGTAGCGCAGCAGGTCCTCGATCTGGGTCTGCAAGGCGGCGACATTCTGCCTGAGGATGCCGACCACTTCGTGCTGCGCCGGCGCCAGCGGGCCGGGCACTTCGTCGTCCAGCAACGCCACGCCTTCGCGCAGCGATGCCAGCGGGGTCTTCAGTTCGTGCGAGACATGCCGCAGGAAGCGCGCCTTGTCGGCCTCCAGCGCGGCCAGCCGGCGCCGCAGCCAGTCGAGCTGCGCGGCGACGCGGCGCAGGTCTTCCGGGCCGCGCACGGCGATCTCCTGGTCGAAGCGGCCCTCGCCCAGGCGCGCGATGGCGCGTTCCAGCCGCGCCAGCGGCCGGGTCAGCCACAGGCCGAAACACAGCGCCAGCAGCACCGCCAGCACCGCGGCGGCGGCCACCTGCGCGCCGAGCAGGCCGCGCTGGCGTTCCAGTTCGGCGATCAGCGCGTCGTTGCCGCGCTCGACGCGGCGCTTGGCGGTCAGCGCCAGCCGCTCGTTCACGTCGCGCAACTGGGCGAAGTGCGCGAACAGCGCGGCCTCGCCGCCGCGCCGGGGCTTGCCGGCCTCCAGCAGTTGCCGCGCGCCCTCGCCGTGGCGCTGCCAGGCGTCGAAATCGCTGGCGGACGCCTCGGGCAGCACGCCGGCCAGGGTGTCGAGCGCCACCCGCGCCTCTTTCCAGGCGTCGAGGAAGCGTTGCAGGAACACCGGGTCGTCCAGCACCAGGAACTGGCGGGCGCTGCGTTCCATGGTCAGGGTGCGCTCGCCCAGGCGCTCGGCGGCCTCGGTCAGCCGCACCGCCTCGCGCGCCGATTCGCGGCTGTGCGCGGCCAGCCGTTCCAGCGTCACCAGCACGTACAGCGAGCTGGCCGACAGCACGGCGCCCACCAGCAGGAACGCCACCAGCAGCAGCTGGCGGAACGACAGCCGATAGCGCAGCGGCGTGCGTTGCGACGCGTCGCGCGCGGTGTCGCGGCTCACGCGGCCGCCCCCAGCCCGCCCAGGCAGTCGGCGATGGCGCCGGCCAGCTCGTCGGCGCGTTCGGCCGGCAGCGCAGCGCAGCTGACGCGCAGCGCCGACAGCCGCCGCGTGACGCGGAAGGCGTCGCCCGCGCGCACCAGGTAGCCGCGCGCCGCCAGCGCCTGCGCCACCACCGCGTCGTCGGCCAGCGGCAGCCACACGTTCAGCCCCTCGCCAGCCTGCGCCGCCAGCCCGCGCCGCCGCAGGGCGTCGGTCAGCGCGACATGACGCTCGGCGTAGCAGGCGGCGGCGCGGCGACGCAGTGTTTCGGTCTCCGGCGCGCGCAGCAGCGCCAGCGCCAGCCGTTGCAGCAAAAAGCTGGGCCAGCGCGGGCCGACGTACTGGCGGCGCTGCACCCGGGTCAGCGTGGTGAGGTCGCCAGTGAGGAAGGCCAGCCGCAGATCCGGCCCCAGCCACTTGGACAGCGAACGCACCGCCGCCCAGCGCGCGCGGCCCGGCGAGACCAGCGACGGCGTGGCGGCGTCGGTGAAGGCGGCGAAGTGGTCGTCCTCGATCAGCAACAGTTCGGGATGGGCATCGACCACGGCGCGCAGCGCGGCGGCGCGCTCGGGCGTGGTGTTCACCCCGGTGGGATTGTGCGAATACGGTGTCCACAACAGCGCCTTGGGCTTGCGCGCCAGCGCCGCCGCCAGCGCGTCCGGCAGCATGCCATCGCCGTCGAGCGGCACGCCGATCAGGGTCACGCCCATCTGCCGCAGCAGCGCCAGCGAGCCGGGAAAGCACGGCTCCTCGACCAGCACGGTGTCGCCCGGCGCCAGCCATGCCGCCAGCACGCGCTCGATGCCGTCCAGCGCGCCATGCGTCAGCAGCGGCTCGGCCACCTCGGCGCCGATACGGCCCTGGCGCAGCCACCAGTCGCGGCCCCACGCCTGGAGGTCGGCCAGATAGCAGGGCTGGCCGTACAGGGCGGGCGGCTCCGCCGGCAACGCCGCCAGGTACGGCGCGTAGTCGGGCAGCAACGCCGGGTCGGGGTTGCCCGACGCCAGTTCCAGCATGCCCGGCGCCGAGGTGAAGGCGTGCACGCCCAGCGGCATGCCCAGCCGGGTGCGCGGGGCGACGCGGGTGCCGGCGCGCCCGGCCGCTTCGGCCAGGCCGGCGGCGATCAGCTTGCGGTAGGCGGCGGCGACGGTGTTGCGGTTGACCGCCAGCGCCTGCGCCAGCGCGCGGATCGGCGGCAACGCTTCGCCCTGGCCCAGCGTGCCGTCTTCGATCAGCTCGCGCACGTGGACGAAGATGTCGTCCGCGCCACGGCCCTTGCAGTCAAGAATCGTTCTTTGTACCATCCAAATCTACAAATACGTCATAGGACAAATAAACATGAAGCCAGCCTTTGCCAGACAAAACGCCTGGCTGCTCGGACTATGCCAGTTCTGCTACATGGCGGCCACGGCGACCGGCATCTCGTTCAGCGGTCTGGTCGGCGCGCGGCTGGCGCCGTGGAGCAGCCTGGCCACCCTGCCCTACCTGCTGATCACGCTGAGCACCGCGCTGGCCACGCTGGTGGTGCCGCGCCTGCTGGCGCGCCCAGGGCCTGTTCACGCTCTTTTCGCGGCAGCGCCGGGCCGGAAAAAGGTCAGGCACAAGGCGTGCGACGCAGGCAATAACCGGTTATTTCCAAGGAGCACAACGCAGTGGATGACCTTTTTCCGGCCCGGCCCGCAGGGTTCGGGGCATTACCGGCGCGCTACCGCGTTGCACGCCGCTCACGGTATTCATACCGCAGCGCGTCCTGCGCCTTGCCGCACACCGGCACTGCCCCGAACGCTGCCGCGAAAAGAGCGTGAACAGGCCCCGAGCTACCGGCGGGTGTTCGCGCTGGGGGCGGTGCTCGGCATGGCGGGCGGCCTGGTGTGCGTGACCGCGCTGTACCTGCAATCGTTCGCGCTGTTCTGCCTGGCGGCGCCGTTCCAGGGCTTTTACCAGGCGACGGCGCTGTACTACCGCTACGCGGCGGCCGAGGGCGCGCCCGATGCGCACAAGGGCTCGGCGATGGCGTGGGTGCTGAGCGGCGGCATCCTGGCCGCGTTCGCCGGCCCGCTGCTGGGCGGCTACGCGGTGGACCGGGTGCCGCACGTGCTGTACGCCGGCAGTTTTCTCGGCATGGCGTCGATGGCGCTGCTGGCCTTGCTGCCGCTGGCCCTGGCGCGCCTGCCCGCGCCGCCGCCGCTGGTGGCACCCGCCGAGCGCACGCCGTGGCGCGAGGTGCTGGCCACGCCGCGCGCGCTCGGCGGCATGCTCGGTTGCGCCGGAGGCTACGGGCTGATGATGTTCATGATGGTGGCCAGCCCGCTGGCCATCGCCGGCTGCGGCTTCACCCCGCTGCACGCGGCCAGCGTGATCCAGTGGCACATGCTGGGGATGTTCGCGCCGTCGCTGGTCACCGGGCGGCTGATCGCGCGCTTCGGCGCCGGGCGGGTGGCGTGGGCCGGCGGCGTGCTCAACCTGGCGGCGTGCGCGCTGGCGCTGGGCGGGCTGACGCTGAACCACTTCCATGCGTCGTTGCTGCTGGTGGGGCTGGGCTGGAACCTGATGTACATGGGCGGCAGCACGCTGATCGCGCAAAGCCCGCCCGCCGCCCGGGCGCGGCTGCAATCGGCCAACGAGTTGCTGACCTTCAGCGTGGTGGCCGCCGCGGCCGGGCTGGCCGGCTGGGTGTATCAGGCGCTGGGCTGGTACGCGGTGGCGGGCATCGCGCTCGGCCTGACGCTGGCGCTGGGCGCCGCGGCGGCGCTGCTGGTGCGCCGGCCGCGCCTGGCGGCGGCCTGAAGACGGCCGGCGCGGGGGAAGCGGGCAAGTTCGGCTCGGCCACCCCACGCGACGACGCCGGAAGGGTTTGCCAGCCACAGCAACAAAGCCCAGCGCAGTGGTTCTGGCAAGGAGCGAGCGCGCAGACAGTACGAGTAGTACGGCAAGCGAACGCGACGCCGCCAGAACCGCTGCGCTGGGCTTTGTCAGCCGCTTTATTCCTGGCGGGTGCGCTGGGGGGCGGGATTGCGATAAGACAGATGGAAATCCAGCGACTCGCGGCCGTCGCCCTTGAATTCGACGAACTGCACGCCGGTGCGGAACAGGCCGAATTCGTTGGACAGCACGGTGTAGACCACCCGGCTCTTCACCTCGACCACCTTGGGACGTTGGCCGGCATGGGTGGCGGGGATCGAGATCAGCACCGTCACCTTGTCGGACATCGGCAGGCTGAAGTCGGAATGCAGGCTGAAGCCGCCGTGCGAGATGTCGAACGCCCGCCCGCGGAACGACAGCCGCTGCTCGCGTTCCTCGTAGACGATGGCGACGCGCCAGTTCACCAGGAAGCGCGCTTCCTGGCGGTGTTCCTTCCAGTCCGGCTCGTCCAGCCCGGGCAGGAACATGTTGTGCATGCCGTTTTCCATAGAACATCCGTCAACGAATGGTCATGCATTATAGGGCGGACGGCCATGCGCCCGGTGCATGGCGTGCCCGGCGCCCGCGCGCTATAACCCCTACGTCCGCCCCAGGCGGATCCGCCCGCGCCGGATCGCGATGCTTCATCCGCGTCGGCGCCCATGAAACCCCAAGAAACCAATCGAAGCGGCCCGCTCGCCGCCGACGCATGCCGGCTCCGCCCAGGTCCGCCTACCCCTTCCAAGGAGGAACCCCATGCGTGCGTTGTCCACTCTGCTTTGCCTCGCCACCCTCGCCCCGCTGGCGCAGGCCCAAGCGCTGTTCTTCGACGATTTCCAGTACACCGACCGCCAGGCGCTGGCGGCCAAGGGCTGGACCGTGCGCACCAGCGCCGGCTGGCCCGGCGTGGAAGGCGCCCAATGGTGGGCCGACGGGGTGCGGGTGATCGCCGATCCGGCCGACAAGAACAACCGCCTGCTGCAACTGCGCGCCGCCACCGACGGCAGCGCCAAGGGCTCGCGCCAGGCGCAGCTGTGCCACGCCCGCAAGTACCTGGAAGGCACCTACGCCGCGCGGGTGCGCTTCCGCGACGCGCCGGTCAGCGGCCCCGACGGCGACGCCATCGTCGAGACCTTCTACCTGATCAGCCCGTTGAAGGCGCCCAAGGACCCGGACTACAGCGAGGCCGATTTCGAATACCTGCCCAACGGCGGCTGGGGCGCCAGCGGGCCGTACTTCTACGCCACCACCTGGGAAACCTTCATCCCGGCGCCCAATTTCTGGAAGGACAACCAGTACGACCGGCTGGCCGGCAGCCAGGAAGGCTGGCACACGCTGGTGCTGAACATCGCCAAGGGGCAGGTGAACTACTTCCTCGATGGCAAGCCGTTCGCCCGCCACGGCGGCGACTACTACCCCGAGGTGCCGATGTCGATCAACTTCAACCTGTGGTTCACCAATCTGGCGTCGCTCGGCGCCACGCGACGCGAATACCAGCAGGAGGTCGACTGGGTGCTGCACGTGAAGGACGAGGTGCTGACCCCCGCCCAGGTCGATGCGCAGGTGAAGGCGCTGCGCGGGGCGAAGGTGCCGTTCCGCGACACCGTGCCGTCGCGCGGGCTGGCGTCGCCGTGCAATCTGTGACCCTGGCGGGCCGGGTTGCCGGAGCGCGGCAGTCCGGTCACCCCGGGGCGAAACCGGCCCGGGGTGACAGCGCAAGTCTGGTCGTGGCGCGGGGCAACGCGGCCCGCAGCCACCGGCACTGATGCGATAAACAGGACAAATCATCCCATCAGAGCTGATTTATCCCTTCAATTGACGGTGGCACACTCCGGGACATCCCCTCACCCGACGATTTCCGGAGTGCCGCCATGTCCCGCCTTCCCACCTTCTTCGTGTCGCACGGCTCGCCGATGCTGGCGCTGGACGCCGGCAACGCCGGCAAGGTCTGGGCCGCCATCGGCCGCGACCTGCCGCGCCCGCGCGCGGTGCTGATGGTGTCGGCCCACTGGCACGCCAGCGGCGGCGCGGTCGGCGCGGTGGCGCAGCCCGACACCATCCACGACTTCGGCGGCTTTCCGCCGGTGCTCTATACGCTGCAATACCCCGCGCCGGGCGATCCGGCGCTGGCGCGCGAGGTGTTCGAACTGTTGGGCGCGCAGGGCTTCTCGCCGCGCGTGGACCTCACCCGCGGCCTGGACCACGGCGCCTGGGTGCCGCTGCGGGTGATGTATCCCGACGCCGACGTGCCGGTGGTGCAACTGGCGCTGGACATGCGCCAGGGCCCCGCCTGGCATTACCGCCTGGGCCAGGCGCTGCGCAGCCTGCGCGATAGCGGGGTGCTGATCGTCGGCAGCGGCAGCATGACGCACAACCTGCACGACGTGTTCGGCGCCGAGCCGGTATCGCCCGCCTATGTGGCGCCGTTCCAGGCATGGATGCACCAGCGGCTGGACCACGGCGAGCTGGACGCCCTGCTCGACTATCGCCAACAGGCGCCGCACGCCGCGCGCGCGCACCCCAGCGAGGAGCACCTGCTGCCGCTGTTCGTGGCCCTGGGCGCCGCCGACGGCGAGCCGGTCGTCCGGCTGCACGACGAGGTGACCGAGCGGGTGCTGGCGATGGATGTGTATCGGTTCGGGTGATCCAACGGGCCGGGCGCGGCAAGCGTTCCCCTGGCCACACCGCGGTTCGTCGACGTCCACAAAACAAAACCCCGGCCATGGCCGGGGTTTTGTGTTGCGCAACGCGCCGCTCAGGAAAAGAACGCCTTCACTTTATCCATGAACGACTTGGCGCGCGGGTTGTGCTTTTCGGCGTCGCCCTGGCTGATCTCCTCGAACTCCTTCAGCAGTTCCTTCTGCCGGCTGGTGAGGTTGACCGGGGTTTCCACCACCACGTGGCACATCAGGTCGCCGGTGATCGAGGTGCGCACGCCCTTGATGCCCTTGCCGCGCAGGCGGAACACCTGGCCGGTCTGGGTACCGGCGGGGATGCTGATGCGCGCCTTGCCTTCCAGCGTGGGGATCTCGATCTCGCCGCCGAGCGCGGCGGTGCCGATGCCGATGGGCATCTCGCAGTGCAGGTCGTTGCCTTCGCGCTCGAACACGCCGTGCGGCTTGAGGTGGACCACCACGAACAGGTCGCCCGGAGGCCCGCCGTTGACGCCCGGCTCGCCTTCGCCGGACAGGCGGATGCGGTCGCCTTCGTCCACGCCGGCGGGGATCTTCACCGCCAGGGTCTTGGTGGTCTGCACCCGGCCGGTGCCATGGCAGGTGCGGCAGGGATCGGGGATGTACTTGCCGCTGCCGTGGCAGGTGGGGCAGGTCTGCTGGATGCTGAAGAAGCCTTGCGACACGCGCACTTGGCCGTGGCCGTTGCAGGTGTGGCAGGTCTTGGCCTCGGTGCCGGGCTTGGCGCCGCTGCCGTGGCAGGTGTCGCATTCCTCGTGCGAGGGGATCTTGATCTGCTTCTCGACGCCGCGCGCGGCCTCTTCCAGCGTGATCTCCATGTTGTAGCGCAGGTCGGCGCCGCGGTAGACGTTGGAACGCCCGCCACCGCCGCCCCGGCCACCGCCGAAGATGTCGCCGAAGATGTCGGAGAACGCATCGGCGAAGCCACCGGCACCAAAGCCGCCCCCGCCGCCCATCCCGGCCTGCGGGTCCACCCCGGCGTGGCCGTACTGGTCGTAGGCGGCGCGCTTCTGCGCGTCGGAAAGGATCTCGTAGGCCTCCTTGGCCTCCTTGAACTTTTCCTCGGCCTCCTTGCTGTCCGGATTGCGGTCCGGGTGGTACTTCATCGCCAGCTTGCGATAGGCCTTCTTGATGTCGTCGTCGCTGGCGTCGCGGTTGACGCCCAGCACATCGTAAAAATCTTTTTTGCTCATGGGCTGAGAAGGGGGAAGGGGGAAGGGGGAAGGGTCAAAGCTTGCGTCGAATGGACGCCGCAAGCCCCATGACCAATCCGGATACTTCGTCCACCAAACCGCCCAGTTCCTCTTGATCGCTTAGGTAATTCAATCTGATGGCCAATTCGATCAGCGTGTCCAATTCCGACAGCGATCCGGCCGCGATTCCCAGGAAATGAAGCAATTCCCTGCTGCCATTTCGGGCGAAGCCTTCAGCAATATTGGCGGGCACCGATACCGATGCCCGCCGCAATTGTGAAATGAGGCCGTACTGCTCGTTCTGGGGGAAAGCGAGGGTGGCCGTGTAGACACACTCCACCAGATCCATCGCCCGTTGCCAGGCTTTCAGATCGCGATGGTTGCGCCGCACACCCTTCCCTCTTCGCCCTTCCCCCTTCCCGAATTACTTGTTGTCCTTCACCTCGGTGAACTCGGCATCGACCACGTTGCCGTCCTCGCCCTGGCCGGCTTCGCCGCCGGCCGCGCCGGCCGCGCCCGCTTCGGCGCCGCCCTGCTGGCCGTACATCTGTTCGGCGAGCTTGTGGCTGGCCTGCATCAGCGCGTTGGTCTTGGCTTCGATGGCGTCCTTGTCGTCGCCCTTCACCACTTCTTCCAGTTCCTTGATCGCGGTTTCGATCGCGGCCTTTTCGTCGGCGGCGATCTTGTCGCCGAACTCGGTCAGCGACTTCTTCACCGAGTGGATCATGGCGTCGCCCTGGTTACGGGCGCTGACCAGATCGTGCAGCTTTTTGTCCTCTTCGGCGTTCAGCTCGGCGTCGCGCACCATCTGCTGGATCTCTTCCTCGCTCAAGCCCGAGGAAGCCTGGATCTTGATCTTGTTTTCCTTGCCGGTGGCCTTGTCCTTGGCCGACACGTGCAGGATGCCGTTGGCGTCGATGTCGAAGGTGACTTCGATCTGCGGCACGCCGCGCGGCGCCGGCGGGATGTCGGTCAGGTTGAACTGGCCCAGGCTCTTGTTGGCGGACGCCTTCTCGCGCTCGCCCTGCAGCACGTGGATGGTCACCGCGTTCTGGTTGTCGTCGGCGGTGGAGAACACCTGCGACGCCTTGGTCGGAATGGTGGTGTTCTTGTTGATCAGCTTGGTCAGCACGCCGCCCAGGGTTTCGATGCCCAGGCTCAGCGGGGTGACGTCCAGCAGCAGCACGTCCTTGCGGTCGCCGCCCAGCACGGCGCCCTGGATCGCGGCGCCGACGGCCACGGCTTCGTCCGGGTTCACGTCGCGGCGCGGTTCCTTGCCGAAGAACTCCTTCACCTTGTCCTGCACCTTGGGCATGCGGGTCTGGCCGCCGACCAGGATCACGTCGTCGATGTCGGAAGCCTTCAGGCCGGCATCCTTCAGCGCGATGCGGCACGGCTCGATCGAGCGCTCGATCAGCTCGTCGACCAGCGATTCGAACTTGGCGCGGGTGATCTTCAGCACCAGGTGCTTGGGACCGGTGGCGTCCATGGTGATGTACGGCAGGTTGACTTCGGTCTGCGCGGCGCTGGACAGCTCGATCTTGGCCTTCTCGGCGGCTTCCTTCAGGCGTTGCAGCGCCATCACGTCCTTCTTCAGGTCGATGCCCTGCTCCTTCTGGAACTCGCCGATGATGTAGTCGATCAGGCGCTGGTCGAAGTCCTCGCCGCCCAGGAAGGTGTCGCCGTTGGTGGCCAGCACTTCGAACTGCTTGTCGCCATCGACGTCGGCGATCTCGATGATCGAGATGTCGAAGGTGCCGCCGCCCAGGTCATACACCGCCACCTTGCGGTCGCCCTTCTCGCTCTTGTCCATGCCGAAGGCCAGCGCGGCGGCGGTCGGCTCGTTGATGATGCGCTTCACTTCCAGGCCGGCGATGCGGCCGGCGTCCTTGGTGGCCTGGCGCTGGCTGTCGTTGAAGTAGGCCGGCACGGTGATGACGGCTTCGGTGACTTCCTCGCCCAGGTAGTCCTCGGCGGTCTTCTTCATCTTGCGCAGCACTTCGGCGCTGATCTGCGGCGGGGCCTTCTTGTCGCCGCGCACTTCCACCCAGGCGTCGCCGTTGTCGGCCTTGACGATGCTGTAGGGCATCAGGTCGATGTCCTTCTGCACTTCCTTTTCCTGGAACTTGCGGCCGATCAGGCGCTTGACGGCGTACAGGGTGTTGCGCGGGTTGGTCACCGCCTGGCGCTTGGCCGGGGCGCCGACCAGGATCTCGCCGTCGTCCTGATACGCGATGATCGACGGGGTGGTGCGGGTGCCTTCCGAGTTTTCGATCACCTTGGGTTGACCGTTTTCGATCACCGCCACGCAGCTGTTGGTGGTGCCCAGGTCGATACCGATGATTTTTGCCATGTCTGTCTATCCTTTGTTCCGGGCCGCGACCTCGATCGCGGCGTTGAATTCAATAACCTTGTTGCGCAAGTGGGGATGTCGTGCGGGTTTTCAAGCGTCGCCTTTCATGTGGCGGTAACCCGGCGGCGATCCATCGTTGAATACATCGTCGGCGCCGCCGACAAAACCCAGCGAAGCGATCCTGGCAAGGAGCACGAAACGCAGACAGTACGTGTAGTACGGCAAGTTTCAGCTCGGCGCCCCCACGCGACGCCGCCAGGAGGGTTTTGTCGGTGGCGTCTACTGCGGGCCCGCGACGATGACCATCGCCGGACGCAGCACGCGGCCGGAGAGCAGGTAGCCCTTTTGCAGCACGCGCACCACGGTGTTCGCTTCCTGTGACGACGGCTCCACCGAGATCGCCTGGTGCAGGTTGGGGTCGAGCTTGTCGCCGGCCTGCGGCGCGATGTCGGTCAGCTCGAATTTCTCGAACGCGCTCACCAGCGCCTTATGGGTGAGATCGACGCCCATCTTCAGCGCTTCGAAGTTGCCGGATTGATCCAGCAGCGCCATTTCCATCGCGTCCTTCACCGCCATCAACTCGCGGGCGAACTTCTCGACGGCGAAGCGGCGGGCCTTGTCCACTTCCTCGGCGGCGCGGCGCCGGATGTTCTCGCCCTCGGCCTTGGCATACAGCACATCCTGGCGGGCTTTCTCCAGTTCGGCGGCCAGCGCGTCCATGCGCTCGCCCTGCGCGGCTTCCGCGTCTTCGAACTGCTGGAGATCGTCCTGCTGGTTTTCTTGTTGTGGATTCAGTTCGTTCTGTTCGCTCATTACCCTGGCACTCCGTGACAAATCGATTGCAGTGCCCAAGATGGGCGCCCCGTCCCTTATTTCAAGACCCTACTGTTCGCGGGGAAATCGTGGCCTTGTGCCGCCCGTCCCCGCCACCGATCGGTTCGTGGCCAGTCGGGCGCCGCGAACAAGGCCCTCCCGGCGGCGTCGCGTGAACTTGCCGTACTACACGTGCTGTCTGCGTTTCGCGCTTTTTGCCAGGGCCGCTTCGCTGGGTTTTGTTCGTGCCTCTCAAACATTCTGCTAGGTGCATTCCCCAACTTGTAGTCATCACGGTGAAACTACATTGTTATGGTGCAACGCCGCATTGTGCTGCGGTGCACGAGGGGCAGCTTGCGCGCCCAGACCAATACGGCCTCAAGGCCAGCTTTTTTGCGGGAGAAAGCCATGACGACGCGGGAAGAACGCATTGCACAAATCGAACGGGACTGGCGCGAGAATCCGCGCTGGAAGGGCATAGAACGCGCCTATACCGCCGCGGATGTTGAAAGACTGCGCGGCACACTACAAATCGAACACACCCTGGCGCGGCGCGGCGCCGAGAAGCTGTGGACGCTGATGCACGAGCAGCCCTATGTGCACGCGCTGGGCGCGCTGACCGGCAACCAGGCGATGCAGCAGGTGAAGGCCGGGCTGAAGGCCATCTACCTGTCGGGCTGGCAGGTGGCGGCCGACGCCAATATCGCCGGCGAGATGTACCCGGATCAATCGCTGTATCCGGCCAACTCGGTGCCGGCTGTGGTCCGCCGCATCAACAACACCTTCCAGCGCGCCGACCAGATCGCGCACGCCGAGGGCGACGACAGCGTCGACTACTACGCCCCCATCGTGGCCGATGCCGAGGCCGGCTTCGGCGGCGTGCTCAACGCCTTCGAGCTGATGAAGGGCATGATCGAGGCCGGCGCCGCCGGCGTGCACTTCGAGGACCAGCTCGCCAGCGTGAAGAAGTGCGGCCACATGGGCGGCAAGGTGCTGGTGCCGACCCGCGAAGCGGTGGAAAAGCTGGTGGCCGCGCGGCTGGCCGCCGACGTGCTGGGCGTGCCGACCATCCTGGTGGCGCGCACCGACGCCGAGGCCGCCGACCTGCTGACCAGCGACGTGGACGCCAACGACCGTCCGTTCTGCACCGGCGAGCGCACGCCCGAGGGCTTCTACCGCACCAAGCCGGGCCTGGAGCAGGCGATCAGCCGCGGCCTGGCCTACGCGCCGTATGCCGACCTGATCTGGTGCGAGACCGGCAAGCCCGATCTGGAATACGCGCGCAAGTTCGCCGAGGCGATCCACGCCAGATTCCCCGGCAAGATGCTGGCCTACAACTGCTCGCCGAGCTTCAACTGGAAGAAGAACCTGGACGACGCCACCATCGCGCGCTTCCAGAAGGAGCTGGGTGCGCTGGGCTACAAGTTTCAGTTCATTACGCTGGCCGGCTTCCACGCCCTCAACTACGGCATGTTCAACCTGGCCCACGGCTATGCCCGCCAGGGCATGACCGCCTTCGTCGAACTGCAACAGGCCGAGTTCGCCGCCGCCGAGCGCGGCTTCACCGCGGTGAAGCACCAGCGCGAAGTGGGCACCGGCTACTTCGACGATGTGACGCAGACCGTCCAGCGCGGCCAGTCGAGCACTACGGCGTTGACCGGATCGACCGAGGAAGAACAGTTCCACTGAGCGGCGAACAAAACCCTCCTGGCTGCGTCGCGCACACTTGCCGTACTACTCGTACTGTCTGCGTTCGCGCTTCTTGCCAGAACCGCTTCACAGGGTTTTGTCAGCCGCTCCAGCGTTCCGCTTCGTCGTTCCAGGCAGTACCGCCCCAGGCGGTGCGGCACGGCCCACCCGCAAGCCGGGCCGCGCCGCCCAGGGCGTGGAAGGCATCCAGTCCAGCGGATGGCCTTCCTGGCTGTACCCGATGTGGCAGCCGATCCGACGGCATATCCCGCGTCCGTCGCATGGATCGGCCCGCCACCTGTTCCCGCCATGAGAGGGAGCGCCGACGCCGTATCTCCCGGCGTCGGCAGCCGCAGTGAATGTCGCATGCGATCGCCATGCGCCAGCCGCCGTCGCGAAAAGATCGTGAACAGGCTCTAACATTTCGAGCGATGCGCGCCTTTGCGGCGCGTCGCCGCCATCCAGGAGACCACCATGACACTGCCCCCCGGCATCGCCATCACCGCCGAGATCACCCCCGAGTTCGCCGAGATCCTCACGCCGGAGGCGCTGGCCTTCGTCGCCATGCTGCACCGCCGCTTCGAGGCGCGCCGCCAGGAGCTGCTGGCCGCGCGCGTGCGCCGCCAGGCCGAGCTGGACGCCGGTCGCCGCCCCGACTTCCTGCCCGAGACCCAGGCCGTGCGCGACGGCGACTGGCGCATCGCGCCGGTGCCGGCCGACCTGGCGCTGCGCCGCGTCGAGATCACCGGGCCGGTCGAGCGCAAGATGATCATCAACGCGCTCAACTCCGGCGCCGACAGCTACATGACCGACTTCGAGGATTCCAACACCCCGAACTGGTCGAACCAGATCCAGGGCCAGCTCAACCTCAAGGCCGCCATCCGCCGCACCCTGTCGTTCCGCAACGAGGCCGGCAAGGAATACCGGCTGAACGACAAGGTGGCCACGCTGGTGGTGCGCCCGCGCGGCTGGCACCTGGACGAAAAGCACGTCACCGTCGACGGCGCGCGCGTATCGGGCGGCATCTTCGACTTCGCGCTGTTCCTGTTCCACAACGCCAAGGAACTGCTGGCGCGCGGCAGCGGGCCGTATTTCTACCTGCCCAAGATGGAAAGCCACCTGGAAGCGCGGCTGTGGAACGACATCTTCGTCGCCGCGCAGCACGAGCTGGGCATCGCGCAGGGCACCATCAAGGCCACGGTGCTGATCGAGACCATCCTGGCCGCGTTCGAGATGGAAGAAATCCTCTACGAACTGCGCGAGCACTCGGCCGGCCTGAACGCCGGCCGCTGGGACTACATCTTCAGCTGCATCAAGAAGTTCAAGACCGACCGCGACTTCTGCCTGGCCAACCGCGCCCAGATCACCATGACCGTGCCATTCATGCGCGCCTATGCGCTGAACCTGGTCAAGGCATGCCACAAACGCGGCGCGCCCGCCATCGGCGGCATGAGCGCGCTGATCCCGATCAAGAACGACCCCGCCGCCAACGACAAGGCGATGGCCGCGGTGCGCGCCGACAAGACCCGCGACGCCAACGACGGCTTCGACGGCGGCTGGGTGGCGCACCCGGGGCTGGTGCCGATCGCGATGGAGGAATGGCTGAAGGTGCTGGGCGACGCGCCCAACCAGTTCGGCAAGCAGCGCGACGACGTGACCACCCGCGCCGCCGACCTGCTCGACTTCCAGCCCGAGCAGCCGATCACCGAGGCCGGCCTGCGGATGAACATCGACGTCGGCATCCAGTACCTGGGTTCGTGGCTGGCCGGCAACGGCTGCGTGCCAATCCACAACCTGATGGAGGACGCCGCCACCGCCGAGATCAGCCGCAGCCAGGTGTGGCAGTGGATCCGCTCGCCCAAGGGCGTGCTCGACGACGGCCGCAAGGTCACCGCCGGGATGGTGCGCGGCATGATTCCGCAGGTGCTCGACGCGATCCGCGCCGAACACGGCGACGCCACCTTCGAGCGTGTGCCGTACACCCAGGCGGCGCAGATCTTCGAGCAGATGAGCACCAGCGAGGAGTTCGCCGAATTCCTCACGCTGCCGCTGTACGAGAAGATCTGATCGCTGTCGGCAAAACGACAACGGCGCCCCGCGGGGCGCCGTTGTTCATGCCATCAGCGCAGGATGTACTGCGCATCCGGCTGCAACGGCGGCGGCAGTTGCGGCGCATCGGTCATCTCCAGCAGCGTGCGCTCCACCGTGCGGCAGATCGCGTCGAGCGCCAGATCGTTGGGCTCGGTGCCGAACGGCGTTTCCAGCTCGCCGGCGATGGATTCCAGCGCCATGAAGGTATACGCGACGAACACCGAGATCAGTGGCGTCAGCAGGCCGATGCTGTCGACCAGCCCCAGCGGCAGCAGCGAGCAGTAAAGGTAGATGGTCCGGTGCAGCAGCACGCTGTAGGCGTAGGGCAGCGGCGTGCTGGCAATGCGCTCGCAACTGCCGAGGATGTCCGAGAGCCGATCCAGGTTGGCGTCCAGCGACTGCCACAGGATGTCGCTCAGCCGCCCGGCGGCGCGTTCCTCCGCCAGCCATAACCCCAGTTCGCGCAACAGCATCGCCGGCGCGAACTGCGCCGCCGCCAGCCGTGCCGCCAGCGGCGCGGGCAGCAGGCGCGCCAGGTCCGCCGCCGGATCGGTCTGGCGCAACTGGTGCTTCAGCGCGAAGGCGAACGCCTGCAACAGCGCGGCGAAATGGACGATGCGCGCATCGTCCGGCGCGCGGCCGGTCATGGCGATGGCCTGCCGCAACAACGAGCGGGTATGCACCATCACCCCGCCGCACAGCTTGCGCGCCTCCCAGAAGCGGTCGTAACTGGTGTTGTTGCGGAACCCCAGGAAGATCGCCAGCGCGATCCCCATCAGGCTGAACGGCCCGATCGACAGATGCAGGCCGAAGCCCTCGAACCAGCCGTGCAATGCCACCACCAGCAGCGCGAACGCCAGGTTCAGCCCCAGGCGCGGCAGAATGGACGACAGCACCGAGCCACGCCAGGTGAAAACCATGAATAACCAGTGTTGCGGCGGGCGGACGATCATCGATGGGCGCGGGAATGCAGTAGGGCCGCCAATTCTAGCCATGCGTCGCTGTCGGGCGGGTTACCGCTTGATACGCCCACACTGGCAAAAGATGGGATGCACCCTCATCTAGGGCGAATCGACCTTCAAACGCGGCTGCGAAGGGCGAAGGCCGGGATGCAGGGCAAGGCGTGCCGAGTGCCGTGGGGTCATCCCCGCCAGCGAGGCGCAACGCAGCCCTGCGCACGGCGATCCGCCCTCACGCCAGCCCCGCCCGACCGGCTGTCCCTCAACCCCAGACCAGGTTGCCATGTCCGAGACCTCCCCCGCCCGCCGCATCACCCCCCTGCTGGGGCTGCTGCCGTTCCTGCGCCCCTACCTGGGCCGCTGGATCGCCGCCTTCGCCGCGCTGGCGGTGGCGGCCGGCGCCACCCTGGCGCTGCCGGTGGCGTTCCGTCATCTGATCGACCTGGGCTTCGCCGCCGGCAACCGCGGCCACATCGACCGCTACTTCGTTGCGCTGTTCGCGGTGTCGGTGGTGCTGGCCGTCGCCACCGCGCTGCGCTTCTACTGGGTGTCGTGGCTGGGCGAGCGCACCACCGCCGACTTGCGCCGCGCGGTCTACGACCACGTGCTGCGCATGAGCCCGCAGTTCTTCGAAACCACCCAGACCGGCGAAGTGCTGTCGCGCCTGACCACCGACACCACGCTGATCCAGACCGTGGTCGGCACCAGCCTGTCGATGGGTCTGCGCAACACCTTCCTGCTGCTGGGCGGGCTGACCATGCTGGTGGTCACCAGCCCGGCGCTGGCCGGTTACATCCTGGCGACGCTGCTGGCGGTGATCGCGCCGATCCTGGTGTTCGGCCGCCGGGTGCGGCGGTTGTCCAAGGCCAGCCAGGACAAGGTGGCCGACGCCAGCGCGCTGGCCGGCGAGATCCTCAACGCCATGCCCACGGTGCAATCGTTCACCCGCGAGCCGCACGAAGCGGCGCGCTTCGACCGCGCGGTGGAATCCGCCTACGCCGCCGCGCTGCAACGGGTGCGCGCTCGCTCGTGGCTGACCGCGGTGGTGATCCTGCTGGTGTTCGCCGCCGTGGTGTTCGTGCTGTGGCTGGGCGCGCAGGCGGTGATGGATGGCCGCATGAGCGCGGGCGAGCTGTCGCAGTTCATTCTCTACGCCGTGGTCACCGCCGGCGCGGTAGGCGCCATCGCCGAAGTGTGGGGCGACCTGCAACGCGCCGCCGGCGCGGCCGAGCGGCTGATGGAACTGCTGGCGCTGCAATCGCCGGTGCGCGACGCCGCCCGGCCCGTACCGCTGCCGCGCCAGGGCGACGGCATCCGCTTCGAGCAGTTGGGCTTCGCCTATCCCTCGCGCCCCGATACCCCGGCGCTGCACGATCTGAACCTGCACATCCGCCCCGGCGAACACGTGGCGCTGGTCGGCCCCAGCGGCGCCGGCAAGACCACGCTGTTCCAGCTGCTGCTGCGCTTCTACGACCCGCAGCACGGCCGCATCGTGCTCAACGGCGTGCCGACCCGGGACGCCGCGCTGGCCGACCTGCGCGCGCAGATCGGCGTGGTGTTGCAGGAATCGGTGATCTTCGCCGGCAGCGTGGCCGACAACATCCGCTACGGCCGGCTGGACGCCAGCGACGCCGAAGTGCGCGCCGCCGCCGCGATGGCCGCCGCCGCCGATTTCATCGAAGCGCTGCCCGAGGGCTACGACACCTTCCTGGGCGAGCGCGGGGTGCGGCTGTCGGGCGGACAGCGCCAGCGCATCGCCATCGCCCGCGCCATCCTCAAGAACCCGCCGATCCTGCTGCTGGACGAAGCCACCAGCGCGCTCGACGCCGCCAGCGAACGCGCGGTGCAGCAGGCGCTGGACAACGCCGCGCACGACCGCACCACCCTGGTGATCGCGCACCGGCTGGCCACCGTGCAGCAGGCCGACCGCATCGTGGTGCTGGAGCACGGCCGCATCGTCGCCGAGGGCACGCACGCCGCGCTGCTGGACAGCTCGCCGCTGTACGCGCGGCTGGCGGCATTGCAATTCGCCGACGGCGCGGCGGGCGGCTGATCGGCGCGCCGGATCGGCAACAAAAAACGGGAGGCCGAAGCCTCCCGTTCTGCTTTACGTCGCGGCGTTGCCCGCCAAGGCCGCCAGCAGCGCCCGCGCCAAAGGCGGCGGCGCCTGCTCCACCCGGCGGTAAATCGCGCCATCCGCAGTGCGGGTCAGCATGCCGTCGTCCACCATCTGCCGCCGCAGCAGCAGATGGTCGCCCAGCGTTTCCACCGCGCGGATGGCATCGTTGACCTCGCGCTCGCTCATCGCCTGGCGCGGCGGCAGGTGCGACCACACCACCCACAGGCACGGCGCACGGTGGCTGTGCTTGGTCGGCCACGCCTGCAACCGGCCCTGCGCGTCGAAATAACGCAGCAGGCGCCGCACCAGCGCGTAGTCGATCTCCGGTGTCAGCGGCGCCGGCGCGGCCAGCGCATCGGCGGCCTGGCGCGCGGCGCGCCAATGCTGGAAGTTGCGAAAGCCCACCGCCCCGGCGAGCAGGTTGAGCATTTCCACATGGCCGGGCAGGTGGTCGAGCTGGCTCAGCTGGCTAACCAGCGAGCGGGAAAGCGCCGAGATATCGTCGGCGACGTAGGGAAGTTGCGTTCTGGACACGTTCAATCCTCGATGTGTGCCAGCCCTGCAGGACAGGGGTCGGGGGTCGCCCTTGCCGACGCGGCACGGATCGCGCGTCGAAAGATGAAGTACTGCGAAGGCAGGTTTAGCGCTCCTTGCGGAGTGGCGACGCCTGGGTGAACTGCCGACCGGGGTGGCAGTATGCGCGGCGAGGCGGGGGCGTGACAACCGCCGGTGGGCGGATGGGCCCGACCATTCCTGTCACACATCCGCAACGAAATCTACATGACCGGAAAGAAAACACCCGACATTCACCGTCCTTGCGATAGGCTGAACGCCACCGGCGACGACCTGCGAGTGTCGGCATGCGTCGCACCTGAACTCCTCCCGGATCAACCGATGCCCCAAGACCTGTCGCAACCCTCCCGACCCACCGCATCCCAGCCTGCCGCGCCTGCCGATTCCGACATCGGCCAACTGCGCTTTGGCGCGCTCAGCCTGGTCTGTGCGGCGCTGATGTACCCGGTGATGGGGCTGGGCCATTGGCAGGCAGCGCTGGTCCTGCTGCCGGTCGCGTTGACCCTGGGCCACCTCGCCCATAGCGCGTCGCCCACCGAACTCAACCGACTGGATCGCAAGCTGGCCTTGGCGGGCTTGATTCTGACTTACCTCGGGATGGCGCTGGGGATCGGCACCGTCGCGTACTTTCTCTGGACCGTGTTCGGCGGGCTCTTTAGCGGCCTGTTGTGGTAACCGCGCAGCACCCAACAAAAAGCCCGGCATCAGCCGGGCTTTTTGTTGAGTCACCACCCACACCTCACGGCGTGTTGGTCAGCTCCAGCGTAGCCTTGGTGTCGTCGTCCGACTTGGCGACCAGCACCTTGACGTTGTTGGGCACCAGCGCGCCGATGCCGTCGGCCGGCACCACCAGCAGCAGCCAGTCGGCGTTGGCCGGCAGGTCGGCGGTGGCGTTGAAGATCACGTTCTGCGTGCCGGCCTCGGTGACGCGGATCTGGTAGGTCTGGCCTTCCAGTTCCTCCGAATCGCTGCCCGAATCCGGCTTGGCGGTCTTGTACGGCACGGCGGCGAAGCGCGCGGTCTGGGTGGCGAGATCGACGCCGGGGTCGGTCAGGTAGACATCGACGTTCTGCGCGTTGAACGCGGCGTTCACCACCCGCACGCGGGCGTTGTCGCTGGTGATGCCCTTGTTGTACGGATCGTCGACCAGCATCACGTCGGCCTTGCCGTCGCCGATCAGCGCCACGCTGGTGTACTTGTGGCCGCGCTGCGCGTCGAAGCTGTTGCTGCCGACGCTGATGGCGCCGTCGGCGGTCTTCAGTTCCAGCGCGCTGTTGCCTTCGCCGATGTCGTAGTACTGCGAGGCGTACTTGTAGCCGACGTCGGTGGCGTCCGCCTCGGCGTTGCCGTTGCGGTACAGCGTGACGTTGGGGCCGGCCGGCACGGCGTGCACGAAGCGCAGCTTGGGATCGGCGATGTTCAGGCGGTCGTCGAGATCGTCGTCGTCGCTGCCGCCGCAAGCGGTCAGGATGGACATCGTCGCCGTCGCCAGCAGCAATAGTTTGAGCAGTTTCATGGGGGCACCTTCGCAGTGTGTTGAGCCAGCTGTCTCGCCGCGCACGGGGGTCGCGAGTGGCTCTGAAATTACCTGCCGGCTCTGCCGTATGCAGCCGGACACACCCGGATACGGTTGTCGGCGAGCACTTACAAACACACCCGTATGGCATAACGGTTTTGCAATGCGGCCATGCGCGCCGGACGGGTGACAAGGCCCCGCGTCGTCGCTAGGCTGGATCGTCCTTCCCCACCGCAACCGCCATGAACGCCCCGCTCGCCATCACCGGCCGCCACTTCCACCGCGGCTACGCCCTGCCCGTCTGCGTCAGCGATACCCCACCGGCGGCGGTGCTCGCCGACGCGCCGCGCTTCGTCGTCGCCGTGGCCGAGGCCGGCACCGCCACACTGACGCTCGCCGGCCAGCGCCTGCTGTGGAGCGCCCCGGCCGCGCTGCTGCTGGACGAACGCACCCGCCCCGAGCTGGATCACGCGCCCGGCCTGACAGTGCGCTCGGTGCACTTCGACCCCGCCATCGTCAACTCGGCATTCACCCCGCACAGCCTGCGCCAGGGCTCGTTCGACGGCACCGCGTTGCAGGATTTCTACCTGCTGCAACCGCTGCTCGCGACCGAGCCCGCGCGACGCGCGTTGCGGCTGTCGCCGAGCCAGGCGCGGCACCTGACCCGCCTGCTGGCGTGCATCGCCGACGAGGCCGACACCCAGCGCGACGACAACTGGCCCTGCCGTACCCGCTCGTGGCTGTTCGAATTGCTGTTCAGCCTGCGCGCCGCCGAGCACGCCGCCGCGCTGGCGCTACCCGCCGCGACCGAGCGACTGGACGACGCGCTGCTGCGGGTGCACGAGCGCTATCACACCCGTTTCACCGTCGCCGACCTGGCGCGCTGGTGCGGCAGCAACCGCACCACGCTGAACACGCATTTCCGCAAGCTGACCGGCGCCAGCGTGCGTGACTACGTGATCCGCCTGCGCATCGACACCGCCGCCGCGCTGCTGCGCGACACCCTGCTACCGGTGACCGAGATCATGAGCCGCGTCGGCTACGAAAACCCCAGCCACTTCACCCGCACCTTCCGCCAACTGACCGGCCTGACCCCGAGCGCCTATCGGGCGCGGCATGGGTGGATGTAGGGGGGCGTATCCCTGGGAAGGGGGAAGGGCAACGGCGTAACTTCCAAATCTTGAAACACAGAGAGCACAGAGAACACGGAGATTCACAGAGAAAACCACCAACAGTGAGTGGTGAATTGGCATTTCCCATCGTGCTCGATCAAGTAAGAAAACGAGCAAGGCCGCCTTTCGCTTTCTCCGGTTTTCTCTGTGCTCTCTGTGTCCTCTGTGTTTCAAGATTTGGGGTTTGGGGTGGTTTTACCCTTCCCCCTTCCCGCCGTCCCCCTACCGTTGTCATTCCGCACAGTCCCGCTGTCATTGGGCGCTGCCCGGGTGTGGTCGCGCTCCGTATCTTGGTCCCACCACATCTGCTACGGAGCACGTCATGCGCAAGGAACTGCAATGGATCGTCATCGCCTTCACCGCCACCTGCGCCAGCCTGGCCTGGGCTGCGCGCAAGCCGAAGCCGGCGCCCACGCCTCAACCGGTGGTGGAGACGGCGCCCGCGCCGGCGTTCGAGCGGGTGGGGTTCACCAGCGAGGACGGGGTGACGCTGGCCGGGCGGCGTTATGGGGCGCCGGGGGCGGCGTGGGTGATCCTGTCGCACCAGTACAACCGCGACCAGACAAGCTGGGAAAACTTCGCCACCCGCTTGGCCGGCGCCGGCTACACCGTGCTGACCTATGATTTCCGGGGGTACGGCGATTCGGGCGGCAAGCAGGACATCGCCCATATCGACCGCGACCTCGGCGCCGCGGTGGCCTATGCCCGGGCCAACGGCGCCACGGCGCTGGCGCTGGTCGGGGCCAGCATGGGCGGCATCGCCACGGTGCCGGTGGCGGTGGCGACCAAACCGCAGGCCATCGTGCTGCTGACGGTGGGGCCGTCGTTCAACGGGCTGGTGGCAGGCGACGACAACCTGAAGGCCATCGCCGCGCCCAAGCTGTTCGTCGGCGCCAAGTACGATTTCGCCATGGAAGACACCCGGCGCATGGCCGAAACGGCGGCCGAGCCCAAGGAGTTGATCGTCTCCAAGGGTGGCGGCCACGGCACCGACATCTTCGGCGCCGGCGACGGCGATGCGATCGAACAGCAGATCACGGCCTTCATCCAACGAACGGTGCCCTTGCCATGAAGCGATTGCTGCTTGTCACGCTGTTGTGCCCCGCGCTGGTCACGGCGGCGGATGCGCTCTACTTCGACGATTTCTCGCAACCCGACCGCGCCACCTTGCAAGCGGACGGCTGGGTCCTGCGCAGCGGCAAGGGCTTCCCGGGGGTGCCCGGTGCGCATTGGTGGGTGGAGGGCATCGCGCTGCGCGACGACCCGGCCGTGCCCGGCAACCGCCTGCTGCGGCTGGCGGCCGAGACCGACGGCAGCAACGACGGCACGCGCCAGGCACAGCTGTGCCACCAGCGCCACTACCTGGACGGCACCTACGCCGTGCGCATCCGCTTCACCGACCAGCCGGTCAGCGGCCCCAACGGCGACGAGGTGGTGCAGACCTTCTATACCCTGGGCGCCTGGGGCGAGCCGTTCTACAGCGAGTTCGACCACGAGTACCTGCCCAACGGCGGCTGGGGCCACGTCGGCCCCACGCTGACGCTCAACAAGTGGGAAAGCCGGCCGTTCCCGCCCGGCGGCGAGCCGGTGGCGACCTCGGGCAACGTCGCCGGCAGCCATGCCGGCTGGCACACGCTGGTGCTGCATGCCCGGGCGGGCGAGCTGGGCTTCTTCGTCGACGGCAAGCCGGCGGTGACGCACCAGCGCAACGACCAGCCGCCGGTGTTGATGTCGATGAACTTCAACCTGTGGTTCGTCGCCGACCACCTCGCCCCCACGCCCAAGCCGCGCCGCTGGGAACAGGATGTGGATTGGGTGCTGCACGTGGCCGACCAGTGGTGGAGCACCGACGAAGTGAACCGCCACATCGCCGACTGGCGCAAGGCCGGGCAGAAGCGGCTGGACACGATGCAGCCCAAGCCGCCGGTGCCGCCATCGTTGTGCGAGCTGTGAATGGGAAGGGGGAAGGGAGAAGAGGGAAGGGTAAAATCCGCAGCGCCAGGGTTGTGGTGCTTTTGACGTTACCCTTCCCCCTTCCCTCTTCCCTACCCTAATCCACCAGCCACATCACCGCCTCCCACGGCCGCAACTGCAATGCGGCGGCCAGCGGTGGGGTATCGGGATGGTTGGCGATCAACGTGCGTGCCGGGCCGGTGGCGGCCAGTTCGCCCAAGGGCGGCAGCGTCTCCGCCACCGTTTCGCCGCTGAAGTTGCATGCCACCACCAGCGTGGCGGCGGGGGTGCGGCGCAGGTAGACCCACAGCGCGGGGTGGTCGGGGGTCAGGCAGTGGTAGTCGCCGTCGGCCAGCACCGGATGCCGCTTGCGCAGCGCGATCAGGCGGCGGTAGTGATGCAGCACCGAGTCGGGATCGTCGCGTTGCGCGGCGACGTTGACCTCGCGCCAGTCCGGCGCCAGGTCGATCCACGGCGCTTCGCTGGAGAAGCCCGCGTTGGGGCCGGCATCCCATTGCATCGGGGTGCGGGCGTTGTCGCGCGATTTCTGGCGGATCGCCGCCATCACCTCGTCCTCGGGCAGCCCGGCCGCCAATAGCAGGCGGTGGGCATTCAGCGTTTCCACGTCGCGGTACTGGGCGATGTCGGCGAACCCGGGGTTGGCCATGCCGATCTCCTCGCCCTGGTATACGTATGGCGTGCCTTGCAGGCCGTGCAGCGCGGTGGCCAGCAGCTTGGCCGACGGCACCCGCCAGGCGCCGCTGTCGCCGAAGCGGCTGACCACGCGCGGCTGGTCGTGGTTGCACCAGAACACCGCGTTCCAGCCGCCGCCGGCGTGCATGCCTTCCTGCCAGGTGGAGAGGATGCGCTTGAGCGCGATGAAATCGTACGGCGCGGCCACCCATTTGCGGCCTTCGGGGTAATCCACCTTCAGGTGGTGGAAGTTGAAGGTCATCGACAATTCCCGCCGATCCGGGCGCGAATAGTGGATGCAGTGCTCCAGCGTGGTGGACGACATCTCGCCCACCGTCAGCACCTCGCGCCCGGCGAACACCTCGCGGTGCATCTGTTGCAGGTGCTCGTGCACCTGCGGGCCGTCGGTGTAGAAGCGGCGTCCGTCGCTGTCGTCCTCGGGGAAATCCGCCGGCTTGCTGATCAGGTTGATCACGTCCAGCCGGAAACCACGCACGCCGCGCTCCAGCCAGTAACGCATCATGGCGAACACCGCCTGGCGCAGTTCGGGGTTGGCCCAGTTGAGATCGGCCTGGCTGGTGTCGAACAGGTGCAGGTAGTACTGCCCCGCCACCGGGTCGTATTCCCACGCCGGGCCGCCGAACTTGGACTGCCAGTTGTTCGGCGCGTCGCGCCACAGGTAGAAATCGCGCCACGGGTGATCGCGCTCGCGCCGCGCGGTCTGGAACCATTCGTGCTCGGTGGAGGTGTGGTTGACCACGATGTCGAGCATCACCTGAATCCCCCGCCGCCCGGCCTCGGCCACCAGCCGGGTGAAGTCCGCCATGTCGCCGTAGCGCGGGTCGATGGCGAGGTAGTCGGCCACGTCGTAGCCGTTGTCGCGTTGCGGGGAGAGGTAGATCGGCGTCAGCCAGATCCAGTCCACGCCCAGCCATTGCAGGTAGTCGAGCCGCGCCGTCACCCCCGCCAGATCGCCGGTGGCCTGGCCGTGGGCGCTACAGAAGCTCTTGGGGTAGATCTGGTAGATGACGCTTTGCTTCCAGGTGGGGTTCATGGGGGTTCCTTGGGGTTTTGCCTGCGGCGGCGGGCTGACTGATGCCTGCGCTGTGAAGCCGGCGGTTTCAACGTCAACTTCAACTGCAACACCTGAAACGCCTGGCGCCTGCGGCGCGGTTGTTTGATGCCCAACGCGGTGAGGCCAGCGGTTTCAACGTCAACATCAACACCTGAAACGCCTAGCGCCTGCGGCGCGGTTGATTGATGCCCAATGCGGTGAGGCCGGCGGTTTCAACGTCAACATCAACACCTGAAACGCCTAGCGCCTGCGGCGCGGTTGATTGATGCCCTTCGCGACCGGGCGGGCCGGTTCATTTCTTTTGCTTCTCCAAAAGAAACGAACCAAAGAAAAGGAGCCCCGCGTCTGCGCCCCTCCGGGGTTCCCTACGTCGGTCGCGAGCCTAAGGTCTCGCTCCCTCCTCGGCGCCACGTAACGGGAGGAACCCCCGTTGGGTGCGACGGGAAGTGGGAAAAAAACAAACGCCGGCTTGTACTTTTGGGGCTGCGAAGGATGCTGATTCACCCGCAGGTACTGGCACGCGTCACCCCTTCCCTTCAAGGGGAGGGGCCGGGGGTGAGGATGGTTTGCCCGGGGCCCCTCAGCAGCGCCGAGCAGAGGACAAGCGGGGCGGGGTTTCGGCGAGGACTGTTTGAGGGCGCGCAGCGACCGAGTTTCGCAGCCGCCGACCCGATTGTCCGGCGCGAGGGTACCCCGCAGGGGCGCGTATGCGGGGCGGCCTTTTCTTTGGTTCGTTTCTTTTGGCCGTGCAAAAGAAATGAACCCGCCCGCACGGCGGCAGAGGGCGTCAATCCACGCGCCGAAGGCGCTAACAGGGTTCCAAGCAGTTGCAGTTGCAGTTGCAGTTGCAGTTGCAGTTGCAGTTGCAGTTGCAGTTGCAGTTGCAGTTGCAGTTGCAGTTGCAGTTGCAGTTGCAGTCGCAGTCGCAGTCGCAGCCACCGCTGCCCCCCCCTAACAACTCGCCCCCACCGCCACCGGATCCACCACCTCCAACCGCCGATAACGCTTCGACAACAACCACGTCAGCACAAACGGCACCACCAGCACGATGGCGACCGCGATCAGATAGACCGGAATCTGCGCCGGCACCACCGAGATCACCGCCGGCAGGCCGCCGACGCCGATGGCGCTGGCTTCCACGTGGTGCAACGACACCAGCGTGGTCGCCACGGCGGAGCCGATCAGCGCGGCGTAGAACGGGAACTTGAAGCGCAGGTTCACCCCGAACAGCGCCGGCTCGGCGATGCCGAAGTACGCCGATACCGCCGAGGTCCAGTCCATGCCGCGCTCGTTGCCGTGCTTGGCCACCCACGCCATGCCCAGCGCGGCGCTGCCCTGCGCCACGTTGCACAGCGCGATCATCGGCCAGATGAAGGTGCCGCCCTGGTGCGCGATCAATTGCAGGTCGGCGGCGAGGAACATGTGGTGCATGCCGGTGGCCACCAGCGGCGCGTAGAGCAGGCCGAACAGCAGCCCGCCGGCCAGCGGCAGGGTGTCGAACAGCCAGACGATGGACTGGGCGATGCCGGCGCCGGCGTGGCGCGTCAATGGGCCGATCACCGCCAGCGCCAGCACGCCGCTGATCACCAGCGTGGTGATCGGCACCACCAGCATCTGCGCGCCGGCCGGCACGTGGCCGCGCAGCCAGCGCTCCACCCGGCTCATCACCCAGGCGGTGACCAGCATCGGCAGGATCTGCCCCTGGTAGCCCACCTGCTCCACCTGGAACAGGCCGAAGATGTCGAAATACGGGATGTGCACGCCGTTCAGGCCGGCGGCGGCGCGACCGTAGTGCGAAGCGTTGAGCAGGTCGGGGTGCACCAGCATCAGCCCCAGCACCAGGCCCAGCAGTTCGCTGCCGCCGAAGCGCCGCGCGGCGGACCAGCCGACCAGCGCCGGCAGGAACACGAAGGCGGTGCTCGCCATCAGCGACACCATGTGCCACAGCCCGTTGAAGCGCGGCAGCGCGGTGAGCACGCTCTGCCCCGGGAAGAACAGCCCCGGCACCGCCAGCAGGTTGTTGATGCCCATCAGCAGGCCGGCGGCCACCAGCCCCGGCAGGATCGGCACGAACACGTCGGCGAACACCCGCACCACGCGCTGCGGCGCCTCCAGGGTGCGCGGCCCGATGTCGCGCAGGCGCGGCTCCACCGGCGGCGGGGGCTCGACGCGGGCGGCGCCGATCAGTTCGGTCAGCTCGGCGTGCACCCGCTCCACCTCGCCCGAGCCGATCACGATCTGGAATACCCCGCTGTTGCTGAAGGCGCCCTTCACCAGCGGCACGTCGCGCAGCGCGTCCGCCTGCGCCCGGCTTTCGTCGCGCAGCACCAGCCGCAGCCGCGTGATGCAGTGCGTCAGCTGCTCGACGTTCTCGGCCCCGCCGATCAAGGCCAGGATGTCGCCGGCGATCTTGCGATGGTCTTCGGCCATGGCAGTCCTTTTGGTGAGGAGTGAGGTGTGAGGAGTGAGGTGCAAAGGCAACGTCAAAACCGCGCTGTTGCCGGTGCTTTTGACGTTACCCCTCACACCTCACTCCTCACACCTCACCTACTAGATAACACGCAGTAATCGCCCTCCCGCTGGGAATGCTGCCGTTGGCGACAGTGCCGGTCGGCCGATGGGCGGCGGTTGCCCGTCTGCCATCGGTGGCGAGGCAAAGACAAGGCATTCCGGATGCGGATTCGCGCGCCGCGCTCGCGTCGCGGCGCGAATTCGGCCTACCATCCGCAGGCCGTCCTCACCGTCTTCCGCCCATGCGCCTGCTGCCCCCGCTTTCCTGGTTCCGCCACGCTCCCGCCAGCGTGGTGCTGATCGCCGCCAACGTATTGGTGTTCCTGGTGCAACTGTCGCTGGGCGTGCCGCTGCTGGGACCGGACAGCGCGGCGCTGGTGCAGTGGGGCGCCAATACCCACGGGCTGACGCTGGCCGGCGAGCCTTGGCGGCTGCTGTCCAGCATGTTCCTGCACATCGGGGTGATCCACCTGGTGGTGAACATGTATTCGCTGGCGGTGATGGGGCCGCTGGTGGAACACGAACTGGGCACGCCGCGCTTCGTCGGCGTCTATCTGGTCGCCGGCATCGCCGGGGGGCTGACCAGCGCCCTGTGGAACGCCAACACGCTCAGCGCCGGGGCGTCGGGCGCGATCATGGGCCTGGCCGGCGCCTATTTCGCGTTACTGCTGGCCATGCGCCGCCGTGGCGGTCCCGGCCATGCCGCGGCGCTGCGGCAGATCGCGCAGGTGATCGTGCTCAACGTCGGCCTGGGCTTCGCCATCGATGGCATCGACAACGCCTGCCACCTGGGCGGACTGGCCGGCGGCGCGCTGCTCACCTGGAGCTATGTCTGGGCGGCGCGCCGTCGCCCGGTGTGGCTACGCAGCGTCGTCTGCCTGTTGCTGGCGTCCGGCGCGCTGGCGGGCGTGGTGCGCTGGCAGTCGTCGGACCGGCTGTGGTTCCAGCGCACGCTGGACGACAGCCTGTCCACCGTGGCGCGCTACAGCGATTTCGACGCCTTCTGGCGCGACACCCCGACACCCCGCCGCACGGCGGAACTGACGCAGGCGGTGGCGGCATGGCAGGCCTGCGTGGATACCCAGCAGCACGCCGCCACGCTGGCGCTGGACGACGCCCAGCATCGCCTGGCGACGGAGCTGGCGCACTACTGCAACCTGCGGCTGGCGCAGTACCGGGTGAACCAGGGCAACTGGCGCGGCAGCGGCTACCTCGCGCCGGACTGGCGCTACCGCATGCAGGCGGATCGGCTGTGGCCGACGCTGGCGCTGCGACTGGCAACGAAGCCAGACTGAAGCGCCACGGTTTTCTGTGATTTCCGATCGAGGAATGACCAATGAGGGAGTTCAATGTCGGCGCCATCGTGCCGTTCGGGGGGCATGACTGGCGCGTGCTGGATATAAAGGACGATGCCGCCCTGCTGATCACCGAACACATCGCGGAACTACGCATTTACCACGATTCCTATAAGCCCATCACCTGGGCCGACTGCGCGCTGAGGAAATACCTCAACGGCGAATTCCATGAAAAATTCAGCAAAGCGGATCGCTCCAGAATCCTCGCCACCGACCTTCACACCCCGGACAATCCGTGGCATGGCTCGCCGGGCGGCGTCGATACGCAGGACAAGGTATTCGTTTTGAGCATCGAGGAAGCGGTCTGCCGCTATTTCGGCGACAGCAGCGCA
Source organism: Chitiniphilus shinanonensis DSM 23277 (assembly GCF_000374805.1). Taxonomy (GTDB): domain Bacteria; phylum Pseudomonadota; class Gammaproteobacteria; order Burkholderiales; family Chitinibacteraceae; genus Chitiniphilus; species Chitiniphilus shinanonensis. Next base: position 75,300 of record NZ_KB895348.1, read on the forward strand.
AAACTGCAAAACCGCGGGAAAAACCAGAACTATTGGTTTCAGCGAAAAGACGAGAACAACGACAAACGCAGATCGACGTTCGCGGGATACGAATGGTGGTGGTGGCTACGCTCGCCCGGCCGCGTCAGTGTGAAAGCGGCGTATATCCACGGCGATGGCAACATCGGCATCCAGGGCAACAATATCCTCAAATGCAACATCAGCTCCTGTTTTCATCCTTCCACCGGCGACCACCGCGGCGGCGTCCGTCCATCCCTGTGGCTGAAACTGTGAGGTGAAGGAAAAGCGCGGCGAACAAGACCCTGCTGGCGGCACCGCGCCTCACCGGCGGTGCGCTTTACGGTATTGCGGCCGAAAGAAGCCCGGTTTACCGCCTTGCGGGGCATTTCACGCATCGGGCCGCGCCATGAACGTCGCGCGCCTTCACCCCGGCGGCCAAACCGGCTAAAGTCCGATCGACCGAACATTCGTTCACCATCCATGGATCTGTCCACCCTCGCCCCCGGCATCCAGAGCCGGCTCGCCAAGCTGGGCCTGACCCGGCCGTTCGACCTCGTGCTGCATCTGCCGCTGCGCTACGAGGACGAAACCCATCTGTGCCCGATCGCCGACGCGCCGGTCGGCGGCCCGGTGCTGGTCGAAGGCGAGGTGCAGACCTGCGAAACCATGTTCCGCCCCAAGAAGCAGCTGGTGGCGCGGGTGGCGGACGCCAGCGGCATGCTGGTGGTGCGGCTGATCAACTTCTATCCCAACCAGGCGCAACAGCTGGCGGTGGGCAAGCGGGTGCGGCTCTACGGCGAGATCCGGCGCGGCTTCTGGGGCGACGAGATGGTGCACCCCAAGGTGCGCAGCGTCGGCGCCAACAATCAGCTCAGCGAAGCACTGACGCCGGTGTACCCCACCACCGCCGGGCTGCCGCAGGCCACGCTGAGCAAGCTGATCGACCGCGCGCTGCGCGCCTGCCCGCTGCCCGACACCCTGCCCGACGCGGTGCGCGACGCCTACGGCCTGCCCGATTTCGCCGGCAGCGTGGCGCTGCTGCACGCGCCGACGCCCGACATCCCCAACGTGGCACTGCAACAGCGCACCCACCCGGCGTGGCGGCGGCTGAAATTCGACGAATTGCTGGCGCAACAGCTCAGCCTGCGCATGGCGCGCGCCGCGCGCCGCGAGAAGAACGCGCCGCGCATCGCCCCCGAGGGCCGGCTGGCGGCGCGGCTGGTCGGCGGGCTGCCGTTCAAGCTCACCCGCGCGCAGAACCGGGTGCTGCTCGATATCGCGCGCGACCTGGCGCAACCGCACCCGATGCAGCGGCTGCTGCAAGGCGACGTGGGCTCGGGCAAGACCATCGTCGCCGCCATCGCCGCCTGCCACGCCATCGAGTGCGGCTACCAGGTGGCCTTGCTGGCGCCGACCGAGATCCTGGCCGAGCAGCACTACCGCAAGCTGTCGGCCTGGCTGGCGCCGCTGGAGATCAAGGTGGCGTGGCTGGCCGGATCGCTCAAGGCCAGGCAGAAGCGCAGCGCGCTGGAGGATGCCGCGCTCGGCACCGCGCAACTGGTGGTCGGCACCCACGCCATCTTCCAGCAGCAGGTGGAGTTCAAGAACCTGGGGCTGGTGATCGTCGACGAACAGCACCGCTTCGGCGTGGCGCAGCGGCTGGCGCTGCGCGCCAAGGGCCAGAGCCCGCACCAGTTGATGATGAGCGCCACCCCGATCCCGCGCACGCTGGCGATGAGCTTCTACGCCGACCTCGACGTGAGCGTGATCGACGAACTGCCGCCGGGGCGCACGCCCATCGTCACCAAGCTGATCAGCGACGCCCGGCGCGACGAGGTGATCGAGCGCATCGCCGCCAAGGTGGCCGAGGGCCGCCAGGTGTACTGGGTGTGCCCGCTGATCGAGGAATCGGAGGCTCTGCAATTGCAGACCGCCGTCGACACCCACGCCCAGCTCTCCGAAGAGCTGGAGGGCATGGCCGTCGGCCTGCTGCACGGCAAGATGAAGCCGGACGAAAAGGCCGCGGTGATGGCCGAATTCATCGCCAACCGCATCCAGGTGCTGGTGGCCACCACGGTGATCGAGGTGGGCGTGGACGTGCCCAACGCCAGCCTGATGGTGATCGAGCACGCCGAGCGCATGGGGCTGTCGCAACTGCACCAGTTGCGCGGCCGCGTCGGCCGGGGCGCACACGCCAGCCTGTGCGTGCTGCTGTACAGCGGCCCGCTGGGCGATACCGCCAAGGAACGGCTGCGGGTGATCTACGAGAACACCGACGGCTTCGTCATCGCCCAGGAGGACCTGCGCATCCGCGGGCCCGGCGAGCTGGCCGGGGTGCGCCAGTCGGGCGTGCCGATGCTGCGCTTCGCCGACCTGGAGGCCGACGCCGATCTGGTGGACGCCGCGCGCGAAGCGGCCGAAGGGCTGCTGGCCGACGATAAGGCGGCGGCGCTGGCGCACCTGGACCGCTGGCTGCCCGGGCGCGAAGCGCTGCTGCGGGTGTAGCGCGACCGGCGATGAGGTGATTTCCGCCGATTGTCACCATGGGGCGACCAGCGGCAGGCCCGCCACGGCCAGACCGGCCCCGACCGGCGCCACGCGCGGGAAAAAGATTTAAAATTCAAGAACTCATCCGCTCTGCTGCCCAGTCGCCATGCTTGCCGGTACCGGACCTTCTTCGTTGCAGACCACGCCGTATTCGGGGCTGAACACCTCGTCGTACTCGACGACGGGCCTCGGCGGCGGCAGTGCGCACAAGGTCGGCGAGCCGCTGAGCGCCGAAGAGCAGGCCTACGCCGACAAGCTGGCCAACATCGACCGCAAGGTGCGCGCCCACGAGCAGGCGCACATGGCCGCCGGCAGCGGCCTTACCCAGGGCGGCCCCAGCTATTCGCTCCAGACCGGCCCCGACGGCAAGCAATACGCGGTGGCGGGCGAGGTGCGCATCGACGTATCGCCCGGCCGCACCCCCGAGGAGACCATCCGCAAGGCGCGCGCCATCCAGGCCGCCGCGCTGGCGCCCGCCGATCCTTCCGGCCCCGACCGCAGCATCGCCGCCCAGGCGCAGGCGATGGAGCAGCAGGCCCAGGCCGAACTGGCCAGCCAGAGCGGCACCCAGCGGCAACTTTCAGACGCTTACAGCGGCTACGACGACAGCATGCCCAGCGGCTTCTTCGCCGCCCAGGCGTAAGCGCGCGTTGCTCTCCCGATCGTGGTGACCCGCGCGGCTCACCGCCTGCGCAGCGCCGCCGGATACGTCATCCGCCCTGACGATCGCCGGTACGGCAAGCCCGGCAAAGCGTGCAGCACAACGCCAGCCTGGGCGCGTCTTTCAGCCGTTACAAGAAAACAAACATACCTGTACACAACCAGCTGACGGCGACACATGGCATGCCGTCGTCCTTACCGTTACACTCCACGCCGTCGCCGATTTTCAAGCGCTTTCATACGTGCTCGCCTTCCTGCTCGACATGCCGCGCCGTGTCCGCACCGCACTATGGGTCACCCTGTTCGTGCTGTGCTGCACCCTGGCGCTTTCCACCTGGTTCGAATACCAGTTGCGCACCCAGTTGTCCGGCGTAACCGACTACGGCGCCCAGGACGAGCTGTGGAACACCTTCGCCATGAACCGCGAGTTCATGCAGTTCGTCGCCGCGGTGCGGCTGGCGCGACGCGACCCCGGCGCGCTGCCCGAACTCAAGCTGCGCTATGACATCCTGGCCGGGCGCGTGCTCGACACCCAGAACGGCGCGCTCAACAGCCTGTTCGGCAACACCGACACCTATCGCCGGCTGCTGGCGCCGGTGAACGGCATGTTCAAGGCGTTCGATCCAGCGTTCGAGCGCGGCATCACCCCGGACGAAGTCGAGCGCCTGAACCGGGTGGTCGATGCGCTCGAACCCAATTTCTACCTGTCGATGCAGCAGATCCAGAGCCACTTCAGCGATCGGCTGGTGAACAACGAACGGCTGATCGTGCGGCTTGGGGACTGGCGCATGGCGATGCTGGTGCTGCAGTTCCTGCTGCTGCTGTTCTTCGCCGCCATCGCGCTGCGCGAGCTGTGGCGCAGCGAGACCCGCAGCCGCGAGCTGGACGACGCCCGCAGCGCGGCGTTGGAGGCCAGCGCCGCCAAGACCCGCTTCCTCGCCGGCGTCAGCCACGAAATGCGCACCCCGCTGACCGCGATCATCGGCTACACCGAGCAGGCGCTGGCCCAGCCGCGCGACGACGCGCAGCGCCGCCAGCTGGAACACGTGTTGCAGAGCGGCAACTACCTCACCGGCCTGATCGGCAACGTGCTCGACGTGGCCAAGATCGAAGCCGGACGGGTGCAGTTGCAGGAAGCGCCGCTGTCCAGCGCCGCCGTCGCCGAGGCGCTGTCCGCGCTGTTCGAGCCGCAGGCCGCCGCCAAGGGCCTGGCCTTCACCCTGACGCTGGACCCCGGCCTGCCGCCGGGCCTACTGCTGGACGGCGGCAAGTGGCAGCAGATCCTGATCAACCTGATCGGCAACGCCATCAAGTTCACCGACCGCGGCACGGTGCGCGTGCTGCTCGACTGCGTGGACAGCGGCGACGGCCTGTTGCTGCGCGCCATGGTGCGCGATACCGGGCTGGGCATCGCCCCCGAGGAACAGGACCGGCTGTTCAACCGCTTCGAGCAGACCGCCAGCGGCAAGCTGGTCGGCGGCACCGGGCTGGGGCTGGCGATCAGCCGCGGCTACGCCCGCCACATGGGCGGCGACATCACGGTGGACAGCGCCGCCGGCCACGGCTCGCTGTTCATCGCCACCGTGCGCGCCCAGCCGACCACCCTGCCGGCGCCACAGCGCCCCGACGCCCAGCCGTCGCTGCACGGCCTGCGCGTGGCCATCGCCGAGGACCAGGAGATCAACCGCGAGCTGATGCGCGACATCCTGCTGCGCGCCGGCGCCACCGTGTTCGATACCGACAACGGCCTGTCGATCCTCGACGAGCTGGGGCGCGACCCCGGCTACGACTGCGTGCTGCTCGACTACAACATGCCCGCGCTGGATGGTGTCTCCACCGCCCGCGCGCTGCGCGCCCGGCGCTGGCCCGGCCGCGCGGTGCTGATCAGCGCCGGGCTCAAGCCGGACGAATCGCGGCTGAGCACCGCCGGCATCGACCAATGGCTGCCCAAGCCGTTCTCCACGCTGGCCCTGGTGCAGGCGGTACGCGGCGAGACCGTGGCACCACCCGCCGCCGCCGGCACCGCACCGCTGTTGCTGGCCGAGGCCGACGCGCTGGCCCAGCTCGGCTGCACCGCGCAGCGCTGGTACGAACTGGCCGCGCGCGGCCTGGCCCGCATCGAGACCCTGCTCGACCAGCGTCTGGCCGAAGCCGACGACGGCGAACGGCGGCGCCATGCCCACAGCGCGCGCGGCATCGCCTTGCAGATCGGCACGCCGCGCCTGGCGCACGCGCTGGGCGAACTGGAGGAAACCCCCACCGAGCGCGGCGACGCCGCCGCCCGCGACCTGTTCCGCCAGACCCTGCAGGCACTGGCCGCCCTCACCCCGCTATCGCATATCCCCGCACCATGATTCCGAGACTGCTCGCCGGCCTGATCGTCGGCTTCGCCCTGTTCACCGGCAGCGCCGCCGCCGGCGAATCCCCCGACGATGCGACCATCCTGGTGGTGCGCGGCATCGGCGCCACCGACGACACGCCGACGGCGCAGGCCTTCAGCGACGCCGAACTGGCCGCCCTGCCCCAACACGGCTACGTCGTCAGCACGCCGTGGTATCCCAAGCCGCAGCACTTCGAAGGGCCGCTGCTGCGCGATGTGCTGCGCCAGGCCGGCCTGCCCGGTCGCCAGCTGCTGCTGCGCGCGCTCAACGACTACGCCATCGCCGTGCCGCGCGACGACGTCGAACGCTACGACGTGATCGTCGCCCGCAAGCGCAACGGCAAGCCCATGAGCGTGCGCGACAAGGGCCCGCTGTTCGTGATGTATCCGTTCTCCAGCGCCCCCGCCCTGCGGCAGACCGAGTATTTCCGCCGCTGCGTGTGGCAGTTGTCGGAAATCGAAGTGCGCTAGCGAACGCCGCTTCGCCCCGGGCCGGCGTTGTCGCCATTTCCCACACAAATGCCCGCCCCTGCGCCGCCACCCATGCAATTTGCGGCAATGGATGCGATGATTCGGCCCTTGCCGGGCGCAAGCGCGGCATCGACAGCGACTTCGGCCGGCATCGCGCGCCGGCACCAGCAACAGGAAAGGACATGGATACCGCACGCCTCATCGAATTCCTCGGCCACAGCAGCAACCACCCGGCGCTGGATCAGTTCCTGACCGCCCATGGCGTGACGCGGCGGCCGGAGACCGATGGCGCCACCGAGGACATGGCGAGCGACGACGGCACGCTGGTGCTGACCTTCCAGTCGCGCCTGACCTTCGACAAGGAATCGCTGCTGCCCAGGAAGAGCGACGGGGCCTACATCCTGGCCGGCGTCACCTTCCGCCGCGCCTTCGCCCACCCGCTGCCGCACGGGCTGTCGCTGGAGCGCGACCGCGCCGCCATCGACAAGCTGCTCGGCCCCGCCCGGCGCGAACGCGTCCGGCTGCCCTCGGCCACCTATTACTTCGACGGGCTGGTGATCGTGGTCAACCGCAACCGCGCCAGACCCGACGACGCCAGCATCGGCTTCTGGGCGCCGGACATCTACGACCGGGATACCCTCGGGCTGCTGTAACACGACCACCTTCCCGGACCGGGCACCCCATCCAGATCGGCCAAGCCATCGAGCAACGGGGGCCCGACGGCCTATCCCACGCCAAGCATGGTTGCCGAGCTCAAAGGTTCGATCAGAGACCCGGCCAGAACGCCAGGATCAGCGGCAGCAACAGCGAAGTCAGCACCGCGTTCAAGCCCATCGCCAGACCGCCGAAGGCCCCGGCGGTTTCGGATTCCTGCAAGGCGCGCGCGGTGCCGATGCCATGCGCCGCCACCCCCAGCGCAAAGCCCTGCACCATCGGATCGTCCACCTTCAGCCAGCGCATCAGCGGCAGACCGGCCACCGCGCCGAGCACGCCGGTCAGGATCACCACGTTGGCGGTCAGCGCCGGAATGCCGCCCTGGTGCGCGGCCAGCGCCATGGCGATCGGCGTGGTGACCGACTTGGGCGCGAACGACAGCAGCGTGGCCGGCGACAGACCGAACAACTGCCCCAGCGCCAGCGCGCTGACCATGCCCACCACGCAGCCCACCGCCAGCGCCAGGGTCAACGGCACCAGCCAGGCGCGCACGTGGTGCAGGTTGAGATAGAGCGGCATCGCCAGCGCCACCGTCGCCGGCCCCAGCAGCAGGTGGATCATCTGCGCGCCGGCGAAGTAGTCGGCATACGACACCCCGAAGCCGTGCAGGATGGCGATCAGCGCCAGGATCGACAGCAGCACGGGGTTCAGCAGCGCAAAGCGCCCGCCGGCGCGGAACAGTTTGTCCGCCAGCAGGAACACCGCCCCGGTCACCACCAGCCACAGGCCCGGATACGCCCGCAGCCAGCCGGTGGCTTCGTGCCAGTGCGCGGCCGGGTCAACCACGGGAGCGCCTGCGCAACAGCCATTGCAAGGTCAGCGCGGTGACGCCCAGCGTGATGGCGGTGGACAGCACCAGCACCGCGATCATCGCCACACCCTCCTGCGCCAGCCGCGGCCCCAGCTCGATCAGGCCGACCCCGGCGGGTACGAACAGCAACGGCAGATAGCGCAACAACCCCGCCCCCACCCGCGCCACCCGCGGCTCGATGTCCTTGCGCCACATCGTCCAGCCGGTGAACAGCAGCATGCCCAGCACCGCCCCCGGCACCGGCACCCCGGCCAGCCGGCTCAGCAACTCGCCAGCCAGCAGAAACGCACAGATCACGGTCAGCCCATACAACATCGGAATCCCTCCAGCACCACACACCCAGCCGCTACCTTAGCCCAGCCGCCGCGCCAGCCAAAATCGTTTGGGATATCCGAGCGAATACGCGCCGTGGGCCGGGGCCGCAAAGGGCAAGTCTGTGGACACAGAGGGCACTGAGAACACGGAGCACACAGAGAAAGGCAAGAAGGGGAAAGAAACTGCCGGCCCGGCTTCGGGACTTGGCCCCATGCGACAGGACTGCTCGCGACAGCACGGGAACGTGGAACTAGCGAGGCACGCCACCGACGCCTTTGGACCACGCCTCACCGCATACGCGCGCCTCACCCCGCCCACCAAAGCCACCCACGAGCGCAGCGAGGCTCCCTCGCGGCGGCGAGGGCGGGGGGAGTGGAATCAATCAGGATGCGTCGCTACTCGCAAACCATTCAAATAGCGCGTCCGGCTCCGCCGGACGCTTGCTGCACGTAGCAAACCGCCACTGTCCGCCAAGCTCAAAAAGACGCGACCAATTCGACCTGCCCCAGGCTGCGCCCCAGGAAGCGCTCGCCAATGGTCTGGAAACGCACCGGCACGTCGGTCACGTGGTAGCGGTATTGCGGGCGCTCGCGACTGGGGTTGGCCAGGCCCTGGCTTTGCAGCAGCTCGGCGGCCTCGTCGGCGATGGAGATCGCGGAATCGACCAGCTGGATATGCCCGCCCGCCACGTCCTGCAACAGCGGCTTGAGCAGCGGGTAGTGGGTACAGCCGAGCACCAGGGTGTCGATGCGCTCGACGAATACCGGCTTGAGGTATTCCTCGGCGGTCATGCGCGTCACCGCGTGGTCCAGCCAGCCCTCCTCCACCAGCGGCACGAACAGCGGACACGCCTGCGAATAGACGCGGCAATCCTGGTTGAGCTGGTGGATGGCGCGGGCGTAGGCGTTGCTGTTGATGGTGGTAGGCGTGCCGATCACGCCGATGCCGCCGGAACGGGTAAGCGCCGCCGCGTTGGCCGCGCCGGCCTCGATCACGTCGAGCACCGGCACCGGCGCGTTGGCGCGCACCGCGTCGGCGGCCACGGCGGCCATGGTGTTGCAGGCGATGATCAGCAGCTTGACCTGCCGGTGCAGCAGGAAGTCGACGATCTGCTGGGTGTAGTGCTCGATGGTGGCGACCGACTTCACGCCGTACGGCACGCGCGCGGTATCGCCGAAGTAGGTGATGTTCTCGAAAGGCAGACGATCCATCAGCGCCCGGACGACGGTCAGGCCGCCGATGCCGGAATCGAAGACGCCAATGGCACTGCGGGGATCTGGGGTGGACATGGAATACGGCTCCGCACGGCCGCGACCGACGCGACCGGAAACGCGCGATTCTACGCCGCCACGATGACGGCCAGAAGCGGGGCGATGCTACGGAGTGAAACGGGGGGGGTGAGGGGTGAGGGGTGAGGGGTGAGGGGTGAGGGGTGAGGGGTGGCAGGGTAATGTCAGCATCTTTACCCTGCAACGCCTTGCTCCCCTGCCCCGCTCACGCCAGCAGTGGTGACATCACCTTCACGCCGCGCCGCTCCAGCATGGCGCGGGTGGCGCGGGCCAGCGCCAGGGCGTGCGGACCGTCGCCGTGCAGGCACAGGCTGTGCGCGGCCAGCGGCAGCCAGGTGCCGTCGGCGGTCTGCACGCCGCCGGACAGCGCCAGGCTTTCCGCCTGTGCCACGGCGGCGGCCTCGTCGGCCAGCACCGCGCCGGGCTGGCTGCGCGGCATCAGCGAGCCGTCGTCCAGGTAGGCGCGATCGACGAAAGCTTCGGCGATGGTGGTCAGGCCCTGGTAGTTGCCGGCCTCGATCAGCGAGGAGCCGGCCAGCCCCATCAGCGCCAGGTCGGGATCGATCTCGCGCACGGTGGCGGCGATCAGCGCGGCCAGCCCGGGATGGCACGCCGCGTCGTTGTACAGCGCGCCGTGCGGCTTCACGTACGCCACGGCGACCCCTTCCTCGATGCAGACCGCCTTCAGCGCCCACAGCTGGGCGGTGATCGATTCGGCCAGCCGCATCTGTGAGATGTCCAGCGACACCCGGCCGAAATGCTCGCGGTCGGGATAGCTGGGGTGGGCACCGATCACCACGCCGTGCTGGCAGGCCAGCCGCACGGCGGCGCGCATGCTGTCCACGTCGCCGGCATGGCCGCCGCAGGCGATGTTGGCCGACGAGATCAACGCCATCAGCCCGGCGTCGTCGGCGCAGCCCTCGCCCAGGTCGGCGTTCAGGTCGATGCTCGTTGCTGCCATCGCAGGCTCCTTTCCAGATGTTCCAGCCATTGTCGTTGCGCGGCCAACGCGGCCAGCGCCTGCGCCGGCTCCACCTCGGCGAAGCGCAGCGCCTCGCCGGGCCGGAATTGCGCGGCACGCCACAGGTCGGCCGCGATCACCATCAGCGGCTTGGCGTAACCGCCGGTGGTCTGCGCGTCGGCCAGCAGCAGGATGGGCTGGCCCGACGGCGGCAATTGCACCACGCCGGGCAACACCGCGTGGGAATCGAGTTCGGCCGAATCGTTCAATGCCAGCGCCGGTCCGCTCAGCCGCGCGCCCATGCGGTTGCTGGCCGGTGTCACCGTCCAGTCGCTGGACAACAGCGCGCGCTGCGTGTCGCGCGGCAACAGCCCCCACTCCGGCCCCGGCAGCACGCGCAGCACCTGGCCGCGCGGCGGCGCCATCACCGCGCAATGCGGCGGCAGGGTTTCCACCGGCCCGAGCGGCAGTTGGTCGCCCGCCTGGACCGCGCGCCCCTGGAAGCCGCCCAGGTCGGCGAGCAGGCCGGTGGAACGGCTGCCCAGCACCGGCGGCACGTCGATGCCGCCCGCCACGTTCAGATAGATGCGCGCGCCGTGCGCGGCATAGCCCAGGCGCAGGCTGGCGCCGGCTGCGGCGTCGAGCACGCGCCAGCCGCGCACCGGCGCGCCGTCGAGCGTGGCGCCGACCGCCGCGCCGGTCAGCGCGAAGCGCGTGGCGACCTCGAACACCAGCTCCAGCCCGCCGAGGGCGATCTCCAGCGCGGCGCAATCCGGCGCGTTGCCGAGCAGCAGGTTGCCGACGCGCAGGGCGATTTCGTCGCAGGCGCCCCCGGCCGGCACCCCCAGGAAGCGGTAGCGGACGCGCCCCAGATCCTGCACCGTGCTCTGCGGGCCGGGCTTGCGGATCAGCAGCGTCATGCGATGTCCTCGATGCAAAAGCGCACGGTATCGCCCGGCGCCAGCAGGCCGGGCGTTTCGCGATAGGGGTCGAACAGCACGGCGGTGGTGTGGCCGATCAGCTGCCAGCCGCCGGGCGACGGCATCGGGTAGATGCCGGTCTGCGCGCCGCCGATGGCCACCGCGCCGGTGGGCACCGCCAGGCGCGGGTCGGCACGGCGCGGGGCAGCAAGGCGCGGGTCCAGCCCGCCCAGGTAGGCGAAGCCGGGCAGGAAGCCCAGGCAGTAGACGGTGTAGTCGGGCGCGGCGTGCAGTTCGGCCGCTTCGCGCGGGGTCATGCCGGCATGCTCGGCGACCAGCGCCAGGTCGGGGCCGTGCTCGCCGCCGTAGCGCACCGGCACCGTCACCACCTGGCCGGACGCCAGCTCCACGCCGACACTGTTGGTCCAGGCGCCTTCCAGCGCACGGATCACCACCCGCGCGGCGGTGGTCAGCGGATCGAAATGTGCGGTGAGGTTGCCCATGCCGAGAATCCATTCCACCTGCGGCAGGCGCTGTTCCAGCGCATGCCACGCGGCCCAGAGCCGTCGCTGCGCCGCCAGGTCCAGGCCCACGGACAACACCAGCGCGGTTTCGCCCAGCGGCTGGATCGAAGGGGAGATTTCGTTCACGCCGCCGCTCCATGCCGGGCCAGCGCCCAGGCCACGTGTTCGCGCACCAGTTCGCTGGCGTCGTCGCGGCGCGCCTGCAACGCGGCCACCACCGACGGCGTGGTGCGCGCATTGCCCAGTCCGACCGCCAGGTTGCGCAGCCAGCGTTCGTGACCGATGCGGTAGATGGCGCTGCCGGCGAGGTTGCGTTGGAAGTCGGCTTCGCTCCAGGCGAACAGCTCCACCAGCGTCACGTCGTCCAGGCCGTTGCGGATCTGGAAATCGAGTTCGCGGCTGTCGGCGGCGAAGCGGTTCCACGGGCAGACCAGCTGGCAGTCGTCGCAGCCATAGACGCGGTTGCCGATCAGCGGGCGCAGCGCCAGCGGGATGGGGCCTTTCAGTTCGATGGTCAGGTAGGACACGCAACGGCGCGCGTCCACGGTATAGGGCGCGACGATGGCCTGGGTGGGGCAGAAGTCCAGGCAGCGGGTGCAGCGTCCGCAGTGCTCGACCGCCGTCGGCGCGTCGTGTGGCAGATCCAGGTCGGTGAACAGTTCGCCGATGAAGAAGAACGAACCGTGGTCGCGATGGATCAGCAGCGTGTGCTTGCCGCGCCAGCCCAGGCCCGCCTGTTTGGCCAGCTCCACCTCCAGCACCGGCGCGGAATCGACGAACACCCGGTGGCCGAACGGACCGATGCGCGCAGCCAGCCGATCCGCCAGGGCCTGCAATCTGGCGCGCAGCACCTTGTGGTAGTCGCGACCGAGCGCGTAGCGCGATACGTAGGCCTTGGCGTCGTCGGCCAGCACCGCTTCGCTGTCCGCGGCCGACGGCGGCAGGTACGGCAGGATCACGCTGACGATGCTGCGCGTGCCCGGCACCAGCTCGGCCGGCCGCGCACGCTTCAGCCCGTGGCGTGCCATATAATCCATCTCGCCGTGGAAACCGGCCTCCAGCCAGGCCAGCATGCCGGCCTCGGCGTGCGCCAGATCGGGGCCGGTGATCGCCGCGCGGGCAAAGCCCAGCTCCGCGGCCCATCGCCGGATATCCGCCACCACCGCCTGTTTGTCCACCACCGCTTCGTCCACAGCCTGCCGAGCCCTTTATGTCTGTCTTCGATGATACGCGAAAGCCTTACCTGCCCGACGAGGCCGCCACCCTGGCGCTGGGCGCCGCCCTGGCGCAAGCGGTGCGGCCAGGGCTGGTGGTGTTCCTGGAAGGCGACCTCGGCGCGGGCAAGACCACGCTCACCCGCGGCATGCTGCGCGCGCTGGGCTACGCCGGGCGCGTGAAAAGCCCCACCTACACCTTGGTTGAACCTTATACGCTTTCGAACTTATACTTGTATCACTTTGATTTATATCGCTTTCACGACCCCCTAGAATGGGAAGACGCCGGATTCCGGGATTATTTCAACCCGCAGAGCGTCTGCCTGATCGAATGGGCCGATAAAGCCGAAGGGCTGCTGCCGTCGCCGGACCTGTTGATCAGGCTGGCGCCGGAGGGCCAGGGGCGACGGGCCGAGATCGTCGCCGCAACACCGCTTGGAACCGAATGTCTCGCTCGCCTCGCCCTGAATTGATCGACGCCGACCGCCGCCGCCTGCTGGGTGGCGCGGCCGGCGCCCTGCTGCTGTCGGTGCTGCCGGTCGGCGCCCGCGCCGCCGCGCCCACCGTGGTCGCCGTGCGCATGTGGCCGGCGGACGCCTATACCCGCGTCACCCTGGAATCCGACGCCCCCCTTACCTTCAAGCAGTTCCTGCTCAAGAACCCGGATCGGCTGGTGGTCGATCTGGAAGGCGTGGAGCTGAACAGCGAACTGCAAAGCCTGGCCGGCAAGCTGACGGCCGACGACCCGTACATCCAGCAACTGCGCGCCGGCCGCTTCAAACCCGGCGTGGTGCGGGTGGTGATCGACCTCAAGACCGAGATCAAGCCGCAGGTGTTCACGCTGCCGCCGGTGGGCGAGTACCGCAACCGACTGGTGATCGACCTCTACCCCGCGGTGCAGAACGACCCGCTGCTGGCTTTCCTCGACGAACAACAGACCAGCGCCTCGGCCCCCGCCGTGGCGGCGGCGCCCACGCCGACGCCGACGCCGGCCAGCAGCAAGCCGCAGGTGGTGGAGCGCAGCGACCTCAAGGTGGATCGCCTGGTCACCGTGGTGCTCGACCCCGGCCACGGCGGCGAGGACCCGGGCGCTGTCGGGCCCGGCGGCAACCGCGAGAAGACCGTGGTGTTGCAGATCGCCAACCGCCTGAAGGCGCTGCTGGAGAAGGAACCCAACATCCGGGTGGTGATGACGCGCGACGGCGACTACTTCGTGCCGCTGGGCACGCGGGTGCGCAAGGCACGCGCCGCCAAGGCCGACCTGTTCGTGTCGCTCCATGCCGATGCCTTCACCCGGCCGGACGCCAACGGCTCGTCGGTGTTCGCGTTGTCCGAGCGCGGCGCCACCTCCACCGCCGCCAAATGGCTGGCACAGACCCAGAACGACGCCGACCTGATCGGCGGGGTGAAGATCGATACCAAGGATATCCACCTGGCGCGCACGCTGATGGATCTCACCCAGACCGCCACCATCAACGACAGCCTGAAGCTGGGCAAGGTGATGCTGGGCGAGCTGGGCAATATCAATCGCCTGCACAAGGCGCAGGTGGAGCAGGCCGGCTTCGCGGTGCTGAAGGCGCCCGACATCCCGTCGGTGCTGGTGGAAACCGCGTTCATCTCCAACCCGTCCGAAGAGCGCAAGCTGATCAGCGACGACTACCAGCAGCAGATGGCCAACGCGTTGCACCAGGGCATCAAGCGCTATTTCGCCGCCAACCCGCCCGCGCCGCGCACCAAGGTCGCCCGCGGCTGAGAAGCCGGCGCCCAGCAGAAAGCCCCTCGCAAGAGGGGCTTTTTTTGTGTCGCCGCAGGCCGATCAAGCACTGGTATTGAGTATGCTGCCCGTGGAATACGGAATGCTCTGCTGCTCGCCGTTCGGGTCCTGGGTGACGAAGTTGAGGTTGTTGCTGGTGTCCGGCTGTACCGTCCAGGTGACGTTCTGGTTGTTCTGCTCGGCCATCACCGCCATGTAGATATCCATGTTGTTCTGCGCGGTGTTCGACAGATACAGCACATCGGCCATCTGCTTCTGATCGTCGCTCAACTGTGGGCGGGCCGGGTCGACCTCGCCGGTTGTGGGAGCGCTGGTCGCCACTTGATTGGCGGCATTGGTCGCCGAGGGCGCCGTGGCGCGCTGGGTTTGTTGCAGCGCTTGCCAATTGGACGACTGGACCGATCCGACATTCATGATGGCATCTCCAAGAAATAATTCAGAATGCAACTATATATCCGGCCTTTAAGCCCTACTGAGTAAATAGTGCGGCAAGAACGGCGATAGTTTTGCCAAAGTGCCCCCGCTGAGCCGCCGCCCAGCGTTTTCTCCCGACGAGTGGGAGGCCAAGCGGCTGATATACTGCCGTTTTTCCGCCGTACCCCCGCCCCGCCATGCCCCGCATCCAGATCCTTTCCGACACCCTGGTCAACCAGATCGCCGCCGGCGAAGTGGTCGAACGACCCGCCAACGCCTTGAAGGAACTGGTGGAAAACAGCCTGGACGCCGGCGCCGACAACCTCAACATCGAGTTGCTGGCCGGGGGCACCAAGCTCATCAAGGTGATCGACGACGGCGGCGGCATCGAGCGCGACGATCTGCACCTGGCGCTGCATCGCCACGCCACCAGCAAGATCCGCAGTTTCGACGACCTGTCGCGCGTGGCGACGCTGGGCTTTCGTGGCGAGGGGCTGGCGTCGATCGCCTCGGTGTCGCGCCTGGTGCTGACCAGCCGCTTCGAAGGCGCCCCGCACGCCTGGCGCGTCGAGGCCGATCACGGCGGTGTCGGCGAGCCGGAACCGGCGGCGCTGGCGATGGGCACCACGGTCGAAGTGCACGAGCTGTATTACCAGACCCCGGCGCGGCGCAAATTCCTCAAATCCGACGCCACCGAGTTCGCCCACTGCGAGGATGCGGTGAAGCGGCTGGCGCTGGCCAACCCCGGCAGGCAGTTCACGCTGACCCACAACGGCCGCGCACAGTTGCGCCTGACCCGGGGCGACCTGGCGCGACGCTGCGCCGAGTTGCTGGGCGACGAATTCGTGCAGAGCGGCGTGCGCCTGGACGAGCGCGTCGGCCCGCTGCGGCTGTGGGGCATCGCCGGCTCGCCCACGCTGTCCAAGGCCAGCCGCGATGCGCAGTATTTCTTCGTCAACGGCCGCTTCGTGCGCGACAAGGTGGTCCAGCACGCGCTGCGCGAAGCCTACCGCGACGTGCTGCACCACGACCGCCATGCCGCGTACTGCCTGTTCCTGGAGCTGGATCCGGAAGGCGTGGACGTGAACGTCCACCCGACCAAGATCGAGGTGCGCTTCCGCGAAAGCCAGGGCATCTACCGCTTTGTGTTCTCGGCGTTGTCCAAGGCGCTGTCGGGCACCCGCGCCGGCCAGACGCCGGCCAACGTCGATCCCGAAACCGGCGAGATCCTGGCCTCCGCCGCGCCGCCGACAACGCAGCCCGCCAGCGGCTGGAAACCGCAGGACTACGCGCAGCAGGCATATCGCCAGCAACCGATGCCGTTGCCGATGGCCAGCGAACCGCTGGCGACCTACGACCGCCTGTTCGGCGACCTGAAGCGCGATCCGGTGGCGGTGGCCGAACCGCCGCCCACGTGGACCGGCTTCGCCCCGTCGCCCGCGATGCCGGCCGACGACGAGGACGGCATCCCGCCGCTGGGCTTCGCCGTGGCACAGCTGCACGGTGTCTACGTGCTGGCACAGACGGCCGACGGCCTGATCGTGGTCGACATGCACGCCGCGCACGAGCGCGTGGTCTACGAAAAGCTGAAGCACGCGCTCGACCTGGAACGCATGCCCACCCAGCCGCTGCTGATCCCGCACCTGTTCCCGGCCGAGCGGCTGGACGTGGCCACGGTGGAGGATCACCAGGACGCGCTGCTGGCGCTGGGCTTCGACCTGTCGGTGGCCTCGCCCACCCAACTGGCGATCCGCGGCGTGCCGCTGCTGCTGAAGGATGCCGACGCGGTGGAACTGGCACGCGCGGTGCTCAAGGACATCCGCGAGGTCGGCGCCAGCCAGGCGCTGGCCGGACGACGCAACGAGCTGCTCGCCACCATGGCCTGCCACGGCGCGGTGCGCGCCAACCGCTCGCTCACCATCCCCGAGATGAACGCGCTGCTGCGCGAAATGGAGGCCACCGAGCGCTCCGGCCAGTGCAACCACGGCCGGCCGACCTGGTTCCGCCTGACCATGAAGGAGCTCGACGGGCTCTTCATGCGGGGACAGTGATGGGGTCAGTCATCGCCGTCAAACTGTTCGCCGGCCCGGCGGTGATCGCCGCGGCCAGTCTGGCCGGCAAGCGCTGGGGCGCCGCAGTGGCCGGCATGGTCGGGGGCCTGCCGCTGATCGCCGGTTGCGTGATCGCCGTGCTCTGGCTGGAGCACGGCGTGGCCTATGCGCAACAGGCCGCGCACGCGGCCCCCACCGGCCTGTGGGCCAATGCCGCCTATATGCTGACGCTGGCGTACGCCAGCCGCCGTCTGGGCTGGCGCGGCACGCTGCTATGCGGCTGGATGGTGTACCTGGCCGTGGCGCTGGCGCTGGCGCAAAGCGGTCTCGCCACCTCGACCTGGGTGGGCGCCGCCTCATTGTTCGGCCTGTTGCTGGCGCTACGACTGCTGCCCCGCCCTGTCGCCATGCCCCGCCTGCAACCGCTGCCCCGGGCCGAACTCGGTGCGCGCATGCTGGCGGCGCTACTGGTCGTCGCCGTGCTGTCGAGCGCGTCCCTGGCGCTTGGGCCGACGTTGACCGGCGTGCTGGCCGGCGGGCCGGTCGCCGCCACCGTGCTGCCGGCATTCACCCTGGCCGGCTCTGGCCGCGATGCCTTGTTGCTGCAATTGCGCGGCTTTCTCACCGGCCTGCTCGGCTTCGGCGTGTGCTTCCTGATCCTGGCGCCACTGATGTCGCGCTGGGGCGCGGCGGCGGTGCCGCCCGCCGTTGCCGCCACGCTGGCATGCGGCGCGCTGATCCATGCGGTTTCGCGGCGGGCGGCCCGATGACGCCCGCACTGTTCCTGATGGGCCCGACCGCCTCGGGCAAGACCGCCAGCGCCATCGCGCTGGTGGAGGCCGGGCTGCCGGTGGAGCTGATCTCGGTGGATTCGGCGCTGGTGTTCAAGGACATGGACATCGGCACCGCCAAGCCCGGCGCCGACGAGCTGGCGCGCGCGCCGCACCACCTGCTGGACCTGATCACGCCGGAGCAGGCGTACTCCGCCGCGCAGTTCCGCAGCGACGCGCTGGCGCTGATGGCCGACATCACCGCACGCGGGCGGCTGCCGGTACTGGTCGGCGGCACCATGCTCTACTTCAACACGTTGCAACATGGCATCCACGAATTGCCGCAGGCCGACGCGGCGCTGCGCGCGCAACTCCAGGCCGATGCCGCCGCGCAAGGCTGGCCTGCGCTGCACGCGCGGCTGGCGCAACTCGACCCGGCGACCGCGGCGCGCTTGCAGCCCAACGACCAGCAACGGGTGGAACGCGCACTGGAGATCTGCCTGCTGGCCGGGCGGCCGATGTCGGCGCTGCTGGCCGAACCAGCCGCCGAACCGCTGCCCTACGCGCTGCACAAGCTGGCGTTGATCCCGGGCGAGCGCGCCGCGCTGCACCAGCGGATCGCCCTGCGTTTCGACGCCATGCTGGCGCAGGGCCTGCTGGACGAAGTGCGCCTGCTGCGCCAGCGCTACACGCTGTCGCTCGACCTGCCGTCGATGCGTTGCGTCGGCTATCGGCAGGCGTGGGAATACCTGGATGGCGACATCGATGCCGCCACGCTGCGCGACAAAGGCATCTTCGCCACCCGCCAGCTCGCCAAGCGCCAGCTCACCTGGCTGCGCGGCATGGACGACGTCGCCCCGCTCGACTGCCTCGCCCCCGACCTGCCGGCGCAGGTGGTGGCACGGGTGCGGGGGTTGATCTAGTCGGAGGGGGGATTGAAACCCCAAACCTTGAACCACGGAGGACAGTGAGAACACGGAGGTGTCACAGAGAAAGGACGAAAACAGGTAGGAACATGCCAGCCTGAATGTCCTTGGTTTTCTCTGTGAATCTCCGTGTTCTCTGTGCCCTCTGTGGTTCAAGATTTGGGGTTGCCCGTCACCACCACCGCCCCCCGCTGCGGCATGAAGTGCGGGTCGTGCAGCAGGTCGCGCACGCCGTTGATGAAGAACTGCACGCCGATGCAGATCAGCAGGAAGCCCATCACCCGCGAGACGGCGCTGATGCCGTTCTCGCCCAGCCAGCCGTACAGCCGCTTGGACGCGCGCAACGACAGCCACGACATCCACGCCACGGTGACGATGCCGAGGCTGACGGTCAGGTAGCCCAGCCACAGCGGCAATTCGCTGTTGCTGTGCATCGACGACGACAGCGACACCACCACGGCGATCGAGCCCGGCCCGGCCAGCGACGGCATCGCCAGCGGGGTGAACGAGATGTCGCGCTTGGCCAGCGCCTCAGCCTGCGCGGCATCGGTCAGGGTGCCGCCCTCGGTGGGGAACAGCATGGTGAAGCCGATGTAGGCCACGATCATGCCGCCGGCGATGCGCAGCCCGGGGATCGAGATGGCGAAGAAATCCATGATCAGCGCCCCGGCCAGCAGGAAGGTGACCAGGATGGCGGCGGCGTAGTAGCACGCCCGCTTCAGTTGCCGCTCGCGCTCCGCCGGCGACAGGTTCGCCACCATCGCCGGCAGCACGGCGGCGGTGTAGAGCGGGTTGATGATGGGCAGCAGCGCCGTGATGGTGGCGAGAAAGGTGGCAAGCAGTTCCTGGAGCATGGCGGGCGTTCGGCGGGTGGATCCTGCCAGCATGGTGCAGCGGGTCGTTGCTGCCAAGCTGTTCGGGGATGTGAAACCCCACGTCTCGAACCACAGAGGACAGTGAGAACACGGAGGGGTCACAGAGAAAGGACGAAAACAGGCAGGAACACGCCAGCCCGAATGTCCTTGGTTTCTCCGTGCAACTCCGTGTTCTCACTGCCCTCTGTGGTTCAAGGTTTGGGGTTTCGTTTTTCCTTTTACCCGCGCGAAGGATCGAACCCCGGTAGCTTCTTGTCGTGGGTCACGAACTGCCATTGCGGGTAATCCGGCAGGCCGTCGCGGAACGGCGGCGGGGCTTCGCCCTGGATCAGCGGGGCGAAGTATTCGCGGCCGCGCGGCGACAGGTGGAAGCCGTCGCTGGTGAGGAAATCCAGCGGCAGGGGCTTTTCGTGGTTGGCGACGTCGGCCAGCGGCACCGGCTCGATGCGCCAGCGATACGGCTCGTTGTCCTCGCGCACGATGGCGGGCATCACGCTGCGGATGCCGGCCAGCGCGTAGGCCACCGCGGTCTCGCCCACCGCCACGGCGTGCGCCAGGTCGGTGGCGCTGGCGAGGTGGCGCGCCGAACGTTGCAGGTAGTCGGCCACCGCCCAGTGGCATTTCTGGTTGAGATGCTGCTTGACCAGGCCGGCCAGGATCGGCGCCACGCCGCCCAGTTGCGCATGGCCGAAGGCATCGACCGCGCCCGATTCGGCCAGGAACACCCCGTGCGTGTCGCGAATGCCCTCGGCGGCCACCACCACGCAGTAGCCGACGCGGGCGATGGTCTCGTCCACCTTGCGCAGGAAGCGCCCGGCCTCGAACGGTACTTCGGGGGTCAGCAGCAGGTGCGGCGCGCCGAAGGCGTCGGCGGACGCCAGCCCGGCCGACGCGGCGATCCAGCCGGCGTGCCGACCCATGACCTCCAGGATGAACACGCGGGTGGAGCTGGCGGCCATCGATGCGGTATCCAGCCCGGCTTCGCGCGCCGAGGTGGCCACGTACTTGGCCACCGAGCCGAAGCCCGGCGAGCAGTCGGTCAGCGGCAGGTCGTTGTCGATGGTCTTGGGCACGTGCACGGCGGTCAGGTCGATGCCGTGGTACTGCGCGAACTCGGCCACCTTGAGGCAGGTGTCGGCCGAATCGCCGCCGCCGTTGTAGAAGAAGTAGCCGATGTCGTAGGCCTCGAACACCTCGAACAACCGCTTGAGCTCGGCACCGTGCCGCAGCTTGTGGCGGCACGAACCGAACGCGCCGCCGGGCGTGTATTTCAGTTGCACCATCATCTCGTCGGTGAGCTGCGCGGTGTCGATCAGCACTTCGTCCAGCGCGCCCAGGATGCCGTTGCGCGCGGCGAACACGCTGCCGATGCGGTCGCGGTGGCGGCGCGCGGCGGAGATCACGCCAAAGGCGGAAGCATTGATGACGGGCGTGACCCCGCCGGACTGGGCATACAGCGCGTTCTTGGGCATGGCGACTCCGCGAGCAAGCATGGACTGCGCCCAGTTTTGCGCAGCGCAACACGCCACGGCATCGGGAGTTTCCGCTAGGGGAGAATCGCCATGGTGCCGTTTGGCCACGTGGCATAAGACACCCGGCCCACCGAGGCCCTCCAGCCAAACGAAACCCCGAGCAAAGCGAGGCTCCCGCCCATCACCCAAAACAAACAACAGCCCCCAACCCACCGCAATCGCGCCACGAACGAGCGCAGCGAGGCTCCCTCGCGGCGGCGAGGGCGGGGGGAGTGGAATCGATCAAGGTTGAGCCGTACCGGCGCGCCACCGGCGAAGCGCGCCCGGCTCCGCCGGGGGCCTGCTCACGGTGCCGTAGCCACGGACGATGGCCAGTTCATTCCAGGCTCATACGCGCCAGCATCGCCCGCGCCAGCGCATCGCGGGCGGCGATCCGCCCGAAGATGTGGTCGGCGTCGGGCACTTCGTGCCAGCGTGCGCCGGGAATGGTCTGGGCGATGCGCCGCCCCACCGCCAACGGCACGGCAGCGTCGGCGCTGCCCTGGATCACCAGGGTGGGCACGTCGATGCGCGCCAGCCCGGCGTAGGTATCCAAGTTTGCCAGTTCGTCGCGCAAGGTGGGGCCGATCGGCAGCGCCAGGAGGTCCACCGTGCCGTCGGCCAGCGCCACCCCGGCGTCGCAGTTGCGCTGCACCACGTCCTTCAAGTTGCCGGCCGGGGCGATCAGCGTCAGCGTGGCGGGCGCCGCGCCGCGCGCGGTGGCATGCGCCGCGGCCAGGCCGCCCATGCTGAAGCCGGCCAGGTGCAACCGCGCCTCGGGATGGCGCTCGCGCAGCCAGTGCATCAGCGCCTCGATCTGCCGGATCTGGTCGGCGACGCTGATGTCGACAAAGCGCCCGCCGCTTTCGCCGCAGCCGCGAAAGTCGAAGCGGTACACCGTCACGCCCCGCGCCGCCAGCCGCCGCCCCAGGTCGACGAAGAAATACGCCAGCTCCATGCGGTGCCCGGTGAAACCGTGCATCAGCAGCAGCACGTCGCGGCCGATGCCGGTGTCGGGCACGTCGATGCTGCCGGTGAGCGGGACGCCCTGATCGTCGAAGACCACGTTGGGGGTTGGCATGACGGCTCCTGCAAAAGCGGATCGAAGAACCCGGACGATACGACCGCCGCCCGCCGCCGCACCAGCACCGAGGACAATCTGGGCAATTACGGCATGCGCGGGCAGCAGCCCGCACGTCGCCATACGAAGCGGAGAGGCGAAGACTCAGGGCGCGGAAGCAGCCTGGTGATGGGGGTCGGGCGGCAGCACCGATACGTCGTCGCGGTTGTCGGCCAGGATGTTGAGCGTGACGCGCCGGTTGCGCGCGCGGCCGGCATCGCTGTCGTTCGATTCCACCGGCCGGTATTCGCCGTAGCCGATCGCCACCATGCGCTGCGGCGCGACGTTCTCGTCGGCGAACAGCCGCACCACCGACGCGGCGCGGGCGGCGGAAAGCTCCCAGTTGGAGGGGTATTGCAGCGAGTTAATCGGCTGGTTGTCGGTGTGGCCTTCGACCTGGATCAGGTTGTCGGTCTGGCTCACCAGCCGGGCCACCGCGGTCAACGCCGCCACCGATTGCGGTTGCAGGTCCGCCTTGGCGGTCTGGAACAGCACCGAATCGGCGATCTCGACGGCGATGCCGCGCTTGGATTGGGTGACGCGCACCTTGCCCTGGTTGATCAGCGGGCCGAGCGTGGTGCGCAGACTGCCGGCCATGCCGCGCATGCGGCGGGTTTCCTCTTCCAGCGCCGGGCTGGGCGTGGGGCTGCCGGTCTGGCTCTTCAGCGGCTGGACGATGCGCTTGGGCTGGCCCTGCGCCTGATCGACGCGGATGGTCGCCACCTGTGCCGCCGGATCGTTGCGGAACGCGGTGATCAGCGAATCCGACAGCACGCGGTACTTGCCCTCGTTGACCGACGAGATCGCGTACATCACCACGAAGAAGGCGAACAGCAGGGTGATGAAGTCCGCGTAGGACACCAGCCAGCGTTCGTGGTTTTCGTGCTCTTCGGGGCGTTTGCGGCGGGCCATCGGTCGATCCGTTGCGTCAGCGCAGTTGCAGATCCAGCCGCGAGCCGAGGGTGGACGCGGCGGCGACGCCGACGCGCTTCGCCAGGCGGTCGAGGTAATCCGGCTGCGGAGTGAAGTCCACCACGTCCTCGGCCTTGACGATGTCGCGCGCCACGCTGCCGACCGAGCCCAGGCCGTCGACCAGGCCCAGCTTCACGCTCTTCTCGCCGCTCCAGACCAGACCGCTGAACAGTTCGGGATCGTCGCCCAGGCGCTTGCCGCGACCGGCCTTGACCACCGAGATGAACTGCGCGTGGATCTCGTCGAGCATCTGCTGCGCCCGCGCACGCTGGGTGTCGTTCAGCGGCGAGAACGGGTCGAGGAAACCCTTGTTCTCGCCGGCGGTGAGCAAGCGGCGCTCGACGCCCAGCTTGTTCATGGTGTTGGTGAAGCCGAAGCCGTCCATCAGTACGCCGATCGAGCCGACGATGCTGGCCTTGTCGGCGTAGATCGAGTTGGCGGCCACCGCGGTGTAGTAGCAGCCGGAAGCGCAGATGTCCTCGATCACCACGTAGAGCGGGATGGTGGGATGCTCCTTGCGCAGCCGCAGCATCTCGTCGTGCAGCTGGCCCGACTGCACCGGGCTGCCGCCGGGACTGTTCACCCGCAGGATCACGCCCTTGGTGTTGGCATCGTCGAACGCGGCACGCAGGCCCTGCGCCACCACGCCGATGTCGCCCTCGCCACCGGACTGGATCACGCCATCCAGGTTGACCAGTGCGGTATGCGGTCCGCGCGTGGTCTGCTCGGCGCTGCGCTGCCCCACCCAGCCGAGCACCAGCGCCAGCAGCAGGAACAGGTAGCCGAAGCCGATCAGCTTGAAGAAGATGCCCCAGCGCCTGGCGGCGCGGCGTTCCTTGACGCCGGCCTGCAACAGATCGGTGAGCGCCTGACGTTCCCAGTTGTCTTGCATGTGCGAAATCCGCTTAATCGAAGTTGATCGGCTCGTCGGCGAGGTAGACCCCGTCGTCGCGCAGTTGCAGCGCCACCGGGGTCAGGCTGCGGCCCGGGCACGGTCCGCCCAGGCACATGCCATTGTCCGGGGCATAGTAGGCGCCGTGTGTGGCACAGACAAGATAGGCGCCCGAGAGGTCGAAGAAATCGCCGGCGCGGTAGTCCAGTTCCACCGGGATGTGCGCGCAACTGTTCAGGTAACCGTGCACCCGACCATGAAAGTTGATGACGAAGGCATTGCGGCGTTCGCCGGCGTAGTCCAGCGCGAAACGCACGCCCAGGCCACGGTCGGGCAGTTGCGCCAGGTCGCAGATGCGTTGGCCGGGCTGGATCAGCGGATCGTCCTGCATCATGCCTCCAGCAGCCAGCGCGCCAGCGCCGGGAAGGCATCGAAATGCGCCAGCGGCGCCAATGGCAGCATGTCGGCCAGCGGATGCGCGCCGTAGGTCATGGCGGCGCTGCGCGTGCCGGCGTTGATCGCCAATTGCAGGTCGTGCGTGGTGTCGCCCACCATCAGTGCCCGCTCCGGCGTGACGTCCATGTAGTCGAGGATGTATTCCAGCATCGCCGGATGCGGCTTGGAGAACGCCTCGTCGGCGGTGCGCGTGACCTCGAACAGCTCGCCCAGCCCGGTATGCGCCAGCACACGATCCAGCCCGACGCGCGACTTGCCGGTGGCCACCGCCAGCGGGTAGCCGGCGTCGCGCAGGCGCGGCAGCCATTCGCGCACGCCGTCGTACAGCACCAGCGACTGGTCCTGCGCCAGGTAGTAGTGGCGATACGCCTCGACCACGCGGCCGATGGTGACTTCGTCCGCACCCGGCGCCAGGTAGGCCATCGCCTCGGTCAGGCCGTAGCCGATCACGAAGCGCGCCTGGGTATCGGTGGGTTCGGGCAGGCCGACGTCGGCGAAGGCGCGCTGGATCGAGCGGGCGATGGTGCCGGTCGAATCCATCAGCGTGCCGTCCCAGTCGAAGATCAGCAGGTCGAAAGGCTTGGGCATGGGGTTCAGTCTTCCTTGTTGGTCCGATCCAGCGACGCCACGTAGGCGGCCAGCTCGGGCGGCAGCGGTGCTTCCAGCGCCAGCGGCTGGCCGGTGAGCGGGTGGGCGAATTGCAGCTTCCAGGCATGCAGGAACATGCGCTTCAGCCCGTGGCGCACCAGTGCCTTGTTCAGTGCGAAATCGCCGTACTTCTCGTCGCCCAGGATGGGATAGCCGGCCGTCGCCAGATGCACCCGGATCTGGTGGGTGCGGCCGGTCTTCAGCTCGCATTCCACCAGCGCGCAGTCGGACCACAGCTTGCGGCGGTAGATCACGGTATGTGCGTCCTGGCCGTCCGGCGTCACCCGCACCCGGCGTTCGCCGTCGGCGGTGGTGTACTTGAACAGCTTGTAGCGCAGGTTGCGCTTTTCGTCGGGCCAGGCGCCCTTGACCAGCGCCAGGTAGCGCTTGTCGATGTTGTGCGCGTCGCGCAGCAGTTCGTGCAGGGCGGTAAGCGCGCTGCGCTTCTTGGCGACCAGCAGCAGGCCGGAGGTCTCGCGGTCCAGCCGGTGCACCAGTTCCAGGAACTTCGCCTGCGGCCGCTGCGCGCGCAGCAGCTCAATCAGGCCGAACGACACGCCGGAGCCGCCATGCACCGCCAGGCCGGCCGGCTTGTCGACCACCAGCAGCGCGTCGTCCTCGAACACCACCGGCACCTGGATGCGCTCGCTGGCCATCTCGGCCGGCGCGGCGTCGGGTTTCTCGGCCACGCGCACCGGTGGAATGCGCAGCACGTCGCCTTCCTGCAGGCGATAGGTGGCGTCGATACGGCCCTTGTTCACCCGGACCTCGCCACCGCGGATCAGTTTGTAGATACGGCTCTTGGGCACGCCCTTGAGCTCGCGCAGCAGGAAGTTGTCGATCCGCTGCCCGGCGTTGTCGGCGCTCACCGTCACGAAGGAAACGGCGGGTGGAGCAGGTGCTTTGCTAGTCTGTGACATCTTGACATATACTCTGTTGCACGCCGCGACAGGGCCGGAACGGGTTCGCCATTCGAGCCATGCCGCCTATCTCGTCGCAGCGCGTTTTTTTCCCGTTCTTTGGCCGTTCCGGCCGCATACGCCAGCGATCACCTTTCCCGCCGTACCGTATGTCGTACCCCTCCCGGCGCCGTCTATTCGGCATCGTTATCGGGAGTGTGTGCGCGGGTCTCGCAGCGGCGCGTCCGGGTCGTCCTCGATCCGGGAAGCGGTTAAACCTGCTCACCGCAAAAAAGTAGCGATGGTAATTGATTTGTACACGCAACGCACTCGCACGGTTTGATACCGCGCGGCCCGCGCAGCCCGGGAAGGGAGCGCGACCGAGCGGCCTAGAACGTGGATGCCAGCGCTGAAGCACCCGCCGCGCGTCGCGCCGCAGCCAGCCCTGGTCACCCCGGCTCCCTTCGCGTCGATCCGACGCCCGATTGAGGATATTCCGCACACCACGACCCGCTTTTTCACCCGTTGCCGCACGATCCTGCGCCTGTCGCCGGGTTGTTGCGCAACCGATCCCGGGTTGCTGGCGTTTGCGCGCCGGGGCTCCCTGCCGTAGGAGTGCGTGCAGGAGCCTTTTTCATGAAGAGAATGCTGTTCAATGCGACGCAGGCCGAAGAGCTGCGCGTCGCCATCGTCGACGGTCAGAAACTGATCGATCTCGACATCGAGACCGTCGGCAAGGAACAACGCAAGTCCAACATCTACAAGGGTGTCATCACCCGTATCGAGCCCAGTCTCGAAGCCTGCTTCGTCGACTACGGCTGCGAGCGCCACGGCTTCCTGCCATTCAAGGAAATCGCCCGCTCCTACATGAGCGAAGGCGACAGCGGCCGCGGTCGCGTCGCCGACCTGCTGCGCGAAGGCCAGGAGCTGATCGTCCAGGTGGAAAAGGACGAACGCGGCAACAAGGGCGCGGCGCTGACCACCTACATCAGCCTGGCCGGCCGCTATCTGGTGCTGATGCCCAACAACCCGCGCGGCGGTGGCGTGTCGCGCCGCATCGAGGGCGACGAGCGCCAGGAACTGCGCGCCGTGCTCGACCAGCTGGAAACCCCGTCCGGCATGAGCCTGATCGCCCGCACCGCCGCCATCGGCCGTTCGGTCGAAGAGCTGCAATGGGACCTGAACTACCTGCTGCAACTGTGGAAGGCCGTCGAAGGCGCCGCCACCTCGCAGAACGGCGCGTTCCTGATCTACCAGGAATCCAGCCTGGTCATCCGCGCCATCCGCGATTACTTCCAGCCCGAGATCGGCGAAATCCTGATCGACAAGGCCGACATCTACGAGCAGGCCCGGCAGTTCATGAGCCACGTGATGCCGGGCAACGTCAACCGGGTGAAGATCTACCAGGACGACGTGCCGCTGTTCTCGCGCTTCCAGATCGAACACCAGATCGAAAGCGCCTATGCCCGTGAAGTGACCCTGCCGTCGGGCGGCGCCATCGTCATCGACAAGACCGAAGCGCTCTACTCCATCGACGTGAACTCGGCGCGGGCCACCAAGGGCACCGACATCGAGGAAACCGCGCTGCGCACCAACCTGGAAGCCGCGGACGAGATCGCCCGCCAGCTGCGCCTGCGCGACGTGGGCGGCCTGATCGTGATCGACTTCATCGACATGGAGAACCCGAAGAACCAGCGCGAGGTGGAGAACCGCCTGCGCGAGGCGCTGCACTTCGATCGCGCCCGGGTCCAGACCGGCAAGATCAGCCGCTTCGGCCTGATGGAGCTTTCCCGCCAGCGCCTGCAACCGAGCCTGGAGGAAACCAGCCACATCGCCTGCCCGCGCTGCCACGGCACCGGCGTGATCCGCGGCATCGAATCGTCCGCGCTGCACATCCTGCGGATCATGCAGGAAGAGGCCATGAAGGAGAACACCGGCGCGGTGCACGCGCAGGTGCCGGTGGACGTCGCCACCTTCCTGCTCAACGAGAAGCGCGCCGAGATCCACACCATCGAAGCCCGCCTCAAGGTGGCGGTGGTGCTGATCCCCAACATCCATCTGGAAACCCCGAACTACACCGTCACCCGCCTGCGCCACGACGATCTGAACCAGATCGAGGAAGTGCTGCCGTCGTACAAGATGATGGAAGTGCCGCCCGAGGAAGGCTATCAGCCCGGTCGCGCCAAGGAAGAACAGGCCAAGCGCCCGGAAGCCGCCGTCAAGGGCATCACCCCGGCACAGCCGGCGCCGGTCTCGGCGCGTGACACGCTGCCGGCCCCGACGCCCGCGCCGAGCGCCCCGTCGCTGTGGTCGCGCATCATCGGCTGGCTCAGCGGCAGCGGCGAAGCGCAGCCCGCACCGGCCGCCGAACCCAAGCGCGCACAGCAGAAGGGCGGCAACGGCCGTCGCGAGCGCAACGACCGTAACGAACGCAACGGTAACGAGCGCGGCAATCGCGGCAACCGTGGCGAGCGCCAGGAGCGTGGCGAGGAGCAGCGCGGCGAACGCCAGGAACGCGGCCAGAACGAACGCCGCGGCGGCAACAAGCCCCGCATCGAGGAAGATCTCGCCAACCGCAGCCAGCGCGGCAACCGCAACGAGCGCCAGAACCAGTCCGAGCGTGGCGAGCGCCAGGAACGGAACGAACGCCAGGAACGCCCGGCCCTGGAAACCCAGAGCGAGCGCGGCAATCGCGAGCAACGTGAACCGCGCGAGCCGCGTCAGCAGCGCCAGCCGCGCGCCGAACGCGCGCCGAAGGAAGTGACGCCCGCGCCGGTGGCCGAACTGGAAACCCCGCTGGCCGCCGTGCCGGCCGTCGAGGCGCAGGCCGCGCCGAACGCGGAAGCCGAAGGTGAAGGCCGCAGCCGTCGTCGTCGCAACCGCCGTGGCGACCGTCGCGACCGTAATGGCGAAGGCAATGTGGCCGAGAACGCCGAAGCCGGCGTGATCGCCGAGGAAGGCACCACCGAGGCGCCGCAAGCCGCCGCAGTGCCGGCTACCGCCGCACCGGCCGGCCAACCGTGGTGGGAAACCAAGACCGAGGTCGAGGAACAGGCCGCGCCGGTAGCGCAACCGACCACCGCCGCGCCCGCTCCGGCGCCGGTCGAACCGGTTGCCGCTGCGGCCCCCGCGCCGATCGAAACGGCCGAGCCGGTTGCCGCTGTACCGGCACCGGTTGTCGAAGCCGTGGAAGTGGCAGAGCCGGTGCAGGAAGCACCGGTGGCCGAGCCTGCCGCGGTCGAGGTCGTCGTGGTCGAGGCACCGGTCCCTGCGCAACAGGTGGAAGCCAAGCCCGAAGCCGACGTGCAACCCGTCGCCACCGCGCCGCAGCAAAGCGCGCTGGCCTTCGAACCGGCCGCGCCTGCCAGCGTACCGGCCATCGAAGTCGGCACGCCCGAGGAAGCCGGTCTGGTGATGGTCGCCACCCGCGCCGAAGCGGCACCGGCAGCGGTCGACGTGCCGCCGGCACCGACGCGCCGCCGCCGTCGCGACGTGAAGCAGTCCGCCGATCAGGCGGCGCAAAGCGAGCCGCTGCAACTGGTCGAGACCCGCGCCGACGCCGCGCCGGCCGCCGAGGCGCCGGCACCGGCCAAGCCCGCCGCGCGCACCCGCCGCAGCGATGCCGTCGCCGCGCCGCAGCCCGAAGCACAGCCGCTGACGCAGGTGGAAACGCGCGACGCCTGATCGCGTCGCCCGCCCCAAGGAAAAAGCCGCCGATCCCTGGCGGCTTTTTCCTTGTCGGTCGTCCTGTTTTTGCTCCAGCTGCTGCGTTAGCATGGCGGCTGATTCAAGGGCCCGCGCGCCCGCCGGAGGATGCATGCATCTGGAAGACCTGTTCGATCAGACCCACAAACTGCCCACCATTCCGCGCATCGTGCAGGAGTTGCTCGGCACCTTCAGTCAGAGCGACATCAACATCGGCGAGGTCGCCAAACGCATCTCACTGGACCAGGTCATCACCGCCAAGGTGCTGCGGCTGGCCAATTCCGCGCAGTTCGGCGCCAGCCGCAGGATCGGCTCGGTCAACGAGGCCATCATCGTGCTGGGGTTCGACACCGTGCGCACCCTGGTGGTGGCATCGGGCGTGACCGGCGCCTTCGTCGCCACCCCGGGCTTCGATCGCAAGGCATTCTGGCGCGTCAGCCTGCGCGTCGGCAGCACCGCCCGCAGACTGGCCGCTCACCTGGGCGTGAATCCCGAGGCGGCCTTCCTTTGCGGTCTGCTGCATAACATCGGCGAACTGCTGATCCACGTGGTCCAGCCCGACTTGGCGGTACGCATCGACCGCTCGGTGGCAGGTGGCAGCAACCGCATCGCGCTGGAGGACCAGAACATCGGATTCGATTACGTCCAGGTCGCCGCCGAACTGGCATCGCGCTGGAACTTCCCGGCGCCGATCCAGCACGCCCTGGCGGAGCAGAACCAGCCGACGCCGGAAGCCCCGTTGTCGCGCCTGCTGCAACTGGCAGTGCTGCTGGCCGCCCAGCCGGAACCCCCTTCCGCGGAGCAACTGGCATCGGGCCTGGCGCGCCTGCTGGCCGACCACGAACCGGCGCTGCGCGAGGCGATCGCCGCCGAGGTGGACGAGCTGACCGCGCTCGATCCCGAGATGGAACGCATCCTGAGCTGACCCGGCCCGGCTCCGGCACTTTCTCCCTGGAATACTGATCCGCCCCAAAGCGGACACCGCTCGGCTGGGCTAGGGTTTGACCTAATAGGCGGGCGGGAACGCTCTGCCTAGTCTGCGAGCAGCCAACCTTACAATGCCGGGTGTTTCGCCCGCCTTCAGGAGAGAACCGATGCGTTCCATGAATCGCCTTTTTGCGGCCGTGCTTGGCCTTGCCCTCGTTGCCGGCGCCCAGGCAGCGGAAAAGGTCTATCAAGTGGCTTCCGACGCCGCCTATGCCCCGTTCGAGTGGCAGGACAAGAACCAGAAGGTCGTCGGCTTCGACATCGACGTACTCAGCGCAGCCGCCGCCAAGGCCGGCATCAAGGTGCAGTTCCACAACACGCCGTGGGAAGGCATCTTCGCCACGCTGGCCACCGGCGATCGCGACATCGTGGCCTCGGCGGTGACCATCACCCCCGAGCGCAAGCAGACCATGGATTTCTCCGATCCGTACTTCGAGGCCAAGCAGCTGATCGCCGTGACGGCCAACAGCCCGATCAAGCGCTTCGCCGACCTGAAAGGCAAGAAGGTGGGCGTGCAGACCGGCACCACCGGCGACGAAGTGGTACAGAAGCTGCTGGGCAAGACCAGCCCCAACATCAAGCGTTTCGAATCGACCCCGCTGGCATTGCAGGAACTGCTGTCCGGCGGCGTTGATGCCGTGGTGGCCGACAATGGCGTGGTGGTGAACTTCCTGGCCAACAACAAGAACGCCAAGCTCAAGACGCTGGACGATCCCAGCTTCGCCAAGGAGCACTACGGCTTTGCGGTGAAGAAGGGCAACAAGGATCTGCTCGCCAAGATCAACAAGGGCTTGGCCACCATCAAGGCCGACGGCACCTACGACAAGATCTACCGCAAGTACTTCGGCAACTGATCGCCCGATAGCGGCCCGCCCGCGACACGAAGCGCAACCCGGCTCCGGTTTGCGCTTTTTTTGGAGCGGCTGACAAAACCCTTCTGGCTGCGTCGCGCAGGGGCGCCGAGCTGAACTTGCCGTACGCCTCCTGTCTGCGTTTCGCGCTCCTTGCCAGGACCGCTACGCTGGGTTTTGCTAGCCGCTCCTGTTTGGTTTCGACAAGACAAGAACATGGATTTCAATCAGTTTTGGGGGTACGTCCAGCACAGCGTGCCATTGCTCGAGAACTTCCGGTTGCAGATCGTCTGGGAGTATCGCGAGCTGTTCATCCAAGGCACCAAGATGACGCTGCTGATCACCGCGCTGGCGGTGGTCTTCGGCACGCTGATCGGCCTGGTAATGGGGATGGCGCGGCTGGCCGAAGTGCGCCACGGGCCGTGGAAGTACCCGATCAAGCTGCTGGTGCGCTGGCCGGCCACCGCCTATGTGACCTACTTTCGCGGCACGCCGCTGTTCGTGCAGATCCTGCTGATCCACTTCGCGCTCAGGCCGCTGCTGGTCAACCCGGACGACGGCCTGCTGATCAGCGGCGAACTGGCCAACACGCTGAATCAGAACTACAGCGCGTTCATTTCCGGCTTCATGGCGTTGACCCTGAATTCCGGCGCCTACATCACCGAGATCTTCCGCGCCGGCATCCAGTCGATCGCCAAGGGCCAGTTCGAGGCCAGCCGCTCGCTCGGCATGAACTACTGGCAGACCATGCACCACGTCATCGTGCCGCAGGCGTTCCGCCGCATGCTGCCGCCGCTGGGTAACGAGGCGATCATGCTGCTCAAGGACAGTTCGCTGGTCTCGGCCATCGGCTTCACCGAGCTGGCCTACGCCGCGCGTACGGTCTTCGGCAACTACGCCCGCCCGTGGGAACCCTACATCACCATCTCGGTGATCTACCTGATCCTCACCATGTTGATGGCCTGGGGCGTGCACGCGATGGAAAAGCGCTTCAAGGCCAGCGGCGGCATTCATTGATCCGGCTGCGCCACCCCCACAACGGCAGACCACGGTCTGCCGTTTTTATTCACCGCTGCCGGGCACCGAAGGCTGGCCCTGCGCAAAGCCGGCGCGCGCTGGGCCCGCTAAGCTGCGGGGATGACCTACCTGCTGATCTGCCATGCCACGCGCGATGGCCAGTCGCGGCGCATTGCCGAACGCATCGCCGAACATCCGTCACTGCTGGGGCTGTCCTGTAGAAACTTTGACCTGGCCGCCGCGCAACCCGACGCCAGCCAGCTGCGCTATGCGCAGGCAGTGGTACTGGTGGCCGCCGTGCGCTACGGCCACCATCTGCCGAGCGCCGAGACCTTTCTGCTGCGCCATCGCGAGGCGCTGGTCCGCAAGCCGCTGGCATTGGCTTCGGTAAACCTGGTGGCGCGCAAGCCCGGCCGCGACGACGCCCAGCACAATCCCTATCTGCGCAAATGGCTGGCTCGCCACCAGTTGACCCCGGCACTGGCCACCGCCTTCGCCGGCGTGCTGGACTACCCCCGCTACGGCTGGCTGGATCGCCAGATGATCCGCGCCATCATGGCGCTGACCGGCGGCCCGACCGATCCGGCGACGCGGATCGAGTACACCGACTGGGCCAAGGTGGATGCGTTTGCCGAGCGCTGCGCCGCGCTGATGCACGGCGGCTGATCGGCGCTGCGGCGGGCGCGGGGCGAATCAGCCTTTCAGTGACGGCTTATCCCGCGCTAGCGCTTGCGGATATAGCGGTTCACCGCGTCGTTGTGGGCATCCAGCGATTCGGAGAAATGCGAGCTGCCGTCGCCGCGCGCGACGAAGTACAGCGCCTTGGTCGGCGCCGGCCGGGTGGCGGCCAGCAATGCGGCCTCGCCGGGCATGGCGATCGGGGTGGGCGGCAGGCCGGCGCGGGTGTAGGTGTTGTACGGCGTGTCGGTCTGGAGATCGCGCTTGCGGATGTTGCCGGTGTATTGCTCGCCCATGCCGTAGATCACGGACGGGTCGGTCTGCAGGCGCATGCCGATGCGCAGGCGGTTGGCGAACACGCCGGCGACCATGGCGCGGTCGGCCTCGATGCCGGTTTCCTTCTCGACGATGGATGCCAGCGTCAGCGCTTCGTACGGCGTCTTGAGCGGTGTGGCGGGATCGCGCGCGGCCCACGCGGCGTCCAGCTTGCCCTGCATGCGCTCATGGGCGCGCACCAGCACTTGCAGGTCGGAACCGCCGACCGCGATGAAATAGGTATCGGGGAAGAACTGGCCTTCCAGGCTGGGCGCATCGATACCCAGCTTCATCAGCAGTTCGGTATCGCTGAGCAACACCGCCTCGGCCTTGAGCGACTGTTGCCGCGCCAGCGCCGCGCGCAGTTCACGCCAGTTCCAGCCCTCGATCACGGTGAAGGCGATCTGGCTGGCCTCGCCGCGCGCCAGCTTGCCGATCAGTTCGACCATCGAGGTGGGCACGGTCAGGTCGTAGACACCGGCCTTGAGTTTGGTGTCCTGCCCGGTCAGGCGCGCCAGCAGGCGAAAGGCCAGCGGCGAATCAATCACGCCCTGCTGCGCCAGTTGTACCGCGGTGGCCCGCACCGAGCCGGGGCCGACGGTAAAACGCGTCGGCAATGGCAGGTCGAGCGGCCGGGTGGCGTAGTAATAACCGGCCGCGGCCCCCAACAGCGCCAGCAGCAACAGCCCGGTGAACAGGCGGCGCACGAAGCGGCCGAAGCCGCCTCCGTTAGTCTTTTTCGGCCGGCGCGGGGCCGGTCTGCTGGTCGTCTTGCGGGCGGCCATGCTGGCGTTTTACCTCGAAGAAACGTTTGACGGTGTCGAGTTCGCGGGAACGGAACATCGGCGGCAGGCTTTTCCACAGCAGCTTGCCATAGGGTTTATCGACCAGCCGGGTATCGCCGATCATCAGGATGCCGGTGTCGCGTTCGTCGCGGATCAGGCGACCGGCGCCCTGCTTGAGGGTGATGGCGGCATGCGGCAACTGGTAATCGACGAAGGCGTTGCGCCCGCTTTTCTGCATCTGGCCGATGCGGGCGGACAGGACCGGGTCGTCCGGCGGCGAGAACGGCAGCTTGTCGATCACCACCAGCGACAACTGCTCGCCCTTGACGTCGATGCCCTCCCAGAAGGTCTGGCTGGCAACCAGGATGGCATTGGGCGAGCGGCGAAACTTGTCCAGCAATTCGGTGCGGCTGCCCTGCCCTTGCAGCAGCACCGGCCAATCCAGCTTGGCGTCCTTCAGCTTTTGCGTCACCAGTTCGTGCGCTTCGCGCATGGCGCGCAGGCTGGTGAACAATAGGAAGGCGTGCCCCTGCGTCAGTTCCAGCAGCGGCCACGCGCGTTCGATCACCTTGGCGGTGAAGCCGGGCGCGTTGGCCTCGGGCATGTCGCGCGGCACGTAGAGCACGGCCTGCTGCTTGTAGTCGAACGGGCTGTCCCAAGTGGCGGTTTCCGCCTCCCACAGGCCCAGCTCGTGCTGAAAGTGGGTGAACTGGCCGTTGACCGCCAGCGTGGCGGAGGCAAATACCCAGGCGCGCTGGCCGCTGTTGAGCTGGCGCTGGAACAGTTTGGCGATGTTGAGCGGGGTGGCGTGCAGCATGAAGCCGTGCGGCGTGATGTCGATCCAGTGCACCGCCTCTTCGTCGTCGCCGCCCTGCCACTTCGCCAGCACTTCGCGCAGCGCGGTGGCGCGCTCGTGGCACTTCTGCAATTCTTCCGCCCGCTCGGCCTGGGCGGCGAGTTCGCCCTCCAGCGCGGCCAGCTTGTCGCCCAGCTCGGCCAACCGCGCTTCGTATTCCTTGAACTTGGTCGCCAGTTCGTTCTGCGGCAGCCGCGCCGGCTCGGGGCGGAACGCCAGGCGGAAGTCGCGCACGGCCTTTTCCAGCGCTTCGGATGCCTGCGGCAGGCGCACGTAATCCTTGGCGATCACCAGCGCCTCGGCGCGCGCATCGCGCGCCAGTTCCACCAGTTGGCCCGAGGTGATGGTTTCGCCGAAGAACAGGCTGGCCACCTCGGGCAGTTGATGCGCCTCGTCGAAGATCACCGTGTTGCAGGCGGGCAGCAGCTCGCCGGCGCCCTCGTCGCGCAACCAGACATCGGCGAAGAACAGGTGATGGTTGACCACCACCACGTCGGCTTCCTGGGCCTCCTTGCGTGCCTTCAGCACGAAGCAGTCCTTGTGGTGCGGGCAATCGCTACCCAGGCAATTGTCGCGGGTACTGGTGACGTGAGCCCAGATCGGCGCGTCCTCGGCGACGCCGGTACAGCCCGCCTTGTCCCCGGACTGGGTCAGCCGCGCGTAGCGCTCCACCTGTTGCAGGCCGGCGATATCCTCGCGCCGCAGGAAGCGCCCTTCGTGGCGCGCACGCTCCAGATGGTAGTGGCACACATAGTTGGCGCGCCCCTTGAGCAGGGCGATGGTGACCGGCACCTTGAGCAGGTCGCGCACCAGCGGCAGGTCGCGCGCATAGAGCTGATCCTGCAAGGTCTTGGTGCCGGTGGAGACGATCACCTTGCCGCCGCTCATCAGCGCCGGCACCAGGTAGGCGAAGGTCTTGCCGGTGCCGGTACCCGCCTCGGCGATCAGCCGGCCGCGCTGGCGGATGGCGTGCTCGACGGCCTGCGCCATCGCCACCTGCTGCGCCCGCGGCGTGTAGCCGGGAAACGCGGCGGCGATGGGCCCGTCGGCGGCGAAGAGTTCTTCGATCGTCATGAACTGCGTGCACTGGGAAAGCGGGAATTGTATCAGGCGGCATGGCGCCGCTCCGGCAATTCCGCCCTGCGCGCCGCGCGGCAAAAAAAGACGCCCTGCGTGAGCAGGGCGTACAACAGGGAGATGGAGACACTACAAAGGTTCAGGCATGCTCCGAAAGAGGGAGGCACGTAGAGCCTTCAAGGTAGAGCGCCGCCATCGTTGAAAGGTTCTGTGACATATTACGCGGCCGGCGCACCGGGCTCGCGATCGTTG
This sequence comes from Chitiniphilus shinanonensis DSM 23277, assembly GCF_000374805.1. Classification (GTDB taxonomy): domain Bacteria; phylum Pseudomonadota; class Gammaproteobacteria; order Burkholderiales; family Chitinibacteraceae; genus Chitiniphilus; species Chitiniphilus shinanonensis. Next base: position 111,937 of record NZ_KB895348.1, read on the forward strand.
AAAATCACCGTCTGCCCGCTCTGGCCCTTGCTGGCCGGCCCCATCCAGTACAACAGTGACGGCACGATGCTGTCGGTGGCCGGCAGCGTGTCGGGCGACTCTGCCGGGTGGGTCTTGGTGCGGAATGGCGAGCGGATCGGGCCGGGCACCAGCAGGTTGATCCGCAGGTTGGGCAGTTGGTCCCATTCGTCCGCGGCGATCTCCACCCAGGAGCGCTGACCGGCCTTGGAGACGGCGTAACCGCCCCAGTAGGCCTTGGGCTGCAAGGCATGGCTTTCACCCAGCACCAGCACCGACGCGTCGGGTGATTTCTCCAGCAGCGGCAGCAGCGCGCGGGTCATGGCGAACGGCGCGGCGACGTTGACGCGGAACTGGTCCACCCATTCGTCCAGCTTCTGGCTGGTCAGCGGCGACAGGAAGGCAAAACCGTTGGCGGCATGCAGGATGCCATCCAGGCGACCGAACTCGCGCTGGATCAGCATGCCCATCTGCGCCAGTTCCGCCTCGCTGGCCTTGGCCAGATCGAGCGGAATCGCCGCGGGCCGTGCGCCGCCGGCCGCCTCGATGGCATCGTAGATGCGCGCCAGCTTCTTTTCGTTGCGTCCGAGCAGGATCACGGTGGCGCCCTGGCGGGCGAAGGCGAGCGCGGCGGCCTCGCCCAGGCCCTGCCCGGCGCCGGTCACCAGAATCACCCGGTCCTTGAGTTCATCGGCCTTGGCCTGATAGGTCTTCCAGTCGCTCATGCGTTTCAACCGTCTTCATGTTTGCAATGCGACGATTATCCCACGCGCCGCCTTTCGGCCGCTTTGTACGGCCCCTTCCAGCGTAGCGGGATAATCGCCCACCGTGTAATCGCCCGCCAGCCACAAGGTCGGCGCGCGAGTGGCATTGGCAGGCCGCGACAGACCCGGCACGCAAGCGAAGGTGGCGCGCTTTTCGGCGATCAGGCGACACCAGTCGGGCTGGCCCCAGCCGAATGCGCGGTCCAGTTCGATGGCCACCGCCCGCTCCAGCACCTCGCGGGGCAGTTCGCTGTGCGCACCGCGCGCCGACAACACTACGGCGATGCGGTTGGGCACGTCATGGGTATGCCCGTGATCGAACACCCACTGCACCAGGCCGCCGGACAAGCCGACCATCGGTTGCGGCAGGGCGGCGCGATGGTATTCGAGATAAAGCGTCACGATCGGCTGGTAATCCCAGGATTCCAGCGCCGCCACATCGACGCCCAGTTCCTCGGCCAGATCGCGATGCAGCGCCATGCCAAGGCGGTGCGGCGGCAACGCGCAGACCACGCCGTCGAACGCGGTGGCGTCGTCGTTGACCCGCCAGCGCTCCCCGGTCCGCGCCAGTTGCTTCACCGTCTGCCCCAGCCAGATCGAACCACCGTGCCGCTCGACGTAGGCCGCGGCGGCTTCGGGGAACAGGGCGGAAAAATCCACTTTGGGGAACAACAGGTCCGAGGCATCGCGCGCACCGCCCAGGCTGTCGCGCAGCACGTTGAACAGCACTTGCGCCGATGCGAGTTCCAGCGGCGTATTCAGCGCGGCGACCGTCAGCGGACGCCAGAAACAATCGATCAGGCGCGTCGGTTGGCGCTCCAGGTGCAGCCAGGCCGCCACCGAGCAATCCGTCGGCAATACCCAGCGCGCGCGCTGGGCGCCGAGCACGGCGCGGGTCAGCGCCCAGCGCTCGCCCCAGCTCAGGCCCTTCACCCGTGCCAGGCCCGCAGCCAGATGCCAGGGCGCCGGCCAGGCCGGGCAGCGTAGATGGAAATCGGGCTGCACCGCCAGATCGAGCGGCGTGCGCAGGTACGCGGTATCCGGATCGACGCCGACCCGTTGCATCATCGCCAGCAGATCGCGATAGCCGCCGATGACCAGGTGCTGGCCATTGTCCAGCGCGCGGCCATCCAGTGGCACCTTGCGCGCGCGGCCACCGAGCACCTTGCCAGCCTCCAGCACGGCAACGCGCAGGCCGGCGTCGGCCAGTTCGACCGCGGCGGCCATGCCGGCGTAGCCGCCGCCGAGAATCGCGACACGCTTCATGATCGGCCCATCAACCGAACCAATAGGTTTTCCACGCCAGCCACAGCTTGCGGATCGGCGTCAGGCTCAGCCGCTGATTGAGCACCTTCTGCGGGCCGTCGCGCTTGATCTCCTCCAGCGTGGCGCGGTAGATCGCCGCCATCACCAGGCCGGTGCGCTGCGACTTGCGGTCCACTGCGGGCAACTGCTCGATGGCCTTGGCGTAATAGGATTCCGCGCGCTCGATCTGGAATTCCATCAGGCGGCGGAAGTTGTCGGTTTCGCGATAGTTGAGGATGTCCGCGGCGGGTACGTCGAAGCGCTGCAATTCCTCGACCGGCAGGTAGATGCGGCCGCGCCGCGCGTCCTCGCCGACGTCGCGGATGATGTTGGTCAGCTGGAAGGCGATGCCCAGGTCGTGTGCGTACTTCTGGGTCTGGCGATCGCGATAGCCGAAGATGCTGGCGGCCATCAGCCCCACCACCGACGCAACGCGATAGCAGTAGAGCTGCAGATCCTTGAAGGCGTTGTAGCGCGCCTGCTCGAGGTCCATCTGCATGCCGTCGATGACTTCGAGGAAATGCTCGCGCTGCAAGTCATAGGTGGACAAGGCCGGTTGCAGCGCGCGGGTGACCGGATGCTGCGGGTCGCCCGCATAGAGGTTGTCGATCTCCGCGCGCCACCAGGCGAGCTTGGTCCGCGCCAGGTTCTCGTCGTGACACTCGTCGACCACGTCGTCCACCTCGCGGCAGAAGGCGTACAGCGCGGTAATGGCGCGGCGTTGCGCGGCCGGCAGGAAGCGGAAGCTGTAGTAGAAACTGGAGCCGCTCTGGGCTGCCTTGTCCTCGCAATACTGGTCGGGGGTCACGACGGGGCTCCGCGCTGTCAGGTCGGCGGGCATTGTACCCCAGCGGCCTGGCGGCTACTTCTTCGGCAGGTCGAAGCGTACTTCTCGCGTCGTACCCGAAAACCCGGGGAAGGACTGGAACAGGGCGCGGATCAGCCACGGCAGGGCGGGGTCGAAATCCTGCTGATCGCTCTGGTTGCTGGCGCGGCCTTCGTAGCGCTTGGCGAAGTCGCCCTGCTGCAATGGCTGGCGGTCGTAGATGTCGACGTTGAGGAAGCGGGTGTAGACGGTATCGGTCACCGGCACGCTGCCGACCACACCGGTTTCGGGAAAGTAGCTCGGCACCAGCACCACGCCCTGCCCGGTGCTGATCCGCTGGTAGTAGACGCTATAGCCGACCGTGCCCCACACCGGCACCTGTCGGGTCACGGCCTTGCCGTCGTCGACTCCGTAATCCAGCGCCACCAGCCAATCGGCGTCCTGATCGCGCTCGGCCAGCCGCAGGCCCTGCTGCGACAGCGCGGAACCGACCTGGGCTTCGACGTTCTGCTGCAACAGACTCTGGGTTTGTTCTGGTGTGCGTTGGAAGACGAAGCGCTTGCCGGCAAACGGCGTGTCGATGGTGTGGCGCACGCCGACCTGGGCGACGAACTGGGGCGCTGCGCACCCCGTGCACAACAGGACCAGAAACAGGGCCAGCCAGCGCATGTTCGGCCTCAGCGCGCGATGCGCCCCGGAATGCGCGGGGTTTCCACGACCACATCGCCGCACTGCGCACGATGGCGCAGCGCGTGATCGATCAAGGTCAGCGCAAGCATCGCTTCGGCGATCGGCGTCGCGCGGATGCCGACGCAGGGGTCATGGCGGCCGGTGGTCGCCATCATCACCGGGTTGCCCTGCTTGTCGATGGAGCGACGCTCCTGGGCGATGCTGGACGTGGGCTTGACGGCGATGTTCACCACGATGTCCTGCCCGGTGGAAATCCCGCCGAGCACGCCGCCGGCCTCATTGCCGGCGAAGCCTTCCGGCGTCAGTTCATCGCAATGCTCGGAGCCCTTCTGCGCAACGCTCTTGAAGCCGGCACCGATCTCCACGCCTTTGACGGCGTTGATGTTCATCATGTTGTAGGCGATGTCGGCGTCGAGCCGGTCGTAGACGGGCTCGCCCCAGCCGACCGGCACGTTCTCCGCCACCACGGTGATCTTGGCGCCGACCGAGTCGCGCTCCTTGCGGATCGCGTCCATGTAATCCTCAAGCTGCGGCACGATGGCGTTGTTGGGTGAGAAGAACGGGTTTTCCGCCACCTGCCCCCAGGATTCGAAGGGAATCTCGATCTCGCCCAATTGGCTCATGTAGCCACGGATCAGCACGCCATAGCGCTCCTTGAGCCACTTCTTGGCAATGGCGCCGGCGGCAACACGGACTGCCGTCTCGCGCGCGGAGGAACGCCCACCACCGCGATAGTCGCGAATACCGTACTTGTGCCAGTAGGTATAGTCGGCATGCCCAGGGCGGAAGGTTTCGACGATCTTGCCGTAGTCCTGGCTGCGCTGGTCGGTATTGCGGATCAACAGGGCGATCGGCGTGCCGGTGGTACGGCCCTCGAAGACGCCGGACAGGATCTCGACCTGATCGGGCTCCTTGCGCTGGGTCACATGGCGGCTGGTACCGGGCTTGCGCCGATCCAATTCCGCCTGGATATCGGCTTCGCTCAGCGCCATGCCCGGAGGGCAACCATCGACCACGCAGCCGATACCCGGACCGTGGCTCTCGCCAAAGGAAGTGACGGTAAACAGCAGACCAAGCGAATTACCGGACATACGACTCCTGCGGCGCCTTGCGCCCATGACCAGAAATGGGAATTGGGAATTCTAGCATGAGGACCCGCCCAGGCATGGCAGCGGGGCGGCGTGCAAATGGAGGGGGCATGATGGCGATTGTGGAATTGCCATTGCCGTGCCATTGCCGAACGGTAGCGGGCGGTAGTGCAGCGGACCGTTGCCCTGCCCCACCGCTGATCTGTTCCAAACCCCCTAAAGTAAAACCCCCGAGCCTTTTGGGTCTCGGGGGTTTCGCATAAGAGCCTGGCGATGACCTACTTTCACACGGGAATCCGCACTATCATCGGCGCTAAGTCGTTTCACGGTCCTGTTCGGGATGGGAAGGCGTGGGGCCAACTCGCTATGGTCGCCAGACGTAACTCTGGAGTCACGACTGTACTTCGTCACAACTCGCAATTCGATAGAAGAAGCAATACTACTCAGGCGCGGTCAGCT
>NZ_KB895349.1 GCF_000374805.1 Chitiniphilus shinanonensis DSM 23277
AACGGCAACCGCACCGAAAAGCGCACCGGCAGCGCCGTCACCACCCACACCCACGACCCCAACAGCAACCGCCTGCTCAGCGTGGCCGGCAACCTCAACGGCACCTACAGCTACGACGCCGCCGGCAACGTGGTCAACGCCGGCGCCAACGTCTACAACAACGCCGGGCGCATCCTGCGCAGCAAGAGCGGCGCCGTCTGGTGGGACTACCGCTACAACGCCCTCGGCCAGCGGGTGAAGAAGACCGACAACGCCAGCAACACCACCCTGTTCGTCTACGACGAACAAGGACAACTGCTGGGCGAATACGACGGCACCGGGCAACCCCGGCTGGACACCATCTGGCTGGAGAACATCCCCGTCGCCGTGGTCCAGGCCGCCATCCCCGCGCCCAAGGTGTACTACGCCTGGGCCGACCACCTGGGCACCCCGCGCCAACTGAGCAATCCGGCCGACAACAAGGTGGTGTGGGAATGGGCGATCGCCGAACCGTTCGGCCAGAGCAGCGCCAACGCCGATCCGGACAACGACGGGCAACAGCTGGTCTACAACCTGCGCTTCCCGGGACAGTACTTCGACGCGGAGACGGGGCGGTACTACAACTACTTCCGGGACTATGATCCGCGGATCGGGCGGTATATCCAGAGTGATCCGATTGGGCTGGCGGGGGGGATTAATACTTATGGGTATGTTGGGGGGGATCCAATATCCCTGATTGATCCTGACGGCTTATGCCCTTGCGGAAACCCTGCTGATGTACTAAAAAAAGCCCGTTCAGATCAGCGAGATTGGAGCAAAAGTGCTGATCGAAGTGATGTTAACAGCGGTTTTGGCCCAAATACTAATAAATGCAATCTTTTCGCTGATACCCAATACGAAAGTGCAGGATACAACTTGCCAAATATCGGAGGTGGGCTGCTGTCTCAACTCATTGGAAAGAATCCGCCGGGTGCTGGTGAGCTTTCGAAACCGGACTATTCAGTTCCTGGCTGGCCAACGGTTTCAGGACCTGCTCAGCCAGGGGATTTGGTTGCATCTGGCGGGCATGTTGGGATTGCAACAAGTGCTACGACTACTATTTCAGCATCTCCCACTGGAGTGCTAGAAAACGGTTGGGGATTTCGCCCGGGGCAACAGAGCGTGATTAGGAGGTGCTCATGCAAGTAATGCTAAAGCACTGCATTGTCGGAGTTGCGGGCTTAATCATTCTTGGTGCTGCAGTGTTGGTCACGCACCAATATACCAAAGTGGCGTATCACGCAGTTGGCTTCAATGATGGAATAATTGATTCAAATATGAGAGTGCTAAATCTTTTTACAGAAGTTTCGGGCTCGATTCCTGTGTGCACAGCTGAGCAACAATATATAGGAAAGGTAATTGTTTCAGTTAAGGCTGAGGCTATTTACGCCATCAGCAAAGGATCTAACGTAATTTCGTTGTGCAAAGCACAGTAAGCTGTAATGGTTTGGCGGGGTGGGTGACAATAAACAACGCGCATTGCACCGCATGCTGATTGTTTGGTTTTGCGTCTCCTGCCGCGCTTTGCTTGTCGGCCAACTCAATGACAGCACACTAAACACGGTGTGCCACCATTGAGCTGGCTTTGTCTTTCGCGCTGAGTAGTCCCGTTTGGTATTTGGCTTATCCTCGTCCAGCAGCCATTCCACATACGCTTTAGCTATCCCATAAAAATCGCCAGGCTATTTGCATTGTCCTGCTTGCTCAGTTCAACTGGCCCCCTCACCCCCAATACCCCACCAACCCCAGCTCCCGCAACGCCGCATCCAGATAGCGCCGGTCGAACCAGCTTTCGACGTCGATCGGTTTGCGGATCAGCCGGTGTTGCAGGGCCACGGTGGCGGCCTGGCGGGTGCGCTGGGCCAGGCCGGCGTCGAGCAGTGGCGAGAAGCGGTCGGCGAGGGCGATGCCCTGGTATTCGCGGCGGTAGGTGGCTTCCGGCACGGCGCCGGCGGAGGCCCACAGCTTGAACACTTCGTCGCGGTGCGCGGGGTCGCTGGACCATTGCGCGGCGCGCAGCAATGCCTTGACCACGCGGGTGGTGGCTTGCGGGTGCTGCCGGGCGAATTTCTGGTTCACCAGCACGAAGCCCTGGCCGATGGGGCCGGCCTCGGTGCGTGAGCTGTAGACCAGCACGGCGCGTCCGCTATCGCGGAAGTTGACCAGTTCCAGGCTGCCGAATATTGCGTCCACGTCGCCGGACAGCAGCGCCGCCTTGGCGGTGCCGGGCTCCATGTTGATCACGCGCACGTCCTTTTCGCTCAGGCCATGGGCGGCGAACAGGCGTGCCGCCGCCAGCTGGGTGGCGGTGCCCTTGTGGTAGGCCACCCGCTTGCCGCGCAGGTCGGCGATGCCGCGGATGCCGGCGCCGGGCCGTGCCACCACGTAGACGTCGGCGCGCGCGCTGCCGAGGATGGCGCGGGTATCGACGCCCACCGAGCGGCTGACGATGGCGGGCAGGTCGCCCAGGGTGGTGAAGTCGAGCTGGTTGTTGGACACCGCCTCGTTCACCGCCGGCCCCTGGCCCTTGAAGAAGATCCACTCGATCTTCACGCCGTCTTTGGCGAACTCGTTTTCCAGATAACGATGCAGCTGCGCCACCGAGATCCAGCCGGTATTGACGCGCGGCGGCTTGCCGACGCCGGCGCTGGAGATGCCGAAGCGGATCACCTCGGGCAGCTGCTCGGCGGCGTGCAGGGGCGTGGCCAGGGTGGTCAGCAGCGCCAGCGCGGCGGCGACGATCGATTTGAACATGGTGGTCCTCGAAGTCCCCGGCGGGGCCGGGGACGGTTGCTTTCGATGCGTTGGGTTGAGCGGCAGACGCTCAGCCCGCCGCCAGTGCCGGCGCCGCCTCGCGCGCGGCGGTGGCCGTTGCGACGAAGCGGTTGTCCGGCCGCGCCAGGCCCAGGTTGTCGCGCAGGGTGTGGCCTTCGTAGGCGGTGCGGAACAGGCCGCGCCGTTGCAGTTCGGGCACCACCAGCTCGACGAAATCGTCCAGCCCGCCCGGCAGCCACGGCGGCATCACGTTGAAGCCGTCGGCGGCGCCCTGCTCGAACCACGATTGCAACTGGTCGGCCACCTGCTCGACGCTGCCGACCACGGTCCAGTGGCCGCGCGCGCCGGCCACCCACAGGTAGAGCTGGCGGATGGTGAAGCCGTGCTGGCGGGCGATGGACAGCATCAGCGCCTGCCGGCTCTTCATGTTCTCGGTCTCGGGCAGTTCGGGCACCGGGCCGTCCAGGTCGTAGCGCGACAGATCCACGCCGCCGGCCAGGTTGGACAGCAGCGACAGCCCGACTTCCGGCAGGATCAGCGCCTGGAGTTCCTCGTACTTGCGCTGGGCCTCTTCCTCGGTGCGACCGACCACGGCGAACACGCCGGGCATGATCAGCAGTTGCTCGGGGCGGCGGCCGTGATGCGCCAGCCGGCCTTTCACGTCGGCGTAGAAGGCGCGCGCTTCCTCCAGCGTCTGCTGCGCGGTGAAGATCACCTCGGCGGTTTCGGCGGCGAATTCCTTGCCGGTGTCGCTGCTGCCGGCCTGCACGATCACCGGGTGGCCCTGCGGCGGGCGCGGCACGTTGAGCGGGCCGCGCACCGCGAAGTGCTTGCCGGCGTGGTTCAGCTCGTGGCGCTTGGCCGGCTGGTAGAACTGGCCGCTGGCCTGGTCGCGCACGAAGGCGTCGTCCTCCCAGCTGTCCCACAGGCCCTTCACCACGTCGACGAATTCGCGGGCGCGGTCGTAGCGGTCGGCGTGCGCCGGATGCTGCGCCAGGCCGAAGTTGCCCGCGGCGGTGCCCGAGCCGGTGGTGACCACGTTCCAGCCGGCGCGGCCGGCCGACAGGTGATCGAGCGAGGCGAACTTGCGCGCCAGGATGAACGGGTCCTCGTAGGTGGTGGAAGCGGTGGCGACGAAGCCGATGCGCTCGGTGACCACCGACAGCGCCGAGAACAGCGTCACCGGCTCGAAGCTGCCGCCCCACGCCTGCTTGCCCTCGGCGGCGGCGGTGGCGCCGTAGCCGGCGGCCAGGCCGTCGGCCAGGAACAGCGTGTCGAACAGGCCGCGCTCGGCGGTCTGCGCCAGCCGTACGTAGTGGGCCAGGTTGATGGCGCCGTCGGCCTGGGCTTCGGGGTGGCGCCAGGCGGCGACGTGGTGGCCGGCGCCGGGGATAAAGGCGCCGAGGCGGATCTTGCGTTGGCTCATGATGCTCCCTGCTGTTGGAAGGCCCCTGGGATGGGGCGGTGCGCTGATACAGCAAGCGGCATGCCACAGTTGATATCGAAGTAGAATCAATGGGTTGTGGCGACGCGATGTTGCGATCGCAGCAATGGGCGCCACACGCTGCTGGCGCCGCAGCACGCCGTGCCGCCCGGCAACGCCCGGCCCGGCGCGTGGCGGGCTCTGGCACAATGGCGCGCCGGTCCGCCCGGTGGTTTTTCCGAATTCTTCTCGCTGCCGGTGCGCGGCCCTCGCCCATCGGCGCCAAGGTTTTGCCATGTCGATTCCCGCTTCGCTGCGCGTGCTGTCGCTCATCCCGCCGATGACGCAGCTCAACACGCCGTATCCGTCCACCGCCTATCTCACCGGCTTCCTGCGCTCGCGCGGCGCGACCGCGGCGCAGGAGGATCTGGCGCTGGCGCTGGTGTTGCGGCTGTTCTCGCCGGCCGGGCTGGATGCGTTGCGCGAGCGGGTGCAGGGCGTGCCGCCGCGCAAGCGCTCGCCGGCCACCCGGGTGTTCGACGCCGAGTTCGCGCGCTACCGCGCGGTGATCGCGCCGACGCTGGCCTTCCTGCAAGGCAAGGACGCCACGCTGGGCCACCGCATCGGCAGCCGCGCCTTCCTGCCCGAGGGGCCGCGCTTCGCCTCGCTGGAGGTCTACGTCGACCCGGACGACCCGGACGGCGGCGATCCGCTGGCCTGGGCCTTCGGCGCGCTGGGGATGCAGGATCGCGCGCGCCACCTGGCGACGCTGTTCCTCAACGATCTGGCCGACGTGGTCCGCGACGTGGTCGATCCGCGCTTCGAGTTCGTGCGCTATGCCGAATCGCTGGCGCAGAGCCAGCCCACCTTCGAGCCGCTGGCGCAGGCGCTGGCCGCCGCGCCGACGCTGGTGGACGACACGCTGCACGTGCTGACCCAGGAGGCGCTGGCGCGCCACCGCCCCGACGTGGTGCTGCTGTCGGTGCCGTTCCCCGGCGCGGTGTACGGCGCGTTCCGCATCGCGCAGCGCATCAAGGCGCACGATCCGCGCATCGTCACCGTGCTGGGCGGCGGCTTCGTCAACACCGAGCTGCGCGAGCTGGCCGAGCCGGCGGTGTTCGACTACTTCGACTTCGTCACGCTGGATGCCGGCGAGCGCCCGCTGCTGGCGCTGCTGGAACACGTGGCCGGCGAGCGGTCGCGCCAGCGGCTGGTGCGTACCTTCGTGCGCGACAACGGCGCGGTGCGCTACGTGAACTTCCCCGAGCCGGACGTGCCGTTCGCCGAGGTGGGCACGCCCACCTGGGACGGCCTGCCGCTGGATCGCTACCTGTCGCTGCTGGACATGCTCAACCCGATGCATCGGCTGTGGTCGGACGGGCGCTGGAACAAGCTGACCGTGGCGCACGGCTGCTACTGGAAGAAGTGCAGCTTCTGCGACGTCACCCTGGATTACATCTCGCGCTACGAGACGGCGTCGGCCGCCGAGCTGGTCGACCGCATCGAGCGCATCGTCGCCGAAACCGGCCAGACCGGCTTCCACTTCGTGGACGAGGCGGCGCCGCCCAAGATGCTGCGCGCGCTGGCCGAGGAACTGCTGCGTCGCAACGTGACCATCTCGTGGTGGGGCAATGTGCGCTTCGAGAAATCGTTCAGCCGCGAGTTGTGCCAGCTCCTGGCGCAAAGCGGCTGCATCGCGATCTCCGGCGGGCTGGAGGTGGCGTCCGACCGCCTGCTCAAGCTGATGAAGAAGGGCGTGTCGGTGGAGCAGGTGGCGCGGGTGACGCAGGCGTTCACCGAGGCCGGCATCCTGGTGCACGCCTACCTGATGTACGGATTTCCCACCCAGACGGTGCAGGACACGGTGGACGCGCTGGAATACGTGCGCCAGTTGTTCGAGGCCGGCTGCATCCAGTCCGGCTTCTTCCATCGCTTCGCCTGTACCGTGCATTCGCCGGTGGGCCAGCATCCCGAGGAATACGACGTCACCCTGCTGCCGCTGCCGCCGGGCGGCTTCGCCAGGAACGACATCGGCTTCGTCGATGCCACCGGCGTCGATCACGACCAGCTGGGCGCGGCGCTGAACAAGGCGCTGTACAACTACATGCACGGCATCGGGCTGGACCAGGACGTGCGTGCCTGGTTCGACACCCGCGTCCCCCGCAGCCGCGTCCCACGGCAGTTCATCGAACGGGCATTGCTGGGGGAGTAAGGCTGGTCGGGCGGGGTTGAAACCTGAAACCCCACGTCTTGAAACACAGAGGACACGGAGAGCACGAAGGCTCACAGAGAAAACCAGGAGAGGGGAAGAGCCAGGGAAGGGAAGCATGTTGCATGCACCTTCCGCAGGATGCGGCGCAACAAGTCATGCCGGCTCGCACCGCTCTTTTTCTCTGGTTTTCTCCGTGGAACTCTGTGTTCTCTGTGTCCTCTGTGTTTCAAGATTTGGGGTTTAGCAACCCCAATCCCTCACCCCAGCGTATCGCGGATCGCCCGGGCCTGTTCCAGCGCGCTGTCTGCGTCGGCGGCCAGGACGTTGAAGTGGCCCATCTTGCGGCCCTGGCGGGCTTCGGTCTTGCCGTAGAGGTGCAGCTTGGCGTTGGGCGCGGTGAGCAGGATGTCCCAGTTGGGCTCGGCGCCTTCCTCGCCCCACACGTCGCCCAGCAGGTTCACCATCACCACCGGGCTGTGCAGGTCGGTGCGACCGGGATAAAGGCCGCACATGGCGCGCACCTGTTGCTCGAACTGGCTGGTCAGGGTGGCGTCCAGCGTGTAATGGCCGCTGTTGTGCGGGCGCGGCGCCATCTCGTTGATCACCAGCTCGTCGCCTTCCAGCACGAAGAATTCCACCGCCAGCACGCCGATGTAGTTCAGCGCCTCGGCCAGGCGCATCGCCATGGCGCGGGCGCGTTCGGCGATCTCGGGCTTGACCCGCGCCGGCACGATCGACACGTCGAGGATGCCGTCGGCGTGGTGGTTCTCCGCCACCGGAAAGCTCACCACCTCGCTGGGCGCGCTGCGGGTGACGATCACCGACACCTCGGTCTCCAGCGGCAGCATCTTTTCCAGCACACAGGGCTGGTGCTTCAGTTCGGACAGCGCGTAGCGCGCCTCCTCCACCGTCTTCACCCGCACCTGGCCCTTGCCGTCGTAGCCCAGGCGCGCGGTCTTGAGGATGCCGGGCAGGTAGGGCGACAGGTCGGTATCCAGGTCGCGCGCGGTGCGGATGGCGAGGAACGGCGCGGTGGACAGCCCGGCCTGGCGGATGAAGGTCTTCTCGGCGATGCGGTCCTGGGCGATGGCGACGCAATCGCCCGACGGCGACACCGGCACCCCTTCGCCGGCCAGCCAGCGCATCGAGTCGGCGTTGACGTTCTCGAACTCGGTAGTGACGGCGGCACAGGTGCGGGCCAGCGTGTGCAGCGCGGCCTCGTCGGTATAGGGACGGCACAGGTGCACGTCGGCGAAGGCGGCGGCGGGGGCTTGCGGGTCCGGGTCGAGCACGGTGACGCGATAGCCCATGGTCTTGGCGGCGGTGGCGAACATGCGCCCCAGCTGGCCGCCACCCAGGATGCCCAGCATGGCCGGTGGCAGGATCGGCTTCACGGTCATTGTTCCTTGGCGTGTTTCTGTTTCACGTATTGCAGTTGGGCGTAGCCCCACAGGGCCATGCCGTAGACCGTTCCGGCCACGAAGCCGAACGGCAGGTTGTCGAGGACGGCGAGGAAGTAATCCGGCGCGCGGCCGGTCATCGATTCCACCGCCGAGAACAGCACGGCGAAGCTGACGCCCCAGACCACGGTGCCGCGCCAGAAGAAGGCGTGACGCCAGCCCTTGGCACGCACGCGCGCCCAGCGCTCGGCGTCGTCCAGCCCGTTCATACCTCGGGCAGCGTCATCGCCAGCACGGTATCTTTCTGGCGCTGGCGGAAGGCGTCCAGCTGCGCGGTCAGCGCGGCGTCGCCGCCGCCCAGCATCGCCACCGCGAACAGCCCGGCGTTGGCGGCGCCCGCCTCGCCGATGGCGAAGGTGGCGACCGGAATGCCCTTGGGCATCTGCACGATGGACAGCAGCGAATCCTCGCCGCGCAGGTACTTGGAGGGCACCGGCACGCCCAGCACCGGCACGGTGGTCTTGGCGGCCAGCATGCCCGGCAGGTGGGCCGCGCCGCCAGCGCCGGCGATGATGGCCTTCAGGCCGCGCGCCGCCGCCGTCTCGGCGTACTCGAACAGCAGGTCCGGCGTGCGATGTGCCGACACCACCTTGCACTCGAACGCGATGCCGAATGCCTTCAGTTGCTCCGCTGCATGGCGCATGACTTCCCAGTCGCTGTTGCTGCCCATGACGACGCCCACTTGCACCATGCCGTGACCCTCGAAAAAAAGGTGTCAATTGTACCCATACGTCGCCGTCGATCGTAAGCACCGCCGACAAGGGGGGGCATTTGCCGAAATTGCGGACAGCGGCGGGCAAGGTGGCTGGCGCCGCATATAACCATTGACTGATATTTGATCGACGCAGGATGATCGACGCCAGACTGTAAGCAAGCTCTTGCGCGCTTTCATTCATCCTCTGCTCTACGCGCCGGCCTCGTGGCCGGCGTTTTTTTTGTCCGCACCCAATGCAAAGCGGCCGTCACGGACGGCCGCTTGCGGCAGCGACGGCGCTCAGCGCTTTTCGCGCTCGGCGTACAGCGTGGCCATGTCGGGCGGATCGAGCTGGCGGACCACCCGGCACGGGTTGCCGGCGGCCAGCACGCAGCTCGGCACGTCGCGGGTGACGATACTGCCGGCGCCGATCACGCTGTGGTCGCCGATGGTGACCCCGGCGCAGATGATGACGCCCGCGCCGATCCACACGTTCTGGCCGATGGTGATCGGCGCGGCCTGGAAGGCGCAGCGCTGGCGCGCCATCGGATCCACCGGGTGGGTCACCGTCAGCACCTGCACCCCGGGGGCGATCAGCGTGTAGTCGCCGATGGTGATCGGCGCGCCGCCGTCGAGCGCCGAGCCGGAGTTGATGAACACCTTCCTGCCCAGGCGGATATTGCTGCCCCGGCCGATATACAGCGGCGCGGCGGCGTTGGTGCCCTCGCCGCATTCGGCCACCAGCTGCGGCAGCATGGCGTGGCGTTCCTCCCAGCTCATGGACGGATCGTTGTAGCGCAGCAGCATCGCGCGTTCGTGCTCGTAGCGTTCGCGGGCTTCGGGGTCGAAGATTTCGTCGAAGCCGTAGGTGACCAGGTTTTCGCGCATTGCGCGGCTCCGTAAGTAATCGATGGAACAAGCTTAGCGCCGCCGTTGCCGTCCCCGGCAGTCCGTCCGCTCACAGCGACAATTCGGGCAATGTCTGCCGGCGATCGTCAGCCTGGTTGCGGCAATTTGTCCAGCGCGGCGCGCATTCGCGTCAGCGCTGCGGCCAGCGTGGCGCTGGGGCAGCCGAAGTTCAGCCGCACGAAGCCTGGCGCGCCGAAATCCGCCCCGTCGGACAAACCGACCCCCGCCGCCTCGAAGAACGCCTGCGGGTGTTCCAGCCCGGCGCCCCGACAGTCGATCCACGCCAGGTAGGTGGCCTGCGCCGGTAGCACCCGCACGCCGGCCACGCCGTCCAGCGCGGCGACGATGGCGTCGCGGTTGGCGCGCAGCACCTCCAGCAGTTCGGCGCGCCACGCGGCGCCCTGGCCATAGGCCGCGGCGGTGGCGGTCAGCCCCAGCAGGTTGGGATGCGGCACGATGCCGCGCATGGCGCGCTGGAAGGCGTGGCGCAGGCCGGCGTCGGGCACCACGGCGAAGGCGCAGCCCAGGCCGGCGACGTTGTAGGTCTTGGATGCCGCCATCAGCGTGATGCTGCGTTGCGCGGCATCGGGCGACAGCATGGCGAACGGCAGGTGGCGCGCGCCGGGCTCCAGCAGCAGGTCGCAGTGGATTTCGTCGCTGACCACCACCAGGTCGCGCCGCCGCGCGATGTCGGCGATGGCCTCCAGCTCGGCGCGATCCCACGCGCGGCCCACCGGGTTGTGCGGATGGCACAGCAACAGCACCCGCGCGCCGGCGGCGGCCGCGTCCAGCGCCGGCAGATCCCAGCGCCACGGCAGCGCGTCGTCGGGCTCCAGCAGCGGCACCTTGAGCAGCGTGCGTTCGGAATACTGCGGCGCCGACATGAACGGCGGATAGACCGGCGTGGCGGTCAGCACCGCGTCGCCCGGCTGGCCGACCGCGCGGCAGGCGACGTTCAGCCCGGTGACCAGCCCCGGCAGCGGCACCAGCCATTCCGGCGCGATCTGCCAGCCGTAGTCGCGCCGCGCCGCGCCCAGCACCGCGCCCACCATCTCGCGCGTCGGCTCGCTGTAGCCGAAGCTGCCGCTCGCCACCCGCGCCGCCAGCGCCGCCGTCACTTCGGGCGGACTGGCGAAATCCATGTCCGCCACCCACATCGCCAGCACGTCGCGCCCGGCGTAGCGGTTCCACTTGATGTTGTCGGCCACCTCGCGCGAGGCGGAACGGGTGAAATCGTAGGGCATCGGTTGCTCCGGAAAATCGTCAAACTACGCCGCGCCCACCGATGGCGCGCGCGGAATCAATCAAGCTGTGCAAGGGACGCGCCGCTGCCGGCATGGCCACTCTTTGGTCGCCCCGATGCAGACCAGCCCCAAGTACCCCACTGTCTCAACCCACCTCAATCGCACCACGAACGAGCGTAGCGAGGCTCCCTCGCGGCGGCGAGGGCGGGGGGAGTGGATTCAAGAAGGAAGCCGATGCTGCACGCATACCAGTTGAGTTTCGCACCCGGCTTCGCCGGGGGCTTGCTGCACCTGAGGTCATCCAGTGTGGTTGACCTGCACATCATCGGCGCCACTCAAGGCGCGCCTCGACCTGGCGCTGCACCCACTCGAACGCCGCGCTCATCGCCCAGTACAGCGCGGCGGCGGCCAGGTACAGCGGCAACGGCTGGAAGGTCTGCGCGATCACTTCCTTGGTGGCCAGCATCAGCTCGGTGACGGTGATCACCGACACCAGCGACGTATCCTTGATCAGGCTGATCAGGCTGTTGGACAGGCTGGGCACCGCCAGCCGCAGCGCCTGCGGCGCCACCACGTGGCGCATGGTCTGCCACCAGGTCAGCCCCAGCGAATACCCGGCGTGCCACTGGTCCCGGCTCACCCCGGCGATGGCGCCGCGCATCGATTCGGACAGGTACGCCGCCACGTTCAGCGTCAGCGCCAGCACCCCGGCGGTGGCCGGCGAGAATTCGATGCCCACGCTGGGCAGGCCGTAGTAGATGACGAAGATCTGCACCAGCAGCGGCGTGCCGCGCATCGCGCTGACGTAGAACGTCGCCACCTGCGCCAGCACCGGCACTTGCGCCACGCGCAGCAGCGCCACCACGAAGCCCAGCGCCAGCCCCAGCACCATCGCGGCCAGCGCGAACGCCAGCGTGTAGCCCGCGCCCTTCAGCAGGAAGGGCCAGGCAAGGTGAAACAGATCGATCCAGGTCTGCATGGCGGGTTCCGACGAAACAAGAAAACCCCCAGGGACGGATGCCCTGGGGGCCGGTTTGAAGCATACGGCGAATCAGGCGTGCTTGCGCGCGGGGTTTTGAACCCTACACCTTGAACCACAGAGGACAGTGAGAGCAGGGAGTTACACGGAGGAAACCTTCAGGGTCTGGTTTTCTCCGTGACCCCTCTGTGTCCTCACTGTCCTCTGTGGTTCAAGATTCAGGGTTCAGCGCTGCCCGCCAACACCAATCACCGAGCGGCCGGGGCCTTCGACACGTCGGTGCCGAACCACTTCAGCGACAGCTTCCTGAAGCTGCCGTCGGCGATCAGCGCCTTCAGCGCCTGATCGATGGCGGCCTTGAACTTGGGGTTGCCCTTGGCGAACGGAATCGCCGAGGTCACCACCTCGCCCACCGGCGCGCCGGCCTTCACCGGCAGCTTCGATTCCTTGATGGCGAACGGGATCATCAGGCTGTCGTTGAGCGCCGCGTCCAGCCGGCCCTGCGCCAGATCCTGTAAGTACTCCGGCGCGCCGGGGTAGGTCTTGACGTCGATGCCCGGCACCGACTTGGCGAACTCGGCGTAGTTGGTGCCCAGCCCCAGGCCCAGCTTTTTGCCCTTCAGATCGTCCAGCGACTTGAACACCCGCTTCTCGTCGCGACGCACGATCAACTGCGCGCTGGAATAGGTATACGGAATCGAGAAATCGAACACCTCGCGGCGCTTGGCGCTGTCGCCCACCTGGTTGATCACCACGTCGAACTTGCCGGCCTGCAGGCCCGCCAGCAGCCCGCTCCACTCGCCGGTGGTGAACTGCGCCTTCACCCCCAGCTTCTGCGCCAGCGCGCGGGCCAGCTCCACCTCGAAGCCGGTCAACTGGCCCTGTTTGTCCTTGAAGTTGAACGGCGGATAGGTGCCCTCCAGCGCCACATTCAACGCACCGCGCGCTTTCACGGTGTCCAGCAGATCGGCGGCCAGCGCCTGGGTGCCCAGCGCGATCAGCGCCAGCGCGGCAAGCAGTCGTTTCATGCTAATAACCTCACGTTTTGAATGGTAAAGTTTTAATAACCAACAGAGCCTAACAAAAGTGGATCGGTGCGAAAAGTTCGGGTTTGCACGGATGAACCCTAAACCTTGAACCACAGAGGACAGTGAGAACACGGAGATACACAGAGGACCCCAAAGCGTTTTGGGTGTTTCGGGTACGGTTTTCTCAGTGACCCCTCTGTGTTCTCCGTGTTCTCTGTGGTTCAAGATTTGGGGTCTGGCCAAGGTTTGAGGGATGCCCTCACCGCCGCTTCCCCACGATCCACACCCCGCCGATCACCACCGCCGCGCCCAGCCACTGGATCGGGCCGAGGTGTTCGTCCAGCACGCCCAGGCTCAGCACGATGGTCAGCACGGGGCCCAGGCTGCCGATGATGGCGGCGCGGCTGCTGCCGATGCGGCCGATGGCGCCGGCCAGCGCATAGATCGGCAGCACGGTGGCGACGATGGCGATGGCCAGCGCGTAGGCCAGCACCGGCCACGGCTGGAGCAGGTCGGCCAGCGGGCGGGTGGCGGCGAAGTGCGTGCCCATCGCCAGCGCGGATACTGTCAGCGCCAGCTCGGTGAAGCGCATCGCCCCCACCCGGGCGATCACCGCCGGGCTCCAGGTCAGGTATAGCGCGTAGGACAGCGTGGACAGGAATACCAGCACCACGCCGCTCCATTGCGCGCGGGCGTTGGCCAGGTCGGGCACCAGTACCAGGATCATCCCGGCATAGGTCAGCGCCAGCGCGCCGACCACGCGCGCGGTGAGGCGCTGCTTGAGCAGCCACGCCGACAGCAGCACGGTGAAGGTGGGATAGAGCATCAGGATCAGCCGTTCCAGGCTGGCGCTGACCGTCACCAGCCCCAGGAAGTCGAGCAGGCTGGACAGGTAGTAGCCCAGCAGCCCCAGCAGCAACAGCCACCAGCGGTCGCGCCACGCCAGCGGCGACGCGGGGCTGCGGCGCCACAACCGCACCAGCAGCAGGAACGGCAACGCCAGCAGCAGCCGCAGCGTCAGCAGCGTGATCGCGTCCACGTGGAAGCGATAGGCCAGCTTGACGAAGATCGCCTTGGAGGCGAAGCCGACGGCGGCGAACACGGCGAGCGCGACGCCCATGCGGAAGGCGGAGGCTGGAGCGGTCGAATCGGGCATGGCGGTTCCTGTATTGGGCGAACCGCGATGGAGCAGAAGGCACACACCGCGGTCGGGATTTCCACGGTGGCGACGAGAACGGACGCGCTACCGCGGCGGGCGGATCAGCCAGCCGGCGGTTTTCGGGGTGATATGGATATTGCGGCGCGTCATGGTTGCAAGCTAGCAGCGCTGGGAAGATAGGGTCAAGTTACGTGATGTTCAGATAACTTGGGGCAAATCACTGCGCCGATTACGAGCAGCTGTTAAATAAAATGTTTTTTCCAGAAATTTGATAGCAAACAATGAGTAATTTATGGGGTGTCCGGGATAGTGTTTCGGAGATCGCAATGGGACTTGCTGATCGAATATATGAGGGAGTATGTGATGTCGAAATACGGTACGCGCCAGGGAGTGATCTATTGTGCAATCGCTGTGCTGGCGGGGGCATTGGCGGCTTGCGGCGGAAGTGGCGACGCCACGGTACCTCCGGTTCCATCGGAACCATCGCCTCCGCCAAAAATTCCCGAAACCTACGGCCAGTGCCTGGAGCAACTGGCCAGTCTGCCTGCCGGTGTTGCGAGTGCGCCGGTATCGGTGACGGCCAGTGAGCCGATTGCCGTGGCGGATGTTCACGTGAACGAATGGACCGGCTTCGAGCCAAGCAGCGGTAACTGGAATGGTGCGCGCTATTTGAATAGTCGCGAATACGAGTTCCCACCGCGTACCACGAGTTGGGTCAATGAATCTGGAGAGACCACCGTTGCTCAGCAGGTCATGGCGGAGACACGTCACACTGGCTTGGTTTTTTACGAAAATGCGCAGTCGCGAGAGACGGTTTTCGCGTCTCAGCCGGGCTATCCATACAATGCGCCGCCGCTGCTTAAAACCACATTCTATGGGGCGGATGGGCGCTATCTGGGGCGCAATGGGACCTTCAACGGCATCGAATCGCGGGAACTTAGCACTGCCGAGAAAGCCTTGCTGGCCAAGGGTGAAACGATGGCGCTGCCTTCCTATGGCGTTTGGGAGATCGTATCTGGGGGCGCGCCAACTAGATTCGGGATGTACGAGATCAGCTATCGCTACGATGGCTTGGAGGCGGTTCAAACGGGGCTGATGGGGGAGGTTCATGCATGCAAGCTCGTCAATGAACGGCGTTTTCATGCCGTGCTGCCAGATGGCTACGTCATCAAGGATTTCACACGGGAACTCATCACGACCTGGTCCGTGCCCCGGGTGGGGGTGATTTATCGCGAGGAAGGGGAATGGGGCTCCAATGATTTCGATCGTCACACGGTAGTCAAGGTCGACTTGGCCTGGCGCGTGGTGAATGGGGTGAAATACACGATGCCCCGTACTAATCCAGATTGATCCGAGCCCGCTCGCCCCAAGAAAAAGCCCACCGTCGCCGGTGGGCTTTTTCTTGGCTGATGAAAGTCATGGCTGGCGAGGTTCTTCCGGCGAAGGTTGCAGATCGACGAACCTCCGCGTGCTGAATCCGTCCTCGTCCGGCGGGGTCAGCCGTGGCGGGGTGCCGGGCTGGTCGGCCAGGTAACGCAGGAACGCTTCGGCGTAGTCCAGCCCCAGGTCGAGTCGCCGCTCGCCGCGGATCGTCGCCAGGGTGGCGTAGCGGTCGCCGCCGTCGGCCAGGAAGTCGGAGACGATCAGCCGGTACTGCGTGGCCGGCTCCAGCGGCTGCCATTGGCCGTCGCGCGCGATCTCCAGCTGCGAGAAGCGTTGGCCGCGCGGCTGGTTCGGATCGACGTGCCAGCGCAGCCCGGCGGCGTAGGGATAGCCGCCGCTGCTGCGCTGCGCCGGATCGACGATGGGGTCGAGCGCGTCCTCCAGCGCCGCCTGCAATTCGTCGCCGCGCAGGGTCAGCCGCACCAGCGTGTTCCTGAACGGCAACAGCGCATACACGTCGCGCACCCGCACCTCGCCTTGCGGCAGGTCCACCCGCACCCCGCCGCCGTTGACCAGCGCCACGTCCGCGCCGCCAAAGCGCCGCCCCTGTTGCAGGAACGCTTCGGCCACGCGCTGCTGCACGTCGCCGCCGTGGGCGATCACCCGTGGCTGGCGGTCGCAGGCGTCGCCCAGCGTGGAGCGCGACGGATCGAGGCGCCGGCCGGGTACGCGGCGCAGACACAAATTCCGGGTCGCCAGCGCGACCACCTGGTCGCCGAAGTGCAGCCGCGCGGCGCGGTACGGCGCCAGCACTGCTTCGGCCCGCGCGTCGGGGGCGATCACCCGCAGCGCGTCGCTGGCGGCCAGGTCGGCCAGCATGGCGGCGCGGTCGGCGTCGCCCACCGGCTTGCCATCGCGGCGCAGGTCGTCGCCCAGCAGCAGCCACGGCTGGCCGCCGCAGTGCAGTACATCGCCCGCGGCGTCGAAATCGACCGTCAGTTCGCCGACCATGTAGGCGTACTGCCACGCCTGGACCACGCAGACGCGCCTGCCGCGCGCGTCGCTGACTTCGGTCGGGTAGGGGCCGTCCGGCGTCAGGCCGTAGTCTGCCAGCGTGGCGGGGCCGAGCAGGGTGTGCGAATCGCCGCCGACGATCACGTCCACGCCGTTCAGGCGGCCGGCCAGCGCCTGTTCGCGTTGGTAGCCCAGGTGGCTGAGCAGCACGATCCTGTCCACCCCCTGCGCGCGCAGCCGGTCGATCTGCGCCTGGGCGCTGGCGGCCTCGTCGGCGAAGGTGGTGCCCGGATCGGGGCGCGAGGCGTATTGGGTCTTGGCGGCCACGGTCAGGCCGATCACGCCGATGCGCCGGCCCCCGCGCGTCAGCACCACCGCCGGCCGCACCGCGCCGGGCGCGACGGCCGGGTTCAGTGGCGAGGCGGGGCCGAAGCGCGCGTTGGCGCTGAGCACCGGGGTATGGCACGGGCCTTCGCCCAGGGCATCGAGGAAGCGCTTCAGGCCGCCATCGCCGTGGTCGAACTCGTGGTTGCCCAGCGTCATCGCGTCGAAGCACACCGTGTTCATCAGCGCGGCGTCGGCGCGGCCATCGTTCAGGTTGAAGTAGAGATCGCCGGTGAGCGCGTCGCCGGCGTGCAGTGCCAGCACGTTCGGCTCGGCGGCGCGGATCGCGGCGATGGCGGCGGCGGCGCGGGCAAATCCGCCGTGGCTGAGCGTCACCGGCCGCCGCACGCCGTCGGCGCCGCGCAGCGGCAGCGTGACGGGCTCCGGGTCGAGGTGGGAATGCACGTCGTTCAGGTGCGCGATGGTCAGCCGGTACGGTGCCGGCTGCGGCGTGGCGCAGCCGGCGAGCAGCGACAGCAGGGCCAGCAGGCAGGTCCGGCGAAGGATCATGACGGGGGCTCCGGCGAGTGGGGCGGTCAGCATCGGCGCCGCCGGTGACGCCGCGATGACGCGGTGTATCGGCGGCGGCGCAGGGAAGCTGTAACTAGGTCGAAGCGTAGCCGCCTTGCCACAATGCGCCATCGTCATTGCGCAGGGCTGCCCCGATGCGTCTGCTCCAGGATTTCTCGCTGTCGGCCGTGGTGGCCGGTTTCGTCACCGTGCTGGTCGGCTTCACCAGTTCGGCGGTGATCGTGTTCCAGGCGGCGCAGGCGCTGGGGGCCACGCCGGCCCAGATCGCCTCGTGGATGTGGGCGCTGGGGCTGGCGATGGGCGTCACCTGCATCGGGCTGTCGCTGCGCTACCGGGTGCCGGTGGTGACGGCGTGGTCCACCCCGGGCGCGGCCATGCTGGTGACCAGCGTGGCGGGGGTGACCATGCCCGAGGCCATCGGCGCCTTCATCCTGTGCGGGCTGCTGATCGTGCTGGCCGGCGCCAGCGGCTGGTTCGAGCGCGCGATGGCGCGCATCCCGGTGGCGATCGCCTCGGCGATGCTGGCCGGCGTGCTGTTGCGTTTCGGCATGGCGGCCTTCGTCAGCCTGGGCACCCAGCTGGCGCTGGTCGGCGCCATGCTCGCCACCTACCTGCTGCTGCGCCGGCTGTGGCCGCGCTACGCCATCGTGGCGGTGCTGCTGGTCGGCGTGGCGGTGGCGGCGATACAGGGCCAGTTGCACCTGGGCGGCGTGCGCTGGCAGCTGGCCGCGCCCGTGTTCACCCTGCCGGCGCTGTCATGGCAGGCGGTGCTGAGCGTGGCCTTGCCGTTGTTCCTGGTGACCATGGCATCGCAGAACGTGCCGGGCGTGGCGGTGCTGAAGGCGTCGGGCTATCACCCGCCGATCTCGCCCATCATCGCCACCACCGGCGTGGTGGCCA
Organism: Chitiniphilus shinanonensis DSM 23277; assembly: GCF_000374805.1. GTDB lineage: Bacteria > Pseudomonadota > Gammaproteobacteria > Burkholderiales > Chitinibacteraceae > Chitiniphilus > Chitiniphilus shinanonensis. The sequence continues at coordinate 18,114 of NZ_KB895349.1, forward strand.
CGCTGCTGGCGCCGTTCGGCGCCTTCGCGCTCAACCTGGCCGCCATCACCGCGGCGATCTGCATGGGGCCGGAGGCGCACGAGGACCCGGCCAAGCGCTACACCGCCGCCATCGCCGCCGGGGTGTTCTACCTGATCGTCGGCCTGTTCGGCGTCACCGTCGCCGCGCTGTTCGCCGCATTCCCCAAGGAACTGGTGCTGGCGCTGGCCGGGCTGGCGCTGATCAACACCATCGGCAACGGCTTGGCCGCCGCGGTGAGGGACGAAGCGCAGCGCGAACCGGCGCTGATCACCTTCCTGGTCACCGCCTCGGGCGTGACGCTGTTCGGCATCGGTTCGGCGTTCTGGGGACTGGTGGCGGGCGCACTGGCGTTCGCGGTGCTGGGGTGGCGGCGGGGGAAGTAGTCCTCAACCTGGAGGTAACCCCAAATCTTGAACCACAGAGGACAGTGAGAACACGGAGTTGCACAGAGAACCCCAAAGAGAGTTGGGTGTTCGAGGGTACGGTTTTCTCAGTGACCCCTCTGTGTTCTCCGTGTCCTCTGTGGTTCAAGATTTGGGGTTTCCCCCCGCCGCCGCAGCAGCCTCCCGCAGTTTGTCCTTCTTGCTCTTGCGCCGGCCCTTGATGCCGCCGGGGCCGGGGGTGGTGGGGGTGGTTTCCTTGGGTTCGAAGCCGGCGACGATCTCGCGCGGGACGCGCCGGCCCTGGCGCTTTTCGATCAGTTGCCAGTGCGCCTCGTGGCCGGGGGCGACGAAGCTGACCGCCACGCCGTGTTCGCCGGCGCGGCCGGTGCGGCCGATGCGGTGCACATAGTCGGCGGTCGAGCGCGGCAGGTCGTAGTTGACCACGGCGGGCAGTTGCGCGATGTCGATGCCGCGCGCCGCCACGTCGGTGCAGATCACCACCGGCAGCCGTCCGGCCTTGAAGTCGGACAGCACCTGGATGCGCCGCCCCTGGCCAAGATCGCCATGGAACGCCGCCGCCGCGATACCGGCCTGCGCCAGCTTGGCCGCCAGGTGCTCGGTGGTGTGCTGGGTGGCGACGAACACCAGCGCCTGCGCCCAGCCTGTTTCGCGCAGCAGGTGCACCAGCAGCGCCGCGCGGCGCGCGGTATCGACGGCGATGGCGCGTTGCTCGATCGCCGCCAGGTCCTGGGGGGCGTCGTCCGGCGCGACGCGGCAGGGGTCGCGCAGCTGGCTGGCGGCCAGCGTGTCCACCTGGGTGGGCAGGGTGGCCGAGCACAGCAGCGTCTGCCGCGTGGCCGGCAGTTGCGCCAGGATGTCCGCCAGTTCGTCGGCGAAGCCCAGGTCCAGCAGGCGGTCCGCTTCGTCCAGCACCACGGTCGCCACGTCGTCGGCGCGCAGGGCGTTGCGGTCGAGCAGGTCCAGCAGCCGTCCCGGCGTGGCGACGACGATATCGGCGCCGCCGCGCAACGCCATCATCTGCGGATTGATCGAGACCCCGCCGTATACCGTCATGATCTTGAGCGGCCGTGGCAGCTGCGCCGCCAGCGCCGTCAGCGTGGCGCCGATCTGCATCGCCAGTTCGCGCGTCGGCGCCAGCACCAGCCCACGCCACCGCCGCGGCCCATCGCCCCGCGCGTCGTGCACCCGTTGCAGCAGCGGCAACCCGAACGCCGCCGTCTTGCCCGACCCGGTACGCGCCTGGAGCAGCACGTCGCGCCCTTGCAGGACGGCGGGAATCGCCGCCGCCTGGATCGGGGTGGGGGTGTGGAATTGTTGTTGCTGCGCGGCGCGGGCGAGTGCGGGGATCAGGCCGAGGGCGGTGAAGGGCATAGGAGGGAAGGTTATGTGGCGCGGGGGCGTCAGTTTACCCCTGTGGGTTGGGGACTGTTTTGAGGTTGCAACTTCAACTTCAACGACCTTAACCGCCTAGCGCCTGCGGCGCGGTTGCTTGATGCCCTTCGCGACCGGGCGGGCCGGTTCATTTCTTTTGCTTCTCCAAAAGAAACGAACCAAAGAAAAGGAGCCCCGCGTTTGCGCCCCTCCGGGGTACCCTGCGTCGGTCGTGAGCCTAAGGTCTCGCTCCCTCCTCGGCGCCACGTAACGGGAGGAACCCCCGTTGGGTGCGACGGGAAGCGGGAAAAAAACAAACGCGGGCTTGTACTTTTGGGTCGGCAAAAGGCGCGCGTGCGTCTGCTGGCCGTCGCACACGTCACCCCTTCCCTTCAAGGGGAGGGGCTGGGGGAGTGGATGGTCTGCCCGGGGCCCCTCAGCAGCGCCGAGTAGAGGACAAGCGGGGCGGGGTTTCGGCGAGGACTGTCTGAGGGCGCGCAGCGACCGAGTTTCGCAGCCGCCGACCCGATTGTCCGGCGCGAGGGAACCCCGAAGGGGCGCGTATGCGGGGCGGCCTTTTCTTTGGTTCGTTTCTTTTGGCCGTGCAAAAGAAATGAACCGGCCCGCCCGGCCGTTGAGGGCGTCAAGCCATCCGCGCCGCAGGCGCTAGCAGGGGTTCAAAGCAGTTGCAGTTGCAACCACAACCACCCCCCTAATTCACCTGCCGAAAAGTCAGATTAACCCGACACTCCCCCAACAACGGATGCACCCCCGCCTTCACCGGCAACACCCCGTGATACCGCATCCGCGCCGGGCCGCCCCATACCACCACGTCGCCGTGCGCCAGCGGAATGCGCCGCGTGGGATCGGTGCGCTGGTCGCCGCCGAACAGGAACACCGCCGGCAGGCCCAGCGACACCGAGACGATGGGTTGGCCGAGCTGGTGCTCGTTGCGATCCTGATGCAGCGTCAGCCGCGCGCCGGGCTGGTAGCGGTTGATCAGGCACGCCTGCGGGTCGAAGTCGGGGAATCCGGCGCGGCGGGCGGCGTCGAGGGCCAGGGCCAGCCACGGCGCGGGGATCGCCGGCCAGGGCCGGCCGCTGTCGGGGTCGATGCCGCTGTAGCGGTAGCCGCGCGCGTCGCTTACCCAGCCCAGGCGGCCGCAATTGCTCATCGCCACCGACATGCGGTGGCCGCCCGGGGTGACCAGGTGGCGGAACGGCGCCCGCGCGATCAGCGGCGCCAACGCGGCCAGGATCGCTTCCTGGTCGGTCAGCGCCAGCCCGCGCAGCACCACCGCGCCGGGGGCCAGCGGCTCCTGCCAGTGCGGTTGCTCGTCGGGGTGGTCGAACAGGTCGAGGTTCATGAGGCGTCGTGGAAGATCAATCCGAGAGTATGGCGCCGGCCGCATCGCACTTCGCTCACACCGTGGCGCAAGGTGGCGCGGTGGATGCCGCGGCCGCCCTGTGCCGGGCGGTGATGCACCGCGAAGATCACCGCGTCGCCCTGGCGCAGCTGCACCACGGCGGCGCGCGACTGGCGGCGCGGGCGCTGCTCGGTCAGGACGAACTCGCCGCCGTCGAAGTCGGCGCCGGGCCGGCTGAGCAGGATCGCCACCTGCAACGGAAAGACGTGCTCGCCGTACAGATCCTGATGCAGGCAGTTGTAGTCGCCCTCGCCATATTGCAACAGCAGCGGGGTGGGGCGGCGCTGGCCCGCCGCGTGGCAGCGCGCCAGCCAGTCGGCCAGCGCGGCCGGGTAGCGCAACGGTAGTCCGAGGGCCGCGTGCCAGCGGTTGGCGATGACGGACAGTGGCGGATAGAAGGCGTCGCGCAGCGTGGCGACCGGCTCGGGCAGCGGATAGGCGAAGTACTGGTATTCGCCTTGGCCGAAGCCGTGGCGCGCCATGTCGATGCGGCTGCGGAACAGCGTCGTGTGCGGGTAGAGCGCGGCCAGCGCGGCGCAGGTGTCGGGGTCGAGCAGTGCTTGGACGAGCGCGTGGCCGCGTTCGGTCAGTTGCTGTTCCAGGCATGGCCAGTCGAGCGCGCCGATGCGGGCGGACAGGTCGGTGGGCATGGGGGCTCCGCCGGGTGGTAAACCGTCACGGTACGCCGGCGCCGATGCGGACGCACTCCGGCGCTTGCGCCGACGGCAAGCGGCGGAGCGACGGCGCGGCGGTTTGCTGTTTGAATGGCGTTTTCCCCTTACCGTGCCGCCATGACCGACGCCTACCTTGCCGCTTGCAGTCACCTCGCCGCGCTCGACGCCGACTGGGCCGCACTGCTGGCGCGGGTCGGGCCGTGCGGCCACCAGCCCAAGCCGGCGCGCGAACCCTACGAGGCGCTGGTGCGGGCGGTGGCCTACCAGCAACTGCATGCCCGCGCCGGCGATGCCATCCTGGCGCGACTGGCGGCGCTGACGCCGCACGCGCCGTTCCCGATGCCGGCAGACCTGCTGGCCTTGTCCGACGAGGCGCTGCGCGGTTGTGGTTTTTCCGCGCGCAAGGCCGCTACGCTGCGCGCCATCGCCGCCGGCACGCTCGACGGCACGGTGCCCGACCGCGCCACCGCCGGGACGCTGGACGACGCGGCGCTGGTGGCGCGCCTGACCGCATTGCCCGGTATCGGCCGCTGGACGGTGGAGATGCTGCTGATCTACACGCTGGCGCGGCTGGACGTGCTGCCGGCCGACGACTACGGCGTGCGCGAAGGCTACCGGCGGTTGAAGGGGTTGGCGGCGGCGCCCGGCCCGGCGACGCTGCGCGCGCTGGCGCAGCCGTGGGCGCCGTACCGCACGGTGGCGGCGTGGTATCTGTGGCGGGTGCCGCGGGATTGAGCGCGGCGCTCAGTCCGGCAGGTCGGACCAGGGTGGCAGGTGCAGCCGCCACGCCTGGTAACCGTAGAACACGGCCATCCCCACGCCGAACAGCAGGCCGGTCAGGACGGCGGTGAACACGGCCAGCCGCGGCGACATCGATTGCGGCCCCCAGATCACCAGCCACATGGTGCCGCCCCAGACGGTGCCGAACCAGACGGCGTGATAGATCACGTTGCCGGGCCAGGAGCGGAAGTGCGGCGGGCGCAGCGGCACGCCCATCCGCCATGCCACCCGGCACAGCCAGGGCGCGCGCGAACTTTCTGGGATACCGGCCGCCGTGAGCAGCGCCTGGGCGCGCGCCAGCCTGGTCTGGAACGACATGGAAACCTCCGCACGGTCGAGCGAGCAGTGTAGGAGGCGATCCACCCCGCTGCGCCCGTCCTTTGTGACGGCCCGCTGGCCGGCCGGAGCGCTCAGCGCGCCAGGGCGGCGCGGATCAGGCGGTAGGCGATGCTGCCGGGGCTGGGCAGATCGGGCAGGCGCTCGGGGGTGAACCAGCCGGCGTCCTCGATCTCGCCGGCCTCGGGCACGATGTCGCCGGAGACGTAGTCGGCCTCGAACGCCAGCATCAGCGAGTGCGGAAAGGCCCAGCTCTGGCTGCCGAACCAGCGCAGGTTGGCGATGCGCACGCCCACTTCCTCCAGCGTTTCGCGGTGGGCGCAGGCTTCCAGGCTTTCGCCCGGCTCGACGAAGCCCGCCAGCGCGCTGTAGACGCCGGGGCGGAAGTGCGGCGAGCGCGCCAGCAGCAGCTCGCGCCCGCGCCGCACCAGCACCATCATCGCCGGCGAGACGCGCGGCCACACCTGGTGGCCGCAGGCGTCGCAGCGGCGGCTGGCCTCGTCGTCCAGCGCGCGGGTGGCGTGGCCGCACACGCCGCAGAAGGCATGGGTGCGATGGAAGGTGAGCAACTGGCTGGCGCGCCCCGCCATCAGCCACGCGGCCTCGTCCAGCCGGCCGTAGCTGCCGCGCAGGCCGTGCGCGGCCACGCCGGCCGGCAGGGCGTCCAGCGCGCGCCAGCCGGCGGCCTGGATCGGCCGGCCGTGGTCGTCGCCGATGTGCAGCAGCAGTTCCGGCGCCGGCAGCCGCGCCAGCGCGGCGGGGCGGTCGTCCTCCAGCAACAGGGTGTCGCCGACGAAGCTCAGCGTCAGCGCGTCGGGCAGCGGTCGGGACAGCAGGTGGTAGTGCGGCTGGAACGATTCGGGAAGCATGGGGCGGCGGATGGGCGGGACGGTGTCCGATGGTGCCGCAGCGGCACGGCGGGCCGCAAGCGCGGCCGATGGTTGCGGCGATGCCGGACCGATGCCGGACCGCGCCTTCGCGCATGGCCGCGGGCGACGCTGGCGTGAGCGGCCGCGCCGGGCGATCCATCGCACCGCGCGTACGTCGACGGGCGCTGGCGCATCCATCCGTCGGCGTGGCGCGACGCCGACCAGTGGCGGCGGACAGGGCGGTTGGTTTCCTTGTGGCTTTCTGGGCTCATCAGCCAACGCGGCCCGGCTTGCGCCGCGTGGCGCGACACGGCGTCTCGCCGTGTCATCGGCCCGGTTGGCGGCGGATTGCACGCATCGACTTCCTACACGGCAATGACAATAACATCATTCTCTAATGACGACGTTCATCAGCTTTCAGTAGGTATCTGAAATTTAAAGGCTGCGCCCGCGTGGGCATGACATAGCGTGGATCGGTCATGCGCATGGCATGAAGCAGCGCGCTACGACCTTCCACGGCGAGCGTCGCCTCGGCGCGCCGCCGCCGCGCCCGAAGGCCGCTCGCCCGCGATATCCGACTCCCGGGGCCATGGCCCCGCATGCAAGGAGCAACAACATGGGCAAGTTCACTGTTCTGGAGGCGGGCCTGACCCGCTTCGACCTGGACAAGGTCATCGCGCTCGGCCGGCCCTGTCGGCCGCGCATCCTCGTCGTCACCGAGCCGAGCCTCAACTACCGCCCCAATTCCGACTTCGGGCTGTGGCGCTTCCTGCACGGCCTGACGGTGGCCGCCGGCGTGACCAACAAGCCGGTGCTGACGCTGGCCTACCGCGGCTCGCACAGCCCCGCCAGCATCGCCATCGAGGACGACAGCTACACCATCGCCAACAACTTCAACTTCGCCACCGCCAGCCCGGCGGTCACCGTGGCCAACTACGACCAGATCTGGCTGTTCGGCATCGCCGACGGCCCGGCGCTGCCGGACAACCAGGTGCAGGTGATCGCCAACTTCATGAACGCCGGCGGCGGCGTGTTCGCCACCGGCGACCATGCCACGCTGGGCAACGGCCTGTGCGGCGACCTGCCGCGCATCCGCCGCATGCGCGAATGGAGCGCCATCCCGATGGGCATCGAGGACGACGTGGACACCGCGGTGCAGCGCATCGACACCGTGGTCAATCCCGGCGCGGGCGGGGTCTACGAGTTCGACGACCAGTCGGACAACATCCCCCAGCGCATCTATCCCAACTACAAGGTCACGCCCAGCGGCAGCCTGTGGAAGGCGGAGATCCATCCCCTGCTGCGCCTGCCGGGCGGCACCCTGGTGCGTACCGAGGGCACGGGCGTGGATGCCCTGTTCGCCAACGACATGGACGTGCTGCCCGACCACCCGCACGAAAGCATCTGCCGTGTGCCCAGCGCATCGCAGCTGGACGACACGTACACCCGCACCAATCCCGACTTCGCCGAATTCCAGCCGTCGGCGGCCACGCCGTCCACGCGGCAGAACGCCGAGATCGTGGCCTACGCGGTCTCGGGCGGGCGGGCGATCTACCGCGTCGGCTACTGGAAGCCGCCGGTACGACCGCGCATGTTCGGCGTGATCAGCGCCTACGACGGCCGGCTGGCCCAGCCCTACGCCGGCCAGACCCAGCGTCCGGGCCGCATCGTCTGCGACTCCACCTGGCACCACTACGTCAACACCAACCTGGACGCCACCGGCACCAGCCGCACCGGCCTGGGCGTGTGGTCCGGCGGCACCCCGGGCAGCGGCACCTTCACCCCGTCGGCCGACCTGGAGAAGATCTACGGCTACTACCGCAACATCGCCGCGTGGCTGCAACCGGCCAACCGCGTGTGGTGCCGCCTGCTGTGGGATCTGGTGGCGGTGCGCTTCAACGCCAAGCTGATCGAGGAACTGCTGGAAGTCGACCGCCTGCGCAACTGGCGCGACCTGGTCGGCCTGGGCCGCGAGGCGGCGCAACTGATCGGCAAGGAACGCGGCCCCGGCTTCGCCGAGGCACTGATCGACGACGTGCTGTCGCTGGACGAACAGAGCGGCGGCCTGGCCGACGCCCTGCGCGCCGACCTGCTGGGCGACACCGATCTGGATACGCTGTCGCTGCGCCACGGCGTGCTCGGCGCGTTGCTGGCGCACTTGGCGCAGGAGCTGCCGCCGCATGACGACGCCGCGGCGTTCAAGGCGCTGTCGCGCGGGGTGGACAAATTGGTCAAGCCGCTGGCCGCCGTCGCCCAGAGCGCGCTGCAACAGGGCCTGGACGACCAGGCCAGGCGCACCGAACGCACCCTGGCCGTACTCAAACGCCGCGCCCCGCCGGTCAAGACGCGTGGCAAGGAGTAGGGGCGCGAAGCGCCCCTGGGAAGGGGGAAGAGGGAAGGGGGAAGGGTAAAAGCAACTGCAACGGCCACAACCACGGCCGGCGATGTGGGTGTTGCCTTTGAAGTTACCCTTCCCTCTTCCCCCTTCTCCCTTCCCAGGTTTTGAAGCCCCGCTTCAAAACCAGGCCTTGGCGAACAGCGACAGCCCGGTGGCGATGGTGACCGCCTCGAAGGCGCGCTTGATGGTGTGGTTGCCGCGCGCCAGGCCCCAGTGGGCGCCGAGGTAGCCGCCGAGCACGGAAGCGGCCAGCAGCACCGGCACCCAGGGCCAGTGGATGCCGGCCTGCATCGCCAGCGCGATGGCGCCGGCGCCGTTCCAGAACAGCCCCACCAGCACCAGGGTGTAGGCGACCGCCTGCTTGTAGTCCATGCCGAACCAGCCGATCAGCCATAGCGTGACGAACAGGCCGGTGCCGGAGGTGAGCGAGCCGTTCAGTATGCCGATGCCGAACAGCACCGCGCCGCCCAGCCAGAGCTGCCAGCCGTGGCGGTGGCGCGGCGCGGCATGCTGACCGTGCGCGGGCGACAGCAGCGAATGCACGCCCAGGCCGGTGGTCAGTACCGCCAGCGCCAGCAGTGCCGCGTGCTCCGGCACCGCCAGGATCAGTTGCGCGCCCAGCCACACCCCCGGCAGGCCGAACGCCAGCACCACCAGCGAGAAGCGCCAGTCCAGCGTGCGGGCGCGCAGATGCTTCATCGTCGCGCCCACGCCCAGCGCCACCGACGCCAGCTTGTGCGTCGCCAACGCCACAGGAAACGCCAGCCCGAGAAACAGCAGGATCGGCAACTGCAACAACCCCGCGCCCCCGCCGGCCAGCGACGACAGCGTGTTGGCGATCAGCGAAACGACGAACAGCAGGATCAGGTCGGGCATTGAAGGCGGAGAAGGGGGAAGAGGAAGGGCGAAGGGTAGCAAAAACCCCAAATCTTGAACCACAGAGAGCACAGAGAACACAGAGTTTCACAGAGAAAACCCAAGGCAAAGAGAGAACCCCGATCGGCCTGACTGCCGCAGTCCATGCGGCGCGCGCTCTTCCTTCGGTTTCTCGCCTCTCTCTTCTTGGTTTTCTCTGTGAAACTCTGTGTTCTCCGTGTCCTCTGTGTTTCAAGATTTGGGGTTCAGGTTTTTTCCCTTCCCGAATTTCACCCCACCTCGCCGGTCTGCAAGCGCCACAAGCCGGCGTAGGCGCCGCCGTGGGCCAGCAGTTGGTCGTGGGTGCCGCTTTCCACCACCTGGCCGTGTTCCAGCACGTGGATGGCGTCGGCGTGGCGCACGGTGGAGAGCCGGTGCGCGATCACCAGCGTGGTGCGGCCTTGCGCCACCCGCGCCAGCGAACGCTGGATGGCGGCTTCGGTTTCGTTGTCCACGGCGCTGGTGGCTTCGTCCAGGATCAGGATCGGCGGGTCCTTGAGGATGGCGCGCGCCAGGGCGATGCGCTGGCGCTGACCGCCGGACAGTTTCTGCCCGCGCTCGCCCACCGGGGTGGCGTAGCCGCGCGGCAGGGCGGCGATGAAGTCGTGCGCTTCGGCCGCGCGCGCGGCGGCTTCGATCTGCGCCGGGGTGGCGTGCGGCATGCCGTAGGCGATGTTCTCGGCCACGCTGCCGTCGGTGAGGAACGGCTCCTGCGGCACGTAGCCGATGGCGCGGCGCAGGTCCTGCAAGTCCAGCCCGCCGATGTCGCGACCGTCGATCTCCACCCGGCCGGCGCCGGGTACGTAGAAGCGCAGCAGCAGCTTGATCAGCGTGCTCTTGCCCGAGCCGGTGCTGCCGACGAAGCCGATGGTGCGTCCGGCCGGCAGCGTCAGGTCGATGGCGGACAGCGTCGGCCGCTGGCCGTCGTAGCTGAAATCCACGTTGCGGAACACCACCTCGCCGGCCACCGCGTCGCGCGCCAGCGCCGCGCCGGCGTAGGGGATGCCGATGGGGGTCTGGATCAGGTTCAGCACCCGCTCGATCGACGCCATCGAGCGCTGGTACAGGTCGGCGATCTCGGCCAGCCCGGTGAACGGCCAGAGCAGGCGCTGGGTGAGGTAGACCAGCACGCTGTAGCTGCCGACGGCGATCTCGCCGTGCAGCGCCATCCAGCCGCCGTACACCAGCGTCACCACGAAGCCGGCCAGGATCGCCATGCGGATTACCGGGGTGATGGCGCTGGACAGCCGGATCGCCGCGGCGTTGGTGCGCACGTACTCGGTGCTGGCGGCGGCGACGTGGGCCGCTTCGAAATCCTCGGCGGCGTAGCTCTTGATGGTGGCGATGCCGTACAGGTTGTTGTTGAGCCGGCCATTGATGCGCCCGGCCGCCTCGCGAACCTCGGCATAGCGCGGCGCCAGCCGCCGCTGGAACCAGAAGGTGCCCCACAGGATCAGCGGCACCGGCAGCAGCGAGATCAGCGCCAGCTTGGGCGCCAGCGCGAAGAACACCGCCGCGATCAGCAGCGACGACATCACGATCTGGATGATGGCGTTGGCGCCGGTGTTGAGAAAGCGCTCCATCTGGTTGATGTCGTCGTTCATCACCGACAGCAGATTGCCGCTGGAGCGGTTCTCGAACCACGACAGCTCCAGCCGCTGCACGTGCGCATACGCCTCCAGCCGCAGCCGGTGTTGCAGGTTCTGCGCCAGATCGCGCCACGCCACCGAGTACAGGTACTGGAACAGCGATTCGCCGGCCCAGATCAGCACCGTCAGCACCCCCAGCCACGCCAGTTGCGACGACACCTCCACCACGCCCAGCCGGGCGAGGAAGGAATCCTGGCGGCTGACCACCACGTCCACCGCCACCCCGATCAGCACTTCGGGCAGCACGTCGAACAGCTTGTTCAGCGACGAATACAGCGTGGCCAGCCATGCATCGCGGCGGTAGGTGCGGGCGTGATCGAACAGCTTCTTCAACGGGTGCATACGGAAACTTCCAGAAATCCATGACGTTGGAATGAATACGAGCCAACCCATCCAATGTGAAAAATGGATGGCCCATCTTGCCGCGACGCCCATGGTCGCGGCGCCGAGCCGCAATTTTGCTCGAACTGCCGGGTGGCCCGCCGCCGATGGCGGCAACCCGGCCGGGTAATTTTGCGGATTTGCGGGTTAAGTGAGAACTCCCGGATATAGCCTCTTTGCAGCTATCGGGGTGATTCCTCTCGGTGATATGAGGGGCGTCGAAAACGAGAAAAACTCAGTTTGGGGCAGGAGAGTTCGTTATGGATATCCAACGCATGATCGATCTGCACATGAAATGGAAGGCGCGCTTCGAAACCGCGCTGGCGCAACACATCTGGCTGGACGCGGGCGCCATCGCCGTCGAGAAGGGCTGCCGTCTGAACAATTGGCTGCACAGCGAAGGCCGCGCCCGCTATGGCTACAGCGACGCCTGGAAGGAGTGCGTTCGCGCGCACTCGCAGTTCCATCGCCAGGCCGCCTACGCGGTACAGCAGATCAACAATGGCAGCGCCTCGGCCGAGGACATCCTCGGCACCGCGTCGCCCTACGAACGCGCGTCGCAGGAACTGGAGCGCACCCTGGTCCGGCTGCGCCAGAGCGGGCGGCACGACCAGCACGGCGGCATGGCGGCCTGAGAGCCTGTTCGAGATCGTTTCGCGGCAGCGCCGGGCCCTTCGGGTGCGGGGCATTGCCGGCGCGCTGCCGCGTTGCACGCCGCGCACGGTATGCATACCGCCGCGCGTTCTGCGCCTTGCCGCGCACCGGCACTGCCCCGGACGCCGTCGCGAAAAGATTTTCAACAGGCTCTGAGCGGCCCGCAACGACCGATGGGCACCCCACCCGCCAGGAAAGTAGCGGCGGGGTGAAAACCGGAATCTATCGATAAACCTGGATGGTCCAGGCGCGGGGACGATTGTCCGTCCCCGCAGCCGGGCTGTCCCGTCAGCAGTTGGAGTGAACACCATGGATCTGAACGTTGCCCTCAAGGCCCACGGCGAGTGGCGCCTCAAGTTCAGGATCGCCATCGGCAAACAGCAACACCTGGATGCCCGGCATATCGCCGCCGACGACTGCTGCCCGCTGGGGCAATGGCTGCACGGCGAGGCGCGCAAGCATTTCTCCGACCTGCCCGCCTATACCGAATGCCTGCGCCAGCACGCGCTGTTCCATCGCGAGGCGGCCAAGGTGGCCAATTCCATCAACGCCAAGCGCTACCGCGAGGCCGAAGTGATGCTGCTGCCCGGCTCGGCCTACGCCCAGCACTCCACGGCCTTCGGCGTGGCGGTGATCCGCCTGCGCAGCCAGTTGTACAGCTGACGCGCGGGCGTGCCCGTTGCCGGGGCCTCAATGCCAGGCGCTGCCGACCTGGAAGTAGAACGCGTTGTCGTCCTGGCTGCGGGCCACGTCGATGCCCACCGCCAACCCCAGCTTGCGGGCGATCAGGTAGCGGAAACCCACGCCAGCGCCCCAGGCGTCGTCGGCGTCGGAGAAATCCTGCCAATGGCCCCAGGCGCGCCCCACGCCGCCGAACGCCAGCACCGACCAGCGCGGCACGAAGGTCCAGCGCAGCTCCATTTCGCCGGTCAGCGTGTACTGGTCCTGGTAGCGCCCCTTGGGCAGTCCGCGCAGCGAGACGAAGGGCTGGGCGTAGAACGGCACGTCGCCATCGGTGGCGCGGCCGTCGATGCGCAGGCCCAGGTTCCAGGTCTTGTCCAGCGGCAGCCAGGTGAAGGCGCGCAATTCGTAGGTGTCGAAATCGCGCGAGCTGCCCAGCCAGTCGCGCGCGGCCTGCGCCTCGATCTCCATGTAACTGCCGCGGGTGGGGTAGAACATGTTGTCGCGGCTGTCGTAGTCGATCACCAGCCCGGCCTTGCCCACCGCCAGATCGCGGCTGATGTTGCCCAGCTCGTTGGCGATGGCGCCGGTGAAGCGGGTGTCGAGGTCGAAGTAGGTATAGCGCGGCCCGACGAACCAGCGGCTGTCGCCCAGCTTGACCAGCAGTTGCTGCACCAGCCCCCAGCCGTCCAGCTCGTAGGCGCGCGGCTGGTCGGAGACGCCGTAGTAGTTGGTGTTGAGGTTGATCTTGCCCAGCCCGCCCAGGTAGCGGTAGCGGTCGCCGCCCCAGGTGCGGAAGTGGAACAGCCCGGCGCCCCAGGTGCCGTTCTCGGTGGCCATGCCGCCGACGCCGGTGATGTTGGGCGGCTGCATGATGCCGGTTTCCTTGGCGTGGGCATTGGCCTCGGCCATCGATTCGGAGAAGAACAGCAGCATGGCGCCGCCGCCGTAGCCCACCGCCGGCTCGGTGATGAGGATAGGCACCGGCAGGAAGCCCTTGCGTTCGAGCAGGTAGTCGCTGGCGTCGAAGGCGCCGTCCTGCGGATCGCGGAAGCCCTCGGCGTGGGCAAGGCCGGCGAGCAGGCTGCACAGCAGGGCAAGGACGGCACGACGCATCGGGAGGGTCTCGGAGGATGGTGCTCCAGTATGGCCGCCCGGTGCGGGACCGCCAGGGCGATCGATTCGCCCTCGTGCCGGGATGTCGCGCCGCCTGGCGGCTCGCCATCGTCATCATTGACCTGATGCAACGGGCCGGGCGGGCTTTGCGCGCATGCTGGCCCATTGACGAAATGGCGAAGCCGCGTCCAGGCGCGGCGGCCCGAGGAGACTGCGATGGATTTCGATCACGCGATCATGGCGCACGCCGAATGGCGTCTCAAATTCACCCTGGCCATCGGCCGGCAGGAAACGATCGATGTGGCCCACGTGGATGCGGACGACTGCTGCGCGCTGGGCACCTGGCTGAAGGGCGACGCCCGCCAGTTGTTCGGCAAGCTGCCGGCCTGGCGCGATTGCCAGGCGCTGCACGAGCGTTTCCACCACGAAGCTGCCAAGGTGGCGACCGCCATCAACGGTGGCCATTACCACGAGGCGGAAAAGATGCTGCTGCCCGGCTCCAGCTACTGCCAGGCGTCGAGCGAGCTGACCGGAGCGCTGAACCAGTTGCGCGAGCAGGCGGCGCTGTAGGTTTGGCTGGGCGCTGAAGGGCGCTGAAAACTGAAACCTGTAGACACAGAGCGCGGGGAGTACACAGAGCACACAGAGAAAACCAAACCGGAAATTCTGTTTTCCCAGGTTTCCTGATTTGGGGTTTCTCCGTGCTCTCTGTGTGCTCCCCGTTCTCTGTGTTCCCAGATTTGAATTTGCCTTTCCGGCCTACCCCGCCAGCTTGGCCGCGGCGTCGCGCAGGGCGGTGAAAGGCGCTAAAAACCTGTAGACACAGAGGGCGGGGAGCACACAGAGCACACAGAGAAAACCAAACCGGAAATTCTGTTTTCCCAGGTTTCCTGATTTGGGGTTTCTCCGTGTTCTCTGTGTGCTCCCCGTTCTCTGTGTTCCCAGATTTGAATTTGCCTTTCCGGTCTTTCCAACCTACCCAGCCAGCTTGGCCGCCGCGTCGCGCAGGGCGGTGCGCAGGCCCTCTTCGATCACCGGGTGGTAGAACGGCATGTCCAGCATCTGGGCAATGGTCAGGTCCATCTGTCGTGCCCACGCCAGGGTGTGGGCGATGTGCTCGGCGCGCGGGCCGATCCATTCGGCGCCGAGGAAGCGGCCGGTGCCGCGCTCGGCGTACACGTGCATCAAGCCCTTGTTCTTCAGCATCACCCGGGAACGGCCCTGGTTCTCGAAGCTGACCTCGCCGATCACCGCGTCGGCCGGCAGGTCGGCGAAGCGGGTGCCCACGGTGGCGATCTGCGGATCGCTGAACACCACGCCGAGGGTGGCGCGGCGCAGGCCGGCGCTCACCTCGGGATAGCTGGAGGCGTTGGCGCCGGCGGTCTTGCCCTCGTCGGCGGCCTCGTGCAGCAGCGGCAGGATGTTGTTGGCGTCGCCGGCAATGAACACCGGCGAGGCGCCGCATTGCAGCGTGGCCGGGTCGAACAGCGGTACGCCGCGCGCGTCCAGTTCCAGGCCGGTGTTCTCCAGCCCCAGGTTGGCCACGTTGGGTCGGCGGCCGGTGGCGGCCAGCACGTAGTCGAAGCGCTCGGTGACGATTTCGCCGTCGAGGCGGGCGTAGCGGATCACCACTTCGTCGCCGTCGCGCTGCATGTCCTCCACCCTGGCATCCGGGTCGAGGTAGAACTGTTCCTGGAACGCGGCGGTGGCGTAGTCGCGGATGGCCGGGTCGGACAACGGCCCGACGCCGCCGCCCACGCCGAACACGCGCACGATCACCCCCAGGCGGGACAGCGCCTGGCCCAGTTCCAGGCCGATCACGCCGGGGCCGAACACCGCCACGCGGCGCGGCAATGCGTCCCACGAGAACACGTCGTCGTTGACCACCAGCCGGTCGCCCAGCGCGCGGAACGGCGGCGGCACCGCCGGGCTGGAGCCGGTGGCGATCACCACGCGCCCGGCGCGCAGCTGGAGGTCGTCGCCGACCTGGAGCGTGGTGTTGTCGACAAAACGGGCGTAGCCGCGCAGGCGGTCTTCGGCCGGGATGCCGTCCACCGATTCCAGCACGAAGCCGACGAAGCGGTCGCGCTCGCGGCGTACCCGTTCCATCACCGCGCGGCCGTCGATCACGATCTCGCCGTCCACCCGCACGCCGAACGGCGCGGTGTGGCGCAGTTCGTGCGCGGCTTCGGCGGCGGCGATCAGCAGCTTGGACGGCATGCAGCCGACGCGGGCGCAGGTGGTGCCGTAGGGGCCGCCCTCGATGATCACGGTGCGCTTGCCGGCGGCGCGCGCGGCACGGTAGGCGGCCAGGCCGGCGGTTCCGGCGCCGATTACGGCGACATCGACATTCATCTGTTTCATGGCGGGCTCCTTGTTCTGCGATGGATTGGCTTTCGCCGGCAATACGGGGGCGCAACCGGCGCACCGGGGGCGTCTCGCGGGAAACGCGCCGGGTGTGGCGGCTGGGTATCGGTCCGGGTGGGAATCGGGCCACTTGCCGGCCGGCCTGGGGTCAGGCCGGCCGGACGTGGCTGCTTGCTGAGGCTTCGCGTCGTCAACGCGGGGTCACGGCCTTTTCGTGGCGGCGTCCGGCGTGGTGTTCCGGGCGCTGCGGGCCGTGGGGCGGGGCGTCAGGCGACGCCCCCGGGGCATTACGCGGCCAGGTAGGCGGCCAGATCGTCGGAGCCACCGATCAATTGGCCGTTGATGAACACCTGCGGGGCGGTCATCTTGCCGGACACGGCGCCCAGCACCTTGCCGCGGGTCTTGTGTTCCAGCGGCACGTCGATGAAGTCGAAGCCCTTGCTGGTCAGCAGTTCCTTGGCCTTGGCGCAGAACGGGCAACCTTCCTTGGAGAACACCACCACCTGGTCCGGCTTCTTGGCGTTGGGCGCCACGTAGGCCAGCATGGTGTCGGCGTCGGACACTTCGAACGGATCGCCTTCCTTTTCCGGCTCGATGAACATCTTGTCGACCACGCCGTTCTTCACCAGCATGGCGTAGCGCCAGCTGCGCTTGCCGAAGCCCAGGTCGGCCTTGTCGACCAGCATGCCCATGCCTTCGGTGAATTCGCCGTTGCCGTCGGGGATCATCACGATGTTCTGCGATTCCTGATCCTTGGCCCATTCGTTCATCACGAAGGTGTCGTTCACCGACACACACAGGATGGCGTCGACGCCGTTCTGCTTGAACACCGGCGCCAGCTCGTTGTAGCGCGGCAGGTGGGTCGAGGAGCAGGTGGGGGTGAAGGCGCCCGGCAGGGAGAACACCACGACGGTCTTGCCGTTGAACAGCTCGTCGGTGGTGACGTTCTTCCAGTCGTTGTTTTCGCGGACACGGAAAGTCACGTTGGGAACGCGTTGGCCTTCGTGGTTCTTCAGCATGGTCAATCTCCTTGATGGGGGGCGGGTGTGCTGCGTTGCAGCGATGGAACGCAGTATCCCGACCGGGCCTTCATTGGTCTAATTGATTGTTTCAAGATTTTTGTTTGCAAAAAACTATCGACGGGCATCGATGCGGTGGCGCACCATGGCGAAATCCCCGCCAAGCCAGCAGTGGCGCGGTTTGCACGCCCATCAATGCCGGGGGCGCGCGGCTAGCCACCACCCTAGGCCCGCCACAAACACCCCAAAGTGTGAACTTTGCAGCTGCCGGGGGCGGGCGCCATGCCGTGTTCGACGCCCGACGCGTTGCGTTGCAGCACCGCGCGGTATCGTCATGCGCGGGTGGAATGCTTGCGCGTGCCGACGAACGCCGTCCGGCGGATACCCCGCCAGGCCGCATCCCGCCGGCCTTCGCGGCCCATGCGTTGCCTTGCCGCATTCGAATCGCATAACGGGAACATACGAAGTTATTTGTTTGTGTCATGACGCGCTGCTTAGCCTTGCGAAACCTTGACGAAGCAGTGGAGACAACATGACACAGAGCTTTTTCTCTTCCGGTATCGCGACGGCTTCCCGCTGGCGGAAGCCGGCCATCGCGCTGGCGCTGGGGGGCGCGCTGCTGGGCGGCGCCCGGGCCGAGCCGGTGCTGGCCACCGCGGATCAGCAGGCGCTGGATGCCAAGACCATCAGCATCGACCAGCGTAACGCCTTCCTGCTGCTGCGCGGCCAGGCCAGCCTGGCGTACGTGACCGCCTACGGTCTGGCGCTGACGCCGGAAGCATCGTCGCGGCTGGGCAACGCGCTGGACGAACTGGAGGTCAGCGCGATCCAGAAGGCGGTGAACAACGATCCGCAATACCCGAAGGTGTACTGGCTGAACGCGCCGCCGCGCGAGTGGTTCGGGCTGAAGGTGGAGGGCGGGCGCTACTCGTTCGACAACCCGGACAACATCTACCGCACCATCCCCATCGATGGCGGCTCCAGCTATGTGATCCAGGGCCGGCGCTTCGGCGCGGGGCCGACCGATGTCACCTTCTCGCTGATCAAGAACCCCAATTCGCAGCAGACCATCGCGCTGCTCACCGGCGACCAGCTGGTGGTGAACCCGGACGGCAGCTACACCGTCACCATCGACAACCAGCCGGCCAATGGCCGCGTCAACCATATCCAGTCCACCGGCGAAGCGGTGCAGCTATTCGTGCGCAACAACCTGGGCGACTGGAGCACCGAGACGCCGGATGCGCTGAGCGTCACCCGCCTGGGCACGCCCACGCGCGGCCCCAGGAGCGACGCCGACATCGTGGCCGACACCCGCACCAATCTATCCGAAGCGGCGCTGTACTACGGCGTGGGCACGCTGGGCGTGAAGACCTACATCAATCCGCTCAACACGCTGGCGCAGCCGTCGTCGTCGGACACGCTGGGCACGCTGGTCACCCAGGCCAGCTCGTTCGGGCACTTCCGGCTGGCCGACGACGAGGCGCTGATCGCCACCGTCAACACCGGCGGCGCCAAGTACTTCGTGTTCCCGGTGACCGATCCGTGGAGCGTGACGGTGGACCCGATCCGCCACCAGAGCAGCCTGAACAACAAACAGGCGGTGCCGAACGCCGACGGCAGCTACACCTTCGTGCTGTCGGTGGCCGACCCCGGCGTCGCCAACTGGATCGACCCGGTGGGCCTGCACGAGGGCACCATCATGGCGCGCTGGCAGAACCTGCCGGCCACCACGCCGGCCAGCGGCGGCCCGGCCATCGCCACCCGCGTGGTCAAGCTGCGCGACCTGGCGGCCTACCTGCCGCCGGGCACGCAATACGTGACCGCCGCGCAGCGCGCGCAGCAGCTCCAGGCACGCGCCGCCGGCTATGCGCGGCGCCTGGCGACCCAGTAAGGGCGGCTGACCGGTTCTTCTGCCTACGTGGTGCTTGCCGAATGAAGAAGGGCGTCATTGGACGCCCTTTTTCATCGACCGCGCTCAGGCTGGCGCCAGCGGCAGGAACCAGTAGTCGCCGTGGCATTGCGGCCGGCCCTGCCGTACCGCCAGCGGCCGGGCGAAGGCGGGCGTGTCGAGCACGGCGGTGTGGTACTCGCCGTTTTCGCCGCAGGCATCGACCCCGGCGGCTTCCAGCGCGTCCAGCGTCGCGGCGTCGAGCACGCGGCCGAGAAAATCCGGCCCCAGTTGCGCATTGCACGACACGATCACCGCGCGGAGGCCGCTGGCGATCATCTCCTCGACCAGCGCGCGGCGCGGGTGCTGCCACAGCGGCAGCAGCGCGCTCAGCCCGGTGCGCTGGCACACCTGTTCCTCCCAATCGCGATGCGCCTGCAGATCGATGTCGCCGAACACCGCCGCCCGCGCGCCGTAGTGGTCGCGCGCCTCGCCCAGCCGGGCGACGAACTCGGCTTCGTAGCCCTGCCAGCTGGCGCGGCCGGTGAGCAGCGGCAGCCCGAGCGCATCGGCCTGGGCGCGCAGCAGCGCCGGCGGCAGGCCATGCGAGCGCGAGCGCTCGCCCGTCTCGTCGAGCATGTTGAGCAGCGCCACCGGGCGGTGGCCGGCGGCCAGCGCGGCGTGCAAGGCATGGCAACTATCCTTGCCGCCGCTCCAGGAACAGAGAAAGGGCAGGGCGGTCATGGGGGCGGATGATCGCACGCCGCGGCGGAGCGCGCGGTAGTTTGCACGTCCGGGGCGCGGCAACCACATGCGATGGTGCGGCGAGGCGCGCGCACGGCCGCGTTCGACCGCCGCGCCGTCGGCATCGCGGGGCGCGCGTCCGGCCGGACCGCTGCCGCGAAAAGATCGTGATCAGGCTCTAGGGCGTGTCATCAAATGTTTCGCGGCAGCGCTGGGCCGAAAAAGCGCCAGCCACAAGGCGCGCGACGCGGCCAATAACCGGTTATTGGCAAGGAGTGCAACGCAGTGGATGGTGCTTTTTCGGCCCAGCCCTCCGGGTTCGGCGCATTTCGGGCGCCACGCGGTGTCGCTGGTCGCTTACGGTATTTATACCGTGGCGCGACCAGCTCCTGGCGCGGCATCCCGAACTGCATCGAACGCTGTCGCGACACAATTGATGACACGCCCTATGCTGATGCATCGTCCCCTGGAGGTCAGCCATGTTCCGTCCCATCGTCCTGCCATTGCTGGGATTGGCGCTTACCGCAGCCGTGGCGGCCGCCCCGGCCAGCGCCGCTTCGACGGCATCCCCCTGGTGCCAATCCGGCAAGCCGGTCAAGGTGGCCGGGCTGAACTGGGAAAGCGGCGAGCTGCTGACCGAGCTGCTGAAAACCGTGCTGGAGCAGGGATACGGCTGCCGGGTGGAGCTGGTGCCCAGCACCACCATCACCATCGAGCACGCGCTGGCGCAGAACGATATCCAGGTGGTGGCCGAGGAGTGGGTGGGCCGCAGCGAGATCTGGAACAAGGCGGCGGCCGCCGGCAAGGTGAAGGGCGTGGGGCGGGTGATCGTCGGCGCGTCCGAGGGGTGGTACGTGCCGGAATACGTGGTCAAGGGCGACGCGGCGCGCAAGATCCGGCCGGTGGCGCCACAGCTGGCGTCGGTGCGCGACCTGCCGAGCTACAAGCAGCTGTTCCGCGACAGCGAGGAGCCGGCCAAGGGGCGCTTTCTCAACTGCCCCAGCGGCTGGAGTTGCGAGGGCGTCAACAGCCAGAAGCTGAAGGCGTACGGGCTGACCGACAGTTACGTCAACTTCCGTACCGGCAGCGGCGCGGCGCTGGATGCCGCCATCGCCTCGGCCTACCAGCGCGGTCAGCCGGTGCTGTTCTACTACTGGGCGCCGACCGCGCTGATGGGCAAGTACCGCTTCGTGCGACTGGCCGAGCCCGCCTACAACGAGGCGTGCTTCGCCACGCTGACCGACCGCAATCATCCCAAGCCCTGCGGGTCTGCCGCGCCGGAGGCGCTGATCCAGACCGGCGTATCGCGCGCCTTCCACGACGCCGACCCGGTGCTGATGGGCTTCCTGACCCGCTTCAACGTGCCGCTGCCGTTGCTCAACGCCGCCCTGGCCGAGATGGTCGAGCGCAAGGACACCCCGGCCGAACAGGCGCGGCGCTTCATGACGGCGCATCCCGAGGTGTGGCGCGACTGGGTGCCGCAAGACGTGGCCGAGCGCCTGGGTGCCAGGCGCTAGTGGCGTTCTTCGCCACCTTCGACCTGCGCGAGCCGATCAACCGGGCGGTGGAGACGCTGGTCGAGCGCCATGGCGACCGCCTGCACGCACTGAACGACCTGCTGCTCCAGGGGCTGTTGCTGCCGCTGGAGCGCGTACTGCGCCAGGCGCCGCCGTGGTTGGTGCTGCTGGCGGTGCTGCTGCTGGCGTGGCGCGCCACCGGGCGCTGGCGGGTGGCGGCGACGCTGACGGTGGCGTGCTACCTGATCGGTTGCTTCGGCCTGTGGGACGCGCTGATGCAGACGCTGGCGCTGGTCCTGGTCGCCACCGCGCTGGCCGTGCTCCTCGGCCTGCCGCTGGGCATCGCCATCGCGCATTCGCGCCGTCTGCGCGCGGTGGTGCTGCCGGTGCTGGACGTGATGCAGACGCTGCCCACCTTCGTCTACCTGATCCCGGCGGTGATGCTGTTCGGCCTGGGCAAGGTGCCGGCCATCCTCGCCACCGTGGTCTACGCCATCTGCCCGCTGGTGCGGCTGACCGACCTCGGCCTGCGCCAGGTGGACCCCGAGGTACAGGAGGCCGCGCGCTCGTTCGGCACCACGCGCTGGCAACTGTTGCTGGGCGTGCAGTTGCCGCTGGCGTGGCCCAGCATCCTGGCCGGGGTGAACCAGACGGTGATGATGGCGCTGGCGATGGTGGTGGTCGCCTCGATGATCGGCGCGCGCGGTCTGGGCGAGGAGGTGCTGGCCGGCATCCAGACGCTGGACGTGGGGCGCGGTTTGCAGGCGGGGCTGGCCATCGTGCTGCTGGCGGTGGTGATCGACCGGGTGACGCAGGGCTTCGGCCGCGGCCGCCGCCCCGACGGCGAGCCGGGAGCGCGGCCGTGAACGGGCGCATCGCGCTGCGCCACGTCAGCAAGGTCTACGGCGCCGATCCGCGCACGGCGCTGTTGCTGTTGGCCCAGGGCGCGGACAAGCAGCGGGTGCAGGCCGAGACCGGCCAGCATGTCGGGCTGTACGACGTGTCGCTGTCGATTCCGGCCGGCGGCATCTACGCCATCATGGGCCTGTCGGGCTCGGGCAAATCCACCCTGGTGCGACATATCAACCGGCTGGTCGAACCCAGCGCCGGCCAGGTGCTGATCGACGGCGAGGACGTGCTGGGCTTCGGCGCCGCCCGCCTGCGCGAACTGCGGCGGCGTCGCATCAGCATGGTGTTCCAGCATTTCGGGTTGCTGCCGCACCGCAGCGTGCTGGACAACGTGGCGTTCGGCCGGCGGGTGCGCGGCGAATCGCGGCGCCAGGCGCAGGAGGCCGCGCGCGGCTGGCTGGCGCGGGTGGGGCTGTCCGGCCACGAGCACGATTATCCCGACCAGCTTTCCGGCGGCATGCGCCAGCGCGTCGGCCTGGCGCGGGCGCTGGCCAGCGACACCGACATCCTGCTGATGGACGAGCCGTTCAGCGCGCTGGACCCGCTGCTGCGCGACGACCTGCAAACGCAGTTGCTGGCGTTGCAGGCCGAGCTGGGCAAGACCATCGTCTTCATCACCCACGACGTGGAGGAGGCGTTCCGCCTGGGCCAGCGCATCGCGCTGCTGCGCGACGGCCGGCTGGTACAGGAAGGCGAGCCCGAGGCGGTGCGGCAGGCGCCGGTGGACGACTACGTGGCCCGCTTCCTGGCGCGGGTCAATGGTGGCAGCGTTCCGAGATCAACTGGATCAGCTCGCGGTTGAAGGCCGGCAGGTCGTCGGGCTTGCGGCTGCTGACCCAGTTGCCGTCGCGCAGCACTTCCTTGTCCAGCCAGTGACCGCCCGCGTTCAGCACGTCGTCCTTCAGCGACGGCCAGCTGGTCAGGGTGCGGCCGGCGACCAGGCCGGCCGAGATCAGCAGCCACGGCCCGTGGCAGATCACCCCGATCGGTTTTTCGTCCGCCTGGAAGGCGCGCACCAGTTGCTGCGCCTGCGGGTCGACGCGTAGCGCGTCGGCGTTGAAGGTGCCGCCGGGCAGCACCAGCGCGTCGTAGTCGGCCGCGTCGGCATCGTGCAGCGCCTGCTCCACCACGAAGGCGTCGCCCGGTTCGGCGTGATGCATGCCGTGCACTGGCCCCCGACGCGGCGACACCAGCGTGACCGTCGCCCCGGCCGCCTCCAGCGCCGCGCGCGGCCCGGTCAGTTCCACCTGCTCGAACAGGTCGTCGACCAGGATCGCCACCTTGATTCCTGCCAAATGCGTCATGGAAACCTCCATCGGTGCGCCCGGCGGAATACCGGGCATCGCGCAAAGGTGGAGCAGGGATCGTGCCGGGGAAGTGGCGCCGGAGCGGCAGCGGCGAGGCGCTCGCATGCGTCGGGCGGCAGGTAGGTTTTACATGGCGGGTGTAGAAGCAGGCCGGGTGTTGGCGCAATAGGCCGAAGGCGGCGATCGCCGTTCAGCCCGCCGCTTTGTCCAGCCGCTTGAGGAACACCTTCATCTCGCGCGCGGTCTGCACGTCGCCGCGGGCCTCGGCGACGTCGATGCCTTGCTGGAAGGTCCGGCGCGCGGCGTCGCGCTCGCCCTGCTCGGCCAGCGCTTTGCCCAACAGCTTGTAGGCAGCGGAATAGCGCGGGTCGTGGACGATGGCGGCGCGCAGGTGTTCGACGGCGGCCGCGCCCTGGCCGTCGGCCAGCAGTGCCTGGCCCAGGCCGAAGCGCAGCAGGGCGTTGTCGCGGCCTTGTTCCAGCAGGCGGGTCAGCGCGGCGATCTGGGTGGTGTGCATGGCGGGTTTTGGGGGGGGAAGTTGAAACCCCACGTCCTGAACCACAGAGAACACGAAGAGCACGGAGATACACAGAGAAAGCCGGAACGAGCGGGCAATCTGGCAGTGCGCCCAATCGATCTTGTCTTTCTCCGTGACCCCTCCGTGTTCTCAGTGTTCTCTGTGGTTCAAGACGTGGGGTTTCAGTGTCGATTCCAGCTTCGGTTTCGATAAACCGCCGCCAGCGGCGTCACTTCTCGACGAAGGCGCGTTCGATCACGTAGTCGCCCGGCATGCCGATGCGCTTGGAGACCTGGAAGCCGCGCGCGTCGAGCAGCTTGCAGGTGTCTTCCAGCATGGCGGGGCTGCCGCACAGCATGGCGCGGTCGGTTTCGGGGTTCAGCGGCGGCAGGCCGATGTCCTCGAACAGCTTGCCCGACTCGATCAGGTCGGTCAGGCGGCCCTGGTTGCGGAAATCCTCGCGGGTGACGGTCGGGTAGTAGATCAGCTTCTCGCGCACCGCGTCGCCGAAGTATTCGTTCTTGGGCAGCTGGTCCTCGATGAACTGGGCGTAGGCCAGTTCGCTCACCGTGCGCACGCCGTGGATCAGGATGATCTTCTCGAAGCGCTCGTAGGCGTCCGGGTCCTGGATCAGGCTCATGAACGGCGCCAGGCCGGTGCCGGTGGAAAGGTAGTACAGGTTCTTGCCCGGCTTGAGGTCGGACAGCACCAGGGTGCCGGTGGGCTTGCGGCTGACCAGCAGTTCGTCGCCGACCTGGATCGTCTGCAGGCGCGAGGTCAGGGGGCCGTCGGGCACCTTGATGCTGAAGAATTCCAGGTATTCCTCGTAGTTCGGGCTGGCGATCGAGTAGGCGCGCATCAGCGGCTTGCCGTTCACCATCAGACCGATCATCACGAACTGGCCGTTTTCGAAGCGCAGGCCGGGGTCGCGCGTGGTCTTGAAGCTGAACAGCGTGTCGTTCCAGTGGTGAACCGAGAGAACGCGCTCGGAGGCGAAGGCACTCATTGCGAAATCCTGAATGAACCCGGCGGGGCCGGGACGATGGCATCGATGGAAAAGGCGGCGCGTCCGGGCGCCGCCCGGTATCAGTTCTTCAAAGCGGCGGTCAGTTGCGGCACCGCTTCGAACAGGTCGGCGACCAGGCCGTAGTCGGCCACCTGGAAGATGGCGGCGTCGGGGTCGTGGTTGATCGCCACGATCACCTTGCTGTCCTTCATCCCGGCCAGATGCTGCGCCGCGCCGGACACGCCGGCCGCGATGTACAGCTCGGGCGCGACCACGGTGCCGGTCTGGCCGATCTGGATGTCGTTGGGGGCGAAGCCGGCATCGACGGCGGCGCGGGTGGCGCCCAGCGCGCCGTTCAGCAGTTGCGCCAGCGGGCCGAGCACTTCCTCGAACCGCTCGCCCAGGCTGCGCCCGCCGGAGATCACCACGCGGGCGGTGGCCAGCTCGGGGCGGTCGGACACATTGCGGGTCTCGCCCACCCAGCGCGACAGGCCGCTGGCGGCCGGGGCGGCCAGCGTCACCACTTCGGCGGCACCGCCCGTTTCGGCGGCGGCAAAGGCGGTGGTGCGCACGGTCAGCACCTGGATCGGATCGCTGCTTTC
Source organism: Chitiniphilus shinanonensis DSM 23277 (assembly GCF_000374805.1). GTDB lineage: Bacteria > Pseudomonadota > Gammaproteobacteria > Burkholderiales > Chitinibacteraceae > Chitiniphilus > Chitiniphilus shinanonensis. Next base: position 43,665 of record NZ_KB895349.1, read on the forward strand.
CACCGTGGCCAGCACGTTGCCGGCGTAGACCGGACGCACGTAGGTGGCGGGGGCGGTGATGGCGATCACGTCGGCCAGCATTGCCACGTCCAGCAGCGCGGCGGCGCGCGGCAGGGCGTTCTTGGCGAAGGCGGTATGGCCGGCCAGCACCACCTTGTAGTCGCGCGCCAGATTGACGATGGCGGCGGCCACGTCCTCGGCGAGCGGATGTTCGAATTGCGGCGCGTCCACGCGCAGCACGCGCGCCACGCCGGCGACCTGGGCCGCGTGGCCGGCCACGGCGGCGGTGTCGGCGCCCAGCAGCAGCAGATGCACCGGCAGGCCCCAGGCCTGGGCGGCGGTCACGGCCTGGCGGGTGGCCTGCTTCAGGTGCTGGCCGTCGTGTTCGGCAAGGATCAGGACGCTCATCACACCACCTTCGCTTCACGCAGTTTCTGGGCCAGTTCGGCCACGCTGTTCACCTTCACGCCGGGTGCGCGGTGCGGCGGCGTCGCCACCTTCAGGCGCTTCAGGCGCGGCGCGGCATCCACGCCCAGGCCGTCGGCGGTCAGCTGCTCGATCGGCTTCTTCTTGGCCATCATCAGGTTGGGCAGCTTGACGAAGCGCGGCTCGTTCAGCCGCAGGTCGGCGGTCAGCACCGCCGGCAGCTTCAGCGCCACGGTCTCGGTGCCGCCATCCACTTCGCGCACCACTTCCACTTCGTCGCCCTGCACGGTGACGGCGGAGGCGAAGGTGCCCTGCGCGGCGCCGAGCAGCGCGGCCAGCATCTGGCCGGCCTGGCCGGCGTCGTCGTCGATGGCCTGCTTGCCCAGCAGGATCAGGCCGGGCTGTTCGCGCTCGACCACGGCCTTCAGCAGCTTGGCCACGCCCAGCGGTTGCAGCTCGCCGTGGGCCTCGACCAGCACGGCGCGGTCGGCGCCCATCGCCAGCGCGTGGCGCAGCACGTCCTGTGCCACGGCCTCGCCCAGGGTGACGGCGACGATCTCGGTGACCACGCCGCGTTCCTTCAGGCGCAGTGCTTCTTCCACCGCGATCTCGTCGAAGGGGTTGATGCTCATCTTCACACCCGCGGTCTCCACGCCGGAGCCATCGGGCTTGATGTGGACCTGCACGTTGTGATCGACAACGCGCTTTACGGCCACCAGTGCTTTCATGGGTGAAACCTCCTTGGATTCGCGTCCCGCCCGCCGGCCCGCTGGGGCACGGCGATCGCGCGGGCCGCGACACTGTTCGATACGAAGCTGCTGCGCGTTTCCCTCTCTCTGGCCGGCCGCGGTGAAAACCCGGGGCGGGCGGGGAAAACTGTTCGTGGTCTCCGATTTGCCGTGAATTATATGGGCCGTTAGAATATCTGTGAAGTGGATTTATTAGATCGTTTCCATCTGAGTAAATGATATGAGATATACCTTGCGACAGCTCGAGATCTTTGTCGCGGTCGGGCGGCTGGAGAACGTCTCCAATGCCGCGCGCGAACTGAATCTGTCGCAATCGGCCACCAGCACCGCCCTGGGCGAGTTCGAGCGGCAGTTCGGCTGTCAGATGTTCGACCGGGTGGGCAAGACCTTGCAGCTCAACACGCTGGGCCGGCGGCTGCTGCCGCGCGCCGCCGCGCTGATCGACCAGGCCGCCGAGATCGAGGCTCTGCTGGAAGGCCGCGAGGGTTTCGGCGCCCTGCACATCGGCGCCACGCTGACCATCGGCAACTACCTGGCCACCATCCTGATCTCGCAGTTCATGCAGCAGCACCCGGAAAGCCGGGTGAAGCTGGACGTGCACAACACCGCCACCGTGGTGCAGCAGGTGGCCGACTACGCGCTCGACCTGGGGCTGATCGAGGGCGAGAGTCACCATCCCGAGCTGGAGGTGGAAAGCTGGGTGGCCGACGAGCTGGTGGTGTTCGCCGGCCCCGACCATCCGCTGGCGAAGCGGGGCTCGGCCAGCGTCGAGGAACTGCTGGCCGAGCCGTGGATCCTGCGCGAGCACGGCTCGGGCACGCGCGAGACCTTCGACCACGCTTTTCGCCCGCACCGCCCGCGGCTGAACATCCGCCTTGAGCTGGAACATACCGAGGCGATCAAGCGTGCGGTGGAATCCGGACTGGGCATCGGCTGCATTTCGCGGCTGGCGTTGCGCGAGGCATTCCGCCGCGGCAGCCTGGCGCCGATCGAGGTACCGGCGCTGGACCTGCGCCGCCAATTCCACTTCGTCTGGCACAAACAGAAGTACCAGACCCCCGGCATGCGCGAATTCCTGGCACTGTGCCGCGGCATGACCGCCAACGTGCAGCGCAGCGACGAGATCGAACTGCCCTATATTCCTTGATACTTGGGAAGGGGGAAGAGGGAAGGGAGAAGGGTAAGATCCGCAGCACCAGCGGGAGCGGCTGTTGGTGTTGACGTTACCCTTCCCCCTTCTCCCTTCCCTCTTCCCATCCCTCTTCCCCTGGAGCAACCATGCAACGTGACGTGATGAACTACGACCTGCTGATCGTCGGCGCCGGCCCGGCCGGGCTGGCGGCGGCGATCCGCGCCAAGCAGCAGGCCGCCGCCGCCGGGCGCGAGGTGGGCGTCTGCGTGCTGGAGAAAGGCGCCGAGGTGGGCGCGCAGATATTGTCCGGCGCGGTGATCGACCCGCGCGCGCTGGACGAACTGATTCCCGACTGGCGCGAACAGGGCGCGCCGATGACCACGGCGGTGACGCAGGACGAATTCCTGGTGCTGGACGAGGATCGCGGCTACACCCTGCCGGGCTGGGGCCTGCCGCCGATGCTGCGCAACCACGGCACCTACATCGCCAGCCTGGGCGAGGTCTGCCAGTGGCTGGCGCAGCAGGCCGAGGCGCTGGGCGTCGAGATCTACGCCGGCTTCTCCGCCGCCGAGGTGCTGTACGACGAACAGGGCCGCGTGGCCGGCGTGATCACCGGCGACATGGGACGCGACGCCCACGGCAAGGAGACCGCGCAGTTCGCCGCCGGCATGGAGATCCGCGCCCCGTACACCCTGTTCGCCGAGGGCGCGCGCGGCTCGCTGACGCGCCAGCTGGAAGAGACGCTGCAACTGCGCGCCGACAGCGGCCCGCAGAAGTTCGGCATCGGCATCAAGGAAATCTGGCGCGTGCCGGCCGAGCGCCACGTGCCCGGCATGGTGCGCCACACCCTGGGCTGGCCGCTGGACAACCGCACCGGTGGCGGCTCGTTCATCTATCACTACGGCGAGCAACTGGTGGCCATCGGCTTCGTGGTGCACCTGGACTACGCCAACCCGCACCTGTCGCCGTTCGACGAATTCCAGCGCTTCAAGACCCACCCGGCGATCCGGCCGTTGCTGGAAGGCGCCGAGCGCCTGAGCTACGGCGCGCGCGCCATCAGCGAAGGCGGCATCCAGGCGTGGCCGAAGCTGGTGTTCCCCGGCGGCGCGCTGATCGGCTGCGGCGCCGGCATGATCAACCTGCCGCGCATCAAGGGCACGCACAACGCGATGAAGTCCGGCATGCTCGCCGCCGAGGCTGCCGTGGCCGCCATCGTCGCCGGCCGCGCCCAGGACGAACTGACCGACTACCCGACCGCGCTCACCGCGTCGTGGGCCGGCCAGGAGCTGGATTCGGTGCGCAACATCAAGCCGATGTTGTCGCGCTTCGGCACCGTCGGCGGCATGATGGCCGCCGGTGTGGAGATGTGGCTGAGCGCGTTCGGCGTGCGCCTGCCGTGGACGCTGCGTCACCGCAAGCCCGACCACGCCTGTCTGCGGCCGGCCGACGAGATGCCGAGGATCGCCTATCCCAAGCCCGACCACGTGGTCACCTTCGACCGCATGAGCTCGGTGGCGCTGTCCAACCTGGCGCACGACGCCAACCAGCCCTGTCACCTGACGCTGAAAGACCCCGCCGTGCCGGTGGCCGTCAATCTGCCGCGCTGGGATGCGCCGGAGCAGCGCTACTGCCCGGCCGGCGTCTATGAAATCGTGCGCGATGCGACAGGCGCGCGTTTGCAGATCAATGCGCAGAACTGCGTGCACTGCAAGACCTGCGACATCAAGGACCCCACGCAGAACATCGTCTGGGTGACGCCCGAGGGCGGCAGCGGCCCGGTCTACAGCGCCATGTGACGGTGGCCGCCCCGGTTGCGACCGGGGCGGGCCACTGCCGGACATTGCGGCGGTGTCCGGCGCCCCGTGGCCCGGACGCCGGTTCGCCCCGATGGCCCGCGCGGCGGTGCCGGCTTGCAAAGCGCTGTCGCGAGGGGCAACATCCGACGCAAATCCAAGTGAAGTCGTGCCGGAACAGATGGCGACCCCCGCCGCAGCACCACCCCCTTCCTCGCTCCCCATCGAAATCGATGCCCTGCTGGGCGAAGCCGCCGCCGCCGAGGCGGCCGGCGACCCGCTCCGCGCCGCGGCGCTCGCCGGCCGCGCGCTGGCGTCGACCCGCCGCGTCGCCGGCGCCGAGACCCTGTACGCCCGCGCCGTGCTGTGCCGGGCGAGCGCCCAGCTGGCGCTGGGCCAGGCCGACGCCGCGCTGGCCGGACTGCAACGGCTGTCGACCACCCGCCATCCCCCCGAGTTGTCGGTGCCGCTGCACCTGGCGCTGGGCCGTGCGCACGCGGCGGGCGGCGACGCCGGTTCCGCGATGGCGCTGTGGTCGCGCGGCCTGGAGCTGGCGCTGGACGCCGGCCGGTTCGACCCGTGCGCCGAAGCCTGCATCGAGATCGGTGCGCTCTACCTGGCCCACGGCAACCAGGACTACGCCTTCCGCTACCACGACCTGGCGGCGCAGCTGGCCGAGGACGACACCCTGTACGTGCGCGCCCACGTCGGGCTGGCCGCCGCGCTGATCGCACTGGCCCAGCCGCAGATGGCGCACGCCGCGCTGGACGTGGCGCAACGGCGGCTGGTGCTGCCGCGGCACCGGCCGTGGCAGGCGCAGATCCAGTTCCACCTGGGCACGCTGGCCGATGGCGACACGGTGCGCGCCGAGGCGCATTTCCAGTCGGCGCTGGCGCTGTACCGCGACAGCGGCAACACCGCCGGCCAGGCGGCCGCGTTGCTGGCGCTGGGCCGGCTGGCGCAGGCCGACGGTGCGCACGACAGGGCCGAGCACCATCTGCTGCGCGCGGCGGCGCTGGCCGACGACCAACGCGCGGTGTCGCTGGCGGTCGAGGTGCAACTGGCGCTGTCGCAGCACTACGAAGCGCGCGGCGACGACGCCCGCGCCACCCGGCATTACCTCGAATTCCATGCGTTGTACGAGCGGCTGCACCAGGGCGACCGCCGCAGCGGCGTCATTTCCGGGCGACGGCTGGCGGCGACCGAGATGCGGCTGCGGTTGCTGACGTCCGAGATCGAACTGTCGCAACTGCGCGAGGAGAGCGACGCCGGGCGCGAGCGCATGCAGCAGCTGGAACAGGCGGTGTACCGCGACGGCCTGACCGGCGCGCTCAACCGCCGCGCGCTGGCGGAACAACTGCCGCAGCTGCTGGACGAGGCCGAGGCGCGCCAGCTGCCATTGTCGGTGCTGCTGATCGATTTCGACCGCTTCAAGCAGGTCAACGACCAGCATTCGCACGCCACCGGCGACGCCGTGCTGCGCGAGGCGGCGCGGTTGTTCGGCCTGGGCCGTGCCGATGGCGACCTGCTGCTGCGCTACGGCGGCGAGGAATTCTGCCTGGTGCTGCCCGGCGCCGACCAGGCGGCGGCGGTGGCGCAGGCCGACCAGTTGCGCGCCCGCATCGCCGACCACGATTGGGAACAGTTGTCGCCGGCGCTGATGGTCACCCTCAGCATCGGCGTGGCGCAGGCCCAGCCCGGCGACAACGCGGAGATCCTGTTGTCGCGCGCCGACCTGGCGCTGTACCTCGCCAAGCGCAGCGGTCGCGACCGCGTTGCCGTGGAGCCCGCGCAATGACCCCGCTGGACGCATTCCGCGACGAGCTGCGGCCGCTGGCCGTCGCCGCCGCCAACGGTTCGCCCGAACCGCCCGCGGTGGCGGCCGACCTGGTGGCGCGGGCGCGCCGCTTCGGTGATCCGGCCACGCTCGCCTGCGCCCTGGTCACGCTGGGGCACGCCCACCAGCACGTCGGCGCGCTGGCCGACGCCCAGGCCGCGTTCCGCGCCGCCGTGCCGTTGTACGCCCAGGCCGGCGACGAGCACGCCAGCGTCGAGGCGCAGGTGGAGCTGGGCTACTCGCACTACGCCGCCGGCGAATATCCGCGCGCGCTCGCCACCTGGCTCGACAGCCTGGAACAGGTGCGCGAGCGGCGCGACCTGCACCACGGCACCCGCGTCTACCTGGGCGTGGGCAAGGTGTACTACGCGCTGGAGGACTTCGGCAGCGCGCTGCGTTACCACGAACTGGCGCTGCAACTGGTGCGCGGCCTGGATTCGCCCAAGCTGTGCTGCGAGGTGCTGATCAACATCGCCGGCGACGCCTATCGCCAGCAGCACTTCGACCGCGCCCAGCGCGCGCTGGCCGAGGCCGCCGAGCTGCTGGCCGGGCCGGTGTCCAACCATGTGTGGGAGGCCGAGGTCGAGTCCTACCTGGGGTTGATCCACTTCGCGCGCGGCGAATACCCGGCGGCGCGCGAAAAGCTGGACCACGCCTTCGCCATCCACCAGGAAAACCAGAACCTGTGGGGCAAGAGCCACGTGCTGCTGGCGCTGGGCCGCACCCACGCGCGGCTGGGCGAGCTGGAGCGCGCCGAAGCGTGCCTGACCAGCGCCGACGAACTGGCTGGCCAGGCGCGACTGGACAACGTGTCGCGCCAGGCCGCCGAGCTGCTGGCCGATCTGGCGCAGCGCCGTGGCGATTTCGCCGCCGCCCTGCGCTATTGCAAGCGGGTGCACGCGCTGGTGGCCGGCGAACACGCGGCGCCGCCGGCGCTGCACCTCGGCCGCCAGGTGACCGAGCGCCTGCGCCGCGGCGTGCTGCGCCTGCGCATGGAGCACGCACGGCGGCGGCTGCAATCCACCTCTGGCGCCAAAGGCTGACATGACCACGTTCCACGCCACCATCCCGTTGCTGCGCATCTTCGACATCGCCAAGGCGCGCGCCTTCTACCTCGATTACCTGGGTTTCCGGGTGGATTGGGAACACCGCTTCGCGCCGGACCTGCCGCTGTACATGCAGGTAACGCGCGGCGCGCTGACGCTGCACCTGACCGAGCACCACGGCGATTGCTGCCCTGGCGCGGCGGTGTTCATCCGGACCGATGGCGTCGACGCGCTGCACGCCGAGCTGGCCACGCGCGACTACCCCTGGCTGCGGCCGTCGGTGGAAGTGGCGCCCTGGGGCGACCGTCTGCTCAAGCTGACCGATCCGTTCGGCAACCGGCTGCTGTTCAACGAGCCGGAGCCGGCCACGCCTTAAGGCCGCCAACAAAGCCCTCCTGGCGGCGTGGCACGTACTGTCTGCGTTTCGCGCTTCTCACCGGGACCGCTTCCTGGGCTTTTTCGTGGTGCTTAGCCGGCCCGCCGCACCACCTCCGCCAGCCGGCGCAGCGCCTGATCCAGCGCGCGGGTGTAGGGGAAGCCGCAACTCAGGCGGATGAAGCCGTCGAAACGATTGGAGTTCGAGAACATCAGCCCCGGCGCGATGCGGATGCCTTCGCCGAGTGCGGTGTCGAACACCCGCGCCGACGAGCAGCCCTGCGGCATCTCCACCCACAGCCCGAACCCGCCCTGCGGCACGCTGAGCCGGGTGCCGGCCGGGAAGTAGCTGGCGATGGCCTCGGCCAGTTGCTCGCGCTGGTCGCGCAAGGTGGCGCGCAGCCGTCGCAGGTGCCGGTCGTAGGCGCCGGACGCCATGAAGTCGGTCACCGTCAGCTGCGGCAGCGCCTCGTTGGGGCGGGTCTGGGTGAACTTGAGCATCTCCACCCGATCCTGCCAGCGCCCGGCGCTGATCCAGCCCAGCCGCATCCCCGGTGTCAGCGATTTGTGCAGCGATGCACAGTGGATCACCCCGCCGTCGCGGTCCCACGCCTTGAGCGCCGACAACGGCGCGTCGTGATCGCTGGTGGCCGAATAGGTGTCGTCCTCGATCAGCGCGATGCCCTGCTCGGCGCACCAGCGCACCAGCCGTTCCTTGTGCGGGTCCGGCATCACCGCGCCCAGCGGGTTCTGCAGATTGGGCACCACCACCACCCCGGCGATGCGCTCGTAGGTCTGCGCCGCCAGCTCCAGCGCCTCCAGCGAGATGCCGGTCTGCGGGCTGGTGGGGATCTCCAGCGCGCGCATGCCCAGGCTTTCCAGTACCTGCAACAGCCCGTAGAAACCGGGCGACTCCACCGCGATCACGTCGCCGGGCTGCGCCACCGCGCGCAGCGCCAGGTTCAGCGCCTCGATACAGCCCTGGGTGATCAGCACTTCGTCGGCGGTCAGGTTCATCCGCGCCGCCAGCGCGCGCTTGGCCAGCACCGCGCGGAACTCGGGCACGCCCAGCGTCGGCACGCTCTGGCCGAACAGTTCGGGGTGATGGCGCAGCGCGCGGATCGCGGCGTTTTTGAGCGGCTCGGTGGGATAAAGGCCCGGCGCGCCGGAGGCGCCGGCCAGGTTGGTATGCACCGCCGCCGCCTGGCCGCGCGCCACGATGTCGGACACCCGTTGGTGGATGCCGACGTAACGCGCCGGGTCGGGCAGGGTGGCGCTCGGTTCGCTGGCCGGCGCCAGCGCGGCGCGCGCCGGCGGGCGCACGAAGTAGCCGGAGCGTGGCCGCGCCTCCAGCACGCCGCGGCTTTCCAGGTGGCGGCACGCCTGGAGCGCGGTGGACAGGCTGACATCGTGGCGCTGCATCAGCACCCGCACGCTCGGCATGCGTTCGCCCGGCCGCAGCGTGCCGGACTGGATCGCGTGCAGATAGTGGCTGGCGAGCTGGCGGTAGAGCGGTTCGGTATCCATCGCCCGATTGTGCGCCCGGCCGGTGGACCGCAACACATACAGATGCATGGGCGGTGTATCGCAACAGGACGGCGTGGCGGCGTCTGTTGCGGGTCGGGCCGGCGCGGCGTGTGCCTGGGCGCGGCGGGGGTGGCTGCGCAGAATGGATCGGGTCCAGAACCGCTCCAGGAGCCCAGCATGCGCCAGCCCATCGACCTCTTTCTCGCCGCCGGCCAGAGCGCCCGCTGCTATGTCGAACGCGACGCGGTGTGCCACGTGGTCAGCGGCGTGCTGCGCTGGACCGCCGGGCCGCGCTGGCTGGGCGAACTGCCGTTCGACGACCCCTGCCTGCTGCAAGCCGGCATGGTGCGGCGACAGGCCGACGCCGGCTGGGTGACGTTGTACGCCGAAACCCCCGTGCGGCTGCGTTGCCACGGCCTGAGCCCGGTGCCTGCGCGCGGCCGGCTGCGGATCGGCTGGCGCGCGCGCCTGGCCGGCGGCTGGCAGGGGCTGGCCGCCAGCCTGCTCTGGCGCCGCGCGCGGCCGGAGTAGGGCGCGGCGGGCGTCCTGTCCGACCGTGATCCGGTTTATTCGCCCGCGTTGCCCTGGGCCACCGCCGGCTGCGGCATCGCCAGCGCTTGCGGCGCATGGGCGCGGCGCAGCGTCAGGTAGGCGACCGCCCCGAACAGCGCGGTCATTGCGGCCAGCGCCAGCGTCATCACCTGGAACGCCTGGCCGTAGATCGCCAGCCATTGCGCGTGCGCCACGCCTGGCCACAGCGCCTGCGCCTGCGGCAGGTCGGCGGCGGCCAGGGCGTTGGCCAGCGGCACCAGCGGCGGCTGGCCGTGCAGTTGCGTCGCCAGCCCGGCCTGCAACGCGCCCACCAGCACCGCGCCGACGATGGCCAGCGACAGCGATTCGCCCGCCACCCGCACCGTGGCGAAGAAGCCGGTGGCCATGCCGGCGCGCTCGCGCGGCACCACGCTGATCGCCAGGTCGTCCATCAGGCCCCACGGCAGGCCCGCGCCGATGCCGGTCAGCAGCAGTGGCCAGATGAAGTCGCCGGTGGGCGCGCCCGGCGGCACCAGCGCCAGCCACAGCAGCGCCAGCGCCGAGATGGCGAAGCCGGTCAGGCACAGCGCCGCGGCGCTCACCCAGCGGGTGAGCAGTGCGCCGAGGAACGGCACCACCAGCATCGGCGCCGACAGCGGAATCATCATCGTGCCGGCGCGCACCGGGTCGTAGCCTTCGATACCGATAAAGCGGATCGGCAGGATGATCAGCGGCACCACGAAGCTGAACGCGGTGCCGAACGGCAGCGCCTGCGCGCCCAGGAAGCGGCGGTTGCGGAACAGCGACAGATCCAGCATCGAGCGCGGATGGGTGCGTTCCACCTGGATGAAGGCGGCCAGCAACGCCAGCGCACCCAGCAGCAGGCCGATCACCAGCGGGCTGGTCCAGCCGATCTGCGGGCCTTCCATGATGCCCAGCGTCAGCAGCAGCAACATGCCGGTGAAGGTGACGGTGCCCCACACATCGACGCCCTTGGCGCCCGGATCGCGCGATTCGTGCATGCGCGGCACGCCGACCGCCAGCACCACCACGCTTATCAGCACGCTGGTGGCGAAGATCGCGCGCCAGCCGAACTGCTCGATCAGGAAGCCGGCCCACACCGGGCCGAACGCCAGGCCGACGCCGAAACTGGTGCCGAGCAGGCTGTACGCCTGGGTGCGCGCCTTGCCGTCGAACGCGTGCGCCAGCGATGCCGATCCGCCCGCCATCGCGGTGGCGGCGGCCACGCCCTGCAAGGCGCGCAGCGCGATCAGCGACGGCAGGTCCGGCGCGAACACCTGCGCCAGCGACAACAGCCCGAACGCGGCGATGCCGTTGCGGAACATGCGCTTGCGGCCGAAGCGGTCGGCCAGCGCGCCGGCCGCCATCACTGCGCTGCCGAACGCCAGGATGAAGCCGTTGACCACCCAGGTCAGCGCCAGCGCGCTGCCGCCCAGGTCGCGGCTGATGGCCGGGATGGCAATGCCCGGCGCGGTGAAGCTCAGCGGCATCATGATGCCGGCCAGGCACACCGCGGCCAGCACCAGCCACTTGCCCGAATGGGGTTCCGTCTGTGTCATGTGTGTCTCCGTGGTAAGGGTTCCGGCCGCTTCGTCGGTGGCCTGTAAATTTGTAGTGATCGACACAAATATGATTGGGGCAGCCCAATCGGCCTGTCAAACTGTTTCTGTTATGATCGTTACAGAATTAAGTCCGACGAGCCGCGACCCGCTGATTTGGCTGGGGAAAACGCTTGTCGGGCGACACATGGAAACCGGGAAGACCGGAGGTGGATATGGCCGAACGAGGCCGCCCGCGCTGCTTCGACCGTGCCGAAGCGCTGCGCCGGGCGATGGAAGTGTTCTGGAAGCACGGCTACGAAGGCAGTTCGCTGGCCAGCCTGACCGAGGCCATGCAGATCAACTCGCCCAGCCTGTACGCGACCTTCGGCTCCAAGGAGGCGCTGTTCAAGGAGGCGCTGGACCAATACGACCGCGAGGAAGGCGGCGGCGTGGCCAGTATCCTGGCCGGACACCGCGATACCCGGGCGGCGTTCGCGGCGATGCTCGAATCCAGCGCGCAGTGCTTCACCACGCCCGGCCGCCCGGCCGGCTGCATGTCGCTGTCGGCGCTGAACTGTACGCCCAGCAATGCCGGCATCTGGGAGCACCTGCACCAGCGGCGCGCGCGCGGGCAGGCGGAACTGCGCGAGCGGCTGGCGCGCGGCGTCGCCGAGGGCGACCTGCCGCCCGGCGCCGATCTCGACGCGATGGCGACGTTCTACGCCGCGGTGCGCCAGGGCATGTCGGTGCAGGCGCTGGACGGCGCCAGCCGCGACACGCTCCAGAGCATGGCGCGCGCGGCGATGCTGGCGTGGGATGGGCTGGCGGGCGCCGGCTGAGCGGCCTTCAAATTCGGGAAACGTTGTCGAGCCGTCCTGGCATGCAGGACCGGCGCCTCAGCCGCGTCGTGGCCCGCCCCGCCCCTGACGCGGTGGCGCGCCACGCCGCGCCGGCTGTCCCGGCCGCTTGCCGCGGGCGCGCTGGGTGTTCTGCGCCTGCAACAGCGCGTCGATCTTTTCCGAGGTCGATTGCATCAGCACCTGCGCCAGTTCCTCGTGCGGGAAGGTGTCCGGCATGCGGTAGCCCAGCCACGCGTAGGCCGAGTACAGCTTGCAGGTGTCCTCCAGGAATTGCAGTTCGTTGCGGCCGAAAGTGCCTTCCATGCGCAGCAGCGGCGCCTGCTTTTTCGAGGCGCGCGCGGCGGCCCAATCCTGTAGGGCGCGTTCCAGCATCGGGATCTTGGTCGACACCGGGCACAGGCTGAGGGTGAAGCGGTCGGCCAGCGACAGGTTCAGCTGGTCGAGCCAGCGCGCCTTGTCGATCTGCTCGGACAGGTTGGCCGGCAGGAAGAATTCGTCGTGCACGTTGATGTGCTTGGCGAACAGCTCCAGCAGCGGTTGCAGCCGTGTTTCGCCGGTGGCGGCGGAAATCTGCGTCAGGTAGTCCAGGTTGGGCGCGACGAAGAAGCCGGCGCCGGGCAGCGGCTCGGGCTGCTGCCGCAACAGCGCGGCGATGGTCTTGTGGGTGGTGGCGTCCAGCCCGGCGACGTGCCCGGCCTCGTGCACGCCGTAGCGGCCGGCGCGGCCGGCGATCTGTTTGGCCAGCGCGGCGGAGATGGTGCCCTCGGCGTAGCCGTCCCATTTGCTGGCGGTGGTGAAGATCACCCGCCGCGCCGGGGTGTTCAGGCCCATGCCGATGGCGTCGGTGGCGACCACGATCTGCGTCTCGCCGTCGATGAAGCGCTCAGCCTGCGCCTGCCGCACTTCCGGCGACAGGTTGCCGTAGATGGCCGAGACGCGGAAGCCCTGCTCGATGGCCTGGTCGCGCCAGTTGAGCACCTCGCGGCGCGAGAACGCGATCAGCACGTCGCCCGCCTGCAGGTTGCGCAGCGAGCCGAGCGGCTGGCGTTCCATCTCCAGCGGCGACTTGCGTTGCAGTTCGCGCACTTCCAGCGTACCGCCCACGCGCTTCACCAGCGCCTCGACCGCCTCGCGCGCCTCCAGCGCGCCCAGCAGGTAGACGGTGGCCGCCGGCACGCCGCACACCGCCGCCGTCCACGCCGCGCCGCGATCCGGGTCGTCCAGCAGCTGGATCTCGTCGATCACCGCCACTTCCACCGGGCGGTTGGGGTTGAGCATCTCCACCGTGCTGGCGACGTGGGTGGCGTCGGGGTGCAGCTTGCGCTGCTCGCCGGTGATCAGGCTGACCGCCACGCCGGCCTCGCGCAGTCGGGTGTAGTTCTCCAGCGCCAGGAGCCGCAACGGCGCCAGGTAGACGCCGCTGGCGGCCTGCGACAGGTGCTCCATCGCGGCGTGGGTCTTGCCCGAGTTGGTCGGGCCGAGGATGGCGATGAAGTGGCGCTGCATCGCCTGCGCGGTGGTGAACGATTCGGGGTACAGCGACAGGTCGACCGCGTCGCGGGTCTTTTCCGCCTGCCGCGTGGCGGCGTTGCGGCCGTCGGCGGCGGCGATGCGGTCCAGCGCCAGCGTGCAGCGGGTCTGTGCGCGCTCGTACTTGGCCTGGAACGCATGCAGCGCGCTGGCCGGGTCCAGGTCGCCGCTGCGGGCGATGTCCAGTACCCGCAGCGCGCAGGCGCGCAGTTGCGTCTCCAGCTTGTCGCGCGCCGCCGGGTTCCAGCGCGCCTGCAACAGCGCCAGCCGTTCGTTGTCCGGCAGCCGCCGCCATTTGTTGGTCTTGCCGAGGAAGCCTTCGTCCGGCACCAGGTGGTACGGCACCCGCAACCCGTCCACCTCGATCTCGCCCGCCACCGAGACAGCGTAGCTGTTGTCGGTGGTGACCAGGGTGGCGTGGTGCGCGGCCAGATAGTCGGCCAGCGCGGCCTGGGCGGTGTCGGCGGTGTCGGCGGTGTCGGCGAGTTCGGTCGGAAGGTCTGTCGGAAGATCGGTGGGGGAGGCGGTCATGGGGCGGTTTCGATGCGGGATGGCGCGCAGTGTACCGGCAGCGCGCGCCGGCATCATCGCGCGGCGACGGTCGCCTGGCGCAGACGGCGGAATTGCGCCGGCGTCATGCCCTTCTGCGCGCGGAACTGGCGGTGGAAATTGCCGGGGCTGGCGAAGCCGCTGGCCTGCGCCACGTGTTCCACCGGCAGCCGGCTGCTCCAGAGCAGGTGGCAGGCGCGGCCGATGCGCAGCCGTTGCAGATAGCGGCCGAACGGCTCGCCCAGGCCGGCGTCGAACCGTCGCCGCAGGCTGGCCACCGACAGGCCGCAGTGCGCGGCCACCGTTTCCTGGGTCAGCGCCTCGGTGTAGTGCGCGTGCATGTATTCCAGCATCTGCCTGAGCTGGGCATCCAGCGGCTGCGGTGGGCCGCCGCTCAGCCCGAGCGGCGTAGCCCGGTCGTCGGCCGCCAGCTCGGCGACGATGGCGAACAGCAGGCCCAGCCGCGCCAGCGCGCCGGCGTCGCGCAGGGCGCGGCACAGCGGCAGGCACGCCAGGGCGGTGGCGGGCGAGAACTGCAGACCGCCGGCGGCGCGGCCCAGCAGCGCCACCAGTGCCAGGCTTTCGAGCACGCCCGCTTCGACCAGCCGCTGCGCCCAGCCGGCCGGCAGCAGCAGCACGTGCACTTCGTGCGCGTCGCCGCGCGACGATTGCCAGGTGTGGGGAACGCCGGGCGGAATCAGTACCAGGTCGGGCGAGGTGTAGTCGTCGATGCGGTCGCCGAGATAGCGCTGGCCGCCCTGGTCGAGCGTCAGCGTCAGCTCGAAGTCGCCGTGGTAGTGCCAGTCGAATTCCAGGGCCGGCAGGTCGAAATGCGCGTCGTACCAGGAATGTCCTGGCGCGCGTGGCGGATTTTGCTGGCGCAGCATGACTTCTCCGGATGGATGACGCGGCCGGGGCCGTACCGATTGTGCACAAAAGGGGATCGATCGGCGAGTTCGCGGCGGCGAGGTGGTTTAACAATGAAGGCACCAACCAACCGGGAGCTTTCCATGTATGCATTCATCGAACAGGCGGTGCCGCGGCTGCAGGCCGTGCTGGAATTGCAGCGCGCCGCCATCGACCAGGCGGTGGAGAAGATCGTCGAGGCGGTGGCCGCCGACCGCCTGCTCTACGCCTTCGGCACCGGGCACTCGCACATGATCCCGATGGAGCTGTTCGGCCGCGCCGGCGGGCTGGCCAATGTGTGCGCCATGCTCGACGAAAGCATCCTCAACGGCGCCGGCGCCACCCGCAGCAGCCGCATGGAGCGCCTGAGCGGGCTGGCCGACATCCTGTGGGACGAGTACGGCGTGGCGAGCGGCGACGTGCTGCTGCTGGTGTCCAACTCCGGCTTGAACGCGTCGGTGGTGGAGATGGCGCAGCGGGCGCGCGCCGAGGGGGTGTTCTGCATCGCGCTGACCTCACTGACGCAATCGCGCGCCAACACCTCGCGCCATCCCAGCGGCGCCAAGCTGTACCAGCTGGCCGACGTGGTGATCGACAACGGCGCGCCCGACGGCGACGCGCTGCTGCACTACGGCGGGCTGGGCACCGGCGCGTTTTCCAGCTTCGTCGGCATCGCGGTGGCCGAGGTGCTGGTGGCCGAGACGGTGCGACGCTGCGTCGAGCGCGGCATCGCGGTGCCGCTGTTCCAAAGCCAGAACACCGACCGCGTCACCGACAACGACGCGCTGTTCCGCCGCTACAAGCCGCGCATCCGCCACCTGTGATTCAGGCGGCCGCCAGCGCGGGCGCCGGGCGGCGATGCACGCGCAATGCCACCAGCGCCGCCACCACGCACAGGCCGCCCGAGATCCAGGTCGCCACCGTGTACGACCCCAGGCTGCCGCGCAGCAGGCCCGCGCCCAGCGCGGCGAAGGCGGCGCCCAGCTGGTGGCCGGCGACGATCCAGCCGAAGATCACCGGCGCATCGCGGCTGCCGAAGCGGTCGGTGGTCAGGCGCACCGTCGGCGGTACGGTGGCGATCCAGTCCAGGCCGTAGAACATGGTGAACAACGGCAGGCCGAACACGCCCAGACCGAACGCGGTCGGCAGGTACAGCAGCGCCAGCCCGCGCAGGCCGTAGTACCAGAACAGCAGCACCCGCGGGTTGTAGCGGTCGGACAGCCAGCCCGACAGCGTGGTGCCGGCCAGGTCGAACAGGCCCATCACCGCCAGGATGCCGGCGCCCTTCACCGGCGTCAGGCCGAAGTCGCCGCACATGGCGATGAAGTGGGTGCCGATATAGCCGTTGGTGCTGGCGCCGCAGACGAAGAAGGTGAAGAACAGCAGCCAGAAATCGCGGGTGACCGCCGCGCGACGCAGCGCGTCGAAGGCGATGACGATCGGGTTGCGCGCCAGCGGCGCGGCGTCGGAGGCGTCGGCGGCGGCGCCGTAGGACGCGAGCCCGACGCTGGACGGGCGCTCCGGCAGCAGCCACGCCACCAGCGGCACGATCAGCGCCGCCGCGCCGGCCACCACCAGCACCACCGGCCGCCAGCCGTGGCGTTCGGTCAGCGCCGCCAGCAGCGGCAGGAACACCAGCTGGCCGGTGGCGGAGCTGGCGGTGAGCAGGCCCATCGCCAAGCCGCGTCGCTGGGCGAACCAGCGGTTCACCACGGTGGCGCCCAGCGTCATCGCGGTGGCGCCGGTGGCGCAGCCGACCACCACGCCCCAGATCAACTGCAACTGCCAGCTGGCCTGCATCAGGCTGGACAACGCTACCGCGCCGGCCAGGATGGTCAGCGCCACCAGCACGGTGCGGCGCAGGCCGAAGCGCAGCATCGCCGCCGCGGCGAACGGCCCCATCAGGCCGAACAGCGCCAGGTTGATCGACAGCGCCAGCGAGATGGTGGCGCGGCTCCAGCCGAAGTCGTGCTCCAGCGGCACCATCATCACGCTGGGCGAGGCCCGGGTGCCGGCGGTGACCAGCATGATCAGGAAAGTGATCGCGACGACGATCCAGGCGTAGTGCATCCGTCCCGCCAGACGCTGGGCAAGAGCCTGCATGGGGGTATCTCCAGGGATATTCTTGTTGGTGTTACCGATCGGTAACATCGGCTTGATGATGCTATGTACCGAGCGGTAACATGTCAAGCGTCATTCAGGAGCCGCAGCATGAGCGAATCTGGCAAGCCCGCCCGCACCGTGGTGGACGCCGCGTCGGCGTCCGCGCGCATCCTCGACGCCGCCGAGAGCCTGTTCTACCGCGAGGGCACGCGCGCCGTCGGGGTGGACGCGGTGGTCAAGCAGGCTGGCGTCAACAAGATGAGCCTGTATCGCCAGTTCAGCTCCAAGGACGAACTGCTGCGGCAATACCTGAAGCGGCGCGAAGCCATGTTCTGGGGCTACTTCGACGGCAGCGTGGGCCAGCACCCCGACGACGCGGCCGCCGCGCTGCGGCAGTACTTCAGCGACGTCACCGCCCGCGCCACGCGCGACGGTTATCGGGGCTGCCCCTTCGTCAACGTCGCCGCCGAATACCCCGAGCCGGATCACTTCGCGCGGCGCTTCGTCGCCGAGCACAAGCGGCAGCTGCTGGCCCGGCTGACCGCCCTCGCCGCCGCCGCCGGCGCGCGCGATCCGGCCGCGCTGGCCCGGGCGCTGGCGTTGTTGATCGAGGGCCTTTACACCGCCAGCCAGACCTACGGCACCGATTCCCCGGTGATGGCCGCCGTGCCGCAGGTGGCCGACCTCCTCATCGCCCAGGCGCTCGGCCGCGATCCCGCGTGAGTTGGAGCGCAGTGGGGGTGTCCGGCTTTCGTCATTCGCCTCCAGGTGCGCATGCCGGGAAAGCCTGACCGGCCCCTTCACGCCCCAATCGTCAACTTGAGCAAAATCCGTCTTTTCCCCACCTGGAAGGCCATATCATCGCAACGCGTCTTGGCCCGTTCTCGGGGCCACGCGCTCGGGTCAACGACCATCCTGGTGGCTGCCTGGAAAGCATCTTCGGTGCCTCTTCCCTGACGCTGCTTCAGGCCGTTACCCGACGGTGTAAGGACAGGTGGACGGCTCCATGCGGCAACCGGAACGCACGCGCTGAGACGGAGGTTTTCCTTCCGTCGTATTTCGGCGCGGAGAAGACCCCGGCTCTGCATGTCGGTCGGGAACGCGTGGGCGGGGGGAAAGACGGTGAAGCAGGAGAGTGGTGCTCGTTGTTTCTCGTTGTTTGCGGTCGGGTTTTCCGAGCGCACGCAGAGCATGCTGAAGACGGTGCTCGATCGCCATCAGGCGCCGCCTCACAAGTTTGTGTTTGCTCCGGCGGCCGATGCCGAGATCCTCATCGTCAATGGCGATTTTCCGCACGCTTCAGGCGTGGTTCACCGGATTCGCAACGAGCGCGCCTGCTCGGTCGTCGTATTCGGCAGGCTCTGGCGCAGCGATATTCCCGACGCGGAGTACCTGGCCAATCCCCTTTCACCTGGTGCTTTTCTCGAAACACTGCGTCGCATCGCCGATCGCATCCATCAGCCGGCCATGGTCAAGGACGAGGAGAAAGTCCAGGTGGCGAGGACCTTGCCGGCATCCCCGCCGCGCGCCGGATGCTTCCCTCTCCGAGTACGTGGGACGCCAGCTGAAACGAACGGAATGGGCGGCTCCGCCGCATCCATGCCGCACCCGCGGTTCAACCTGGGGCGGGCGGCGGCTCACATGGAGCACGACCTGGGAAGGCTCGATTTTCGCGGTTTCCTGCGAGATGCCGATTTCTCGGACGCTGAACAGGTGTCGTCGCTGTATCTGAACCTGGATGGTTATCTCGTACACCACATCAAGCAGGCGTTGGCCGCCAGGATTGATGAACCTGCAATCGTCGAATTGCTGATCAATGGTCAGTCCCTCGTGCTCGACCTCGAGCAGAACCGCTGGGGGGGCGAGTTCAACATGCAAGCGCTGCACAGGCTATGCCTTGCGCCGCTTTATACCCGGCCCCGGGTGCGGCGGCTCGCCGCATTCCCCAGCGGCACGCGCGTTCAGGGGCGTGCCGAGCAGGTTCAGGGCCAGATCGACTTTTCGGAAGGGACGCAGGTCATCGACAGCTATCGCACATATCGTGCGGAGTTCATCGTCGCGCAGATCGGCTTGTGGTGCGCTCGCGGCCATCTACCGGGCGGTACCCGGCTTCATGTGCCGGTACGTCTGCGGCACTGGCCGAACCTGCCCAACCTGCCTCGATCGCTGGGCGCGATGCAGATCGCGGCACTGTGGATGCAGTCCCGGTGTTCGCTGCTCCAGACCGTCGAGCGCACCGCGCTTCCACAGCGGCATGTCTTTGCCTTCTACGTGATCTGCGACAGCCTGGGCTTGCTCGAACACGCTCCCGGGGATTGCGCCGATGCGGGGATCGCGCGCCCGGCGGCGCCCGCGATCGGCAACGATGCCGCCGATTTCGACAGGGCGGCCCAACGTGGTTTCTTGCAGCGGTTGCTCGAGAAGGTGTGGCCTGTTGGTCAGGCAGAGTAGGCGTCCTGCGGTGGCCGGGGCGGGCGGAGAGGACAGGTAAAAGCCAATGGACCAATGCAAGCTCATATTCGCGGGCCCCGTCGGGGTGGGCAAGACGACTGCGGTGGCAGCGCTTTGCCATGGGCGGTTGCTCACGACGGAAGAAGATGCTTCCGATGTGACCAGGCTTCATAAGGACACCACCACGGTCGCCTTTGACTATGGCGTGATCGACCTCGATGGCGGTGATCGCCTGCACGTGTATGGCTTGCCGGGCCAGAAGCGATTCGACTTCATGTGGGAGATCCTGGCCAAGGACAGCCTCGGGCTCATCCTGCTGCTCGACAACAGCCGTTCCTCGCCATGCGCCGATCTCAAGTTCTATGTCGATGCGTTCCGTGGATTCATCGAACAGACCGGCCTCGTCGTCGGCGTCACCCGGACCGATAGCCATCCGTTGCCGGTGCTCGATACCTATCGCGCATCGCTGGCGGCACTCGGCTTCAAATCCTGTCCGGTCTTCGAAGTCGACCCGCGCATGCGGGAGAACGTCGTGATGATGGTGCAGGCGCTGCTCTACCAGTTGGCCCCCGAACTGGCCGGCTGAAGCTTTCCAATCTGGCTGCATTGCCTGAGGGCGGGCGCGCCGTGTTTTTCCGGCAACGCGAGGGGGGATCTCCCATCGAGCGACCGATACGGTGGAAATGAAGCTGCTCAAGCCTGCGTCTGCATGCGGCATGAGTTTGGAATTACCGCTTCCGCAGGGGGGCGGTGCATGGGGCGCGGCGACGCGCGCCTCTCAACCGAAGGGCTTGCTGCCGCGCAGGGTGCCGGTTGCTTCCCTCAACCATGTAGCGATAAGGAGTTGATTCATGCGTCAAGAAGCCTTTACTTCCGTCCTCGACGAACTCAACGGCAGCTCTGCGGATATCGAAGCCTCGGCGGTCATTTCCACGGATGGCCTGATGATGGCTTCGCTGCTGCCGGTGGGGCTCGATGAAGACCGCGTCGGCGCGATGAGTGCCGCGATGCTGTCCCTGGGCGGGCGTATTGCGAAGGAACTGTCGCGGGGGGACCTCGAGCAGGTTCTGGTCAAAGGGGAAGCGGGCTATGTGCTGATGACCAGCGCAGGCCAGGACGCCGTGTTGTCGGTCATCGCCAAGCCCCAGGCCCGGCTTGGCCTCATCCTGCTCGACGTCAAGCGGGCCGCGGAAGCGATCAAGAACGCGCTTTGATTTCCCAGTAGCCGGCACCGCCGACGCTTGCGACTGGCCTGGAACACCGTCACGCCCTGTCCCTGGGCACGCAGGACTGCTCACGTCTTGCGCAGGGCCGGGCAGTACCGTTGCCAGCGCGGGTATCCGTGGTCCCTGGAAACCGACAAAAGGACAAATCGACATGTCTGTTCATCAACTCAGTGTCTGCCCGCACGATACTGCGAAGAATCAGGTTGGCTGGTTCACGCTCAATACCTATTTGCAACGCAAACTGGATGTGCGCATGCACTTTGAGCCGCAGGACAACCTGCTCAAGGAGCGCGAAGCGGTACTCGCCACTCCTCATCACATCGTGTATGCCAACCCGTACAGCGCGGTGTGTTTTGCGGAGAAAGGGTATGTGCCGGTAGCCCGTCCGGTAGGAATCAATGACGAGACCGTGCTGGTTGCACAAACCGGCTTTGACTGCGCCAAGGCAGAGCGGCCCGTGAAAATCGCCAGTGCGAGCGACAAGACGATCATCCATCCGCTCGGGGTCACGCTTCTGCCCCTGGTCGGTCTGGCCGACGAAGACGTGCAGTTCGAGTTCTGCGGTAACCACACGAATGCCGTGAAAGGCGTCGTCGCGGGCACTGCACAACTTGCCTTTGTCTTCAACGAGACGTGGAACGGGCTGAATGCCTCCACGCGCGCTGGTCTCGAAGTCCTTGCCGCAACGATGGCGGGCTCGGCGTTCCACTGTTTCATGGTGGGCCCCGAATGGGCGGACAAGGCCGGAACGGTGCAAGCCGTGTTGGTCGGGATGCAAGACGATCCGGCGGGGAAGTCCATTCTCGAGGAACTGGGTTTCCAGGGGCTTGAGGCTGTCGACGCCAGCATCCTGGAAGGCATCAAGGGGCTGATCGCCGAGTGAAGGCTACCCGGCAGGGCTTGAGCGGGTGAGAGAAGGCGGAACGTGTGTTCCGCCTTCTTTGCTTTGGAGGCAAAACGACAACGATCTTCGTGGCCCCAATGACGTTCGGCGATTTTTGCGGCCATCCACCCTTGAAAAGCCCTACTCGCGTCCATATCATTAGCACTCGTTAGCGGTGAGTGCTAACTGTCAAATTGTTGCAATCGCAGCACTTGGTGTTGCACCTATTTCGCGTCATTTATCTCGCAGGAGTTTGAAAGATGGCAATTCGTCCCTTGCACGACCGCGTCGTGATCAAGCGTGTTGAAGCTGAAGAAAAGACCGCCTCGGGCATCGTGCTGCCGGGCGCGGCCGCCGAAAAGCCGGATCTGGGCGAAGTGGTCGCCATCGGCACCGGCAAGCTGCTGGACAACGGCTCGGTCCGTCCGCTCGCGGTCAAGGTCGGCGACAAGGTCATCCTGGGCAAGTACAGCGGCCAGTCGGTGAAGGTGAACGGCGAAGAGCTGCTGGTCGTGCGCGAAGAAGACATCTTCGGCGTGCTCGAAGGCTGATCCGCCGGCCCGGCCCGTGGGCCGCGCCACCCGCCGTCGCCCGTGCGCGACGGCCTGAAGCAAACCCCAGAATTCATAGATTTGGAGCTTTGAAATGGCTGCTAAAGAAGTCAAATTCGGCGATTCCGCCCGTAGCAAGATGGTTGCCGGTGTCAACATCCTGGCCGATGCGGTCAAGGTGACCCTGGGCCCGAAGGGCCGCAACGTGGTGCTGGAGCGCAGCTTCGGCGCCCCGACCATCACCAAGGACGGCGTTTCCGTCGCCAAGGAAATCGAACTGAAGGACAAGTTCGAGAACATGGGCGCGCAGCTGGTCAAGGAAGTGGCTTCCAAGACCTCCGACGTGGCTGGTGACGGCACCACCACCGCCACCGTGCTGGCCCAGGGCATCGTCAACGAAGGCCTGAAGTACGTGGCCGCCGGCTTCAACCCGACCGACCTGAAGCGCGGTATCGACAAGGCGGTGCACGCCCTGGTCGACGAGCTGAAGAAGATCGCCAAGCCCACCACCACCAGCAAGGAAATCGCCCAGGTCGGCGCCATTTCCGCCAACAGCGACGAAGTGATCGGCCAGAAGATCGCCGAGGCGATGGACAAGGTCGGCAAGGAAGGCGTGATCACCGTCGAGGACGGCTCGGGCCTGGAAGACGAACTGGCAGTGGTCGAAGGCATGCAGTTCGACCGCGGCTACCTGTCGCCGTACTTCATCAACAACCCGGACAAGCAGGTTGCCCTGCTGGACAACCCGTACATCCTGCTGTTCGACAAGAAGATCAGCAACATCCGCGACCTGCTGCCGGTGCTGGAGCAAGTGGCCAAGTCCGGCCGCCCGCTGCTGATCATTGCCGAGGACGTGGACGGCGAAGCGCTGGCCACCCTGGTGGTGAACAACATCCGCGGCATCCTGAAGACCGTCGCCGTCAAGGCCCCGGGCTTCGGCGACCGCCGCAAGGCCATGCTGGAAGACATCGCCATCCTGACCGGCGGCACCGTGATCGCCGAGGAAGTGGGCCTGTCGCTGGAAAAGGCCACCCTGAACGACCTGGGCCAGGCCAAGCGCATCGAAGTGGCCAAGGAAAACACCACCATCATCGACGGCGCCGGCCAGGAAGAAGGCATCAAGGCGCGCGTGGCCACCATCCGCAAGCAAGTGGAAGAAGCCACCAGCGACTACGACCGTGAAAAGCTGCAAGAGCGCGTGGCCAAGCTGGCCGGCGGCGTGGCGGTGATCAAGGTCGGTGCCGCGACCGAAGTCGAAATGAAGGAAAAGAAGGCCCGCGTCGAAGACGCCCTGCACGCCACCCGCGCCGCAGTGGAAGAAGGCATCGTGGCCGGCGGCGGCGTGGCGCTGCTGCGTGCCCGCGCCAACATGGGCGAGATCAAGGGCCTGAACGCCGATCAGGACGCCGGCATCAAGATCGTGCTGAAGGCCATCGAAGCCCCGCTGCGCCAGATCGTGGCCAACGCCGGCGACGAGCCGTCGGTGGTGGTGAACAAGGTCGTGGAAGGCAAGGGTAACTTCGGTTACAACGCCGCCACCGGCGAATACGGCGATCTGGTCGAGATCGGCGTACTGGATCCGGCCAAGGTGACCCGCTCGGCGCTGCAACACGCCGCCTCCGTGGCCGGCCTGCTGCTGACCACCGACGCGATGATCGCCGAACTGCCGAAGGACGACGCCCCGGCCATGCCGGGCGGCGGCGGCATGGGTGGCATGGGCGGCATGGATTTCTGATCCAGCGCTTCCCAGCGATCCCGGCAGTAACGAAAACGCCACCTTCGGGTGGCGTTTTTGTTTTGCCTCCCCCGCCAGCTGTACTCCCGTTGCCACCAATCGCAGACACGAAGTTTACAAGCGGCAGTCAAGTAGGTACTTTCCTTTGCTGAAAAAATAAGAAAGCAAATGCTTGGTATTCAGTGGGATAACTTATTTGTTCAAGTCAATATGGGAAGGGTATCAATGAGAAATCTTAGAAAGCTGATCCTGGCGGGCTGTATCGGCCTATTGTTGGCCGGCTGCGGTGGCGGGGGCGATGGCGGCGGTGGCAACGAGGCGCTGACCAACGCCATCAATGCCAACGGCAATGCCTTGGTCAGCATCGACTACAGCGCCGCCGACATGTCGGACCTGACAGCCTTCGGCAATGCGGTGGGCGACGCCCGCATCGTATTCCTCAATGAATCGGTGCACGGCGAGGGCGCGACGCTGACCTTGATGGCACGCCTGGTCAAATACCTGCACGAGCAGAAGCAGTTCGACGTGCTGCTGTTCGAAAGCGGGATCTACGACGTGGCGCGGATGAAGGAAAAGCACGACATCGACGGCATGTCGTACACCGACTCGTCCGCCGGGCGCATCTTCTACCTGACTTCGCGCACCGCCGAAGGGCGCAAGGTATTCGAGTACCTGGACCAGACCCAGGCCACGGCCAGCCCGCTGGCGCTGGCGGGCATCGACATCATGATGGCGGGCGTGGAATCCACCGGCCAGGCGCTGTCGCGGCTGCAACTGCTGCTGACGCTGCGCAACTCGCCCACGCTGCAATCGCCCGACTGGTCCACCTTCATGACCGTGGCGGACAAGGTGGTGAACCTGCCGGAAGGGTCGAAGAAGCCGGATGGCTACGACGCCTACCAGCGCGTGGTCACCGCGCTCAGGGGCGAGCTGTGCGTCGATGCCGGTGGCGTGCCGGCGCAGTATGACTTCACCGATCTGGGCCTGTGGTGCCGCGTGGTGGAAAGCCTGGGCGCCGGTGGCGGCTACCTGTGGAACAAGACCCCCGCCAACGACTGGGATCAGCGCGACATCGCCGCGGCGGGCAACGCGGCCTGGCTGCTGGAAGGTCCGTTCAAGGGCAGGAAGGCCATTGTCTGGACCCACAGCTTCCACGGCCTGGCGACCTCGCTCACGCCCGCCCACAACACGGCACGCGAGTTGCAGGCGCGCTATCCGGGGCAGATCCACACCGTGCAGATCTCGGTGGGCGGCATGGGCGGCGATCCGGAGCGTTCCGCGCTGGAGTACCACCTGGGCCGGGCCGGCGCACCGCGCTATCTGGCCTATCCGGCCGATGCCGATGCCCGCAATGCATTGGCCGGCGTCAGCATCAAGGAATATGGCCTGATGGATACCCACCCGAACAACTTCGGCACGGCGTATCAGAGCCTGTTCTATGTCTCGCCGGGGTGGGGATTGACGCCCGACTTCAATCTGTACCCGGTGAACTGAGCCGGCACCATCGACTCGTGGCCAGACGGCGGATCGACGATCCGCCGTTTTTTATCGGCTCACTCCTGGAGCCGCGCGGCGCGGCGGGCTTCGGCCTGGCTCCAGCGCTTGTGCATGGTGGCATCCTCGCGGGCCAGCGGCGGCACCACCGCCGGCTGGCCGTCCTCGCCCATCGCCACCATGGTGAAGTAGCAGCTGTTGGTATGGCGCACCTCGCGGGTGCGGATGTTCTCGGCCTGCACCCGGATGCCGACCTCCATCGAGGTGCGGCCGGTGTAGTTGACGCTGGCGAGGAAGGTGACCATTTCGCCGATATGGATCGGCTGCTTGAACAGCACCTGATCCACCGACAGCGTAACCACGTAGGTGCCGGCATAGCGGCTGGCGCAGGCATAGGCCACCTGGTCCAGCAGCTTGAGCAACTGGCCGCCGTGCACGTTGCCGGAGAAATTGGCCATCTCCGGCATCATCAGCACGGTCATGGTCAGTTGATGGCGGGCGGGTTCCTGCATGGGTGTCTCCGGGGATGTTCCTGGCAGCATAACCCACCGCGCAAACGAAACAGCCGGCGCGAGGCCGGCTGTCTGATGGG
Source organism: Chitiniphilus shinanonensis DSM 23277 (assembly GCF_000374805.1). Lineage (GTDB taxonomy): Bacteria > Pseudomonadota > Gammaproteobacteria > Burkholderiales > Chitinibacteraceae > Chitiniphilus > Chitiniphilus shinanonensis. Next base: position 69,523 of record NZ_KB895349.1, read on the forward strand.
GGAGGCCCGGACCTCAGCCGGTCACGCCCGCCCCATGCGCCTGCTGGTCCGCGTGGTACGACGAGCGCACCATCGCGCCGACGGCGGCGTGCTTGAAGCCCAGCTCGTAGGCTTTGTCCTCGAACGCCTTGAACTGGTCCGGGTGCACGTAGCGCAGTACCGGCAGGTGACCGTTGGACGGCTGGAGGTACTGGCCGATGGTGATCATGTCGATGTCGTGGGCGCGCATGTCGTGCATCACCTCGATCACTTCGTCGTCGGTCTCGCCCAGGCCGACCATGATGCCGGACTTGGTTGGCACCTGCGGGTAGCGCGCCTTGAACTCCTTGAGCAGCTTGAGCGAATGCAGGTAATCCGAGCCGGGGCGGGCCTGCTTGTACAGGCGTGCGGCGGTTTCCAGGTTGTGGTTCATCACGTCCGGCAGGCCGTCGGCGAAGAGGTCGAGCGCCACGTCCAGGCGGCCGCGGAAGTCCGGCACCAGCACTTCGATCTGGGTTTCGGGGCTGAGCGCGCGGGTGTGCTGGATGCACTCGACGAAGTGGCCGGCGCCGCCGTCGCGCAGGTCGTCGCGGTCCACCGAGGTGATCACCACGTACTTGAGCCGCAGCGCGGCGATGGTCTCGCCCAGGTGGCGCGGCTCGTTGGCGTCCAGCGGGTTGGGGCGGCCGTGGCCGACGTCGCAGAACGGGCAACGGCGGGTGCAGATGTCGCCCATGATCATGAAGGTGGCGGTGCCCTTGCCGAAGCACTCGCCGATGTTGGGACAGGACGCTTCCTCGCACACGGTGTGCAGCTTCTGGCTGCGCAGGATGTCCTTGATCTCGTAGAAGCGGCTGTTGAAGCTGGGCGCCTGGACGCGGATCCACGACGGCTTCTTCAGCTTTTCTTCCAGCGGCACGATCTTGATCGGAATGCGGGCGGTCTTGGCTTCGCCCTTGAGCTTGACGCCCTGTTGCGCGGAGCCGGGGGCGGTCTTGACGGGTTCGGTCATGTGCGGTGCGCCATACCCACGTCGGTTACGCGGGTAATTGGTTGATTTGTTGCAGGATTTTGGCCGCCATTCTAGCGGCAATCGTGGCGGGTGTCTCGACCACGCCGAAATCGCGCAGTTGCGCGACGCGCAGGCCCTGGTAGCCGCATGGATTGATCATCGAATAGGGCGCCAGATCCATGTCCACGTTGAAGCACAGCCCGTGGAAACAACAGCCGTTGCGGATGCGCAGGCCCAGCGCGGCGATCTTGGCTTCCTCGCCGTCGGCATCGCGCACATAGACGCCGGGCGCATCCACCTTGCCGTAGGCGGCGATGTCGTAATCGTCCAGCAGCGCGATCACGCTGTTTTCCAGCCGCCGTACCAGCTCGCGCACGCCGAAGCCCAGCCGCCGCAGGTCCAGCAGCGTATACGCCATCAACTGGCCGGGGCCGTGATAGGTGACCTGGCCGCCGCGGTCGATCCTGACGATGGGGATGTCGCCGCGTTGCAGGATGTGCTCCGGCTTGCCGGCCTGACCCAGCGTGAACACGGGCGGATGCTCCAGCAGCCAGATTTCGTCCGGCGTCGAAGCGTCGCGGGCATCGGTGAACGCCTGCATGGCGTGCCAGGTGGGCTCGTAGGGGCGCAGGCCCAGTTCGCGCACCAACGCGGTGCCGACGGCGGTCGCGTGTTCGCCGACCGTTGCCTCGGCAGGCCAGGACGACGGGGTTTCGCGCTTCACCGGGCAGCCTTCACAGCGCGGAAAGGCTGCTTGTCTTGCCGGGCACAGAGCATCCCGGACTGGCGAAAAGGACGGGTTTCGAACCCCTGTTCATGCTGGTTCGGCTTGCTCCCGATCTGCCGTTGCATGCAGGCGCTCACAGCACCATCCGCACCAGCGGATGGCCGCGCAGCGCGGCGTCCAGCGCGTGGACCTGATCGACCGACTCGAAGGTGACGCTCAGCGTGGCGGCGAAATAGTTGCCGGCGCTGGAGGTGCGGATGGTGACCAGTCCGGCGTGAAAGCCCGGCACGTGCAGCGCGGTCACGTCGACCAGCGCGGCGTGGAATTCGGATTGGTCGGTGTTCTTGTGGCTGACCGCCTTCACCGGGATCAATGCCGGAAAGGTGACCAGGTCTTCCAGCTTCTGGCTGGGAACGTCGGTGAATTGGGTGCTCATGGCGTGTCCTCGCCGGGGCGCATCTCCCCGGCCTTGAATTGCTGGTAATGGCCGTACATCCGTCGATAGATGGGGCCGGGAACGCCGTTTCCAACCGGCCGGCCGTCCAGCGACACGATGGCCAGGATCTCCTTGGACGACGAGGTCAGCCACAGCTCGTCGGCCGCGCGCACCTCGGCTTCGCTCACCGGGCGGATCTGCAACGGCACGCCGTGGTGCCGCGCCAGCTCCAGCACCACGTCGTAGGTGATGCCGGTCAGCATGCGGGTGGACGGCGCCGGGGTCAGCAGCAGGCCGTCTTTCACGGTGAAGATGTTGCTGGCCGAGCCCTCCGTGAGCAGGCCGTCGCGGAACATCACGGTCTCGACCGCACCCGCGTCCACCGACGCCGCGCGTGCCAGCACATTGCCCAACAGCGAGGTGGTCTTGATGTCGCAGCGCTGCCAGCGCGGGTCCTGCATGCTGACCGCCGCGACGCCTTGCTCCACCAGCGCGGCGGCGGGCGGGTTCAGCGGATCGGCGAACAGCAACACCGTCGGCGTGCTGTCGGCCGGGATGGCGTGGTTGCGCGGGTAGGCCGCGCCGCGCGTCACTTGCAGGTAGATCGACTGGTCGGCGAACGGCTGGCGCGCAATCAGCGTCCTGACCAGGGTGTCCCACGTGGCCTCGTCATGCGGGTTGTCAATGCGCACCGCCGCCAGGCTGGCCGCCAGCCGCGCCAGGTGCTCGTCCAGGCGGAACGGCCGCCGGTCGTACACCGGGATCATCTCGTAGACCCCGTCCCCGAACAAAAATCCGCGATCCAGCACCGGCACCGACAGCTCGGCCAGCGGCGCGAAGCGGCCATTCAGATAGGCGATCAGCTCGGGGACATGCATGGGGGCGACTCCGGGTGGGAGAAGAGGGAAGGGGGAAGAGGGACGGTGTAAACCACTTCAAACCTGGTAACCCCACATCTTGAAACACAGAGAACACGGAGAACACAGAGCGCCACGGAGAAAACCAAGGTCAAGCAAGGCGGCTGATGAAGTGCTCTTGCAAACACGTCGCTCTTCTCGTTGAAAAGCAGCCCCTCCCGCTCAAGCCTTTCTCTGTGTAACTCCGTGCTCTCTGTGTTCTCTGTGTTTCAAGATGTGGGGTTGGCCGTGGTTTTACACCCTTCTCTCTTCCCCCCTTCCCGGTGCGGCGCAAGGCGCCACGCTTAGCCGAAGAGCTTTTTGAACCATAGCCGGATGCTGTCCCAGGCGCGGCCGAAGATCCCCGCCTGGTCCACCTGTTCCAGCGCTACCACCGGGTATTCGCCCAGTGCCTTGCCGTCCACGCTCACCTTGAGGCTGCCCACCTTCTGGCCGACGGTCAGCGGCGCCAGCAACGGCTGGTTGCTGGTGAAGTCCAGCTTCAGCTTCTTGCTGTCGCCGCGCGGCAACGTGATGTAGCGGTTGTCGAGGAAACCCACCTTCACCTCGTCCGCCGCGCCCTTCCACACCGGCACGGTGGCGATGGGCTTCTTGGCCTCGTACAGGCGCGGGGTTTCGAAGAACTGCACGCCCCAATTCAGCAGCTTGGCCGATTCGGTGGCGCGCACCTGCTCGCCGGTGGTGCCGACCACCACCGAGATCAGGCGGCGGTCGTCGCGGTGGGTGGATGCCACCAGGTTGTAGCCGGCCGAGTTGGTGTGGCCGGTCTTCAGGCCGTCGACGAAGGGGTCGCGGTACAGCAGCAGATTGCGGTTCGGTTGCTTGATGTTGTTGTACTTGAACTCCTTCATCGAGTAGATCGGATAGAACTCGGGGAAGTCGTGGATGATCGCGCTGGCCAGCTTGGCGAGGTCGGCGGTCGTCATGTACAGGTTGGGGTCGGGCAGGCCGGTGGAGTTGGTGAAGTGGCTGCCGCTCAAGCCCAGGCGCGCCGCTTCGCGGTTCATCATCTGCGCGAACACCGTCTCGTTGCCGGCGATGGCTTCGGCCAGGGTCACGCAGGCGTCGTTGCCGCTCTGCACGATCATGCCCTTGATCAGGTCGTCGACGCGTGCCGGCACCTTGGGGTCGAGGAACATGCGCGAGCCTTCGGTCTTCCAGCCTTGTTGCGACACGGTCAGCTGCTGATCCAGCTTCAGCTTGCCTTCCTTGACCGCCTTGAAGGTCAGGTAGGCGGTCATCAGCTTGGTCAGCGACGCCGGCTCGACGCGCTCATTGGCGCCGTGCGCGGCCAGGGTGGCGCCGCTCTGGTAGTCGAGCAGGATGAAGGAGCGGGCGGCGATCTCGGGGGGCTGCGGCGCGAATGCCTGGGCGAACAGCGGCGCGGCGAGCAGGGCAAAGGCAAGGGTCTTGAACTTCATGGGATTCTTCAGGGGAGCGGGGCGGGGGAAAGGGCGATTATATGAGCAGCAATCGACCTATCCCAACCCGCAACAGTTCCGGGCACCGCTTCGAGCGGCGTGCACGTGAAGCCTGCCACGCGGGCGCGCTGCTCAGTCCGGCAGCAGCATTTCGCCCGAACCTATCTCGACGACACGGCCACCCACTTCGATATCGCCGGCTTGCGACACCGCCAGTCGCACATGCGCCAGCCGGTCAATGCCGTGGCCCTGCACCATGGTGACGGCCAGCGGCAGCGGGCGGTGTTGGTCCAGCCACCAGCCGCCGAGGTTGGCGCCGGCCGAGCCGGTGCCGTAGTCCTCGCCGATGGCGCCGTGCTGCACCCAGAAGAAGCGGGCGGCGATCTGTGCGCCGTCGGGCGCCCACACCAGCGCCTGCGCCACGCCGACCGCGTTGGTCGCCACGGCTTCGAATGCCGCGAGCCCGGGCCGGCAGGCGGCGACCGCCGCGGCGTCGGCCAGCGGGATCACCAGTTGTTCGGTGCCGGTGTTCAGCCAGCGCGGCGTGCCGGCCAGCGCCTCCGGCGCCAGCCCGAGCGCGGCGGCGATGGCGGCGGCCGGCGCGGCGTCGCGCGCCCGGGGCGGCTGGGCGGTCAGCGTTGCCACGTCGCCCTGCACCGTCACCGGCACCCGGCCGGCGGGCATCGACAGCGTCACGCGCTCGCGGCCCAGGCGGCGCGCCACCACGCTGGCGGTGCCGAGCGTCGGATGGCCGGCGAACGGCAACTCGTAGCCCGGGGTGAAGATGCGTACGGCGGCGTCGGCCTGCGCATGCGCGGTGACGAAGGTGGTTTCGGACAGGTTGAGCTGCTGCGCCAGCGTCTGCATCTGCGCATCCGTCAATCCTTCCGCTTCGGGAAATACCGCCAGCGGGTTGCCGGCGAAGTGGCTTTCGGCGAAAACATTCAAGAGCAGGTAACGATATCGGCGCATAGGGTGCTCCATGGGGACAGGTGCAGTAGAACACGGCGGTAACGGCGACGGCAGCCACAGCACGGTGCACGGCCCGGCAGCACAGCGAGGTGGCCCGGCGGTGGTCGGTGTGGCCGTGGGCGGGCGCTTCCCCTGTATAATGCTGCGTTTCGATTTCGCGGCTGAACCTGTCCAGATGATTCGCAAGTTGATCGGCAAAGTGCTCCGGCGCCCGGGAAGGCGCGTCCTGCATGCCAAGCACTACGGAATCCGCCGCGAGCAACTGCATTCCGGGGCCCTGAAAGTGTGCGACCGCCTGCAGGATGCGGGCTACGACGCCTACGTGGTCGGCGGCGCGGTGCGCGACCTGCTGCTGGGCAAGCATCCCAAGGATTTCGACGTGGCCACCAGCGCCACGCCCGAGCAGGTGAAGCACGTGTTCCACCGTGCGCGCATCATCGGCCGGCGCTTCCGCATCGTGCACGTACCGTTCTGGGATCAGGGCCAGGAAGAAATCATCGAGGTGACCACCTTCCGTGGCGCCTCGGACGCGCCCACCGACGAGAGCGGCCGCATCCTGCGCGACAACGTCTATGGCAGCATCGAGGAAGACGCCGCCCGGCGCGACTTCACCGTCAACGCGCTGTACTACGACCCCAGCCGCGAGGAAATCCTCGACTTCCACCACGGTGTGGACGACCTGAACAACCGCAAGCTGGCGATGATCGGCGACCCGGCGCTGCGCTACCGCGAAGACCCGGTGCGCATGCTGCGCGCCATCCGCCTGTCGGCCAAGCTGGGGCTGACCATCGCCCCGTCTACCCGCAAGCCCATCGCCGACCACGCCCGCCTGCTGGAGAACATTCCGTCGGCGCGGCTGTTCGACGAGATGATGAAGTTGCTGTTCTCCGGCAAGGCGTGGGATTGCCTGATGGCGCTGCGCGCCGATGGCCTGCACCAGCCGCTGTTCCCGTTGCTGGACAAACTGATCGGCGACGAGCAGACGCGCTCGTTCCTGCAACGCGCGCTGGAAAGCACCGACCGCCGCATCGCCGAGGACAAGCCCGTCTCGGCCGGCTTCCTGTTCGCCGCGCTGCTGTGGCACGAAGTTGAGGCGCAATGGCGAAAGAAGACCGCCGCCGGCGAATACCCGGTGCCGGCGCTGGTCGAGGCGATGAACCAGGTCGAGGACACCGTGGCCAAGCGGCTGGCGATCCCCAACCGCTACGGTGCCGCGATGAAGGAGATCTGGCTGTTGCAGCCGCGCTTCGAGCAGCGCGTGGGGCAGCGGCCGTTCCGCCTGCTGGAGCAGGCGCGCTTCCGCGCCGCCTACGACTTCCTGATGCTGCGCGCCGAATGCGGCCTGGTCGAGAAGGAACTCGCCGACTGGTGGACGCAGTTCCTGCATGTCGATGGCGACACCCGGCTGGCGCTGATCGCCGGCGTGCCGAAGAGCGGCGCCACCAGCGACAAGAAGCCGCGCCGCAACAACCGTCGGCGTGGCGGCCGGAGCAGGTCGGGCGACGGCCAGCAGGCCGGTTGATGGCCCGCGCCTTCGTCGCGCTGGGCGCCAACCTCGGCCGCCCGGACGTACAGCTGCGCCGCGCGCTGGAAATGCTGGCGATGCTGCCCGACACCTGGCTGGTCAAGGCTTCGCCGTTCTATGCATCCGCCCCGGTCGGCTACGCCGAGCAGCCGGATTTCGTCAACGCCGTGGCCGAGCTGGATACCGTCCTGACGCCGCAGGCGCTGATCGAGGCGCTGTTCGCCATCGAAGCGCTGCTGGGTCGCACCCGCTCCTTCAAGAACGCCCCGCGCGTGCTGGACCTGGACCTGCTGCTGTACGACCAGCTGCGCCTGGATACGTCCGACCTGATCCTGCCGCACCCGCGCATGCACGAGCGCGCCTTCGTGCTGGTGCCGCTGGCCGATATCGACCCCGACGTGATGGTGCCCGGCTTCGGCCAGGTGGCGGCGCTGCTGCCCACGGTGCGCGATCAGGCATTGCACCGACTGCCCTGAGCCGCCGTCGGCCCGTCCCGGCGCAGCCTGGGCTAAAAAGGGATTTCCGGGCTCCGCTTCCGCATTTGAAGGTCGATTCGCCCTGGCGAATGCACCTATGACCGACGCCGCGCAGCTCGGTTACACTGCGTTTTCTTGCGCCGCACCAAAGCGGCGCATGCCATTGCCGACCGGGGGACTTCGATGAAAACCACGATCAATACACTGGCCAAGATGAAGCAGGACGGTCAGAAGATCGCCATGCTCACCTGCTACGACGCCAGCTTCGCCAGCCTGCTGGACGATGCCGGCGTCGACGTGTTGCTGGTGGGCGATTCGCTGGGCAACGTGATCCAGGGCCGCGGTTCCACCCTGCCGGTGACCATGGAGCAGATGCTCTACCACACCGAGATCGTCGCGCGCGGCGCCAAGCAGGCGCTGGTGATCGCCGACATGCCGTTCGCCAGCTTCCAGCTCTCCCCGGCGCAGGCCTACGAGAACGCCGCGCGGCTGATGGCGGCCGGCGCCGAGATGGTCAAGCTCGAAGGCGGCATGGTGATGGCCGAGACGGTGGATTTCCTGGTGCAGCGCGGCATCCCGGTATGCCAGCACATCGGCTTCCAGCCGCAGTCGGTCAACGCCTACGGCGGCTACAAGGTGCAGGGCAAGTCCGACACCGAGGCCGAAGTGCTCAAGCGCGACGCGCTGGCATTGCAGGCGGCCGGCGCCGCCATCGTGCTGATGGAGATGGTGCCCGCCACTGTGGCCAAAGCCGTGACCGAATCGCTGGCGATTCCCACCATCGGCATCGGCGCCGGCGTCGATACCGACGGCCAGGTGCTGGTGCTGTACGACATGCTGGGCGTGTTCCCCGGCAAGAAGGCGCGCTTCGTGAAGAACTTCATGCTGGGCGCCACCAGCATCCAGGGCGCCGTCGAGGCCTACGTCAAGGCGGTGAAGGGCAGCGCCTTCCCGGCCGAGGAGCACACCTTCTGATGTCGATGGCCTTTCAGGAAGTGGTGGCGTTCGCGCTGGAGCTGGAAAAACTCAAGGGCGTGCTGCGGCGGAACAAGCCGCTGGGCCAGGAGCGTTACGAGAACAGCGGCGAGCACAGCTGGCAGATCGCGCTGCTGGCGCTGGCGATGCAGCCGCACGGCGCCGAGCCGGTGGACATCGGCCGCGTGGTGCAGATGCTGCTGGTGCACGACGTGCCCGAGATCGACGCCGGCGACACCATGATCTACGACAGCGCCGGCCGCGCCGCCGCCGAAGCGGCCGAGCGCGCCGGCGCCGAGCGCATCTTCGGTCTGCTGCCGGCCGCCCAGCGCGACCAGTTCATGGCGCTGTGGCTGGAATTCACCGAAGGCCAGACCCCCGAGGCGCGCTATGCCCGCGCCATCGACCGCATGATGCCGATGTTGCAGAACATCCATAACCAGGGTCAGAGCTGGCGAGAACACCAGGTGCGCGTGGCGCAGGTGGTGGCGACCAACCAGCCCAAGGTGGCGCCGGTGTTCCCGGACGCCTGGGCCTGGCTGCACCAGGCGCTGGATGGCGCCGTCGCGCGCGGTGATCTGGTCGCCTGAGATGGCCGCTTTCGAAGTCCGCGTGGGCATCGTGAACGTCGGCCTCGACGGCATTACGGCCCACGAACGGCTGGGCTTCATGGCGCTGGCCGCCGCCCGGTTGCACGATGGTGCCTATCAGGTGCCAATGAAGCCGCTCGCCGAGGTGGTGCCCGAGCGCGATCTCGCCGCTTACCTGGCGCCCGGTCCCGACCTCGATTTCGATCATCCGCAGGTGGCGCAGCTGGCGCAGGCGCTGCGTTGCGCCACGCCCGAGCAGACGGCGCGGGCCTGCTTCGACTGGGTGCGCGACCGCATTCCGCATGTCGTCGATGCCGGCCGCGACGATATGCCGTGCAGCGCCTCCGAGACGTTGGCCGCCGGCACCGGGCTGTGTCATGCCAAGAGTCACCTGTTGGTCGCGCTACTGCGGGCCAATGGTATTCCCGCCGGGCTGGGCTACCAGCGGCTGACCTGGGACGGGCCGTTGCCGCCGCATTGTCTGCACGGTTTCGTCGCGGTCTGGCTGGCGGAACACGGCTGGTATCGCTGCGACGCGCGCGGTAACACTCGCTCCGGTGTTGATGCCCGGTTCACGCCCGGCGTCGAGCACCTGGCTTTCCTCACATGCCATCCGGGCGAGCACACCTGCCCGCAAATCCACGCGCAACCGCTGCCCGAACTGGTGGCGCGGCTGCGCGCCTGTACTTCGCTGGCCGACTATCTTCGGCAACCGATCGACCTGCAACTGCCCGAATGGCAGCCCCTTTCCCTCGCCTGAGCCAACCATGCAAATCTTCCACACCATTTCCGAGCTGCGCGCCTGGCGCAAGACCGCCGGCAGCGTCGCCTTCGTGCCGACCATGGGCAACCTGCACGCCGGCCACATGGCGCTGATCCGCGAAGCGCGGCAGCGGGCCGAACACGTGGTGGTCAGCATCTTCGTCAACCGCCTGCAATTCGGCCAGGGCGAGGATTTCGACCGTTATCCGCGCACCTTGCAGCAGGATGCCGCGCTGATCGCCGCCGAGTGCGACAGCGCCGTGGTGTTCGCGCCGGACGAGCGCGAGCTGTATCCGCACGTGATCCAACAATACAAGGTGGAGCCGCCGGCGTTGCAGGACGAACTGTGCGGCGCGTTCCGCCCCGGGCACTTCCGTGGCGTGGCCACCGTGGTGCTCAAGCTGTTCAACATCGTGCAGCCGGACTTCGCCTGTTTCGGCAAGAAGGACTACCAGCAGCTGTTCATCATCCAGAGCATGGTCGAGGAGCTGAACCTGCCGCTGGAGATCGTGCCGGTGGACACCGGCCGCGCCGAGGACGGGCTGGCGCTGTCGTCGCGCAACGGCTACCTCACCGTCGAGGAGCGCAACGAAGCGCCCCGGCTGCATTTCCACCTGTCGCGGATGAAGAAGGCGATCCTGAACGGCGAGCGCGACTACGCCAGGCTGGCGGCCGAAACGGTGATGGACCTGAAGGTGCGCGGCTGGTCCGAGGTGGATTACGTGGAAACGCGCAACGCCCACACCCTCAAACCCGCCACCCACACCGACCACGAACTGGTGATCCTGATCGCCGCGAGGCTGGGCCATACCCGGCTGATCGACAACGTCGAGTTCACCGTGTGATGCGGTAAAACCCTGAACCCCAAGTCTTGAAACACAGAGGGCACAGAGAACACGGAGTCCCACGGAGAAAATCAGAGCAAAAGAGAGAAAACAATCCGGCAGGCACGATAGCGGCCTGATCAAGCAAAAGGGGGCGCGTCCCTCTGCTTCTCTCGTTCTGCTTTTCTCTGTGAAGCTCCGTGTTCTCTGTGCCCTCTGTGTTTCAAGACTTGGGGTTCAGCGGCTTACGTTCTCACGCGCCCGCCAGCGGCGGCGGCGGGGCCAGCGGGTTGGCGCGGCGCGCTTCCTTGTGCTTGTACATGCGCTGGTCGGCGGCCTGGAGTACCTGCTTCACCGTGTCGCCGTCCTGCGGATAGCGCGCCACGCCCAGGCTGGCGCCCACCGAGAACGATTGCTCGCCCCAGCGGATCGGCTCCATCAGCGCCTGGGTCAGCCGGCGCAGCAGTTCGCGCTCGCGGGCGGCGTTCATGTCGCCGGGCAGCAGCAGCGCGAATTCGTCGCCGCCCCAGCGCGCCAGGGTGTCGTTGGCGCGCACACACAGCGTCAGGCGCTCGGCCACCGCCTTGAGCACGAAGTCGCCGGCGTCGTGGCCGTGGTTGTCGTTGATCGGCTTGAAGCGGTCCAGGTCGAGAAAGATCAGCGAGCACGGCGTGCCCTGCTCGACGCAGCGATCCAGCGCCACGTCCAGCGTGCGGCGGTTCGACAGGCCGGTGAGCGCGTCGTGCGCCGCCAGATGGGCCAGCTTCTCCGCCTCGCGGATGCGTGCCAGTTGCCGCAGGTGCGTCAGCCGCACCAGGCCCAGCAACGCCAGCAGCAGTAGCGCCAGCATGCCCGCCAGCATGCCCAGTACCTGGCGGTCCACGGTGGACCAGCCCAGCTGCCAGCGGCTTTCCAGCACATAGGGCTGGCTGGTGCTGGGCACGTTGCTGATCAGCGCCAGTTGCGGGAACCAGCGCTTTTCCAACGCACCGACCGGTGCGCTGCTGCCGCGCACCAGTTCGGTGTCGGCCACGTCGGCGCGGCGCACGCTCACGCTCAGGCCGGGCGGCAGCATGGTCATGTCGGGCATCAGCGAGCCGGTTTCCACCAGCACGCCGACATAGGTCAGCGGCAGCGTGGCGCGACGAGTCTCGGCCGGGGTGGTGGCGAAGCTGGCCGGCCGCACCATAAGGTAGATCGAGTGGCCGCCGCGCAGCTGGAACGGCAGGGTGGTGATCACCTGTTGCGGGCTGGTCGGCATGGCGCCGATCACCTGCTCGACATCCAGCCCCAGGTTGGCTGGCCGCGCCGGCTCGTTGAACACCACCGGGTAGTAGTCGGCCTTGCGCGGCAGCGGGCCGGGGCGGGGGCCGTGCAGGGTGAAATCCGGCTCGCCCAGGCCGCGCATGGCGTCGGTGAAGCGCTGCGCGTCGCCCGCCGGTACGCGCCGGATCATCACCACGCCATGCACCAGCGGATAGCGCGCCAGCAGTTGGCGCGCGTAGCCGCGGTCCACCACGAAGGTATGGCTGCGCGGCACGCTCTGGAATGCCGCAAACGCTTCCAGCGCGGTTTCGCTGCCGGCGAACCGGTACCACAGCCGGTCCTGGATCTGCTGGTGCAGGCGCTGGTGGTCCTGCCGGGCCTGGCTCAGCACCAGGCTGCCGTAGACGGCGAACACCGCCAGTGCCAACGCCAGCCAAGCCAGGAAGACCGCGAGATAGATCGATGGGTGCCGCAGAACTTTCATCGAGGGGTCGATTTGGTCAAACAGGCTGAAGTATCCCCTATTGCCGCTCGTCCGGCGCGCGGCGGCGGCGGCGAGGGTGACGACCGGCACAGTGCGGTGCCGGCCTTGCGGCGAAGGTGACGATTGGCCTTGCCCTGAAGCGAATCGCCCGCGCGTTCGGGGGGCGATTCGCCCTCGTCACAGCTTGAAGCGACTCACCAGCGCACGCAGTTGCCCGGCCTGCCGGTCCAGTTCCGCCACGGTATCGGTGGATTGGATCACCAGTTCCTGGTTCTGCTGCGCCTTGTTGCTGATCTGCTCGATATGGCGCGCGATGTCGGTGCTGGCGGCCGCCTGCTGCTGGGTGGCCTCGGCGATGGAACTGACGCCCTCCACCATCTGCCGCGCATGGTCGCGGATCTGTTCCAGCGCCGCCGCGGCATCGCGCGACCGCGTCACCCCCTTGTCGATCTGCACCTGCGCGGTGGACATCCCCTGGCCGGCGCTTTCCACCTCGCGCTGGATCTCCTTCATGATGTCGCCGATCTCCACCGTGGCGGCGCCGGTGTGCTCGGCCAGCTTGCGTACTTCGTCCGCCACCACCGCGAAGCCACGCCCCAACTCGCCGGCGCGGGCGGCCTCGATGGCGGCGTTCAGCGCCAGCAGGTTGGTCTGGTCGGCAATGCCGCGGATCACCTGCACGATGTGGTCCACTTGCTGCGAGCGTTGTTCCAGGCTGTTCATGGCGGCGTTCAGCTGGCGCATCGAATCGTTGACCGCAGCGATTTCGTGCGCCACGTCCAGCACCACCTGCTGCCCCACCTCGGTGGCCTGTCCCGCCTGGAGCGCGCTTTCGCGGAAGTCGCCGGCGCTGTTGGCGATGTGCTGCACGCTGACGGTCACCTGTTCCACGCTGGCCGCCGTGGCGGTGGCGGCCTCGGCCTGCGCCTGGGTGCCCTGCTGCACGCCCTCGGCCTGGTCGCGCAGCGCGCTGGACGATGCGGCGATGTCGTGGGCGCGCTCGGTCACGTCGCGGAACATCTGCTGCAAGGTGCCGAGGAAGCGGTTGAAGGCCTCGCTGGTGCGGCCGATCTCGTCGCGGCCGGCCACCTCCAGGCGTCGGGTCAGGTCGCCTTCGCCGGCCGACACCTCCTCCATCGCCGCGGCCAGCCGGCCCAGCGGGCGGGTGACGGCGCCGAGCGCGACCGCCATCGCCGCCAGGATCAGCAGCGTGGCCAGCGTGCCGATCAGGATGGCGCGGTTGCGCGCGGCGATGGCGCCTTCCAGGATCGCCGATTCGGGCATCGCCAGCCCCAGCATCCAGGTCTGGCCGGTGCGGGGCAGCGCGACCGGGTAGTACAGCCGCAGCACACCGTCGCGCTGGAACTCCACCGGCTTGCCGGCGGCCAGCGCCTGGACGAAGCCGGGCTGGTAGCGGGCTTCGTCGATGGGTTTGCCGAACAGTGCCGGATCCGGGCCGGCGACCACCATGCCCTTGTCGGTCAGCAGTTCCAGGTAGGCGGCGCCTTCGGGCGTACTGCCCTGGAGCATCCGTTGCAGCGCATCCAGCGGCAGGTCGGTGCCGGCCACCGCGACGATCCGCCCCTGCTCGACGATGGGCACGCCCAGCGACGTCATCAGCACCGTCTTGCCTTGTACCTCGTAGGGATAGGGATCGGTCACCGTTTCGCGGCCGCGCTGGCGCGGCACCAGGTGGAAATCGCCCCAGCCGGGCTGCATGTATTCCGGCACGTAGGCGCCGGGGTCGGCGCGCACGGCCTCGGCCTTGGCGCGCTGCTCGGTGCTGAGCAGCGAATCGAGCGCGACCTGCTCGCCGTTGCGCGTCACATAGGGTGCGAACAGGCCGGAGGGATCGTGGGTCGGGTCCTGGCGGTGGGCATCGTCGCGCCCGTCGAAGCGGTTGCGGTCCCACACCATCCAGATGCCTGACGGCTCGGGGTTGGCCGCGAGCAGCTTGCCCAGCATGGCGGTGGTGACGGCGCGGTCGGGCTGCTGGGCGCCGCGCAGGCCCAGCATGGTATGCGCCAGGTTGTAGGGCAGGGCGAATTCGCGGGCGAAGTAGCCCTGGATTTCGCGGGCGTGATCCTGCGCCAGTTCGCGCACCCGTTCGTGGCCGGTCGCGACGTCGTCGCGCTGCATGGTGACGGCGAGGGTGGCGATCATGATGGCAAAGCCGATCACGATGGCGATCCCCGCGGCAGCCATGATCTTGATGCGGATGGACCAATCCTTGATGGGTGGCATGGTGCTTTCCCTGGAAATCGACACCACGCCATTAGGGCGCCTTCGTTTTGTTTGGGCAAATGAGTGTGCGGATACTGTCGCACAGAGCAGTCAATAACTTACGGTTTTAGCCAGATGGTTCGATGGCGTATCCAGTGTCGATGCCGTTTCAGCGCGAGCGGCCGGCGGCGGCGCCCGCCGACGCGGCCACCACGGCGGCGATCGCCACGCCCTGGGCCAGCGTCGGCCGCTCGCCCAGCACCAGCAAACCCGCCAGCGTGGCGCAGGCCGGCCCCAGGCTTTGCAGGATGCCGAAGGTGCGTGCCGGCAAGCGCGCCAGCGCCGCCATCTCCAGGGTGTACGGCAGGGCGGTGGACAGCAGCGCCACCGCCAGCCCCAGCGGCAGGACGGTGGGGGAGAGCAGCGCCGCGCCGGCGTGGGCCGCCCCGACCGGCACCACGAGTACGGCGGCGAGTGTGCTGCCTAGCGCCACCGAGCCCAGTCCGTGCGCCGCGCCGGCCCGCTGGCCATAGACGATGTACAGCGCCCAGCACAGCCCGGCGCCCAGCGCGCAGGCGGCACCGAGCGGGTCGATGGCCGCCGCCTGGTCGCCCAACGGCAACAGACCCAGCAGCCCGGCCAGCGCCAGCGCGGCCCAGAGCAGATCGAGCGGACGGCGCGAGCCGAGGATGGCCACCGCCAGCGGCCCGGTGAATTCCAGCGCCACCGCCATGCCCAGCGGCACGCTGCGCAGCGCCAGGTAGAACAGCGAATTCATCGCCGCCAGTGCCACGCCATAGATGCACAGCACCCGCCAGTCGCGGCGCGCCGGCCATTGCCGCCACGGACGCAGCCACGCCAGCAGCATCAGCGTGCCCAGGCCGAGGCGCAGCGCCACGGTGCCGGGCGCGCCCACCAGCGGGAACAGGATCTTGGCCAGGGCGGCGCCGGCCTGGATCGAGACGATGGCGGCCAGCGCCATCGCCAGCGCGCCCAGCGGGGGGCGGATGGGGGAATCGGACATCGCCGCAGGATAACCCGCGCCCGCCGGCCCTGCCGCCGCCGGCCGGGCCGCGTCAGATCCGGAAGCGGTCGACGATGCCGCGCAGGCTGGACGACAGGCGATCCAGGTCGTTCACCGCCGCGCTCACCTGGCCGACCACGTCGTGGTTCTGCTGCGCCATGCTGCTGATGCGCTCGATGTGCTGGGCGATGTCGGTGCTGGCGCTGGCCTGTTCGCGCGTGGCCTCGGCGATCTGCCGCACGCTGTCCACCAGCGAGTCGGCACGCTGGCGGATTTCCACCAGGGCGCCGGCCGCCTCGCGCGAGCGCTCGACGCTGTCGCGGATCTGGCCGCGCGCCTGGCCGGTATCCTTGCCCGCCGCGTCGATCCCGCGCTGGATCTCGGCCACGATCTGATCGATCTCCACCGTGGCGGCGCCGGTATGCTCGGCCAGCTTGCGCACTTCGTCGGCCACCACCGCGAAGCCGCGCCCCTGCTCACCGGCGCGGGCGGCCTCGATGGCGGCGTTCAGCGCCAGCAGGTTGGTCTGGTCGGCGATGCCCCGGATCGACTGCACGATATGGTTCACCCGCTGCGACTGCTCGGCCAGCCGGCCCATGGTGAGATCCAGCTGCTGCATCGATTCGTCGATGCGCGCCACCTCGGCGGCGACGTGGTCCACCCGCTGCTGGCCCTCGGCGGTGCCGGTGCTGGCGGCGCGCGCCGTTTCGCGGAAGTCGCCGGTGAAGCCGGCGATGTGCTGGCTGCTGACCGTCACCTCCTCGACGCTGGCGGCGGTGGCCGACGCCGCCTCGGCCTGTTGCTGCGACGCCTGGGTGACGCGATCGGCGCTGTCGCGCAACTGGCCGGCGGCCACGCCGATGCGATCGCTGTAGGCGTGCACCTCGCGGAACATCTCCTGCAGGTGCGCCATGAAGCGGTTGAACGCCTCGCTGGTGCGACCGATCTCGTCGTGCGCGGTGACGGCCAGCCGGCGCGTCAGGTCGCCCTCGCCGGACGACACTTCCTCCATCGCTGTCGCCAGCCGCGCCAGCGGCCGGGTCAGCGCGGCCAGCAGCACCGACAGCAGCGCCACGATCAGCAGCACCGCGATCACCCCCACCAGGATGGCGCGGTTGCGCGCGTCGACCGCACGCTGCTCGATGGCCGCCAGCGGCACCGCCAGTCCCAGCGACCACGCCTGGCCGGTGTCGTCGATGGTCACCGGGCGATAGCTGTAGAGCACGCCGTCGCGCTCGAACTGCACCGCCTGGCCAGACGCCACCTGGGCCTTGAAGCCGGGCGGGAAGTCGGCCTCGCGCAGCGGCTGGCCCAGTTGCGCGGCGTCGGGCCCGATCACCACCAGCCCGCCGTTGGAGATCAGCGATACGTGGCCCACGCCCATCGGCTTGTACTGGCCGATGCCGCCGATCAGGCTGGCCAGCGGCAGATCCATCCCGGCCACCCCCAGCACCTTGCCGTCGCGCATCAGCGGCAGCGTCACCGACGACATCAGCACCTTGGTGTCCTGCACCTCGTACGCCGCCGGATCGGTGATGGTGGGGCGCTGGCGGCTCTTGGGCTGAAGGTAGAAGTCGCCCCAGCCCGGTTTGTCGTAGGGCGGCTGGTAGTCCTGCGGATGATCGCGGAACTGCTCGAAATCCTTGATCTGATCGCGCGGCACCATGGTGTCCTGCGAGATCTTGCCGTCGGTACGGGTGAAGTAGGGCGTGTAGCGGCCGCTCGGGTCGTGATGCGGCCAATCCAGGCGGAACTGGTCGTCCTTGCCGTCGAACGCATTGGGCTCCCACAGCAGCCACAGACCAGAGGCGGCGGGAAACCCTTGCAGCAGCTGCTCGATCATCGCGTTGGTGGCCTTGCGGTCCGGCGGCGCCACCGTCTGCTGCGCCAGCACCACCTGGCCCAGATGGCGCGGCAGCGCGAATGCCTCGGCGAAATAGGCGCTGACCTGCTGCGAATAGGCGGCGGCCTGGGTATCCAGTTCGGCGTGGCCGTCGGCGAGCGCGTCGCGCTGGATATGCAGGGCGATGGTGGCGATCATCGCCACGAAGCCGACGGTGACGGCAATACCGGCGGCAAGCAGGACCTTGGTCCTGAGCGACCAATCTTTCAGGCTGGACATGCGAGGGCTCCCATGAGGACAGTCAGCCGTGCCATCCCGGCGCGTGGTGCGCTCTGTGAGGCATAGATATAGCTGACGGCTGTCACACTATAGGAAATGGTCATCGCCTGAGCATGGCCCGCGCCCACGAAAAACCCCGCCGCAGCGGGGTGTCGCAACGTCGGCGGCGGCGGGCTCAGTCGTCGCGGGTCAGCACTTCCAGCAGCTCGATCTCGAAGATCAGGTTGGAATTAGGCTTGATGTGCGCACCGATCTGGCGTTCGCCGTAGGCCAGATGGGCCGGCACGAACAGCCTGCGCCGGCCGCCCACCTTCATGCCGATCAGGCCCAGATCCCAGCCCTTGATCACGCGGCCGGTGCCGATCACGCACTGGAACGGCTTGCCGCGCGAGTACGACGAATCGAACTCGGTGCCATCCTCCAGGCTGCCGCGGTAATGGGCGGTGATCAGGGCGCCCTTGCTGATTTCCTTGCCATCGCCGGGGTGGAGGTCTTCGATTTGCAGTTCGGTGGGGGTCATGAGTCTGGTCGGTTGGGTTGGTTAATCATTCTAGGCGGACGCATTGGCTTGCATGTCATACATTGGCTTAGAGCAATGATGTCAGATCGCTTGGGCAAAGGAAGCTTCCGATGCATCTGCTTGGATAGATTTGCTTACATTTTCGGAGGAGAGACTGCTATGAACTTCTTGAAATTAGCAATGATTGCGACCCTGTTTGCCGCAGTGCCAACATGGGCGGAAAGTCTGACTGGGCCTCAGAAAAATGCAGTGCGATCTGCAAAGCAGTACCTCAGTATGCAAGGCTTTTCACGGGATGGACTTATCCAACAACTTTCATCAGATTTTGGTGATGGTTACAAGGTTGCCGATGCGACCGTAGCAGTGGACAGCCTGAACATTGATTGGAACAAGGAAGCGGTTAGGTCTGCGAAGCAGTACCTCAGCATGCAGGGTTTCTCGTGCAAGGGGCTTATTCAACAGCTTTCGTCGAGTGCCGGCGACAGATACACCGTGAGCCAAGCAACATATGGGGCACAGAAGTCAGGTGCTTGCTGATAGGCCAAGTCATGGATTTCGATGACCAGCCTGGCGCCGATGGGCAGTAGCGCGCTCATCGGTCCGCGAGCGCCTTGATGACTTTCTGATGCGTGCGGTACACCCGCTTTGCCGCGTTCTGCACCACCCGCGAGCCTTCGGAGCCGTCGAGCTGCATCGCCACAGGGCGCAGCGGCGGGCGTTCTTTCAGGGATAAGCCGTAATTCTTCTTCATGGGATGCCTCACCCGCGAAGCGGTGATCGATCCCGGCAGTTTATCAGTTGATACATTTTGCGAACGGCGTGGCTCAATGCCGCGACACCGCCAGCAAGCCGCCCGCCGCGACGAAGGCGCCGCCGCAGGCGCGGTTGAAGGCGCGGATGCGGCGGGGTACCGCCAGCCAGCCGGCGAGGCGGGTGCCGCCCCAGGCGTAGGCCACCTGCCAGCTGGCCTCGATGACAAAGAAGGTGCCCAGCAGGATCGCCCATTGCGGCCCTTGCGGGCGGTGGGCGTCGATGAACTGCGGCAGGAAGGCGGCGGCGAACAGGATGGCCTTGGGGTTGGACAGCGCCACCGTCAGCCCGGTGCGAAAGCGCGCGGCCGCGTTGTTGGCGTCGGCGCGGGGCAGATGCAGCGCCGCGCCCGCGCGCCACGCCTGGATGCCCAGCCACGCCAGGTACAGCGCGCCGGCCACCTTCAGCACGGTGAACAGCGTCACCGAAGCCGCCAGCAATGCGCCGACACCCATCGCCGACAGCCCGATCAGCAGCAGCAGGCCCAGCAGCGCGCCGGACATGGTGACCAGCGTGGCGCGCGCGCCGTAGCGTACGCCGTGCGACAGCATCAGCAGCATGTTGGGGCCGGGCGTGGCCGAGATCAGCAGGGTGGCGGCGACGAAGGCGAACCAGAGGTCGAGGCGCATGGCGGGTTCCTGGTGTGGATGGGGACAGCTAGGAGCGGCTGACAAAACCCAGCGTAGCGGTCCTGGCAAGCAGCGCGAAACGCACACAGTCCGTGCAGTACGGCAAGCGAGGCTCGACCCCCCGGCGCGACTCAGCCAGGGGGGCCGCGGTCAGCCCAGCACCATCACCGCGTCGGCCTCGACCAGCGCGCCCTTGGGCAGCGCGGCGGCCTGGATGGCGGCGCGGGCGGGGAAGGGCTGGCTGAAGTATTCGCCCATGATCTGGTTCAGCGTGGCGAAGTTGGCCAGATCGACCACGAACACGCCCAGCTTCACCACGTCCGACAGATCGCCGCCGGCAGCCTGGCAGACCGCGCGCAGGTTCTTGAACACCTGGTGGCATTGCGCCTCGAAGCCGTCCACCAGCGTGTTGCTGACCGGGTCCAGCCCGATCTGGCCGGACAGGTAGACGGTGTCGCCGACCTTGACGGCCTGGGAGTAAGTGCCGACGGCGGCGGGGGCGTGGTCGCTGTGGACGATGGTCTTGCTCATGACGGATTCCAGTGAAGGCAAAACCCGCAGTGTAGCGGTTGGCGCCGCGCTGTAGGACCACGCCGACCAGGGGCTCCCCGCTTTTCCTATGGCAAGT
The DNA here is from genome assembly GCF_000374805.1 of Chitiniphilus shinanonensis DSM 23277. Classification (GTDB taxonomy): domain Bacteria; phylum Pseudomonadota; class Gammaproteobacteria; order Burkholderiales; family Chitinibacteraceae; genus Chitiniphilus; species Chitiniphilus shinanonensis. The sequence continues at coordinate 89,845 of NZ_KB895349.1, forward strand.
GGCGGGGGTGGCCGACGGTACGGCCGAGGCCTCGGGCATAGCATGGTTTGCACGGCCAAGGGCGGATCCGCCGCCGGCCAAGCTTTCAACCGTACAGGAGAAAGACCATGAACCGCGATCAAGTGGAAGGCAACTGGAAGCAGTTCAAGGGCAAGGTCCGCGAACAGTGGGGCAAGCTCACCGACGATGCGCTCGACCAGATCGAGGGTCGCCGCGAACAACTGTCCGGCAAGATCCAGGAAGCCTACGGCGTTTCCCGCGAGGAAGCCGAAAAGCAGATCGCCGACTTCGAGCGCAGCAGCAGCTACAAGTGGCATTGATTCGGGCGCGAGCCCCCCGCGAGGCTGGTGGCCCACGCCCCGGCCTCGCGTCGCGCACCGGCGCCCGTTGAGCGCCGTACAAGACCAGAAAAAAGGAGAAACACCATGAACCAGCAATCCCGATCCGGCGCCACCCTGCTTGCCACGCTGCTGCTGGCCCTGGGCACCTACGCCCACGCCGACAGCGACACCTACAAGGCCCAGAAGCAGACCATCGAGGCACGCCACGATGCCGCCAAGGGCCAGTGCAAGAACCTGGCCGGCAACGCCAAGGACGTCTGTCAGGCCCGTGCCGACGCCGACCGCGACATCGCGCTGGCCGAAGCCGAGGCCGCCGACAAGAACACCGCCGATGCCCGCGCCGACGCCGCGCGCACCCGTGCCAAGTCCGAATACAAGGTCAAGGCCGAACAGTGCGACGACCTGGCCGGCAACAAGAAGGACGTGTGCGTGAAGGAGGCCAAGGCCGCCCGCGACAAGGCGCTGGCCGACGCCGACGCCCGCGAGAAGACCGACAAGGTCAGCAGCAAGGCCGCCGCCGAGGAACACGACGCCGCCGCCAAGGCCGCGCGCGAGAAGCGCGACGCCGATTACAAGGTGGCCAAGGAGCGCTGCGACGAGCTGGCCGGCGACGCCAAGAAGACCTGCGTCGACGACGCCAAGCGTCGCTTCGGCCAGGATTGATCCCGGCGCACCGTCGCCGGCAGGACACCGGCCTGGGGGCGAATCGATATTCAAACGTGGGTGCGAAGGGCGAAGGCCGGGATGCAGGGTAAGGCGTAACGCAGCCATGCGCCCGACCTTCGCCCTTCCCTGCGGGTTGGTCCGTGGGCCGGCGTCTGCTTTGTCGCACGGCTTGCAGATAGGAAGGCTATCTGCTGCGCCGTGCTTCGCGCAGCCATCCGGCCCACGGATCAACGCATCCCACGTTTGAAGGTCGATTCGCCCTCGTGCCGGTGTTTTTTCTTTGAACGGGCAGAGCCGTCATGAAATCGCACGATACACCGTTGACCCCGGCCGCGGGCGTGGTGCCCGGCCCGTTGCAGCCCGCCGCCACCTTGCGCCGGCTGACCCTGATGCTGCTGTCGGCCGGACCGCTGTCCGGCCTGTTCACCGTGGTGCTGCTGCTGGCGCTGATGGGGCTGGCGCGCGAGATGCTGGTGCCCATCGTGGTCGGCCTGCTGCTGGCGCTGTTGCTCGATCCCATCGTGGTTCTCGCCATGCGCGGGGTGCCGTCGCGCGGCATCGCCACCGTGCTGGTGATGGCGCTGGTGAGCGCGGTGTTCGCCTGCGGCGTGGCGTTCTTCGGGCACCAGCTGGTGTCGGCCGCCGAGCGCGTGCCGGAGCTGACGCAGAAAGTGGCGGCGGAGATCGGCCGCCTGCAACACGACCCCGACAACCTGCTCACCCGCGTGGGCGGCTCGCTCACCCGGCTGGAGCGCTCGCTGGCGCCGGGCGAGACGCCGCTACCGCCCACCGCGCCGGTCGAGCCGGCGGTACGGGTGCCGCCGCCCAGCGGCCCCGGCTCGCTGCTCAAGGACACCGCCATCCTCGCCACCAGCTCGATGCTGGTGGTGCTGTCCAAGTTCACCGTCATCCTGCTGATGACCTTCCTCTCGTTGCTGGAGATGCCGCGCCTCACCCGTGGCTTCCTGCGCGTGCTGCGGCTGGCGCAATGCGCCCGCCCGTGCGCCCGCGACCTGCTGCGCGAGCCCTTGCGCCAGCTGCGGCTGTACGTCGGCGTGTTGCTGGTGTCCAACGTGGCCATCGGCGTGCTGGCCGGCATCGGCTTCGCCCTGGCCGGCCTGGAGAACCCGGTGGGCTGGGGCGTCGCCGCCGGCCTGCTGCACTTCGTGCCCTACATCGGCCTGGCGCTGTTCGGCGTGCTCACCTTCGGCATCGCCTACCTGCACGACGGCAACCTGTGGCTGGCGCTGCTGACCGCCTGCGCCATGCTGCTGACGGCATCGCTGGCCGGCACCCTGCTGGTGTCGTGGATGCAAAGCCGCCTGTCGCGGGTCAACCAGACCTCGATCTTCGTCTCGATGATCTTCTGGGGCTGGCTGTGGGGCCTGTGGGGCCTGATCCTCGGCCCCGCGCTGGCGGTGATGATGAAGGCCGTGCTCGACCGCATGCGCCGGGGGCGGGCGATCTCCTGGATGATGGAGTGAGGGGGTGAGGCGGGAAGGGAGAAGAGGGAAGGGGGAAGGGTAAAACCCGAACCCCACATCTTGAAACACAGAGAGCACAGAGAACACGGAGATTCACAGAGAAAACCGAGGTAAGGCAGGGCGGCCCATGGAAGCGTTTTCCAGGCAAGGTGCCCCATTCCTCGGATCAAGCGGTCCTTCCGCTTGGCTTTTCTCCGTGTAGCTCTGTGTTCTCTGTGCTCTCTGTGTTTCAAGATTTGGAATTTGCAGTGGCCCTACGCTGTTGCCCCCTTCCCCCGCCTCCCGCCCGCCGTTGTCAGCCTCGTCCTACGAAACAATACGCCCGCTTACGATATCGGCATGGTCGGGCGGGTCGTAGATTGGCGGCATGGGAACGGCTGAGTCCGGTCCCGGATTCCATTCCAAGGAGAAACCATCATGAAACGCCTGATCGCCGTGCTCGGCCTTGCCTGCCTGACCCTGCTCACCGCCTGCAACACCGTCCAGGGGGCGGGCAAGGATATCGAGAAGGGTGGGGAGAAGATCCAGGGCGCCGCCGAGGACGCCAAGAAGTGACGCAGTCCGCGCCGCGTCGGCGGGGCCGGCGTGGCGCGGCGAACCGGGAGGAACGTGCGATGAACAGGTTCCATTGGGGATGCGCGCCGCTGCTGGCGGCGCTGTGCCTGCCGGCCATCGCGGCCGGCGACGAAGAAGCGGCGGTGACGCGGCAGTACCGCCAGCAGGTGGCGGCATGTGCCGCGCATGGCGGCGAGCAACGGTTGGCGTGCCTGGACGAAGCCGCGCTGGATCGCACCATCGCGCTGGAAGACCTGCGCGCCCAGGCCGAGAACACGCCGCAGGCGCGCATCCGCGCCGCGCGCAACAAGGTGGCGGCGGCCTACGCGCTGGCCGAGGCGCAATGCGCGCGCGGCGCGGCGGCATTGCGTGGTGCCTGCCGCACCCAGGCCGGCGCCCAGCGCGACGCCGCGTTGGCCGATATCGCGCACAACCAGATGGCCTTCGTGTCCTACGACGCGCTGGCGGCGGGCGCCGACGACGGCTCGCTGCGCCGTGCCGCGCTGGCCTGCGGCAAGCTGCGCGAGTCCGAGCGCGAACGCTGCGAAAAGCAGTTGGCCCACCGCCAGGCGCTGTAGTGCGACGGGCCCCGGCGCGGCCGGGGCGGGAACAGTCGGAACCGGTGGGTCGACTCAGGCCAATAGCGGCGGGCGACCGGTCGGGCGCAAGGTCTTGGGCAGCAGCGCGCAGGTGAACACGCCCTGGCCCGGCTCGCTGAAGATGTCGATCTTGCCGCCGATGGCGATCACCCGGTGGCGCATTCCTTGCAGGCCATGCGTACCCTCCGGCAGGCGGTGCATGTCGATGCCGACGCCGTTGTCCTCGATTTCCAGCTTGAGGTAGTCCACGTCCGAGATCAGGCTGACCGATACCTCGGTGGCGCGGGCGTATTTGGTGGCGTTGGTCAGGGTTTCCTGGAGGATGCGGTAGATGATCAGGCCCAGCACCTCGTCGAGCTTTTCGTTCTCGTCCGGCAGGGTCAGATGCAGGGTCCAGCCGCTGCGTTGCGCGGCATCCTCGGCCAGCGCGCGGATCGCCGCCATCAGGCCGAAGGTGGACAGCAGCGACGGGTGCAGCTCCTGCACCACGCGCCGCTTGAAATGGATGCCGTGGTCCAGGTTGCGCAGGGTGCGGTTGAGTTTTTCCACCACCTGCGGATGGTCGTCCTTCAACTGGCGCTGCACCCACGACAGGTCGATCTTGGTGGCGGTGAGGATGGAGCCCAGTTCGTCGTGCAGATCGCGCGCCAGCTTGTGGCGCTCGCGCTCGACGTCCATCTGGTATTCGACCGCCAGCGTTTCCATCTGCGCGGTGCGCTCCTCCACCAGTTGATCCAACTCGCGCTTGCGTTGCGCCAGCGCCGCCGATTCGCCATGACGCCGCCCCAGCTCGCGCCACAGCCGCTCGACGATCAGCAGCACCAGCAACGCGGTCAGCACCGCGCCTACCGCCAGCGACACTCGCATGCCGGTGACCATCCGTTCGCGCTGCCTGCGCTGCTGCTCCAGGTGCTGTTTTTCGAAATCGATCAGCGCCTTGATCGCCGCGCCGATCTGGATGCTTTTCTTCAGCCCGGCGTCGGTGGCGGTGATCTCGTGGGCGCGGTCCAGGTCGCCCTGGTGCGCGAAGCGGATGGTCAGGTCCATCTCGGCCAGCTTTTCGCCGATGGCCACGCCGAGCCGCCGCAGCGGCGGCCCCAGCCGCGCCTCGGTGGCCGGGTCGCGCGACACCTGTTCCTGCAACGCGCCCAGCGCGGCGCGGGTTTCCTCGGCGCGGCGGTCGTACGGCGCCAGGTAGTTGGCGTCGCCCATGATGAGAAAGCCGCGCTGGGCGCTTTCGGCGCGCACCAGATACGTATCCACGTCGCGCAGCAGATCCAGCCGCTGGCGGGTGTTGCGCATCTCGCCGAGTTGCTCCTCGGACTGCGTGACCCAGGCGGCATTGATCAGCATCGATGCCACGGCGGACGCGATGCAGGCGCTCAGCGTCAGCACCAGCCGCCCGCCCAGTTGGCTGGCGACGGTGGCCGCCTTGCGGAGCAGTGCTTTCATGGTGGCGAGGGTCTTGTCTGCGATGTTCTGGAGCATGGCTCGGGATCGCGCGCCTGGCGTCGTGAATAAAAGCGGTTCGCGGCGCGGCCCGCTGAGCGTGGGCGCTGCGGCGATCCCGCCGTGTGTAGGTGTCTTGTCAGCGCATTCCCACAAGCGCTTCAGCGGCGCGCTCCTGTCGGCCGCCGCGGTCGCGCCGTACAGTCAAGCCATGAAAGGCCGCGAGGGGGAAAGCATGGTGCATTACGCCGTGGCGTTCCTGCTGATCGCGGCGGTGGCCGGCGCCTTCGGCTACGGCGGGATCGCCGCCGGGGCCGAGCCGGTCGCCCGGCTTGCCTGCCTGCTGTTGCTGGCCGCCGCACTGGCCGTACTGCTGGCCGGAGGCTGGTCCTGAACCGCGGGTCGTCCGCTTATATCACACATCCTCGATGGCACGCAGGCGGTGCCGACGGGGGTGACAGGAGTCACGACATGCAAGCTTTCCAACTCGACATCCAGACCATCCGCCAGCGTGCCCGACAGCAGGTGGCCGAAGGGGCGCGTACCTTCACCTACGCCGGCGACGTGCAGCAGGTGATCGAGCTGTTGAACCACGCGCTCGCCACCGAGCTGGTCTGTGCGCTGCGCTACCGGCGGCATTACTTCACCGCGTCCGGGCTGTCGTCCGAGCCGGTGGCGGAGGAATTCCTGGTCCACGCCAACGAGGAGCTGGCGCACGCCGACCGCATCGCCGAGCGCATCGTGCAGCTGGGCGGCTCGCCCGACTTCTCGCCCGATGGCCTGACCACGCGCAGCCACGCCGACTACGTGGCGCCGGACAGCCTGGAGGCGATGATCCGCGAGAACCTGGTGGCCGAGCGCATCGCCATCGACACCTACCGCGAGCTGGTGCGCTTCATCGGCGACAAGGATCCGACCACCCGCCGCATGCTGGAGGACATCCTCGCGGTGGAAGAGGAACACGCCGACGAGCTGTCGGACTGGCTCGGCCGCCGGGGCTGATGACGCTCACCCTCGCCCGAACGGCTAAACTGGGGCCTGCCCGCAAAGTGGCGCATGTCCTGAAGAGGGGCCGCAAGGACGGCCCTGGAGTGGAGCTTTGAAACAGATGATGAAGAAACGCGTACTGCTGGTGGACGACCACAAGATCGTGCGCTCGGGCCTGCGCGCCCTGATCGAGATGGAAGACGACCTCTCCGTCGCCGGCGAGGCCGCGTCGGGGCTGGAAGCCTTGCAGCAGGTGCGCAAGGACAACTTCGACATCGCCATCCTCGATATCTCGATGCCGGACAAGAACGGCGTCGACACGCTGCGCGACCTGCAACGCATCTGCCCGGAAATGCCGGTGCTGATCCTGTCCGGCTTCGCCCAGGAACAATACGCGCTGAACCTGATCCGTTCGGGCTGCCGCGGCTATCTTTCAAAGGATGCCGACCCCGAGGAGATCATCCGCGCCATCCGCGTGATCTGCGCCGGACGCCGCTACCTGTCGATGGAATTGGCCGACCTGCTGGCCACCGAACTGACGCATCCCAGCGAGAAGCGGCTGCACGAGACGTTGTCCGAACGCGAGTTCCAGGTGTTCTTCAAGCTGGCCAGTGGCAAATCGCCGACCGAGATCGCCGAGGAGTTGTTCCTCAGCGTCAAGACCGTCAGTACCTACCGCACACGGGTGCTGGAGAAGATGAACCTCAAGACCAATGCGGATTTGACGTACTACGCCATCAAGAACGAATTGATCAGTTGAGCGGCTTACCGGCGCGCGGCGCGAGGGCGTCGCGGCCGAGAGCGGACAACGCCCCCACGGTCAAGAACAGGCGGCTTGTCCAGTATCCAGTTGCAAGGGCCTCGTTGCGTGCCGGGTGGGTGCGGGCGTGCCAAGACAGAAGACGTGCCCGATGATGTCAGAAACACAAACAACAATACGCGAGGGTGTCGCGACCGATACCGTGCGGGTGATGCTGATCGAGGATTCCGAAGTGATTCGCGAAGCCCTGATCGACGCCTTGGCCGGTACCGAGTACATCGTGTTCGCCGCCACCGCCGCCACTGCGGAAGAGGCGCTGCAACAATTGCAGCAGCAGCACTTCGGCCTGGTGGTGGTGGATCTGGAATTGCGCGTGGGCACCGGCTTCGAAGTGCTGCGCTACCTGGCGCAGACCAGGCCCGACCCGCACGACCCGGTGCGGGTGGTGCTGACCAACCATGCCTTCCCCATCTACGAGCAGCGCGCCCGCGCGCTCGGCGTCGATTACTTCTTCGACAAGTCGCTGCACTTCGAAGAAGCGATCCAGACCATCGAGAACGAGGCCGCTCGCCTGCACGCGCAGCTTTGACCCCATGGAAGAACACCTTCTGTTCGACGAGGCGCCGGCCCCGTTGCTGGTGCTGGACCAGGCGCTGGTGGTGGTCGCCGCCAATCGCGCCTGGCTGGCCGCCACCGGCCTGGCCGCCACCAACCTGATCGGTCGCGGGGCCTTCGATCCCGCGCTGGCCGACGACACCTGCCGCGTGCTGCGCGACGCCGCGCTGCGAGTGCGCGACGGCGGCGCGCGCGAAACCGTCGCGCTGCATCACCTGCCCGGCGCCGCCGCCGCCGTGGAACAGCGCTGGCAATGCACGCTGGTGCCGATCTCCGGCCATGGCGACGAGGTGCGCGGCGTGATGCTGCTGGCGCAGGAACTGGTCGCCTCGCTCTATCCCGGCCAGGACCTGGAACGACTGGGCGCCCTGGCCCAGCACCTGATCGGCGACGACGAAGCCCTGCGCGAGCGGCTGGCGCGCACCCTGCACGACGAACTGGGCTCGCAGCTCACCGCCGCCAAGCTCGACCTGTCGTGGGTGCGGCGCCAGGCGTGTGCCCAGGACGAAAAAGTGCAGGAGCGGCTGGTGCGGGTGACCGCGCTGCTGGACGAAGCCATCGCCCTGAAGCGCCGCCTGATCGAAGGACTGCGCCCGTCGGCGCTGGCCCACCTGGGCCTGGGCGACGCGCTGGGCATCCTGCTGGACGAAGCCGGCACCCGCAACGGCTGGACCACCCACCTGGACATCCCCGCGCCATTGCCGCCGCTGCCCGATGCCGCCGCCCTGGCGCTGTACCGCGTCGCCCAGCAGGCGCTGGACAACGTGGCGCGCCATGCCGGCGCCGCCGAAGTCGCCATCGAACTGACCGAGTGCGACGGCTATGTGCAACTGACGGTGCGCGACGACGGCCGCGGGCTGGATCAGGGCGCCGCGGCGCGCCCCGCGCAGGGGCACGGCGTGGCGGCGATGCGCCAGCGGCTGCTGGCCTTCGGCGGCGGCATCGAGTTGCAGGGCATGCCCGGCACCGGCACCCGGCTGGTTGCCCATCTGCCGCTGCGGGAGGGCGGCTGAAGGTGAAGCTGGTGCGTGTCGGCGACGACGCGCCCGGCTATCGCCGTCGCCGCTGCGGGCGCGGCTTCGTTTACCACGACCCCGACGGCGCCCGCCTCACCGATGCCGCCACCCTCGCGCGCATCCGCGCGCTGGCGATTCCGCCGGCCTGGGGCGAAGTGTGGATCTGCCCAGATCCGCGCGGCCACCTGCAGGCCACCGGCCGCGACGCGCGCGGCCGTAAGCAATACCGCTACCACGACGACTGGCAACTGGCGCGCGCGGCCGACAAATTCCAGCACTTGGCGCGCTTCGCCCGCGCCCTGCCAAGGCTGCGCCGCCGCATCGAGCGCGACCTGGCGCAACGCGGCCTGCCGCGCGACAAGGTGCTGGCCGCGCTGGCGCGGCTGCTGGAGCGCACCCTGATCCGCGTCGGCAACGAGGAATACGTTCGCGCCAACCGCAGCTACGGCCTGACCACGCTACGCAAGCGCCACGCGCGCGTCGGCAGCGAACTGGTGCAACTGCGGTTTCGCGGCAAGTCGGGCGTGCGTCACGTGCTGAGCCTGCGCGACCGCACCCTGGCCGGTGTGCTGCGGCGCTGCGCCGCGCTGCCGGGCACGCGCCTGTTCGGCTATCGCGACGAGCACGGCACGGTGCGCGCCGTACACGCGGCCGATCTCAACGACTACCTGCGCGAGGCCGCCGGCGTGTCGGTGAGCGCCAAGGATTTCCGCACCTGGGGCGCCACCCGCGACGCCACCGCACTGTGCCTGGACAGCGCGCCGTGCGGCAGCGCCGCCGGCAGTCGCCGCTGCTTGAAGACCGTGGTGGAGCAGGTGGCCGGACGCCTGGGCAACACGCCGACCGTGTGCAAGGCGTCGTACGTGCATCCCGCCGTGCTGGCGCACTTCGCCGACGCCCTGCGCGGCCGGCGCGCCACCCCACCACCACCGCGTGTCCCCGGCCTGGACCGGGTGGAGCGCGTGGCGCTGGCGCTGATCGAAGGCGCGGCCGGCATCGGCCGCTGAGCCGGAACCGGAAACACCACGGCCCGCAATGCGGGCCGTGGATGCTGCGGGCTGGACCGGCCCCATGCGGGGCCGGCCCGGGGGCATCAGCGCGCGGCGATGGCCACGTCGCCGGCCAGCGGGTCGGCCTCGACCCGGTAGCGGCCCGGCGCCAGCGTCTTCACCGTCAGCGCGTGGCCGGCCTGCGACGCGGCCAGGGTGGCGGCGGCGCGGTCGGTGGCGAAGTCCAGCGTCAGCGTGGTGGCGTAGCGGCGGCAGGTGGCGTTGTCGGCGAAGCGCACGGTGTCCTCGCCCACCAGCGTCGGCGCGCAGGCCTCGCGGGCAAAGCGGTAGCGCACCACTTCGGACGGCGGTGCCATCCACAGTTCGCCGGCGTCCACCTTGGCCTTCACGTAGTCCAGGTGCGCCAGGTAGCGCGGTAGCGGCACGGTCTCGTAGGAACCGTCGGCCACGCCGTGCGTGGTGCGCAGCGCCCAGCCACCCTGGTTGATCGCGGCGTCGACGTGCAGGTTGAGGTTCTCGCCCGGCTGGCCTTCGTACAGCGACCACTGCCCGCTCTGGGTGAACAGATCCCACTTGGCGGCGTAGGCGTCGGCGAAGTTGGCGGCGTTGAGGCCGCCGGCCATGCCGTACTGGATGTTGCCGTTCTCGTCGACGCGGTTGTACGCGCGGCCGCCCAGGTAGCCGGCATTGGCGCGCAGCGCGGCCACCGGCGCGTCGGGGGCGATGTCGCTGGGCCAGGCGAAGAAGGTGGGGCGATAGCCGTCCAGGTGCGCGGCAATGTCGTCGGACGAGCCTTGCAGCTCGGTGTCGCTGTTCCAGGCGGGGGTGTTGGCGTTGTAGTGGTTGCGGCTGTGGCTGATCAGCTCGTGCCCCTTGGCGCGCAGGCGGCGCGCGGCATCCCAGTGCGTGGTGTCGCAGGCGCCGGTGATGACGGCGAAGCCGGCGCGCAGGCCGCGCTTGTTCAGCTCGGGCTCGGCGTACAGCAACTGGCCGTCCTGAGCGGCGTTCAGCGAGCAGAAGTCGTCGTGCACCAGGCTGTAGGCACCGCGCGCGCCGCCGGACCAGGTGGTCCAGGCCGCGCTGGTCAGCTTGGGCGGGTTGCACTGGTCGCCGCCATCGGCACCGACACAGGCGCCGATGGTGCGCCACAGCGACACCGCCGCCACCGGGTTCCAGCCGGCGCCGGTCCACGCGGTGTGGGCGATGGTCGCCTGGTAGCGGTTGCCCTGGTATTGCACCACATCGCCGACGGCGTAGTGCTGGCCGTCGGTCCAGGCCGGCAGCGTCGCGGCGTGCGCGGCACCCAGGCCCAAGGCGGCGATCATCGCCGCCAGCATTGCTCTTGCTTTCATTGCTCGTCTCCATCCTGTGTGTCTTGGCCCGGCGGCTCGTCGGTGGCCGCTTCGGGGCACGGCGTCGTGCCGTGGGCAGACTATGGCCGCTGCGCCGCGCGCCACCAAGCGGCGGCGGAGGGCGATTCACCAATTGCAGCGATGGATAAGGAGAAATGCTGTCGATTCAAGGGGATGGGGGAGGGTATGGCGCACTGCCGTTTCACGAATCGCACAGCAAAAACCACTGCGGGAAGCGCTGCTTGAGCGACGACAGGTAGGGGCGGGCGACCGGCACGGCGTGGCGGCCGATCAACAGTTCGACGCCGCCGCGCGCGCGGCGCACGCCTTCCACCGCGCCGGGCCGCACCAGGTAGGAGCGGTGCACCTGCACCAGCTGGCTGTCGTCGAAGTACAGGCGCAGCGCGCGCAGCCGCAGCGTGATGTGGATCGGCGACGCCAGATCGCTGGCGTGGATGCCGCTGTAGCCGCGGTCGGCGCGGATGAATTGCAGCTTGTCGCGACGGCTGGCGACGTCGTACAGCTCGGACAGCAGCTGCGGTTGCCGCGCCAGCGTCTGCAACTGGCGGCGCACCAGCACCACCTGGTTGCACAGGCTGCGGAAGTAGATTTCCTCGGTGTCGCTCAGCGGCGCGGTGAAGCGCAGCGCCAGTTGCTGGTCGGCCAGCGTGGCGTGGCGCACCAGCGCCTGGCAACGGTCGGGCGACAGCACCAGCACCTCGTCGCCCGGGACCTCGGCGGGGTCGTCCGCTTCCAGGCGCTGCGCGGCATCGACGCGGTCGTCGTCGGCCAGGAAACGCAACATGGCGTCGAGCATGCCTTCTAGGCTGCGTTCGCCGCTCAACTGGGCGGTGAAGCGTTGCAGGTCGGCCAGCTCCTGCCCCGCCGGGCGCAGTCGGCGCGGCGTGACGCTGTCGGCCAGCGGCTGCAATTGTGCGCACAGTGCCAGGCTGTCGCCGGCCAGCCGTTGCAGGCGGGCATTGGCGGCGGGCGGCAAGAGCGCTGCGCCGCGGCTGCGTGCGCATTGCGCCATGTGCGCGGCCAGCCGCAGGTCGTCGGGCAGGGTGGCGAGGATGGCGGCGAATTCGTCGCGGGTGATGAGTTCGCCGTGCAGCGCGCGCCGCCGCCTGCGGCGCAGCCGCCACGCCAGGGCGAGCACCGCCGCAGCCAGCGTGGCCAGGGCGGTCAGCCACGGCAGGCTCAGAGGTGCTTCTTCGCGCAGGCCCAGCCAAGCGGCCTGCCACGGATGGAAATGGCGGTAGGCGCGGCCGATCAGGCCGGCGCTGCCCGGCTCGTCGCTGCTTACTTCCCACAGGCCGATGCCGCCCAGTCGCTCGCGGTCGACGAAATCCAGCTTGGCCGAGAACGCGCGCGGGCTTTCGTAGGAGATCAACTGCGCGCGCACCGGGCTGTACAGCGTTTCGGCCTGGGCGGCGTCGTCCCAGTACCGCACGAAGTCGCCCTCGGCGGCCATGCGGGCGATCTCGGCCAGGGTGTAGGTGCCGCTGGGGCCGGTCTTCTCGTTGTCCCAGGTGCCCCATGGCGCGCCGCGATGCGGCTGGTCCAGGCCGTGGTTGGGCGCGGGCACGCCGATCCAGCTCACGCCCTGCGCCGGCAGCATCGGCACCAGCTTGCCGCGTGGCACGCCGGCGGCCACCAGCGCGTCGATGGCCTCGGCGATGCCCGGCGCGCCGTGCAGCGGCGATTTATGGCCGGTGCGCGGGCTCCAGGCGCCGTGGAAGTCGGTGCCGATCAGCGAGACGAAATCCACCGGCGCGATCAGCGCGCGGTAGTCGCCCGGCGCGCGCATGGCGGGCTGCGGCGGCAGGGTGATGGCGATCTGGCAGCCGCCGCGCGCGTCGCAACCGTGGCGCAGTTCCTGCAACAGCAGCTGGTAGTTGGCGAGATCGTCGTCGCGGCGCACCGCGTCCGGGTGCCCGCCCACCACCGGGAAGCGCCAGTCGATCTCGATGCCGTCGAAGCCGTAGCGCTCGAAGAAGGCCAGGGCGGAGGCGACGAAGTGGCGCCGCCGCGCCGGATCGGCCGCCACGTCGGACAGGCCGCGCGTCCAGTTCCAGCCGCCGATGGCGATCAGCACCTTGAGCTGCGGGTTGCGCTGGCGCAGGCCGGGGATCAGCGCGTAGTTGCCCTGGCGCAGCGCGCCGCTGGCGCCGGGCTGGATCTTCACCAGATCGGCGAAACGGTCGCCCGGCAGCAGGGTGCCGTCGGCGCGCAGGTCGGCGTAGGCGTAGATCAGGTGGGTCAGCCGCTCGGCCGGGGCGTCGGACAGCATGCTGCCGTGGCTGTAGCTGGCCCAGAACGGAAAATAGGCGACCAGGCGGGGGGCCGGATCGCGGGCTGCGCAGGTGGCCGCGACGCACAGCAGCCACGCCGCGAGGAAGCGCCTGAACCGCATGGCGGCCATCCTCTTCGATTACAGGATGGGCGTGGATTCTAGGCGCGCGGCGCGCGCGCGGCGGTGCGGGCCGGGTGTGCGGTTCAGTCGATGTGACGGATGGTCCAGCTCCTGGCCGCCATCGCCAGCACCAGCACCGCCATGGTCATGCCGAACAGCGGCATGATCCAGCCGATGCCGATGTGCAGCGACAACATGCCGGTGACCAGCGCGTACGAGATCGGCGACAGCCCCATCGACGCCATGTTGTTCAGGCTCATCACCCGGCCGATCTTGTCGCGGTCGGTGTACTGCTGGATCAGCGACATCATCGGCACGTTGTTCGACACCACGCCGAAGCCGAGCAGGAACTGCAACGCCACCGACACGTACAGCCAGTAGCTGTGCGATTGCAGGCTGAGCACCACGCCCTCCAGCGCGATCACCACCACGATCATCAGCAGGCGCTTCTTGACCGGCGGATAGATGGTGAGCAGCAGGCCGCCGGTGACCATGCCGGCGGCGAAGGCGCTCTGCATGAACGACAGGGTGGCGGCGTTGCCGGCCAGGTTGTCGTTGGCCACGATGGGAATGCCCAGCCCCAGCGGCCCCATGAACAGCAGGTTGGCGATGGCGTAGATGATCATCAACGCGCGCAGCACCGGCTGGTTCAGCGCGTAGGTCAGGCCGTCCTTCAGTTCGGTCAGCATGTGCGCGCCCTGGCGCGCGCGCACCACCGCCGGCTCTTGCAGGAACAGCACCGCGACCACGCCCACCGCCAGCAGGCAGCCGGTGATCGCGAACACCCATTCGTACGACAGCAGCGCCAGCAGCGCGCCGCCCACCACCGGGCCGAACACCAGCCCGATCTGGTTGGTGGTCAGCATGATCGAGTTGGCACGGGTGAGGTCGGTCTCGCGCACGATGCCGGGCAGCACCGCGCCGCTGGCGGGCCAGAAGAAGGCGTCGAGCGAGCCGTAGAGGAAGGCAAAACCCGTCAGCACCCAGATGTTGAGCAGGTCGCCGGCCAGCAGCGCCACCAGCGCGAACAGCAGCGCCACGCGCACCGCCAGCGATACCGCGATGATGCGGCCGCGCTTCATGCGGTCGGCCACCACGCCGCCCACCGCCATCAGCGCGATGCGCGGCACCGAGCCGGCGATCATCACCAGGCCGAGCTTTTCCTTGGCGCCCAGGTGGTTCACCACGTACCAGGTCTCGGCCAGCATGGCGATGGCGAGTGCGAAGTTGCCGATGACGCTGGCGAGCCAGATCAGGAGGAAATTGCGATTGCGCAAGAGCGCGGGAGCTTCGGTCATGGGGAGAAAATGTGCTGTGCTAGACTTCAGGGCTTACCGCCAACTGGATGGAAGGCGGTCTTTTTTCGGTTTCTTGCTCATTTGCCGCAAGCCCGGCCTAGGCTGGACGACATGCTGTGAAAAGCGGGGGTGGGTCGGTGTTTAAGCATGGCACACCGCGCACCGATCGGCGGCTCGCCGGCGCCGTGTTTCATGGCCCGGCGCATCGTTTAGCAATGGTATCCCCGTGTTGTAAGCCTGCGTAGCGCGCCAAGCGCATGGGCAATTTGAGCAAATACTTCTTTTCCTGTTCTGTACCCCATTCGAGGTGATCCCCATGGCATTCCGCAAAATGACCGAGTTGGACCTGGCCGGCAAGCGCGTGCTGATCCGCGCCGACCTGAACGTGCCGGTGAAGGATGGCGTGATCGGCGACGACACCCGCATCCGCGCTTCGATCCCCACCATCGAGCACGCGCTGGCCGCCGGTGCCGGCGTCATCGTGATGAGCCACCTGGGCCGCCCGACCGAGGGCGAATTCAAGCCCGAGGACAGCCTGGCGCCCGTCGCCGCGCGCATCGCCGAACTGCTGGGCCGCGAAGTGCCGGTGATCGCCGACTGGGAAGGCTACGCCGTCAAGCCGGGCGAACTGGTGCTGCTGGAAAACGTGCGCGTCAACAAGGGCGAGAAGAAGGACAGCGAAGACCTCGGCAAGCGCTATGCCGCGCTGGCCGACGTGTTCGTCAACGATGCCTTCGGCACCGCGCACCGCGCCGAGGCCTCCACCCACGCCGTCGCCAGATTCGCCCCGGTGGCCGCCGCCGGCCTGCTGCTGGCCGCCGAACTGGATGCGCTGGGCAAGGCGCTGGCCAACCCGGCCCGCCCGCTGGTCGCCATCGTCGCCGGCTCCAAGGTATCCACCAAGCTGACCATCCTCGAATCGCTGGCCGACAAGGTGGATCAACTGGTGGTGGGCGGCGGCATCGCCAACACCTTCCTGCTGGCCGAAGGCCACAAGGTAGGCAAGTCGCTGGCCGAGGCCGATCTGGTGGATAACGCCCGCACGGTGATCGGCAAGCTGCGCGCCCGCGGCGGCGACGTGCCGCTGCCCACTGACGTGGTGACCGGCAAGAAGTTCGACGCGGCCGAGCCGGCCGTGACCAAGCCGCTGGCGCAGGTGACCGACGACGACATGATCTTCGACATCGGCCCCGATTCCGCCCAGGCGCTGGCCGAGGTGCTGAAGAAGGCCGGCACCATCGTCTGGAACGGCCCGGTCGGCGTGTTCGAGTTCGATCAATTCGGCAAGGGTACCGAGGTGGTGGCGCGCGCCATCGCCGCCAGCCCTGCCTTCTCCATCGCCGGCGGCGGCGACACCCTCGCCGCCGTCGCCAAGTACGGCATCACCGACGACGTGAGCTACATCTCCACTGGCGGCGGCGCCTTCCTGGAATTCCTGGAAGGCAAGCAGTTGCCGGCGGTAGCCGTGCTGGAAGCGCGTTACAACGGCTGATCGTCGTAGCGCTGCGGTAGACTGGACGCCGGCCTTCGGGCCGGCGTCTTTGTTTTTGGAACCAGCACACAACAAACCACCGCCCCGAGCCGGGCAGGTGCAAGGATGGATGGAGCGATGAAACGTATTGCCAGTGTGATGCTGCTCGTCTGGGCGGCGGGCGCGGCGGCCAGCGAAGGGATGGTCGAGCGCGCCGTGGAAAAACGGGATTTCGACCTTGCGTTCGCCGTGGCGAGCGCCGACGTGGCCGACGGCAGCGCCACCGACTACACGCGCCTGATCCTGGCGCAGCTTTACCTGCAAGGGCAGGGCGGCAAGCCCGACGCCGCCGCCGCGGAGCAGGTGCTGCGCCCGATGGCGGTCAAGGGCAACCCCGAGGCGCAGTTCCTGCTGGCCGGGGCGCTGATGGCGCGCTCGGCCGAGCAATTGATGGGCGCCGATGGCCGGGTGGACCGCGCCAAGCTCAAGGCACAGGCCGCCAAGCCCGGCAGCCAGCGCCCGCTGGAGCGCGAGGCGGCGGAGTGGATGATGAAGTCCGCCCGGCAAGGCCAGGAGCGCGCGGTGAACATCATCGTCACCGAGCTGGGCAACCTGGCATCGGGCCTGACCGCCAGGCAGCGCGCCGAGTGGTTCGAGCGCGGCGGCAAAGCGGAATGGGCCGAGGCGATGGCGCTGGGCGAGAGCCTGCCGTCGCTGCGCCAGCGCCGCCAGGCGCTGTTCGACCCCAAGGTGCAGGACATCCTGCGCGCCCAGGCCCACGCCGCCGAATGCGACGACGAAAACCTCGACCTCTCCGCCACCCGCATCGACGGCGAAGTGAAAGGCGCCGACTACCTGGTGCTGCAACTGGAGCCGCCGCTCAACTACACCCTGCTGGCCGGCACCTGGCACGAAACCTGGACCGCCACCGCCTGCGGCAAGCCATTCAGCGTCGGCCTGACCTTCAAGGCCGACGGCCTGGGCGGCGTGACCTACGAAGTGGATTGAGGCGCTAGGGAAGGGAGAAGAGGGGAAGGGGGAAGGGTAAAACCCAAACCCTAAATCTTGAAACACAGAGGACACAGAGAGCACGGAGAAAACCGGAGAAGGCGAAAGGCATCCCTTGCCCGCTTGATCACGGTGGGAATGCCGACTCGCGTGGTTTTCTCTGTGAATCTCCGTGTTCTCTGTGCTCTCTGTGTTTCAAGACGTGGGGTTTGGGTTTCCTTCCCCCTTCCCAGCAAACTGGTCCTATCCTCCACTCCCAACTGGTTTCAGTGCTTTCCCCAATGCGGCAACTCCCGATGTGTAGTCGTTGTACGGGTGACTACATTCTGTTGCGACGCACCAAAATACGGAGAGCACACCATGTCCCTAGTCAGCCTGCGGCAGGTGCTGGATCACGCCGCCGAATTCGGCTACGGCGTGCCGGCGTTCAACGTCAACAATCTCGAACAGGTCCAGGCCATCCTGTCGGCGGCGGCGGCGACCGATAGCCCGGTGATCCTCCAGGCCAGCGCCGGGGCGCGCAAATATGCGGGCGAGGCGTTCATCAAGCACCTGATCCAGGCCGCGGTGGAAAGCCATCCCGAATTGCCGATCGTGATGCACCAGGACCATGGCACCAGCCCGGTGGTCTGCGTCAGCGCCATCGAGCTGGGGTTCTCCAGCGTGATGATGGACGGCTCGCTGCGCGAGGATGGCAAGACGCCGTCCGACTACCAGTACAACATCGACGTCACCCGGCGGGTGGTGCGGCTGGCGCACGAGCGCGGCGTGTCGGTCGAGGGCGAGCTGGGTTGCCTGGGCAGCCTGGAGACCGGCACCGGCGAAGCCGAGGACGGCGTCGGCGCCGCGCGCGTGCTGAGTCACGACGAGATGCTCACCGACCCCGAGCAGGCGCGCGATTTCGTCGCCGCCACCGGCGTGGACGCGCTGGCCATCGCCATCGGCACCAGCCACGGCGCGTACAAGTTCACCCGCCCGCCCACCGGCGAAGTGCTGGCCATCGACCGCGTGCGGCAGATCCACGAAGCCATTCCCGACACCCACCTGGTGCTGCACGGCAGTTCCAGCGTGCCGCAGGCGCTGCTGGAGGAAGTGCGCCGCTACGGCGGCGATCTCAAGCCCACCTGGGGCGTGCCGGTGGAGGACATCCAGCGCGCCATCCGCTACGGCGTGCGCAAGATCAACATCGACACCGACCTGCGGCTGGCGATGACCGGCGCGATCCGTCGCCATTTCAGCGAACACCCGGCCGACTTCGACCCGCGCCAATACCTGAAGGACGGCATCGCCGCGATGCGCGACGTCTGCATCGCGCGCTTCGAAGCCTTCGGCGCCGCCGGCCAGGCCAGCCGCATCTGGCCCGAGCCGTTGTGGCGCGCGGCGCGGCGCTACCAGCGCCACGAGGCGCGGGTGTGATGCGCGCGGTCCGGCCGGTCGGACAACGCCGACGCCGGGTTCCCCGCGCCGCCGACAGCCAGGGCCGGTTGCGCCCGGTAGGCTGATCCTCATCGGCGCGCACCGGCGCGCCCTCGTGAGGAGGAAGCCATCATGGGCAAATACCTGATCGCCTGGTTGCTGGGCGTACCGTTGACCGTACTGCTGCTGGTGTACCTGATCTTCTGACGACGACGGCGGTGTCGCCGCCGCATCCGTCGCTCGCAGCGGGCCTCCCTCGGGAGGCCCGCCGTCGTTGGCGCGCGTGGGAGATCGCCGACGCGGGATGCGCGCTGGACGCACATGCACTGCCGCGTTTCGCCGACAGCCGCGCCGTCGGCGGTACGGTGGACGCTGGCAAACCGCCGTCACACCCAGCAAGGAGCCGGAGATGAAATCCACATCCACCAGCAAGTCGTCCAGCGCGCCCCGCAAGCCCGCCGCCGCCAAGGCCGCCAGCACCGGCGCGGCGCGGAGCAAGCCATCCTCGGCCAGCCGCCGCAGCGCCTCGCGTGCCACCAGCGAGCAATCGACCACGCAGCGTCGCAGCCGCGCCAGCACCCAGCGCGACGCGATCAAATCGCTGAAGGACGATCACGCCAAGGTGAAGAAGTTGTTCAAGGCGTTCGAGAGCGCCCAGGGCAAGGCCGAGAAGGCGCGCATCGCCGCCGAAACCTGTCTGGAACTGAAGATCCATACTCAGATCGAGGAAGAGATCTTCTACCCCGCCGCGCGCCAGGCGCTGCGCCAGGAAGGCGTGATGCTGGACGAAGCCGAGATCGAGCACGCCAGCGCCAAGGAACTGATCGCGCAACTGGAAGCGGGCGACGCCGGCTCCACCCGCTACGAAGCCCTCTACACCGTGCTCAGCGAATACGTGCTGCACCACGTGAAGGAAGAGGAAAAGGAAATGTTCCCGCAGCTGGCCAAGGTCAAGTCGCTGGACCTGAAGGCGCTGGGCCAGCGTCTGGACGCGCGGCGCGAGGAACTGAAGGCGGAGTTGTCGGCGCAGCCGCTGCGCCAAGTGCACTGAGCGCGCATCCGCCGGCTAGGGCGCTGCTATTGCTCGCGTCGCAATGCCAATGCCGCTCCGGTTGGGGCGGCATTGGCTTTTTCTTGCTGGCTTGCTACGGCTGGGAGGGTATTGCGTGAGTTATTGCTTTACTTCGGTGGCGGCGAGTTCGGGGGTGGGGTGCCAAGTGATCTTGTAGCGGCCCGTGGTTTCGTCCTGGGTGACGATGAGTTTGCCCAAGACCAGATTCACCAAGCCGCCCACATAAAAGCTGCCTCCATAATTATCCTCAATCTTTGATCCCGCAAAATCGTCGAACGAGCGTCGTTGACTACTTTCCAGGAATTGGTAGTCGTAATGCCGCCAGTTTCTTTGGACGACAAAACCAGTGCCTACGCCCTCCTGAATTTTGGCCGGTAGCGCGCCCAGCGCCGCCACATAATCTCCCGCAACCTCATAGGTGCCCACCAGCAGATGGGCGCCACCCAGCGCAGGATCGGCATCACACGTGATCGCATAGACATTCTGGTATTGGCCTTTTCCCAGATCGAGGTTTCTACGTGCACTGATCAGGGGGGAAAAATCGTTGAAATT
>NZ_KB895350.1 GCF_000374805.1 Chitiniphilus shinanonensis DSM 23277
CGTGAGGCGTGAGGCGTGAGGCGTGAGGCGTGAGGCGTGAGGCGTGAGGCGTGAGGCGTGAGGCGTGAGGCGTGAGGCGTGAGGCGTGAGGCGTGCAGAGGATGTGTCGCGGAAGTGAGGAAAGCAAGCGTCCTGGCCTGCTTTCCTCATCGTCCTCCTGCCATTTCAGCTCGCGGTGCGCAGCGTCACCCATTCTTCCGCCACGGTGGGATGCACCGCCAGCGTGCGGTCGAAATCCGCCTTAGTGGCCCGCATGGTCAGTGCCACGCCCAGCAACTGGATCAATTCGCCCGCGCCCTCGCCCAGCATATGGGCGCCGACGATGCGGTCGCTGTCCGCGCCGTCGACCAGCAACTTCAGCACCACCCGCTCGTTGCCGCCGGACAGCGACGCCTTCATCGGGCGGAAGCTGGAGCGGAACACCTTCAGTTGCGGAAAACGCTCGCGGGCCTTGGCCTCGGTCAGGCCGACGGTGCCCAGTTCCGGGGTGGAGAACACCGCCGTCGGCACCACGGCGTGGTCGACCGGCGTGGGCTTGCCGCCGAATACGGTATCGGCGAACGCCTGCCCTTCGCGGATCGCGGCCGGAGTCAGGTTGACGCGGTTGGTCACGTCGCCGACGGCATAGATCGACGGCACGCTGCTCTGCGACAGCGCGTCGACCCGCACCGCACCCTTGTCGTCCAACTCCACGCCGGCCGCTTCCAGTCCCAGCCCGGCGACGTTGGGGCGCCGCCCGGTGCACAGCAGCACGCAATCCACGTCCAGCGTGCCGCCATCCTCCAGTGTGACCGTCAGGGCGGCGCCAGCTCGGTCGATGCGCGCGACCCGCGCTTGCGACCGCAGCGTGATGCCGCGCTGGCGATAGGCATCCTCCAGCGCCAGGCGCAGTTCGTCGTCGAAGCCGCGCAACAGGTGTTCGGCGCGGTAGAGCAAGGTGGTGTCGCTGCCCAGGCCGGCGAGGATGCCGGCGAACTCCACCGCGATATAGCCGCCGCCGACGATCAGCGTGCGGCGCGGCAGGGCCGGCAGGTGGAACAGGTCGTCCGAGGTGATCGCCAGATCGCGCCCCGGAAAATCGTGCCCGCGGTCGGGGTGGCCGCCGACCGCCACCAGGATCACCCTGGCGGTGACGCTGCGGCCGTCGGCCAGTTGCAGCGTATGCGGATCGACTACGGTGGCGCGGCTGGCGAACACGGTCACGCCCGACGCCTCGACGTTGCGCAGGTAGATGCCGTTCAGGCGTTCGATCTCGACATCCTTGTTGCCGATCAGCGTGTTCCAGTCGAAGCCGGTGGCGGACGCCTGCCAGCCGAAGGCGGCGGCGCTGGCGACCTCCATCGGGTAGCGGCTGGCGTAGACCATCAGCTTCTTCGGCACGCAGCCGCGATTGACGCAGGTGCCGCCGAAGCGGTCCTCCTCGGCGATCGCCACCTTGGCGCCGTGGCCCGCGGCGATGCGCGCGGCACGCACGCCGCCGGAGCCGCCGCCGATGACAAACAGATCGAAGTCGAAACCAGACATGCCATTTTCCTTGTGTTCGATGGGCCGCTCGCAACGGCCGGCTTGCGGATGACCGGCGCGGAGCGCCGACGTTCGCGGCCCGGCGCTCGCCCGTGGCCGGGGCTCGCCCGCCGATTCGGCCAACCCGCCCAGTGTAGCGAGTCGCCCCCCTGCCGCGCCAAGCAAAAAGCCCCGGCCAGGGCCGGGGCTTTCATCGGGGCAGGCTTGCTCAGCGCAGCTTGCGATCGCCGATCTTGACGATCTTCATGCTGTTGGTGCCGCCGCCCATGCCGACCACGTCACCGAAGGTGAAGATCACGATGTCGCCGTTCTGCACGATGCCCAGGCGCAGCATCTCGACCTCGGCGCGGACCAGCAGGTTCTCGCGGTCGGAGTTCTCGTTGGCCAGCATCACCGGGAACACGTCGCGGAACAGCGCCAGGCGGCTGTAGGTATCGAACTCGGGGGTCAGCGCGTAGATCGGCACGCCGGACACGAAACGGCTCATCCACAGCGCCGACGACCCGGATTGGGTCAGCGCGGCGATGGCGCGCACGTTCAGGTGGGTGGCGGCGAACAGCGCGGCCATCGAGATGCTCTGGTCGATGCGGTTAAAGTCGCCCTGGCCCAGCACTTCGTCGCTGACCTTGCGGTCCACCGACTTCTCGGCCTCGATACACACGCGCACCATGGCTTCGACGGTTTCCACCGGGAACTTGCCGCTGGCCGATTCGGCCGACAGCATCACCGCGTCGGTGCCGTCGAGCACGGCGTTGGCCACGTCGGACACTTCGGCGCGGGTCGGCACCGGGCTGGTGATCATCGATTCCATCATCTGGGTGGCGGTGATGGTCAGCTTGTTCTTGCGGCGAGCCAGCTTGATCATCTTCTTTTGCAGCGCCGGCACGGCGGCGTCGCCCACTTCCACCGCCAGGTCACCGCGGGCGACCATGATGCCGTCGGAAGCGTCGAGGATCTCTTCCATGTTGGCCACGGCTTCGGTGCGCTCGATCTTGGCGATCAGCAGCGCCTTGCTGCCGGCGGCGCGCAGCAGGGTGCGGGCCATGTACATGTCGGCGCCCGACTTGGGGAACGACACCGCGACGTAGTCGGCATGCAGCTTGGCCGCGGTCTTGATGTCTTCCATGTCCTTGGCGGTCAGCGCCGGCGCAGTCAGGCCGCCGCCCTGGCGGTTGATGCCCTTGTTGTTCGACAGCGTGCCGCCCACCTTCACCACGGTGTGGATCTCGCTGCCCAGCACGTCGGTCACTTCCAGCACCAGGCGGCCGTCGTCCAGCAGCAGGATCGCGCCCGGCTCGACGTCGTTCGGCAGTTCCTTGTAATCCAGGCCCACGCGTTCCAGGTTGCCCATCTCGCAGTTGGAATCGAGGATGAACTTGGCGCCGTTCTTCAGTTCGATCTTGTTCTTCTCGAACTTGCCCACGCGGATCTTGGGCCCTTGCAGGTCGACCAGCACGGCCAGCGCGCGGTTGGCCTTGCGGGCGATTTCGCGGACCAGGGCGGCGCGGTCCAGGTGATCCTGCGCGGTGCCGTGGGAGAAATTCAGCCGGACCATGTTCACACCGGCCGCGACCAGGCGTTCCAGCGTGGCGGCATCGCTGGATGCCGGGCCGAGCGTAGCAACGATCTTGGTGCTGCGAATCATAGGTTTTGCTCCTGTCGATCTATTCGATTGTGTATTCGGGGGTGGGCAGAGCTGCCAGCCGGGAAGGAATGCGGGGCATCGGCATGACGACGCTGGTGCTGCGCGCCGTGGAAACGAAGGGTCCGATGGGCCCGGAAACATCCTTACGCATGTATCTGAATACTCGCTCGCTGGCGTCCCCGACAGGAATCGAACCTGTAACTAGCCCTTAGGAGGGGCTCGTTATATCCATTTAACTACGGAGACTCTGCTCGATGCAGACCACTGAAAATTCAAGTAAGTCGATCGCATAAGCGTATTTGATACCCCCGGCTACGCGACGCTCGTTGCTTGGTTTTCCGGCATGCTTGCTATGGGAACCGTGGCAATCGATCAATCAGCACGACGATTGTCGACGGTTGCTCCTGACAAGCGCCGCATTATACCGAGCAACGACAGACGCGGTGCGCCGCCCCAGGGCACAAATCAAAAGGAGCTTGACCTGTCGCAGACAAATCCGGCGCCTGCCACGCCCCCCGACGAATTGAATGCGGTTGGCATTGACCATAGTCGCAATCCATTCGTTTGGGATCGGGAAATCTCCGATCCTGCGGGGCCGGGCGTCGGCCGGAGTCGGGCTAGAAGCGCCACCCCAGCCGCAACCGCGCGGTCCATTGGTCCTGGCGATCCTGTTCCACATCCACGCCCAGCCGCAGCCGGGACAGATCGCGTTCGACCCAGGCGCCTACTTCGCCGCGCGCACCATAACTCAAGCCGGCGGCCCACGCCAGCGTCGGCGCGATCGGCAACGGCTCGATGGGGATGTCCAGCGCATCCAGCACCACGCCATCCCGCGAACTGGCGACCACCCGCCGACCGTCGCCGAGCTGCACCAGGCTGAGATCGACCGTGACCGGCGGGCAATCGCACCACGGCACGCCACTGGCGTCGGGCACCGGCGTCACCCGCGCCGGCTGCACCGTCACCGCCACGCGGCGTTCCTCCCTGGCACCCGGTGGCAGGCGATGCGGCGGCGGTCCGGGGTCGGCCGACAGCGCCCGGGCCGCGATCACGCTGCCATCGCCCTGACGCTGCAACGGCCGGGCCTCCTCCAGTGGCGGTTTCGACGCGGCCGCCAGCCAATAGCCGCACCAGCCGCCCAGCAAGGCCGGCAGCAGCACCGCCATCGCAGCCAGCAACCATTGGCGGCGCGTGCTCATCGCATCGCCCCCCGGTCGGCAGGCTCGCCGAGCCACGCCAGCGCCATGCCGCGCCGCCAGGCCCCCGGCGACACCGAGCCCGCCGCCAGCCACGCCCAGCGCGTGGCGTCGCCGCGACGCCACCACCAGGCCGATCCCCGCCGCCACATCCTCAGGCACGCACTCATGTCAGGCGTCCAGGAAGGCATAGCGGGCGCGGCGCACTGCCAGCACGTTGTGCACGTATTCGCGGCTGATGGCGTAAAAACTGCGCGTGTAGCCGGCGGTCTTGCTCGGCCCCGCCGCGCGGGCCACGTGGCCGAACCAGCGACCGGGATCACACCCGGCACGGCGGGCGCAATCGGCGCGGCTCTTCGCCAGCATGCCGGGGCCGGCGTTGTACTGGTTCAGCATGAACGCCAACGCATCCTGTTCCGTGGCCGCATGGCGCGCCGTCGCGGCGTGCAACGCTTTGTCCTGCAACACCAACGCGCGCAGTTGCAGCCGCGCATCGTAGCGATTGCGCCAACTCCACATCGCCAGCGCCTCCGGATGGCGCGCGCGCAACTCACCGTGGCAGGAAAAGCGCTCGCTGCCGTCGGCGCGGTAGGCGGTGGTGCACTGGCCGAGACCGAAGCCGTATTCGCGACTCGTCTTCAATTCGGCGCGCTCGTTCCAGCACGCGGCGGAATGCAGGCTGGCGCAGGTTTCCTGCTCCACCTGCGCCGCCAGCACCGACGGCGTGCGCAGCGCCGGCCACCATCGCGCCTGCTCCTCGACCAGGATCGGCAGGTTGCGTCGGGCGTTGTCCGGCAGTTCCGCCGCCAGCGCGCGCGGCGCCAGCAACCATACCAGCAGCGCCGCCACACCCAGCCGGAACGCCAGCGTGCTGGCGTAGACCACCGCCGCGCCCAACGGGTGGATCGCCGCGCGCTGCGCCATGCGCTGCACACCCACGCGCGGCACGATGGTGCGCGTCAGCACGTGCGACAACCCGAACACCAGCGCCAGCATCGCCGCGAAATAGCCGACCCCGTCCAACCCAAAACGCGCCGCCTCGGACCAGCCGGCCAGCGCCAGCAACGCCACCAGCACCACGGCCAGCAAGGCCAGCCGCGCCAGATCCGGCTTCAGTTCCCGATTCCAGAATTCCTTCATATGTTGCTCCTCGATGGGCGCCGCGATCCGCGGCGCCGGTTCACTTGCCACTGCGGCGATCCAGCTCGCGATCCACCAGCCGGTTGACGCTGCCCTTGATCTCGCCCAGGTCGCTCTTGAGCAGCGCCAGGCTTTCGGCCACCTGCCGATCCTGGCGCTCGTCGCGCTCGCGCTGCTGCGCCTGCTGCATGCTCAATTGCTGCTCCACCAGCGCCACGCGCTTTTCGATGCCGGCGGCAAACCAGACCAGCCCGGCCATGATGCAAATCGCCGAACAGATTTCTCCCAGATTGATACGGGTATCGATTTCCACACCCAATAGGCGTTTGATGTTGTCTTCCATAGATTGCCCTACGTTTTCGATCTACCGGCAATGACCGAAGTAGTTTTACCAGCCAATTCACCAAATTAATTCAAAAGAAAAATCCGACCCGACGTGATCCATCTCACTTCCATTCTCTGGCATCGATCATTTAAGCGCATTGCCGCCCGGAGGATTGGCCTGCAATGGTTCAGTGGTTTTTGGGGGATGGACCATCCAATTGCCGCGAAAAAAACCCGGCCAAGGCCGGGCCTCCTCGATGAACGAGGCAGACAAGATGAGTCGGGATCAGCCGACTGAATCCACCAGCGGATCGAGCGGAGCCGAATCAGCTTTTCAGGATTTCCCACACCCGGCGCTCGCACAGGTCGTGATCGCGCGCCAGCTTGGTGACGGCGCGGTTGGCCGATTCCTCGCGGGTGTATTCGTCGAATTCGCGGCGGATCGCTTCGTCGCGCACCGCGCGCAGGATGCGGGCGCAACGCGGAATATAGACGGCATCGCAGCCACGGAAATGATCGGCCAGGCGCTGGATTTCCTCGCCACCGATCAGGGCGGCCAATTCGTCGTAGCGCGAGCGGCCCAATCGGTGCTTGCCCTGCGGGATATGCAGCGAGGTGCCGCCATATTGCTTGACCATTTTCATCGCATTGGGCAATCCGACCACCACGGCGATTTCCTGCACCGTATCGGGCAATTCGGCCATTTGCGGGGTCCACGACGGCATCCCGCTCAAATCGAACGATTCCATTTTCATTCCGCTCACTCCTGTGCAATCCATGAATGACAGCCCGGTCGTTTCTCGCGGCGACGACGTCCCCGCAACGCTGACCATGGCTGGTGGCGTTTAGCCCATCCTTTCAAGATTTCGAATCTTCAAATGTTGATGACACCCGCTGTCGGCGCGGGCCATATGCCGTCGCTGGCGGAGCGACGGACTTGGGATCGATGCAGCCGGTCGGCCGCGTCGGGCACTGCCTTCAGCGCGGAGGACAAAACCCTTCCGGCGGCGCCGCGCTGTCGTATGCCTTGTATTGCCTATGTTTCGCGCGTCTTGCCAGCGCCAGCTGCGCGGGGTTTTACCAACCGCTCCTACAGATCAGTTGAGTCCATTCTACAAACAACGAGTCACACGGTCAACAGATATATTTGTAATCAGATCGGCGGCAAGCCGTCGCTGGGCAACAAAAAACCCGCCTCGCGGCGGGTTGTTGCAGGGGAGGTGGTTCAGACGCCGCCGCTGACCGCGACCACGCGGCCGATGATCTCCAGCTCGGCCAGATGCTCAGGCAGCAAGCGCCGCGCGGGGTATTTGGCCTCGTTGTCCGAGTGCAGCACCACCACGCCGCCCGGCTCCTTGTAGAGCCGCTTCACGAAGAATTCGCCCTGCCAGCTCAGCGCGTAGATCTTGCCGTCCTGGATGGTGGTCTGTTTGTAATCGACCACCAGGCTGTCCCCATCGCAGATGCGCGGCTCCATGCTGTCGCCCTCGGCGACGATGGTGGCCGAGTTGTCGGGGCGGATGCCCAGCCGCTCGGCCCAGCGCCGGCGGAACGCGTTGCGTTGCCCTTCCTGATCGATTTCCCACATCACCTTGCCATCCGAGCCACATGCCGCCTTCACGTCGAGCCGGGGGATGAACACGTAGACATCCGGATCCAGCTCGTCCTCATTGTCCCACACCGCCAGCGGGCGCGGCGGCACCGCCGCCACGTTGGGCATGCCGTTCTGCGCGGGCTGGGCGCCCAGCGGCGCACCGGCGCCGGTTGCCAGCCAGTCGGCCGACACGCCCAGGTAACGCGCGATGGCGGCGGTCTGGCGGCTGCCCTTGGCCTGGTTGCGCGCGTCGCACAGGTACTGGATCGACTGCGGCTTCACGTTCACCGCGCGCGCCAGTTCGGTCTGCCCCACGGCGGGGCGGCCCTGCGCCTGGGGCAATTCGTTCATCGCCCAGGACAGGCGTTCGGTATAGCTATTCATGGCTCGGCTCACCAGCAACCTTATTGCAATAACATTTGTAATGTTAAAACAAATATATTTGTTATTGCAAAGCATGTTTGCAACGAAGGTGACATCTACTGCCAAAAAGCGCGGACCTTCCCTCTTGCGAAAGGCGATTTGCGTGCCGCAACGTGCAAGATTCGCCTGCGCGTCGGCGGGTCGGGCCGCTAGAATCCAGGCTGTTGCTGACCGGAAGAATTCCTCGCATGCGCTGCCGCCGATCCCTGCTCTGCCTGACGTTCATCGCGCTGCTGACCGCCTGTGGCAGCACGCCCGATGCGCCGGCGGCCGGCCAGGGCTACTACCGCGTCAAGCCGGGCGATACGCTGTACCGCATCGCCCGCAACCACGGTCGCAGCGTGGCGGAGCTGAGCCGCTGGAACAACCTGAAGGACCCGACCGCGATCAACGCCGGACAGTTGTTGCGGGTAACGCCGCCCGGCAGTGCCACCCCGACGCGCCCCTCCCCCACGCCGTCACGCCCGGCGCCATCCCCCAGGCCGACCCCGACGCCCGCGCCCAGGGCCCCGGCGATCAAGCTGGTGCAACCGGCGCAAGGCAAGGTGGCGGACCGCTTCGACGGCAATCGCAACAAGGGCATCAACTATGCCGGCACGCGCGGCAGCGCGGTGGTCGCGGCCGCCGCCGGCAAGGTGGTGTACGTCGGCGAAGGCATCCGCAGCTATGGCCGACTGGTGATCGTGAAGCACAACGAGGATTACCTGACCGCTTATGCCCACAACGAATCGCTGCTGGTACGCGAAGGCGAAGCGGTCAAGCAGGGACAGCGCATCGCCACCATGGGCGACAGCGGCGCCGACCGGGTGATGCTGCACTTCGAACTGCGCTACAAAGGCAACGCCATCGACCCGGCGCCGTTTCTGCCTTGAAGGCCGGCGAAAACCGAAAACCAAACCCCAAATCTTGAACCACAGAGAGCACAGAGAACACGGAGTTCCACAGAGAAAACCGATCGAACCGGGCGTGCGCCTGCTGCCGGGGTCGGGTTTGCCTTTCTCTGTGACGCTCTGTGCTCTCTGTGTCCTCTGTGGTTCAAGATTTGGGGTTTGATCTATCCCTCATTCCGCAAGCGATTCCACCTGCCACCAGGTCGGCAGCAGGTCGCGCACCTGGCGGCGGGTGAAGCGGTCGTCGATCAGGTAGACCACGCCCTGGTCGTCGCGGCTGCGGATCACCCGGCCGGCGGCCTGCACCACTTTCTGCAAGCCCGGATAGAGGTAGGTGTAGTCGTAGCCAGCGCCGAAGATCGCCTGCATGCGCTGCATGATCTGTTCGTTCACCGGGTTCAGTTGCGGCAGGCCCAGGGTGGCGATGAAGGCGCCGATCAGGCGGCGCCCCGGCAGGTCGATGCCTTCGGCGAAGGCGCCTCCCAGCACGGCGAAGCCGATGCCCTGCCCGTCGGCGACGAAACGCGCCAGGAATTCGTGCTGCGCGCGTTCGTCCATGCCGCGCGATTGCGCCCAGACGGGGATGTCCGGCTGCCCGGACTGGAACTGCGCCAGCGCCTGTTGCAGGTATTCGAAGCTGCTGAAGAATGCCAGGTAGTTGCCCGGCTGGCGGCGGTACTGCGCGGCGATCAAGGCGGCGATCGGCGCCAGCGAGCGGGCGCGGTCGGGATAGCGGGTGGAGATATGCCCGGCCAGGCGCACCGCCAGCTGCTCGGCGCGGAACGGCGACGCCACGTCAATCGTCACGGTGGAGGGCGGCAGGCCCAGGGTGTCGGCGTAGAAGGCGGCCGGGCTGAGCGTGGCGGAGAACAGCACCGCGCAGTGCGCGTCGGCGAAGCGTTGCGCCAGGAACGGCGCCGGCACCACGTTGCGCAGGCACAGCCGGGCGTACTGGCGCTGGCCGGAGCCGGGTTGCCGGGTGACGTCGAACAGCGAATGCTCGCCGAACACGTCGGTCAACCGCGCGAAGTGCATGGCATCGAAGTAGAAACGCTGCAAGGCCCCGTCGATCTGGGCCGGGTGTTCGGTCAGGTAGTCGATGACGGCGGCACCGGCGCGTTGCAAGGCGTTCTGGAAGGCGTCGGGCACGGCGGGCAGCACGCGATACGGCGCGCCCTCGGCATCGTGCAGCGCGTTCCAGGCGCGGTTGAGGCGGTCCAGCGCGGATTTCACCGGCTTGGGCGCGGCCTTGCGCAATGCCTGCAACTCGCGTTGATCCAGCTCGGCGCTGTACATGGAACGGCCGCGTTCCAGCAGGTTGTGCGCTTCGTCGGCCAGCACGCCGACGCGCCACTGGTTGGCAACAGTCAGCCCGTGCAGCAGCGCGGTGATGTCGAAGTAGTAGTTGTAATCGCCCACCACCGCGTCGCTCCAGCGCGCCAGTTCCTGGCTCAGGTAGTACGGGCACACCTGGTGGGCCGCGGCGGCGGCGCGCACCGCCGCCTGATCCATGCAGCCTTCGGCCAGCGCGGCTTCGCGCGCGGCGGGCAGGCGGTCGTAAAAGCCCTGCGCCAGCGGGCAGCTCTCGCCGTGGCAGGCTTTGTCCGGGTGTTCGCACGCCTTGTCGCGCGCCACCAGCTCCAGCACCCGCAGTGGCAGGCCGGCGCCGCGCAACTGCGCCAGCGCATCCAGCGGCAGGCGGCGGCCGGAGGTCTTGGCGGGCAGGAAGAACAGCTTGTCCAGTCGCCGGGCGGGAAACGCCTTCAGCAGCGGGAACAGCGTGCCGAGCGTCTTGCCGATGCCGGTGGGCGCCTGCGCCAGCAGGCAGCGCCCGGTGCTGGCGGCCTTGTACACGGCCTCGGCCAACTGGCGCTGGCCGGCGTGGAATTCGGGATACGGGAACGCCAGCGCGCCCAGCGCATCGTCGCGCGCCGCGCGGTGCGCCAGCTCGCGCTCGGCCCAGTCGAGAAACCCGGCGCAGATCGCCTCGAAGAAGCTGCGCAATTCACCGGCCTCGTAGCTTTCGGCCAGCACGGTTTCCTTCTGGGTGACGATGTTGAAGTACACCAGCGCCAGTTCGATACGCGGCAACGCCAGCGCCTGGCATTGCAGCCAGCCGTACACCTTGGCCTGCGCCCAGTGCAGCGCGCGATGGTTGTCGGGAATGCGCTGGAAGTCGCCGCGATAGGTCTTGATCTCCTCCAAACGCTGGTGCTGCGGGTCATAGCCGTCGGCGCGACCGCGCACCAGCAGCGAGCCGTATTCGCCGTGCAGCGCCACCTCGCGCTGGTAGCCGGCACGGCGACGCCCGGCGACGGTGGCATGGCCGGCGATGCCTTCCTGCGCGGTCGGCGCCGGGGTGAAGCGCAGGTCCAGGTCGCCCCGCTTGGCGCCGAATTCGCACAGGGCGCGCACCGCGACGGTATAGCGCGGTGCGGTGACCGGGGCGTCGCTCACGACGGCACCGCCGCGCCCGGGACCATGGCCTCGCAGTCGGCCCATTGCACGTAGCACACCGCCACCGGCAGGCGGTGTTCGGTGAAATACGCCAGCCAGCGCAACTGGTTGTCCTGCAGGCGGTCGCCCGGCCCCTTCACCTCGATCATGCGATAGCGGCCTTCCGCCGGCCAGAACTGGATCAGGTCCGGCAGGCCGGCGGCGTTGACGGTGACGTCCTGCAGGATGCGCTCGAAGCAGCGCCGCAAATGCTGCGGCGGCAGGCAGTGCAACGCCAGGTCGAGCAGCGCCTCGTCGAGCAGCCCCCAATGCACGAACGGCGACTGGATGCCCTGCTTG
The DNA here is from genome assembly GCF_000374805.1 of Chitiniphilus shinanonensis DSM 23277. GTDB lineage: Bacteria > Pseudomonadota > Gammaproteobacteria > Burkholderiales > Chitinibacteraceae > Chitiniphilus > Chitiniphilus shinanonensis. Next base: position 11,533 of record NZ_KB895350.1, read on the forward strand.
GCGCGCCAGGTGGCACGGATGGTGTCGCGATGGCGGCCGTCGTCCAGTTGCGCCAGGCAATCGTCGAACAGCGCGCGGCGGCGGGAGTGGAAATCCGCGCTGGCGAGGTCGGCCGGGCCGTGGTGGAACGGGTGGAAGAAGGCGCCGGCCACGGGAGCGAAGATGGCCGGCCAGCACAGCAGGCCGAACAGCGAACCGATCAGGCCGTTCTCCACGTAGAACGTCGGCGCATCGGCTTGCGCCAGATGATCGCGCACTGCGAATTCCACCGGATACGGCAGGGCGGGCCGCGGCAGCCTGAGTGCCAGTTCCTCGACCGCGCCGGCCTTGGCGGCGCGCGCCACCGGGCGGCCCAGGCTGCGCCACAGGCGCGGCAGCACGCGCAGCAATTGCTGGCGCTCGGCCTCGCCCTCGGGGGCGGCCAGCGCGACCTCAGCCAGCGCACAGGATTCCTGCACCCGGCCGGCGCGTTCCAGCACGCGCACCACGCGCGCCCGCGCGCCGGGGTGGCCGCAGGTGCGGTACAGCGCCAGCGCGTCGTCCCACTCGCCCTGGCGTTCGTGCTGCTGCGCCACCTGGAACAGCAGGCGCGCGCGCCGCCCGCTCAGCCACCCGTTGGCTGAACGCGCCGGCGGCACCTGCGCCAGCACGTCGGGCAACGCCGCGCCGTCGCGCAATGCTTGGCGGGCCTGCGCCAGTTGCATGGCGTCGTCGATGTCCTGCCGCTGCTGGAAACCGCGCGAGTCATGATCCAACGGCACGCTTTCGTAGCGATAGATGCCGAGGTCGGCCAGCACGAACTCGGACCAGTCCTGCCGCAGGTTGCCGAAGAACATCAGCCGCAGCCGCTCGCACAGGTCGGTCACGGTGACGCGGTAGGCGATGTCGTCCAGGGCGGGCGCCCAGTCGGCCAAGGTGCGGGGGGACGGTGCGGCCTGCTGCAAGGCCGCCAGCCAATCGGACTTGCGCAGGCCGCCGGGGGGCGGCGCCAGCGCGCCGGCCAGCTCGGGCTTGGTCAGCAGGCCGAACAGTTCGTCCAGCGACAGTGCCGGTCGGGCGTCGACCCAGCCCAACGCCAGCAGCGGTGCGGCGGCGGCGCGCGGGCAGCCGATCTCGTCGTAACGCAGCCGGCTGGCGCGGAACAGCTCGCCCTTGCGCATCGCCATCCGCACCAGCAGCGCGCGCGCCGGCCTGGGCAACCCGGGAAATGCGGCCAGGAAAGCACGCTCTTCGGTGGACAACAGGTCGTCGTAGCGCTGGGCGATCCAGCGCAGCACGGTTTCAAAGTTGGCGAGGTAGTAGAACGGATCAGGCAGTGGAGCGGGCATGACGACAACCGGCGGTCATCGTCCGGGTTTGGACGATGCGTCGCCGATTATAGAACGATCGTTCCAGGACGCGGTATGGCCCGGATGGGCGGCGACCGGCTCAGCGGCTGGCGTGGCGGTAGGCCGCCAGCAATCCGGCCAGCGACACCAGCATGGCGGCGCAACCGCGATTCAGATGGCGCAGCCAACGCGTCGACAACAACCGCGCGGCCTGCGCACCGCCCAAGGCATAACCGCCCATCACCGCGACATCGAGCAACGCGGTGGCCAGCGCCAGCGTGAGGTATTGCGCGGCCTGCGGTGCGGCGGTGTCGATGAACTGCGGCAGGAACGCCGAGAAGAACAGCAGTCCCTTGGGATTGGACAACGCCACCAGCAGGCTGCGGGTGAAGGCACGCCGCGCCGAGACGCCGCCCGGAGTGCCCGCCACCGGCAGGGCGACCGGGCTGCGCCACAGTTGCCAGGCCAGCCACAGCAGGTAGGCGCTGCCCAGCCATTTCACCAGCGAGAACAGTTGCTCCGACGCCGCCAGCAGCGCGCCCAGGCCGATGGCAACGGCGCCGATCAGCAGCAGATCCGACAACGCTGCGCCGAGCATGCCGCCCAGCACCACGCGATGGTTGCGCGACGCGCCATTGGTCAAGGCCAGCAACATGGTCGGCCCCGGCATCACCGTGACGGCAAAACAGGCGAAGAGGTAGAGCAACAAGGTGGTCAGCGTCATGGCGGTCGATTCGAGGAAGGCGTACCAGCACCTTGGCATGAAATCCGGCGCCGTGCGCTGGATCGAATTGTTCGGGATTGGCGAACAGGCCGGCGGCGACGCGGGAGCCTCCGGCCCGGCAAAGGGGCTGGCGTTACAACCCGACGCCACGCGCCATCAACGCGCCGAAGATCGGCATCAGCACGATCAGGTGCGTTTCCACCATCAGGCAGGTGCGCACGCGCTTCAGGTCGTCCGGCGGCGGCACAAACCCGGCATCGAGCCGCGCCGCCTTGCGCCACGCCTGGAACCGGCGGGTCGGGTAGATGGACACCGCGGCGATCAACACGAACACGGTGATCTTGGCGTGGAAGACGGGATTGGCCAGCAGGAAATCCTTGCCGTGCGCGCCCAGGAACAGCCGCAGCAAGCCGGTGGCCAGCACCAGCATCGCCATCAGGAAGTACAGCAGGTCATACCGCGCCAACCGCGCCGCCGCCCCCGGCATCCAGTCGCGCTTGCACAGCACGGTTTCGATGGAGAGGAAGGTGATCAACATGAAGATGGCGATGAAGTGGGCGGCAGCCAGGGTGGCGTCGAGAAGCATGGCGATCCTGTGGGATATGGGCTGGAGGCATTCTAGCCGAAGACCAAAGCTGAATAATCGAGTGCACTGCGCAGCAACCTCTTTGCTGCAAGCCTCACCTAGCGACCAAGGTTGGTTTCGTCCCAACAGGCTGCCGTTTGGTATGCGCGGTAAGCATTTTCACCACGCTGGCGAGTTGGCGGGTGAGTTTCCTTACTGGCCCGAACGGAAAAAAGAAGGCTAGAGCCCTCACGAAAGTCCTAGAAAACCAGTACGACCTCAAGCGCAGGCTGTCCTACGCCATGTGGCAACGGCGCGGTTGGAAGACAGGAAATCCGATATCTACCCAGCAAGAACCAGGTGGAGCATACGGCCATCACTGGCCGTGACGTTTTTCAACCTTGCAATCATACGTAAGGATCACCCTGCCCTCTTCGTCCACGCTTTCCAGCTTGACGGTGAAGCCCCACAACCGTGCCACGTGCTTGAGGACTTCGTGCACGCTGTTGGCCAGCGGGCGGCGCTGGTACTGGTAGTGCCGCAGGGTCAGCGCGCGGTCGGTGCGGGTGTTCACTTCGTAGACCTGGATGTTGGGCTCGCGCGCGGCCAGGTTGTACTGTTCGGCCAGCTTGCGCCGGATGTCCGCGTAGCCGGCGTCGTCGTGGATCGCCGAGACCTTGAGCCGGGCGTTCTGGTCGTCGTCCAGGATGGCGAACAGGTGGAAATCGCGGATCAGCTTGGGCGAAAGGTATTGCGCGATGAAGCTTTCGTCCTTGAAGTTGCGCATGGCGAAATCCAGCGCCTGGCGCCAGTCGCTGCCCGCCAGTTGCGGGAACCATTGCCGGTCTTCGTCGGTGGGCTCGGTGCAGATGCGCTGGATGTCGCGATACATGGCAAAGCCCAGCGCGTAGGGGTTGATGCCGTTGAAGTACGGGCTGTCGACGCCGGGTTGCGCGATCACGTTGGTGTGACTGTGCAGGAATTCGAACATCGCGGCGTCGGTCAGCAAGCCCTCGTCGTACAGCCGGTTCATCAGTGTGTAGTGCCAGAAGGTGGCCCAGCCTTCGTTCATCACCTGCGTCTGCCGTTGCGGATAGAAATACTGCGCGATCTTGCGCACGATGCGCACCAGTTCGCGCTGCCACGGTTCGAGCAAGGGGGCGAACTTCTCGATGAAATACAGCAGGTTTTCCTGTGGTTCGTCGGGAAAGCGCGGCGTCTGCTGGGCCTGTTCGCGCTCTTCCATCAAGCGCGGAATGGTGCGCCACAGGGTGTTCACCTGCGATTGCTGGTATTCCTCGCGCTCGGCCAGCCGCGCGCGCTCCTGCGCCAGCGACAGTTTCTGCGGCCGCTTGTAGCGGTCCACGCCGTAGTTCATCAGCGCGTGGCACGAGTCGAGCAGTTCTTCCACCTTGTCTTCGCCATGACGCGCCTCGCATTCGGCGATGTAGTGCTTGGCGAACACCAGGTAGTCGATGATGGCGTCGGCCTCGGTCCAGGTGCGGAACAGGTAGTTGCCCTTGAAGAAGCTGTTGTGGCCGAAGGCGGCGTGGGCGATCACCAGCGCCTGCATGGTCATGGTGTTTTCTTCCATGAGGTAGGCGATGCAGGGGTTGGAGTTGATCACGATCTCGTAGGCCAGGCCCATCGCGCCGCGCTGGTAGTGCTTCTGGGTGGCGAGGAAGTGCTTGCCGTAGCTCCAGTGGTGATACATCACCGGCATGCCCACCGAGGCGTAGGCATCCATCATCTGTTCGGCGGAGATGATCTCCAGCTGGTTGGGATAGGTGTCCAGGCCGAAGTCGGCGGCGATGCGCGCGATCTCGTCGTAGTAGCGCTGGATCAGCTCGAAGGTCCATTCGGAGCCGGTCGACAACGGTTGCTGGGCCTGATCGGTGTGGGCGAGGCGGGTCATGGGCTACCTCCGCGGCAATTGGATGGCGGCTGGGACAGGGCGCGTCAGGCCGCGCTGCGCTCGCCCAGGCCGGCCTTCTTGAACAGGTCGCGGAACACCGGCCAGATTTCGCCGGCTTCGCGGATGCGCCGCATGGTGAAGTGGCGGTGCTGCGCGGCGACGCGCTCGTACTCGTACCACAGGTTCTGCGGCTCTCCCTCGGTGATCTCGACGTAGGCGTAGTACTGCAGCAGCGGCAGGATGTCGTTGGCCAACAGCTCGCGGCAGGCGGGCGAATCCGAATCCCAGTTGTCGCCGTCCGAGGCCTGCGCCACGTAGATGTTCCAGTCGTTGCTGGGATAGCGCTCCAGGATGATCTTCTTCACCAGCTTGAGGGCGGACGACACCACGGTGCCGCCGGTGTCGCGGGCGTGGAAGAACTCGTCTTCGTTCACTTCGAATGCCTGGGTGTGATGGCGCACGAACACCACTTCGATCTTCTCGTAGGCGCGCTCCAGGAACAGGTAGAGCAGGATGAAGAAACGCTTGGCGATATCCTTCTTGGTTTCGTCCATCGAGCCCGATACGTCCATCACGCAGAACATCACCGCCTGGGTGGTGGGGTTGGGCACGCGCACGCGGTTGCTGTAACGCAGGTCGAACGGATCGATCCACGGGATGTGCGCCAGCCGCGCCTTGTGCTCGCGAATCTCGGTCATCAGGGCGAGCACCGCAGGATCGTGCTCGTCGCAGGTTTCCAGCAGTTCGTCCAATTGCTCCTGTGCGGCGTTCAGGTCGTCGAGCGGGGTGGCCGACAGCGCGATGCGCCGCCCCAGTGCGCCGCGCAGGCTGCGCAACACGTGGATGTTGGTGGGGGTGCCGTCACTGGTGAAGCCGGCGCGCATCGGCTTGAAGGTGGTGGTCTGCTGGAGCTGGGTCTTGATCAGGTTGGGCAGTTCCAGGTCGTCGAAGAAGAAGTTGAGGAATTCCTCGCGCGTCAGCTCGAACACGAAGTCGTCCTGGCCTTCGCCACCGTCGCCGGCCCCACCGCTGCCGCCCCCGCCGCCGCCACTCTGCGGGCGCTCGAACTCGTCGCCCTTGAGGTATTCCTTGTTGCCGGGAAACACGCGTTCCCACACCCCGCCCTGCGCATGGCCGAAGGTGGGTTCGTTGATGTCCTTCACCGGGATGGACACCTTTTCGCCGCGCTCGATGTCGGTGATGGAGCGATCCTTGACCGCGCGGGTGACCGCTTCCTTGATCTGTCCCTTGAAGCGCTTGAGGAAGCGCTCGCGATTCACCGCGGATTTGTTCTTGCCATTCAGCCGCCGATCGATCAGATGGAACATGGTGCGTTTCCTGTAAGGCGGGGCGAGGTGGCGGCGCGGGGCTCCCCTGCCCTCGCCGCCTGTTTTCATCCTACGCTTGCGCTACGACGATTTGCGCACCCGCAGGTACCACTCGCACAGCAGGCGCACCTGCTTGGCGGTGTAGCCCTTGGTGACCATGCGGTTGACGAAGTCCTCGTGCTTCTTCTGTTCCTCGGCGCTGGCCTTGGCGTTGAACGAGATGACCGGCAGCAGTTCCTCGGTGTTGGAGAACATCTTCTTCTCGATCACGGTGCGCAGCTTTTCGTAGCTGGTCCAAGCCGGGTTCTTGCCGGCGTTGTTGGCGCGCGCGCGCAGCACGAAGTTGACGATCTCGTTGCGGAAGTCCTTGGGGTTGGAGATGCCCGCCGGCTTTTCGATCTTTTCCAGCTCGTTGTTCAAGGCATTGCGGTCGAACGCCTCGCCGGTATCCGGGTCGCGGTATTCCTGATCCTGGATCCAGTAGTCGGCAAAGGTCACGTAGCGGTCGAAGATGTTCTGCCCATATTCGGAGTAGCTCTCGAGGTAGGCAGTCTGGATCTCCTTGCCGATGAATTCGACGTACTTCGGCGCCAGGTATTCCTTGAGGTAGCTGATGTAGCGCTGCTCGGTCTCCTGCGGGAACTGCTCGCGCTCGATGCTCTGCTCCAGCACGTACAGCAGGTGCACCGGGTTGGCCGCCACTTCCTGGTGGTCGAAGTTGAACACCTTGGAGAGTATCTTGAAGGCGAAGCGCGTGGACAGCCCGGTCATGCCCTCGTCGACGCCGGCGAAGTCGTGGTATTCCTGGATCGACTTGGCCTTGGGGTCGACATCCTTGAGGTTTTCGCCGTCGTACACCTGCATTTTGGAGAAGATGCTGCTGTTTTCCGGCTCTTTCAGCCGCGAAAGCACCGAGAACTGCGCCATCATCTTCAAGGTGCCGGGGGCGCATGGCGCGTCGGCCAGCGAGGAGTTGCGGACCAGCTTGTCGTAGATGCGGATCTCCTCGGTCACCCGCAGGCAATACGGCACCTTCACGATGTAGATGCGGTCGAGGAAGGCTTCGTTGTTGCGGTTGTTACGGAACTGCTTCCATTCCGATTCATTGGAGTGCGCCAGGATGATGCCGTCGAACGGAATGGCGCCAAAGCCTTCGGTGCCCTTGAAGTTGCCTTCCTGGGTGGCGGTCAGCAGCGGGTGCAGCACCTTGATCGGCGCCTTGAACATCTCGACGAATTCCAGCAGGCCCTGGTTGGCCAGGCACAGGCCGCCGGAATAGCTGTAGGCGTCGGGGTCGTCCTGCGCATATTTTTCCAGCTTGCGGATATCCACCTTGCCGACCAGCGAGGAGATGTCCTGGTTGTTCTCGTCGCCCGGCTCGGTCTTGGCGACGGCCACCTGCCGCAATACCGACGGGTAACGCTTCACCACGCGGAACTGATCGATGTCGCCGCCGTATTCCTGCAAGCGTTTCACCGCCCACGGGCTGGGAATGGTGCGCAGGTAACGACGCGGGATGCCGTATTCCTGCTCCAGGATGTCACCGTCCTCGTCCACGTTGAACAGGCCCAGCGGCGATTCGTGGACCGGGCTGCCCTTCAGGCAGTAGAACGGCACGTGTTCCATCAGCTCCTTGAGCTTTTCGGCGATCGAGCTTTTACCGCCGCCCACCGGGCCCAGCAGGTAGAGGATCTGCTTCTTTTCCTCCAGCCCCTGCGCGGCGTGACGGAAGTACGAGACCACCTGCTCGATCACCTCCTCCATGCCGTAGAACTCGCGGAATGCCGGGTAGACCCGGATCACCTTGTTCTGAAAGATGCGCGACTGGCGCGAATCGAGGCGAGTGTCGATCATCTCGGGCTCGCCCACCGCCATCAGCATGCGCTCGGCCGCGGAGGCATAGGCCGCCGGGTCGCGTTTGCACAGCTCCAGATACTCCTTGAGGGACAACTCCTCTTCCCGGGTACGTTCATAGCGCGAGGAAAAGTGGTTGAAGATATCCATGAGGCACCTCCAGCGGCGTGGTACGAAGGCAAGCTGCTTGTTTTAGGCAAACTCGATACGGAAAGTTCGAGTGCTCGAAGCCGACAGTTCGTTATAGACGCGGGCTTGCGACGGCCGGAATGCCCCTGGCATGTGCCGCCAAAGGATCAGCCGTCAAAACGGAGGGTGGAGGAGGAATAACCCAAGGGAATCAGCGGCCTTGCTACGCGCTACCGGCGGTCGCCTCGGCCAACGGCGCGGCTTCAGCCGGTTTGCGACTGTTGCGCCGGATAGACACTGACGCGATTGCGGCCGTTATGTTTCGATTGGTACAGGGCCTCGTCGGCAGCCTGGGTGACTTCGGCGGCGCTGGAGAACGGTGGCAGGAACGAGGCGACGCCCAGACTGGCGGTCACCTGGATATGCTGCTCGCCGCAGACGATGGCTTCGGCGCCGATGGCGAAACGGATGCGCTCGGCCGCGGAGCGGGCGCCTTCCAGATCGGTCTGCGGCAGGATCAGGATGAATTCCTCGCCGCCGTAGCGACCGAACACATCCGGCTCGCGCAGGCCGGGCAGCACACGCCGCGCCACTTCGCGCAGCACTTCGTCACCGGCGAGATGGCCATAGGTGTCGTTGATGCGCTTGAAGTGATCGAGGTCGAGCAGCACCACGCTGAACGGCGCCGCCTGGTAGCGCCCGATGCGCTGGATCTCGTCGAAGATCCGGGTATCGATGTAGCGGCGGTTGAATACACCGGTGAGGCCGTCGCGGTTGGAGCTTTCCTCCAGCTTGCGCATCGCCGCCTGCATCATGGTCTGGTAGATCGCCGAATCGGTGGCGTCGAGCAGCGTGACCACCACGGCCTCGACCTCGCCCTGCGCATTGCGCATCGGCATGAAGGTGAAGTTCTGCCGCATGTAGTCGATGCCGCCGGTGATCGGACGGTTGTGGCGAAAACGAAACAGGTAGGGCCGCTGCTCCCATGAGGTGAAGGCGAAGTTCTTCAGTACGAACACGCTGTCGATCTTCTTCACCAGCCATTTCTGCGGCAGGTCGGGGAACAGTTCGAACAGATTGCGACCGATCACCGTCTCGGCGTCCAGATCGCTGTGCTGGGCCATGAAGCGGTTCCACAGCAGTACGCGGTACTGCCGATCCAGCATGAAGATCCCGGCATTGATCTCGCTGACGATGAAATCAGCGGGAGACTCCGTCATAGGTTTTCCATGAACGCATCGAGCGCGGACTTCAGCGCGACGATGGACTCCTCGGGCATCAGCGTCATCAGGTGGCAGGTGAAGTCGCGCACCTCCAGCGTGAAGTGCACCTCCACCAGCAAGGCGTAATTCCAGGTCAACTGTTGCGGATTGATCAGCCGGCCGACCTCGACATCCTCGGCCATGATGGTCGGCGCGGAAAAGCTGAGCTTGGCGCCGAGCAGTTCAGCGATGCCGTTGAGGCAGGCGCCGACCAGTACGTTGCCGACGTCGAGCAGCAATTCGCGCTCGCTGTCGCGGTCGATGTCATCCTCGTAGCCCATCAGGTCGGCCAGATCGCGACAGCCGTTCTGGTCGTAGACCACCATCGCCTCGCCGCGCAGGGTGCCGGAGAACGCCTGCCGCACCGCAGTGACCGACTGCGGCGTGCCGACCAGTTGCAGGATGCTGGTGGCGATGCTGGACGATTCGGTGATGTTGATGCGGGGCACCGACAACTGGACGAAGACTTCGAGGATCTGCGCCAACTGCGCCCCGGCCTGCCCCATCGCGATGTTCGTGACTTCCTGCAACGCGTCGCGTTGATCAGGCGTGAGCAACAGTTGGTCGTTCATCGCGATTCCCGTATTCACAGCGCAATTCCGTATTCGCGAAGAATAGCTTCGATCTGGGCCGGATCGACCGGCTTTTTGACGAAGGCCAGCGCACCCAGTTGCTTCACGCGCTCGCGTGCCAGTGGCTGGATGTCCGCGGAGACCACGATCACGAAACTGTTGAGCCCTTCCGCCTGCAACGTCTCCAGCACGCCGTAGCCGTCCAGCTCCGGCATGGTCAGGTCGAGAAACATCACCTCGGCCTTGCCGGCGCGATAGGCGGCCAGCGCCTCGACACCATTGCCCGCCTGGGTGATTTCCACGTCCCACCCCGCAGGCAGGGCCTTGATCAACATCTTGCGCGCCATGACTGAGTCATCGACGACCAGAATCGGCGTAGGCATCGACCGGTTTTCCCTGAAAAGCGTTGTTTTTATAATGCGTAAGCAAACTGAAGGTGGCTAGTTTAGACGATGCCAACCTGTTTGTGGATAGCAGATCCCCTACCTAAGGCCACCTTACCGCCAGACAGCCATTCTGACGAGACCTACGGCGATCAGGCTCAACCCCAAGCTCCACCGCAGCCAGCGGCGGTTCAGCCAACTACGTAAAGTTTCGGCCGCCACGCCGATTGCCAGCAGGTTCGGCAAGGTGCCGATGCCAAACATCATCATCGATAACGCCCCAGATACTGTCGAAGAGCTTGCCATTGCAGTCAAGCTAGCCGTGTAGACCAAGCCGCAGGGCAGCCATCCCCACAGCGCCCCCACCACCAGGGTATGACGCCAGCGCCTGATCGGCAGGAATCGCCTCAGCCACGGCTGGATGCGCCGCCACACCGGCACGCCCAGCTTTTCCAACCGCGAGAACCAGCCGGCCCAACCGGCAATGTACAAGCCCATCGCGATCAACAGCAGATTGGCGAGCACCCACAGCACCAGTTTGAGCGGATGCAATGCAAACAAGGCTGGGAGGCTGCCCAACGCGCCGGCCAGCGCGCCGATCAGGGTATAGCCGAGAATGCGCCCGACATTGAACCCCAGCAGGTAATGCCAGCGTGGTCCCGGAGGCAGCTGCAACGTAAATGCCGTCACCACCCCGCCACACATCGCCAGGCAATGCCCGCCGCCGACCAGGCCGGCGAGGAGCAACGCAAACGGACCGAAATCGGGCAAGGACATCGACGGGAACCTGGTTCAGAACGATGAGCGGAACGCTTGCAGTCGCCCCACCCACCCCGCCGCAGGATCCAGCGGCGAAGGAATCAGATGAGGCGGGAGTAGCCTTCCGGGCGCGGCTGATCCCTGAGGTAGCGATCGAACACCATGGCAATGGATCGGACCAGCATGCGGCCGCGCGGCGTGACTTCCATGCCTTCCTCGTCGATCTCCAGCAGGCCATCGTCGACGAAGGCGGAAAGCGCGCACAATTCTTCCGCAAAGTAGCTACTGAAATCAATGGTGTAGCCAATCTCGATGCGGGAGAACTCCAGGTAGAACTGGCACATCAGCATCTGGATCACCGCGCGCCGCACCAGATCGTCACGCGTCATCGCGCGCCCCCGCTCCACCGGCAGTCGACCCGCGTCGAGTGCGGCGTAGTATTCGTCCGTGGTCTTGACGTTCTGCACGTACATCGACCCCATCATGCCGATCGCCGAGATGCCGAACGCCATCAGGTCGCAATCGGGGTGGGTGGAATAACCCTGGAAGTTGCGGTGCAGTCGACCCCGCCGCTGGGCAACGGCCAAAGCGTCATCCGGCAGCGCAAAGTGATCCATGCCGATGTAGACGTAACCTTCCTGCTGCAAGGCATCGATGCAATCGCCGAGGATGTCCAGCTTCTCCGAAGGCGTGGGCAGCAGCGTCTCGTCGATACGCCGTTGCGGCATGAAACGCCCGGGCAAATGGGCGTAGTTGTAGAGGGCAATGCGATCCGGACGGAGGTCGGCCACCCGCCCGATGGTCTTGGCAACGCTGTCTCGGTTCTGCAACGGCAGACCGTAGATCAGGTCGACGCTGACCGAGCGAAAACCGGCGGCTTTCGCTGCCTCGATGACGGAACGGGTCTGCGATTCCGGTTGCACCCGATTCACCGCGATCTGCACCGCGGGGTCGAAATCCTGGATGCCGACACTCATCCGGTTGAAGCCATAGCTGGCCAGTGCATCGATGGTCTGGGGCCGCACCTTGCGCGGATCAATCTCAATGGAATATTCACCTTCGGGCTGCAAATCGAAGTGCCGCCGCACCGAAGACATCAGTCTGCCAAGCTGTCCGTCGTCGAAAAAGGTCGGGGTGCCACCGCCCAGATGCAGTTGCTGTACCGCGCCCTTCCTGGCAAGGCCCGCCGCTGCCAGGGACATCTCGCGCTCCAGGTAATCCAGATAACTGGCGGCTTGCGCTCGATCCTTGGTTATGACTTTGTTACAGGCGCAGTAGTAGCAGATCGTGTCGCAAAAGGGCAGATGGAAATATAATGAGAGCGGTTTGGAGGCGGTTCCAGGCTGCCGTTGCTCGATGGCATCGCGATACTGCTCCGCGTCGAGGACGACAAAACGGTCCGCAGTTGGATACGATGTGTACCTCGGTCCTTTGCCGTCGTAACGCTCGATCAGGCTTCGGTCGAAGACCGCCCGTTGCAGATCGAAATCAGCTTCCATGTCGTAACCGCTCTCAATTCGTTATCAGGACACCAAGCTTGCCCGTGTCGTCCCTCCGAGTTGTTGAGCCAGATCAAGGCAAAACCGGCCGGCCTGGCGCATATGCCCAACGGCCGACAATCAGTCAGGCGACTATGAGCATGCTCTCACCCATCCCCGTTCGTGAAATTGGCCTTAAGCACCTCCGACAGGCGTGTTCCAGCTGTAGCCTGCGCGAGTTGTGCCTGCCCCTCGGACTGTCGCCCGAAGAAATGCATGCCGTGGATGCCCTGGTATCCCAGGGCAAGCCGATCAAGCGCGGAGAAGCGCTCTACCGCGCCGGCGAACCGTTCCGCTCCCTGTTTGCCGTCCGGCTGGGCTTCTTCAAGACCAGCGTCGTCTCGGAAGACGGCCGGGAACAGGTGACGGGCTTTCACATGACCGGCGACCTGATCGGCCTCGACGCGGTCAGCACGGATTTCCATACCTGCGATTCGATCGCGCTCGAAGATAGCGAAGTCTGCGAACTGCCGTTTTCGGATATGGAAGAACTGGCCCGCAAGATTCCGTCGCTCCAGCATCACTTCTACAAGGTGATGAGCCGCGAGATCGTTCGGGATCACGGTGTGATGCTGCTGCTTGGCAATATGAAGGCCGAAGAACGCATTGCGGCGTTCCTGCTCAACCTTTCCCAACGCTTTGCCCTGCGTGGCTACTCGTCGTCGAGCTTCCATCTGCGGATGACGCGCGAGGAGATCGGCAGCTATCTTGGTCTCAAGCTGGAAACGGTGAGTCGTACCCTGTCCAAGTTCCAGGATCAGGGCTTCATCAAGGTGCAGAACCGCCTGATCGAGCTGATCGACCAGGACGCGCTGCGCCATCTCGTCAGTAACTGCCCGGGGTGATCGACATGGCTGGCCCAGTTGGTTTACTCGCGCCGGCCGATCTGCTCCCCAGGCTGCTGGCGCGCCTGACACAAGCTCCACCGCTGGCCTTTGCGGCCGATGAACTTCCCCCTGCCCTGCCCCCTGGGCTGGTGGTACTGGATGCCACCTGCACCTTGCAGACACTTCCCCAGCGTCTGGACGCCTTGAGCCGCTCGGGCGTCCAACTGGTCGACTTCCATTTGCTGTTCGATCACCCCGTGGCCGAACAATATGGCTGGATGATCGCAGCGGGTGGCACTGCCGCGGCACTCGACCAAGCCGCCGCCTGGCTCGACCGGCTGGCCCCCGTCCCTTCGGGCTGGCTGCGTGCCGGCGCACCGGGCGCGGGCTGCCTGTTCGGCCAGCTCGCCACCTTCTGGACGCAACAGCAAAGCGACACCATCCAGTGGCTGTCGGAACGCGGCCCGCACGGCGTGGCCATGTTCGACCCGGCCAGTTGGCAGGCACAGGCCGGCAAGTATGTGCCGGCTGCCATCCAGGCCGCGCAGAATTATCTGATGCTGGAGGCCGCCAGTAACCCGGACGCCTCGACGGCCCTCAGCCCCGCCTCGATCCTCTGTCGCACCTTGCTCGCCAGCGTCCATACGCCGTCCGCCAGCTGAAATCCGGACAAAAAAAGAGCGGCCAAGGCCGCTCTTCAAGGGGACGTATGCTTGGTTGCCAGATCAGGCGGCCTTGCGACGCACCGCCGCCTTGGCGGTCTGCTCGGCGCCGGTCACAGCGGCCTTGGCAAAATCGGAAGCCAGCTTCTGGGTGGTCTTGGCCACGTTGTCGTAGGTGCTGGCGGCCGATTCCACCGCGTTGCGCAGCACGGTCACTGCCGCGCCAGCGCCGTTGGGGGCGGCTTCGATGGCTTGATCCAGCGTGCTGATCAGGTTCTTGTTGAAAGTCAGCACTTGCTCTTCGAGCAGCTTGGACAGTTCATGCTGGGTGGCACTGGCGGCGTCGAACACCGAGCGGGCCACGTCCAGGGTCTTGTCCACCGTGGGTTGAGCCAGTTGGCGTTGCAGGTCGACCAGACCCTGCACGTCCTTCACTTCGGCCAGGGCCTTGGTGGTCTGGGCGTGTTCGGACAGCAGGTCACGTGCCACGCCCAGTTGCAGGGCAACCAGACGTTCGACACTGCTCAGCGCGATTTGCGACAGGCGCAGGGACTTTTCCAGGTTGGCTTGGCTGGCTTCGGCAAATTGGGAAGCATTGAATTGGGGAACGTTGAACATGAGTTTCTCCGTTGATATTTGATTGTGCATCGCAACATCCGCAATTGTTGGGATGCCCCCGATAGAAGTCAAGGTTGTTTTTGTGCGCCGCACCATTTCCATGACAAACGGTAGAAACGGGCAAACAAAAAGGCAGCCGAAGCTGCCTTGATGATGCGTGGAAGGAACCGATCAGGCCCGGACGTCCACGTTCTGGCCCAGGTTGGGCGGGTTGACGGTAGCCGGCTGCGGCACCGCCTGCAGCAACGACATCACGCTCTGCTGCTGGATGTCCAGGGATTTGCGCAGGACATTATTGGCCACGGCAGCCTGCGCCGGCTCCGCGTTGCTCGCAGCATTCACCAGTGAAATGTCCATGGATAAGCCTCCTCTGATACGTCTTCTGTAACCATACGCCGCACCAGCCACTGCTGGCAAGGCCGCCAGGCCGGTCTGCCCGCCGCCCGCTGGGGTAGAATGCGCGGATGAAATCGCCTGCCTTCATCCATCTCCGCCTGCATTCCGAATTCTCCGTCGTCGACGGCATCGTCCGCATCGACGACGCCGTGGAGCGCGCCAAGGCGCTGGGCCAGCCCGCGCTGGGCGTCTCGGATCTGATGAACCTGTTCGGCATGGTCAAGCAGTACAAGGCCTGCCGCAGCGCCGGCATCAAGCCCATCGTCGGCGTCGATGCCTGGGTCGAGAACGAAGAGGACCGGGAAAAGCCCTTCCGGGTGCTGCTGATCGCCAAGAATCGCGCCGGCTACGGCCGGCTGTGCGAGCTGCTGACCGAGGCCTATCGCCTGAACCAGTACCGCGAGCGCGCAGAACTGAAGAAGGAATGGCTGGCCGCCAAATCCAACGCCGACCTGATCTGCCTGTCCGGCGCGCACCTGGGCGAAATCGGCCAGTTGCTGGGCAATGGCAACTACGATGGCGCCCGCCACGCTGCGCAATGGTGGGCGGCGCGCTTCCCCGGCAACTTCTACCTGGAGCTGCAACGCACCGGCCGCAGCGATTGCGAGCCCTCGGTGCAGGGTCACCTGGACATCGCCTCCGACCTCGATCTGCCGGTGGTCGCCACGCATCCGGTGCAGTTCATGGAACGCGCCGATTTCAAGGCGCACGAGGCGCGCGTCTGCATCGCCGAAGGCTTCGTCGTGGGCGACAAGCGCCGCCCGCGCAACTTCACCGAGGAACAGTATTTCAAGACGCCGGACGAGATGGCCGAACTGTTCGCCGACGTGCCAGAGGCGCTGGAGAACTCGGTGCAGATCGCGCGGCGCTGCAATGTGCACGTCCAGCTGGGCAAGAACTACCTGCCCGACTTCCCCACGCCGGACGGCATGACGCTGGACGACTTCCTGGTGCACGAGGCCAAGGCCGGCCTGGAGCGACGCCTGGCCCAGCTCTATCCCGATCCGGCACAGCGCGACGCGGAGCGCCCCCGCTACCAGGAACGGTTGAAGTTCGAAACCGACACCATCATCCAGATGGGTTTCCCCGGCTACTTCCTGATCGTGGCGGACTTCATCGTCTGGGCCAAGCACAACGGCTGCCCGGTCGGGCCGGGCCGGGGCTCGGGCGCGGGTTCACTGGTGGCGTACAGCCTGGGCATCACCGATATCGATCCGACCGCCTACGCCCTGCTGTTCGAGCGCTTCCTCAACCCGGAGCGGGTGTCGATGCCCGACTTCGACATCGACTTCTGCCAGGACAACCGCTGGCGCGTGATCGAATACGTGCGCGAGAAATACGGCGCCGAGGCCGTCAGCCAGATCGCCACCTTCGGCACCATGGCCGCCAAGGCCGTGGTGCGCGACGTGGGGCGCGTGCTCGATCTGCCCTATATGTTCTGCGACGGGCTGTCGAAGATGATCCCGGCGGCACCCGGCAAGCAGTATTCGCTGGACGACGCGGTGGAGATGGTGCCCGAACTGGCCGAGCGCGTGCGCAACGAGGACGAGGTCAAGGAACTGTGGGAGCTGGCCAAGAAGCTCGAGGGCCTCACCCGCAACATCGGCATGCACGCCGGTGGCGTGCTGATCGCGCCGGGCCAGATCACCGACTTCTGCCCGGTCTACCTGGCGTCGGCCGCCGATGCCTCGCCGGTTTCGATGCTGGACAAGGACGACGTCGAGCAGATCGGCCTGGTGAAGTTCGACTTTCTGGGCCTGCGCAACCTGACCATCATCGAGCTGGCGCTCGAATACATCGAACGGCAGACCGGCCAGCGATTGGATCTGATGAGCCTGGGCTTCGAGGATCAGGCCGCGTACCAGGTATTCCGCGACGGCAACACCACCGCCGTGTTCCAGGTCGAATCGGACGGCATGAAACGCCTGCTGGAGAAGCTCCAGCCCGACCGCTTCGAAGACATCATCGCCGTGCTGGCGCTCTACCGCCCCGGCCCGTTGGGCTCGGGCATGGTCGATACCTTCATCAACCGCAAGAAGGGGCTGGAAGCCGTCGACTACTTCCACCCCGACCTCACCGCCTGCCTGGACCCGACCTACGGCGTCATCGTGTACCAGGAACAGGTGATGCAGATCTCGCAGATCATCGGCGGCTACACACTGGGCGGCGCCGACATGCTGCGGCGGGCCATGGGCAAGAAGAAGCCGGAGGAGATGGCCAAGCACCGCGCGACCATCGCCGAGGGCGCGGCCAAGAAAGGCTACGATCCCGCGCTGGCCGAGCATCTGTTCGACCTGATGACCAAGTTCGCCGAGTACGGCTTCAACAAGTCGCACACGGCCGCCTACGCGGTGGTCAGCTATCACACCGCCTGGCTCAAGGCTCACCACACCGCCGCCTTCATGGCGGCGACCATGAGCTCGGAACTGGACAACACCGACCAGCTCAAGGTGTTCTACGACGACTGCGTCGAGAAGAACCGGCTCAAGATCCTGCCGCCGGACGTCAACGCCAGCTTCTATCGCTTCGTGCCGGTGGGCCAGCGCGAGATCCGCTACGCGCTGGGCGCGGTCAAGGGCGTGGGTGAAAGCGCCGTGAACATGATCGTCGCCGAACGCGAAGCCAACGGCCCGTTCACCGACCTGTACGACTTCTGCCGCCGCACCGACAAGAAGGAAGTGAACAAGCGGGTGATCGAGGCGCTGATCCGCGGCGGCGCGTTCGACGCCATCGACGGCCACCGCGCGCGCCTGCTGGCCAACGTGGAACAGGCGATGAGCCTGGCCGAGACCGAAGCGGCCAACGTCAACCAGGGCAGCCTGTTCGACGTGTTCGAGCCGTCGGCCGTGCCGACGGTGGAGATCATCGAAGTGCCGCTGTGGGACGACAAGATCAAGCTGGCCGAGGAAAAGTCGGCTATCGGCTTCTACCTGTCCGGCCACCCGTTCGACGCCCACGCCCGCGGCATCCGCAGCTTCCTCAAGACCCGGCTGGATCGACTGGAGCCGCGCAAGGAATTGCAGTACCTGGCGGGCATCGTCTCGGGCATCCGCATCAAGAACGGCGAGCGCGGCCGCATGGCGTTCGTCACCCTGGACGACGGCAACGCGCGACTGGAAGTGTCGTTGTTCTCCGAGGTGTTCGAGGAGAACCGCACCAAGCTCAAGGACGACACCTTGCTGATGGTGCTGGGCAAGGTCAGCGAAGACCGCTTCAACGGCGGCCTGCGCGTGGTGGCCGACGCGGTGATGGACGTTGCCGAGGCCCGCAGCCAGTTCGCCCGCGCGCTGTCGATCACCCTCAACGGCAATGCCGACGCCGGCAAGCTGCAAAGCCTGCTGTCCAGCCATACTGGCGGCCGCTGTCCGGTGGAGATCGACTACCGCACCGATGGCGCGCAATGCCAGTTGCGCCTGCCGGACGAGTGGCGCGTCACCCTGCACGAGGAATTGATCGATACGCTGAAGCAGGGCTTCGGCGCCGACAGCATCAACGTGCGCTTCTGATCCCGTCATACCGCCAGGGCATCCGCGCCCTGGCGGCACCTACCCACCAATCCACGCCCTTCCTCTCATCCAGGCCACCCGCGCTTCAAGCGCCCTCATCCGGCAAAACCCTAGCTTGTATTCGCCCCATCCGCCGTCCAGCATTCTTGAGAAACCACTTGAACTTCTGTCGCGTGCCGGTCATCTGACACGCTTTTTCAAACGGCGATGAGGACATCCCCATGGATGAGGAACTGAAGAAGAAAGCGCTCGAGTACCATCGCCTGCCCCGCCCCGGCAAGATCCAGGTGGTGCCCACCAAGGGCTTGTCCAGCCAGCGCGATCTGGCGCTGGCGTATTCGCCGGGCGTCGCCGCCGCCTGCATGGCCATCGTCGAAGACCCGGCCGAAGCCCGCAATCTCACCGCGCGCGGCAACCTGGTCGCGGTCGTCTCCAACGGCACCGCCGTGCTCGGCCTGGGCGACATCGGTCCGCTCGCCGGCAAGCCGGTGATGGAAGGCAAGGGCGTGCTGTTCAAGAAGTTCGCCGGCATCGACGTATTCGATATCGAAATCGAGGAAAAGGACCCCGACCGGCTGGTGGACGTGATCGCCGCGCTGGAACCGACCTTCGGCGGCATCAACCTGGAGGACATCAAGGCGCCCGAGTGCTTCTACGTCGAGAAGAAGCTGCGCGAGCGGATGAAGATCCCCGTGTTCCACGACGACCAGCACGGCACCGCCATCATCGTCGGCGCCGCGGTCAAGAACGGCCTGCGGCTGGTGGGCAAGGACATCGCTACGGTGAAGCTGGTGGCCAGCGGCGCCGGCGCCGCGGCCATCGCCTGCCTGGATCTGCTGGTGTCGCTCGGCGTCCGCCGCGAGCACATCCTGGTGTGCGATTCCAAGGGCGTGATCCACGACGAACGCACCGGGCTGGACGAGACCAAGCAGCGCTACGCGCGCTCGACGTCGCTGCGTACCTTGAGCGAAGCCATCGACGGCGCCGACATCTTCCTCGGACTGTCCGGCGCCGGCCTGGTCACCGCCGACATGGTCACCCGCATGGCCGATCGCCCGCTGATCCTGGCACTGGCCAATCCCGACCCGGAAATCACCCCGCCCGAAGCCCGCGCCGCGCGGCCCGACGCCATCGTCTGCACCGGCCGCTCGGATTACCCCAACCAAGTGAACAACGTGCTGTGCTTCCCCTTCATGTTCCGCGGCGCGCTGGACGTGGGGGCGACCACCATCACCGAGAGCATGAAGCAGGCGGCGGTCGACGCCATCGCCGATCTGGCGATGGCCGAGCAGTCGGACGTAGTGGCCGACGCCTACGTCGGGCAGAACCTCAAGTTCGGGCCGGATTACCTGATCCCCAAGCCGTTCGACCCACGCCTGATCGTCAAGATCGCCCCCGCCGTGGCGCGCGCCGCGATGGACGCCGGTGTGGCAACGCGGCCGATCGAGGATTTCGCCGGCTACGCCGAGGAACTGACGCAGTTCGTCTACAAATCCAACCTGTTCATGCGCCCGGTGTTCATCACCGCGCGCAAGGCGCAAAAGCGCGTGGTGTTCTGCGAAGGCGAAGACCCACGCGTGCTGCACGCGGTGCAGGAAGTGGTCGACCTGAAGCTGGCCTACCCGATCCTGATCGGCCGGCCGCGGGTGATCGAGCTGCGCATCGAGCAACTGGGGCTGCGGATCAAGCCCGGCGTCGACTTCGAGACCTGCAACCCGGAAGACGACCCGCGCTACCGCGAATACTGGACGCTCTATCACCAGATCATGGAGCGGCGCGGCGTGTCAGAGGAACTGGCGCGCGCCGAAGTGCGCGGCAAGACCACCCTGATCGGCGCGCTGATGGTGAAGCGCGGTGAAGCCGACGCACTGATCTGCGGCACCCACGGCCAGTACCACCGCCACCACTGGTATCTGCACAACGTGCTGGGCCGCGCGCCGGGCGTGAGCACCACCGCCGCGATGAACGCATTGCTGATGACCAACGGCAACATCTTCATCGTCGATACCTACGTCAACCAGGACCCGACCGCCGAGCAACTGGCCGAGATCACGGTGATGGCCGCCGACACCGTGCGCAAGTTCGGCATCCAGCCCAAGGTGGCGCTGCTCAGCCATTCCAGCTTCGGCACCCTGGACAGCGCATCGGCGCGTAAAATGCAGGCCGCACTGGCCCTGGTGCGCGACTACGCGCCGGAGCTGGAAGTGGATGGCGAGATGCACGGCGACGCCGCGCTGTCGGCCGAGATCCGCGCCCAGGTGTTCCCGAACTCCACCCTCAAGGGTGAAGCCAACATCCTGGTCATGCCCAATATCGATGCGGCGAACATCTCGTTCAACCTGCTGAAGATCTCGGCGGGCGACGGCGTGACCATCGGTCCCATCCTGCTGGGCATCGGCGCGCCAGCGCATATCCTGACACCAACGGCCTCGGTCCGGCGTATCGTCAACATGGCTGCGTTGGCGGCCGTCGAGGCGGCAACCCAATCCTGAGGAGCGATGTCATGAGCGAATTCAACCCCAACGATCCGTTCGGCTTTTTCAACCAGTTCTGGAAGCCGGGCAGCGCCAACCCGTTCATGCCGCCGCTGACCGAAGAGGAAATCGACCGCAAGATCATCGAGATGCGCACCATCGAGCAGTGGCTGACCATGCAGATCGGCATGTTGCAGATGACGGTCAAGACACTGGAACTGCAAAAGGCCGGCCTGTCCGCGTTCAAGCAGGGTCTGGAACCAAAGGGCGGCGATCAAGACGAACGCGGATGATTCGACACGCTCCTCGCCTGGCGCTGGTGGCGCTGCTGCTGACTCTGGCCGCCTGCACCACCACGCCCCCCGCTCCGCCGCCGGTCACGCCGACGCCGACTCCCACGCCCGCCCCGACGCCTACGCCGCATCCGGCATACCGGCCGGTGGCCTGGTCCGCGCTGCCCCAGGTGGCGGACGCCGACCTGGTCGCCGGCTTCGATGCCTGGCGTGGCGGTTGCCCCAAGGCGCGTAGCGCCACGCTCAAGGAGGTCTGCGCCGAAGCGCGCAGCCTGGCGCCGGACGCCACCACCATCCGCCGCTTCGTCGAGGGGCAGTTCACGCCGTATCAGCTGATCAACCAGGACGGCACCGAGCAAGGCATGATCACCGGCTACTACGAGCCGGTGTACCCGGGCAGCCTGACCCGCACGGCGCAGGCCAATGTGCCGGTGTATGGCCAGCCGGACGACCTGATCACCGTGGACCTGGCCGAGGTCTACCCGGAACTGAAGGGCAAGCGCCTGCGCGGTCGCCTGGAAGGGCGCCGGCTGGTGCCCTATCCCGACGCCGGCGCCATCCAGCGCGCGGGGCTCGAAGCACCGGTGCTGGCGTGGCTGACCGATCCGGTCGACCTGCAATTCATGCAGGTGCAGGGCTCGGGCCGGGTGAAGCTGGCCGACGGCAGCGAACTGCGCCTGGGCTATGCCGACCAGAACGGTCGCCCCTACAAGCCGGTGGGGCGCTGGCTGATCGAGCAGGGGCAGTTGCCCGCCAGCGGCGTGTCGATGCAGGCGATCCGCGCCTGGGCCAAGGCCAACCCGCAGCGCATGCCGGACCTGCTGGCCAGCAACCCCAGCTTCGTGTTCTTCCGCACGCTGCCGGCGTCGGACGACGGCCCCATCGGCGCGCAGGGCGTGCCGCTCACGGCGGGCTACAGCCTGGCGATCGATCCGCGCACCGTGCCGCTGGGCAGCCTGATGTTCATCGATACCACGCGACCGAACGACCGCGCCCCGTTGCAGCGCGTGATGGCGGCGCAGGACACCGGCGGCGCCATCGCCGGCCGGGTGCGCGCGGACTTCTTCTGGGGCAAGGGCGATGCCGCCGGCGAACTGGCCGGACGGATGAAGCAGGACGGCCGGCTGTGGCTGCTATGGCCCAAGGACGCGCCGCCGCCCGGAGACTGAGCGGCTTCGCGTTCCGCCGTTGCTCGTGCACCAGGAGCGGCTGACAAAACCCAGCGAAGCGATCCTGGCAAGAAGCGCGAAACGCAGACAGTACAAGTGGTATGGCAAGTGAGCGCGACGTCGCCAGGAGGGTTTTGTCAGCCGCTCCAAGCACGGCCGACGGCGGAGCGCGGTTGACCACCCCGCCCCGCTTGGGCAAGATGCGGGCTTATCTCAATCGCGTTTCCCCACTGTTCAATCATCATGGCGTTCCACTCCACCGAAATCTGGCTCGAATGGCGATGGCGTCGCTGGTAACCCTTCCAGCCGACCCTTATTCGCATTGATCCAGTTTTTCGTCAGGAGTCATCATGATTTCCCATGAGCAGTTCGCAGCGCTCGCTGCGCAGGGCTACAACCGCGTCCCTCTGGTTCTCGAACTCTTCGCCGATCTCGACACGCCCCTGTCGGTCTACCTGAAGCTGGCCAACCGTCCCTATTCCTACCTGCTGGAATCGGTGGTCGGGGGCGAGCGCTTCGGCCGCTATTCGTTCATCGGCCTGCCGGCGCGTACCCGCCTCAAGGTGGTGGGCCGGCATGTTGAGGTGATCCGCGACGATCAACTGGTGGAAAGCTTCGACGGCAATCCGCTCGACTTCATCGCCGAATTCCAGGCGCGCTTCAACGCGCCGGCGCAACCGGGCCTGCCGCGTTTCCTCGGCGGTCTGGTCGGCTACTTCGGCTACGAGACCATCGGCTACATCGAGAAGAAGCTGGCCGACAGCCACAAGCCCGATCCCATCGGCGCGCCCGATATCCAGTTGCTGCTGTCCGAGGAACTGGTGGTGGTGGACAACCTCTCCGGCAAGCTGTTCCTGGTGGTGTACGCCGATCCGCGCGAACCCGGCGCCTACGAGGCGGCGGAAGCCCGTCTGCTGAGCTTGCGTGTCCAGTTGCGCGAGCCGGTGCGCCTGCCGCTGAGCGGCCCGGCGTCCGAAGTCGCCACCGCGCGCTCCGAGTTCGGCGAACAGCCGTTCAAGGACGCGGTGCTCAAAGCCAAGGAATACATCCGCGACGGCGACGTGATGCAGGTGGTGCTGGCGCAGCGCATGACCATGCCGTTCGAGCAGGATCCGCTGGCGCTGTACCGCGCGCTACGCTCGATCAACCCGTCGCCGTACATGTTCTTCTACCACTTCGGCGACATGCACATCGTCGGCGCGTCGCCCGAGATCCTGGTGCGCCTGGAAGGCGAGACCGTCACGGTGCGCCCCATCGCCGGCACCCGCCCGCGCGGCAAGACCCGCGACGAGGACGAAGCGCTGGCCACCGAACTGCTGGCCGACGCCAAGGAGATCGCCGAGCACGTTATGCTGATCGACCTGGGCCGCAACGACGCCGGCCGGGTGGCGCAGACCGGCTCGGTCAAGCTGGTGGACAAGATGATCATCGAGCGCTACTCGCATGTGATGCACATCGTCTCCAGCGTGGAGGCACAGCTCAAGGCCGGCCAGAACGCAGTGGATGTGCTGCGCGCCACCTTCCCCGCCGGCACCGTGTCCGGTGCGCCCAAGGTGCGGGCGATGGAAATCATCGACGAACTGGAACCGACCAAGCGCGGGGTGTATTCCGGCGCGGTGGGCTACCTGGGCTTCAACGGCGACATGGACGTGGCCATCGCGCTGCGCACCGCCGTCGTCAAGAACGCCACGCTCTACATGCAGGCCGGCGCCGGCATCGTCGCCGACTCGGTGCCCGAGAACGAATGGCAGGAAACGTTGAACAAGGCCCGCGCCGTGTTGCGCGCCGCCGAACTGGTTCAACGCGGGCTTGATGCCTGACCCCCAATCTGACGAGGATTCCTGCCATGTCGCTCCTGATGATCGATAACTTCGACAGCTTTACCTACAACCTGGTGCAGTACTTCGGCGAGTTGGGCCAGGACGTGCACGTCTACCGCAACGACGAGATCACGCTGGACCAGATCGAAGCGTTGCAGCCCAAATACCTGGTCGTCTCCCCCGGCCCCTGCTCACCCAACGAGGCAGGCATCTCGGTCCCGGCGATCCGCCATTTCGCCGGCAAGCTGCCCATCCTGGGCGTATGCCTCGGCCACCAGTCGATCGGCCAGGCGTTCGGCGGGCGCATCGTCCACGCCCAGGCGCTGATGCACGGCAAGGTCTCGCCGATCGAGCACACCGGCGTCGGCGTGTTCAAGGATCTGCCCTCCCCGTTCACCGTCACCCGCTACCACTCGCTGGCCATCGCCCGCGACAGCCTGCCCGACTGCCTGGAAGTCACCGCCTGGACGGACGACGGCGAAATCATGGGCGTGCGGCACAAGACACTGCCCATCGAGGGCGTACAGTTCCACCCGGAGTCGATCCTGACCGAACACGGCCACCGGATGCTGGACAACTTCCTGCGGGAATGGGCCTGAGCGCGGCTCGACGCGCGCCGCCACGGCGGCTGATCCACCTGGCGGGCCGGGCCGACCCGGCAACGCCGACCGAATACCGATAACGAGGAGCAGGGGCGATGATCACCATCCAGGCCGCACTCAACCGTCTGATCGACGGCAATGAATTGTTCTACGACGAAATGCTGCACCTGATGCGGCAGATCATGAGCGGCGAACTCACGCCGGTGCAGACCTCGGCCCTGCTGATGGGCCTGCGCACCAAGGTGGAAAGCGTGTCGGAGATCGCCGCATCGGCCACCGTGATGCGCGAATTCGCCACGCCGGTGCAGGTCGCCGACCGCCGCCATCTGGTCGATACCTGCGGCACCGGCGGCGACGGCGCGCATACCTTCAACATCTCCACCTGTTCCGCCTTCGTCGCCGCCGCGGCCGGGGTCAAGGTCTGCAAGCACGGCGGCCGCTCGGTGTCGTCGTCCAGCGGCTCGGCCGACGTGCTGGAAACCATGGGCGTATTCCTCAACCTGACGCCCGAGCAGGTCGGCCACTGTATCGATGAAGTGGGCATCGGCTTCATGTTCGCGCCCAATCACCACCCCGCGATGAAATACGTGGCGCCGATCCGCCGCGAAATGGCCGTGCGCACCATCTTCAACATCCTCGGCCCGCTGACCAACCCGGCCAACGCCGACAACCAGTTGATGGGCGTATTCCACCCCGATCTGGTCGGGATCCAGGCGCGCGTGCTGAAGCAACTGGGCTCGCGGCACGTGATGATCGTGCACGGCAACGACGGGCTGGACGAGATCTCGCTGTGCGCCAAGACCCAGGTCGCCGAGCTGAAGGACGGCGCGATCACCGAATATGAGATCGACCCGCGCGACTTCGGCTTCGAACTGTGCGAGGTCAAGGCGCTGCACGCCGGCGACGCGGCGCAATCCAGGACCATCATCGAACAGGTGCTGGCCAACGAGCCCGGCCCGGCGCGCGACATCGTGCTGCTGAACGCGGGCGCCGCGATCTATACCGCCGATGTCGCCGTCTCGCTGGAGGACGGCATCAACGCCGCCCATGAAGCCCTGGCCAGCGGCGCCGCGCGCGCCAAGCTGGATGCGCTGGTGCAGCTGACCCGATCGTTCGAGAAATAAGCCATGTCCGACATCCTGAAGAAGATCTGGGCGACCAAGCACGAGGAAGTCGCCGCCGCCCGCGCCGCGCTGCCGCTGCACGCCGTGCGCGAAGCCGCCGAATCCACCGCGCCGGCGCGCGATTTCGTCGGTGCCCTGCGCGCCAAGCATGCCGCCGGCCTGGCCGGCGTGATCGCCGAGATCAAGAAGGCCAGCCCGTCCAAGGGCGTGATCCGCGAGCACTTCGATCCGCCGGCGATTGCCGCCGACTACGCCACGCACGGCGCTGCCTGCCTGTCGGTGCTGACCGATCGCCAGTATTTCCAGGGCGAGGCCGCCTACCTGCAAGCCGCCCGCGGCGCCTGTGATCTGCCGGCGTTGCGCAAGGACTTCATGGTCGACGAGTACCAGTTGTTCGAAGCGCGCAGCTGGGGTGCCGATTGCATCCTGCTGATCGCCGCCGAGCTGTCGCTGTCGCAGATGCGCGACTTCGAAGCCATCGCCCACGCGCTGGGCATGGCGGTACTGGTGGAAGTGCACAACGGCGCCGAACTCGACCTGGCGCTGGAACTGAAGACGCCGCTGTTGGGCATCAACAACCGCAACCTGCGCACTTTCGAAGTCACCCTGCAAACCACGCTCGACCTGCTGCCCCGCATCCCGGGCGATCGCATCGTGGTGACCGAGAGCGGCATCCTCAAGCCTGAAGATGTTGCATTGATGCAACAAAATTCGGTGCATACCTTCCTGGTCGGCGAGGCATTCATGCGCCAGCCATCGCCCGGGAAGGCGCTTGAATCCTTGTTTTTCGCCTGAATGAACTGACTGATCCCTGACCCTTAAGGGATAGCTCTGATACGCCCGCATTAGCGGGCGTTGTCATATAACCGTCATCGACGCGCCTTATCCTCCTCGTGTTGCCGTTCACTAATACTTATATTTTTGAATAACAACAACAGTCTTTATTCTTCTTTGCGCTAAAAACAATAACCCGGATAGCATTCCCTGCCCGTGGCCGTTGAACTACCCGCCAACGCCCGCTTGGACATCACCCAATGCCGTGTCAGCCGCGGCAGTGGGTATTCAATACAACAGGAGACAACCTGAATGAAAAAGCTGATCGCCATCGCCCTCGCGGCTGCGTTTACCACTCCTTTTGCCTTCGCCGACGTCACCATCGGCGGTAGCGTCCGCAGCGCGCTCGACTATGTCGATTACGGCGGCAAGAGCGAGCAGGATTCCGGCGTGCGTATCGCCGACCAAAGCTCGCGCATCTATTTCAAGGGTGAAGACAAGCTCGACAACGGCGGCTCCCTGATCTGGTATCTGGAAAACCGCTTCAACGTCGGCGAAGGCTCCAGCAGCATCGCATGGGGCTCGCGCAACACCTTCATCGGCTATAAGTCCAGCGAACTGGGCACCCTGATGTTCGGTAAGCGCGACAACGCCTACAAGCTGGCTTCCGCCGACTACCTGCCGGCCTTCGAAGCCGTGTTCAACGACGACGCCAGCTACTACGGCAAGGACCAGCTGCTGCGTCGCCTGGGCGATCGCCAGGAACAGATCGTCGCCTATGACAGCCCGAACTGGAGCGGCTTCAAGGTCAAGGCCAGCTACAACTTCGACTCCGGCAAGACCGAGACGGTGAATGCCACCACCGCCGCGATCACCACCTCCTACAGCACCGACGTGTTCAGCCTGGGTCTGGCCTACGCGCTGGCCGATGACCAGTCCAAGCTGGGCACCAAGGCAGCGGGCGCGCAAAACCAGGGCATCCAGCTGGGCGGTAGCGTCAACTTCTCCGGCGTGACCCTGTCCGCCGTGTGGGAACGCGTGAACTTCGACAACGGCACCACCGACGCCGACCAGGACAGCTACGGCATCGCCGCGCTGTACAAGACCGGCAAGTTCGCGTTCCAAGGCGCCTACATCATCGCCGACGACCTGGACAATGTCAGCGACTCGGGCGCCCAGCAGATCACCGTTGGCGCGCAGTACAGCCTGAGCAAGCAATCGCGCATCTACCTGACCTACACCAACGTCGATAACGACGACAACGCCAAGTTCAAGACCGAAGGTCCGAACCTGGGCGATGCGCAAGCCGACGGCACCCGCAAGATGATCAACGGCACCGACCTGAACATCGTTGCGCTGGGCCTGCGCACCGACTTCTAAGTCGTCCTGTCGGTCGCTGCAAAACGGAACGGGGAGCTTCGGCTCCCCGTTTTGCATGCTGAAAAAGCGCCTTTCGCGGCGATCGTCGGCGGCAAAATCCACGCGTCCCCGAAGCCCGCGCGTATCGTCTCCATCCTCGACGCTTGCGCCGCTATCACGGCCCTCCACGGCCCCTGCCTTACTCACCCCCCAGCGATGGCGGCGCCATCGTGCCAGGAAGGATCAGAGCTGCCTTATTGATTCATCCCAGCCCTGCGAGCCATTCCCAGAGCAGGCACCTTCATTACGGTGATCTGCCTTCCCATCCATGGGCCAGCGCACCGAGCACTGCGCAGCAAATCGCGCCCCTCCGGCTTGTGGCTTCCACCAAGCGATCCCCGGGTCTGCTCCAAGAAAGCGCAAAGGACAACGTGCATTGCCACGGCAAAAAAAGAACCCCCGCTGAACAGCGGGGGTTCTTTCTACTCGACCGACAGGGCCGACCTGCGTCGGCCCCAGTGCTTACTTGGTCTTCAGCGTGTACAGCGGGGTGTGGCCAGCTTGCACCTGACCGGTGACCACATTGGTCACACCGGCGTACTGGTCGACGTTGCTGACCACCACCGGGCTCACCAGCGACTGCGCGTGGGCGGCGAGGTAGTCCAGGTCCAGTTCCAGCACCGGATCGCCAGCCTTCACACGTGCACCCTGTTCGGCAAGGCGCTTGAAGCCCTGGCCGCCCAGCTTCACGGTCTCGATGCCGATGTGGACGATGATTTCCGCACCGTTATCGGCCACCAGCGCGAACGCGTGGTTGCTGTTGAAGATCTTGGCGATGGTGCCGCCAACGGGGGCCACCACCAGCTTGCCGGTCGGGCGGATGGCCACGCCATCACCCACGGCCTTGCTGGCGAACGCCGCATCGGGCACCTGATCCAGCGGAACCACTTCGCCGGTCACCGGCGCCAGCAGCACCAGGTCGCCGGCAGCGGCAGGCGCAGCAGCCGGAGCCGGCGCAGCGGCAACGGGGGCGGCGGCGGCAGGCTTGGCGCCCACACCGCTGATCACGTTGCGCATGGCGGCGGCGATCAGCTCGGCACGCGGGCCGACGATGATCTGCACGTTCTTGGTGTTGAGCTTGATCACGCCGGAAGCGCCCAGGCGCTTGGCCTCACCTTCGTTCACCTTGGCGGTGTCACCCACGGTCAGACGCAGACGGGTGATGCACGCGTCGATGTTTTCCAGGTTGGCGGTACCGCCGATCACGTTCAGGTAACCACGGGCCAGGCTGTCAACGTCGCTGGAAACCGGGGCAGCATCGGCAGCCGGGGCCAGCTCGTCGTCGTCCTCGCGACCGGGGGTCTTCAGGTTCAGGGCGCGGATCGCGGCACGGAACACGAAGTAGTAGATGCCCGAGAACACCAGCCCCTGAATGATCAGCATGTACCATTCGCGGGCCAGCGGGTTGCGCGACGACAGCACCATGTCGACCAGACCGGCGCTGAAGCCGAAGCCGGCGATCCACTGCATGGAAGCGGCGATGAACACCGAGATACCGGTCAGGAACGCGTGCAGCACGTAGAGCACCGGCGCCACGAACATGAACGAGAACTCGAGCGGCTCGGTGATACCGGTGAAGAACGAGGCAAAGGCTGCGGCGATCATGATCGACGCGACGCGAGCCTTGTGCTGCGGCTTGGCGGAGTGGTAGATCGCCAGCGCGGCGCCCGGCAGACCGAACATCATGATCGGGAAGAAGCCGGCCTGATACATACCGGTCACGCCGATCACGGCCTTGCCTTCAGCCAGCGACTTGGCACCGCCCAGGAAGTTCGGGATGTCGTTGATGCCGGCCACGTCGAACCAGAACACCGAGTTCAGCGCGTGGTGCAGACCGATCGGGATCAGCAGACGGTTGAAGAAGGCATAGATACCCGCGCCCACCGGGCCCAGATCCTTGATGCTTTCACCGAAGTGGACCAGCGCGTTGTAGATCACCGGCCACGCCACCATCATCAGGAACGCGACGACGATCATGACGAAGGAGGTCACGATCGGCACCAGACGGCGGCCGCTGAAGAAGGCCAGCGCCTTGGGCAGTTCCACATGGCTGAAGCGGTTATACAACTCGGCCGAGATCACACCGGTCAGGATACCCACGAACTGGTTGTTGATCTTGCCGAAGGCTGCCGGCACCTGATCGGCAGGAATGCCCTGGATCATCGACACGGCGGCCGGCGAGCACAGGGTGGTCAACACGTAGTAGCCGACCAGACCGGCCAGTGCGGCCGCGCCGTCCTT
The DNA here is from genome assembly GCF_000374805.1 of Chitiniphilus shinanonensis DSM 23277. Lineage (GTDB taxonomy): Bacteria > Pseudomonadota > Gammaproteobacteria > Burkholderiales > Chitinibacteraceae > Chitiniphilus > Chitiniphilus shinanonensis. The sequence continues at coordinate 41,815 of NZ_KB895350.1, forward strand.
GTCCTTGGACATGCCGTAGGCCACACCGACCGCGAACAGGATCGACATGTTGTCGATGATTGCGCCACCCGATTTGATCAGGAAGGCAGCGAGTGCACTGTTCGAACCCCAACCGTTCGGGTCGATCCAGTAACCAATACCCATCAGTACGGCGGCAGCCGGCAGCGTCGCCACCGGAACCATCAGCGCGCGGCCGATTTTTTGCAGATATCCGAGAATGTTCACTTCTCACCTCTCATTGTGCGTTGACGCCCTAGATCAGGAGTCTCATTGCCCCAAGGCGCAGAGCTCGCGTACATCGACAAAGCGCAATTTCAGGCGCCCCCTTTTTGACCAGCCTTTCAAGCCGCCCAGCAAGTTCATCGTTGCCTCCTGTCTGACTTTTGGTAATGGATAGGTTTGGTTGCACCCCTGCCTTTGTAAACAGTGATAGGGGACATGTAAACCTCGGCGGATTATTCCACCGGCCCAAACAGGGTGCAATGAAAGGTGGCGCTCGCACGACACCTGCCCCACTCCCGTCCTGGCCTCCCATCTTCTTCCCGCTTTTCGCTAACCAGTAAGAAGGTGTCGAAAGGATGGCACGTCAGCAAATGCTTAAATTTGCGCTGGCGCAAATCCCCCCAGGCACGCGCGGCAAGCTCCCTCCAGCCAGTGGGAAAGCCAGTCCAGGCAAATGCCGCTGTATTCTTCGCCTCCGACTACTGCAATCATTGCTTGCCACTTTCGCCTGCTTCACAAAGAAGCACATTTCATCGCTTCTGCCCTTGGGTAGAATGCGCCGAGTTCTTTCTCTTCACTGTCTGTTCACATGCGCGCGCGTCCCCTGATCCTTGTGGTAGTCGGTGTCGTCATCCTGGCGGCGCTCTGGTTTGCCTTCGCCGGCCGCCGCGCCGCCGCGCCACCGCCGGCCCCGCCGCAGCCCGCGGCCATCGAGCTGGCCCCGGAGGACATCGCCACCGTCGTCGCTGGCGACATCGACAACACTTTGGCGCTTACCGGCACGCTGGGCGCCATCCAGCAGACCACGCTCACCGCGCAGATCGAAGGCAAGATCGCCAGCGTCGAGGTCCGCCCCGGCGCAGCGGTCACCCAGGGGCAGGTGCTGGCCCGCTTCGATACCGCCAACCAGCAACGCCAGGTGGCGGTGGCCCAGGCTCAGCTGGAAAAGAGCCGCGAGTTGCTGGAATACAACCGCAAGCTGGCCAAGCGCAACGCCGACCTGCTGGCGCAGAACTTCATCTCCAAGAATGCCTTCGACAATACCCAGAGCCAGTTGCAGACCGCGCAGGCGGACGAGCGCGCCGCCGTGGCACAACTGGGCGTGGCGCAGCAGGCGGTGGACAACGGCACGGTGCGCGCGCCGTTCACCGGCACGCTGGCGCAGCGGCTGGTCGAGCCGGGCCAGCATGTCGGCGTCAACAGTCAGCTGTTCACCCTGGTGGACCTGACCGAGCTGGAACTGGCTGCCGCGGTGCCGTCCACCCGCATCGCCGACGTGCACGTCGGCCAGAACGTCGATTTCAACGTCGAGGGTTATCGCCGCGCCTTCAGCGGCACCATCATCCGCATCAACCCGACGGTCGATGAGAACAGCAAGACCGTGTCCATCTATATCCGGGTGCCCAATCCCGACGGCGAGTTGCGCAGCGGCCTGTTCGCGCAGGGCACGGTGCTGGTCGACCGTCGCAAGGGCGTCTCCACCCTGCCGCTGGCCGCCGTCCACGGCGACGGCAGCAACGCCTACGTGCTGACGATCGAGTCGGACCGGCTGGTGCGCCGCGCCGTGCAGGTGGGTGCCACCGACCTGCGCCGCGGCCAGGCCGAACTGGTGTCGGGCCCGGCATTGGGCAGCAAGGTGCTGGCCAGCAATATCGCGCTCACCGCCGGCACCGCCGTCAAATTGCCAACGCAGGGGAAGTGACCCATGTGGTTCACCCGGATCAGCATTCACAACCCTGTGTTTGCCACGATGATGATGCTGTCGCTGCTGGTGCTCGGCCTGTTCTCGCTGACCCGGCTGCCGGTGGAGGAATTTCCCGACGTCAAATTCCCGGTGGTGGTGATCAGCACCGCCTACCCCGGCGCATCGCCGGAGATCGTCGAAAGCGACGTGACCAAGCGCCTGGAGGAAGGCATCAACACCGTCAGCGGGTTGAAGACGCTCTATTCCTATACCTACCAGGGCCTGTCGGTGGTGGTGGCGGAGTTCGAGCTGTCGATCGACCCCGAGGTGGCGGTGCAGAACGTGCGCGAGAAGGTGGCGGCGGTCACCCCCGGTTTTCGCGATGAGGTCAAGGACCCGGTCATCACCCGCTTCAGCCCGGACGACCAGCCCATCGTGTCGCTGGCGATCCGCAGCGACCGGCTGACCCCGCGCGAGATGACCACCCTGGCCGACCAGGTGATCAAGAAGCGCTTCGAGACCATTCCCGGCGTGGGCCAGGCCGAGCTGGTGGGCGGCGTGGCGCGGCAGATCAACATCAAGGTGCGCCCGGAGCGGCTGGCGGCGCTCAAGCTGGGCGTCAACGAAGTGATGAACGCGGTGCGCGCCCAGAACGCCGAAGTCCCGGTGGGCACCATCGAAACCACCCGCCAGGAGCAGGTGGTGCAGATCAAGGGCCGTCTCAAGACGCCGGCCGACTTCCAGCGGCTGGTAGTCGCCTGGCGCAACGGCGCGCCGATCTATCTCAGCGACGTCGCCACCGTCGAGGACAGCCAGGCCGAAGAGGAGTCGCTGGCCCTGGTGAACGGCCAGCGCGCCATCACGCTCAACCTGATGAAGGTGAACAAGGCCAACACCGTGGCCGTGGCCGACCGGGTGCACGCCACCATGGCCGAGCTGAACCACCAGATGGCCAGCAGCGGCGTAAAGCTGTCCATCCTCTACGACAACTCGGAAGGCATCCGTTCCTCGCTCAAGGACGTGCGTACCACGCTGCTGGAAGGCGCGCTGCTCACCGTGGGCATCGTGTTCCTGTTCCTGGGCTCGTGGCGTTCCACCGTCATCACCGGCCTGACGCTGCCGGTGGCGCTGATCGGCACCTTCTTCGTGGTCTACCTGGGCGGCTTCACCGTCAACGTGATGACCATGATGGCGCTGTCGCTGTGCATCGGCCTGCTGATCGACGATGCCATCGTGGTGCGCGAGAACATCGTGCGCCACGCCGCGATGGGCAAGAACCACACCCAGGCCGCGCTCGACGGCACCGCCGAGATCGGGCTGGCGGTGCTGGCCACCACCTCGACCATCGTGGCGGTGTTCCTGCCGGTGGGCTTCATGGGCGGCATCATCGGCCAGTTCTTCCACCAGTTCGGCCTGACGGTCTGCGCCGCGGTGCTGATCTCAATGTTCGTCTCGTTCACGCTGGACCCGATGCTGTCGTCGGTCTGGCCCGACCCGCACGTGCACGGCGGCAAGCGCCCGCTGGGCAGGCTGCTCGACAAGTTCGAGGACGGCATGGGCTGGCTGGGCAACACCTACAGCAAGCTGATCCGCTGGAGCCTGGGACACCGGCTGGCAGTGATCGCCCTGGCCATCGGCAGCCTGGTGGCAGCGTTCGCGCTGGCGCGCTTCATCGGCAGCGAGTTCGTGCCCAAGGCCGACATGTCGCGGCTGGCTCTGACCTTCTCCACCCCGGTCGGCTCCAACCTGGACTACACCGCCGCCAAGGCGCGGCAGATCGAATCGGTGCTGCGACGTTACCCGGAGGTACGCGAAACCTATGTCACGGTGAACACCGGCCAGACCCAGGGCAAACAGAACGGCTCAATGATGATCTTCCTCACGCCGAAGAAGGAACGCCAGCGCAGCCAGGACCAGCTGATCGCCCTGTTCCGCGAATCGGTGTCGCGGGTGGCCGGAGTCGAGATCCAGTCGCTGGCGCCGCTGGGCGGTGGCGGGCCGGACGGCAAGCCGATCCAGATCTCGTTGCAGGGCACCGATCTGAACGAGTTGTCACGGCTGTCGGCCCAGTTCGCCAAGCGCCTCGCCGCCATCCCCGGCGTAGTCGACGTCGACTCGTCGATGAAGGCGCCCAAGCCGGCGCTGAACGTGGAGATCAATCGCGAGCGCGCCGCCAGCCTGGGCTTCACCCCGGCACAGATCGGCGACGCGCTGCGGCCGCTGGTGGCCGGCGACGCCACCAGCACCTGGCAGGCGCCCGACGGCGAAAACTACGACGTCAACGTGCGGCTGGATCGCCAGGCCCGCACCAGCGGCGCCGCGCTGGACGACCTGTACCTGGCCAGCAGCCGGCTCAACGAACAGGGCGCGCCGCTGATGATCCCGCTGGCGGAACTGGCCAGCGTCGAGGAATCGACCACCCCGGTGCAGATCAGCCGCCGCAACCTGTTCCGCGAGGTGAACATCACCGCCAACGTCTCGGGCCGCACCACCGGCGAAGTGCAGCAGCAGATCGACAAGGTGCAGGCCGAGTTCCGCCTGCCGCCGGGCTACCGCTTCGTCACCGCCGGCGACGCCAAGGACATGGCCGAATCGGCCGGCTACGCGCTGGCGGCGCTGGTACTGGGAGTGGTGTTCATCTACATGATCCTCGCCTCGCAGTTCGGCCACTTCCTGCAACCGCTGGCGATCATGACCTCGCTGCCGCTGTCGCTGGTCGGCGTGCTGCTGGCACTGCTCTTGATGCGCAGCACGCTGAACATCTTCTCGATCATCGGCGTGATCATGCTGATGGGGCTGGTGACCAAGAACGCCATCCTGCTGGTGGACTTCGTCAACCACCTGCGGCGCCAGGGCATGGCGCGCGCCGACGCCGTCGCCGAGGCCGGACGCGAACGGCTGCGCCCCATCCTGATGACCACCGCCGCCATGGTGATGGGCATGCTGCCGCTGGCACTGGCCATCGGCGAAGGCGCCGAGCAGCGCGCCCCGATGGCGCACGCCATCATCGGGGGCGTGATCACCTCCACCCTGCTGACCCTGGTGGTGGTTCCGGTGGTGTTCACCTGGCTGGACGACCTCGGCAACTGGCTGATCCGCAAGACCGGTTTCCGCCAGGAGGACGCGTGACGAATTTCCCACGGAAACAAGGTTCCACGCGGCAACACCGTTCGGTTAGAATGCCCCACTTCGTATCACTTTTCCGACAGGTAAGCGGCTCATGCTGACAGGTAGCCTGGTGGCGATCGTCACCCCCATGTTCGAAGACGGCAGCTTGGATTTCGACCGTCTGCGAAAACTGGTGGACTGGCACATCGCCGAAGGCACGCAGGGCATCGTGGCCGTGGGCACCACCGGCGAATCCCCCACGGTCGATGTCGACGAACACATCGAGATCATCCGCGTGGTGATCGAACAGGCCGCCGGCCGCGTCCCGGTGATCGCCGGCACCGGCGCCAACTCCACCCGCGAAGCCATCCATCTCAGCCGCCGCGCCGCACAGGTCGGCGCCAGCTACGGGTTATCGGTCGTCCCCTATTACAACAAGCCCACCCAGGAGGGCCTGTTCCAGCACTACAAGGCCATCGCCGAATCGTGCGAGCTGCCCACGCTGCTGTACAACGTGCCCGGCCGCACCATCACCGACCTGGCCAACGACACCGTGTTGCGCCTGGCCGAACTGCCCGGCATCGTCGGCCTCAAGGATGCCACCGGCAATATGGAACGCGCCGCCGACCTGGCACGGCGCGCCCCCAAGGATTTCCTGCTCTACAGCGGCGACGACGCGTCCACCCTGCCCTTCCTGCTGCTGGGTGGCCACGGCGTGATCTCCGTCACCGCCAACGTGGCGCCGCGCCGCATGCAGGCGATGTGCACCGCCGCGCTGGCCGGCCGCGTGGCCGAGGCACGTGAACTGAATGACACGTTGCAAGGTCTGCACAAGCACCTTTTCGTTGAAGCCAACCCGATCCCGGTGAAGTGGGCACTCGAAGAAATGGGCCGCATCGGCAGCGGTATCCGCCTGCCGCTCACCCGCCTATCCGGCGGCGCCCAAACCGTCGTGCGCCAGGCCATGCAAATGGCCGGCGTTTGAGATCACCACGCTGAATCGAATTCCCCCATGAACTTGAATCCCCGTCTGCTCGTCGTGTTGGTGGCTGTCGCGCTCGGCGCGTGCAGTACCGATGACCTCATGCTGCAACGCAAGGTCGACTACCGCTCCGGTAGCGACAACGTTTCCAAGAACAACCTGGAAATCCCGCCCGATCTGACCGCCCCCGCCAATACCGGCGTCTATACCATGCCGAGCCGCAGCGTGGGGAACGAAGCGCCGGTGCCGGTCAGCAAGACCGCCAGCACCACCGCCGAGGAACCCGCGGCCACGCCGGCCCAGGTCAACGCCAAGGCCCGCCTGGTGCAGGCCGGCGGCCAGCGCTGGCTGGTGGTACAGGGCGAGCCGGCCAAGATCTGGCCGGAGATCCGCGAATTCTGGCTGGACAACGGCTTCCTGCTGTCGGTGGACAACCCATCGATCGGCGTGATGGAAACCGACTGGCTGGAAAACCGCGCCAACCTGCCACAGGACTGGGTGACCAAGCTGCTGCGCAAGGTGGCCGACCAGTTCATCAGCACCGGCGAGCTGGACAAGTTCCGCACCCGTATCGAGCCGGGCACCACGCCGGGCACCACCGAGATCTATGTCTCGCACCGCGGCATGACCGAAGTGTTCGCCGACGGCTCGTCCGAGGCCAAGGTCGGCACTCCCACCGGCGAAGCCAAGACCGTCTGGACCCCGCGTCCGTCCGACCCGGAGCTGGAAGCGGAGATGCTGTCGCTGATGCTGCAACGCCTGGGCATGACCGAGCAGCAGGCGCAGGCCGTGGTCAACCCGACCAAGCAGGTCAAGGCCCGTGCCACGCTGGTGGACAACAACACCGCGCTCAACATCGACGACGCCTTCGACCGCGCCTGGCGCCGCGTCGGCCTGGCGCTCGACCGCGTCGGCTACGTGGTCTACGACCGCGACCGCAGCAAGGGGGTCTACTTCGTGCGCCGTGCCGAGGCCGACATCGGCGAAGAGAAGAAGACCAGCTTCTGGTCCTCGTTCGGCTTCGGCGACAAGGACAAGCCGCAGCAGGCCAAGGTAATGCCCGAGTACGAAATCCACGTCGCCCAGCAGGTCAGCGGCAGCCGTCTCACCGTCACCGGCAAGGATGGCGTCGCGGCGGATCCGGAAGGCCAGGCCAAGTTGCTGTCTGCGCTGCAGGGCCAGTTGCGCTGATGCGAATTTGAGCGGTATGCACGTTTGAAACGGGCGCCCGGCAAAGCCGGGCGCTTTACTTTGTTGGTACGCCAGTAACTGGCCCTTCCTGATTGATTCCACTCCCCCCGCCCTCGCCGCGGGGAGGGAGCCTCGCTTTGCTCGCCAGTGGCCCTTGGAACGGGGGCTCAATGCCGCCCAGGGGCTTGGTCAAATGGCTTGTGCTACGCCCGGGGCGGTTTCAGGTTTCAGTAGCGCTGGCGTTGGTGGTAGGTCCTCGAATGAAAAACGGGATGCCTCGGCATCCCGTTTCTTCGACCGTTGCGAGCTTCAGCCCAGCCAGCCCCGCATCAGCCACAGCACGGCGATGGCATAGCCGGCGGCGAGGATGTCGTCCAGCATCACGCCGAAGCCGCCGTGCACTTTGCGGTCGAACCAGCGGATCGGCCAGGGCTTGAGGATGTCGAACAGGCGGAATGCGGCGAAGGCGGCCAGCCAGCCTTGCCAGGTCAGCGGCACGCTGGCCAGCACCAGCCAGGTGGCGACGATCTCGTCCACCACGATGCCGCCGTGGTCGTGCACGCCCAGCGCGCGGCCGGTGCGCGAGGCGGCCCACCAGCCCAAGCCGAAGGCGGGGATGCACAGCAGCGCGATCGCCAGCGGCGACAGCAACGCGACCAATAAACCGTAAAGCGGCAACGCGGCCAGGGTGCCCCAGGTGCCGGGCGCCCGCCGCGCCAGGCCGCTGCCGAAGCCCAGCGCGATGAAATGCGCGGGGTGGGCCAGCATGAAGCGCGCGGTGGGACGGACCAGCGGTGTGGCGGGATGGGTCATGCGGCGAAGTGGTCGAAACCGGCGCGCGCCGGGGTCAGCCGTTGCCCGGCGTTGAACACCCTCACCCCCTGCCCGCCGACCAGACGGCCGATGCGCGACAGCGGCAACCCCAGCGTCTGCGACAACGCCTGCAGGCGGCCCCGGTGCAGGGCCGGCGCGGTGAAGCACAGCTCGTAGTCGTCGCCGCCCGCCAGCACCGCCTGCTGCCGCACCGCTTCCGGCAGGCTCGCCAATGCGGGATGGGCGGGGATTTCTTCCCAGTCCAGTTCGGCACCGCAGGCGGAGCGCTCGCCGATGTGGCCCAGGTCGGCCAGCAAGCCGTCGGAGATATCCAGCGCCGCGCTGGCCAGGCCGCGCAGCGCACGACCGAGGGCCAGCCGCGGGGTCGGGCGATCCAGCCGCCCCAGGCAGGCGCGCATCGCCTCATCCGGCAAGCTGGCGTCGCCGTTGCGCACCGCCACCGCGGCGGCGGCGGCCCCCAAGGTGCCGGACACCCAGACATCGTCGCCCGGCGTGCCGCCGCTGCGCAGCAGCGCCTGCCCCGCCGGCACCGCACCGGCCACCTGCACCGCGATGGTCAGCGGCCCACGGGTGGTGTCGCCGCCCACCAGTTCGATGTCCGCCTCGTCGGCCAGCGCGTGGAACCCGCGTGCGAACGCGGCCAGCCATGCTTCGTCCACGCACGGCAGCGCCAGCGACAGCGTGCACCACGACGGGTCGGCACCCATCGCCGCCAGATCGGACAGATTGACCGCCAGCGCCTTGTGGCCGAGCGCTTCGGGATCGACGTCGGGAAAGAAGTGGCGGCCTTCGACCAGCATGTCGGCCGACACCGCGAGCTGCATGCCCGGCTCCGGCGCGAGCAGCGCGGCGTCGTCGCCGACGCCGAGGATGGCGCGCCGCGCCGGGCGGTTGAAATAGCGGGCGATCAGTTCGAATTCGTTCATCGGCAGCCGGTCAATGGCGACGCTTGGCGCGGACCGCTTCCAGCTCGACCGGGCGTAGCTGCGCCGCCAGCTTGTCGAGCACGCCGTTGACGAAACGGTGGCCGTCGGTGCCGCCGAAGGTCTTGGCCAGCTCGATGGCTTCGTTGACGATCACCGGGTACGGCGTTTCCGGCATGTGGGCGATCTCGAATGCGGCAGCGAACAGCACCGCGGCCTCCACCGGGCTCACTTCCTCGAACGGCCGGTCGATATGCGGCACCAGTGCGGTCTTCAGGGCCTCGGGGTCCTTGAGCACGCCGTAGAAGATGGCCCGGAACAGGTTCTCGTCGGCGCGGCCGAAGGCCGGGTTGCTTTCCTTGAGGTAGCGCTCGATGGCGTTCACGCCATCGCCGGTCAGCTGCCACTGGTAGACGCCCTGCACGGCGAACTCGCGCGCGCGGCGGCGGGCGGAACGCGGCTTGGCGGCGGCCGCGGGGGCGGGAACGGGGGTCTGGTTTTCTTCGGTCATGCTGGCCTCACGCACCAAGGTTCTTCAGGAATTGCGCCATTTCGACCGCCACCCGCGCGGCATCCACGCCCTTGTCGGTCTGGCGGACGACGGCCTGCTCCTCGTTCTCGACGGTGAGGATGGCATTGGCGATGGGAATCCCGCTGTCCAGCCCGACGCGCGTCACGCCGGCGCCCGATTCGTTGGCGACCAGTTCGAAATGATAGGTATCGCCACGGATGATGCACCCCAGCGCCACCAGCGCGTCGAATCGGCCGCTCCGGGCCAGCGCCTGCAACGCCAGCGGCGCTTCCAGCGCGCCCGGCACCTGGTATTGGGCGATGGCCTGCTGCGCCACGCCCAGCTTCAGCAGCTCGCCGACGCAGGCCTCGTTCAGCGCGTTGCAGATATCCGGGTTGAAGCGACAGGTCACGATGCCGATGCGCAGGCCGGTGCCGTCCAGCGGCGGCAGCTCCTGCGGGCGATTGGGGGTGAAGCTCATGGGATTCCTTTCTTGCGGAAGGCGCCGTCGTCCGTGCGGCGCCGATGGGTCAATCTTAGAGCGCCCGACAAGACCCTTCCGGCCCTGCCGCGCTCGCTTGCCGTGGCCTTGTGCCGGTGCGTCGAGCTGATCGCACGCCACACCGGGCCTGCCCGGCCGCGCGTTGCCCCCAGCGGGGGCGACGCGTCAATCCGGCGTGGCGAAGCCGGTCACTTCCAGGCCGAAGCCGGCCATGCTCGGCATCTTGCGTTCGGGCGACAGCAGCTTCATCTGGCCGACGCCGAGGTGCCGCAGCATCTGCGCGCCGATGCCGTAGGTGCGCAGGTCCCACTTGCGGGGCTGCTCCAGCTTGAGGTCGGGCAGCGCGCGCGCCAGCACGTCGCCGCCGCTCTCGGGGCGGTGCAGCAGCACCATCACGCCGGCCTCGGCGCGGGCGATGGCTTCCAGCGACTGGCGCACGCTCCAGGAGTGATGGCCGGAATCGAGGTCGAGCCAATCCATCACCGACAGCGGCTCGTGCACCCGCACCAGCGTTTCGCGGTCCGGTGCCGGCTGGCCCTTGACCAGGGCGATGTGGGTGGCGTCGCTCAGCTTGTCGCGGAACACCGCCATCTCGAACTGGCCGGCGAAGGTCTGCACCGGACGGCGGCCGACGCAATCGACCAGCGTTTCGTGCTGGCTGCGGTACTGGATCAGGTCGGAGATGGTGCCGACCTTGAGATCGTGCTCGGCGGCGAAGGTCATCAGCTCGGGCAGCCGCGCCATGGTGCCGTCGTCGTTCATCACCTCGCAGATGACGACGGCGGGCATCACGCCGGCCAGCATCGCCAGATCGCAGCCGGCCTCGGTGTGGCCGGCGCGCACCAGCACGCCGCCGGGCTGGGCCAGCAGGGGGAAGATGTGCCCGGGGGAGACGATGTCCTCCGGCTTGGCGTCGAAGGCGACGGCGCGCTGGATGGTCAGGGCGCGATCGTAGGCGGAGATACCGGTGCTGACGCCTTCGGCCGCCTCGATCGAGACGGTGAAATTGGTGCCGTGGCTGGAGCCGTTCTGGTCCACCATCAGCGGCAGCTTCAACTGCTTGCAGCGCTCGGCGGTCAGCGTCAGGCAGATCAGGCCGCGCGCGTGCTTGGCCATGAAATTGATCGTCTCGGGGGTGACGAACTCGGCGGCGATCATCACGTCGCCCTCGTTCTCGCGGTCCTCCTCGTCCACCAGGATGACCATCTTTCCGGCGCGGATGTCCGCGATGATGTCCTTGATCGCTGCAATCGGCATGGCGGCTATAAAAGAGCTTGAAAATAAAGCGCAAGGATACCTGCTTGCGGCCATCTTTGCTGTAGGTCATTTCCACCGTGGACCGCCCGCTCGGGCGGCACGAAACACATTCGACTTTGCTTATACTCCTGCCGAACGCCGCCGATATGCCATGAAGCTGGCGGCCCGCGCCACCAAAAGACCAAAAGCCGAGGGGTGAACCGATGGAACCGTCTTCGCCGCAGCCGGATCTCGCCATGATCCTGGCCTCGTCCGTGCACGACATGAAGAACTCGCTGGGCCTGATGGGCCGCCTGCTGGCCAAGCACGAGGCGGTCTGGGAGGGCATCTCCGACGAGGCGCAGTCCGAGTATTCGCACCTGCTGTACGAGGTGAACCGGATGAACGCCAACCTGATCAGCCTGCTCACCTTGTACAAGCTGGGCAAAGCGCTGTATCCGTTCGACCCGCAGCCCTGGCAACCGGCCGAGCTGTGCGAAGAAGTGGCGATGCAGCATCGCGTGCTGCTGTCGGCCAGCAAGGTCGCCTTGCAGATCGACGTTCCGGAAGATCTGGTCTGGCACTACGACACCGACCTGATCGCCGGCGTGCTGGGCCAGGCGCTGACCAACGCCATCAACTACACCACCGACACCGTGCGGCTGGCGGCGGGCGTCACCGACGACGAGCTGTGGCTGGCGGTGGAGGACAACGGCCGAGGCTATCCGCCGCAGATGCTGCTCGACAGCCGCCACGCGCCGCGCCGGGTCGACTTCTCCAGCGGCAGCACCGGGCTGGGCCTTTACTTCGCCGAACACGTGGCGCAACTGCACCGCAACCGCGAGCGCGTCGGCAGCCTGCGCCTGGAAAACGGCGGCACGCTGGGCGGCGGCCGCTTCGTCATCACCCTTCCCTGAGCACACCATGGCCACGATCAATTTCGCTTCGCACCACTGCCTGGTGATCGACGACTTCCAGGGCATGCGCTACCTGATGCGCGACATGCTGCGCGAGTGCGGCGCCGTCCATATCGAGATGGCCTCCAACGGCAAGGAGGCCCTGCAACGGTTGCAGGAACGGCGCTACGACATCGTGCTGTGCGACTACAACCTGGGCCAGGGCAAGAACGGCCAGCAACTGCTGGAGGAAGCCAAGCTGCGCCAGCTGATCGGCCCCGCCTCCACCTGGATCATGATCACCGCCGAGAAAAGCTCGGACTGGATCATGGGCGCGGTGGAATACCAGCCCGACTCCTACCTGCTCAAGCCGATCACCGCCGACCTGCTGCTCAGCCGGCTGGAGAAGATCGCTGTGCGCAAACAGGCATTCGCCGAGATCGCCCAGGCGATGAGCAACAAGCAGTACACCCGCGCCATCGCGCTGTGCGACGAGCGCCTGGCCTACGACCAAGTGAACGCGGCGGAACTGCAACGGCTGAAAGGCGCGCTGCTGCTGGATGCCGGCGAAGTCGAAGCGGCACAGAAGCTCTACGAGGCGGTGCTGACCAAGCGCGAGATCGCCTGGGCGCGCACCGGCCTGGGCCGCATCTGCTACCAGCAGGGCGAATACGAAGCCGCGCGCGACCACTTCCAGATCTCGCGCGAGCAGGCGCCCGGCTACCTGGAAGCCTACGACTGGCTGGCGCGCACGCTGCAGAAGCTGGGCGAGGCCGAGCAGGCCGAAGCCACGCTGTCGGCCGCGCTCAAGCTGTCGCCGAACTCGCCGCTGCGGCAGAAGAGCCTGGGCGAACTGGCATTGCAGCGCGGCGACCTCGACGCCGCCGACGCCGCCTTCCGCAAGAGCATCGCGGTCGGCGAACATTCCATCCTCAAGAGCGCCGACGCCTACCTGGGCCTGGCCAGGGTGTGCGGCAAGAGCGGCCGCAGCGACGAGGCGCTCAAGGTGCTGAAGACCGCGCAACACCAGTTCGACGACGCCAACGTGACGCTGCGGGCCAAGTCGGCCGAGGGCATGATCTACACCCAGGAAAAGCAGTTGTCGAAGGCCGGTGCGGTCGCCGACGAACTCAAGCAGTTGCTGCTGGAAGGCGGCGCCAAGCCCGATTCGGCGGCCAGCCTGGAAATGGCCGAGCTGATGCTGGCCACCGGCCAGCGCGATCAGGCGGTGACGCTGCTCAAGGACGTGGTGCGCAACAACCACGAGGACAACGCGTTGCTCGGCAAGGTACAGGCGGTGTTCGACGGCGCCAACATGAAGGCCGAAGGCAGCAACCTGGTCGAAGCCTGCCGCCGCGAGGCGGTGGAGCTGATGAATAGCGGCGTGCTGCTGGCGCGCGACGGCAAGCTGACCGAAGCGCTGGCGGCCATGCGCGGCGCCAAGGAAAAACTGCCGGTCAACGCGCGCGTGCTGTTCAACTTCGCCTTCGTCGCGGTGATGTACCTGCAACAGCGCGGCGCCGACGAGGCCTTGATCGAGGAAAGCCGCGAGGCGCTGCGCGAGGCCAATCGCGTCTCGCCGGGCGAAAAGCGCTTCTCGCAACTGATGGAGGCGCTGAACAAGCTGGAACAGCGCTGACGGGGCAATGCCCTCGTCGCCCAGATGAAAAGAGCCGGTCCTTGTACCGGCTCTTTTCTGGCCCCGGGCCGACTCGGCGTCGTTCCGCGATGCCGCGCTAAACGCGCATCGCAGCCAGGATCTGTCGCACCGAAGCCTCGACGGACTGCTCGTTGCCGAGTTCCAGCACCGGGCACGGCAGCGTTGCCAGCCATGCCTGGTGTTTGCGCAGGTTGCGACTCACTTGGTCCGACGTGTCGTAGGCGGCGGCCCATTCCATGAACTCGCGGCTCTGCTGGTGCAGGGCCCCGCCTTCGAGGATGGCGTCGCCGAACCGCCGATACTCGCGCGCCCGCAACCGTGCCATCCGTTCCGGCTGCGGCAGCCGGACAAACACCGCCAGCTCGAACTCGGGAACGAACACATCGCCCCAGCCGCACAGCGATCCGCTCACCACCCAGCGCCCGGCCTGCGCCAGTTCGCGCGCCAGCGCGAGCCGGCGTTCCTCGACAGGGCGTTCCACGGTGTAGGGCGGATCGGTATCGACCCAGAAGAAATCATCGGTATCGAAGTGCCGCCAGCCCAGTTCGCGGCAGATCGCCTTGCCCAGGGTGGTGGTGCCGGAGCCCGACGCGCCGAACAGATGGATCCGCGAGCGCATCATCGCCCCGACGACGCGGCCGTTACCGCCACTACTTGGCTTCCAGCGACAGCATGCGCTCGACGTAGCGGGCGATCAGATCGATTTCCAGGTTGACCTGCGCACCTTCGGCCAGATCGCCCAGCGTGGTGTGCGACAGCGTATGCGGGATCAGGTTGATCGAGAACTCGCAACCACCGGGCACGTCGCGCACCAGGTTGGTGGTCAGCGACACGCCGTTCACCACCACCGAGCCCTTCACCGCCAGGTAGCGCGCCAGCGCGGCGGGGGCGCGCACCACCAGCTCGCGGTTGTCGCCCACCGGGGCGAAGCGCACCACGTCGCCGATGCCGTCCACGTGGCCGGACACCAGGTGCCCGCCCAGGCGCGCGTCCACCTTCAGCGCCTTCTCCAGGTTGACCCGCCCGCCCTCGCGGTCCAGGCCAACGGTGCAGCGCAGCGATTCGTCCGACACGTCGATGGTGAAGCGAGCATCCGGCAGCAGTTCGGTCACCGTCATGCAGGCGCCGTTGTGGGTGATGCTGTCGCCCAGCGCCACGTCGCTGAAGTCGAGCTGCGGGGCGGCGACGGTCAGGCGCACGCCGCCGGCGAAGGGGGCGACGCGTTCGATGGTGCCGATGGCTTCGACGATTCCGGTAAACATCAATGCTGCTCCTGGTTGCCCGCCGCGTTGTGCTCGCGCACCCGCTGCGAGGATTTGAGTTCGTTGCAATGGTTGCAGAAATAGCTGGTGGCGCCGCACGCCTTCATCACTTCCAGCGGCTGCCCGCAATCGGGACAGCGATAGGTTTCGATCGGTTGATCCATGATCCCGCTCCTTGTTGCCGACACCGCACGCAGCGGGGCATCGGCCATGGTCTCGAATGCCGCCCGGCGGTGGGGCCTCGGTTCAGGCGCCCCAGGCGTCGATCTCGGTGAAACGCAGCGTCAGGCGCTGGTCGTCGCCGACCATGCGCCGCTCCAGCACGCGCGGCGTCAGGCGCTGCGCCAGGCTGGCGAGCGTGAACTCGGCCAGCGGCAGGCCGTCGCCCAGCAGCACCGGCGCCTGGTACAGCACCGCCTCGTCGACCAGGCCGCGCGACAGTAGCGCACCGGCCAGAGTGCCGCCGGCTTCCACCGTGAGTTCATTGATGCCGCGCTGTCCCAGCAGTTCAAGCAAGGCCGCCAGATCGACCCGGCCGTCGGCGCCCGGCAGCAGCACGATGCCGGCGCCGGCCGCCTCCAGCGCGGCGCGGCGCTCGCTGTCGCGCGCGGCGACCAGCAGCACCCCCGGCGTCTGCAACAGGCGCGCGCCCGGCGGGGTGCGCAGGTCGCTGTCGACCACCACCCGCAGCGGCTGGCGCCCTTGCCACAGCACGCCCTGGGGCTCGCGCACCGTGAGCTGCGCATCGTCGGCCAGCACGGTGCCGATCCCGGTCAGCATGGCGCAGGAACGCGCCCGCAACCGCTGCACGTCGGCACGCGCCGCCGGGCCGGTGATCCATTGCGACTGCCCGTCGCGCAACGCGATGCGGCCATCCAGGCTGGCGGCCAGCTTGAGCCGCGTCCATGGCCGGCCGCGCACCATGCGCGACAGGAAACCCTTGTGATGCGCCTGTGCCGCATCGCGCAGCACGCCGGCCGCGACGTCGATGCCCGCCGCACGCAGCCGCGCCAGCCCCTGCCCCGCCACCAGCGGGTTGGGATCGGTCAGCGCCACCACCACCCGCGCCACACCGGCGGCGACCAGCGCGTCGGCGCATGGCGGGGTGCGCCCGTGGTGGCTGCATGGTTCCAGCGTGACGTAGGCGGTGGCGCCACGCGCCGCGTCGCCGGCCTGGCGCAATGCCATCACCTCGGCGTGCGGACCGCCCGCCTGCTGGCTGTGGCCGGCGCCGACGATGACGCCGTCGCGCACCAGCACGCAGCCGACGCTGGGGTTGGGCGAGGTGATACAGGCGCCGCGCGCGGCCTGGGCCAGCGCGCGCTGCATCATCGCGGCATCGTTCACGGCCTGGGTCATTTGTCCTTGCTCACCTCGCGGATCACGTCGCGGAAATCCTCGACGTCCGAGAAACTGCGATAGACCGAGGCGAAGCGGATGTAGGCCACCTTGTCCAGCTTGGCCAGTTCGCTGATCACCATCTCGCCGATCTGGCGCGACATGATTTCGCGGTCGCCCACGGTCAGTACCTTCTGGATGATGCGGGCGATGGCCTCGTCCACCAACTGGGTGGGCACCGGCCGCTTGTGCAGCGCCCGATGAAAGGAGGTGCGGATCTTCTCGCGGTCGAAATCCACCCGCTGGCCGTTCTGCTTGACCACCTGCGGCAGCCGCACCTCGGCGGTCTCGTAGGTGGTGAAGCGCTTGTCGCACACCGCGCAGCGGCGGCGGCGGCGCACGGTGTCGCCTTCCTCGGAGACGCGCGAATCGACGACCTGGGTGTCGGGGGAACCGCAGAACGGACATTTCATGGGCAGGCAGCCTGGCTGGCGGAACGAACCACAACTTAGCAATCGCGCCCGACGAACACAATCGGGCGCACAAATGACGCGGGGCATGGCCAAGCGCCATGCCCCGTGTCGCAACCGGCACCGTCGGCGGCCGTCAGGCCACCGCGCGGCGCGCCCGGTGTCAGGCGCCGTAGACCGGGAAGCGCGCGGTCAGCGCCTTCACCTTCTCGGCCACCGCGGCCAGGTTGGCTTCGTCGGCCGGGTTGTCCAGCACGTCGGCGATCAGGTGCGCCACCTGGATGGCTTCTTCTTCCTTGAAGCCGCGGGTGGTGATGGCCGGCGCGCCGATGCGGATGCCCGAGGTGACGAAGGGGCTTTCCGGGTCGTTGGGGATGGCGTTCTTGTTGACGGTGATGTGCGCCTTGCCCAGCGCGGCGTCGGCCGCCTTGCCGGTCAGGCCCTTGGGACGCAGGTCCACCAGGAACACGTGGCTCTCGGTGCGGCCGGAGATGATGCGCAGGCCGCGCTCGGCCAGGGTCTTGGCCATGGCCTGGGCGTTCTTGATCACCTGTTCGGCGTAGACCTTGAACTCGGGGCTGGCCGCTTCCTTGAAGGCGATGGCCTTGGCGGCGATCACGTGCATCAGCGGGCCGCCTTGCAGCGTGGGGAACACGTTGGAGTTGAGGCTCTTCTCGAACTCGGCCTTGGCCAGGATCAGGCCGCCGCGCGGGCCGCGCAGGGTCTTGTGGGTGGTCGAGGTGACGAAGTGCGCGTGCGGCACCGGGTTCGGGTAGACGCCGGCGGCGATCAGGCCGGCGTAGTGGGCCATGTCCACCATGAAGTAGGCGCCGACCTTGTCGGCGATCTCGCGCATGCGCGCCCAGTCGAAGCGCAGCGCGAAGGCGGAGGCGCCGCCGATGATCAGCTTGGGCTTGGTCTCGACCGCGATGCGTTCCATCTCGTCGTAATCGATCTCTTCGTTCTCGTTCAGGCCGTAGGGCACGATGTTGAACAGCTTGCCCGACAGGTTGGCCGGCGAGCCGTGGGTCAGGTGGCCGCCGTGGCCCAGGTTCATGCCCATCACGGTGTCGCCCGGCTTGAGGATCGAGAAGTACACCGCCTGGTTGGCCTGGCTGCCCGAGTGCGGCTGCACGTTGGCGTATTCGGCGCCGAACAGCGCCTTCACGCGGTCGATGGCCAGCTGTTCCACCACGTCCACGTGCTCGCAACCGCCGTAGAAGCGCTTGCCGGGGTAACCCTCGGCGTACTTGTTGGTGAGCTGTGAACCCTGTGCTTCCATGACTGCGGGGCTGGTGTAGTTTTCCGACGCGATCAGCTCGAGGTGTTCGTGCTGGCGCACGACCTCGCCCTGGATGGCTTTGGCGAGATCAGGATCGAATTGGGAGATGGTGATGGACTTGGAGAACATGGGCCCGATTCCGTAGGCGATTGAAAAAACTGGCGCAATTCTAACACGAGGCACCGTGAGGCGCGGCGGTGGAATCCGGCACGCCATCATGAAAGCGGCTCATGTCCGGGGCGGCCGGGCGGCAACGAAAAAGGCGGCCGAAGCCGCCCTTTTGCCGTGCCCGGCCCCGGGTTACAGACCCTTGACCGCGTAGATCGCCAGCGTGTTGCGCCAGTAGCCCTGGTAATCCATGCCGCAGCCGAACAGGAAGCGATCCTGCACCTTGAGGCCGACGAAATCGGCGCTCACGCCCGGCGCCTTGCGGTCGTGGTCCTTGTCCACCAGCACCGCCACCAGCACTTCCTTGGCGCCCTGGCGCTTGCAGTATTCGATCACCGCCGCCAGCGTGTGGCCTTCGTCCAGGATGTCGTCGATGATCACCACGCTGCGGCCGCGCAGGTCCTCGGTGGGGGCGACCTTCCAGTTGAGCGCGCCGCCGCTGGTTTCCTGGCGATAGCGCGTGGCATGCAGGTAGGAGCACTCCAGCGGGAAGCGCAGCCGCGGCAGCAGGTGGCCGGCGACGATCAGGCCGCCGTTCATGATCGTGTAGACGATGGGGTTGGCGCTGGCCAGCCGTGCGGTCATCGCCTCGGCCATGGCATCCAGCGCGGCCACGACTTCGGCCTCGCTGTGCAGGCAATCGGCGTTGTCGATGATGGTATGGGCTTCTGGCAGTTCCAGCGTCATGCTCTTGTCCTGTTGAATGCAGCGGATAACGTCGGGCGCCCGGTCGTTGGATGCGATCCGGGCACCGATAAAGCGCCGGCCACCGGGTCAGTGGCCGGCAAAATCGCAAATGGTATACAGCTCGATGCCCTGCCCGGCGATCAGGCGCGAGCCGCCCAGTTCGGGCAGGTCAACGATGGCCGCGGCCTCCACCACCGTGGCGCCCAGCCGTTGCAGCAGGCGGGCGGCGGCGATCATGGTGCCGCCGGTGGCCACGAGGTCGTCCACCAGCAACACGCGATCACCCGGCTTGCAGGCATCGGCGTGGATTTCCACCGTGGCCGAGCCGTATTCCAGCTCGTATTCCTCGGCCTCGGTCAGATACGGCAACTTGCCCTTCTTGCGGATCGGCACGAAGCCCAGGTTCAGCTCGTAGGCGACCACCGAGCCCAGGATGAAACCGCGCGCGTCCACCCCGGCCACCAGGTCGATCTGCATGTCCATATAGCGGTGCACGAAGGTATCGACCAGCAGCCGGAAGGTCTTCGGGTCCTGCAACAGCGGCGTGATGTCGCGGAACTGCACCCCGGGCTGGGGCCAATCCGGCACGGTGCGGATGCGTTGCTGGATGTAGTCGGCGTACAGCGGCTTGGGTATGGACATGCGGATCTCAACGCCAGAGGTGCAAGACCCTCTCGCCGCGACCGCGACGAGAGGATTCGAAGCCAACCCGGCAGGCGCCGCGCCGGATTTCCACCTGCCGCAACGCTCCCGGCAAGGTCGGGATTGGGCGGCACGGCGATCCGGGAGCGGCAGCTTGCAGGGTCATGGTCGGGCTCAGTGGAAGAACGCGAACTTCATCAGCCACAGCGCGGCGATGATGACGACGGCCGGGCGCAGGTCGCTGAAACGGCCGGCCAGCAACTTGATCACCACGAAGCTGATGAAGCCGAAGGCGATGCCGTCGGCGATCGAGAAGGTGAACGGCATGGCGATGGCGGTGACCACGGCCGGCGCGGCCTCGGTCAGGTCGTCCCAGGCGATCTCGGCCAGGCCGCGCGCCATCAGCACCGCCACGTAGCACAGCGCCGGCGCGGTGGCATACGGCGGAATGCTGTTGGCCAGCGGCGCCAGGAACAACGCGACCAGGAACAGGATGGCTACCACGGTGGCGGTCAGGCCGGTACGGCCGCCGACGGCGGTGCCGGCGGCGGATTCGACATAGGCGGTGGTGGACGAGGTACCCATTGCAGCGCCGGCGACGATGGCCACCGAGTCGGCCATCAGCGCGCGCTTCAGGCGCGGCAGCTTGCCGTCCTTGTCCAGCAGGCCGGCGCGGTGCGACACGCCGACCAGGGTGCCGGTGGTGTCGAACAGGTCGACGAAGAAGAACACGAACACCACGCCCAGCAGGCCGACGTTGAGCGCGCCGCCCAGGTCCATCTGCATGAAGGTGGGCGCCAGCGACGGCGGCGCGGAGAACACGCCCTTGAACTCGGACAGGCCCAGCACCACCGACAGCACGGTCACCGCCAGGATGCCGATGATGATGGAGCCGTGCACGCGGCGGTATTCCAGCGCCACGATCAGGAAGAAGCCGAAGATCGCCAGCAGCGTGCTCGGCGCATGGATGTCGCCCAGGGTGACCAGGGTGGCCGGGCTGCCGGTGATCAAGCCGGCGCTCTTGAGCGAGATGATGCCGAGAAACAGGCCCACGCCCGCCGAGATGGCGAACTTGAGCGATTGCGGAATCGCGTTGACGATGGCTTCACGCACCTTGAACAGGCTGACCGCCAGGAAAATGATCCCCGAGAGGAACACCGCCCCCAGCGCCACCTGCCAAGTCACACCCGGGCTTCCCAGGACCACGCTATAAGTGAAATAGGCATTCAGGCCCATGCCCGGCGCCAGCGCCATCGGATAGTTGGCCACCAGCCCCATGATGGCGCAGCCCAGCGCGGCGGCCAGACAGGTGGCGACGAACACCGCGTTGAAGTCCATGCCTGTTTTGGACAGGATCAATGGGTTGACGAAAATGATGTAGGCCATCGTCAGGAAGGTGGTGAAGCCCGCGAGCACTTCGGTCCTGACGTCCGTCCCGTGCTCCTTCAGTTTGAAAAACGATTCCAGCATGATCAGCCCCTGATTCGAAAGTTGGATTATGTGTCTGAATTTATTGATTGTCTGGAACGCTAGACGCCCACCTTCAACAGCGCAAGAACGCCCAGCAGGGCGAATGCGGCAGCCGCGGCGAAACGCACGTAGCGCAACAGGTGCAGACGGTCGGACATCCACTTGCCCAGCCAGATGGCCGGCGCGTTGGCGATGAGCATGCCCACGGTGGTCCCCACCACCACCATCCACAGCGGCGAGTATTTCACAGCCAATGCCACCGTGGCGACTTGGGTCTTATCCCCTATTTCGGCCAGGAAAAACGCGATGGTGGTGGCGATGAAGGCGCCGTAGGGCTTCACCTCGGCCTCGCCTTCCTCCATCTGGTCAGGGATACAGGCCCAGGCCGCGATCGCCAGGAAACCCAGGCCCACCGTCCAGCGCAGCGCATCGGGCGTGAAGAAGCCCGCCAGCCATTGGCCGAGCCAGCCGGCGGCGAAGTGGTTCAGCAAGGTGGCGACGAAGACGCCGATCAGGATCGGCCAGGGACGACGGAAGCGCGCGGCGAGGATCAGCGACAGCAGCTGGGTCTTGTCGCCGATTTCGGCGACGGCAACGACTGCGGCGGAAACGAGGAAGGCATCCATGCGGGGGGAACTCCAGGGGCGGGCGACATGAGGCCATGCCACACGGCCCACCCCTGGGTGCGTGCGACATGAACCTCAGGTCTTGTCGGGCCTGCGGCAAGGCAGGCTGGCTACGCCATGGGCTGCGGCCCAAGTGTGTTGACGTATCCCCCGGCGGCAGGACCGCGCGGTCGACTACTCCCCTGAAGGGCAAAGCGGCAAGTTTAGCGATGGGTCCTTACAAGAGCAATCGCCGGTTGTCCGGGTTTACCTTGGGGGGAAATCGGGCATTGCGGAGCCCCCGGCGGAGCCGGGGGCGTGAATTGAGTGGGATGCGGGGAACCGGCGATCCCTGATTCATTCCGACTCCCCCCGCCCTCGCCGCCGCGAGGGAGCCTCGCTGCGCTCGAGGGTGGTTCGGGGATGCGTTGTTGTAGGCGCTTGCTTTGCTCGCGCTGTGCTGCCAAGGGGCTTTCGCCTAACCCAGCTCGGTGCGGATGTGGGTCAGCAGGCCTTCGCAGCCGTCTTCGACCAGGTCGAGCACGTGTTCGAAGCCTTGCGGGCCGCCGTAGTAGGGATCGGGCACTTCGCGTTCGTTGAAGTGGGTGGCGAAGTCGAGGAACAGTTTGAGGCGGTTCTGGTATGGCTCGGGGCAGCGGCGGCGCAGCAGAGCCAGGTGGCCTTCGTCCATCGCCAGGATCAGGTCGAAGCGGGCGAAATCGGCGGAGGTCACTTCGCGGGCGCGCAGTGACCGCAGGTCGTAGCCGCGCTTGGACGCATGCGCCTGGGCGCGGCGGTCGGGCGCTTCGCCGACGTGGTAGTCGTGGGTACCGGCCGAATCGACCTCCACCCGGTCGGCAAGGCCGGCCTCGCGCACCAGGTGGCGCATAACGCCGTCGGCGGTGGGGCTGCGGCAGATGTTGCCGGTACAGACGAACAAAACAGAAAATTTATCCATATTTATCATTCACTTAGGCGACGAACAAGCCGGGCCGGGCCGGTTAAAAAGCGTTAAATCACGCCCATACGAATCAATACGTTACAGGCTCGTGCGTGACATGGCCTGCGGAAACCAAAGCATAAGTATGCGGCCCTGATGGCGCATTGCTGAAGCGCAGGGACATCAGCCCCGCGCGCCAGCATTTGGCGGCGTCGTAGCGTGCGGTGGCCGCGACGTCCCCCAAGTTTGAGTAGCAATACGATTTAGACCTCCCAGGGTCTCGCACTAAGGTCACCGAGAGGTCATCGGCCGGAGCGGCGCGCAGTAGTGTAAGTGCGCTTTACGCTGGGAATGGCTTAACCCGGTGTCCCTTGAGGCAGGGCCAGACCACTGCGCTTCCATTGGTCCGCGTGTTCACCGATGGCTCGCCATAGCCGCTCCGCCACAGGCCCGTGTGGTCGATCGCGCCGGCGTGCCGCGACCAGCTCTACAACGCTCCCCGGCAAGTAGCGCCCTGCAATAGACCGCAGTTGCCCGTCGCGTAACTCCTGGTCGATCAAAAAGCCTGGCAGGTGGCCCCATCCCATTCCGTGGACAATGAGCTCTTTTTTCATCAACTGATCGGCGACCGTGCATTGGTGCGCCCCTTCGATGATGAAGTAGTTGCTGGGTGCCGAATGCCGGGCCGTATCGCGGATTACGCATTGGGTAAAGCCGCGCATCTGATCTGGCCTGATGTCGTCCGAAACAGGAAAGGGCAGAAAGCCGGCAGCAACCACCGGCACGAACGGCGTTGTGCCCAGCGCGATCCACTCCAGTCGCGGGTCGCTTTTGTCCACGTGATGCAGGATGAGATCGGCCTCATTGTCGAAAAGGCGTTCCTGCGGGCCGTCAATCGCTTCGAAATGCAGATCCAGCTGCGTTACCGGGCAATTCGAGAAAAAGCGGCTGAGCAATGCCAGTATCGGCGGCCTTGGGCACACGTCGCCGATCACCACGCGTAACGTACTTTCCTCGCCCATCGCCAATTGAACGGCATGCGCTTGCAGGTTTTCTGCTTCCCGCAGCAAAGTTTGTGCACGCTGCAGAAATGACAGACCCGCATCGGTCGCCTGCACCCGGTATCCACTGCGATCGAGCAAGCTCAGATTGAGCTGCCGCTCCAATTTGGCGACCGCCGCAAATACAGAGGGGTGAGATCGGTGCAGCGCTGCTGCCGCCGCCTGGAAACCGCCAGTTCTGACCACCGCATTGAAGCATTGAAGCTCGCGAAGCGTGAATTCACTCATGTCCGTTTTATCTACAAAGATATTCTGATCTTTGTAATATATCTCGGACGCCCCCGCCACTAAGCTTCGTTCGACTGAGTACGCCGAAACGCATTCCGCGGCATCGAGCGCTACCGGGCTCATAACCCCAAACGATGACTTGGAAAGGGTGTACTCACATGGAAAATCGTTCCTTCTTCACCACCGGCGATGGCTGCAAGATTGCTTACCGCTTCGACGGCCCCGCAGACAAACCAGTGCTGATGCTGGCGAACTCCATCGCGACGACATTGGAGATGTGGGATGCGCAAATCGCCAGCTTGACCCGGTATTTCCGGGTCCTGCGTTATGACATGCGCGGTCATGGGCAATCCGCGGCGCCGGCCGGTGCCTATTCGCTTGATCGCCTCGGCCGGGATGTCGTGGAGTTACTGGATGCGGTGGGTATCGAACAGGTGCATTTCTGCGGGCTATCCCTGGGCGGCATGGTTGGACAATGGCTCGGCATTTATGCTGCGGATCGGGTGGACCGCCTGATCCTGTGCAACACCTCGCCTTACCTCAGCCCGGCTGGTTATTTTGACGAAATGATTCGCGAGCTGGCACGCACCAAGGACATGGTGGGCATGGCGGATATGTTCATTGGCAACTGGTTCCCTGCGTCCATGCGTGAGAACAGGCGCGACGTGGTTGATGGCTTTCACAAGATGGTGCAAACCATCTCGCCGCAAGGGCTTGCCGGTAGCTTCGCCGCGGTACGTGACATGGATTTACGCCGCACTGGCGCCCTCATCGAGCGGCCGACGCTCATCATCGCCGGGCAATACGATACGGTTACGCTGGCCAGCCATAGCGACCAGATCGCGACCGCCATCCACGGTTCCAAGCTCGTGGTTCTGCCAGCGGTTCACTTGTCGAACGTCGAATTTCCCGAAGAGTTTGTGGGCGAGGTACTGACGTTTTTGCGATTCGCCGCCTGACTGGCCGGGGACCGTACGAATACGGATGCAACGGGTGCGGCAGCGCTCTTGTGGGGACGAAGTATCGATGCAAAGCCGGAGCGCCGGATCGGTGGCGCCGAGCCGCATCGCCTCAATCCATCTGCGGGGTGGCGTAGTAGACGCCGAAGGTGAAGCCGTCGATGCGCGCCAGCCGGCCGCGCCACAGCGTGCCGGAATCGGTGGGCACGCGGCTGCCGTCGCTGGCGAGGAAGTAGGCATCCTTCAGGTGGATGAAGCCCGGCGTCGGCTCGGGCGTGGCGCCGTGACGCACCAGCGCGTCCAGCCAGTTATCCAGCCGCTCGTGCTGTGGCCCGACCGTGCGCGGCAACCAGGCCGACAGCAGTCGCATGTATTCCTGGCGCGGAATCACCCGCCCGCAGACCAGCGCACCGCCGACGCTGAGCGTGACCGGCAACGAGGTGCCTTCGACGGCCAGTTTGACCAGTTCGCGCAGCAGCGGGTCACCCGCACCGTATTCGTCCCATTCGGTCGACATGACGTGCTCCAGAGAAAGCGGCACCGGCTGGCTGGCCGGCGCCGCTATTCGATATAGGCGATGGCGAAGGGGGGCGATGCCCAGCGCGCCAGCCGGCGCGTGGCGCTCAGGCGCGCGGATGCAGCAGCCCGCGCTCGAGGGCGGCCTGGTGCGCCACCGGCCGCTGGCCGGCGACCCGCGCGCGGCGCAGTCGGCGTGGATGCCACGCGGCGCTCAGTGGGGGACGAGGCCGCCCCGTACGCCGCCCGGTGTGCTTGGTATCGCCGGCCTGTAACAGCCGCCGCTTGTACCAGTAGATGCCCTGCCCCAGCAGCGCGGTGGTCAGCCCCATCACGTTGATGAAGATGAACACGGTATCGCCGATCAGCCAGCTGTAGCAGAGAAAGCCCGCCGAGGCGCACATCTGCCCGGCGAACAGCCAGCCGGACACGCCCTCCACGTCGCGACTGGTCCACTGCACCCGGATCTGCCGCAGCAGGGTGATCAGCAGCACCAACGCGCTGACGATGCCGATCCACTGCACCGCGTCGGGATCAGCCATTGATCACCTCGCCACCGTTGGGATGCAGCACCTGGCCGGACATGTAGCTCGAATCGTCGGACGCCAGGAACACGTAGCACGGTGCCACTTCATCGGGCTGGCCGGGGCGCTGCATCGGCACGCTGCTGCCGTGCTGGCTGGTGCGCTCGTCGTCGAACGAGGCGGGGATCAGCGGCGTCCAGATCGGGCCGGGGGCGACGGCGTTGACACGGATGCCGTCCTTGAGCGCGGCCTGCGACAGCGAGCGGGTGAAAGCGACGATGGCGCCCTTGGTGGCCGAGTAGTCCAGCAATTGCGGGCTGCCGCGATAGGCGGTGATCGAGGTGGTGTTGACGATGCGCCCGCCGTCCTTCAGGTGCGGATACGCCGCCTGCACCAGGTAGAACATCGCGAAGATGTTGGTGGCGAAGGTCTTTTCCAGCTGCTGGCGACTGATGTCGACGATGCTGGGCTGCGGGTATTGCTGCGCCGCGTTGTTCACCAGCACGTCCAGCCGGCCGAACGCGGCCACCGCGTGCTCCACCGCCTTGCGGCAGAAGGCGGGGTCGGCCACGTCGCCCGCCAGCGCCAGGCAACGCCGGCCCTCGGCCTCGACCAGCCGCTGTGTCTCCTGCGCATCCTGCGTTTCGTCGAGGTAGACGATGACCACGTCGGCGCCTTCCTTGGCGAACGCCACGGACACGGCACGGCCGATGCCGCTGTCGCCACCGGTGATCAGCGCCACCTGGTCGTGCAGCTTACCGGCGGCGCGGTAGTCGCGCATCGCCGATTCGGGCCTTGGATGCATGGTGGCTTCGCTGCCGGGCTGGTGGGTCTGGTGCTGCGGGGGCCGGGTCTGTTCGGGCATGGGGGCTCCTTGGCGACGCGAGGGCGAGACGGAAACCCCGGCCGCGGACGGCCGGGGCGCGGGATCAGAACCCGTCCTGCTCCCAGTACGGGCGCACGCGGTACGCGGCGTGCAGTTGGGCGGCCCACGACTGGTCGGCCATGCTGGGCCAGTGGTCCTTGTCGAAGCCGTCGCTTTCCTTGAATTGCTGGCGATCGGCTTCGAGGATCAGGCGCTCGTTGTCGGCGTCGAGGGTGAAAGCGCCCCACGGCACGGCGAACAACTTGTCGCCGAGGCCGAGGAGACCGCCCACCGACAACACGGCGTAGGCGATGCGGCCGCGCTGCACGTCGAGCATGATGCCCTTGATGTCGCCGAGCTTTTCGCCCTGGCTGTTGACCACGTCGTCGCCGCGCAGCGACTCGGCCAGCATCAGGAACGGCCCGGGGCCGTCGCCTTGCAGGTTCTCGGTGCGGCCGACCACGCGGGCGCCCTGGGTGGCGCCGACGGCGCGCGGTTCGGGCGTGGTCAGGCCGCCCTCGTCGTATTCGTCGGACACCCCGCCCGGCACGCCGCCATAACGGCGGCCGCCATCGGGTTGAACGGTTTGCGGGCCGGCAGCGTTGCGCGGAAGATCGTTGAAGGGTTGGCTCATGGCTTGCTCCTTGGTGTGGGAAAGCGCCGTGCGGCGTTATCCCGAGTGCAGCAAGCCGCGTGCCATCGCCGCGGGCGCCCGTTCGGCGCCATCCGCGCCCATGGCGGCGCAAATCCTGCGCCCCGCCGTGTAATTCGTGCAGCCGGCCACCCGAGCCCGACCGATGCCCCGGTCGCCATGCTCGGTATGCAATTTGCTCGCCGTGGGGAACCCATTTCCGGAGAACCGCCATGCCCCATCCGCTCCGCCCCCCTGCCTGGGCGCACTCGCGCAAGGACACCGATGTCGCGGTGGAAAAGCCCACCAATCCGGCTTCGATCAACGAGGCCATCATCGAGCAGTTCAACGAGGACGAAATGACCAACCCGGACGAGGAGCAGCCGACCACCTCGGTGCCGCCGCACCTGCCCGGCCATCATGGCCAGCGCGGCATCCATCGCTGGTCGCGGCCAACGCTTCACTAAGAGCGGCCAGCAAAACCCTTCTGGCGGCGGCGCGCGAGGGCGCCGGCCTCACTTGCCGTACTACACGTACTGCCTGCGTTTCGCGCTTCTTGCCGGAACCGCTTCGCGGGTTTTTGTCTGCCGCTCCAAAGCGGTGGCAGGAGATGAAAACGGCGGCCCGAAGGCCGCCGTTTTCGTGCCGTGGCGCCAGCGATCCGGTTCGCCGCGCCATCGGCTTCGTCGCCGGCCGGGTCCACGACGGCCGACGACGTTGCGAGCCGCTACTTCCGCCCCTGGCGGCTCTGGCTCTGGCTCTGCTGGTTGACGCTCTTGCCGCTGTCGGCGGCGCCGCGTTTGGATTGCTGAGTCTGTTGCTTGCTGGTTTGACGTTGGTTCGGCATCACGTTGCTCCTTGTGAAGTCAGACATGTGCGATCGAACGAGCCGACCACGCCCCACACATCGCAAGATGCGTGCCACGCTGGATGGGGGGCGGGGCGGAAACCCCCAAGTCTTGAACCACAGAGGACACGGAGAACACGGAGATTCACGGAGAAAACCACAGTCGAACGCAGGGCTTGATGCCTTCTCTGTCGTCCTCCGTGTGCTCACTGTTCCTTGTGGTTCAAGATTTGGGGTTTCCCTACCCGTGCAGCATTTCCAAACCTACAGGTAAAGCTGCGCATCGGGTCGTTCCGTGCATCGACAAAAAACCCGCCCAGGGGGCGGGTTTCGAGCGGGCGAGGCAGCGCTTATTCGACGTTGCGGCGCTGTTCGATGTTGGCGGTACCGCCGGCATCGGTATCGGCAGCCTTCTTGCTCACGTCGGTGGCGCCGGCCGCAGTGTTGCTGGAATCGGCGTCCGGCAGGTAGGCGCCGTCGCTGTTGGCCTGGCTTTGCGGCTGGTAGTTGGGATCGGTCTCGTCGACCGTGGCCGCCATGGTGGACACCGAGGCGACGAGCAGCAGGCCGGTCAACAGCTTGGAAGCGATATGGGTCTTCATGATGCGTCTCCAGAGGTTGAGTGCCGCGATGGCACGAGCAACCGCCACGCAGCAACTTGCGTGCCACCGCGCCGGCCCGACGGCGTCATGCGGGTTGGCGCGGCAGGACTGCAAATCTTTCATTCGTAAGGAAAAAATGCGCCGCTTCATCGATGCGGGCCCGGCGGCGCCCTCCCCTCGCGCCGGGCACGAAGCCTGCTACGGAAGACCGATCCATCCACCAGGGAGTGCATCCATGGCGACCCACCATCACGATGACCAGTACGGCGCCGCGCCGCCGCGCGACCAGATCCGCCCGCCCGGCCCCAAGCTGGATACCGCCGAAGTGCCCACCTCGGTGGCCGCTCGCCCCGAAGGGCAGGACTACGTGCGCTATCACAGCACCGACGCCAGCTACGCCAACTGGATGCGCCGGGCGCGCCACGAGCTGCCTTCGCCGGTGCCCGGCCTGGGCGATGAGCCCGACCCGCGCCACTGATCCATACCACCCAGCGCGCCGACCGGGGCCGGCTGAAGCGCGGCGGCTTGGCCGCCGATAGAAGCCCGGCGCGCGCGGCGCCATCAGGATTCCCCGCAGGTTCAAAAACCCCAATAGGTGCGTTGTGCCCGACGCGCTATGGTGAGCCCCCATATGCGGTCGCGATGGAACCGCGGGAGCAAGCGCGCGATGGACGAAGAGCTGAAACGGCAGGCGCTGGAGTATCACCGCCATCCCCACCCCGGCAAGATCCAGGTGTCCCCCACCAAGGGTTTGTCCAGCCAGCGCGATCTGGCGCTGGCGTATTCGCCGGGCGTCGCCGCCGCCTGCATGGCCATCGTCGAAGACCCGGCCGAGGCGCGCAACCTCACCGCGCGCGGCAACCTGGTCGCCGTGGTCTCCAACGGCACCGCCGTGCTCGGCCTGGGCGACATCGGTCCGCTCGCCGGCAAGCCGGTGATGGAAGGCAAGGGCGTGCTGTTCAAGAAGTTCGCCGGTATCGACGTGTTCGACCTGGAGATCGAACAGAAGGACCCGGCGATGCTGGTCGAGATCATCGCCAGCCTGGAACCGACCTTCGGCGGCATCAACCTGGAGGACATCAAGGCGCCCGAATGCTTCTACGTGGAGGAACAACTGCGGCAGCGCATGAAGATTCCGGTGTTCCACGACGACCAGCACGGCACCGCCATCATCGTCGCAGCGGCGATCAAGAACGGCCTGCGGCTGGTGGGCAAGGACATCGCCACGGTGAAGCTGGTGGCCAGCGGCGCCGGCGCCGCGGCGCTGGCCTGCCTGAACCTGCTGGTCGACCTGGGCCTGCCGCGCGAGCACATCTGGGTGACCGATCTGGCCGGTGTGGTCCACGAAGGCCGCACCGAACTGATGGACCCGCTGAAGGCGCGCTTCGCCCAGCCGACCGACGCCCGCACGCTGGCCGAGGTGATCGACGAGGCCGATGTGTTCCTCGGCCTGTCGGCCGGCAACGTGCTCAAGCCCGAGATGGTGGCGCGGATGGCGCGGCAGCCGCTGATCCTGGCGCTGGCCAACCCGGCGCCGGAAATCCTGCCCGAGGAGGCACTGGCGGTTCGGCCCGACGCGATCCTGGCCACCGGCCGCTCCGACTATCCCAACCAGGTGAACAACGTGCTGTGCTTCCCGTACATCTTCCGGGGAGCGCTGGACGTGGGGGCCACCACCATCACCGAGAGCATGAAACGCGCCGCCGTGGACGCCATCGCCGACCTGGCGATGGCCGAGCAGTCGGACGTGGTGGCCGACGCCTACCTCGGCCAGGACCTGAAGTTCGGCCGCGACTACCTGATCCCCAAGCCGTTCGATCCACGGCTGATCGTCAAGATCGCCCCCGCCGTGGCCCGCGCGGCGATGGACGCCGGCGTGGCGACGCGGCCGATCGAGGATTTCGACGGCTATATCGATCACCTGACCGAGTTCGTCTACAAATCCAACCTGTTCATGCGCCCGGTGTTCGTCGCCGCGCGCGCCACGCAGAAGCGCGTGGTGTTCTGCGAAGGCGAGGACCAGCGGGTGCTGCACGCGGTGCAGGAGGTGGTGGACCACAAGCTGGCCTACCCGATCCTGATCGGCCGGCCGCGGGTGATCGAGCTGCGCATCGAGCAATTGGGGCTGCGCATCCGCCCCGGCGTCGATTTCGAGCTGTGCAACCAGGAAGACGACCCGCGCTACCGCGAGTACTGGGTGCTCTACCACCAGTTGATGATGCGTCGCGGCGTGTCGGAGGAACTGGCGCAATCGGAGGTCCGCGCCAAGGCCACGCTGATCGGTGCGCTGATGGTGAAGCGCGGCGAAGCCAACGCGCTGATCTGCGGCACCCATGGCCAGTACCACCGCCATCACTGGTATCTGCACAACGTGCTGGGCCGCGAGCCCGGCCGCAGCGTCACGGCGGCGATGAATGCGCTGCTGCTGCCTGAAGGCAACATCTTCATCGCCGACACTTACGTCAACGCCGACCCCACGCCGCAACAACTGGCCGAGATCACGCTGATGGCCGCGGCGACGGTGCGCAAGTTCGGCATCCAGCCACGCGTGGCGCTGCTCAGCCATTCCAGCTTCGGCACGCTGGACTGCGTCTCGGGGCACAAGATGCAGGACACGCTGGCGCTGATCCGCGAGCAGGCGCCCGAGCTGGAGATCGACGGCGAGATGCACGGCGATGCCGCGCTCTCCCCCGACATCCGCCAGCGGGTGTTCCCGCAATCGACGCTGAAGGGGGCGGCCAATCTGCTGATCATGCCCAACCTGGACGCGGCCAATATCTCGTTCAACCTGCTCAAGACCAGCGCGGCCGGCGGCGTCACCATCGGCCCCATCCTGCTGGGCCTGGCCGCGCCGGCGCATGTGCTGACGCCGACGGCCACGGTGCGGCGCCTGATCAACATGGCGGCGCTGGCAGCGGCCAGTACGATGGAATAAAGGAACGGGATCGGGCGGCCAGCGCAACGGCCGCCCACTGGCCCCGGCGACGGGCAAAAGAAAATCGGCCGCATCAGCGGCCGATTGGTATTGGTGGAGCTAAGCGGGATCGAACCGCTGACCTCTTGCATGCCATGCAAGCGCTCTCCCAGCTGAGCTATAGCCCCGTATCGACGACCTGGGAATCGCGCGATCCGTTAAATCTGGAATCGACGCGCTGTCGTTGAAAGACCGGCATTCTATGCGAAGGCCCGCCACTTTGCCAGCCCGTCATTGAAGTTTTTTTGAAAAAAACCCAGCGCGGGAATCGGTACACGGAAACGGTACACGGAAATTGACCCAATAAAAAAGCCGACAATATGTCGGCTTCATTTTTATTGTTCGCGCAAGCTGTTTTTAGCTTTGAAACCTGGCGTCCCCACGGGGATTCGAACCCCGGTAGTCACCGTGAAAGGGTGGTGTCCTAGGCCTCTAGACGATGGGGACGAGGCGCGTTGTCCAACCAACGACAACGTGACTTGAAAGTGGCGCACCCGGAGCGATTCGAACGCCCGACCCTCTGGTTCGTAGCCAGATACTCTATCCAACTGAGCTACGGGTGCGCGGTGAAGCGGTTGATCCGATTCGGCAATGCCGATATCGAATCCGATACTGGCGTCCCCACGGGGATTCGAACCCCGGTAGTCACCGTGAAAGGGTGGTGTCCTAGGCCTCTAGACGATGGGGACATCTAAAACTGCTACTGCTGAAACTAAGATCGGCCGCCTAAGCGGCCGACTGGGATCTTGGTGGAGCTAAGCGGGATCGAACCGCTGACCTCTTGCATGCCATGCAAGCGCTCTCCCAGCTGAGCTATAGCCCCGAAAGAGAGACGCATTATAGGAAGCGACTTTTACCTTGTAAACCCCCGCCTCCAACTTTTTTTGCGTCCCTCGGATTGGCTCTACCAGGGTGCCCACCACGCGCGATCGTCGAGGAAGTTCTTGTCCAGCACCGTGGTCTGCGGATAGTTCTTCAACAGCACGCGCTTGGTGTCGTCGCGCAGCTCGTTCATCCCCAGCTTGTCGTAGGCCAGCACCATCATGCCCATCGCCGG
The DNA here is from genome assembly GCF_000374805.1 of Chitiniphilus shinanonensis DSM 23277. Classification (GTDB taxonomy): domain Bacteria; phylum Pseudomonadota; class Gammaproteobacteria; order Burkholderiales; family Chitinibacteraceae; genus Chitiniphilus; species Chitiniphilus shinanonensis. The sequence continues at coordinate 74,692 of NZ_KB895350.1, forward strand.
CTCCACCTGCTTGGTGTTGCCGTAGACCTCGAGCAGGTACTTGCCGCGGTTGGCCGCCGCCAGGTAGGCGCCGCGCTTGTAGTAATAGCGGGCGACGTGCAGTTCGTAGTTGGACAGCGCGCCGATCAGGTAACCCATGCGGACCTGCGCGTCACCGGCGTAGCGGCTCTCGGGGAAGCGCGTCACCAATTGCTTGAAGCTGTCGAACGAATCGCGCGCGGCCTTGGGGTCGCGCTCGGACATGTCCTGCTTGGCCAGGAACGACATGAAGCCCTGCGATTCGTTGAAGAACACCAGCCCGCGCAGGTAGAGCGCGTAATCCATGCTCGGATGCGCCGGATACTGCTTGATGAAGCGGTCGATGGCCGACAGCGCCAGCAACGGCTCCTGATCCTTGTAGTGGTTGTACGCGGTTTCCAGGATGGCCTGCTGCGCATAGCGGCCATAGGGATAGCGGGCTTCCAGCTTTTCCAGCAGCTTGTTCGAGTTCTCGTAGTTCTTGCTGGACTGCTCGGCCTTGGCTTCGGAGTAGATCTTTTCGGCCGACCAGCCCCGGGTCTCATCCTGTTCCTGCGGGGTGGAGGAGCAGCCCGCGATCAAGGCTGCGGCAATCGAGGCCGCGAGGATTCGCGGTAGAATCTTGTTCATGATGCATCCCGAATTGGAATCCGACGATTATAGCGACTTCGCCGAGCGCCGTGTCCTGGCGGCACCGGTCGAGCTGGCGGGCGAACGGCTCGACGCCGCGCTGGCGAAATTGCTCCCTGAATACTCGCGCAGCAGGCTTGCCGGCTGGATCAAGGAAGGCAAGGTCAGCGTCGACGACGCGCCGGCCAGCCCCAAGACCCGGCTGTGGGGCGGCGAGCGCCTCGCCGTCGACATCCAGCCCGATCCGGCCGAAGTGGCGTTCGCCCCCGAGCCGGTGCCGCTGGAGGTCATCCACCAGGACGCCGCCATCCTGGTGCTGAACAAGCCGGCGGGCCTGGTGGTCCACCCCGGCAGCGGCAACTGGTCCGGCACCGTGCTCAACGGCCTGTTGCACCGCTTTCCCGAACTGAAGGGCGTGCCGCGCGCCGGCATCGTACACCGCCTGGACAAGGACACCAGCGGCCTGATGGTGGTGGCGCGCACGCTGGCGGCGCAGAACCACCTGGTGCAGCAGTTGCAGGCGCGCACCGTCAAGCGCCATTACCTCGCCATCGCGCAGGGACTGGTGCCGGGCGACGGCCGCGTCGACGCCCCCATCGGCCGCCACCCGCGCGACCGCATCCGCATGGCGGTCACCGGCACCGGCAAGCCGGCGGTCACCCACTACCGCGTGCTGGAACGCTTCACCGGCCACACCCTGGTCGAATGCCGCCTGGAAACCGGCCGTACCCATCAGATCCGCGTGCATATGGCGCACATCGGCTTTCCGCTCGCCGCCGACCCGGTCTACGGCGGTCGCCCCCGGCTGTTCTCGCCCGAGATCAACCTGGCGTTGCAGGATTTCGCGCGCCAGGCGCTGCACGCCAAGAAGCTGTCCCTGGTCCACCCGGAAACCGGCAAGACGATGACCTGGAAGGCGCCGTTGCCGGAGGACTTCGAACTGCTGCTGGCCGCGTTGCGCGCCGAGCACGGTCTGGACGCCGACTGGGACGACGACGATTGGGACGACGGCGACGACGACGGCGTGGAGGTGACGTATGTCCGCGACTGATCTGCCGCTGCTGCACCCCGACTGGCCTGTGCCGGAGCGAGTACGCGCCCTGGTCACCACCCGCATCGGCGGCGTCAGCGCCGCACCCTACGCCAGCCTCAACCTGGGCGACCACGTCGGCGACGCCCCCGACGCGGTGGCGGAGAACCGCCGTCGCGTGGGCGCGCTGCTGCCGGCCGAGCCGCTGTGGCTGCAACAGGTGCACGGCACGGTAGTGGCGCGGCTGGACGACGATCAGCCGCTGCGCATCGCCGATGCCGCCGTCGCCCGCGGCGCGGGCCGCGTCTGCGTGGTGATGACCGCCGACTGCCTGCCGGTGTTGTTCTGCGACCGCGCGGGCAGCGTGGTCGGCGCGGCGCACGCCGGCTGGCGCGGTCTGGCCGATGGCGTGCTCGAAGCCACGGTGGCCGCGATGGGCGTGGCGCCGCGCGACGTGCTGGCGTGGTTCGGCCCGGCCATCGGCCCCGATGCCTTCGAGGTCGGCGACGAGGTGCGCGCGGTGTTCGTCGCCCACGATGCAGCCGCGACCGCGGCCTTCCGCCCTGGGCGCGCGCCCGGCAAATGGTGGGCCGACCTGTACCTGCTGGCGCGACAGCGCCTCGTCGCGCTGGGCGTGACGGCGATCCACGGCGGCGAGCACTGCACCGTCGGCGACGCGGCGCGCTTCTTCTCCTATCGCCGCGACGGCGTCACCGGCCGCATGGCCTCGTTGATCTGGCTCGACGAAACGCCCGCCCGCCCCGGCCGATGACGCTATACTTGCCGGTTTTCCGCCCCGCCCCCTTCCCATGAGCACCCTGAGCTGGATCATCGCCGCAAGCCTGTTGGGCAGCCTGCTGAGCGTCGGCGCCGCCGGCCTCGTCGCCTACCTTGCCCGCCCGCACTGGGTGCCGCGGCTGGTGAGCTTCGCGGTGGGCGCGCTGCTGGCGGCGGTGTTCCTGGAGATCCTGCCGCACGCGCTGGGCGGGCATGAGCACGCCATCGCGGCCGGCGCCGCGCACGCGGCACACGCCGAGGTCGATGTGGCCACGGTGTCGCTGACGCTGCTAGCCGGCATCCTGCTGTTCTTCGTGCTGGAAAAGCTGGTGATCTGGCGGCATTGCCACCACGACGACTGCGAGGCGCACGACGCCCAGCCGCACGCCCACGAGCACCACGACGGGCACGGCCACCATCGCCACGGCCATGCGCACGATCACGGTCACGACCACGGCCGCGCCGGCGCGATGATCATGATCGGTGACACCTTCCACAACTTCCTCGACGGCGCGGTGATCGCCGCCGCCTTCATGGCCGACACCAGCGTCGGCATCGCCACCGCGCTGGCGATCATCGCCCACGAGATTCCGCAGGAGGTCGGCGATTTCATCGTCCTGCTGCACTCGGGCTACAGCAAGACCAGCGCGCTGGTGTTCAACCTGGTGTCGTCGCTGGCCGCGCTGGTGGGCGGGCTGGTGGCCTATTACTCGTTGCAGACGATCGAGTCGCTGCAACCGTACATCCTGGCGCTGGGCGCCTCCAGCCTGATCTACGTGGCCATCGCCGACCTGATTCCCGGCCTGCACCGCCGCACGCGCCTGTCCGACACGGTGCAGCAGGTGGCGCTGATCGGCGCCGGTGTATTGTTGATCGCCATGCCGCACGTGCTTTTCCCGCACTGATCTGGCCTGGCGCAAATGCGCCACGCCGGCTTTCGACTACCTTGGCGGGCTATCCGGGCGCTGTTAATCTGGCCCGCGTCGCTCCAGGACCCGCCCCATGTACGCCAAGCCACGCCGCCTGCTTCCCGCTACCCTGCGCGCCCTGCTGCTGCGCTTCAATCCGCCGCAAAGCTGGCCCTCGTCGGTGCCGACGCTGGTGTTCCTGCTGCTGCTGACGCTGGGGGTGGAAGTCCTGTTCAGCATGTGGTGGGACGGTTATCCCGGCCTGTTCGACTACTCCGCGCTGCCGGCCTGGCTGTGTCCGGTGATGATCCTGCTGCTGCTGGGCCAGGCGCTCGGCCCGCGCCAGCAGAGCTGGGCGGTGCGGCTGGCGATCATGTGGTACGCGCTGGGGCTGGCGCTGACGCCGCTGGTGATCGGCGCGCTGGCGCTGACCCGTGCGCCATGGTGGGAGGGCCCCATCGTGCGGCAATGGGGCGCCGCCTACGGCTGGGCGGTGTTCCTGGTGCCGTACGCGTGGTCCATGCTGGCGACGATCCGCCAGCTCTGGCCGATCGGCCGCCGCCGCGCAGTGGCGATGGGCCTGTGCAGCGCCGCGGCGCTGCTGGCCTACGAGTGGTATTTCCCTCGCGCCGAGCTGTGGCTACCGGCCCCCAAGGAGGTTGCCGCACCGGCGCAGCAGGCGCGCCGGCCGCTGCCGGAAACCGCTCTCTTCTTCCAGCAACCCGAGCTGCTGCGCCAGTCGCTGGAGCAGCTGGCGCCGGAGCGTCCCGGCGTGGCGGACACCTACCTGATCTCGATCGCCGGCTACGCCGGGCAGAGCGTGTTCCTGCGGGAAGCCGAAGCGGTGCAGCAGTTGTTCGACCGCCGCTACGGCACGCGCCATCGCTCGGTGCTGCTGGCCAATTCCAGCGAAGCGGCGCAGCGCATCCCGATGGCCAATCGCGACTCGGTGGGCGCAACCATCCGTGAAATGGCGTCGCTGATGAACCGCGACGAAGACCTGCTGGTGGTCTACCTCACCTCGCACGGCGGCCGGAACTTCGACCTCAGCCTCGACTTCCCCGACCTGTCGCTGCAACCGATCACGCCGCAATGGCTGGCGGCGCAGTTCAAGGCCGCCGGCATCCGCTGGAAGCTGGTGGCGGTGTCGGCCTGCTTCTCGGGCGGCTATGTCTCCGCGCTCGCCGATGCCGACAGCGCCGTGGTCACCGCCGCGGACAGCACGCATACCTCGTTCGGCTGCTCCGACGACGAGGAATACACCTACTTCGGCAAGGCGCTGTTCGTCGATGCGCTGGCGCACGACAACCGGCTGGCCCAGGCCTTCGCCACGGCGCGCACCGCCATCCGCCAGCGCGAGCAGAACGAAGGCTACGAGCACTCCAACCCGCAGCTGGCCATCGGCAAGGCGTTCGCCGCGCGCTTTGGCACGCTGCCGCTCACCCGGCCGGAGCCGGCGGCCAGCGCGGCTTCGGCGGCGGGTGGCTGAACTCCGCACCATGAAAAAAGCCGCCCTTGAGGGCGGCTTTTTTATTCCGAGGCGGCGGCTTCTGCTTCGGCGCGCTTGGCCGCGCGCTTGATCTGTCCCTGTCGTTTCAACCAGAACCACAGCCAGCTCGGCAGGAAGCCCAGGAACAGGAACAACAGCCCGCCCTTGACCACGTCGCCGGTACCGGCCGCCAGCATCACGATCACGTACAGGTAGCCGATCAGGACGATGTACATGCTCAGCCGCGCTTGTCGTGTTCGATCAGGGCGTAGGCCGAGTGGTTGTGGATCGACTCGAAGTTCTCGGATTCCACCACGTAGGCCACCACGCGCGGGTCGGCGTTCAGGCGGGCCGCCACGTCGCGCACCATGTCCTCGACGAACTTTGGGTTCTCGTACGCGCGCTCGGTCACGTACTTCTCGTCCGGGCGCTTGAGCAAGCCGTACAGCTCGCACGACGCTTCGGATTCAGCGATCTCCACCAGCTCTTCGATCCAGACGTGCTCGCCCAGCGTGGCGGTGATGGTGACGTGGCTGCGCTGGTTGTGCGCGCCGTACTGCGAGATCTTCTTCGAGCACGGGCACAGGCTGGTCACCGGCACCAGCACCTTCAGCTGCTGTACGAACTGGCCGTCCTTGATCTCGCCGATCAGGCTGACTTCGTAATCGAGCAGGCTGCGCACGCCGGAGACCGGCGCCGCCTTGTTGATGAAGTACGGGAAGCGCATCTCCACGTAGCCCGACTCGGCCTCCAGCCGCTCGCACATCTGGCGCAGGATGGTCTCGAACGACTCCACCGAGATTTCCTTCTGGTGGCTGTTCAGGATCTCCAGGAAGCGGCTCATGTGCGTTCCCTTGAAGTGCTGCGGCAGGAAGACGTACATGTCGAAGGTGGCGATGGTGTGCTGCTTGCCGTCGGCGCGGTCGGCGACGACCACAGGGTGGCGGATCGATTTGACGCCGACCTTGTTGATCGCGATGTTGCGGTGATCGGGGCTGCTTTGCACATCCGCCATGCTCGTCGGGGCTTGGGGTGCGTTCATATCGTGCTCCAGGGTCGCCGGCCTGGCGGCGGGCGATAATAAGACAGGCCCGGATTATAACCGCGACGAATACCCGAGTAAACTTCTCGGGAATTTCAGCGGGCGCCGCTCGTCGCGGGCTGCGAGAACAGCGTGAGCAGCGACTCGGCCAGCCGGGTCAGCCCCCCTACCAACACTTCGATGTGCGGCGCCACGAACGGCAGGCTGAAGTACAGCGCGGCAAAGCCCAGTGCCAGCATCAGCGGAAAGCCGATGGCGAACACGTTCAGCTGCGGCGCGGCACGGGTCATCACGCCGATGGCCAGGTTGGTCACCAGCAGCGCGCCCACCACCGGCAATGCCAGCAACAGCCCGACGCGGAAGATCTGCCCTCCCTGCTCTGCCACCATCCTGAAGCCCTCCGCCCCCAGCGGCTGCGCCAGCGGCGGCACCACGGTGAAGCTCTCGACCATCACCCGGATCATGATGAGGTGGCCGTTGAGCGCGAGGAACACCAGGATGTTCAAAAAGCTGAAGAACTGCGCCACCACCGGCGTGTTGGCGGCGTTCTGCGGGTCGAAGAACATGGCGAAGCCCATGCCCATCTGCAGGCCGGCGATGTTGCCCGCCATCTCCACCGAGGTGAAGAACAGCCGCACCACGAAGCCGATGGCGGCGCCGATCAGCAACTGGTTCAGGGCGATGAGGAAACCTTGCGGCGACACCACCGGATAAGGTGGCGGGGGCGGCAGCAGCGGCGCGATCAGCACCGCCAGCAGGATGCACAGCGAGATCCGCACCTGCGCGCTGATCGCCCGGCTGGAATAGAACGGATCGACCAGCATGAAGCCGAACAGGCGCAGGAAAGGCCACCAGAACAGGGCGAGGCCCAGGTCGATCTGCGCCTGCGTGATGGTCAGCATGGCAGGCGTCAGCCGATCATCTGCGGGATGCTCTGGTACAGCCGCACGGTGAAGTCGACCACGGTCTGCACCATCCAGGAGCCGGCGAAGACGAAAATGGCGAAGGCGATCAGCAGCTTGGGGATGAACGACAGCGTGGCTTCGTTGATCTGGGTGGCGGCCTGGAACACGCTCACCAGCAGGCCGGTGGCAAGGATCGCCAGCAGGATCGGCCCACCGACCAGCACCATGACCTCCATGCCCCGCTGCACCAGCGATACGACCGTTTCGGGCGTCATCGTCGTCTCCCGCTATCCGATGTAAAAGCTCTGCACCAACGATCCCATCAGCAGCGTCCAGCCATCCACCAGCACGAACAGCATCAGCTTGAACGGCAGCGAGATCATCACCGGGGACACCATCATCATCCCCATCGCCATCAGGATACTCGCCACCACGAAGTCGATGATGAGGAAGGGAATGAACACCATGAAGCCGATCTGGAACGCCGTCTTCAATTCGCTGGTGACGAAGGCCGGCACCAGCACCTTGAGGCTGACGTCCTCCGGACCGGCGGGCCGGGCGTCGCCGGACAGCTCGATGAAGAAGGCGAGCTCTTTCTCTCGCGTCTGCTTGATCATGAAGTCCTTCAACGGCACCGACCCGGCGTCCACCGCCTGCATGAAGGTCATGCGCGCTTCGCTGTAGGGCTTGTACGCCTCGTTGTAGATGCGGTCGAGCACCGGCGACATCACGAACAGGGTGAGGAACAGCGACAGGCCGATGATCACCTGGTTGGGCGGCGTCTGCATGGTGCCCATCGCCTGGCGCAGCAGCGACAGCACGATCACGATGCGGGTGAACGCCGTCATCATCAGCAGCATCGCCGGCAGGAAGGTGAGCGCCGTGAGGAACAGCAGCGTCTCGATGGTCAGGCTGTACGAGGTACCGCCCGCCGCCGGGGTGGCGGTCATGAACGGCACGCCCGGATCGGCGGCCAGCGCGGGCAGCGCCGTCAGCGCCAGCCCGGCGAGCAGGACAAACGATTTACGCACCGGGGCGCTCCCGTCGTTGCTTGAGGATCTGCGCCAGTTTCTCGGCGAAGGCCGGCACCGCGGGCACCGGCGGCGGCGGCGCGTCGGCCGGCCTGGGCAGCGTGTGCAGCAGGTTGACCGACTGCGACGTGACGCCCAGCACCAGCCAGGAATCCTCCACCTCGACGATCACCACCCGCTCCTTGCCGCCGACCAGCACGCCGGAGATGACGCGCAGGCGACCGCCCACCGCGTTGGGCAGCAGGGAGAACCGTCGCAGGAACAGCGCCGCGCAGACGATCAGGCCCAGCACCAGCAACAGCGCGAGCAGGGTCTGACCGAAATCGGCGAGGCCCGGCCCGGCCGGCGCGGCGGAGCCCGCGGCATGGACCAACACGGGCTGGAGCGCGGCGAGCGCGACCAGCCGGCATGACCACGACAGCATGATGGGGATTTACTTGTGCAGGCGGCGGATACGTTCCGCCGGGGTGATGATGTCGGTCAGGCGAATGCCGAACTTGTCGTTGACCACCACCACTTCGCCCTGGGCGATCAGGCAGCCGTTGACCAGTACGTCCATCGGCTCGCCGGCGAGGCCGTCCAGCTCCACCACGGAGCCCTGGGCCAGTTGCAGCAGGCTGCGGATGGCGATCTTGGTACGACCCAGTTCCACGGTCAGGGTGACCGGGATGTCCAGGATCATGTCGATGTTGTTGGGGGCGCCCGAACCGCCGGGGCTGGCGTCGAAGCGTTCGAAGATGTCCGCGGCCTGGACCTGCTGCGGCGGCGCGGACGAGGTCTGGGTGGCGGCTTCCTCCTGGGCCTGCTCGGCCATCGCGGCCGCCCAGTCGTCCATCACGTCGCCATCTTGCTGCGGCGTGTCATCCGCCATGTCGCTCTCCCTGTCCTTCGTCTTCAGCCACGTTGATGCCTTCAGAAGAACTGAGGACCTTGTTCACACGCAGCGCATATTGGCCGTTGAGAATACCATACTTGCATTCCAGCACCGGCACGCCATCGACCTCGGCCACGATGGCCTGCGGGATCTCCAGCGAGATCACGTCGCCCGTCTTGAGGTTGAGGATGTCGCCCAGGGTGACCCGGGTGTTTCCGAGCGTGGCCACGAGGTCTACCTCCGCGTTCTGCACCTGCTTTTGCAACAGCTTGAGCCAGCGATTGTCCGCCTCGATGCGGTCCGCCTGCATCGAGCTGTACAGCAGTTCGCGGATCGGTTCGATCATCGAGTACGGGAAGCAGACGTGGAAATCGCCGCCCCCGGCGCCCAACTCGATCTTGAAGGTGTACGACACCACCACTTCGGTGGGTGTGGCGATGTTGGCGAACTGGGTGTTCATTTCCGAGCGCACATAGCCGAACTCGCACTCGAACACCGGCGCCCACGCCTTCTGGTATTCCTCGAACACCACATCCAGCAGGCGCTGGATGATGCGCTGCTCGGTGGTGGTGAAGTCGCGCCCTTCCACCCGCACGTGGTAGCGACCGTCCGAGCCGAACAGGTTGTCCACCACCAGGAACACGAAATCCGGGTCGAAGATGAACAAGCCGGTGCCGCGCAGCGGCTTCATGTGGATCAGGTTGAGGTTGGTGGGCACCACCAGGTTGCGGATGAACTCGCTGTACTTCTGCACCTTGACCGGGCCGACGCTGATCTCGGCATTGCGGCGCATGAAGTTGAACAGGGCGATGCGCAGGTAGCGAGCAAAACGGTCGTTGATGATTTCCAGCGTGGGCATGCGCCCGCGCACGATCCGCTCCTGGCGACCGATGTCATAGGCGCGCACGGACGAGGCGTCGCGCTGCTCTTCGCCTTGGTCCTCCTCGCCGGTCACCCCGCGCAGAAGCGCGTCGACCTCTTCCTGGGAAAGGATATCGTCAGCCATGTGTGCCGCTCGTTGCCGTACTGCCTGTAGTTATCGGCCTACTGCATGATAAATGTAGTGAAATTCACGGACTGCACGCCCTCATCCTTGTCGCTGGCGCCAAGCAGCCGGTTCACGGTGCCCTGGATCTCGGTGGCCAGCTTGTCCGTACCGGCGACAGTGCGCAGGTCGGCAGGGGATTTGGAGCGGATCAACTTGATCACTTCAGCCTGCACGCGCGGCATGATGTTCTTCAGTTGGGTCTGGGTTTCCGCATCGGCCAGTTCCAGCACGACGTCGGTCTGCACCACCGCCTCTTCTTCTTCGCTGTTGACGTTGGCGGTGATGGTCTGCAATTTCTCGAAGACCGGCGGATGCTCGGCATCGGCCTTCTTCTTCTCTTTCTTCTTCGGTGCTTCCTCGACCTGGGCCGCGACATCGCCGCCACTGTCGGCCGGGGAGGAGCGCAACAACAGGTAGCCGACCACGCCGAGCGCCACCAGGACCAGCACCAGCACGATGCCGACTATCGCCACGATCAACAGCGTCTTCTTGCCCTTCGGTGCTGCTTCTACGGCTTTCGCCTCGGCCATGGTCCAACCCTCGTCTGGAATTGAAAACGCCCCGGCGCATCCGGGGCCGTCCTTCGCTTACCGCGCGACGTGGTTATAACCCAAAACTGTAAGCAAAACAATCGCTAAGCAAAACGATTTCAGGTAATTCCTTGAGGATATCGGCAACTTGCATCCCCGGGGGAAAAGCGCTCGGACGGCGACTTTCACCCCCGCCTCCCTGGCATTCGGGCCTCAGCCGGCTCGCAAGCCTGGCAGGGCTCAGGCATACGCACTCAGCCCGGAACGCGCCACCTGCAGCGCCACCCCGTTGAGCACCTGGGTTTCCACCTGGGCCTGGCCTTCGACGCCGTCGTAGCTCACCCGCTCGTCACCCGGAGCACGGCCGTTGCCCGACTGCTGTTGTTGAGCGAACGCCTGCTGCTGGGCCTGCTGGTTCAGCGAGTCGGACGCCACCTTCACATCGACCAGTTGGATACCCTGGTCGGCCAGCAGCGCGGTCAGACGCGGCGTGGCGGCGGCCAGCGCCTCACGCACGCCGGCATGCTGGCTGGCGAACACCACGCTGGCGTTCTCGGCGGATAGCGACAACCGCACTTCCATCGGCCCCAGGTGCGGCGGATTCAGCTGCATCTCGATCTGCTGCTCCTGGCGGCCCAGCATCATCGCCACGCGCTGCGCCACCGCATCGCCCCAGCGGTTGCTGCCGACCGGCTCGGGTACGTAGTGGCTGGGCTTCACCGCGTTCGCGGCCTGGGTCTCGCCATGGCGCTGCGTGGTGGGCGTCGGTGCCTCCAGCGGACGCGCCAGCGTTTCCGGCGCGGTGTCCTGCGGCGCCTCCTCGGCCTCCAGCCCTTCCACCTGCGGCAAGCCCTTGCCGGTCGCGGCAAGATCTGCCTGCGACGTCGCCGTGTCGGCCTTGGTCTCGGTCGCCTGCTGCGGATCGGTCGCCTCGCCCTTGGCGACGGCGCCGGCCAGCCAGGCCTTCATCGCGGTGACCGGATCGGTCTCGCCCTGTGCGGTGGCGACCACCGGCACCTGGATCTGCGCGGCCGCGGTCTGCTCCGGCCCGAATTGCAGCATGGCCAGCCAGGCCTCCGCCGCCTCGCGCCCCGCGCCGCCGCTGTCCTGCGGCATCTCGCCATCGTCCTGGCGCTGGCGACCTTCCACCTTGGCGATGGCCCGGGATACCTTGTCCTGGCCCATCTCCCGGGCCAGCGTATTACCGAAATCGACGTTATCGGCCTTGCCGGCGTTGTTGGCATTGCCGCTGGCGGCCTTGCCGGCATTGGCTTGCGAAAACATCAGTGGCGTGACACTGGACATGATCTGTTCCTCGTTCGGGTGCTGCACCCGCGACCAGGGATAAGCAAATCCAGTGCCAGCCCGCCCACGCCCCCTCCTGCGTACGCGATGATCGGCGGGGTTCGACGCTAGGGCGAATCGGCATTCGAACGTAAGATGCGCGAAGCCGGCCGCGCGCGCCGGCCCCCTGCCCCGAGGTGTCGTCGACGCCGGCGGGCATCGATCAATCCAGGAGACCGGCCGTGGCGGAAGATTCCGGCGAGGACAAAACAGAACCAGCGTCACCGCGAAAACTGGAAGAGGCCCGCAAGAAGGGCCAGATCCCGCGTTCGCACGAGCTGTCGACGTTCTCCATCCTGCTGACCGGCCTGGTGGCGCTGCTGATCATGGGGCCGGACGTATTCAAAGCGCTGGAACAGTTGTTCAACAAGGAACTGCGCTTCGATCACGCCACGGTCAGCAACCCCAAGCTGATGTTGGAGCACTTCATCGCGGCGGCCGGCATCGCGCTGCGCGCCTGCCTGCCGATCTTCGCCGCCTGCGCCGTCGCGGCGCTGGTCACGCCGGTGGCCATCGGCGGGCTGTTGTTCACCTTCGAGACCGTCACCCCCAACTTCACCCGCATGAACCCGATGAACGGGCTGAAGCGGATGTTCTCGATGCGCGCGGTGGTCGAGGCGATCAAGGCCATCCTCAAATCGGGCCTGATCGGCGGCGTGGCGGCCTACGCGCTGTGGAACGAAAAGGAACAGTTCATCCAACTGGTGGTGATGCCGCAGGACGTGGGCTTCAGCTACCTGTGGGGCATGGTCAAGCACACGCTGCTGATGGTGGTCGGCGCCATGGCGGCGATTCCGCTGCTCGACGTGCCCTATCAGCTGTGGGAGTACTACAAGGGCCTGCGCATGACCAAGGAAGAGGTCAAGCGCGAGTACAAGGAATCCGAAGGCGATCCGCACATCAAGGGGCGCATCCGCCAGCTCCAGCGCGAAGCGGCGCGCAAGCGGATGATGGCCAACATCCCCAAGGCCGACGTCATCGTCACCAACCCGACCCACTACGCGGTGGCGTTGCAATACACCGAGAAGATGCGCGCGCCGGTCGTGGTGGCCAAGGGCGCATTCCTGCTGGCCGAGCGCATCATCGAGCTGGGGCGCGAGCACAAGGTGGCGGTGATCCGCACCCCGCCGTTCGCGCGCGCGTTGTATCACCACGCCGAGCTGGGCGAGGAAATCCCCGCCGCGCTCTACACCGCGGCAGCCGAAGTGCTGGCCTACATCTACCAGTTGCAGCACTACCGCAAGCACGGCGGCCTGGAGCCCGCGTTGAGCGAGGAGCTGCCGGTGCCGCCGGAGCTGGACCCGGAAGCGCCCAGGCCTTAGGGTGATTCGACATTCAAACGCGGGATGCGTTGGTTCGTGGGCCGGATGGCTGAGCGACAAAGCAGACGCCGGCCCACGGACCAACCCGCGGGGAAGGACGAATGACGACGCGCCATGGCCGGCCGGCAACCCCGCCGCCCCGACGACGCCACGCCGGGGCATTCCGGTACAATCGCCCGCTACGCGGTGCGCACGGCCGCGCGGAACACCTGAAGAGATGAACGATGTGGCGTAATTTCAACTACACCAAGCTGGCCGGGCCGGTCTTGGTGCTGATGGTGCTCGGCATGATGATCCTGCCGCTGCCGCCGCTCGTGCTCGACCTGTTCTTCACCTTCAACATCGCGCTGTCGGTCGTGGTGCTGATGGTCAGTCTGTATACCCGCGAACCGCTGGAATTCTCCTCCTTCCCCACGGTACTGCTGTTCACCACGCTGCTGCGGCTGTCGCTGAACGTGGCCTCCACCAAGCTGGTGCTGACCAACGGCCACACGGGCGGCGACGCGGCCGGCAAGGTGATCGAGGCCTTCGGCCACGTGCTGATCGGCGCCAACCTCACCGTCGGCGTGGTGGCGTTCATCATCCTCACCATCATCAACTTCGTCGTCATCACCAAGGGCGCCGGCCGGATCGCCGAAGTAAGCGCGCGCTTCGCCCTGGACGCGATGCCCGGCAAGCAGATGGCCATCGACGCCGACCTGAACGCCGGCCTGATCGGCGAAGAGGACGCCCGCAAGCGGCGCGCCGTGGTAGCACAGGAGGCGGACTTCTTCGGCTCGATGGACGGTGCGTCCAAGTTCGTGCGCGGCGACGCGGTCGCCGGCATCCTGATCATGGTGATCAACATCGTCGGCGGCCTGATCGTCGGCATCGTGCAGCACGACCTGGCGTTCGGCGACGCGGCGCGCACCTATACCCTGCTGACCATCGGCGACGGTCTGGTGGCGCAGATCCCCGGCCTGGTGATCTCGGTGGCGGCCGGTATCGTGGTATCGCGCGTCGGCACCGACAACGACGTCTCCGAGCAGATTCTCGACCAGATGTTCTCGCGCCCGCAGGTGCTGTACATCTCGGCCTCGGTGATGGCGATCCTGGGCCTGATCCCGGGCATGCCGCACTTCGCCTTCCTGCTGATCGCCAGCATCGCCGCCGGGCTGGCGTGGTACCTGGAACGCCGGACCCGGACGCAACAACAGAAGCCGACGCCGGGCGCGCCCGGCATGCCGCCGGGGGCCATCCCGCCCGGTGGACTGCCGCCGGGCATGGCGCCACCACCGGGCGAGCAGCCGTTGCAGGAAGTCAGTTGGGCCGACGTGCAGCCGGTCGATCCGGTGGGCCTGGAGGTGGGCTACCGGCTGATCCCGCTGGTCGATCGCAACCAGGACGGCGAACTGCTGCGGCGCATCCGCGGCATCCGCAAGAAGCTGGCGCAGGAGTTGGGTTTCCTGATGCCGGCGGTGCATATCCGCGACAATCTCGAACTCAAGCCCAACCAGTACCGCATCCTGCTCAAGGGGGTGGACGTCGGCGTGGGCGAGGCCTACGCCGGGCAGTGGCTGGCGATCAACCCCGGCAACGCCGCCGGCTCGCTGGCCGGCACCCCGACCACCGATCCCACCTTCGGCCTGCCCGCCACCTGGATCGACGCCAGCCTGCGCGACCAGGCGCAGGCGATGGGCTACACCGTGGTCGACACCTCGACCGTGGTCGGCACCCATATCTCGAACACCCTACAAAGCCACGCCGCCGAACTGCTGGGCCGCGAAGAGGTGCAACAGTTGCTGGAGCACTTCGCCAAGGAATCGCCCAAGCTGGTCGAGGACCTGGTGCCCAAGGTGGTGCCGGTGGGCACCTTGCAGAAGGTGTTGCAGAACCTGCTCGACGAGGGCATGCACATCCGCGACCTGCGCACCATCCTGGAGACGCTGAGCGAGCACCACGGCCGCACCCAGGATGTCGACGAACTGACCGCCGCGGTGCGCGTGGCGCTGGGCCGCGCCATCATCCACCAGCTGTTCCCCGGCGAAAACGAACTGCCGGTGGTGGCGCTGGAGCCGCAGCTGGAACACATCCTGCTCAACGCCGCCAGCGGCAAGACCCCCGGCGGGCTGGAACCCGGCCTGGCCGAGCGCCTGCTGAAGCAGGCGTCGCAACTGACCGAGAACCTGGAATCGCAAGGGCTGAACACCGTGCTGATCACCCCGGCGCAGTTGCGCCCCATGCTCAGCCGCTTCCTGCGCCGCTCCATTCCCGGCCTGCGCGTGATCTCGCACACCGAGATTCCCGACAGCAAGACCATCCGCATCGTTGGCGTCCTCGGCGCCGCCTGAGTGCGGCCAGCCCCTTGGCTGTGGCGCGCGTGGGCGCCGAGCCTCATCGGCCGGACGTCTTGTACTCACCTCCGCGCTTGAAGGTCGATTTGCCCTAGAACGGCGCCGGGCAATGCCAGTGCAGGGCGCGGCCACCGGCCGGATGCGACAGCGCCAGGGTATCGGCGTGCAGCAGCAGGCGGGGCGCCTTGGCCAGCGCGGCCGGCGTAGCGTAGAACGGATCGCCGAGGATGGGGTGGCCGATGGCCTGCAAGTGCACACGCAACTGGTGCGAGCGCCCGGTCACCGGCACCAGGGCCACGCGGGTGGCGTCCAGCGCGGCATCGTAGTCCAGCGCGCAATAGCGGGTCAGCGACGGCTTGCCCAGTTCGACATCCACCTTCTGCCGCGGCCGGTTGGGCCAGTCGGCGATCAATGGCAGCGCCACCTCGCCCTCGCCATCCAGGCACCCGTCGACCAGCGCGACGTAGCGCTTGTCCACCCGCCGCGCCTCGAACGCCATGCTCAGCGCACGCTGCATCGCCGCGCCGCGACCGAACACCATCAGCCCGGAAGTGTCCATGTCCAGGCGGTGCACGATCAGCGCGTCGGGATAGCGCGCCTGCACCCGGGACGTCATCGAATCGGCGTGCGCCGCGCCGCGGCCGGGCACCGACAGCAGGCCGTGTGGTTTATCCACAACGAGCAGGCAATCGTCGACGAAAACCGGAATCAGCCCGAGATCGGGCGGCGGAAGGTATTGGAACACCGGAAAACCTGATGAATGCGGTCAACGAGCGGGCAAAACACCCGGTGCGAACACTTGGCTGCCCGGGCAGCCGTCCTGGCGTGCAACGCCAGAGTCATGGCCGGTTCGCGGCATGCGCACGATAGTTTGTGCAATGCTGACGAGCTGAGGATAATACGCGGGTTTACACGTCAGACTGGACCAATGGTCGTCAAGAAATTCTACGGAGCCACCACACGGGATGCGCTGCGCCAGGTTCGCGACGAACTCGGCCCGGACGCGCTGATCCTGTCCAACCGCCAGATTGCCGGTGGCGGCGTGGAAATCATGGCCGTCGCCGACGCCGACGTCGCCGCCCTCACCAGCATCCCCAGCTCGCCGATCACCGCCACCGTCGGCCCGCGCGCCGCCCAGAACGGCGCCCGGTTGATCCACAGCGCCCAGCAGCCGCGCGTGGAGCCGTCCGCCGCGCCGCTCAACCGCGCGCTGGCGCGCTCCTACGCCATCGCCGACGAAGACCAGGAACCGACGCTGGACGACGTGCCCGCCGAGGACACGCCGCAAGTGGTGCGCAGCAACCGCCCCGCGCGCCAGCCGGCCGCCGCCGCGCCGGCCCCGCAGGCGCCTGCTCCCGCGCCACGCGCCGTGCCGGAGGCCGCGCGCCGGCCGCTGCCCAATTTCAGCTTCGACGATGAAGAAGCCGAGCCGTCGCTGGCATCGGCCCCGGTCAGCGGCGAGGCGATGGAAGACATCGCGCGCGAGATCCGCCTGCTGCGCGGCCTGCTGGAAAGCCAGATCGCCGGCATGGCGTGGGGCGAGCTCTCCAAGCACGCGCCGGAGAAACTCGAAGCGCTGCGCCAGTTGCTGGCCGCCGGCTTCTGCCCGGCGCTGTCGCGCCAGTTGATCGACAAGATGCCCGGCGGGCTGACGCTGGATGCCGGCATGCGCTGGGTGAAGGCCGCGCTGGCGCACAACCTGCCCGCCGTGCGCCAGCAGGACGATCTGATCGAGCGCGGCGGCATCGTCGCCCTGATCGGCCCCACCGGCGTCGGCAAGACCACCACCGTGGCCAAGCTGGCGGCGCGTTGCGCGCTGACCCACGGCCCGCAATCGGTGGCGCTGCTGACCACCGACAGCTACCGGATCGGCGCGCAGGACCAACTGCGCATCTACGGCCGCATCATCGGCATCCCGGTCCACGACGTGAAGGACGACACCGACCTGGAACTGACGCTGGCCGACCTGGCCGACCGTCACCTGGTACTGATCGACACCGTCGGCATGGGCCAGCGCGACCAGCGCATCGTCGAGCAGTTGCGCCTGTTCGACGTGGACGCGGTGCAGACCGTGCTGCTGCTGGCCGCCAACGCCGCGCCCGCCACGCTGGACGACGTGGCGCGCCGCTACAAGAACACGCACCTGACCGGCTGCATCCTCACCAAGCTGGACGAGGCGATGAGCCTGGGCGGCTGCCTGGACGTCGCCATCCGCCACAAGCTGGCGCTGCATTTCGTCACCAACGGCCAGCGCGTGCCCGAGGACCTGCACGTCGCCCGCGTCGACTACCTGGTCGATCGCGCCTTCCGCCACCAGCACGACAGCGGCGTATTCCAGTTGCAGCGCGACGAGTACCCCGTCTACATGGGCAGCCAGGACGCGCCGCTCGACTTCACCCTCAACGTCGGGGGCGTGCGTGGATAGCGTGCGAGCCTTGGTCGCTTGCAATTCCCGGTTGCGCATCAACCGGCATCCCGCCCCCGACCAAGCCGGGCGCTCACCACTTCCTGTTTGCCAGGAGCGGCGCTCCCTGATCGACTCCACTCCCCCCGCGCGCGCCTTGATCACCTGCATATCCCGGTTGCCAATCAACCGGCACCGGGCACCCGGCCAAGCCGGGCGCGCACCGCTTCCTGTTTGCCAGGAGCGGCGCTCCCTGATCGACTCCACTCCCCCCGCGCGCGCCTTGATCACCTGCATATCCCGGCTGCCAATCAACCGGCACCGGACCCCCGGCGAAGCCGGGCGCTCACCACTTCCTGTTTGCCAGGAGCGGCGCTCCCTGATCGACTCCACTCCCCCCGCCCTCGCCGCCGCGAGGGAGCCTCGCTGTGTTCGGGAAGCGGTGTTTACCGATGCGTGCCGATCGCTTGGCTGAACCGCCTCGTCGCGGCGCGGCCCCGCGGTTGATCCGGGGCGGCGCGTGAGCCGAGGCCCCTGGTCCGACCAGGCCGCGGGGTTGCGCAAGCTGGTGGCGCGGCCGGGTTGCCGCAGCGTCGGCTTCAACGGCGGACGCGGCGGCTGCGGCAGCACCACGCTGGCGATCAACCTCGCCGCCGCCCTGGCCGAGCGCCAGCGCAGCGTGATCCTGCTCGACGAATTCGACGGCATGAGCAACGCCGCGCACCGCCTGCGACTGGCGCCGCGCTACCGGCTGGAGCACGCGCTGCGGCGCGAGGTCTCGCTGGCCGACACCCTGATCCCCGCTCCCGCCGGCTTCGGCATCCTGCCAGTGGCCGCGCGCCCGCAACAATTGGCCGCGTTGAACGAGCGCGAGCTGGAATGGCTGGCCGCCGAGTTCGACGCACTGACCGGCGACGCCGACTTCCTGCTGCTCGACACCCGCCCGGCGATGGGCGCCGCGGTGCCCAGCCTGTCGCTGGCCGCCGACGACGTGCTGGTGATCGTCACCAACCGCGCCGAATCGATCACCGACGCCTACGCCACCATCAAGCTGCTCTACACCGAATACGCCCGGCGCGAGTTCCGGGTGCTGGCTAACCGCGTCAAGACGCTGACGGAAGCGGAATTGTTGTACGGCCGGATCCGCGAAGTGGCCCGACAATACCTGGGCAGCGCCGTCAAGATGCGGCTGTGCGGCTACGTGCCCGAGGACGAAAAACTCAAGCGCGCCACCCGGCTGGGCCGGACCGTGCTCGACGCCTTCCCCGACACCGAGGCCAGCCACGCCTTCCGCCAGCTCGCCGACAGCATGCTGCGCTGGAAGCGCCCCAGCCAGGGCGGCGACAGCGCCGGAGGCTTCGTCTACCGCCTGGTGGAATCGAGCCGCATCTTCAGCGACCAACTGGGACAACCATGACCATCGACCGCCCCGCCGGCCTGGACATCGACAGCACCGCGACGCCCGCGCGACTGACCTTGTCGGGGCGGCTGGACGCCGAGCATTGCGCCGCGCTGTGGCCGCGCGCCCGCGCCGCGCTGGCGCAGGGCTCGGTGGTCGATGCCAGCGCCGTCGATTACTGCGACGGCACCGGCGCCGCGCTGCTGTTCGACCTGATCCAGCGCGGCGGCCAGGTGCAAGGGCTGCCCGAGCGCTTCGCGCCGCTGTTGGCGGAACTGGAACCCGAACGTCCGCTGACCGTGCCGCGCCGGCCGACGCCGCCCCGCCTGATCGCGCGGGTGGGCCTGTTCGCGGCCGAGGTCGGGCGCGAAGCGCACGCGGCGATCTCGTTCATCGGCGAAGCCACGGCGGCCGGCTTCGCCGTGTTGCGCCAGCCCGGCCAGCTGCGGCTGGGCGAGACACTGCGCGTCGCCACCAGCGCCGGCGCCGACGCGCTGCCCATCGTGGCGCTGATCGCCTTCCTGCTGGGGGTGATCCTGGCGTTCCAGTCGGCGGTGCCGATGCGCCAGTTCGGCGCCGAGCTGTTCGTCGCCAACCTGGTCGGACTGTCGCTGGTGCGCGAGCTGGCGCCGCTGATGACCGCGGTGCTGCTGGCCGGCCGCACCGGCGCCGCCTTCGCCGCCGAGATCGGCACCATGAAGGTCAACCAGGAGATCGACGCCCTGGTCACCATGGGGCTGGACCCGATGCGCTTCCTGGTGCTGCCGCGCCTGGTCGCGGTGGCGTGCACCGTGCCGCTGCTGACGCTGTTCGCCGAGCTGATCGGCATGTTCGGCGCCGCGCTGGTGCTGATCGGCTTCGGCATCCCGATGGCCACCTCGGCCTCGCAGATCATGGATTTCGTCGACATGAGCGACTACCTGACCGGCCTGTTCAAATCGTTCGTGTTCGGGCTGGGCATCGCCGGCATCGGCTGCATGCGTGGCTTGCAGACCGGCAGCGGCGCGCGCGCGGTCGGCGCCTCGGCCACCAGCGCCGACGTGCGCGCCATCGTGATGCTGGTGGTCGCCGACGGCCTGTTCGCCGTGGCCTTCTACTACCTGGATTGGTAAATGATGGACAGCGCGCCCCTTCCCGACGATCCGGCCGCCGCCGCCGACCCGCTGGTGCGGGTGGAGAACCTGACCTGCGCCTACGGCCGCAACGTGGTGCTGCGCAATGTCAGCTTCGAGGTGCCGCGCGGCGAAGTGCTCACCATCCTGGGCGGCTCGGGCTGCGGCAAATCCACGCTGCTCAAGCACATGATCGGGCTGGAGCAGCCCGCCAAGGGGCGGATCTGGCTGGGCGGGCAGGAACTGACCGCCGCCACCGGCTCGGCGCGGCGCCGCATCCTGGCGTCGTTCGGCGTGGCCTATCAGGCCGGCGCGTTGTTCGGCTCGATGAGCGTGCTGGAGAACGTGATGCTGCCGCTGGCCGAACACAGCGAGCTGGACCCGCCGGCGCGCGAGCTGGTGGCGCGGCTCAAGCTGCGCGAGGTGGGGCTGGAGCAATACGCCGACTACGCAACGGCCGAGTTGTCCGGCGGCATGCAGAAACGCGCCGCCATCGCCCGCGCGCTGGCGCTCGACCCGGCGATCCTGTTCCTGGACGAACCCTCGGCCGGCCTGGACCCGGTGACCTCGGCCGAGCTGGACGCGCTGATCCTGCGGCTGTCGCGTGCCCTGTCGCTGACCTTTATCGTGGTCACCCACGAGCTTGCCAGCATCTTCACCATTGCCGACCGCGCCCTGATGCTGGATAAACAGGAAAAAGGCATTATCGCCGTCGGCAGACCCCAGGATCTGCGCGATCATCACCCCGACCCCCGTGTAACCCGCTTCTTCCGCCGCGGCGAGGAGACCCCGGTTTGAATCGACAAAACGTCCTCTATTTCAGGCTCGGCCTGTTCGTCGTCGTCGGCCTCGTCATCGGCGCGGTGCTGTTCGTCGCCTTCGGCGCCGGCCGCTGGTTCGCCAGCACCGTCATCGTGGAAACCTATTTCGACGAATCGGTGCAGGGCCTGGACATCGGCTCGCCGGTGAAATACCGCGGCGTGGCGCTGGGCTCGGTCAGCCAGATCTCGTTCACGTCGAACAAGTACGACGTGGCGCACGGCGGGCCGCAGTACGTGCTGGTGGAGATGCAGCTCAAACCGCACCGCTTCGGTCGCAACGGCGGCACCACCATCACCCAGCACGAGCTGGACGAACAGATCGCGCGCGGGCTGCGGGTGCGCCTGGCGCCGCAGGGCCTGACCGGCACCAACTACCTGGAGATCGATTACGTCGACCCACGGCAGAATCCGCCGCTGCCGATCTCCTGGCACCCGGATTCGCCGTACATCCCGTCTGCGCACAGCGCGGTGGCCAAGATCATGGATGCGGCGCAGAACCTGATCACCAAGGCCCAGAACCTGGACATCGACGAAACCGTGGACCGGCTGAACCGGCTGCTCGACACCGCCGACAACAAGCTGAAGGGCGTGCCGTTCAAGGAGTTGTCCGAATCGCTGTTGCGCGTCAGCCAGCGCCTGGAAAAAGTGCAGACCGACCAGATCGGCCGCGATGCGCAGGCATTGCTGAGCGAACTGCGCGCCACCAATGCCTCGCTGCGCGACATCGTGTCGGACCCCGCCTGGCGCAGCGCGCCCGGCGACATCTCGGCGGCCGCGCAAAGCGCGCGCGACCTGATGGCCGATCCGGCGCTGCATCGCACGCTCACCCACCTGGAAAGCGTCGCCTCGCGCCTGGATGCCGTGGTCGGCAGCCGCGACACCGAATTGGCCGAAACGCTGGATAACCTGCACGCGATCAGTACCGAGCTGCGCGGGCTGGCGGAAGATGCACGCCGCAATCCGCCCGGACTGCTGTTCGGCTCCCATCCCACCCCTTATCCGCTGCCGCCACGATGACAAGACGCCTGCCCGCCCTGTTCGCCACGCTCTGCCTCGCGCTGTTCCTGGCCGGCTGCGCCAGCAAACCCGAGCCGCAGACGCACTACCGCTTCGACGCGGCCCGCGCCGGCGCCCCGGCGGCGCAGCGCCTGCCGGCCGTGCTGCGCATCGCGCCGTTGCAGGCGGCCGAAGGCTACCGCGACTGGCGCTTCGTCTACCGCGAAAGCGACTACCGCTACGCCGCCGATCCCTACCGCGGCTTCGTCGCGCCGCCCGCCGCGCTGATCGGCGAGCGCAGCGAAGCCTGGCTGGCCGCGAGCGGCCTGTTCCAGCGCGCCTATCTCGGCAATTCGCCCAATGTCGGCGAGTGGGTGCTGCGCGGCCGACTGGAGGCGCTCTACGCCGACCTGCGCCCCGGCGCGCCGCGCCAGGTGGTGCTGGCCCTGCACTACACCCTGCTGCGCGATGGCCAGCCCGCCATCAGCTGGACCAGCACCGGCAGCGCGGCGATCGGCACCGTGGATGGCGATGGCATCGCCGCCGCCGCCGACGCGGCGCTCGTCGCGGCACTCAAGCACCTGGAAAGCATGCTCGCGACGACAGACGTCGCCGTTGTCCGCTAAACTGGATTGCAGTTTTTTTCGGGCACCCCATGCTCTCACCTCGCGCGCTCAACCTTTACAAGCAGACCCAGGCTTCGACCGAAGAAGACCGCGTGGCCGCGCACGCGCCGCTGGTGAAGCGCATCGCCTACCACATGGTGTCGCGCCTGCCGGCCAGCGTGGAGGTCGAAGACCTGATCCAGGTCGGCCTGATGGGCCTGATGGAAGCCGCGCGCAACTTCGACCCCAATGCCGGCGTGCAATTCGAGACCTTCGCGACACAGCGCATCCGGGGGGCCATGCTGGACGAGCTGCGCCACGCCGACTGGATGCCGCGCCAGGTCCGCCGCAACATGCGCGGCATCGAGGCCGCCATCCACCAGCTGGAGCAAACCCTGGGACGCTCGCCGTCCGAAGGCGAAGTGGCCCAGGCGATGAACCTGCCGCTGGAGGAATACCAGCAGATGCTGGGCGACGCGCGCGGCCACCAGCTGCTTTATTACGAGGATTTCGAGGAGGAAGGCGAGAACAGCCGCCTCGATGTCTACGCCGCCGACCACAAGGCCAACCCGCTGGAACAGTTGTCCGACGTGGACTTCCGCAAGACGCTGATCGAGGGCATCGTCGACCTGCCGGAACGCGAACAACTGGTGATGTCGCTGTACTACGAAGAAGAGCTCAACCTGAAGGAAATCGGCGCGGTGCTCGGGGTGTCCGAATCCCGCGTCTGCCAGTTGCACAGCCAGGCCGTCGGCCGGCTGCGCGCACGCCTCCAGGATTGGTTGCCGTCCCGATAACCACAACAACGATCCCGCATGGACAAAATCAGTCTTTTCGGCCTGCTGCTCGGGCTTACCGCGATCGTGCTCGGCCAGGTGCTCGAAGGTGGCCACATCGCCTCGCTGGTGCAGTTCACCGCCTTCCTGATCGTCATCGGCGGCACCACCGGCGCGGTAATGCTGCAAAGCCGCAGCGAGGACTTCGTCGCCGGCATCAGGCTGGTGAAATGGGTATTCGTCCCGCCGCAGCACGACTTCCGCCGCGTGCTGGCCACCCTGGTCAACTGGAGCCAGCAGGCGCGCCGCGGCGGTCTGCTGGCGCTGGAGGCCTACGCCAACAGCGAGAAGGATCCCTTCATCCGGCGCGGGCTGCAGATGCTGGTGGACGGCGCCGAGCCCGACATGATCCGCCGCGCGCTGGAACTGGAAGTGGACGGCTACGAGGAGCGCGCCCGCGCCGCCGCCAGGATCTGGGAATCGGCCGGCGGCTACGCCCCCACCATCGGCATCATCGGTGCGGTGATGGGGCTGATCCACGTGATGGAAAACCTCACCGATCCTTCCAAGCTGGGCGCGGGCATCGCCGTGGCCTTCGTCGCCACCATCTATGGCGTCGGCTCGGCCAACCTGATCTTCCTGCCCATCGGCAACAAGCTGAAGCAGCACATCGGCATGGAAGTGCGCCGCCGGGAGATGCTGCTCGAGGGCCTGTACACCATCGCCAACGGCGAAAACCCGCGCATGCTGGAAAGCAAGCTGGCGGGTTTCCTGCACTGACGCGCCACGCCTGATCCGCCATGCTCTGGCTCGCCGCCCGCCTTCGCAACCTGTGCGCCTGGCTGGACCTCGCGGCCTTCACCGTGGCGATGGCGTTGCTGGCCCGCCTGCCGCTGGCCTGGCTGGCGGGCTGGTATCCCAAGCTGTTCCAGCGCTGGTGTCGCGCCTTCGTGCGGGCGCTGGGCGTCGAGCTGCGCCTTCACCAGCACTACACCGGGCACCTGCCCGAGCGCTACATCCTGATCGCCAACCACCCTTCCGCCTTCGAGGACATCGGCATTCCCGCGCTGTTTCCGGTCACCAACCTGGCCAAGGCCGAGGTGCGCCACTGGTGGATCGTCGGTCGCATTGCCGCCGCCGCCGGCACGCTGTTCGTGCAGCGCGAGGACAAGACCTCGCGCCAGGCCGCGCAGGCGGCGCTGATCGATGCGGTCCGCGCAGGCCACAACGTGGCGATCTACCCGGAGGGCGGCTGCAAGGGCCGTCTGATCTGGGAACGCTTCCTCTACGGCGCCTTCAGCGTCTCGCTGGAAACCGGCGTGCCGATCGTGCCGGTGTTCCTGCACTACGAGGCGCAGGCCGAATTCGCCTGGGGCGACGACGAAACGCTGCCGCAGAAGATCCTGCGCATCAGCCGCAGCCCCAACCGCCACGCGCATTACCACGTGTTCGAACCGCTGCGCCCCAGCGACTTCGCCGACCGCGACCACTACGCCGCGCACGCCCACGCCTGCTTCCTGGCGTGGCAACGACGCTTCCTCGAATAGCCGGCGTCGCGCGAAGCGGCATCGCAGCGTCTGCGGCCACTGCCAGTCGCGGGGTGTGGCTATAATCGGGCATCCCCGACCGCCGCCCCGCCTCGTCCTCATGCCTTTCTTTCGCAAGAAAAACGTCGCCAACGCCTCGGCCCGCGCCGCGCTGCCGCCGCAGATCGCCAATGCGCTGCGCGAATCCTGGTGGTTCCTGCTGGTGGCGGCCGTGCTCTACATGGTGCTGGCGCTGGCGTCCTACCAGCCGAGCGATCCGGGCTGGTCGCACAGCGCCAGCCAGGCCAACGTGCTCAACCGGGGCGGGCTGGTCGGCGCCTGGCTGGCCGACATCCTGCTGTCGCTGTTCGGCATGTCCGCCTGGTGGTGGGTGACGTTCTTCCTGGCCGCCATCTGGTGGGGCTACCGCCGCATCGACCGCGTTTTGGAACACACGCACAAGCCGGTGGTGCTGCTGGCCTGTACCGGCTTCCTGCTGGTAGTGCTGTCGTCGGCCAGCCTGGAGGCGTTGCGCCTGCATTCGCTGCCGATCGACCTGCCGCTGGCGCCGGGCGGCGTGCTCGGCCTGTGGCTGGGCGGCTGGCTGTACCACGCGCTCGGCTTCGCCGGCGCCACGCTGTCGCTGGTGGCGCTATGGGCGGTGGGCATCGCGCTGTTCACCGGCCTGTCGTGGCTCGACACCATGGAAAAGCTGGGCGCGGTGCTGGAATGGCTCTGCACCCGCGCCGTCTACGCCTGGCAGGCGGCGCAGGATCGCCGCATCGGCCGGCAGGCCGCGGTACGCCGCGAGGAAAAGGTCACCGAGGAAAAGAAGCGCCAGGAAGACAAGCCGCCGTTGAAGATCGAGGCCGCGCAACTGGAAGTACCGGTGGCGAGGCAGGCGGAAAAACGCATGGAGAAGGAAAAGAAGGAACAGGAAAAGCAGCAGGCCGCCGCCCAGCGCCAGGCCGCGCAGCCGATGCTGTTCGAGATGGAGGAACTGCCGCCGATCAAGCCGCCCGCCCCGCGTGCCGGCGGCAACGAGCAGTTGCCGGCGCTGTCGTTGCTGGCGCCGCCGCCGGTGGCGCAGGAGACCATCAGCCACGAAACGCTGGAGTTCACCTCGCGCCTGATCGAACGCAAGCTGGCCGACTTCAACGTCGAAGTGAAGGTGATCGCCGCCTATCCGGGCCCGGTGATCACCCGCTACGAGATCGAACCCGCCGTCGGGGTCAAGGGCGCGCAGATCGTCAACCTGATGAAGGACCTGGCGCGCGCCCTGGGGCTGGTGTCGATCCGCGTGGTCGAAACCATCCCCGGCAAGACCTGCATGGGGCTGGAGCTGCCCAACCCGACGCGCCAGACCATCCGCCTGTCGGAGATCCTGTCGTCCGAGCCGTACCACAACATGACGTCCAGGCTGACCATGGCGCTGGGCAAGGACATCACCGGCAAGCCCATCGTCACCGACCTCGCCAAGGCCCCTCACCTGCTGGTCGCCGGCACCACCGGCTCCGGCAAGTCGGTCGGCGTCAACGCCATGATCCTCAGCCTGCTCTACAAGGCCACCCCCGATGAAGTGCGCTTCATCATGGTCGACCCCAAGATGCTGGAACTGTCGGTCTACGACGGCATCCCCCACCTGCTCGCCCCCGTCGTCACCGACATGAAGCTCGCCGCCAACGCGCTCAACTGGTGCGTGGCCGAGATGGAAAAACGCTACCGCCTGATGAGCGCGCTCGGCGTACGCAACCTCGCCGGCTTCAACCAGAAGGTGAAGGAAGCCGAGAAGGCCGGGCAGAAGCTGACCAACCCGTTCACCCTGACCCCGGACGACCCGGAGCCGCTGAGCCACCTGCCCTTCATCGTGGTGGTGGTCGATGAATT
>NZ_KB895351.1 GCF_000374805.1 Chitiniphilus shinanonensis DSM 23277
GCCTTGGTCTGTGGCAGGTGGTGCTGCTTTTCAGCATCGCTCAATGGGCGATTGACCTTGTACTTGGCGGTGAGCCCAGCGTAATCCATTACTCGTAAATCCGTTTGAGTTCCAACATTTCTGAGTTAAGGATTGAGCTCGGTGAGCATGGAAAGGGATAGATCAAGACAGTGGCTTCAATTCTGTTGCTGTGGCGGCACATAGGGGTGCTGTGCATCACGCTGGTAGCGATCTTTAGGATCGACTTCGCTTTGCGCTGCCACTTCCTCTGGCCATTGCGGGATTTTGCAGGTGTGCATCGTGACCCAGCGAACGATGGCGAGTGGGAAAAGTAATGGAGACATAAGCCATGCCAGCAATGGTGCGACGCTGAACTCTGCCATCAGACGTTGAAAACCGAACCAGAAAGTTTCACGCCGATCGGCGATATCCAGCGGGTACTGCACCAGGTCCAGTAATTGGGTGGGGCCCTTTTCCATATAGCGGCGCACGAACTCCCATTGGGCTAACAGGTAAGGGCTTCCCCAACTGGCAAAGGTTGGCAGCACAAAGGTCTCGAGCACCGTGGAGCGATCCTCGCTGAGCACATGCCCGCGCACTTCCCAAAAATTGCGCATCTGCGCCGGGTTGAGCGCGAAATGAATCTCGCGCCAGGGCACGCTCAGCGTGGTGCCGTCCAGACGAAATACATGCACCATGCCGGTCTTGCGGTTGAAGCGCAGTGGGTAGTGGGTGTAGCGGAAGGCTTCCTTTTTAAGGAACCAGAGGGCCAGTGGTATAGGAATGGAAACAATAACAAGGCTAAGGGGAACGAACAGAAGAAATTCAGACTGTTTTGCTGGGTCTGTGGCGGGGTATTTCGTCAGGGCCACTACCAACACAGACACAAACGCATATGCGAAGAGCAAGATCACAAAGCCTGTAAATGCCGTCATCAGTCCCTTCCAGGTGTAAAACTTGTCGCAGCATTCCAGGTAGGTCGAATTCATTCGGATCACCGAAAGTTGAGCCAACGGCTCGGCGGAGCTGGCCTTGGTTTGCGACAGTTGGTGCTGCTTTTCCTTTTCGCTCAATGGGCGATTGACCTTGTACTTGGCGGTGAGTCCAGCGTAATCCATTACTCGTAAATCCTTTTCAGTTCCAGCATTTCTTCATCGAGCGAACGAAATCCCTTGTCGCCAAAAAAGCTCTTCTTCAACCATTCCTGGACCGGGTTGGGTTTGAAGTGCTCAATGAGTACTGAGATGCACAAAGCCAGCAGGATGAGGATGATCCCGATCCCCGTAGCCGCAGCAAAGGTGCCAAGCATAATGACCAGTGTGCCCGCTACCCCCAGAGTGGCAGACAAGAAGTAAGCCCCCGCAAGACCGTAGTTTTCGTTATTGAGTTCAGTGACCCCTTTGCGGGCGTCCCAGAAAGCAACAATGCCGGCGCCTAGCAAGCCCAGTGTCCTACCCCCGAGCCGTAGCGCGTCGACAAGCAAGTTGGCGGTAGCCGGCCCCAACCTCAACGCGGCGAGTGGAATTTTGGAAACCGCAGTCCCCAGCGACTCCGCCACCGTTCCCCCAAAAGCCGCCCAGCCGGCTCGATAACGCCATGTGGCATCGGCCTTGTCCTGCCCGGTCTTGTTGGCCTTTTCCAGGTCCTCGGTCAGTTTGCCCAGTGCCACCCACTGCAACAATGCCGCCAGGGCGCCGAAGGCCAATGGTAGCGAGCCTTTCAGGCGGATCACGCCTTTGTTCACGCTTTGCCGCCAGCGCGACAGCTCCATCTTGCGCAGGTCGTCCACATTGGCCAGCGCCTTGGCCAGGGCCCTGGCGCGCTCGGTTTGCTTGCCGCTGGCGGACACACGCTTGAGGTCGTCCAGGCCGGCGATGACCAGGAACTTCTTCTGCCTTGTTCCTTCGAGTTTGACGCCCTTGATCTGCATCAGCCGCAACTCGCGATTGACCGCCGCCTTGAGGCCGTGCGGCGGCAGCGTCTCGCCGCGGGCCTTGATCAGTTCCTCGACCACATACGCCTGAAAATCGCGCAGGTTACCTTTGAATTCGATCCGCAGGATCGGCGCCTTGCTGACGACGCCTACGGCCACCAGGGCCTCGGGCAGGGCGCCGCTCTCGGCGACGGTCTTCATGCTGCGCATGATGGGCCCCGCCATTTGCACGATCAGCCGTCCGATCAGGTCGGGCTTGTTTTCCAAGGTGCGGTCGATGGAGGCGCCTACCCCGCCGATCATGCCATCCCACGGCAGGCCCCGCGGATCGACGCTGACCGTGGCACCTTTGGCGATCACCTTGGCGTATTCGCCTTGATTCAGGATCAGTCCGCGTAACAACAGGTTCTTCTTGTCGTCCAGGCGGCCATGCATCCATTCGCTGTAGAGATCGAAGCAGGCCTGCTTGTCCTGGGTGGCGCCGACGCAGAGCGAGAGCACGCTGGTGTAGACCTGCCCGCTGTCGGTGTTGTGTTCATCGAAATTGCATTCGAAGGCATGGGCCATGCGCTGGCTTTTCATCCAGGCGGCGTGGGCCACCGCCAGTGGGGCGATGTAGTGGGTATCCAGTTCGCCGAGCTTCTTGTCGAACTCTTTCTGAAACTTCGCGCGGTCCGACTCGTGATAGCTGGCCTGATACTTCTTCCAGGCATCCACCTTGTAGTCTTCCAGTGTCTCGGCCGAGACCTTGCCCATGGCGTCGTAGCTGCGTCGGCCGCTCTCGGTGAGCAGGAGCATGCCGCTGCTTTGTGCCAGCATCTGACTTTGCGCCATGTCGGCGTCTGCCAGGGCCTCTTCTTCGGCATGGCGATAGATGCCAGCCTGAATGCTCTGGATCGCGGTACTCACGGTCAGTTTGCGGTGATGGTCTGTGCGCGTCATGAAGGCATTGAGCGTGCTGGTCATCAGCGCCGCCAGATCCATTGCCAGTCCCGCCGGGTCGTTCAGCGCCACGAAGGCGCCCTTGCCGCGGTTCAGGTTCTCGAAGTCGTGGATCAGTCCTTTCGACTGGCCGGTGCGTTGGTTGAACTGCGCCGGGCTGAAGGCGAAGGTCTTTTTGCTCACGCCGGTGGCGTACTCGGCGATATAGCTGGCGTGCAGGTGGATGCCGCCCGTATGGCGGTGGGTACCGGAGGCCAGCCACTTCGCCACGTCGAACTCGCGCATGTGCAAGGTGCGATAGCTGGCATCCTGATGGCGCTGCCACACCGCTTTGGTCCATTCCACATCCGAGAAGCCAAACCATACCTTGCCGGCCTCGGTCGGCGTGGAAAGGGTAATGCAGCCCGCAATGATCCCGTTCTTCTCGGGATTGCACGGGACGATCTTCTTGGGGTCGCCGGTGATGGCCGGCGGGGTGGGGCCGGTCTTGGGCAGGTCGAACGGCATGTAGTAGCCGTCGGGGGTGATGAAGTAGGCGTGCCAGCGGTTGCGCTTTTCGTCGAACACATAGAGATAGCCGCTGCGCAGCAGGCGCTGGGTGTACATCGCCGCGTCCTTCAGCTCGATCTTGGCTCCGCCCTGATCTGTGACGATGAAGCCACCCTGTACCGCCGGAGCCCCCGAGTCATGCGGGGCGATGGCATAGCGGGTCAGCAGGATGGGCAGACCACGCTTGTCGCACATCTTGCACTTGGTTTTGCATTCGCTCATGGCTATCGGTTCTCGGAAAAGCGGCTCAGTGTGCGGGGTGGCCGGCAATGCCGGCCCATGCCGGTGCGTCGCTCAAAGCGCAGGCGTCGGCGTAGGTGGTGTGGCCGGCGCGCACGCGCGCCAGCAACTGTTGGATACGGACATCCAGATGGAACGCCGCGCCGTGGCGTAGCGCCTGCGAGGCAAATTCGATCAGGTCGGCTTCGTCCTGCAAGCCATAGCGCAGTTGTGCGGTGCCCAGCGCGGCATCGGTTTGCTTTGCCACGATGGCGAGTGCCGCAAGGTCGCGCCACGCCGGGTGATCGATCGCCAGCTCGCTGCTCAGGGTGGCGTTGATCAAGCCCACCCGATCCAGTTGCAGGCGTTGTGGCCGATTCACGCCCCAGTACTGCCCGGGCGCCGGCTCCTGCGTGCGGTGCATGCTGGCCCAGCTTCCTTTCCAGTAACAGGTCCATTGCGTGATGGGGCCGAAGAGGTCGTTCAACTGCGGCGGATTCAGGATCCAGGTGAGGTGGGCGAATACCCGAGGATCGTAGTAGCGCAGTAGTACCCGCCCTTGCGGAGAGCGCAGCAACAGTCGGCTGGTGAGATGCCTCGCGAGTTGATCGATGTCTCCCGGGGCTTCCAGCAGGCAGGCCAGTAGACCCTCGTCTTCGCCTTGTTGTGCGGCCAGCAGGTTGTCGCAGACCAGCTCCCGTTGTGGCGTGGTCAGGGCGCCCAGTGACAACAAGGCGGGCATCTTGTCCGCATCCGATTGCAGCGGGCTCGGTATCAGCGGACGTAGTGGCAGATCGCCATGCCAGGGGGCCGGGTTGATGGCGGCCCGATCCACGATGGCGCAGTGATGCCTGCCCAGCAAGGCTTGGGGGGACTCAGGTGGCATGCAGTCAATCCCCGACCGGAACGGTCGCGCCACCTTGTGCCACGGCGACCTGGTTTTGCGCCGCGCAAACCTTGTCTTGCGGCATGTCGTTGGTGAACGACATGCTGGCCGGTCCACTGAAGTCGAAGCCACTGCCCTTGAAGCTCACCGAGCCGGGCGCATGGATTTCGATATTGCCGTCCTTGAGCCGGATATAGGCACCGCCACAGGTGGCCAGCAGTTCCTGCCCAGCCGCCAGGGTGAACTTCTGCTTGTTGGCGTAGAGGCGCACGTTCTTGTCACCGATGACTTCAACATCGCCCGCCTGCGCATGCAGGTTGGCATGCCCCTTGGCCACGATCAGCTTCAGGTTGATCTGATCCGCCACACCTTGGACGAACAGGCTGATCTTGCTGCCCACATTGTGAATCCATCTGCGGGCGGTGGTCTGCTGGGTATCGCGCTGGCTGATGGTGTCGAGGTTGTAGCCGGTGTTGAACACCAATTCGCTGGGCGTGGTCAGGCCGATGCCGGCCGGGGCGCTGGCGATCAGGATCGCTTGTTGCCCCGGTTGATCCGATGCGGTCTTGCCATCGGGGTCGGTATTGGAACCCGCTGCCCAGGCCTTGAGCGCTGCGTTCAGATGATTGAGATGGCCTTGCTGCGACCTGGCCTGTTTCGCGCCTTCGGCATCCAGCGTCTCCGGGCCGATTTCGCTGGCATCGGCCAACTGCTGGGCGGCGGTATCGCTGAGGGTCTGCGCCAGTTGCTGTGCGGCTTCGAGCTGGCTCTGAGCTTGTTCCCGATCCAGTTGCTGGCCGCTGGCGCCGGGCTTGGCCTCGGTGGAAAGCAGCAGGCCTTGGGCCGCGCGGATCGCGCCCTGGCGGTCGGTACGCAGCTCAAAACCCTCACCGCGCGGTTCGGCCTTGCCGTCGCTGCGCGGGTGGGTCAGATAACCCTGGTTCAGCTGGGTCTTGCCATGCTCCGAACTGAGCTTGGTGCGCACTTCGCCCTGGGTGTCGTCGAACAGCAGTTCGCCGTACTGGCTGCCCTGGTATTCCTTCGATTGGATGCCGGACAGCGTCTTGTTGGCGGGAAGACTGCCAGCACCGGAAAACGCCGGGGTCGGGTGGCTGCCGTTGTACAACACGCCCTTGACTAGCGGCCGGTCGATGTCGCCTTCGATGAAGTCGACCAGCACTTCCTGGCCGATGCGCGGGATGAACTGGTGGCCCCAGGCGGCCCCCGCGCTGGGATAGGCGACGCGCAGCCAGCACGAGGAACGATCGTCCAGGTTGGCGCCGAATTCGGGGTGCTCCTGCGGCCGTTGCCAGTGGAACTGCACCTTGATCCGGCCGTACTGGTCGGTGTGGATTTCCTCGCCCTCGGGCCCGACCACGGTGGCGGTCTGCACGCCTAGGGCGGTGGGTTTGGCGTGGGTGCTGTCGGCGTAATCGGGGGGAAGCGGGATGCCGCGGCGTTGCGCTTCGAGCTGGACCGTGAACGGTTGCGGCGGAGTCTGGTTTTGCGCCAAAAACTTCAGCAAGTCGCCCGGCAGGTTGTTGTGCGCGGTAAAGCTGAGCTGGCTGGCGACGAACTCGCGCTGCTCCGGCGCGTCGCTGTCGTGTAGCGGATGGTCGGCCAGTTGGAACCACTCGCCCACCTGGATCCCACGCACCGTGCCGCTACCGCTGAAGGACTTCTTCTGACGGTCGAACGCCTGTTGCCGCAGTTGGGCGTAGCGGCCCAGTTGTTCGCCGTCGGCGGCGTAGTACAGCGCTTGCGGGTCGTAGTGCTCCAGGCTGCTCTCGGCCTGGCTGCCGCCGGCACCTTGATCGATCAGCGAGGCTTCACCCGCCTGCTGAGTGAATACCGGCCGGTAGTCGAAGCTGGCCAGTGCCACTTGGCTTGGCCCCAGTTGCCGGGTACTGGTCCAGTCAGTAAGGCTGTCTTCGGCCTCGGTGGCATCGGCGCGGTGGAAGCGGATGCGGCCGTGGCGGGCCTGCGGCAACGAATATGGGTCGTCGAACACGACGAAGGTGGTTTTGGGCGTGTCGCCTGCCTCGTGCTCGAAGCGATAAGCGAGACCTTCCTCCGCCAAAAACCGGCTGATCGCAGCGAAATCGCTCTCGCGGTACTGCAAACAGTAGGAGCGCGGGGCGTAGGTCTCGACCAGATCGAAACGCACTGCAAAGCTGGCGCCGAACACCGGGTTGGTGGCGATATGCTCGTCGAGCATCGCCTGGACGATTTCAGGGATGGTCTGGTCCTGGAACACCCGACTGGAACGGCGATGCGCCAACAGCGCCAGCGGCGGTTCGATGGTCAGGCCGTAACGGGCAAAGCCACCATCCGACGGTAGCGCCCGCATCTGGGTGACGATGCCACAACGCCGCACACTGTCACCATCGGCTGTCAGGATGCTGAGCTGCGCCGGTAGCCCGAGCAGCGATTTGAGTTCCAGCCCAACATCGGGAGAGAGGCATTCCACCACGTAGCGATAGGGCTGGGACAGCGCCTCCTCGCCGGCGACCGACTGGGGCAGCAGTTGCTCGCCGTAGGCGCTGCCATCGCCCAGGTGCAGGGTCAGCAACCGCTGAGTCTGGGTGAAGGCGCTGGCGAAGGAAGCCAGCATATTGGACAAATCCACGACTTGTATCCAACAATATTTGTCAGGTGGGATGGTAAAGATGCTCTAAGCATTCGAGCAAGTGTTTGTTCGCGATGGGCCACTGGTCGGTGGTGAATGGTCGAGTTGGAGGAAGAGAACAGGGCGGGGACATCACAGCCTGACCCGTGAAAATGGTGGTCAGCGGGTATCGCGACTTGTCCCGCATATGAGGTGGCGCAATTGCCGAGGCTGGGCCTGGAGCGGCTATCAAAGCTCAGCGCAGCGGTTCTGGTCAGGCGCGCGAATGTCCTGAAAGAAATAAGCCAGACGAGTTCGAATCCCGCCGCTCCGAGCAGATAAAACAAGGGGGCAGCGAAAGCTGACCCCCGCGTTCGTTTCCGACTGGGCCCTCACCCCAACCCAAGCGTATCCACCACCCCGCCACGCCCGATCCCATCGTCGTCACCGCCTTCACGCCACGCTCGCGCCAGCAGCAACGCCACTGCCTCCGGCGCGTTGAAAGCGCCGTATTGCTGGTGCCGGGTGCCCAGGCGGGCGGCGCACCAGGCTTCGGCGATGGGGGAGGGCGCGTGTTGCAGCAGTTCGCCGGCGGCGATCAGCTGCACCAGCAGTTCGCTGACGATGCGCAGGGTGGCGGGCTCGGCGGCATGCAGCAGGGTGGCCAGGTAGTTGAGGGTGGCGTCGTAGTGGCGATTTTGGCCGCGCACGCGGCTCAGTTCGGCGTGCAGCGCGGGCAGGGTGGCGGGGTCGCGGCTCAGGGCGCGCAGCACGTCGAGCGCCATGATGTTGCCGGCGCCTTCCCAGATGCTGTTCACCGGCATCTCGCGGTACAGGCGCGGCAGGTCGCTTTCCTCCACATAGCCGTTGCCGCCGAGCACTTCCATGGCTTCGGCGACAAAGCCGGGGCCGCGCTTGCACAGCAGGTATTTGGCGGCGGGGGTGAGCACGCGGGCCAGGGCGGCCTGCTGTGGTTCGGCTTCGTTGTCCCAGGCGGCGGCCAGGCGCATCGCCAGGGCGACGGCGCCTTCCAGTTCCAGCGCCAGATCGGCCAGCACGTTGCGCATCAACGGTTGTTCGATCAGCGGACGGCCGAAGGCGTGGCGCTGGCCCGCGTGGTGCAATGCCAGGGTCAGCGCGCGGCGCATCAGGCCGATGCTGCCCAGTGCGCAGTCGAGCCGGGTGCGGTTGGCCACGCTGGCGATCAGGCGTGCGCCCTGGCCTTCCTCGCCGATCAGCCAGCCCAGCGCGTCGTCGAACTCGACCTCGGCGCTGGCGTTGCCGCGATTGCCCAGCTTGTGTTTCAGCCGTTCGATACGGAGCGCGTTGCGGCGCCCGTCGGGCAGCAGGCGCGGCAGCAGGAAGCACGATAGTCCGCCATCCGCCTGCGCCACCACCAGGTGGGCGTCGCTTTGCGGTACCGAGAAGAACCACTTGTGGCCGGTCAGGCGATAGACCGCGCCCGGCCCGCCGACGCCGTCCGACCGGGCGCGGGTGGTGTTGGCGCGCAGGTCCGAGCCACCCTGCTTCTCGGTGGCGCCCATGCCCAGCAGCAGGCCATCCTTGGCGGCGGCCGGCAGTGGGCGCGGGTCGTACTGGTTCGACAGCAGGATGGGTCGCCACGCGCCGAGCGGCAGGCTGTCCTGGTGGTCGAGCAGCACCGGGATGGCGGCATGGGTCATGGTGACCGGGCACAGGCTGGCGGCATCCACCTGGGCATGCAGCAGGAAGCGCGCGGCCCGGGCCACCGTGGCGCCGGCACCCGGTTGCGCCCAGGGGCTGTTGTGCAGACCACTGGCGGTGACTTCCGTCATCAGCGCATGCCACGCCAGGTCGAACTGCACGTCGTCGATGCGTTGGCCGTGGGCGTCGTAGCGATACAGCTGCGGCGGGTTCAGCTCGGCCTGGCGCGCCAGCTCGAACAGCATCGGCTGGCCCAGCCGCTCGCCCAGCGCCGCCAGGTCGTGGCGCGCCCAGCCGGCGCCGTGGCGGGTCAGCGCCTCGACCAGTGGCGCGTCGCGCAGGAACAGGTTGCAGGCGGCAAGCGGTT
This sequence comes from Chitiniphilus shinanonensis DSM 23277, assembly GCF_000374805.1. Taxonomy (GTDB): domain Bacteria; phylum Pseudomonadota; class Gammaproteobacteria; order Burkholderiales; family Chitinibacteraceae; genus Chitiniphilus; species Chitiniphilus shinanonensis. Next base: position 9,188 of record NZ_KB895351.1, read on the forward strand.
CGGACTGATTGAAGACGGTGTGCGTGGCCATGGGGTCCTCCATGGCCTTGATGATGGCCGCTGCCGGCGATTTTGCCAGGCGGCCGGGCGGATGGCGGCCGGGCCATCCGCGGGTGGCGCGTTCCTCACCGCATCCAGTCGTCTAGGGCAAATCGTCCTTCGCACCCACGTTTGAAGGTCGATTCGCCCTAGGCTTGCGGTTCGTCTTCCGGGGCCACACGGTTGGCGAGGTAATGCGCGCGGCGCTCGGCCTTTTCGGCACGCTTGGCCTCGCGCGCGGCGGCCAGCTCGGCTTCGCGGGCGGCGCGCGCGGCCTGGGCCGCCTGCGCGGCAGCCTTCTGCTCGGCCTTGAGCGCTTCGCGTTGCGCGGCCTTTTCCGCTTCCAGCGCGGCCACTTCCTCGCGGCTCAGGCCGGGGCCGGTCTTTTCGAACCAGGCGATCGATTCGACGTGCGCGGTATGGGGGAACATGTTGATCACGCCGGCGGCCTTCAGGCTGTAGCCCTTCACGTTGACCAGCACGTTGGCATCGCGCGCCAGGGTGGACGGGCTACAGGACACATAGACGATGCGCTGCGGGCCGTGTTCGGGGCTGATCGCCTTCACCAGCTCCATCGCGCCGTCGCGCGGCGGGTCGATCAGCATCTTGTCGAAGCGGCCCAGCTTGTCCAGCCATTCCTCAGTCATCTCGAACAGGTTGGCCACGGCGAAGTCGGTCAGGTGCGACAGCCCGTTGTGGCGCGCGCCCTCGAAGGCGCGTTCCACCAGTTGCGTGCTGCCTTCCATGCCCAGCACCCTGGCGCCGCGGCGCGCGATCGGCAGGGTGAAGTTGCCCAGGCCGCAGAACATATCGGCGATGGTTTCGCCTGGCTGCGGGTCGAGCAGATTGATGGCGCGCTCGACCATCACCCGGTTGATGGCGTGGTTCACCTGGGTGAATTCGGTGGGCTTGAACGGCATGTCGACCCCGAACTCGGGCAGCTCGTAGGTCAGCGCCGGCGCATCCAGCGGATACAGCGGGTAGGCGGTGTCCGGCCCCTTGGGCTGCAACCAGATCTGCACCTTCCAGGTGTCGGCGTAGGCCTTGAAATGCGCTTCGTCCTCGGCGGTGATCGGGTCCATGTTGCGGAACACCAGCACCGTCACCCGCGCACCGACGGCGACCTCGATCTGCGGCATGCGGGTGGCGATCGACAGCTTGGCCACCAGTTCGCGCAGGGCGGGCAGTTGCGCCGCGACGTGCGGCACCAGCACGTGGCACTCGGTCATGTCGGCGATATAGCTGGAGCGCTTTTCGTGAAAACCCACCAGCACGCCGCCCTTCTTCGGCACCAGCCGCACCGACAGCCGCGCGCGGTGGCGGTAGCCCCACGGCGCGCCGTAGATGGCGGGCAGCAACATCTCGGGCTTCACGTTGCCGATACGCGCCAGGTTGTCCTCCAGCACGCGCTGCTTGGCGGCCACCTGGCCGTTGAACTCCATGTGTTGCATCGAGCAGCCGCCGCACACGCCGAAGTGGGGGCAGCGTGGCGTGGTGCGCAGATGGCTTTCCACCACGATCTGCTGCACCTGGGCGTTCTCGAAGCTGGGCTTCTTGCGATAGGTGTTGTAGGTCACCTGTTCGAAGGGCAGGGCGCCGTCGATGAAGATGGTCTTGCCTTCGACGTGGGCGACGCCGTGACCTTCGTGGTCCAGCGATTCGATAAGGGCGATGCGGGTCATGGCGGGGGCGGCGCTTGGAAAACCGGCCATTATACCGGCCGGGCGGCGGCACGGGCCGCCGCGCAACGGTCGGGCAGGAGCACCGCATGTTTTGCGCGCGACGAATTCCGCTCGCATCAAACCCGGTTCCGTCGCGGACGATTATGATGAAGCCTCCGCTATTCGCCTGGCGATGCCGTCATGACTACGGTTTCCCATCTGCAGCTCGACACCCTGACCCGAATTCCGGACTGGAGCGCCTTCACCGCGGCCCTGGTCGAGCATGCGTTGACGGCCTTCAAGGCCAAGCGGGTGCTGCTGGCGTTGCCGGTGAACGGGCGCAGCATGATCCACGCCCAGGCGATGGCGGGACAGCGCGCGCTGTCGTTCGTCGAGCCGCAGCGCCCCGCCGACTTCTACGGCGTGGCCGGCGAGGAACTGGATTGGCAACTGCGCGAGCCGGCGGTGTCGCTGCACGCGGCCAACTTCGCCGCGCAGGAGATCTGGAGCGACACCCCGCCCGAGGCGCCGCTCTACCGGCTGCTGCTGCCGCTCTACACCGAGGAGGGCATGGCCGGCATCGTCTATGCCGATGTCACCGACGCCGTCCATGTGAGCATGGTGCTCGACCGCGCCGCCTTCCGCCTGGAGTGCGAGGCATTGGCGCGGCTGCTGGCGGATCGCTGGCGCGCCTACCGCGATGGCCAGGGCGCCACCCTGGACGAGCTGACCGCGCATCTGCAGGCCAGCCTGGCGCGGGCCGAGGAATATCGTGCGCTGTTGCAATCGCTGCACGGCGTGACGCTCACCCTGACCCAGGCGCCCGACCTGGATGCGCTGTACCGCGCCGCCGTGGCGTCCGGCATCACCGAACTGGGGTTCGACCGCATGGCGGTGTTCGAGGTGGACCCCGGGCGCCAGGCCATGTCCGGCACCTACGGCACCGACAACAACGGCGCGCTCACCGACGAGCACTGGTTCAAGAGCGCGCTGCCCACGCATCCGATGTTCCAGGAGGCCTACCGCAAGCGCGATACCGTGGTGGTGAACGAGGACGCGCCGCTTTATTACAACAAGGTGGTGGTCGGCCGGGGCTGGAACGCGCTGGCCGGTCTGTGGCTCGACAGCGAGTTCGTCGGCTGGATCGCCTGCGACAACTACCTGCACCGCCGCCCGTTGCAGCCGTACCAGCGCGAAGTGCTCAAGCTGTTCGCGTCGATCCTGGCACAGCTGATCCGGGTGAAGCGCGCGGAGCAGGAGACCCGCCAGTTGAACCAGCGCCTGTCCGAGCAGGCCGCCGAACTGGAACGCGCGCGCGATGTCGCCGAGTCGGCCAATCGCAGCAAGAGCGAATTCCTCGCCACCGTCAGCCACGAGATCCGCACCCCGCTCAACGGCATCCTCGGTTTTCTGCAACTGCTGCGTGAAACCCCGTTGCAGGACGAGCAAGGCGAATACGTCGCCAGCATCGCGCACTCCGGCGAGGCGCTGCTGGCGCTGATCAACGACCTGCTGGATTTCTCCAAGATCGAGGCCGGACGCCTGAAACTGGCGCGGCGTTCGTTCGACCTGCGCTCGATCAGCGCCCAGGCGTGCGCCATGCTGGCCGCCCAGGCGGCCGAAAAGGGACTGGCGTTGCGCTTGCAGATCGATCCCAGCTTGACGCCGGGTTACGTCGGCGATCCGCTGCGCTTCAAGCAAGTGCTGATCAACCTGATCGGCAACGCCATCAAGTTCACCGAGCGCGGCGAAGTGCTGGTCATCGTGACCATGCAGCACGGCGAGCCCTACGTGACGGTGACCGACACCGGCATCGGCATCGAGGATGGCAAGCGCGAGCAGTTGTTCCAGCGCTTCTATCAGGCCGACAGCAGTCCCACCCGGCGCTATGGCGGCACTGGGCTGGGGCTGGCGATCTGTCGGTTGCTGGTCGAGATGATGGGCGGCGAGATCGATGTGGAATCCACGCCGGGGCAGGGCTCGCGCTTCTGGTTCCGCCTGCCGGCCGCCCCCACCGATCCCGGCCGGGATTGGCAGCTGCACTGGGAGCCGTGGCCGGAAACGCTCGACTTCCTGCGCGGGCGACGGCTGGCGTGGCACGGCGAATCGCCGTGGCGGGCCGAGATCGAAACCTATCTGCATCAGGCCGGCGTGCACTGGGTGCCGGCCACCGAGGCCGAAGTGGTGCTGTGCGACGAGGCCAACCGCCCCGAGCATGCACCGGCGGAAGTAGTGCTGAGCTGGCACCCGCCGCAGGCCGCCGAAGCAAAGGTGTGCTACCTGCCCAAGCCGGTGTTGGGGCGGACCGGCCTGGTGCGCGCGCTGCGCAATCTGCTGCTCGGCGCCCAGGCCCCGGCCGAGAACGAGCCGCCGCGCGCGCGCTCGACCAACCGGCGCATCCTGCTGGCGGAGGACAGCCCGGTGAACCAGCGCGTGGTCCAACGCTACCTGCAACAGTTCGGCTACGACGTGGTGGTCGCCGAGAACGGCGAACAGGCGGTGGCGTGCGCGCAGCACGAGTCGTTCGACCTGATCCTGATGGACTGGCAGATGCCGGTGATGGACGGGCTGGAGGCCACGCGCCGCCTGCGCGCCGATCCGGCCAACCAGTATTGCCCCATCGTCGCGCTCACGGCCAATGCCCAGGGCGAAGGCGAAATGCTGTGCCGCGAGGCGGGCATGGACGCCTTCCTGGTCAAGCCGCTGGACCTGGCCCAGATGCGGGTCACCATCGAGCGTTTGCTCCGCCGTTAGCGCGTATCTGCTGCGGCCGCACCGCAAAAGGGGCAGGCAACGCTCGCCCTGGAGCGATGCCCGGATTGCGCTATATATGGCCTGAATTGCGCCCCTGGCCGTTGCCGCAATATCGTCCGACCGTGGCTTCGTATACTGGACTCCATTCAATTTCGAGGAAGCAACCATGACCACCTTGCAGCAGCGGCTGGGCTTCGCCGCCACCGACCGCGTCCTGATCCTGCACGCCGACGACATCGGCATGTGCGAAGCCACCGTTTCCAGCTGGCGCGCGCTGCTCGACGCCGGCCTGCTGACCTCGGCCTCGGCCATGGCGCCTTGTGGCTGGTTCCCGTACGCCGCCGAAGTGGCGCGCGAATACGGCGAGCGCGCCGACCTCGGCCTGCACCTCACGCTGAACTGCGAATTCGAACGCTATCGCTGGGCACCGCTGACCGGCACGTCGCCCGCGACCGGGCTGGTCGATGCGCACGGTTACTTCCATCCCAAGGCCAAGCCCACCCATGCCGCGCTCGACATCGAGGCGGCCGCCCGCGAACTGGCGGCGCAGGTGGCGCGTGCGCAGGCGCTGGGCATCGAACTCACCCACCTCGACAGCCACATGCTGACGCTGTTCCACCCCGCGCTGGTCACCCTCTACATCGACCTGTGCCGCACCCATCGACTGCCGCCGCTGTTGCTCGACGACGCGGCCACGCTTGCCGAACTGGCGGTGATCGGCATGGACTGGGCCGAGGACATCGCCAGCCAGGCGCACGCTGCCGCCGAGGCGGGCGACATCGTGCTGATCGATCGCTGGGACGTGCTGCCGTTCAACCGCATGCTGACGCCCGACGAGCGCCTGGGCTGGGCCTGCGACTGGCTCGACGCCTGCGGCCCTGGCGTGCATTGCCTGGTGGGGCACCCGGCCGACGATACCCCCGAGTTGCGCGCGCTGGCGCGCGACTGGCCGACCCGCACCGCGGATCGCCGCCTGCTGGCCGACCGGGATTTCGCCGCCGAGATCGCGCGACGCGGCTTCAAGCTGGTGGGCATGCGGGCGCTGCGCGAGGCATTGCGCGCGGGGTGATACCTTGTTGCCCTGGCCACCAAGCCCCCGGCAGGGGGCTTTTTGCTGGGTGAGTGGTGCATTGGGTCAAATTGACATTGCCCGGCTTGTCCCTCTGCCGGCGAGGTCCTGAGCGGGTGGTGGCGGACTTTTATACTGGTTCGTCGCCATCGTTCGCCGAGGAAGGCCATCATGAACACCCTGCAAGAGAAGCTTGGTTTCGCCGCCACCGACCGGGTCCTGATCCTGCATGCCGACGACATCGGCATGTGCCATGCCACCGTCACCGCCTGGCAGGCGCTGCTCGACTTCGGACTGCTGACGTCGGCCTCGGTGATGACGCCCTGTAGCTGGGCGCCGTACGCGGCCGAGGTGGCCCGCGAGTACGGCGAGCGCGCCGACCTGGGCGTGCACCTCACCCTGAACAGCGAATTCCCGCGCTATCGCTGGTCGCCACTCACCGGCAACGCCGCCGAGAGCGGGCTGGTCGACGAGCACGGTTACTGCCATTCGCTGGCGCGGTTCACCCATGCCCAACTCGACCTGCCGGCGGTGGCGCGCGAACTGGCCGCGCAGGTGGCGCGGGCCAAGGCGCTCGGCATCGAATTGACCCATCTCGACAGCCATATGCTGACGCTGTGCCATCCGGCGCTGGTCGACCTGTATCTCGACCTGTGCCGCGCCCATCGCCTGCCGCCGGTGCTGGTGGACGACGCGCCGGCGCTGGTCAAGCGCTGCGTGATCGACCTGGAGTGGGCCGAAGAGATCGGGCGCAAGGCGCGAGCGGCGGCGGATGCCGGCGATATCGTGCTGGTCGATCGCTGGAATGTGGTGCCGTTCAACCGTGTGCTCACGCCGGAAGAGCGGCTGGACTGGGCGTGCGGCTGGCTGGACGAATGCAAGCCCGGCGTGAACTGCCTGGTGTGCCACCCGGCGGACGACACGCCGGAATTGCGCGCGCTGGCGCCGGACTGGCCGACGCGCGTCGCCGACCGCGCTTTGATGGCGAGTGCCGCGTTCGCCGCCGAGATCGACCGGCGCGGCTTCAAGCGGGTGGGCATGCGTGCATTGCGCGAAGCGTTGCGCGCCGGATAGCTTGGCGTCGCGCCCATCAAAAAGCCCCGGTCCAGGCCGGGGCTTTTGTCTGGCTGCGTGCGGTTCAGCGCTTTTCCATATCCTTGGTCATCACCTTGTCGTTGACGAACTGGACCGTCACCGTGGTGCCGCCGCTCTTCCACTGCGCATGCTCGCCGGAGATGCCCAGCAGGCTGCCGCTGTCGGATTGATCCGGCTCGCCCAGGATCTCCACCACGCGTTCGCGGGTCATGCCGGTCTCGATCTTGGCGTAGTTCTCCTGGGTCAGGCGGCTGCACGCGACGAGGGACAACAGGAGCAGGCAGAGCAGGAGCGGGCGCATGATGGAGCGGGACGGCGGATGAACGAGGCGCCACGATAGCGCAGAAATGCGCGCCGGGGCAGCTGCCGCCGGGCAGTGATAGCCGTTTCTGTCACAAGCGATTGATATATTGGCGATTCTTGCCGCTTCGTTCCGGGTGGCACGAGGCGCCCGCATCGGTCGTGTCGTCGCATCGGCGGCGGTGGCGCGCCGTTCAAAGCGGAATCAAGCATCCAAGGAACCATCCATGAGCGCACGATTGCTCGCCGCGTTGGGCGGCTTGTTGTGCTGGAACGTGGCGTCGGCACAGCCCGCCACCATCGACGTAGGCCAGGCGCTGCTCAACTACGACAGCAGCAGCTTCACCTTCCTGACCTTCGATTACCAGAACCCCGAAAGGTACTTCGAGCCGGCATACACCCCGGTCGCCGGCGGGATCAGCATGGCCTTCGACCAGTTCAAGCTCGACCATGCCACCAGCCAGCCCGACGACCTCGGCCTGGGCGTGGTGGGCTTCTACGAAGCGCTGTTCGATTTCCAGGCCAAGCCCGGCTATCGCATCGATGGCTATACCGTCAGCTTCAGCGGCCGCTACCAGATCGAGAACGGCGGGCAGGTGAACCTGAAATTGTTCGAGGACCCGTTTTTCGAGGATGCGCTGCCTGGCGCGATGCAGTCGTTCGAGTACGCCATCCACCTCGATGGGCCGTCGATGCCGCTGCTGTACGGGCACCTGGCCGCGATCGCCCGTGCCGGCGATGTGCTAAATCCGGGCGCCTCCTCGGTCCTGCCGGGACGCGCTTACCTCGAACTCGACAATATCCGCCTGGTGGCGCTGACCTCCCCGGTGCCCGAGCCCGCCAGCGGCCTGCTGTTGCTGGGCGGGGCGGGCGTGCTGGCGTGGCACCGGCGCCGCCAGCGCCGCGCGGCCTGAGCACGCAGGCCAGATGAAAAAACGGCCCGGGTTTCCGGGCCGTTTTTTTTGCTACGCCGCATCGGCGGGCGGGTCGATGGCGCCTAGTAGCTGGTCGCCGTGTCGTCGCCGTCGTCTTCCTCGGGCACCGAGGCCGGGTGATCCCAGGGCATCGGCACTTCACGGCCATTGAGGACGAAGCGGCCGGAGGCCAGCGATGCGCGCGCCGACAGCGTGTCGCCGTCGATGCGGATCAGGTTCTGGCTGGCCAGCCGTTGCAGCTGGCCTTCGACGAACTGGTTCACCAGGTAGTCGAGATCGGCCTGGGCAATCTGGCTGTCGGTGCCGCCGAACATGGCGCGCGCCTGCCAGCTCGCCAAGGATTCGACCACGCGGCGCGGCATGCTGAAGTCGGCGTCGGCGTTCAGCTTCTTCACGAATTCGGCCGGTTGCTCCAGATCCTTCTTCACGAAGCCCTTCAGGCCCACCTTGCCGGCGAAGCGGATATCGCCGTCGGGCACGCGCACGTGCAGCGACTTGATCGCCAGTTGCGGGTCGTGTTCCAACAGCGGCATGCCCTGGTCGCGCGCCAGCTTGAGTACGGCATCGGTCAGTTGTTCGCGATCCAGGCCCTGCTGTTGCAGGCGGGTCAGTTCCTTGCCCAGCTTGGCCAGCGTCGGCCCGTGCAGGTGCCTGGCCTCGGTGTTCAGCTCGGCCGGGCCGTACTGCTGGCCGTCCAGCAGCAGCTTGGCCAGTTGCAGGTTGGCGCTGCCGTCGACGAAATCGCCAGTCTCGGTGAGCTGGCTGTTGTAGCCCAGCTTTTGCAGTTCCACGTGCAGCGCCGGGCTGTCGGTCATCTCCAGCGTCAGGCTGTTCACATCGGCCTTGGAGGTGCCGAGCATCAGCCCGGTCTTGCCGCGCTGCTGGTCCAGCGCCACTTGCAGGCCGTCGAAGGCGAAGCGGCCGCGCTCGCGCACCACGGCGGTCATGCCGGGCACCTTGGCGTCCAGTTTCACCCGGTTGAAGTCGCCGTCGTATTCCAGTTCGGCCTTCAGTCCCTGCCAGTTCACCTTGACCCCGGCCAGCGTCTCCTCGTATTCGAACGCGGGGATCGCCACCGACATGTGGCCGTCGTCGGTGAAACCGATGCGGTTCTCGATGTCGATCGGCTTCTGTTCGCCGAACAGCCTGGTCAGAAACTTGCGGGTTTCCGGCGAGAAGGTGAACTCGGTGTTGACCACCGCTTTGTAGGGGCGCGGGTCGCCGGAGAACAGCAGCGGCAGCGGACCGTGGCGCACGTGCTGGGTGTAGCGCACCTCGAACTGCGGCAACGGTTCGCCATCGCGTGCCAGCGCGAAACGGTAGAGCTGCGGGTTGAGCTTGATCGTCGCCGTCTCGGTCGAGGAGAACCAGCCGCGCTGGTACTCACGCTTGGAGACGACGAAGTAGGGCAGGCTGGCCAGCCACTCGTGCTGCTTGTTGAGGGTGCGTTCGGCCGCCTTGCCGGCCCACCAGGCGCCGCCGCCATAGGCGACGGCCAGGCCGGCGACGGTGGCTGCGGCGACGATCAGTGCTTTGCGTTTCAAGCGCTCTTCCTCGGGTGAGGGCCGCCGGCGGGCCGGCGGTGTCGGATGGAGATCAGATGCGGCGCGCCAGCGCTTCGGCCTGGCCCAGGTAGGTCCACGGGGTCAGCGCCTTCAGCCGGGTTTTCTCGGTGTCGGGGATGGCGAGGCCGTCGATGAACACCGCCAGCGTTTCGCGCGTCATGCCGCGCTGGCCGCGGGTGAGTTCCTTCAACTGCTCGTAGGGGTTGGGCACGCCGAAGCGGCGCATCACGGTCTGGATCGGCTCGGCCAGCACTTCCCAGTTGTGGTCGAGGTCGCGCAGCATCACGTCGCGGTCGGCCACCAGCTTGTTCAGGCCCTTGAGCAGCGACACGTAGCCGAGCAGGGCGTAGCCCACGCCCACGCCCATGTTGCGCAGCACGGTGGAATCGGTCAGGTCGCGCTGCCAGCGGCTGATCGGCAGCTTCTGCGACAGGTGGGTCAGCACGGCGTTGGCCAGGCCCAGGTTGCCTTCGGAGTTCTCGAAGTCGATCGGGTTGACCTTGTGCGGCATGGTCGAGGAGCCGACCTCGTTCTTGTTCACGCGCTGCTTGAAGAAGCCCAGCGAGATATAGCCCCAGATGTCGCGGTCCAGATCGATCAGGATGGTGTTGATGCGGCTGATCGTGTCGTACAGCTCGCTCATGTAGTCGTGCGGCTCGATCTGGATGGTGTACGGGTTGAAGCTGAGGCCCAGGCCCTCGACGAAGCGGCGGCAGAAGCTTTCCCAGTCGATGTCCGGATAGGCCGACAGGTGGGCGTTGTAGTTGCCGACCGCGCCGTTGATCTTGCCCAGCAGCTCGATCTTCTCCAGGCGCGCCAGCTGGCGGTCCAGGCGATAGGCGACGTTGGCCATCTCCTTGCCCAGCGTGGTCGGAGTGGCCGGCTGGCCGTGGGTGCGGCTCATCATCGCCGCGTCGGCCAGATCGTGCGCCATTTCCTTGAGCTTGCCGACGATCTCGCGCACGCGCGGCAGCAGCACGGCGTCGCGCGCGCCCTTGAGCATCAGCCCGTGCGACAGGTTGTTGATGTCCTCGGAGGTGCAGGCGAAGTGGATGAACTCGGACGCCGCGCTCACCTCGGTGTTGCCGGACAGGCGTTCCTTCAACCAGTACTCGACGGCCTTCACGTCGTGGTTGGTGGTGCGTTCGATGGTCTTCACCTCGACCGCGTGTTCGGGGGAGAACTGCGCCACCACCAGATCCAGCTCGGCGATGGTGGCGGCGGAAAACGGTTTGATCTCGGAAATCGCGCTTTCGGCGGCCAGCGCCTTGAGCCAGGCCACTTCGACGGCCACCCGGTTCTTCACCAGGGCGAATTCGCTGAAATGGGAACGCAGTTCGGAAAGCTGTTTCTCGTAACGGCCGTCCAGGGGCGACAGCGCGGTCAGTGCGGAGAGTTCCATTGGTGCCACAAGCGGTTGAATCAAACCCGAAATTCTAACACACCCCCATGGCCGGGCCGCTGCGCTTTGCGTCGGGCGGGCGAGGGGCTTGAAATGGCTGGCAAAACCCGACGCGGCGGCGCTGGCGGGACGTGCGGAACGTGGACGGCACCGGTCGTACAGTGAGCGGGCACGCCGCCGCCGGACGGGCTGGCTTCCCGCGCTGACGAGGGCGATCCCCGCCAGTGCTCATGTTGCACTGCAAAACGAAGAATGGCCCGACCGGTCAAGTCGCCTATTGCGCCGCACAAACGGAATTGGGTGACAACCTGGGGTTTGTATTCAAGAATGTGGGAAAAAATCCTTACAACAACACTGGATGGCTGGAGATCCCCGATGAGCAAGATCACGCATTTATCCCAGGACTGGCAGAACTGGATCACCGAAAACCTCGGTCGCGGCTGCACCCCGCAGTCGGTGGTCGAAGTGATGGTCGAGAAGAATTTCGACCCGATGTTCGCCAGCGCCATCGTTTTCCACTTCGTCTCGGGCGGCAATAAGGGCCAGATGCCGGGCGTGCTGCCGGGGCCGGCGATCGCCGGCGCGCAGACGGCGCAGCAGCGCGCGGCCCAGACCGGTTATGTCTACGAGACCCCGCGTTTTCCGATGGCGGGCGCGGTGATCCGCGCGGCGGACCGCGACGTGCGCGTGGTGTCGCGCATGGAGAAGCCGGTGGTGGCGGTGCTCGACGGCCTGCTCACCCTCGACGAATGCGACGAGCTGGTGCGGCTGTCGGAGAAAAAACTCAAGCGCTCGACCATCGTCGATCCGCAGACCGGCCGCGAGGAGGTCATCGACGACCGCTCCAGCTTCGGCACCTTCTTCCATCTGCGCGAGAATGAGTTCATCACCCGGCTCGACGAGCGCGTGTCGGCGCTGATGCACTGGCCGTTGCAGAACGGCGAGGGCATCCAGATCCTGAACTACCGCATCGGTGGCGAGTACAAGCCGCACTTCGATTACTTCCCCGAGCAGGACCCGGGCAGCCATGTCCACCTCAAGACCGGCGGCCAGCGCGTGTCGACGTTGATCATGTACCTGAACGACGTCGAGGAAGGCGGCGAGACCATCTTCCCCGAGATCGGCCTGTCGGTGGCTCCGCGCAAGGGTTCGGCGGTGTATTTCGAATACTGCAACAGCGACGGCCAGGTGGACCCGCTGACGCTGCACGGCGGTAACCCGGTGAAGCGCGGCGAGAAGTGGATCGCCACCAAGTGGATGCGTCAGCACGCCTTCGCCTGAGCGCGCAGGGTCGAAGCTGGACGAGGCCCATCAAACCCCACGTCTTGAACCACAGAGGACACGAAGAACACAGAGGAAAAACGGAGCAAGGCCGGACTTGAGGTTTGCTCTGTGTGACTCCGTGTTCTCACTGTCCTCTGTGGTTCACGGCGTGGGGTTTGTTTTGCCAACCGCATTCAGCGGTTGTTGAAGCGCCCCAGCAGGCCGCTCACGCCGCTTTCGAACAGCGCGAAGGTGGCCATCGCGCCGCCCGCCGCCGCGATCAGCAGCAACAGGTACAGCCCCATCAACTGGGTGTAGGGCTCGCGCTGGTTCCATTCGCGGGCGATGCCCAGCCACGCGGCGAACAGCCAGCTGGTCATCGACACGGCGCCCAGCACGGCCACCGTCAGGCGCTCCTGCAACGGCAGGCCGGTCAGCGGCAGGCGCACGCTGATCAGCGGGAACGCCACCCGGTGCAGCAGGTAGCCGTTGACGCTGAGCAGCGCCACCACGCTGAACTTGGTCCACAACTTGGGATTGGCCAGGTACGCCATGCCGTGCTCGCTGTAGCCCAGCACCACCAGCATCAGCCCGGTGCCCCACAACAGGATCAGCAATTGCGTGACCCGGTGGGCGGTGCGGCCCAGGTAGCGGCGACGCGTCTCGTCGAGCGGTCGCTGGCGCCACGACCACAGCCGGCGGTCGGCCTTCAGGATCGTCACCAGCGCAAAACAGGCGGCGAGCAGGTGCGAGAACCTGATCGCCAGTTTGATCGTTTCCATCCCCCAGCCCTCGGTATCGGTATCGGCCGCTCTTTGGCGGCGCTTTGTACTTGGAGGGGATCATAGTGGCGTCTCGCACCGTGCCGTGCGGCCGCCCGGCGCGGTTTTTCCGCCGTTCTGCAGGATGTCCGGCACGGCACGGGTGGGAATGGCTTCAGTTTTCGCGCGTATGTCGCGCCAGCGGCGGGGGCGGCGTGCCGTCGCGGGCGGTGGCCTCGATGGCGGCCAGCGCCGGCGCCAGCGTCATGCCCTGCGCCGCTACCCAGCCGTCGTCGTAGTACGAGTGCCCGTAGCGCTCGCCGCTGTCGCACAGCAGGGTGACGATGCTGCCGGCCTCGCCCCGCGCGTGCATCTGGTGCGCCAGCGCCAGTACGCCGAGCAGGTTGCAGCCGGTGGAGCCGCCCACCCGCCGGCCCAGGCGTTGCGCCAGCCAGCGGGTGGCGGCGATGCTCAGCTCGTCCGGCACCTTGAACATGGTGTCGATCACCTGCGGGATGAACGATGGCTCGACGCGGGGGCGGCCGATGCCCTCGATGCGCGAGCCGCATTCCAGCGTCAGGCTGTCGTCGCGCCGCACGTAGCTGTCGTAGAACACCGAGCGCTCCGGGTCGACGCAGGCGACGCGGGTGGGGTGGCGCCGATAGCGCACGTAGCGTCCCAGCGTGGCGCTGGTGCCGCCGGTGCCGGCGCTGGCGACCAGCCAGGCCGGGGTGGAATGCCGCTCCAGCGCCATCTGGCTGAAGATCGACTCGGCGATGTTGTTGTTGGCGCGCCAGTCGGTGGCGCGTTCGGCGTAGGTGAACTGGTCCATGAAGTGGCCGTCCAGCGCCGCCGCCAGCCGCCGCGATTCGGCGTGCAGCGCGGTCGGGTCGTCCACCAGGTGGCAGCGCCCGCCCTGGAACTCGATCGCCGCGATCTTCTCCGGGCTGGTGGCGGTGGGCATCACCGCCACGAACGGCAGGCCGAGCAGGCGGGCGAAATACGCCTCGGAGATGGCGGTGGAGCCGCTAGACGCCTCGATCACCGTGCTGCGCCGGTGCAGCCAGCCGTTGGCCAGCGCATACAGGAACAGCGAGCGCGCCAGCCGGTGCTTGAGGCTGCCGGTGGGATGGCTCGATTCGTCCTTGAGGTAGATGTCGACCCCCGGCAGGCCGGGCAGCGGCAGCGGGATCAGGTGGGTGTCGGCCGAGCGGTTGTAGTCGGCTTCGATGATGCGGATGGCTTCGCTGTTCCAGTGACGGGAGCAGAACATCGGGCGGGCACTCCGGGCGCGAAAGCCGAAGCTTGGCAGGCGCGCCGTGCGCTGCAAAGACGCAGTGCCCGGTCGGACAAACCGGAACAATCGCCGGCGCGGCCACTGCACTTTCAGCCGATCGTCCACCACGCCATCGAGCGTAGCGAGGCTCCCTCGCGGCGGCGAGGGCGGGGGGAGTGGAACAAGCAGGAAGGGCCGTTGCCGGCATTCCCCCTGCGTGACGCGCCCGGCTTTGCCGGGGGCTTGCAGCAAGTACGCATGCCAAAACAAGAAGCCATTGCAACAAGGCCCTAGAACAGCGCGCCCTGCTCGCCGTCGCCCTGGGTGACCGTGGCATCGACCGCGCCGTCGGCAAAGCGCAGCCGCAATGCGTCGCCCGCGCGCAGCTGCGCCGCCTGCGTCACCACGCCGCCCGGCTGGCGCTCGACCAGCGCATAGCCGCGCGACAACACCGCCTCGGGGTTCAGCGCGTCCAGGCGTGCCTGCAACTGCGCCAGCCGCGCGCGCTGCCGCTCGCCGGCCTGGCGCTGCGCCGTGGCCAGGCGGCCGCGCAGTGCCTCCAGCCGCGCTTGCTCGGTGGGCAGGTCGGGGCGCACGTAGGCCAGCTTCAGCCGCAGCCGCGACAGCTGATCCTGCTCGCGCGCCAGTCGCCGCGTCCGGTGTTCCAGCAGGCGGCGGCCCAGCATGGCGACCCGCTCGCGCTGCATCGCCAGTCGTTCGCCCGGATGGCGCAGGCGGCGCGCCAGCGTGTCCAGCCGCTGCATGCGCAGTTGCAGGGCGCGCATCAGGTCGCGTTGCAGGCGATGCGCCATCGCATCCAGCCGGTTGCCCCATTCGACGCGGTTGGGGCTGGCCAGCTCGGCCGCGGCGGTCGGCGTCGGTGCGCGCACGTCGGCGACGAAGTCGGCGATGGTGAAGTCGGTCTCGTGGCCGACGCCGGACACCACCGGGATCGGGCTGGCGGCGATGGCGCGCGCCACGGCCTCGTCGTTGAACGACCACAGGTCCTCCAGGCTGCCGCCGCCACGGCACACCAGCAACGTGTCGACCTCGGCGCGCTCCCCGGCCAGGCGGATGGCGGCGGCGATCTCGGCCGCGGCCGCCGCGCCCTGCACCGCGGTCGGATAGATCACCACCGGCAGGCCGGGCATGCGCCGCGCCAGCGTGGTCAGCACGTCGCGCAGCGCCGCCGCCTTGGGCGAGGTGACGATGCCCAGCGCGCGCGGGAAGGCGGGCAGCGGGCGCTTGCGCGCGGCGTCGAACAGGCCCTCGGCCTGCAGCTTCTTCTTCAAGGCCTCGAATGCTTCGAACAGCCCGCCCAGCCCGGCGGGGCGCATCGCCTCCACCGTCAATTGGAAGTCGCCGCGCGCCTCGTACAGCGTGACCACCGCGCGCGCCTCGACCAGCAGCCCCTCGCGCGGCTCGAAGTCGATCAGCGCCGCGCGGTTGCGGAACATCACGCAGCGTACCTGCGCGTTGGCGTCCTTCAGGCTGAAGTAGCAGTGGCCGGAGCCGTAGCGCTTGAAGTTGGAGATTTCCCCACTGACCCACAGCACCGGAAAGCTGCCTTCGAGCAGATCGCGCACTTGGCGGTTCAGCTCGGTGATGCTGACGGGGGTGTGTGACACGCTTGACAAATTGGTGAACATTCCAAGAACGGCCCGATTAATCCACAAAATCCAGCAGTGGCGGGCATTTCCGGGCCAAAGCGTGGATGTAGTTGATGTAGTTGTTGTAACTTGTTGATTGGATTGAATTCTTTGGATTGCCCAAATTCGCGTCAATCCGTAACAAACCCAATGATTCCGTGCATTTGCCCCCGCTGGCGCCGCGTTGTGCACAAAGTTATCCACAGTGGATGTGGGTAAGCCCGGCAAGCGGCGGCGGCATTGGGATTCCCTGGCGTCTCCGTGGTGAGCACCGTGATTCATGTTTGTTGCCACACTACATCATCGATCCACCACTGGCTGACACGGCGGCGGCCCAAAGGCCGCGTCGGCAAGGGGAACGGCCTTCCCGGCGGGGGGCAATCGGGCTAAAGTTACGCGGTTTTTCCATCCGAACACACCCGAGGAATCCCCCGCAATGCTCTCGATCATCGAAGCCGCCGGCTGGCCCATCTGGCTGATCATCGTCGCTTCCGTGGCCGTCGTGACCATCATCTTCGAACGGCTGTTGAGCCTGCGGCGCTCGCTGGTGCTGCCCGAAGGACTGCTGGCCCACGCAGTCAAGGAATACCGCGCCCACGGCGTCACGCCGGACATGCTGTCGCGTCTGGCCGCGTCGTCGCCGCTGGGCCGCGTGCTCGCCGCCGGCCTGAAGAACGTGAAGAGCAGCCGCGAGATCATGAAGGAATCGATCGAGGAGGTGGGCGGCGCGGTCGCGCACGACCTGGAGCGCTACATCCCCACGCTGGGCACCCTGGCCTCGGTCACGCCGCTGCTGGGCCTGTTCGGCACCGTGATCGGCATGATCGAGATCTTCGGCGCGCAGGCGCCGAGCGGCGCGGCCAACCCGGCCGAGCTGGCGCACGGTATCTCGGTGGCGCTGTACAACACCGCCTTCGGCATCATCGTCGCCGTGCCGGCGCTGATGTTCTACCGCTATTTCCGCAGCCGCGTGGATGGCTTCCTGGTCGAGATGGAGCAACAGGCGGTGAAACTGGTGGAAGTCGTCCATGGCGAGCGGCAGTAGAAAGGGGCGACCGATGAATTTCCGTCGCAACCGTCGCCGCGAGGAGCCGGAGATCAACTTCGTGCCGTTGATCGACGTGCTGCTGGTGATCCTGATCTTCCTGATGGCCACCACCACGTATTCGCGCTTTGCCGAACTCAAGGTCAACCTGCCGACCGCCGACGCCGACAAGGTGGTCGAGCAGCCGCAGAGCATCAACATCGGCATTTCCGCCAACGGCCAGTACAGCCTGGACAACCAGCTGGTCAGCTTCACCGACCCGGTGGCGTTCGCCGCGCAGCTGCGTCGCGTCGCGGGCGATCGCAAGGATCCGATGATCGTCATCAACGCCGACGCCCAGGCCACGCATCAGGCGGTGGTCAACGTGATGGAGGCGGCGCGGCTCGCCGGCTACGGCAAGCTCACCTTCGCTACGCAGAACCCGATCAAGTGATC
Organism: Chitiniphilus shinanonensis DSM 23277; assembly: GCF_000374805.1. Taxonomy (GTDB): domain Bacteria; phylum Pseudomonadota; class Gammaproteobacteria; order Burkholderiales; family Chitinibacteraceae; genus Chitiniphilus; species Chitiniphilus shinanonensis. The sequence goes on from NZ_KB895351.1 coordinate 26,437, forward strand.
CGCGCGGGTCAGGGCATCAAACGGGGCGGCGACGCCCCGTTTTTGTTTGCTGTCGAGTCCTGAGATACTGCCGCCCATGAGTTTCCTCGACCGTCTCTGGTATACCCCGCGCCATCCGCTTTCCCTGCTGCTGCGGCCGTTGTCGTGGCTGTTCGGCGCGCTGGCGGCGCGGCGGCGCGCGCGCTACCGGCGCGACCCGACGCTGAGCACCCGCCTGCCGGTGCCGGTGCTGGTGGTCGGCAACCTCAGCGTCGGCGGCACTGGCAAGACGCCGCTGACCGCGTGGCTGGCGCGGGCGCTGGTCGCGCACGGTCGCCGCCCCGGCATCGTGTCGCGCGGCTACGGCGGCGCGGCGCGGCAGCCGGTCGCGGTGACGCCGGACAGCGATCCCGCTCTGGTCGGCGACGAGCCGCTGCTGCTGGCGCGCGCCACCGGTGTGCCGGTGTTCGTCTGCCGCCAGCGGGCCGAGGCGGGGAGCGCGCTGCTGGCGGCGCATCCCGAAGTCGATCTCATCCTGTGCGACGACGGCCTGCAACACCTGGCGCTGGCCCGCGACCTGGAACTGTGCGTGATCGACGGCGCCCGCGGGCTGGGCAACGGCGCGCTGCTGCCGGCCGGGCCATTGCGCGAGCCGCCGTCGCGGCTGGCCGAGGTCGACGCGGTGGTGGTCAACGGTGCCGGCGATCCGGCGCTGCCACCCGCCGTGCCGGCCTTCGCCATGCGTCTGGCGCCGCAACGTTTCCATCGCCTGGACGACGCCTCGCGCCAGCGCGATGCCGCCGATTTCGCCGCGCCGCCGACCGCCGTCTGTGGCATCGGCAACCCGGCGCGCTTCTTCGCCACGCTGGACGCGCTCGGGCTGGCCCACCTGCCGCGCCCGTTCGCCGATCACCACCCGTTCACCCTGGCCGACCTGCCGCCGGGCGAGCTGGTCGTCACCGAGAAAGACGCCGTCAAGCTCGCCGCGCTGCCCGGACTGGGCGATGCCGGTGCTAGAATCTGGGTCCTTCCCGTCGTCGCCGAGCTGTCGCCCGACCTGGCGGCGTGGGCGATGCAACAGCTCGAATCCAGAGAGAAAGGTCATGGACCCAAAACTGCTTGAAATCCTGGTCTGCCCCGTGTGCAAGGGGCCGCTGGTCTACGACAAGGCCAAGCAGGAACTGATCAGCAAGGCCGAACGGCTGGCCTACCCGATCCGCGACGGCATCCCGGTGATGCTCGCCAGCGAGGCCCGCGTGCTCGGGCCCGACGAAGAAGTGGCCGGCTGATCCGGCCCACGCCATCGCGCGGCCGTCCACCGGCCGCGCCGTTCCATTCACCGCGCACCGCCCAGGTCCGCTCCGTCCGGAGCGCGACGTCCGCCCCCGCACGAGGCCTCCGATGAGCTTTACCGTGATCGTTCCCGCCCGGATGAAATCCACGCGCCTGCCGGATAAACCGCTGGCCGACATCGGCGGCGTGCCGATGGTGGTGCGCGTGGTCGAGCGCGCGCTGCTGTCCGGCGCCGAGCGCGTCTGCGTCGCCACCGACGACATGCGCATCCAGGATGCGGTGACGCTGGCCGGCTACGCCAGCATGCTGACCTCGCCCGAGCACCCCTCGGGCACTGATCGGCTGGCCGAGGCGGTGGACCGGTTGGGCCTGCCCGACGACGCGGTGGTGGTCAATGTGCAGGGCGACGAGCCGCTGATCGATCCGGCTCTGATCGATGCCGTGGCCGGTGTGCTGGCGGCGCATCCCGAGTGGCCGATGGCCACCGCGGCGCACGCCATCGACGATGCCGCCGACTTCCGCAATCCCAACGTGGTCAAGGTGGTGTGCGGCGCCGACGGCCGTGCGCTGTACTTCAGCCGCGCGCCGATTCCGTGGGATCGCGACGGTTTCGCCGGGGCCCACGCACCCGCGTTGCCGCAGGGCGGCGCACTGCGCCACATCGGGCTCTATGCCTACCGCGCGGGCTTTTTGCGTACCTATCGCACGCTGGCGCCCAGCGCGCTGGAGACGGTCGAAGCGCTGGAACAGCTCCGCGTGCTGTGGCATGGTTACGCCATTGGAGTGCATGTTGCAGCGCACGCACCGGCCGCCGGCGTCGACACGCCGGACGATCTTGCCCGCGTGCGTCGTCTCTTCGAAACGATTTCCAACAACCAGAACCAGGGATAACACGATGCGATTGATACTGCTGGGCGCACCGGGCGCAGGGAAGGGCACGCAGGCCAACTTCATCAAGGAGAAGTTTGGCATTCCGCAGATTTCCACCGGTGACATGCTGCGCGCCGCGGTCAAGGCCGGCACGCCGCTGGGCCTGGAAGCCAAGGCCATCATGGACGCGGGCGGCCTGGTACGCGACGACATCATCATCGGCCTGGTCAAGGAACGCATCGCCCAGCCCGACGCCGCCAACGGTTTCCTGTTCGACGGCTTCCCCCGCACCATTCCGCAGGCCGAAGCCATGGTCGCCGCCGGCGTGGACATCGACTACGTGGTCGAGATCGACGTGCCGGACGCCGCCATCGTCGAGCGCATGGCCGGCCGCCGCGTGCACGTGGCGTCGGGCCGCACCTACCACGTCAAGTTCAACCCGCCCAAGGTGGAAGGCCGCGACGACGTGACCGGCGAAGAACTGATCCAGCGCGACGACGACCGCGAGGAAACCGTGCTCAAGCGCCTGCAGGTCTACCATGAGCAGACCGCCGTGCTGGTCGGCTTCTACGGCGACATGGCCGCTTCGGGCCAGGCCAAGGCGCCGCGCTACGTGAAGGTGAACGGCACCCAGGCGGTGGAGAAAGTGCGCGACGACGTGTTCGCCGCCCTCGGCGCCTGATCCCTTGCAGTAACCGGCCAGTGCCCCGCCAGGCGGGGCACTGGCGTTTTCGCCACCCGCGCGGTGGTCCAGATTCCCCCCGGTGCACGCCATGCCCACATTGTTGTCCGTCAACCTGAACAAGATCGCGCTGATCCGCAATTCGCGCGGCCGCGACTATCCCAGCGTCACCCACTTCGCCGAGCTGGCGCTGGCGAACGGCGCGCATGGCGTCACCATCCACCCGCGCCCGGACCAGCGCCACGCGCGCTACGACGACGTTGCGGCGCTCAAGGCGGTGGTGCAGGCGCACCCCGGCAAGGAACTCAATATCGAGGGCTATCCGGACGAGCGCTTCCTGGACGTGGTGCTGGCCGCCTGCCCCACCCAGTGCACGCTGGTGCCGGACGAGCCGGGGCAGCTGACGTCCGACCATGGCTGGGACATCGTGCGCCACGGCGAGCGCCTGCAAGCCATCGTGGCGCGGCTCAAGACCGCCGACATCCGCGTCAGCCTGTTCGTCGATCCGGATCCGGCGCAGATCGCCGCCGCGCCCGCCACTGGCGCCGACCGGGTCGAGCTGTACACCGAGAGTTATGCCCACGCCTACGCCGAGGGCCGGTGGATGGCCGAGTGGGAGCGCTTCGCCGTCGCCGCCCGCGCCGCGCGCGACCTCGGCCTGGGCCTGAACGCCGGGCACGACCTCAACCTGGACAACCTGGGGAATTTCCTGCGGATACCCGGCATCGACGAAGTGTCGATCGGCCACGCGCTGACGGTCGAGGCCCTGCAACAGGGCTTCGCCGCCACCATCCGGCGCTATGTCGAGATCATGAAGGCGGTGGGCGGGGAGTAGGGCTTCGCCAGAGTCAAAATCTGTAGACACAGAGGGCACGGAGAACACAGAGAGCACGGAGAAAACCAACGAAGTCGAGGTCCGAGCCGCTGCATGCGCGGCGATCTTCTGTTTCCTTGGTTTCTCTGTGACCTCTGTGTTCTCCGTGCCCTCTGTGTCTACGGAAGTTGTTTCCCAGCCTATTGACCCAGGTAGTAGTGCCGGATCGGCTTGAGGTGTTCGTCCAGCTCGTAGATCAGCGGCAGGCCATTGGGAAGCTCGAACTTGACGATGGCGTCGTTGGAGACGTCGTCCAGGTATTTGACCAGCGCGCGCAGCGAGTTGTTGTGGGCCGAGATCACCACCCGCTTGCCGGCCTTGATCGCCGGGGCGATGTCGCTGTGCCAGAACGGCAGCGCCCGCGCCACGGTGTCTTCCAGGCATTCGGTCAGCGGGATCTCGGCGCGCGGCACGCTGGCGTAGCGCGGATCGTCGAACGAGGCGCGCGGATCGTCCGGCGCCATCGCGGGCGGGCGCACGTCGTAGCTGCGGCGCCACAGCAGCACCTGGTCGGCGCCGTGTCGGGCGGCGGTCTCGGCCTTGTCCAGGCCGGCCAGCGCGCCATAGTGGCGCTCGTTCAGCCGCCACGAATTGACCACCGGAATCCACATCTCGTCCATCTCGTCCAGCGCCAGCCACAGCGTGCGGATCGCGCGCTTGAGCACCGAGGTGTAGGCGATGTCGAAATGGAAGCCCGCGTCGCGCAGCAACTGGCCGGCGCGTCTGGCTTCTTCGATGCCCTGTTCGGTCAGGTCCACGTCCACCCAGCCGGTGAAGCGGTTTTCGAGATTCCAGGCCGATTGGCCGTGGCGGATCAGCACGAGCTGGTACATGGCAGGCTCCTAGAAGTGGACGTTACAGCGTAGGACATCGCCGGGCTTCACTTGCCGGCGGCGGCCAGCGCGCGCTGCTTGTCGGCGATCTTCTGCCGGATCAGCGGCAGCATGGCCAGCGCGGCCTTCTCGCCTTCCAGAATGGCGATGTTGCGCTGGTCGAAATCGGTGGGGCCGATGCGGCCCACGCGCGGACGGATCACCACGTCGGCGCGCGTCAGCTCCTGCTCGCCCAGCTTCTGGCCCATGATCATGATCGCCTGGTTGACGATGCCCAGCATGTTGCTGGGCGCGGTGCCGTTGGCCTTGGACGAGATATCCACCGCGATGACGAAATCGGCGCCGAGCTGGCGCGCGGCATCGACCGGCACCGGGCTGACCACGCCGCCGTCCACGTAGCGCTTGTTGTTGATCAGCACCGGCTCGAACACGCCGGGGATGCTGGACGACGCGCGCACCGCCATGCCGGTGTTGCCGCGGGTGAACACGGTGCGCCTGCCGGTCTCCAGTTCTGTGGTGACGGCGGCGAACGGCTTGCCCAGCTTTTCCAGCGGGCGCTTCTTCACCAGCTGGTTCACGTAATCCTGCAACTTCTGGCCGCGCACCAGCCCGCCGGACAGCAGGCTCACGTCGCGGATCTTCGCCTCGTCCAGGCCGAACGATTCCTCCTGCAAGGCGAAGGCATCCATGCCGCTGGCGTACAACGCGCCGACCACGCTGCCGGCGCTGGTGCCGGCCACGTAGTCCGGCTTGATGCCGTTGGCTTCCAACATCTTGATTACGCCGATGTGGGCAAAGCCCTTGGCGGCGCCGCCGCCGAGCGCCAGCCCGACGCGCACCTGCGGCAGCGCCTTGGGCGGCGCGGGCGTCGGGGTGGGCTGCACCGGCTGCACTTCGCTGGGCGTGGTGCAGGCCGCCAGCAGCAGGGCGGCGCAGATCGAGGCGAGGCGGGGGAACGGAAGATTCATGCGTCATCCAGGGAAAGCACGTGGGCGCGGGTGCCGTCGCAGCGCCACTTGATGTCGAAGGTATGCAGCCGCACGCCGTACACGCGCGCCGGATCGTCGGCGTAGGCCGGGCGCGGGTCCTGCGCCAGCACTTCCTCGATCAGCGCTTGCAGCGCGGGATGCTCGCCGGCCAGCGCGGCCAGCCGTGCCGCCGCCTCGGGCGCGAACGACACCGCCAGTGTGGCCGGCGTGCCGTCGATGAAGCCGCCGCGCGCCTCGGGCACGCTTTCGGCGAAGGGTACGTAGGGCTTGATATCGACGATGGGCGTGCCATCCACCAGATCGACCCCGCCGAAAGTGAGCACCACGCCGTCGCGGGTATCGACCGCCAGCAGTTCCACCAGCGACAGTCCCAGGCCGTTCGGCCGGAACGGACTGCGGCTGGCGAACACGCCGACCCGCGTATTGCCGCCCAGGCGCGGCGGTCGCACCGTGGGGTGCCAGGTGTCGGCGCTCTGGTGGAACACGAAGCTCAGCCACACATGCGAGAACGCCTCCAGCCCGCGCACCGCCTCCGGGCGGTCGTAGGGCGGCAGCAACCGCAACACCCCCCGCGCATGCGGCGCCAACCGGGGCTGGCGCGGAATGCCGAATTTGTCGGGGAACGGGGTGGCGAGATGGCCGAGGGGATCGAGACGGTAGGACACCGGCCGATTGTGCCGTGGCCGGGCGGGGTTTGGAATAGGAGTGTGAGGAGTGAGGAGTGAGGAGTGAGGTGTGAGGTGTGAGGTGTGAGCGCAAACGCTACCACCACTCGCTGTTGCAGTGGCTTTTGCCGTTACCCCTCACACCTCTCCCCTTACACCTCACAAATTGTGATACCAGATCACCCCGATCAGGATCGGCGCGACGATGGCGCAGATGAAGCGGAACGCCGGCAGGATGGAACTGGCGCCTTCGGCGGCCAGTTCGCCGCGCACGCGCGGCCAGATCGCCCAGCCGACGAACAGCGCGGCCAGCAGGCCGCCGGCCGGCATCATGATGTTGGACGCCACGTAGTCCATCAGGTCGAACGGGCTCTTGCCGAACAGTGTGACGTGCGCCATCGGGCCGAACGACAGCGCGGCGGGAATGCCGACCACGAAGCTCGCCACGGCGGTGAGCAGCGTCGCCGGATGGCGCTTCATGCGGAATTCGTCGATCAGGAACGACACGATGGGCTCCAGGATCGAGATCGACGACGTCAGCGCGGCGAACAGCAGCAACACGAAGAACGCCACCGCGAACCACTGGCCGGCCGGCATCTGGGCGAAGATCGCCGGCATGGTGATGAAGGTGAGGCCCGGCCCGGCGGCGGGGTCGACATGGAAGGCGAACACCGCCGGCAGCACCATCAGCCCGGCCAGCACGCAGGCCAGCGTCGCCAGCGTGGACACCCACAGCGTGGCGCCGACCAGCTTGGTTTCGCGCGACACATACGAGCCGTAGGCGATGATGATGCCGCCGCCGATCGACAGCGAGAAGAACGCCAGCCCCAGCGCATCGACCAGCATGGCGCTGGTCACCTTGGACCAATCCGGCGTGACGAAGTAGCGCACGCCGTCGATGGCGCCCGGCAGCGTCAGCGCGCGGCCGATCAGCAGCAGCATCAGGAAGAACAGCGCCGGCATCAGCACCTTGCTCATGCGCTCGATGCCCTGCTGCACCCCGGCGAACACCACCGCCACGGTGATGCCGAGGAACACGGCGGTGTAGCTCAGCGCCTGGGTGGGACTGGCGATGAAGTTCTCGAAGGCGGTGGCCAGCGCGGCGGTCTCGCTGGTGATGGCCTCGCCGGTGATCGAGCGCCAGATGTAGGCCACCGTCCAGCCGCCGACCACGCAGTAGTAGCTGAGGATGATGAACACGCACAGCACCGACAGCCGTCCGGCCCACGGCCACAGGCCGCCCTTGAGGTCGCGGTAGGCGGTGGTGGCCGAGCGGTTGGCGCTGCGGCCGATCACCATCTCGGCCAGCAGCAGGGCGATGCCCAGGGTGAACACGCAGACCAGGTAGGCGATCAGGAAGGCGCCGCCGCCGTTCTTGCCCGCCACGTAGGGGAACTTCCAGATCGCCCCGAGCCCGACCGCCGAACCGGCCGCAGCCAGGATGAAGCCGAGCCTGGAGCCCCAGTTGGCGCGTGCGCTGTCTTCCGCCATGAGAACCTGCCCTGTGTGAAAAATATCGAATCGACCGATTGTCCGTTATCGCCCATCCCTGCCAATTGGAGAAACCCCCAGCGGCCTGCGCGCACCGATCTTGACGCGGCCCAAAGCCAAAAAAAAAACAGGCCCGCGATCGGGCCTGTGCAAACAAGGATGCTCTGGTCAGCGATCCAAGGAGGAGGAGGAGGAGAGGCCGGCGTCCGCCGGCGGGGATCAGCGTGCGCCGCCCAGCAGCGCGGTCAATTGGTCGTAGCGGCGGTACAGCAGCTTCTCGCGCGACTGGCGCTGGCTGGTGTCCAGCTCGGGCATCAGCGCCAGGCGGAACAGCGCGTCGTAGAGCTGCAGATCGGTCACTTCGCGCAATTGCCGGTTGGTCGCGGGCAGGAAGCCGTCGAGCTGGTCGGCCCAGTACAGCTTTTCCTTGGCGCGGGTGGCGTCGGGGCCGTTGCGGCCGTAGTCGAGGAAAAACGAGGCGATGCGGCTGCGGGTGGCCGCGGGCAGTTCGCGGCGGATCACCAGCGGATCGTAGGAGAACGGCGGCGACTGCCACAGCACGCGCAGTTGCTGGTAGTCGCGCGGGTACTTCTCCGCCAGCTTGGGCAGGTCGTCGGTATTGCTGACCGCCACGTCGACCCGGCGCTCGACCAGCGCGCGGAAGTTGTCTTCGGCATTGCCCACCGTCACCGAGCGGAAGAAGCGCTCTGGCAACACGTTGTTGCGCACGAAGGCGTGGTACTGCGGGATCAGGTAGCCGGCGGTGGAATCGGGGTTGCCGCTGGCGTAGCGGTACTGCTGGCGGTGCGCCAGCAGGGTGTCGAGCGAGGCCGGGCCATCGCGGCGCACCAGCAGCAGCGAACGGTACTGGGTCTGGCGGCCGGTGAGCGCCAGCCGGGCGAAGATTTCGCCCTTGCCGCCTTCCACCGCCGACAGCGCCACCTTGCTGCTGCCGCGCAGCACGTCGATCTCGCCGCGCTGGAAGCTGGCCAGCAGCTCGGCCTCGTTCTTGACGGCGACCACGCGCGCCGGCTGGTTCAGCAGCTGGCCCAGATCGTCGGCGATCGGCTGCCAGTCCAGTCGGGTTTCCTCGACGCCACGGTTGGCGACCAGGCCGATCACGATCTCGGCGTGGGCCGACAGGGCGAGCAGCAGCAGCGGAATGGCAAGAGCGAGACGCGACATGGCGAAAGCGGGAGGCACGAAAAAGCCGGCAGCTTAGGCCGGCTATGTGACAACGGGATGAAAACTCCCGTGTTGGAAGGACGAAGGTCGGGCGCATGGCTGCGTTGCGCCTCGCTGGCGGGGATGACCCCGCGGCACTCGGCACGCCTTGCGCTGCATCCCGACCTTTGTCCTTGAAGGTCGATTCGCCCCGGGGCCGCCGTGGCGGCCCCGGATCGGTCATTCGGCCGTGGCCAGCGGAATGCCCAGCGCCTCCACCAGCGGGCCGCTGATGAAATCGGCCAACTCGTTCAGGCGCTTTTGCGCATAACGGCGCTCGCCGTCGGCGCTGCTCAGGTCGTCGGGCAGGCCGCTGACGGCGATGCGCGCGTTGGCCAGCCGCAGCTTGAGGTCATCGACCACCGCATCCTTGCCGCGCGTGCTCAGGTAATCGTCGAAACCGGCGCCGCCGCCCGCGCCCAGCAGCACGCGCTCGATGGTGTCCAGGCCGGATTCCAGGCTGCGCTTGCTCACGCCGGCGCGCCAGTCGGGGAAGTCGCTGCGCTGCGGCGTGGCGCTCTGCTGCGCCAGCTTCCAGCCCGCCAGCTCGCGCAGGCCGGCCACCACGCGGGTCAGCGATTCGGACAGGAAGGGGCGGGGATACGACGGGTCGTAGTTCAGGCCACGGCGCATGCCCTGCCATTCGTAGACCAGTTCCTGCGCGCGGCGCGCCAGGCCGGCCGACACCCACAGGCCGTAGCGGCAGACGTTGTCGATCCGCTTGGCGGCCAGCGGCGCCTGTTGCGGCGCAGCGTCGCCGAACAGGATGTACTCCAGCGCCGGCAGGCCCTGCTTGAGTTCGCGCGACGCGCCCAGCGCCGGCATCGAGGTCGGGTCGGCCGGCGTGTCGCGAACCGATTTGGCGACGGCCTTCAGATCCAGCGGCCACGGGTCGAACTGGGCCACCAGCGCGTCGGCGCGGGCCGGGCCCATGCGCACCGCGTCGATGCGGCGCCATGCCTGATCGGCGGCGATCCACGCCTCGCGCGCGGCGGCCAGCTTGGCCGGATCGGGGGCCTCGCACAGCGCGGACAAGCGTCCGGTCAGGCGTCCGGTGTGCTCCAGCAACGACACCTGGGCCGGCAGGTAGACGGTTTCCACCAGGCTGATCGCCAGTTGCGGCTGCATCAGGCGCGGGGCGGCCGGTGCCGCGGCGGGCGCCGGCTGGGTCGGAGCGGGGGGATTGTCGTTGGCGTGCGCCAAGGTGGCGCAAAGCAGCAGGGCGAGTGCCGCCGGCAGGGAACGGGTCATGGTCTTTCCTTCCTCCTTGTGGTGGCGGCCCGCTCCGGAACCGGAACGGCCGCCAGGCGCTCTCATGGCGCGAGTCGGGCAATGTTAGAGCATCCCTCGGATGCGTGACAGACGAACGGTCGGCCACAGTGCGCCGATGGTCGCCGCCGAGCCCCTTGCTTTTTACGTCCCCGCAAAAGAAACTCCCGCCCGCCAGTCAACGAGACCAGACCATGACTTTTTACTTCCGTTCCGACGACGTCCCCGAACTGCAAGGCTTGTCCCGCTGGGAGCAGCGCGTGCTGCTGCGCGGCACCTTCATCAAGGAGCGCGCCGTCTCCACCCTGGTGCTGCTGCTGATCGTGATCGGCACCGTCCAGTTCGGCCTGAATCCGCTGATCGAATCCCTGGCGCCGGGCCTGCGCAACAACACCCTGCCGTACGCGTCGGTGCTGCTGGTGTGGCTGTTCCTGCTGATGTGGCTGCGCGACGTGGTGATGATGAACGTGCTGCGCCCCAAGATCGGCGCCAAGCGCGTCGAGCTGGAAAAAGCCAAGGCGGCGCAGGTCGAAGCCGAGGCCGCGGCCGACACGGAGCGCGCAGCCGATGCGCCTGCCGGCGGCGAGCGTTAGCCTGCTGCTGGCGCTGCCCCTGCACGCCGCGACCATCGCGGTGGACGTGGGGCATTCGCTGGGCGCGCCCGGCGCCACCAGCGCCTACGGCGAGCCGGAGTTCTTCTACAACCGCGCGCTGGCACAGGAAGTGGCGCGCCGGCTGCGCGGCGCCGGCCACCTGGTGCTGCTGATCGGGGCCGACGGCGAGGAGACCGGCTTGCGTCCGCGCCCGGAACTGGCCGCCGCCGCGCGCGCCGACCTGTTCCTGTCGATCCATCACGATTCGGCCCAGCAGCGCTTCCTCAAGCCCTGGACGGTGGACGGCGTGCAGCGCTGGTACACCGACTTCTCCGGCTATTCGCTGTTCGTCTCGCGCCAGAACCCCCGGTTCGCCGCCAGCGCGGCGTGCGCCCAGGCGATCTCGCGGCAGTTGCAGTCGCGCGGCTTCCAGCGCACCTTGCACCACACCGCCGAAGTCGCCGGCGAGGGGCGGCCGCTGTTCGACCGCGCGCTGGGCGTGTACGAGGCCGATTTCGCGGTATTGCGCCACGCCAGCATGCCGGCGGTGTTGTTCGAGGCCGGCGTGATCCTCAACCGCGACGACGCGCTGCGGCTGGCCCGGCCGGCGACGCGCACGCGCCTGGCCGAGGCGGTGGCCGCGGCGGCGGGCGATTGCCTGGCGGCGCATTAGGACGAAGGCCGGGCGCAGGGGTGCGTTGCGCCCGGCGCAAGGCGGGGCCGGGGTTTGGTGATAAGATTCCACGCTTTCATCGACCCCTCACACGGCTGCCGAACTGCCATGCGTACCTCCCAACTTTATCTCTCCACCCTCAAGGAAGCGCCCGCCGAAGCCGAGCTGGTGTCGCACAAGCTGATGCTGCGCGCCGGCCTGATCAAGCGCCTGGGCTCCGGCCTCTACACCTGGATGCCGCTGGGCCTGCGCGTGCTGCGCAAGGTGGAGGCCGTGGTGCGCGAGGAGATGAACCGTGCCGGCGCGCAGGAGATCCTGATGCCCACCATCCAGCCGGCCGAGCTGTGGCAGGAAACCGGGCGCTGGGAGCTGTTCGGCCCGCAGATGCTGAAGATCAAGGATCGCCACGAGCGCGATTTCTGTTTCGGGCCCACCCATGAGGAAGTGGTCACCGACATCGCCCGGCTCGAACTGCGCTCGTACAAGCAACTGCCGGTGAACTTCTACCAGGTGCAGGTGAAGTTCCGCGACGAGATCCGTCCGCGCTTCGGCGTGATGCGCGCCCGCGAATTCGTGATGAAGGACGCGTACTCGTTCGACGCCACCTTCGAGGGCCTGCAAGTCAGCTACGACAAGATGTACCGCGCCTACAGCAACGTGTTCTCGCGCCTGGGCCTGGAATTCCGCGCCGTGGCGGCCGACACCGGCGCCATCGGTGGTTCGGGCAGCCACGAGTTCCACGTGCTGGCCGACGCCGGCGAGGATCTGCTGGCCTACTGCCCGACCTCCGACTATGCGGCCAATACCGAGCTGGCCGAAGCACTGGCGCCCACCGCGCCGCGCGCCGCGCCGGCCGAAGCGATGCGCGATGTGGAGACGCCCAAGCAGACCACCTGCGAACAGGTGGCCGAACTGCTGGGCATCGCGCTGCAACGCACCGTCAAGCTGATCGCCGTGATCGATGCCGAAGGCAAGCTGGTGATCGTGCTGTTGCGCGGCGACCACAGTCTGAACGAAGTGAAGCTGGGCAAGGTGCACGGCATCGGCGAGTTCCGCTTTGCCACCGAGGCCGAGATCCGCGACGCCTTCGCCTGCCCGCCCGGCTTCCTCGGCCCGGTGGGCGCGCCGGCGGGCACGCGGGTGATCGCCGACCGTACCGTGGCGGCGATGAGCGATTTCGTCTGCGGCGCCAACAAGCCCAAGTACCACATCGCCGGGGTGAACTGGGGGCGCGACCTGCCCGAGCCCGACGTGGTGGCCGATGTGCGCAACGTGGTCGAGGGCGATCCCAGCCCGGACGGCCAGGGCACGCTGTCGCTGTGCCGCGGTGTCGAAGTCGGACATGTGTTCCAGCTGCGCACCAAGTATTCCGAGGCGATGGGCGCCACCTTCACCGATGTGGACGGCACGCAGAAGCCGTTCGAGATGGGCTGCTACGGCATCGGCGTCTCGCGCATCGTCGGCGCGGCCATCGAGCAGAACTTCGACGAGCGCGGCATCGTGTTCCCGCAGGCCATGGCGCCGTTTGCACTGGCGCTGGTGGCGGTGGGCTACCACCGTTCGGAGGCGGTGCGCGAAGCGGCCGACCAGCTCTACGCCGCCTTGCAGGCCGCCGGGGTCGACGTGCTGCTGGACGACCGCAACGAGCGTCCCGGCTCGATGTTCGCCGACATGGAACTGATCGGGATTCCGCATCGCCTGACGATCGGCGACAAGGGTTTGGCCGAAGGTGTAGTTGAATATGCAGTACGCGCCACCGGCGCGGTCAGCAAGGTGCCGCTGGCCGATGCGGTGCGTCATTGCCAGGACGTGCTGGCTGGCTGAGCAAGATGGAAAAGGGCGGCGTTGTCCAGTTTCAGTCGCCGCCCGTTTCCTCCGGCCCCGTCGGAATTACTGCTCGAGCGGCTTGGTGGTCGCGGCGGGCGTGGGCGGCGGCAGGGCGGACGCCTGGTAGGTCAGGATGGCCTTGCGGATGTCCGCGGCCATGTTGCGGGTCCAGTTGATGTACTTGCTGTGGATCTTGGCCGGCTGCCCGGCCATCGCCTCGCGGTAGTCGAAGTTCTCGCTGCCGGCGTAGGTGATGGTCACGCTGTGGTCGGTGTAGGCGATGTCCACCGCCACCCACAGCTTGGTGCGGTCGAGCTTGGCCTCCATGTGGCCGGGCCCGGTGTGGCGGGTGACCCAGCCACGGCCGGCGATGGCGGCGGGAATGAGTTTGGCGACGGCTTCGACCGTGACCGGGTCGAATTCGATCGGCGCCTGCTCGACCAGCGGCACGTCGGCATGGGCGACGAGGGTCGAGAAGGCCAGCAACAGGCCGAACAGGGTTTTTTTCATAAGAACTACAGATTTCTTGCAAGAGAAGTCGAGATTATCGTGGTACGGGGTATGAAAGCACAACGGTTGTTCCTCTCGCTTTTGCTGGCCTGCACGGCCCTGGGTGTCCAGGCCGGGGCGCAGCGGGAGGAAGCTTTGTCCAGCTCCGTGCAATCCACCATGCAGCGCTCCATCGCCGACGGCGCGCAGCCGCGGCTGGTGTTCGCCGACCCGCGCGAGGGCGAAGCATGGCTGGCCGAGATGTCCGAGCGCCTGGCCAAGCGCATTCCCGACGAGTTCATGCGGCGCAAGATCCTGGTGGCGGCGCACTACGAGGCCACCCGCGCCGGGCTCGATCCGCAATTGGTGCTGGGGCTGATCCACGTGGAAAGCGGCTTCAACCGCTATGCGCTGAGCCCGGTGGGCGCGCGCGGGTTGATGCAGGTGATGCCGTTCTGGCAGCGCCTGATCGGCGCCCCGGGGCAAAGCCTGTTCGACATCCATACCAACCTGCGCTACGGCTGCACCATCCTGCGTCACTACCTGGATATCGAGAACGGCGACCTGTTCCGCGCGCTGGGGCGCTACAACGGCAGCCTGGGGCGCGCCGAGTACCCCAACCTGGTGTACGGCGCCTGGAAGAACCACTATGCCTGGGACAGCAAGACCCAGACCCAGCAGGTGGCGCAGCGATGACCCTGCCCACCCCGGGCAGCCTGTTCCTGGGGCTGATGCTCAACGCGCTGGGGATGGCGTATTTCTGGTTCGGCCGCCGCCAGCGCCGCGCCATGCCGCTGCTCAGCGGGCTGGGGCTGATGGTGCTGCCCTATCTGGTGTCGGGCCTGGCCTGGACCCTGGGGCTGGGTGCCTTGCTGGCGGGGCTGCCGTTCTGGGTCGATTTCTAAACGACGGCAGGCGCCCGGACCGGTAATGCTCAGCCCGGCAGGCTATCCACCTTCAGCAGTCGGATGTAGCCGTGCTCCAGCGCCACCCAGTCCTGTTCCACCCAGGCATTCAACTGCTTGTTCACCGATTCGCGGCTGGCGCCGACCAGGTTGGCCAGTTCCTGCTGAGTCAGCTTCAGGTCGATCAGGATGCTGCCGTCGGCCTCGGTGGTGCCGTGTGCCTCGCCCAGCTGGCGCAGCATCTTGCCCAGGCGCTCGGGCAGGTTGAGGAACAGCATGTCCTGCAACAGGTTGTCGGCGGCGCGCAGGCGTTCGCATAGCGCGGCGATCAGCTGGCGCATCACCTTGGGGTGCGATTCCAGGTAGCCCATCACCGCGTCGCGGCGCAGCACCAGCAACTCGCACGCCTCCAGCGCCTCGACGCTGGCGCTGCGCATCCCGCCGTCGAGCATGGCGATCTCGCCGAACACCTCGCCGGCCTCCAGGATGCACAGCGTGGCTTCGCGCCCGTCCTCGGTATTGCGCGAGACCTTGAGCCGGCCGTGCAACACCGCATACATCTCCTCGCCGGCGGTGCCCTGCTGCACCACGGTCTGCTTGGCGCGGACCTCGCGTAGTTCGGCATGCTGGGCCAACTCTTCGAGCTCCTGCTCGCTCAGTTCGCAAAACAGAGTGCTGCCGGACAGCAGGCGGGCCTTGTTCATGAGGATTCCTCGGCGTGGATGATCGGCGGGCGCGAGCGGATTCTACGCGCGTTGCCGCGGTTGGCGTATGGCTGGGCTGTCATGCGTCGAACGCCGCCCAGATCGGCGTGTGGTCCGAAGGGCGTTCGTTGCGGCGCGGTTCCAGGTCGATGGTGCACGACGTCAGCGCGGGCGCCAGCGCCGGCGAAACCAGCAGGTGATCGATGCGCAGACCGGCGTTGCGCTTGAAGCCGTACAGGCGGTAATCCCACCAGGTGAACGACTTCTCGGCCTGCTCGAAGGCGCGGAAGGCGTCGATGAAACCCAGCGACAGCAGGTCGGCGAACGCCGTGCGCTCGGCCGGCGACACCAGCACCTGGCCTTCCCATTTCTTCGGATCGTGCACATCGCGGTCTTCGGGCGCGATGTTGTAGTCGCCGGCCAGGATCAGTCGCGGATGCGCGATCAGTTCTTCGGTCAGCCAGGTGGTCAGCGCCTTCAGCCACGACAGCTTGTACGGGTATTTGTCGGAATCGAGCGCCTGCCCATTGGGCATGTAGGCGCAGACGAAGCGCACCCCGTTCACGGTGGCGGCGATCACGCGCTTCTGCGCGTCGACATAGCCGGGAATGTTGACGGTAACGTCGTCCAGCGGCGCGCGGGCGACGATGGCCACGCCGTTGTAGGTCTTCTGTCCGGCGAACACCACGTGATAGCCGGCCTCCTCGAACGCCTCGCGTGGGAAGTTGTGGTCTTCCAGCTTGGTTTCCTGGATGGCCAGCGCGGTCATCTCGGGGTGCGCGGCCAGCCAGTCCAGCACCTGCGGCAGGCGGACCTTGAGGCTGTTGACGTTCCAGGTGGCGAATTGCATCGGAAACCCCGTGGCGGATGGTGATGTGAAAAAGCGCGCCGATCCGGCGCGCCTGGTGGATCGATGGGCCGGCTCAGCGGGGCGCGGCGGGCGTCGCGGCCTCCATCGGGAAGCCGGCCAGCTTGAGCGCGTTGGTCCAGGTGTCGCGTTGCCAGCCCTTGAGGAACTGGCCGTTCAGCTCCAGCACCGGCGGTGCCAGGTTCTCGGCGCCGGCACGCTCGACCATGCTGTCGATGCGCGGGCCGCCCTGGTCGCTGGAAACCACTTCGTAGGGCACCTTGTTGGCGTCGAGGAAGGCGCGTGCCTCGTCGCACGGCGCGCATTGCGGGAACACGTAGACCACCGCCTTGCCCGCGGCCCTGGCCGCCGGCTGCGGCTTGGCCGCGGCGCCGGATTCGATGACGTTGGGCTTGATGGTGCGTTCGTGCGCCACGTTGCCGGGGGGCGGGCGATCGCTGTAGAACACGTTGCCGTCGGCGTCGCGCCATTGATAGACCTTGGCCGCCAGCGCGGGTGCGGCGGCCAGAATTGCAGTCGTGGTAAGCAGGAAGAGAAGTCGTCGGGCCATGATTCGGGGATTATTGCCGATTGCGCGGTTCACGTCAGCCCATCGAGCGGGTCTCGACCACGACCTGGCGGCGGTCGATGGTCAGCACCAGTTGCCAGTCGTGACGCGCCGCGGAACAGAACGGCAGCGCGGTCTGCAATTGCCAGCGCGAGTCGCCCGACGGTTGCATCGGCCGGCGATTCGGTCCCATGTCCATGCCCTGCATCCGCCATTCGGCCGCCACGTCGCTGGCCGGGCCCCGCAGCGTCAGCAAAAACACCCGGTTGGCCGTCAGCTTCTGGTCGCTGGAAACGCGGTAGCGTTGCTGGCCCGATTCGAAATCGCAGCCACGTTCCAGCGCCGGGCAATCCACCTTGGCCGGCGGCTCGGTGTCGCGGCGCGGCGACAGGTCGATCCAGCCCAGGTATTGCGCGGCGAATCCGGCGACGGCCAGCAAGGCCACCACCCGGCCGATCGAAGCCAGGGTCGGCTTCATGACCAGGCCGCCGACAGCATGGCCACACCGTGCCCGCCACAGGCTTGCGCCTGCGACAGATCACGCCCGCTCAGGCCGCCCAGCGCATAGATGGGCAGCGGCCAGCCGTGGGCGACCGTGGTGGCGAAGCCGTCCCAGCCCAGCGGCGCCTCGCCGGGATGCGACGCGGTGGGGGCCACGTGGCCGAGCAGGGCGTAGTCGGCACCGATGCGCTGGGCCTGCGCCAGTTCGGCTTGATGGTGCGTGGAGACGCCCAGCCAGTCGAAGCCGTGCGGACGGGTGCTCAGGCCGGCCGCTTCCCGCGCCGGCAGGTGCAGGCCGTCGGCGCGGGTGGCCGCGACCAGCTGCGCCTTGTCGGCGAGGGCGCCGTGCAGTAGTACGCGGCAGCCGCGCGGGCGTGCACGGGCGATCACTGCGGTCGCCAGCGCGCCGTAGCGCTCCGGGTCCAGTTGCGGTTCGCGCAGGATCAACAGCGACAGCCCGTCGGCCAACGCCGTATCCAGCCGGGCCAGCCATGGTTCGACCCCGAGGGTGCCGGCGGCGGAGATCGCCAGGGTGTCGGGCAGGGCCAGGCCACGCAGGATGGGACCATTGGCGGGCAGGATCGGCGACACGTCCAGCGCGCCCACCCGTTGCCAGGCGAAGCGCTGGCCTTCGTGCGGATGCGGCTCGCCTTGCCATGCGGTGATGCGGAAGAAATGCAGGCGCACCGTGGCGTGGGGATAAGTAAAGGTTTGCACGACCCACGGCGTGGCGGCGGTCACCGTCACCCCCAGTTCCTCGATCAGCTCGCGCACCAGCGCCTGGTGGGCGGTTTCGCCTGCCTCCAGCTTGCCGCCGGGAAACTCCCAGTAGCCGGCATAGGCCTTGCCGACAGGGCGGCTGCCGAGCAGGAAACGGCCGTCGCGGTCGATGAGGATGCCGGCGGCCACCTCGACGATTTTTCGATCAGACATATGGTTACTGGAAACCTTTGGTTTGATATTGCTGGCGGAATATCATTCAATGATTGAATTCTGATTGATGTTCGATGTAAGAGCCTGTTCAAAGTCTTTTCACCACACCGTTCTGGGCAGTGGCGGTGCATGAAAAGACTTTGAACAGGCTCTGAGGAAATCGCTCATGAAGCGTTTGATCGTTGAGCTCCAGTCGATCCAGGAAGACCGTCTGCGGCGGCAGATCATCACCCTGGCCACGGAACCGCAGACCTTGTGCTGCATCCTTGCCGTATCCACCCGTGCGATCCACGGGCTGGCGGTGACGGCCGTGATTGTACAGGACGCCCGCAACTACCTTTTGCGAGCCGCGCCGGCCCGTGGACTGGGCGAGCTGGCCGAAGGGCTGCTGGGTGCCGGGCATCCCACCTTCTTCCTGCCGGATCGCCTGAATTCGGTCGAGGAGATGCCCAACGAACTGCTGGTCACCTGGCTGATCAATGCGCCGCCGCGGGTGCTGACCGACACCACCTTGCACGAACTGCTGTCGCTGGCGCGGCCGAACGGCCTGCCGCCGGCGGTGCTGCAACGTCGGCGCGAGCCGCAGGCCCGGAGCACCACGGAAGCCCATCTGAAGCCTGGGGCCTGAGACCCGACGCGGGCGCGCCGGTTCCCAGGTCTGCTCCAGGATCGCGCCGGGCCCGGGCAGTGCCGGGCCGCGACGCGGGGACGGTCAGCGACTGCCGGCCCAGTCCCGGGCGAATTGCCAGGCGATGCGTCCGCTGCGCGCGCCCCGGCCTTGCGCCCATTGCAACGCGGCGCGTTCCGACGCGTCGTCCCATGCCGTCACGCCGAACTCGGCCAGCCAGTTGCGCACCGCCGCCAGGTACTCGTCCTGCGAAAAGCCGTAGAACGACAGCCACAGGCCGAAGCGCTCGGACAACGCCACCTTCTCCTCGATCGCCTCGGCGAAATGGATCTCGCCGTCCTGATGGCGCGTCTGCGCGTTTTCGCTGAAGTACTCCGGCACCAGGTGGCGACGGTTGGAGGTGGCGTAGATCAGCACATTGGCGCTGGTGGCGGCGATGGAGCCGTCCAGCGCGGTCTTGAGCGCCTGGTAGCCGTGGTCGCCTTCCTCGAACGACAGGTCGTCGCAGAACACGATGAAGCGCTCGGGGCGCGCGCCGACCTGCTCGACGATGTCGGCCAGGTCGTGCAGATGGGTTTTTTCCACTTCGATCAGGCGCAGGCCCTGGTGGCGGAATTCGTTCCACACCGCCTTGACCAGCGAGCTTTTGCCGCAGCCGCGCGCGCCGGTGAGCAGTACGTTGTTGGCCAGCCGGCCTTCGACGAACTGGCGGGTGTTGGCGACCAGCCGCTCGCGTTGCAGCGAGACGTTCACCAGCTGGTCCAGCTGGATGGTATGCGGATGGCGCACGGCCTCGAGCTGGCTGCGGCCGTTGCGCACGCGCCAGCGGAAGGCCTGCGCCGACCACTCGGTTTCGCTGGCGGCGGCGGGGAGGAGGGGATCGGCGCGGTCGAGCAGGGTTTCGACGCGGTCGAGAAAGGCAAGCAATCGTTCGTTGGGGATCATGGCTTTTTCTTGGTCGGGTTCTGCAACAGGGGCTGGAGCATGCTTTCGAGCTTGGCGCCCGGCAGCCGGCCCAGATGGACAGCCACCTTGTTGCCCTGCGCATCGTAGAGCGCAGTGAAGGGCAGTCCGCCCACGGTATTGCCCTCGGCCTGCATGGCCTTCATGGCGTTCCCCTCGCCGATCAGACTGGGGTAGTTCACCCGGTATTGCTTGATGAAGGCGCGTACCGCCTCGGCATCATCGATGGCGATGCCGACGAACTGGATACGGCCGGCGTATTTCTTTTGGAGGGCGACGAATTCGGGAATTTCCTCGCGACAGGGCGAGCACCAGGTGGCCCAGAAATTGACCACCAGCGGGGTGCCACGCCATGTTGCCAGTGTGGCCGCTTTGCCGTCCACCGTGTCGAGCCGGGTCTTGTACAGCGGCGATTCCGCGGCCTGCGCGCTGGACAAGGCCAGCAGGGTGGTCAGGGCGGCGGCGAGCAGGCGGGGCGACAAGGTCATGGCAGGGCATCCAGTGTGGCGGAAAAGGCGGCGGCGTTCTGGAAGCCGACCACCCGGCGCGGCAGCAGCCTGCCGTCGCGGTCGTAGAACAGCAGCGCGGGCGGGCCATACAGGCCGAAGCGACGCAGCAGGGCGGCGTCGGCATCGCTGTTGCGCGTCAGGTCCGCGCGCAGCAGCACGTAGGGTTGCAGCCGGCGGCGCACGCCGGCGTCGGTCAGCGTCTGGCGCTCGAATTCGATGCAGCTGGTGCACCAGTCGGCGTACATGTCCAGCATCACCGGCCTGCCGCGCGCCTCGCGCAGGGCGGCGTCCAGCCCGGCCGCATCGGCGACGGTGCGGAAGGCGGGGATGTCGGGCTGCGGCAGGTAGTGCAGCCACAGCGGGCGCGCCATCCATATCGCGGTGCCGAGCAGCACCACGCCGAACAGCATCTTCACCGCGCGCATCACCCGCTGCGACAGGCGCGGCAGCATGGCGGCGCCGAACGCGCCCACCAGCATCAGCGGCGTGCCGATACCCAGCGCCAGCGCGTACAGCGATGCGCCGCCCAGCCAGGTGTCGCCGGTGCGGCCCAGGTAGGCCAGCGCGGCCACCAGCGGCGGCGCCACGCACGGGCCGACGATCAACGCCGACAGCGCGCCCATCGCGAACACCGAGCCGCCGCGCCCGCCGGGCAGGCGGTGCGCCAACTGGTTGAACACGGTCTGCACCCGGCTGGGGAACTGGAACTGGAAGGCGCCGAACATCGCGAACGCCATCACCACGAACAGCAGCGCGGTGGCCGCGATCACCCACGGTTGTTGCAGTGCCACCGTCAGCAGCGTGCCGGTGGCGGCCGCGGCCATGCCGGCCAGGGTGTAGGTGAGCGCCATGCCCTGCACGTAGATGGCGGTCAGCAGCAAGCCCCTGCCGCGCGAACCATGGTTGCTGCCGTTGCCGACCACGATGCTGGAGACGATGGGCAGCAGCGGATACATGCAGGCGGTAAGCGCCAGACCTATGCCAGCGGCATAGAAGAGGGCGAGCGTCAGCCAGAGTCCGCCACGAAAAAAGCCGCTGTCGTCGTCGGCCTGCGTGGCGCGGTCGTTACCGCGCTTGCCGAACAGCGCGCCGACGCCGTCGCTCTGGCCCGATGATTCGCCCGGCGCCAGCAATGCAGTCTGTGGCGGATAGCAGATGCCGGCGTCGGCACAGCCCTGGAACTTCACCTTGAGCCTGACGTCGGCGGGCAACGGTGTGGCCGCTTGCAGCGTCATCGCCACGTCGCTGTGAAAAACGGCCACGCGACCGAAGCTGGGGTCGTCCTTGATATCGCCGTCGGGCAGCCTCACCTGCAAGGCATGGGCCGGTTCGGCGGTGACGCTGATCCGGTCCCGGTAGAGGTAGTAGCCCGGGGCCACGTCGAAACGCAGTTCCAGCGTGGTGGCGGAAGGTTGGGTCAGGCTGGCGCGGAATGCCTGGTCGGGAGGCAGCAGGTCGGCTTCGGTTTCGGCGAATGCCAGCGTGGCGAGAGCCAGGGTCAGCAGGGCGAGGACGAGACGGCGGATCAAGGGAGTCGGGCCTGTGTTGCGGTGGTGAGTCGGACGTTCATTCGCCGGCGGCGACCCAGCTGAGGTAGGTGGGCAGTCCGGCCGTGACCGGCAGCGCGATGATCTCCGGCACGTCGTAAGGATGCCGCGCCGCCAGCCATGCCTGCAATGCCGGATAACGCGCGCGGGTGGTCTTGGCCAGCAGTGGAACTTCCGTGGCGATTTCGGTTCTTCCCTGCCAGCGGTAGACTGACTGCACCGGCGCCAACTGGTTCACGCACGCCGCCAGACCTTCCTCCACCAGCCCCACCGCCAGTTCGCCGGCGCAATCGGCGTCCGGGCAGTTGCACAGCACCGCCAGTACTTCTTGGGAATCGTCCATGCCTTACCTCTTGCTCGCGCTGCTGGCTTATCCGGCAGCGGAAATCGTCGTCATGATCCTGGTCGCCAAGGCCATCGGCACCGGCTGGTTGCTGGCCTGGATCGTCCTCACCGCCGTCGCCGGCGGGCTGATGTTGCGCCATCACCGCATCGCGGTGGCGTGGTCGCTGGTATCCGACCTGCGCAGCGGGCGCCTGACCATGGGCAGCCTGTTCTGGGTGGCGCGCTACTACGTGGCGGCGCTGCTGCTACTGCTGCCGGGCCTGATCGGCGACGCGGTGGCGCTGTGCCTGCTGCTGCCGTGGGGCACCCGCCCGGCCAGCCCCGACCTGCCCAAGGACGTGATCGACGGCGAGTATCGCCGTATCGATCACGGTGGCGCGTTGCGCCACGAGGACGAGCGCCGCTGAGGCCGCTCTAGGCCGCGTCGGCGGCCAATCCCACGGCCTGTTCGGGCGCCTGGGGGCTGCCGACGATGCGGATCACCTTGCGGCGCGACGAAGCGCCGCTTTTCAATTCCACCTGGCGGCGCGGCACCGCGAACGCCTGGGCCAGGAAGTCGAGCAGCGCCGCGTTGGCCTTGCCGTCCACCGGCGGGGCCGCCAAACGCAACTTGAGCGCGCCGTCGTACAGGCCGGTCACCTCGGTCTTCTTCGCGCCGGGCTGCACGTGCAATTGCAGCAGCCAGGCGTCGCCATCGCGGCGATACCAGCCGTCGGCCATCAGGCCGGTCCCACCATCGACACGTAGGCGAGGATGGCGCTTTCCAGCTTGGGAATCAGCACGTTGAGGAACAGCTGGATCACCAGCAGCAGGATCAGCGGGGTGATGTCGACGCTGCCCACCGGCGGGATGATGCGCCGCAGCGGCCGCAGGAACGGTCCGGTCAGCGTGTTGAGCAGCGGCATCAGCGGGTTGTAGGGCGAGAACCACGACATCAGCGCTTGGCCGATCACGGCGGCGGTGAGCAGGTACAGCGACATCTTGAACAGCTCCAGCACCGACACCACCAGCAGCGCCAGCAGCGAGGCGGGGGCGGTGAAGACGAAGCTCCACGGCGTCAGCGCCAGCATCAGCGCGTGCATCAGGAAGGCGGTGAAGCCCGCCAGCACGAAGCTGGCGGTGTCGTAGCCGCGGAACGGCGGCAGGATGCGCCGCGCCGGCAGCACCGCCCAGTTGGTCAGCGCCAGTACGAACTGGCCCAACGGATGGCGGAACGAAGCCTTGAACGCCTGGAGGTAGAAGCGCGCGAGGAACAGCAGGATCAGAAAGCCGCCAATGCTGCGCAGCAGGAAGTGCAGGGCGTCGACCATGGTGCGCTCCTCAGTCCGCGTCGCGGCCCAGCTCTTCGCCCAGTTCGCGGGAACGGGCGGCGGCGGCGGCGGCGGCGGCGATGATGGTGGCGCGGAGCTGGCTGGTCTCGAATGCGTTGATCGCGCGTTCGGTGGTGCCGCCCTTGCTGGTGACCTTGGCACGCAGGGTGCCGGCGTCGTCCTCGCTGTCGAGCGCGAGTTTCACCGCGCCGGAGAAGGTGTGATACGCCAGCTTGCGCGCGGTGTCGGGATTGAAGCCCTGGGCACGGGCGGCCGCCTGCAGCGCTTCCATGAAATAGAACACGTAGGCCGGGCCGCTGCCGGAAATGGCGGTGATGCCGTCGATCTCGGCTTCGTCGTCGACCCACACCACTTCGCCCACCGCGCCGAGCACGCGCGTCGCCAGTGCGCGGTCGTCCTCGCCGACCGCGTCGCCGGCATAGGCGCCGGACAAGCCGGCCTGCACCAGCGCCGGGGTGTTGGGCATCACCCGCACCACGCGGGCATGGCCGCCCAGCCAGCGCGACAGGCTGTCGGCGCGGATGCCGGCGGCGATGGAGATCACCAGCGCATCGCCCAGCGCCGGCGCCAGTTGCCGGGCCACCGCCTTGAGCTGCTGCGGCTTGACGGCCAGCACCAGCACGTCGCTGGCGGGCAAGGCTTCATCGGGGCTGCCGCCGTGCACGCCATAGCGCGTGGCCAGCTCGGCGAGCTTGGCGGCATCCGGATCGACCACGTGGACGTCGCCGGCCGGAGTGCCGCGGCTGATCAAACCGCCGATGATGGCGCTGGCCATGTTGCCGCCGCCGATGAAGGTGATCTTGCTCATCCTGGAGTTCCTTGATCCTGGTCCGTGGTTAGGGGGATTGCGGCGCCGGCTGCACCGCGCCCGGCGTCCTGCTGCCGAACAGCGCGGTGCCGACCCGCACGATGGTAGCGCCTTCCCGGATCGCCAGATCCAGGTCGGCCGACATGCCCATCGACAAGGTGTCGAGGGCGAGTCCTTGATCCTGCAAACGCCGTTGCAGCGTGGCGAGTGTTGCGAATTGCGCACGCAGCCGTTCGTCGTCGCCCGTCGGCTCGGGAATGCACATCAGCCCGCGCAGCCGCAACCGTGGCAGGGCCGCCACGGCATGCGCCAGCGCCGGCGCCTCTTCCGGCGTCACCCCCGACTTGCTCGCCTCGCCCGACACATTCACCTGGATGCAGACGTTCAATGGCGGCAGCGTATCGGGGCGCTGCGCCGCCAGGCGCTCGGCGATCCTGAGGCGGTCGAGGGTATGCACCCAGGCCGCAATTTGAGCAACCTGGCGGGTCTTGTTGCTCTGCAGTGGCCCGATGAAATGCCACTCCAGATCGCCCAGGTCGGCCAGTTGCTGTGCCTTGGTCGTCAGTTCCTGCACATAGTTTTCGCCGAAGGCCCGCTGACCGTGACCATAGAGCTCACGGATCGGTTCCGCCGGGAAGGTCTTGCCGACCGCCAGCAAGCCGACGCTTTCCGCCGGCCGCCCGGCGGCTTGTGCGGCCTGCGCCATACGCGTCAGCACGCCTTGCCACGCTGTAAAAATCGTTGCCATAATGCTTCGCAGTTTTGCGCCAGCCCAGATTTCACGCCGCTTGCGGTGCCTTCGGGGCGCCCGCCGGCGCTAAGCCGAAGGACAAAATTATAAATGGAAATTTCCGAACTCTTGGCCTTTGCCGTCAAGAACAAGGCATCCGACCTGCACCTTTCCTCCGGCCTGCCGCCGATGATCCGCGTCCACGGGGACGTGCGCCGCATCAACCTGCCCGCGCTTGAGCACAAGGATGTGCACGACATGGTGTACGACATCATGAACGACGGGCAGCGCAAGGTGTACGAAGACACGCTGGAGGCGGATTTCTCCTTCGAGATCCCCAACCTGGCGCGTTTCCGCGTCAACGCCTTCGTGCAGCAGCGCGGCGCCGGCGCCGTGTTCCGGACCATTCCGTCCAAGGTGCTGACGCTCGAAGAGCTGAACGCGCCCAAGGTGTTCCAGGATATCTCCGAAAACCCGCGCGGGCTGGTGCTGGTGACCGGGCCGACCGGCTCGGGCAAATCCACCACGTTGGCCGCAATGGTCAACTACATCAACGAAAACGAGTACGGGCACATCCTCACCGTCGAGGACCCGATCGAATTCGTGCACCAATCCAAGAAGTGCCTGATCAACCAGCGCGAGGTCGGCCCGCATACGCTGAGTTTCTCCAACGCGCTGCGTTCCGCGCTGCGGGAAGACCCGGACGTGATCCTGGTGGGTGAAATGCGCGACCTGGAGACCATCCGCCTGGCGCTGACCGCCGCCGAGACGGGCCACCTGGTGTTCGGCACGCTGCACACCAGCTCTGCGGCCAAGACCATCGACCGCGTGGTCGACGTGTTCCCCGCGGCGGAAAAGGAAATGGTGCGCGCGATGTTGTCCGAATCGCTGCGCGCGGTGATCTCGCAGACTCTGCTCAAGACCAAGGACGGCCAGGGCCGGGTGGCGGCGCACGAGATCATGATCGGCATCCCGGCCATCCGTAACCTGATCCGCGAGAACAAGATCGCGCAGATGTATTCGTCGATCCAGACCGGCCAGCAATTCGGCATGCAGACGCTGGACCAGAGCCTGCAACACCTGGTGCAGCGCAACGTCGTCTCGGTGGCCGAGGCGCGCATGAAGGCGGCCATCCCTGATAACTTCAAGGGATAGGGATAAATCCTGGAAAAGCGCCCGCGGGACCGGGTATAACGACGATAACTACCACGGGTACGACGATGGAAAAGGAACAAGCAGCCAAGTTCATGCAGGATCTCCTGCGCCACATGCGCGCCAAGGGTGCATCGGACTTGTTTATCACCGCGGATTTTCCCCCGGCGATGAAGATCGACGGCAAGGTGACGCCGGTCTCGGCGCAACTGCTGACCGCCCAGCACACCAAGGAACTGGCCCGCTCGATCATGAACGACCGCCAGGCCGAGGAATTCGAAGCCAGCAAGGAGTGCAACTTCGCGATCAGCCCCGGCACGCTCGGGCGCTTTCGCGTCAACGCCTTCATGCAGCAGAGCCGGGTGGGCATGGTGCTGCGGACCATCAACTCCGAAATCCCGCGCCTGGACGAACTCGGCCTGCCGCCGGTGCTTCAGGATATCGCCATGACCAAGCGCGGCCTGGTGATCTTCGTCGGCGGTACCGGCAGCGGCAAATCGACCTCCCTGGCCGCGATGATCGGTCATCGCAACGAAAGCTCGTACGACCACATCATCACCATCGAAGACCCGATCGAATACGTGCACGAGCACAAGAACTGCATCGTCACGCAGCGCGAGGTGGGGGTGGACACCGATTCCTGGGGCGCGGCGCTGAAGAACACGCTGCGGCAGGCGCCGGACGTGATCCTGATCGGCGAGATCCGCGATCGCGACACCATGGACTACGCCATCGCCTTCGCCGAAACCGGCCACCTGTGCATGGCCACGCTGCACGCCAACTCGTCCAACCAGGCGCTGGACCGCATCATCAACTTCTTCCCCGAAGAGCGCCGCGCGCAGTTGCTGATGGACCTGTCGCTGAACCTGAAGGCGTTCGTCTCACAACGCCTGTTGCCCCACCGTTCCGGCAAGGGGCGGGTGGCCGCGGTGGAGGTGATGCTGAACTCCCCGCTGATCTCGGAGCTGATCTTCAAGGGCGAAGTGCACGAAATCAAAGAAATCATGAAGAAGTCCCGCGAGCTGGGCATGCAGACCTTCGACCAGAGCCTGTTCGACCTCTACGAGGCGGGCAAGGTGAGCTACGAGGACGCCCTGCGCAACGCGGATTCGGTCAACGACTTGCGCCTGCAGATCAAATTGCAGGGCTCGGAAGCCAAGCAGAAGGACGTGTTGTCGGGGATCGACCACCTGGACATCGTTTGAGCGGATTGCTCGACGTCAGGCGACTCAATGAATTCACCTTTTAGCCCGTCTCGCCTTTGCCTTTCGTTGGCTGCGTTCGGCAGCGTGCTGGCCCCGTCCGCCTCGCTGGCCGCCACCCTGGGCGACATCGACGTCAGTTCGGCCTTGGGCGAGCGCTTGCAGGCCACCATTCCCGTCTATGCCAGTGGCGACGAGATGCTGTCGCTGCGCTGCTTCCGCCTGATGCCGGGCGGCGACGACGGCGCCGTGCCGCTGACCCGCGCCCGGCTGGGCTTCGAGAGCACGCCCGATGGCGGCGTGTTGCGCATCCTCAGCAGCGACGTGGTGCAGGAGCCCGTCATCGGCCTGTCGGTGCGACTGGCGTGTCCCTCCAATACCACCGGCGAATTCCAGCGCGACTACGCCATCCTGCTCGACCCGCGCGAGTACACCGCCGCGCCGGTCGTCAGCGGCCGCTCGGCGTCGTCCCAGGCCGCGCGTCGTGGCGAGCCGTCGCGTCGCAGCGCGCCGCCGCTGGGTGGCGTCTGGCGCACCGAGTCGGGTGATTCGGTGGAGCGTATCGCCCGTCGTTACTTCCCCAACGACGCCCAGGAACGTGCCTGGCTGATCGACGAGATCCACCAGTTGAACGACGGCCTGCCGCAGAGCTCGCGGGTGCCGCTCGACAGCGGGCTGGCCGTCTACCTGCCGCCGCCGCGGATCCGCCCCGAGGCACCGGAGGACACGGTGAGCCAGGTGTTGCCGCGCGAGCCGGCGCGCCCGGCCGCCCGGCCGGCGCTGACCATTGAACCGCTGCCCGCGCCGGTGGAAGGCGCGCTCGCCACGCCGTCCGCGCCGCGCTCGGTCGATGCCTCCGGCACCTATCGCCTGCAATTGTCGGCGCCGACGCTCGATCTGGAATACCGCGCGCCGATGACGCCCGAGGAAACGCTGCGCCTGCGGGAAAACCTGCTGCTGCTGGAGTCGGACGACCAGACCGCGCAACTGATGCAGCTGAAGTACCAGATCGCCCAGCTGGAAAAGCAACTGGCCCAGGTGAAATCACGCGCCGGCCTGAGGTCGGGCGCCGAGCCGGAGCAGCCCGGCAGCGACAAGCCGGCGGCGGGTGGCGAGAGCGGCTACTGGATGTGGGGCGGCCTGCTGGCCTTGCTGCTGTTGCCGGGAGGGTATGTCCTGTGGCGCTGGCGCGAACGCCGCCTCGCCGACGAATACGAGCCGTTCTCCATGGCGACCACGCTGGAGCCGCGTTTCAGCGGCACCGGCAAGCTGGCCACGGGCTTCGGCGAGCCGCCGCCGGTGCCGATCACCACCGGCGCGACCGGCGGCCCCGGCGTGCGCGACCTGGCGCACAACATCGCGCAGATGGCGAACGAATGGCACAACGACGAAGTGGACGTGGTGCTGCCGGGCAATGTCTCCGAAGAGGCGCAACTGCTGATCGACCACGGTCTGGTGCAACAGGCGGTGAACCTGCTGTCGCACGAGATCGAACAACACCCCACCGCGCTGGCGCTGTGGATGAAGCTGTTCGAAGTGCTGCGGCACAACGATATGAAGCAGCCGTTCCAGGAGAGAGCGGTGGCGTTCCGGCTGCAGTTCGCCAGCGACGCGCTGTGGCAGCAGGTACAGGCGCTGGGCCGCGATCTCGATCCGGGCAACCCGCTCTACGAACCGCTGGACGAGGACGACGCGCTGCTGCCGAGCGCGCGCCCTGTCGTGCCGCCTGCGTCGGCACCGGCGCCCGCGGTGGCCGCGCCCGCCGCCACGCCGTTGCGCGAGGCGCTGGGCGCGCGGGACGACGATGCGCTGCGGATGCCGGAGATGCCGTCGCTGGAGTTCACCCTGGCCGAAGCGCCGGCCGAGCCCTCGCATATCATCGAATCGCTGGAGCTGCCGCCGCTCGACAGCGAACCGTTCGAGCTGGAGGCCAAGCCGGTTCAGGAGCCGCCGCCCGCCGAAGGCGAGCCGCTGTTCAAGCCGGCCGACTTCCTGATCGCCGAAGTGCCGCCGAGCGACAAGCCGAGCACCGCCGAGGTCAATCCGATGGAGTTCCTCACCGACGATCCGGTGTTGCGCCCGGTGTCGGAGCTGCTGGCCAAGGGCGACACCAGCACCGTGTTCCGCCTGCTGGAGGAAACCCTCTACAACGGCACGCTGGAGCAGCGCCAGACGGCGTTGAAATGGCTGGATCGACTGTTCCCGATCAAGCACCGCTGACCACCGCCCGCTTCGCCGGGCGGTTTTTCTTGCCTGGCCGGTTTGGCGAATGCCATGCGTCAGATTGACTCTTGTTTCTGACAGTCAGTGTGCAGCAGGCCGCGCTGGTTACATAACGAAGCAAATCGTAAACCGGCAGCATTGGCGGGAAGCGGGAATGAAAAAACGGCGCCGTTTGCACGACGCCGTTTTCTCCTGGAAGTGGCGGAAAGGGTGGGATTCGAACCCACGTTAGACCGGAGCCTAAACCAGATTTCGAGTCTGGCGCATTCGACCACTCTGCCACCTTTCCGCGAGGAAGGCCGGATTCTAGCCGGGTTTATTAGCAAATGCAAAGTCTTTACGTTTGAGATGAACGGCAAAGATGTGCAGAATGCGCCCGTCCTAACCAGAGGTCCTCTAAAACGAGTTGATCAAGAGGACTTCATAGACGGAGTCGCATGAAACACTGGTTGATGGCCTTGTGCGCCACTGCGCTGGTTGGCTGTTCCGACATGCCGAATCAGCAGAGCAACCGTATCCCCCCGTGGAACGAATCGAAGGAACTGGTGGTGCTGGTACAGAACAGCCCCACCACGCTCTATGTCGATGCCGAAGGCAAGTACGCCGGGCTGGAATACGATCTCGTCAAACGTTTTGCCGATGCGCGCGGCCTGAAGGTGCGCTTCATCGTCGAAAGCGATTACCACCAGTTGCTCGAACGCCTGGAACGGCGCGAAGCGCATCTGGCCGTCGGCGTGCACCGCGACGAAGAACACCCCTCGCTGACCTTCAGCCCCCCCTATCAGCAGGTACAGCCGGTCCTGGTCCATTCCTCGCGCATCAGTGACGAGCGCGCGCTGGCCATGTTGCAGGACGGCACCGGCATGGTGAAGACCCTGCCGCAGTACCTGGACGCGATGAATCGCTACAAGGTGGCGCATCCCGCGTTCACCTGGCGCCTGGTCGAAGGCGAAGATGCCGAGGGCCTGATGGAAGGCGTGGCATCTGGCGAATACGACTTCGCCGTGCTCGATTCCAACCTCGCCAGCGTGGCGCAGAATTACTTCCCCAATGTGGCGGTCTCGACCCCGTTCGCAACCGAGCAGGCGCTGGCCTGGGCGATGCCCAAGGAAGACACCGCGCTCCAGGGCGAACTGAGCGGCTATTTCACGCAACTGGCCCAGGACGGCAGCATCAAGCGCCTGATCGACCGCTATTACGGTCACCTGGACCGCGTCGATCCGGTCGATGCGCTCGCCTTCCTCGGCAAGCGCGAGACCGTGCTGCCACGCTACCGCGATTGGTTCCGCGAGGCGGAAGGCAAGACCGGCATCGACTGGCGCCTGATCGCCGCGTTGTCCTACCAGGAATCGCACTGGGATCCGGCCGCGGTCTCGGCCTACGGCGTGCGCGGCATGATGATGCTCACCACGGATACCGCCAACCGCCTGCGCGTCAACCGGCTCGATCCGTACCAGAGCATCCAGGGCGGCGCGCGCTATATGCAGATGATGCTCAAGGCCATCCCCGAGGAGATCGCCGAGCCGGATCGCACCTGGCTGGCGCTGGCCGCGTACAACGTCGGTATCGGTCACCTGTCGGATGCGCGCGTGCTGGCGCGCCGCCTGAACAAGAACCCCGACAGCTGGGCCGACCTGAAGACCGTGCTGCCGCTGCTGCGCGATCCCAAGTACTTCTCCACCCTGCGCTACGGCTACGCCCGCGGCGGCGAGCCGGTGGTGTTCGTCGAGACGCTGCGCACCTACTACGACATCCTGGCTCGCTTCGAGGAGCCGGCTCAGCCGGACCTGCCGATGCTGGCCGAGGACGTGGTGATCCAGAACCCGGACAACCTGCCGTTGCGGATCAACAACCGCGTGGTGCCGGCGCGCGAGCCGATCCGCCAGGCTTCGCTGTAGTCCCGCCGCATTTCGTTCCGCGCCCGGCCTCGTGCCGGGCGTTTTCGTTGGCGCCCCAGCGCGCCTGCCCGCCGCTACAATAGCGGCTTCGCTTTTTTCTGCCCGGATTGACCATGAGCCAGACCCGTCCCGTTCGCACGCGCTTCGCCCCCAGCCCCACCGGCCTGCTGCACATCGGCGGCGTGCGTACCGCCCTGTTTTCCTGGGCCTACGCGCGCAAGCACGGCGGACAATTCATCCTGCGCATCGAAGACACCGACCTCGAACGCTCCACCCCCGAATCGGTGGCGGCGATCCTGGACGGCATGCACTGGGTGGGGCTGGACTACGACGAGGGCCCGTTCTACCAGATGCAGCGCATGGCGCGGTACAAGGAAGTGATCGCCCAGATGCTGGCCAGCGGCCACGCCTACCACTGCTATTGCAGCAAAGAGGAACTGGACGCGATGCGCAGCGCCGCCGAGGCGCGCGGCGAGAAGCCGCGCTACGACCGCCGCTGGCGGCCGGAGGACGGCAAGACACTGCCCGCGCCGCCGCAGGGCGTGTCGCCGGTGGTGCGTTTCCGTACCCCTATCGGCGGCACCGTGGCCTGGGACGATCAGGTGAAGGGGCGCATCGAGATCGCCAACGACGAACTCGACGACCTGATCATCGCCCGCCCGGACGGCACGCCCACCTACAACTTCTGCGTGGTGGTGGACGACTGGGACATGAACATCAGCCACGTGATCCGCGGCGACGACCACGTCAACAACACGCCGCGGCAGATCCACATGTACCAGGCGCTGGGCGCCGAGGTGCCGCTGTTCGCGCACCTGCCGATGATCCACAACGACCAGGGGCAGAAGCTCTCCAAGCGGCGCGACGCGGTGTCGGTGGTCGACTACGACAAGATGGGTTTTCTGCCCGAGGCGCTGCTCAACTACCTGGCGCGCCTGGGCTGGGGGCACGGCGACGACGAGTTCTTCACGCTGTCGCAGTTCGTCGAGTGGTTCTCGCTGGATTCGGTGTCGCCGAGCCCCAGCCGCTTCGATCGCGACAAGCTGCTGTGGTTGAATGCCCAGCACATCAAGCAGACCGACCCGCGCCGGCTGGCCGGGCGGGTCGAGGGCTTCCTGGCGGATCGTGGCGTCGCGGTCGCGGATGGCCCGGTGCTGGCGGACGTGTGCGCATTGCTCAAGGATCGCAGCCAGACCCTGGTCGAGATGGCCGACCAGGCCGAGTACTTCTACCGCGCGCTGACCCCCACCGCCGAGATCGTCGAAAAGCACCTGACGCCGGACGACGAGGCGCGGCTGGGCTTCTTCGCCGAAGGCGCGGCCCGCCTGCCGGAATGGACCACCGAGGCGCTATCCGCCTACATCAAGGAATTCGTCAAGCAGCAGGGCGTGAAGATGCCGCAGGTGGGCATGCCGCTGCGTGCCAAGGTGTGCGGCACCACCAGCACCCCGTCGGTGGACGCGGTGCTGGCGCTGCTGGGGCGCGAGGAAGTGCTGCGCCGGCTGGCCGTCTGAGAACGAACGGGGCCGGCTGGCCCCGGTCTTGCGCAAAGCCGGCCCGTTCTAGCGGACCACCCCGCAGGCGATGCGATCGCCCGACGCGCCGGACGGCTGGGTCTTGAGGTCGTCGGGCTGATCGTGCACCACCAGCCCGCGGCCCTTGAGGCGGGCAGTGGTCAGGCCGGGCACGATC
This sequence comes from Chitiniphilus shinanonensis DSM 23277, assembly GCF_000374805.1. Taxonomy (GTDB): domain Bacteria; phylum Pseudomonadota; class Gammaproteobacteria; order Burkholderiales; family Chitinibacteraceae; genus Chitiniphilus; species Chitiniphilus shinanonensis. Next base: position 59,674 of record NZ_KB895351.1, read on the forward strand.
GCATCCACCTTGGCGCGGCCATCGGCGTCGGCTTCGATATTGCCCAGGTCGCCGGCATGGTGGCGGCTGGGGTCGGCGTCGCCGTGCGGGTGGTTGTCGGGGTTGTAGTGACCGCCGGCGCTGCTGGCGTCCGGCGCGGAGCAGTCGCCGCGCTCGTGCACATGGAAGCCATGGGCGCCGGGGCTCAACCCCGTGATTTCACCGGTTACGCGCAGGCCCTCGGCGGTGTCGCTGAACTGCACGCTGCCGCGGACCTGGCTGCCGGAGGCGGGCGAGAGCCGGGTGGTGGAAGGGGGCGTGGCGGCCAGCGCGGGCAGGGCCAGCGCAGTGGCCAGCAGAGCGAAGAATGGCTTCATGATGATCTCCTTTCGATATGGGTAGCGGCCGGTGTGCCGGCCTTTCGGAGCGACAACTTGCAATGGCATTAAGTTCTAGAGCCGAGATCGGTCAGTGTTTCATGGTGGGCTTCGACGGGCTGGAACCCGATGCCCACATCGAGCGCCTGATCCGCGAATACCGCGTGGGCGGCGTCATCCTGTTCCGCCGCAACGTCGATCATCCGCGGCAGGTGGCGGCGCTGTGCCGGCGCCTGCAACAGATCAACGCCGAGGTCAGCGACCAGCCCTTGCTGATCGGCATCGACCAGGAGGGCGGCATGGTGGCGCGCATCGAGGCTGGCATGACGCCGCTGCCGTCGGCGCTGGCCTACCAGGCCGCCGGCTCGGCCGCCGATTGCCAGGCGCTCAACCGTATCGGCGCGGCGGAGCTGGGCGCGCTGGGCATCAACATCGACTTCGCCCCGGTGCTGGACGTGAACAACAACCGCCTCAACCCGGTGATCGGCGTGCGCGCCCACGGCGAGGACGTCGCCACCGTGTGCGAATACGGGCTGGCGGCGATGCGCGGCATCCAGGCCGCCGGCCTGGCGGCCACCGCCAAGCACTTTCCCGGTCATGGCGACACCGATACCGATTCCCACCTCGGCGTGCCGCGAGTCGGCCACGACCGTGCGCGGCTGGATGCGGTGGAACTGGCGCCGTTCCGCGCCGCCATCGCCGCTGGCGTCGATGCCGTGATGTCGGCGCATGTGGCGTTCCCGGCGGTGGAGCCGGACCCCGACACGCCGTCCACGCTGTCGCACGCGGTGCTGACCGGCTTGCTGCGCGAGCAACTGGGGTTCGGCGGCGTGGTGTTCACCGACTGCCTGGAGATGGACGCCATCCGCCGCGGCGTCGGCACCGTGACGGGCGCGTTGCGCGCCTTCCAGGCTGGCGCCGACGTGCTGCTGGTGTCGCACCGCGAGACGGTACAGGCCGAGGCCATCGACCGCCTGCTGCAAGCGGTGGAACGTGGCGAGGTCTCGCCCGAGCGTCTGGCCGCGTCCCGCGCGCGCATCGCCGCGCTGAAGCGGCGCCTGGGCGACTGGCGTGCGCTGCCGGAGGATCCCGCGCCGCTGTTGCGGACGCCCCAGGCGCTGGCGCTGTCCGAAGCGGTGCATCGCCGCGCCGTCACCGGCCATTGCCGCGCGCTCGATGCGGCGCAGCCGGTGCTGTTGATCACGCTGGAGGTGCGCACCCGCACCGAGATCGACGAAGTGGCGATGGGCCGGGCCGCGATCGGTCAGGCGGCGGTGCAGCGCGACACCCTGGCCGAGCCGCTGGCCGCGCTGGGCTACGCCGTGGACGAGATCGCGCTGCCGCTGGCACCGACGCCGGCCGAGATCGCCGACGCGCTGGCCCGGGCGGCGGATGCACCGCAGGTGGTGGTGGTGAGCTACAACGCCGTGCTGTTCCCGGCGCAACGCGACCTGCTGGCCGGGCTGCCCGCAGCGCGTACCTGGCTGGTGGCGGGGCGCCTGCCGTATGACATCGACCTGCTGCCGCAGGCAGCCGGTCGTCTGGCTTGCTACGCCAATCGTCCGGCCGCGCTGACGGTATTGGCGGATTTGCTGGCGCGGGGCGGCTAGCGTGACGCAACGGCCCGCCTGACGGGCGATTCCGCTGGGTATACTGGGCGGCGCCACGCTCGCGGCAGTCCGAAAAAAGGGTTTGCGCCAATGCAGTTTGGCGCTATAGACTGACCGCCAAAATTCACACCCGGTTGTTCACAAAGGATGGGGTCATGAAAAAGTTGTTGCTGTGCGTGCTGGCCCTGGCCTTTACGCCCGTCTACGCGGCGGACCTGTTGGTGGCCGACGCGCCGCTGCCATTCGACGAACCCGCCTATGCCGTGCCGGTATCGCGCCCCGCCGCCCCGGTCCAGGCCCGCAAGACCGTCAAGGTCGCCAGCAAGGACACCAAGGCCAGCCGCAAGTACGCGGCCGCCAGCAAGCGCGACGCGCAGCGCTACGCTTCGGCCAAGCGTTCCAAGGTCTACGCCAAGGGCAAGAGCACCAAGGTGGCCAAGCGCGACGTGCGCATCGAGCGCCGCCAGTACGCGGCCAACACCCGCCGCTGAGCTTCGCGGTAAACAGAAAAAGCCGGGAGACTCCCGGCTTTTTTGTTGCCTGTTCGTCGCGTGATCCCACTCGCGGGCACGAAAAAAGGGGCGCGATCCCGCGCCCCAACCGTTCACCCCTTCGCGTCCACCGGAGCGTCGACGCGACGGAGTAGATCAAAACAGGCGCTACGGCGATCCGGCGAAGCGGTGTGTTGTCGGACGGCGCCGCGAGGGCGCCATCCTTCACACGGTTCGACGGATGCCGTCGCGTCTCAGCGCAGCGTCACGCCCCAGTTGGCCTCCACGCACTTGGCATACTGGCCTTCGATCAGCGCGTTGTACGGCGTCTGGTAGCTCACCAGCTGGCACTGGTAGTCGCCGCCGACGTTCCAGTTCTTCTCCCAGTAGATGTTGTACGCGGCCGAGCTGCCGGAGCCGAAGCGCTGCATGGTGGCGCACGACAACTGCTCGTTGCTGTAATCCCAGCCCAGTTCGCGCGAGAACTCCTTGTAGTAGTCGATGCGGTTCTGCGCGGCCTGCTTCTCGGTACCCAGCCCGCACTCGGCGTTGATGATCTGGATGGTGGTGGCGAAGTTGTTGCCGGTGCCGGCCGTCTTGTCCACCTGGTTCGGCACCCAGGTGCCGTCCAGCACGTGCAGCATCGACGGCTTGGGCGGTTGCGGGTAGACGAAGAAGAACGTCGCCGAGGCCAGGTTCAGCCAGGTGGACGCCACCAGATCCGGCTCGTTCAGCAGCTTGAACTGGTCGCCCGAGTACATCACCTGCGAGAACGGGCCGTAGTTGTAGTTGTACGAGAGCTGCTTGGCGCCGCGGCCGAAGTACTTCTTCCAGCTGCCGTCGGCATTCTTGCCGCAGGTCCACACCTTGTTGAACACCGGATCGGCGCACTCGGTGTTGTAGCCGCAGCCTGGGCCGGTCTCGTCGCAACCCATCTCGCGCAGGTACTTCAGCGCCTGGCGCCATTCCGGCACCGTGTCGTTGCGGTTGTGATCGCCTGTTTCCTGCGCGAAGTGGGCGAACATGGTCGCCAGCGAATGGCGACAGATGGCGTCGGCGTTGCGGCCGTCGCTGTAGTCGTCACAGATCGCCGGGAACTTGGCCACCGCTTGCAGGAAGCGGGTGTAGGTGTAGCTGGCGTCGCGGCGGGGGAACAGGTATTCCCACTGCGCGGCGGACAGGATGCCTTCCACGCGCTTCACGTTCTTCGGGTTGTCGGCCTTGCCCGGCGCCACGGCATCGACTACGGCGTTGGGCGCGGTGCGGATCGACGCCTTCACGGTGCGGAAGAAGTCGTTGTTGGTCAGCTCGGCCTCGCGTGCCTGGGCCTGCGCCAGCGACGGTACGCCGGTCACCACGGGCGTCGGCGTCGGGGTCGGGCCCACCGGGGTCGGCGTCGGCGTGACCGGGGTCGGCGTGGGGCCGACCGGCGTCGGGGTCGGGGTCACCGGGGTGGGCGTCGGGTTGCCGCCGCCGCAGGCGCCGATGTCCTGCCACAGCGTGCCGCTGGCTGCGGGGTTCCAGTTGGCGCCGACATAGGCGACATGCGTCACCAGCGCGCGGTAATTGCGGCCGTTGTAGGTGACGGTAGCGCCGGCCGTATAGGTATTGCCTTCGGCCCAGGCGGCATTGCAGGTGGTGCCGGACGGCGTCGGCGTCACCACGGGGGTGGGCGCGACGGTGGGCGTGGGGGTGACCGGGCGGGGTGTCGGGGTCACGATCGGCGTCGGCACCGCGGTCGGTGTCGGCGTGGCGGTCGGTGTCGGGCTGGGGGTGGGCGTCGGGGTGGCGGTGCCCACCAGTTGCCACGGGCCCCATTGCTCGGCGCCGGGCACGTTGCCCTGGGTCCACCACTTGGCCTTGTAACTACTGCCCTGGTAGGTGACTTCCTGCCCGGCGGTGTACACCGCCGTACTGCTCCATTCGGCCGCGTGGGCGGCGCCCACGAAAGCCAGTGCCACGACGAGTGCGTGACGTCTGCTGCTGGGAATCAGCGCCATGTTGTAATCCTCCATCCTTGTCTTGTCTTTGTGCTTCGGCCTCGAGAGCGGCTAACAAAACCCTCCTGGCGTCGTCGTGCTCACTTGCCGTACGCCTAGTACTGTCTGCGTTTCGCGCTCCTTGCCAGGACCGCTTCGCTGGGTTTTGTTAGCCGCTCTATGGGTCGAATGTCAGGGATGGTATCAGCGCCGGTAATCACTTCCTAGGGGCTTACAACGCGAGCGATTCTCAAAAAACCCTGTTAAATCAACAAAATATAATTAATCAATGATGTAGTGATGGTTATTGCTTTCACCGATTTACGCCACAATCCGGGCATCGTGGAAGCGCTAAGTGATTGATCTGTGCGGCGCAGTGCCGGTTGGCCGCGATGCAGCGGCCGCCCGAAATCGGCAGGTGGGTGGCCCGCCGACGGCCGCTGCGCGTGGCCACGCGCGGCGCAAGCAGCCGGCACGGGCCGGCGGGAAGCAGACGAAAGGCCGGAACGCCGCGTCAGGCGGCGATGCGTGCCAGCTCGTCGAAATAGGTGGGGAAGGTCTTGGCGGTGCAGCCGGGATCGAGGATGCGCACCGGCGCGCCCAGCGACACCAGCGAGAAGCACATCGCCATGCGATGGTCGTCGTAGGTGCCGATCTCGGCGTGCGGCGTCAGCGCGGCGGGTGGGGTGACCACGATGTAGTCACGGCCTTCCTCGACGGTGGCGCCCACCTTGCGCAGCTCGGCGGCCATCGCGGCGAGGCGGTCGGTCTCCTTCACCCGCCAGCTCTCGATGTTGCGGATGGTGGTGGTGCCCTCGGCGAACAGCGCGGCCACGGCGATGGTCATCGCCGCATCGGGGATGTGGTTGAGGTCCACGTCCACCGCGCGCAGCCGGCCGCCGGCGGGGCGGGTGGCGCTGATCCAGTTGTCGCCGCGTTCGATGATCGCACCCATCTGTTCCAGCACTTCGGCGAAGCGCACGTCGCCCTGGATGCTCTGCCGGCCGACGCCGGTGACGGTCACCGGCCGGCCCGGCGCGGCGGCGATGGCGCCGGCCGCGAGGAAATACGATGCCGACGACGCATCGCCCTCGACGAAGATCTCGCCGGGGCTGGCATAGGTCTGGCCGCCGGGGATGAAGAATTCGCTCCAGCCGCGCCGCTCGACGGCGATGCCGAAGCGCGTCAGCAGGTTGAGCGTGATCTCGATATAGGGCTTGGAGATCAGCTCGCCTTCCACCGCCACGGTGATGTCGCGCCCGGTGAGCGGCAGCGCCATCAACAACCCGGTGAGGAACTGGCTGGAGACGTTGCCCTTCACCGAGACGCGGTCGCCGGCGATGCGCCCCGGGTGGATCGCCAGCGGCGGATAGCCTTCCTGGCCCAGGTAATCGACCTGGGCGCCGGCCTGGCGCAGCGCATCGACCAGATCGCCGATCGGGCGCTCGTGCATGCGCGGCACGCCGGACAGGCGGTATTCGCCGCCGGCCAGCGCCAGCGCCGCCGTCAACGGGCGGAACGCGGTGCCGGCGTTGCCCAGGAACAGGTCGGCCTGCTTCACCGGGAAATCGCCGCCGCAACCGTGGATGCGGAAATCGCGGCTGTCGCCCAATTGTTCCCACCGCACGCCCAGCGCGGCCAGCGCTTCCAGCATGCGCTGGGTGTCGTCCGACGCCAGCAGGCCCTTGACCAGCGTCTCGCCCCGGCACAGCGCCGCCAGCAGCAGAGTGCGGTTGGAGATGCTCTTGGAGCCGGGCAGGGCCACGGTGCCGGCAACGTGGGAAATCGGGGAGAGGTCGAGGTGTTCCATGGGGAGTCGCGATGGCACGGGCTTTAGGGAAGGCCGCAATGATAACGTGGCCCGCCGGATGTTTATACCGGCGTGGCCGGTGAGGTTCAGGGCGCCGGGACCGGGGCGATATCGATGACGGGCGGCTCGAACAGCGCGGGCACCAGCTCGCGCAGCGCCGAGGCCACCAGATCCGGGCCCAGGTCGTTCAGGCATTTCATATGGCCGAGCGGGCAGGTGCGCTGGAAACAGGGACTGCATTCCACGTTCAGCGTGACGATGCGCGCCTTGTGCGACAGCGGCGGGGTGAACTTGGGCGAGCTGGAGCCATACACCGCCACCAGCGGCCGGCCCAGCGCAGCGGCCACGTGCATCAGGCCGGAGTCGTTGCACACCACCGCGTGGGCCAGGCTCATCAGGTCGATGGCCTGCGCCAGCGTGGTCTTTCCGGCCAGATCGACCACACCGGGCGCCAGTGCCACGATCTCGTCGCAGATCTCGCGATCCTTGTTCGAGCCGAACAGCCACACCTGCACCCCCAGCGCCATCATGCTGCGCGCCAGCGCCGCGGCGTGCCGCGCCGGCCAGCGCTTGGCCGGCCCGTATTCGGCACCGGGGCACAGCGCCAGGATCGGACGCTCGGCGCCCAGGCCCAGCGCCGCCAGCGCGGCGCGACAGGAACTGTCGTCCACTTCCAGGCGCGGATTGGGAATCGGGTGGACCACCGGCTTGCCGGCGCGCTCGGCCAGCGCGGAGAAGCGCTCGACCATGCGTGGCAGGGCGGCCTTGTCCAGCTTGCGCCAGTCGTTGAGCAGGCCGTAGCGCGATTCGCCCAGCCAGCCGGTGCGCACCGGAATGCCGGCGAAGAACGGCACCAGCGCGCTCTTGAGCGAGTTGGGCAGCAGGATGGCCTGATCGTACTTGCGCCGCGCCAGCTGGCGGCCCAGCTTCCAGCGCGCCAGCAGCGCCAGCTGGCCGTGGCCGAACGGCGCGTCGATCGCCTCGTCGATTTCGGCCATGCGCGCGTGCAAGGGCCGGGTCCAGGCCGGCGCCAGCACGTCGATCACCACGTTGTCGGCGTAGCGGTCGTGCAGCCTTTGATACAGCGGCTGGGCCATCACGGCGTCGCCGACCCAGGCCGGGGCCACGATCAGGATGCGTTTCATGCGCTGAGGCGGGCCCGGGGCCGGCAGGGGCGGGCGGTTACGATGAAATCAGGCTCGGGGATCGACATGGTTTCCTCGCGTTGCAAAAACAGAAGCGGCGCCGGGCGCCGCTTGCAGGGAAGTATCGCAGGGGATCAGTGTCCCTTGACCACCTCGCCGGCCTTCAGCCGATAACGGGTGCCGCAGTACGGACAGAGGGCCTCGCCGGTCTTCTCGATCGGCAGGAACACGCGCGGGTGCGAGTTCCACTTCACCTGGTCCGGGGTCGGACAGTGCAGCGGCAGGTCCTTGGCGGTGACTTCGATTTCGCGTTGGGTGTTTTCGTGCAATGCCATGGTGTACTCCGTGTCGGCCGGGGCGGAGCGACCAGCCCCGCGCCCGTTTCACATGTCAGCCGTTCTTGTTATGGATCAGACCAGGGTCAGCCACTCGGCGCGGCGTTCGTCGCGGCCCTCGACGATGTCGAAGTAGCGCTTTTGGATCTCGGCGGTGATCGGGCCGCGGCTGCCGATGCCGATCTCGCGGTTGTCCAGCTCGCGGATCGGGGTGACTTCGGCGGCGGTGCCGGTGAAGAACGCTTCGTCGGCGATGTAGATCTCGTCGCGGGTGATGCGCTTCTCGATCACCTCGACGCCCATTTCCTGCGCAATCTGGAACACGGTGTTGCGGGTGATGCCGTCCAGGCAGGAGGTCAGGTCCGGCGTGTACAGCTTGCCGGCGCGCACCACGAAGATGTTCTCGCCCGAGCCTTCGGCCACGTAGCCGTCCACGTCCAGCAGCAGTGCCTCGTCGTAGCCGTCGGCGGCCGCTTCCTGGTGGGCCAGGATCGAGTTCATGTAGTTGCCGTTGGCCTTGGCCTTGCACATGGTCACGTTGACGTGATGGCGCGAGAAGCTGGAGGTCTTCACGCGGATGCCCTTTTCCATGCCCTCGGCGCCCAGGTAGGCGCCCCACGGCCAGGCGGCCACGATCACGTGCACGTCGTTCACCGGCGGCGCCACGCCCAGCTTGGCCGAGCCGTAGAACGCCATCGGGCGCAGGTAGCCGGATTTCAGGCCGTTCTCGCGCACCACGGCGCGCTGCGCCTCGTTCAGTTCCTCCTTGGAGAACGGCAGGGCGATGCCCAGGATCTTGGCGGAGTTGAACAGGCGGTTGGTGTGGTCCTGCAGGCGGAAGATCGCCGCGCCACGACTGGTTTCGTAGGCGCGCACGCCTTCGAAGACGCCCATGCCGTAATGCAGGGTATGGGTCAGGACGTGGGTGGTGGCTTCGCGCCAGGGAACCAGTTTGCCGTCGTACCAAATGACGCCGTCGCGGTCGGCCATCGACATGATTGCTTCTCTCCTGCCTGTGGATTCGTGGGTGCGTAAAGGCCGAAATTGTAGCCGAAATCGTCCGCCCTCGCGTGGCGCACACAAGGCGCCGCCGCCCGTTCGTCCAGGGCGCTGCGAGCGGATCGGCCATCGGTCGGAAGGTTGTCGCGATGGGGGATGGGTTTCGGTGGACAACCATCGTGTCGCGATGGCCGGCGGTTCGCTGGGGCGGATGAATGGTATTTCCAATAAGCAAATGATTTTATTGTGTTTTTGACATTTATTGACATTTGCCTCGAGGGTGGCCCGCCAAGCTGTCTGAAAATGAAAGGTTGCCCGGTGATAACCAATTGATCCGACAGTGATTCTTGACTGCCTTTAGCTGCTTGGCATAAACACCACTATGCCCAACCGTTGCGTTGGCTTACCTGAACAAGAGCCGGTGACAAAACCCGGCGAAACGGTCCTGGCAAGAAGCGCGAAACGCGGTCCGTGTAGTACCGCCGCGAGGCTCGGCGCCCCCGCGCGCCGCCAGGAGAGTTTTATCAACGGCGCTGAGTTGTCGGTTCTGACTGGAAAGTGCTTTGGGGGTCTACTCGATGGAAAACCTGTCCCGTTTCAACCTGATCGGGTCGTCGCCGCAATTTCAGGCGGCGCTGCGCCAGATCGAAAAAATGGCGTGCGTCGATGTGCCGGTCCTGATCATCGGCGAGACGGGAACGGGCAAGGAGCTGGCCGCGCGGGCGCTGCATTACACCGGCGAACGCGCCGCCGGGCCGTTCGTGCCGGTGAACTGTGGCGCACTGACCGAGGCGCTGCTGGAAAGCGAGCTGTTCGGCCACGAGCGCGGCGCCTTCACCGACGCCAAGCAGGCCTCGCCCGGGCTGGCCGCCGAGGCCGACGGCGGCACCTTGTTCCTCGACGAGGTGGACGCGCTCAGCCTGAAGGCGCAGGCGGCGCTGCTGCGCTTTTTGCAGGACGGCAGCTATCGCCGCGTCGGCGGCAGCCAGGTGCGGCACGCCAACGTGCGGGTGCTGGTGGCGACCAACGCCGCGCTCGACCAACTGGTCGAGGCACGCCAGTTTCGCCGCGACCTGCTGTACCGCATCAACGTGCTGACGCTGGCCATGCCGTCGCTGCGTCAGCGCGACGGCGACGCGCGCGAGCTGGCCCAGGCGTTCCTGCGGCGTTTCTGCCACCAGTACCGGGTGCAGCGGCAGTTCCATCCCGACACCTTCGACTACATCGCCCGTCACGACTGGCCGGGCAACGTGCGCGAGCTGGAGAACCAGGTCCACCGCGCCTTCCTGCTCAGCGACGACGGCTACCTGCGCCTGGGCGCCAATCCGCTCGCCGCGCCGATCCAGGCCAGCGCGCCGTTGCCGTACAAGACCGCCAAGGCACGCGCCATCGCCGAGTTCGAGCAGCGCTATGTGGAAGGGCTGCTGCGCTGCACCGAGGGCAATATCAGCCGCGCGGCGCAGCTGGCGGGGCAGGATCGCAGCGCCTTCGGCAAGCTGGTGCGCAAGCTCGACCTGCAAGGCATGGGCCGCGTGCTGCCCAATCTGGTCAACAAGGGCTGACGCCGCCCGGCCGTCGATGGTCGCGGCGCGCCGCCGGCTTTCATGAAAGCGCCGCCATCGACTCGACCGTAACGCCTGCGGTTTGCGCCAATTGCTCCCGAATGCCGCATCGTGCATCGTGCACCGTTACGGCGCACGACGCCGGATACCGACCCGCAACCCGAGACTTGCTGCATGGATGAACACCTGATCGAGACGGCAATGAAGGCGATCCGCGATTACCTGCGGACGCGGCCGGACAGTGCCGACACGGTCGAGGGCATCCACGAGTGGTGGATCCGCTGGCCCGGCGAGCCGGAGCCGCTGGCGGTCACCCGCGAGGCGCTGGAGCGCTTGCAGGCCGCCGGCGAAGTGGAGCGCCGCCTGATCGGCAAGCGCGAGCTGTGGCGCGCGCGGCGCGCCGGGCGCTGACCGCCCGGCGCAATCGCCTGTCGATGCCGCGCGGATCGCGTCACGCCCCGGTGCGTTGCGCCGTCCCGGCCGGCGTCGCGCGGCGGCGCCAGTGTTCGTTGAGCCACAGCGCCAGCCCGATCACCGCCCCGCCCAGCACCAGCCGGCCCACGTTCTCGTCGCTGCCCCAGATCAGCATGTGCAGCGCGATCCCGATCGGGATGTGCGTGTTGTTCATCGCCCCCAGCGTGCCGGCATCGACCAGCGACGCGCCCTTGTTCCACCAGAAGAACCCCAGCGCCGACGCCACCAGCCCCATGTAGACCAGCACCGACCATTGCAGCGCGGTGGTCGGCAGCCGGGCAGGGTTGCCGAAGATCAGGAACGACGGCAGCGCGACCAGCAGCGCGCCGACGAAGAACCAGCCGAAGCCCGCGCGGGGCGGCAGATCGCTGGGATGGCGCGCCACCAGCCACTTGTAGCCGATCTGCCCCAGCGCGAACGACAGGTTGGCCAGTTGCAGCAGCAGAAAGCCGGTGAGGAAATCGCCGCTCAGCCCGTCGTAGCGGATGATGGCCGAGCCGGCGATGGCGATCAGCGCCGCCAGCGAGGCGCGCGGCGTGAAGCGGCCACGGAAGGCGTCGTCCAGCAACGTGATGTAGATCGGCGTGAAGATGGTGAACAGCAGCACCTCGGGCACGCTGAGGTAGGCGAACGAACGGTAGAGCAGCAGGTAGGTCAGGCCGAACTGCAACGCCCCGGCCGCGATCGTGCCCAGAATGCGCGCAACGGCGAAGCCGCGTGCCCGCAGCAGGGGCAGGAACACCAGCAGCGCCAGTACCACCCGCGTCAGCACGGCGAAGTCGCTGTCCACCCGGCCGGCGAGGTACTCGCCGATCAGATTGAACGAGAACGCCCAGACCACGGTGATGAATGCCAGATAGGCCATGATGCCGCTCCCGGGGAAAGCCGGGATGATACTGGCGCGGCATGCTTCGTGCTTGGAGCCGCCGCCAAAACCTTCCGGGCGGCGACTGGCCGGCCACCGCCAATGCCGGATTGTCTGGCCTGGATCAATCTCGCCGCACCAGAACGACACACGGCACGACTACAATCCATCAGGCGACGCGGCTCCTGCCCATCTCGGCCCCGACGCACCCACGCATCCATCGGATCGAACCATGAAGCAGCACTACCTCACCCCGTTGTTCGACCCCCAGTCGGTGGCCGTGATCGGCGCCAGCGACACCGAAGGCGCCGTGGGCCGCACTGTGTTCGCCGGCCTGGTACAGAGCGGCTACGCCGGCCGGCTGTATCCGGTGAACCTCAAGCACGAGCAGGTGCTGGGCATCAAGGCATACAAGACGGTGAAGGCCATCGAGGGCGGCCTCGACCTGGCCATCGTCACCACGCCCACCCGCACCCTCAAGAGCGTGATCGAACAATGCGGCAAGCGCGGGGTGAAGGCCGCCGTCATCATGTCCTGCGACTTCGTCGGCACCGACGAGGCGTCGCGCCGCCTGCTCGACCAGCTGCGCGCCACCGCGCGCCAGTACGACATGCGGCTGTTCGGCCCCACCGTGTTCGGCCAGGCGCGGCCGATCTCGCGCTTCCAGGCCGGCAACTACCAGGGGCAGATCAAGGGCGGCAATCTGGCGCTGCTGTCGCAGTCGTCGTCGGTGGCATCGGCGATCCTGGATTGGGCCGAATCGCACGACGTGGGGTTTTCCAGCGTGGTGTCGCTGGGCACCGAGGCCGATGTGGATGTTGGCGAAACGCTCGACTACCTGGTGTCCGACCCGCGTACCCGCAGCATCCTGATCTACCTGGAAGACGTGGGCGACGCGCGCATGCTGATGTCGGCGCTGCGCGCCGCCGCGCGCACCAAGCCGGTGATGGTGCTCAAGGTGGGGCGCTACGACGAACGCGTCACCCTCGGCCGCACCCACAGCGAGCGGCTGATCGGCCGCGACGACGTGTTCGAGGCCGCGCTGCGCCGCGCCGGCGTGCTGCGCATCCGCTCGATCAACCAGCTGTTCATCGCCGCGCGCGTGGTCAACGCCGGCTACCGCACCAAGGGCCGCCGGCTGGCCATCGTCACCAACGGCATGGGCGCCGGGATGATGGCGGTCGATCGCGCACACGACCTGCACGTCCAGCTGACGCAGCTGGCGCCGGAAACCCTGAGCCGGCTGGCCGACTGGCTGCCGCCGCATGCCGAGCGCAGCAATCCGGTGGACATCCTGGGCGACGCGCCGGCCGCGCGCTTCCGTGGCGCCACCCAGGCGCTGCTCGACGATCCCAATGTCGATGGCGTAGTGGTGGTGTTCACCCCGCAGGTGGGCACCGACCACATGGCCACCGCCGAGGCGATGATCGAACTGCAAGGCACCACCGACAAGCCCATCCTGCTGGCGTGGATCGGCGGCAAGAAGCTCGAAGCCAGCCGCCGCCTGCTGGGCAAGCGGAACATCGCCTACTTCCATGCGCCCGAGCATGCCGTGGAAGTGTTCTATTCGCTGGCCGCGTGGGAATACAACCAGCAACTGCTGCTACAGACCGCCGCCCCGCTGGGCGAATGGGAGGCGCCGGACCTGGAGACCGCGCGCATGATCATCGACACCGTGCTGACCAACGGGCGCACGGTGCTGGACGAGATCGAATCCAAGGCCATCCTGCGCGCCTTCCACATCCCGGTGGTGCCCACCCTGCGCGCGTCCACGCCCGACGACGCGGTGACGGTGGCGATGGGTCTGGGCCTGCCGATCGCGCTCAAGCTCGACGTCGAGGGCGTGATGCACAAGACCGACATCGACGGCGTGGTGCTCAATATCCAGAGTCTGGTCGGCGTCGCGGCCGAGGCGTCGCGCATGCTCAGCCGCGCCAAGGAGCGTTTCGGCGACAAGGTGCGCGGGCTGACCATCCAGCCCATGCACGGCAAGAAGTTCGGCCGCGAACTGATGCTGGGCGTGGCGCGCGACCGCGCCTTCGGCCCGGTGATCTCGTTCGGCGCGGGCGGCATCGCGGTGGAGGTCTTCAACGACGTCGCCGTCACGCTGCCGCCGCTCAACGAGTACCTCGCCGCCAACCTGATCCGCCGCACCCGGGTGAAGCAGATGCTGGAAGCGTTCCGCAACCAGCCGCCGGTGAAGCTCGATGCGGTGGTCGACGTGCTGTTGCGCCTGTCCGAACTGGTGTGCGAACTGCCGCAGGTGCACCAGCTCGACCTGAACCCGCTGATCGCCGACGAGAACGGCGTGGTGGCGGTGGACGCGCGCATCGTGGTGGCGCCGGTGCCCGAGCGCGCGCGACGCTATCAGCACATGGCGATCCATCCGTATCCGTCGCAGATGGTGCAGGTGTCGCAGCTGAAGAGCGGCGTGCCCATCGTGATCCGCCCGGTGCGCCCCGAAGATGCCGAGATGATGGCGCGCTTCGTCGCCGAGCTGTCGGACGAAACCCGCTACAACCGCTACATGAACACCCTGAAGACGCTGCCCCAATCGATGCTGGCGCGCTTCACCCAGATGGATTACGCCCGCGAGGTGGCCCTGGTGGCCACCATGGGCGAGGGCGACGACGAGCGCATCCTCGGCGTGTCGCGTTTCACCGTGAACCCGGACTACGACAGCTGCGAGTTCGCCATCGTCATCGCCGACACCATGCAGGGCAAGGGCCTGGGCGCGCGACTGATGGAGGCGCTGTTCGCCGCCGCGCGCGACATGAACCTGGAGCTGGTCGAAGGCGAGGTGCTGAGCAGCAACAAGACCATGCTCAACTTCATGAAGCGGCTGGGCTTCGAGATCCACAAGCACCCGGAGGATTCCGGCCTGAAGTGGGTGGTGAAGCAGTTGTAGCCGGCGCGCAGCGCGGATTGGAACCAAGGCCCGGCATCGCCGGGCTTTTTTTTGTCCGCCGGGCGATAGGGTGATCGACGTTGCCTATAACGGGAAAGCGTTTCGTTACAAGACCTCGCCTGGAGAAAACCATGATTGCATCCGAGACAGCGTTATCCCGCCTTGCCTCGTCGTTGACCGCGGCGTTGCTGGCTCTTGCCGGCCACACCATCGCCGCCGATTTGCCGGTCGGCGTCGCCACCGACACCACCCGCGCCGCCAACCAGGCGGTATTGCAGCAACTGGATTTCAACGATCGCGACAGCTTCGACGCGGTCAACCGCGGCCTGATCGCCAAGCTGCCCGACGCCAGGATCAAGAGCAAGGACGGCAAGCTGGTCTACGACGCCGACAACTTCGCCTTCCTGCGCGACAAGCCGGCGCCCGACACGGTCAACCCCAGCTTCTGGCGCCAATCGCAGCTCAACGCCGAGCACGGGCTGTACAAGGTGGCGGATCGCATCTACCAGTTCCGCGGTTACGACATCGCCAATATGACGCTGATCCAGGGCGACACCGGCTGGATCATCATCGATACCACCACCTCGACCGAGGTCGCCGCCGCCGGCTTGAAGCTGGCCAACGAAAAGCTCGGCCAGCGCCCGGTCAAGGCCGTCATCATCACCCACAGCCATGCCGACCACTTCGGCGGCGTGCTCGGCGTGGTCAGCCCCGACGACATCAAGAACAAGAAGGTGGAGATCATCGCGCCGGTCGGCTTCCTGGAGGAATCGGTCAGCGAGAACCTCTACGCCGGCAACGCCATGGGGCGGCGCGCGCGTTACTCGTACGGCGACGGCCTGCCGCTCGGCGCCAGCGGCTCCATCGGCACCGGGCTGGGGGTGAATCTGTCGCAGGGCACCATCAGCATCGCCGAGCCGACCCGCACCATCACCCATACCGGCGAACAACTGACGGTGGACGGGCTGGACATCGTGTTCCAGAACGCGCCCGGCACCGAGGCGCCGGCGGAAATGCTGTTCTACTTCCCGCAACTGAAGGCGCTGTGCCTGGCCGAGGATTCCACCTACGTCATGCACAACCTGTACACGCTGCGCGGCGCCAAGGTGCGCAGTCCGCTGGTGTGGGCCAATACGCTCAACACCACGCTGGAGCTGTTCGGCGACAAGGCCGAGGTGGCGTTCGCCTCGCACACTTGGCCCACCTGGGGCAATGCCAAGATCCGCGAGCACCTGAGCAAGCAGCGCGACATGTACCGCTTCATCAACGACCAGACGCTGCGCCTGGCCAACCAGGGCTACGACGCGGAAGAGATCGCCGAGCGCCTGACGCTGCCCGACGCGCTGGGCAAGGAGTTCTACAACCGCGGCTACTACGGCAGCCTCAAGCACAATGTGAAGGCCACCTACCAGCTCTACCTGGGCTTCTTCAACGGCAACCCCGCCACGCTGGATGCACTGCCGCGCGTGGACGCCGCCAAGCGCTACGTCGAGGCCATGGGCGGCGCGGCACAGGTGTTGCAACGCGGGCGCAAGGCGTTCGACGCGGGCGACTATCGCTGGACCGCCGAACTGGTGAACCACGTGGTCTATGCCGATCCGGGCAACCAGGAGGCCCGCGCCCTGCAGGCCGCCGCGCTGGAGCAGCTGGGCTTCCAGGCCGAATCGGCCACCTGGCGCGGCTTCTACCTGATGGGCGCCAACGAGCTGCGCGGCGCCAAGCCGATGGCGACCGCCACGCTGGTGGACCCGCGCGCGGTCCCGGTGCCGATGGCGGTGGACTACGCCTCGACGCTGATCGACCCCGCGCGCGCCGTCGGCAAGCACAAGCGCATCGGTTTGCGCGTCACCGGCGCCGAGCCGCAAAGCTATACCCTGACGCTGGAGAACGCCGTGCTGTTCCTGAACAAGCCGGTGGCGGGCGAGCAGCTCGACAGCACCGTCACGCTGACCGCGCCCGAATTCGGCGCCATCGTCGGCGGCATGGCGAAGACGGCGGATCTGGTGAAGAAGGGCACGGTGAAGGTGGAAGGCGAAGCCGACGCGCTCGACCAGCTTGCCGCGCTGTTCGATCGCCCCGACCCGGCCTTCCCGCTGATCGAGCCGGTAACCGCGCGGAAGTGATCGACCTCGGGGCATGGCTCCGACAAAAAAGCCCGGCGGCGAGCCGGGCTTTTTCTTGTGGCGACCGCGCACGGCGCACCGCGCCGCCCGCTCAATCGAAAGTCAGGTTCAGGCCGCCGAACACGGTGAACTTGGGCTGGTTGTCGCCGTCGTGCGCCACCGTCCATTGCGGCTCGACGAACAGGTTCATGATGGTCCTGCCTTCCTTCCACACCTTGCCGCCGCCCAGGCCGATCGGAATGTAGTAATTGCCGTGCTCGATGTCGAAAGTCCAGATGCCGGTGGAACGCACGTACCAGCCGTGGGGCAGGTTGAAGATGCCGAAGGGCTGAAAGGTGACCGAGCCGACGTCGGGGCGGTCGTCGTCGCCGGCAAACGACTGCTGCCATTGCAGCAGGCCGCCGAGCAGCCGCTTGGGGCTGGGCGAGATCACCACCGCGGCCAGCCCGCCCTGCCACTTGCCGGTGCCCAGCTCGTCGTTGCTGGCGGTGGGCAGCGTCAGCAGCGGGCCGACGCCGACTTCGATGGCGCCGGTGTGCAGCAGGAAGATATCGAACAGGTTGATATCGCCCAGCCCGGTCTTGTAGCCGCCCTCCGGGTCGGGCCGGGTGCTGAGCGGCATGGTCAGGCGGAAGATCTGCGGCACGCCGACCAGGCTGTTGGGCATCACCGGCAGCGTGCCGCGCAACAGGAAATCGTTGGTGTGCTTGTCGCTGCCGTAGAGCGTGGGCGTGTAGTAGTCCTGGAAGTTGAGCCCCGGCGCCGGGTTGAGCGGGTTGTTGCTCTTGTTCGCGGTTTCGGCGTCGTCGGCCAGGGCCGGCTGCGCCAGGGCCAGCAGCAGCGCGCCGGCGGCAAGGGGGAAAAGACGCTTCATGGCGGGCTCCTCGAACATGGCACAGCGGGTTTCGTCAGTGGCGCTCAGCAGAACAGGCGGCGGTACGACAGCATGAACAGCCGCACGTGCGGCGCGTTGTCCGGTCTGGAAACAGTATTGATACAGGCGGTGCCGACCGCGTCCTTGGGCGACCGCGCCAGCTGCGCGCCCATGCCCATATTCCTGCTTGCGAATCGCGGGCCTCCGCTTTTGGCAACTATAGGGAGCGGTTATCGCTAAATCCAAACGCCGCCGTATTTTTCGAAGGAAGCGCCGTTGCGGCGCAGCGGGTTGGCGTCGCTCGGCGGTGTGGTCGACCTTCAAACGCGGGTGAGCAGGGCGCCGGGCGGATCGTCGTCGCCCTGCGGCGTGTTGGGCCGGCGCGACAACCGCGGCCCGTGGTCGCGGCCGTCTGACCGCGTGCGGAACGGTGCCCGCCTTGCCCGCCCGCCGGGCCGGCCGCCTCGCAATCACCTGGGTTTGCCTTTCTGTTGATTTACAAATCAATGAGCATCGGTGATGCTTTTCCTTTTTCAGGGCGGTCCGGCAGTCGCCGGGGGCGGAGAACAAGATGAAACAGTGGCTCGCGCAGCGCGGCAACGCGCGCAAGGTGGGGATCGGCGTGGCGGCGGCAGCGATACTGGCCGCGGCGATCGGCGGCGGCTGGTGGTGGGGGCATCGCGGCGCCGACGGTGGCGCAACGTCCGACGCCACCGAGGCGCAGCGCCCGGCGGAGCCGGGCGAATTCGCGCTGCTGGGCTGCAAGTCCGGTTACTGGGACGACGCCCCGGCGCTGACCGTCAGTTTCAACCGCCCGCTGTCGCGCAAGCAGGATCTGAACAAGCTGTTCACCGTGACCGATGTCGGCGTGATGCCCGAGGGCAAGGCCAGCGACGCCTCGGCCGCCGCCGAGCAGCCGAAGAAGGTGGACGGCCGCTGGGAGCTGGACGACGGCGCCCAGCTCGCCTACTTCGTCACCACCGCCAAGCGCCGCTACCGTATCGACCTCGCCCCCGGCGTGCTGGCCGAGGACAACACCCGCATCGACGAGCGCCAGCAGTGCGACGTCGCGCTGGAGACCATGCCGCCCGCGTTCTACTTCGCCAGCCGTGGCGTGGTGCTGCCCGCCGCGCAGAACGGCGGCCTGCCGGTGGTCACCGTCAACACCCCCGAAGTGGACGTGCAGTTCCTGCGCGTCTCGCCGCAACACCTGCCGCGCTTCCTGGAGCAGGTGGTGGCGCAACGCCGCACCGAACCCGCGCCGGACGACGAGGAGGAGGGCGACGAGTACGGCTACGACAGCAACCGGCTCACCTTGTCCGGCGCGGTCAGCGGCTGGACCTTGCAGAACCTCAAGCGCATCACCCAGAGCGTCTACCTGGGCCGCTTCGAGACCGATGCGCGCAAGAACCGCCGCAACGTGTCGTTCCTGCCGGTCGAGGACATCAAGGAACTGAAGGAACCCGGCATCTACGTGGCGGTGATGAGCCAGCCCGGCCGCTTCTCCTACGAATACCAGGTGACGTACTTCTACGTGACCGACATCGGCCTGCACGTGCATCGCGGGCAGAAGCAGATCGACGCCTTCGCCACCTCGCTCAAGCGCGGCAAGGCGTTGTCCGGCGTGTCGTTCGAACTGCTCGACCAGTACGGCAAGGTGCTGTCGCGCGCCGACGGCGACGGCGAAGGCCACGCGGTGCTGGCCGACGTGCCGGACACCGCCCGCGCACTGGTGGCGCGCAAGGACAAGGAACTCGCCACCGTGGCGCTGTTCGAGCCGGGGCTCGATCTGTCCGAGTACGACATCGGCGGTTACCTGCCGCGCAACACCAAGCTGTTCGCCTACAGCGGCCGCGATCTGTACCGCCCCGGCGAGAAGTTCTTCGTCTCGGTGATCGCGCGCAACACCGACGGCCGTCCGCTGCCGGCGCTGCCGATCACCGCCACACTCAAGCGCCCGGACGGCCAGACCGTGCAAAGCGCCACCTGGCAGGCCGATCCCAAGCTGCCCGGCTACTACCAGCGCCAGCTCAGCCTGCCCGCCGACGCCCAGACCGGCACCTGGCTGCTGGAGCTGCGCGCCGACCCGGCCGCCAAGGACGCCGACAGCGTGATGAAGGTGCAGGTCGAGGAATTCCTGCCCGAGCGCATGAAGCTGGACCTGGACGCCGGCCCGGCCGCGCTGACGCTGGGCGAGGAGTTCGACGTCACCGTCAAGGGCAACTACCTGTTCGGCTCGCCGGCCTCCGGCAACCGCCTGCTCGGCAGCGTCTACACCGAGCGCCAGCGCTATCCGCTGGCCAAGCAATGGCCCGGCTTCCTATTCGGTGACTTCGCCGACGATAGCCGCACCCAGCGCCGCGAGCTGGAAGAAGCCGCGCTGGACGACGCCGGTCGCGCCAATGTCACCGTGCCGCTGGAGCTGGACGGCGCCAGGTCGCCGATGCTGGCGCGCGCCACCTTCAGCCTGCTGGAATCCGGCGGGCGCCCGGTGGTGCGCTCCGTCGAACGCACCGTCTGGCCCGCCGCCAAGATGATCGGCATCCGCCCGCTGTTCGACCGCGACGTGGCGCGCGAAGGCGACAAGGCCGCGTTCGAGATCGTGCGCGTGACCCACAGCGGCGCCAGCGCGCCGCTGGCCCAGGCCAAGGTGCGGCTGGTGCTGGAGAACCGCGAGTTCTACTGGCGCTACGACGACCAGCGCGGCTGGCATTCCGGTTACACCGAGATCGACGAGCCGGTCTACAGCGGCGAGCTGGCGCTCAAGGGCCGCGCCTCGCTGGCGCTGCCGGTGGAGTGGGGCCGCTATCGCCTGGAAGTCGAAGATCCCGAAACCAAGCTGGTCGCCCGCTACCGCTTCTACGCCGGCTGGGGCGCGCAGGACGCCGAGGCGATGGGCAACCGCCCGGATCGCGTCAACCTCAAGCTCGAAGGCGTGCCGGCCAAGCCGGGCGACGACGTGGCGCTGACCATCCTGCCGCCGCACGACGGCGAAGCGCTGGTGCTGGTCGAGGGCGACAAGGTGTTGTGGCAGAAGCGCGTGTCGGTGTCGGCCAAGGGCACCAGGATCGACATCCCGGTGAGCAAGGACTGGAAGCGCCACGACCTCTATATCTCGGTGGTGGCGTTCCGCCCCGGCAGCGAGGGCGACCGCGTCACCCCGGCGCGCGCGCTGGGCCTGGCCTACCTGCCGCTGGCGTCGGCCGACCGCAAGTTCAAGGTGGCGCTGACCGCGCCGCAACAGGCACGCCCGGAAACCCGCGTGCCGGTGAAGATCAAGGTGGACGGCGCCACCGGTGACAACGCCTTCGTCACGCTGTCGGCGGTGGACGTGGGCATCCTCAACATCACCCGCTTCAAGACGCCCGACCCGTTCGACTTCCTGTTCGGCAAGCACCGCTACAGCCAGGACCTGGCCGACATCTACGGCAAGCTGATCGAGAAGATGGAAGGCAACACCGGCAAGCTCAAATGGGGTGGCGACAGCGGCATGCGCGACAGCCAGGATCGCCCCAAGAAGGTGAAGCTGGTCGACCTGTTCAGCGGCCCGGTGCGGCTGGACGCCAAGGGCGAGGCCACCATCCCGCTCAACATCCCCGACTTCAACGGCACGCTGCGCCTGATGGCGGTGGCCGCCAGCGCCGAGCGCTACGGCAACGCCGAGGCCGAGGTGACCGTGGCCGCGCCGGTGGTGGCCGAACTGGCGACGCCGCGCTTCATCTCGCCGGGCGACGAAGCCACCGTGGCGCTGGACGTGACCAACCTGACCGGCGCCGCGCAGACCTTCACCGTCAAGCTGGCCGCCGGCAAGCCGGTGCGCATCCGCGAGGGCGAGCAGAAAGTCACCCTCAAGGACAAGGAGCGCCGCACCCTGCGTTACACCGCCGAGGCCACCGACGCCTACGGCCTGGCGCGGCTGGACTTCAGCGTCGCCGGTACCCTGGCCGGCAAGCCGTTGCTGATCAAGCGCGACGCCGCGTTGCAGGTGCAGCCGGCGGCGCCGCTGGAGCGCAACGTGCTGCGGGTGAAGCTGGAGCCTGGCGCCGAGCAGGCGGTGGCGGGCGACCTGATCGCGCGCTACTTCGCCGATTCGGCCAACGTCTCGGTCACGCTGTCGAACAAGCCGCCGCTCAACGTGCGCTCGCTGGTCAAGGGCCTGCTCGACTATCCCTACGGCTGCCTGGAGCAGACCACCAGCGCGGCGTACCCGCACCTGTTCATCGATGAAGCGGCGGCCAAGGAATACGGCCTGACCCCGCGCACCCGCGAGGAACGCGCGCGCTTCGTCGAAGGCGCCATCGCCCGCATCGCCGGCATGCAGAAGAGCGACGGCGGCTACTCGCTGTGGGGCAACGGGCCGTATGAATACTGGCTGTCGCCGTACGTGGCCGGCTTCTTCATGGACGCGCGCGAGGCCGGCTTCAACGTGCCGGACGTGCTGTACAAGCGCACCCAGGATTGGATGCTGACCCAGTTCCAGCGTGCTCCGGCCGACTTCCCCACCTACGGCAAGGCACTGGCCGACAAGCTGAACGACAACGGCGAGGTCACCGGCGCCCTGATCGGCAACGAGTACGAGCAACTGCGCATCGACCACCAGCGCTTCGCCGCCGCCGCGCACCAGGGCTACATGCTGGCGCGCGACCAGAAGGCGCCGCTGGCCACCCTGCGCGTGCTGTACGACAAGTTCGCCGGCCGCGCCCGCTCGCCGCTGCCGCTGGTGCACCTGGGGCTGGCGCTCAAGCTGATGGGCGACGACAAGCGCGCCAAGGGCGCCTTCGACCTGGCGATGAAGCGCCCGTACGGCATCACGCCGAACCTCAACGACTGGTGGTGGGGCGAATGGCTGGGCGACTACGGCAGCAACACCCGCGACCGCGCCATGGCCTACGCCCTGCTGGTGCGCCACGACATCAAGCATCCGCAGCGCGAGAACATCCTGTTCGAACTGGCCGATTCGCTGAAGAGCCGCCGTTCCTACTATTACTCGACCCAGGAACGGCTGGCGCTGCTGCTGGCCGCGCGCGCCGCGGGCAGCCAGACCGACGCCGAATGGAACGCCGTGCTCGCGGTGGGCGACAGCACCCGCGGCGTGGCCAGCAAGCGCAGCGAGATCGTGTCGCTGGACGCCGCGCAGCTGGCCAAGGGCGTGAAGCTGACCAACAAGAGCAGCGGCGTGCTGTTCGCCGAGATCGAGGCCAGCGGCTACCCGCGCGAGATCCCCAAGCCGCAGTCCGACCAGATCCAGCTGGAACGGCGCTGGTTCTTCGCCGACGGCCGCCCCTACGACAACCGGCCGCTGAAGGTGGGCGAAACCCTGATCGCACGGCTGAACGTCACCACGCGCCAGCGCATCGAGGACGGCCTGATCGTCGACCGCGTGCCGGCCGGGCTGGAGATCGAAAACCTCAACCTGTCCGACGGCGAACGCCTGGACAGCCTGCAGGTGGAAGGCCAGCCGATCCGCGCCGCGCTGGAGGACAACCGCATCAAGCACACCGAGTTCCGCGACGACCGCTACGTGGCCGCCGCGCGTCTCGATAACGGTAGGTTGCAACTGTTCTACCTGCTGCGCGTGGTCACCCCCGGCAAATACGTCGTGCCGCCCAGCTACGCCGAAGACATGTACCGGCCGCAGCTGGTGGGCATCGGCGCCGCCGGCACCCCGATCACTGTGGTCGATCCGCGCAAATGACGGGGCTGGGTCGAGGGGGACTGAACCCCAAGTCTTGAACCACAGAGGGCACGAAGAACACAGAGTTTCACAGAGAACCCCGGAATGAGTTGTTTCTTTGGGGTTCTCTGTGGGCCTCCGTGTTCTCTGTGCCCTCTGTGGTTCAAGGTGTAGGGTTTCCATCCATGCATCCCAAAAAGCTAACCTGGCTGCGCTGGCCGCTGGGCCTGTTGCTGGCGGCGTGCCTGCTGGCGCTGGCGCTCGACTGGTTGTTCCCGCTGCCGTTGCCGCGCGACGAGGCGGGGCTGGTGGTGGTCGATCGGCATGGCCGGCCGCTGCGCAACTACCCATCCAGCAGCGGGGTGTGGCGCTACCCGGTGACGCAGGAGGAGGTGTCGCCGCTGTACGTGCAGGCGCTGCTCACCTACGAGGATCGCTGGTTCTACCGCCATGCCGGGGTCAACCCGGCGGCGATGGCGCGCGCGGCGTGGCAATGGATCAGCAGCGGGCACATCGTCTCTGGCGGCTCCACCCTGACCATGCAGGTGGCGCGCATCCTGGAGCCGCCGCCGCGCACGCTGTTCGGCAAGGCGCGGCAGGTGCTGCGCGCATTCCAGCTCGAATGGCATCTGTCCAAGCGCGAGATCCTGGCGCTGTACCTCAACCACGCACCCATGGGCGGCATCGTCGAAGGCGTCGAGATGGCCAGCCGCGCCTACCTGGGCAAGCCGGCGCGCGAGCTGAGCCACGGCGAGGCCGCCTTGCTGGCCGCGCTGCCGCAGGCGCCGTCGCGGCTGCGCCCGGATCGCGCGCCCGAGCGCGCGCTGCGCGCCCGCGACAAGGTGCTGGACCGGCTGGCCGATTACGACGTGTGGCCCGCCGAGACGGTGGCCGACGCCAAGATCGAGCGGGTGATCGCCCAGCCGCCGCGCGGCGAATGGCTGGCGCCGCTGGCGGCCGAGCGGCTGCGGCAGGCGGCGCGACGCGATGCGCGCCAGCCCGGCCAGCGGCGCATCGTCGCCAGCACCCTGGACGCCGACATCCAGGCCACGGTCGAGCGCATGCTGCTGGATCGGCTGGGCCAGTTGCCGCCCAAGGTGTCGATGGCGGTGCTGGTGATGGAGAACACCACCCTGGCGGTGCGCGGCTACGCCGGCTCGGCGGATTTCGACGACAACAAGCGCTTCGCCCATGTGGACATGGTGCGCGGCATCCGCTCGCCCGGCTCCACCCTCAAGCCCTTCCTCTACGCCATGGCGCTGGACCAGGGCCTGGTGCATTCGGAAAGCCTGCTCACCGACGCGCCGCAGTCGTTCGGCGGCTATCAGCCGGGCAATTTCCAGGCGGCGTTCAGCGGCCCGGTCAGCGTGGCGGACGCGCTGCAACGCTCGCTCAACGTGCCGGCGGTGGATCTGCTCGACCACGTCGGGCCGCAGGCGTTTGCCACGCAGCTGGCCAAGGGCGGCGTCAAGCTGCGCATGCCGCGCGGCGCGCAGGCCAATCTCAGCCTGATCCTCGGCGGCGGCGGCACCACGCTGGAGGAACTGGTCGGCGGCTATCGCGCGCTGGCGGCTGGCGGCGTCGCCGGGGTGCCGCGCCTCGATCCGGACGCACCGCGCCGCGAAGCGCGGCTGATGAGCCCCGGCGCCGCCTGGATCGTGCGCGACATCCTGGAAAGCGGCGGCCGGCCGGACCGGCCGTTCCAGTCCGGCCCGCTGCAACTGGCGTGGAAGACCGGCACCAGCTTCGGCTTCCGCGATGCCTGGGCGCTGGGCGTCACCGACGGCTACACCATCGGCGTATGGGTCGGCCGCCCCGACGGCACGCCCAACCCCGGCTTCTTCGGCGCCAACGTCGCCGCGCCCTTGCTCAAGGACATCGCCGCGGCGTTGCCCGCGGTGCCGGGCGCGCGCCGCACCGCGCGCCCGGCCAGCGTCGCGGCGGCGGCGATCTGCTGGCCGCTGGGGCAACTGGCCGCCGACACGCCGCCGGCGTTCTGCCACGAGAAGCGCAGCGCGTGGCTGTTGAACGGCACCGCGCCGCCGACCCTGCCGGACCGCGCCCGTTCCGGCGGGCTGGTGGAAACGCTCTGGCTGGACCCGAAAACCGGCCTGCGCGTGACGCCAACCTGCCTGGCGAGCGCCGTGCCGCAGCGCATCGCGCGCTGGCCGCTGTGGCTGGAGCCGTGGCTCGATCCAGCGGTACGGGCGCGCCACGCCCCGCCGCGCTGGGCGTCCGGCTGCGCGCCGGCCGGCGGCGGCACCGTGTTGCGTATCGTCGGCGTCGATCCAGGCAGCGTGCTGCGCCCGGCGGCGGGCCGGCAGAGCGCCACGGTGGACGTGGCGACGCTGGGGGCCTCCGGCACCGTCTACTGGTTGCGCGACGGCGAACTGGCCGGCGACAGCGCACCGGGGCGGCCGCTGCGACTGGAGTTCAAGCACAACGGCCGCGTCCGCCTGACCGCACTGGACGGCGGCGGACGCTTCGACCGGGTGGAAGTGGTGGTGACGGGGATCGAGGCTGGTGGGGAAGGGGTGAAACCCGTGAAACCCTAAGTCCAAATCTTGGATCACAGAGTCCACGGAGAACACAGAGGACACGGAGAAAACCTCAACCAATCTATCGGAAGGTTTTCTCTGTGCTCTCTGTGTTCTCCGTGAGCTCCGTGTCTCAAGATTGGGGGTTTACCCCGCAGGCATCCGCCCTTATGCCAGATCGAACAGCAACACCTCTGCGTTCTTGCCGCCGCGCAGTTCCAGGCTGGCTTCTTCCTCGACCATCAGCGCGTCGCCGGCTTGCAGGCGCTGGCCATCGACCTCGACTTCGCCGCGCGCCACGTGCAGGTAGACGCCGCGTCCCGGCTGCATCGCGTACTGCACGTGCTCGTCGCCGTCGAACAGGCCGATGTAGAGCCGCGCATCCTGGTGCAGCCGCACCGAGCCGTCGACGCCGTCCGGGCTGGCCACCAGCCGCAGCCGGCCGCGCTTTTCGGCCTCGTCGAACACTTTTTCCTCGTAGGACGGCGTCAGGCCGCGTGCCTCGGGGATGATCCAGATCTGCAGGAAGTGCACCGGCTCGCTGTTCGACGGGTTGAACTCGGAGTGCGTCACGCCGGTCCCCGCACTCATGCGCTGCACATTGCCCGGCCCGATCACCGAGGTGTTGCCCATGCTGTCGCGGTGCTGCAATTGCCCGGACAGCACATAGCTGATGATCTCCATGTCGCGGTGCGAATGCGTGCCGAAGCCCATGCCCGACTGCACCCGGTCCTCGTTGATCACCCGCAGCGCGCCGAACTGCATGTGGTTGGGATCGTGGTAGTCCGCAAAGGAAAAGCTGTGCCGCGATTGCAACCAGCCATGGTCGGCATAACCGCGGTCGTTGGCTTTGCGCAGGTAACGCATCATAATCTCCTTCTGTTGTTTGCTATCTGTAAAGCAATGATATTCCTTGGTATTTGCCATTGATAGCGAACAGTTTGCAATTACTCGTTCAAATCGGTTGAAGGTCATCGACATGCTCAGGCTGAACCTGGAAGCGCTGGAAATCCTGGACGCCATCGTGCGCAAGGGCAGCTTCGCCGCCGCCGCCGACGAAGTGCACCGCGTGCCGTCCGCCGTGACCTACATGGTCAAGAAGCTGGAGGACGAGCTGGGCGTGCAGTTGTTCGACCGCAGCGGCCATCGCGCCAAGCTGACCGAGGCCGGGCAGACGCTGCTGGACGAAGGCCGCCACCTGCTGCGCGCGGCGGGCGACCTGGAATGCCGGGTGCGGCGCGTGGCCACCGGCTGGGAGACCGAGCTGAACGTGGCGCTGGACGGCCTGCTGCCGATGGAGCTGCTGCACCCCATCGTGCGCGACTTCGACCTGCTGGCGTCCGGCACCCGGCTGCGTTTCTCGCGCGAAGTGCTGGCCGGCATGTGGGATGCGCTGCTCGACCATCGCGCCGATCTGGCGGTGGGCGTATCCGGCGAAGGCCCGCACGGCGGCGGTTACGCCACCCGCGCGCTGGGCGAGGTGGATTTCGTGTTCGCCGTGGCGCCCGGCCACCCGCTGGCGCAGGTGCCGCAGCCGATCTCCGCCAACGAGATCCAGCAACACCGCGTGGTGGCGATGGCCGACACATCGCGCACGCTGCTGCCGCGCACCGTCGGCATCCTGGGCGGCCAGGAGATCTTCACCGTGCCCGACATCCAGGCCAAGCTGTCCGCCCAGATCGCCGGGCTGGGCTGCGGCTACCTGCCGCGTTGCCTCGCCATGCCCTATATCGAGGCCGGCAGCCTGGTGGCGCTGGCGGTGGAAGAGCACAAGGAACCTGCCGTGCTGTACGCCGCGTGGCGTACCAGCGGCCTGGGCCGCGCGCACAAATGGTGGATCAACCGCCTCTCCGAAGACCGCGCCATCGGCGAGTGGCTGGCGCAGTACCGGAGCTGACGGATTCCTCGCTGGGGCGATGCCGCGATAGGAAAATCGGATTTGCTGTCTTGATGCTGACGATTTGTCGGCGCCATTTCACCTGGCCATTGCGCCCCGTTCGCCCCCATTCGCCGCCAGCGGTTGAGTGTCCTGCCATGTCGGCATTGTCCCCAAGGTGGTCTGGATCGTTGCACTGGGCCGTTTGACGTGTGGTTGGCCCGTATTCCCATAGCGATCCGGCCGCGTGTTCCCGCTTACGGTAGGGCAGGCGGCGACTGCGGCAAGCCGTACCCGCGGATAGGCCACGAAAATTCGATTTGTAAGAATTATGGATTGAACTTTATAAAAATCTGTTGAGGTGTGTAAAAAAGCACGGGTATAGTCGGCGCTGCCTCCGACTGCCCGGCCACAGGGCAGCGGCACCACTGGGAATACGTCCGCCCACGTTCGCGATGCCTTGGCATCGCCCCAGGAGATCGCCCGATGCGCAGGCCCTTTCTCGCCACACTGCTCACCACCACCTTGCTTGTCCCCGCATTCGCCGCCCCGCCCCTGCCCGAATGGCGCGAAGGCGACGGCTACCTGATCGGCGTCGCCGTGCAATACCAGGGCCAGACCTACCGCGCGCTGCAATCGCACACCGCGCAAAAGGGGGCCAACTGGAATCCCGCCTCCACCCCAGCGCTGTGGCAACTGCACCACGGCCCGGTGCAACGCTGTTCGCCGTGGCAGTCGGGCTACAGCTACCAACTGGGCGACCAGATCCGTTACGAGGGCGACTACTACCGCGCCCGCCAGGCGCACACCGCGCACGCCGGCACCGAATGGCAACCGCCGCGCGTGCCGGCGCTGTGGCAGCAGATCGCGCAATGCGACGCCGTCACCCCCGTGCCGCCGGGCAATACCGACACCATCAACGGCATCAAAGTCCCCCCCGACCCCGGCGCGGCCGGACGCAAAACGCTGGCGGGCATCGACGCCGATCACGACGGCGTGCGCGATGACGTGCAGCGCTTTCTGGCGCAGGAGGTGGGGAAACATCCGGCGCGGTTCAAATACGCGATGGAGATGGCGCGGATTACGCAGCAAGAGATATTGACGGCGAGTGGGAATGATCGAGAAAAGGCGAGGGCCTTGTTCAATCAAGGAACACTGCCATCCAAATGTTTTAGCGAAACATTCAGCAGTTCTATTGAAGATTATGAATGGCGGTTGAAGTATTGGAAGAAGCTTGATGCTTTGCATTCCAATACCCCTGAGCGCATGGCTGCTTATAGGAAAGGCGACGAATTGATCGGCGGCATGATGTTCCGCTCTCCGATTCGTTATCAATGCGACTAAGGATAAGAAAATGAAAATCAGAACAGTCACTGCAATTCTATTTATTTTGGCGACCAATGCTTGGGCAGGTTTGAGCCAGTGCGATCAAATTCCGGTCCTGGTCCATATAAATGGCATTACAACATTAAGGGACGATGCAAGGAGAAGCAAAGAAATGCTTCAAGATGCTTTGGAAGAAAATCTCGGCCACCCCGTCCCCACCGACCTCGCCTACAACCAAACCCACGGCTTCTTCGCCGATATCGCCCAGACCTTTTACCAGCTCAGCCAGCAAGACCCCGATACCGCGCCCGAGAAGATCGCCGAAGCGCTGCTTTACGGCAACGCGCCCGAAGGCATGGACCAGCGCATCGCCGAAGGCGCGATCCGCTATTACCAGGCCAAGGCCGAGCAGGCCGCGTTGGCGCAGCTGACGCTGGACGAGGAAAGCGAAATCCTGCGCGATATCCGCAGCGCCAGCGCCAAGGCGGAAAAGGTGCTGCTGGTGCCGCATTCGCAGGGCAACCTGTTCGCCAACCGCATGTACACCCTGCTGACCGACAGCGGCGCTT
>NZ_KB895352.1:0-77056 GCF_000374805.1 Chitiniphilus shinanonensis DSM 23277
AAAACCGTAGCGTTCAAAAGTAGAGATTTCTGGCAAATTTGAGCCCATCCGGGCAGGAGATTTGTCATGAAAAAATCGAAGTGCACCGAAGCGCAGATCGCATTTGCACTGCGCCAGGCCGAGTCGGGCACGACGGTGATAGAGGTCTGCCGCAAGATGGGTGTATCGGAAGCGACCTTCTACAACTGGAAGAAGAAATACGGCGGCCTCGGCGTGACCGAGCTGCGCAGGTTGAAGCAGCTGGAAGAAGAAAACGCCCGTCTCAAGCGCATGGTGGCTAGCCTGAGCCTGGACAAGCAGATGCTGCAGGAGGTCATCCAAAAAAAGCTGTGAAGCCGGCTCGCAAACGCGAGCTGGCGAATTTCCTGATCGGCGCCTACCGCGTCAGCATTCGCCGCGCCACGGCGGTGATGCAGCTGCGCCAAGCCACCTATTTTTATCGGCCACGGCCACGTGATGATCGCGCTGAGCGCCAGCGGATCCGGGAGATTGCCGCCACGCGCATCCGCTATGGCGCCCGGCGCATTCATGTGCTGCTACGGCGCGAGGGCTGGCTGATCAATCACAAGAAGACCTACCGGATTGACTGCGAGGAAGGGCTGAATCTGCGGCGCAAGCGGCCAAGACGGCGTGTGGCTGCAGCACGTCGACAGGAGCGGCCTGCCCTCAAGACCGCCCCAGCCACGGCGGCGGCAACCCCCTTACCGCCCAGTGCGCCTCCAGCCGCTGCCACACCGCTTCCTTTTCCTCGTCGGTGAGGAACACCCAGTTGGCCACTTCGAAGAAGGTGCGCCCGCACCCCATGCAGATCTCGTCGCCCAGGGCGGTGGAACACAGGGCGACGCAGGGGGAGTCGGGGCGGGTGGGATGGGGCATCGGAGGCGGAAAGGCGGGCAAGGCCGGCCACTATCGCGCTGTGGTCACCCCGCTGTCAACGCGGGTCTGGCGCGGGGCCACGGCCGGTGATACAGCCATAAATTCCATTGAGATCATTGGCTTGCGGCCATTCATCGCACAAAAGACATCACGGCGCACGCTTCATCCTGCCGTCACGCAAACGTCGCGCGACCGTCATATTTCAGCGGCATGATGCCGGGCATGACACGTCGAGTGCCCCACCATGTCCGATACGCCGCTTAAGTTCCGCAGTATCTGGATTTCCGACATCCATCTGGGCACCGCCGGCTGCCAGGCGGATTACCTGCTCGACTTCCTCAAGCACGTCGATGCGGACCACCTGTACCTGGTCGGCGACATCATCGACGGCTGGGCGCTCAAGCGCTCGTGGTTCTGGAACCAGAGCCACAACGACGTGATCCAGAAGGTGCTGCGCAAGGCGCGCAAGGGTACCCAGGTGACCTATATCCCCGGCAACCACGACGAAGGCGCGCGCCAGTTCCTGGGGCTGATGTTCGGCGATATCCGCATCGCCGACGAGGTGATCCACACCACGGCCGACGGCCGCCGCTTCCTGGTGCTGCACGGCGACCGCTTCGACGGCGTGGTGCAGTGCGCGCGCTGGCTGGCCATCGTCGGCGACCGGCTCTACGGCATCACGCTGCGGCTCAACCACTGGTTCAACCGCGCCCGGGCGCGGCTGGGCCTGGGTTATTGGTCGCTGTCGCAGTATCTGAAGCACAAGGTGAAGACGGCGGTGAACTTCGTCAGCGACTTCGAAGAGGCCGTCGCCGCCGAGGCGCGCGCCCGCGGGGTGGATGGCGTGATCTGCGGCCATATCCACAAGGCGGAGATGCGCGAGATCGGTGGCGTCGTCTACTGCAACGACGGCGACTGGGTGGAAAGCCTGACCGCGCTGGTGGAACTGGCCAATGGCGAGCTGAAGATCGTCACCTGGCAGAAGTACTACGCCGAGCAGGCCGCGCAGATCGCCGAGCTGGTCACGCCATCCCCGGTTTTCCAAGGAGTCACACCCGCATGAACATCCTGATCGTTACCGACGCGTGGGAACCGCAAGTGAACGGCGTGGTGCGCACGCTGAAGCAGACCCGCCACGAACTCATCCAACTGGGCCACCGCGTCGAGCTGATCACCCCGCAGGAATTCCGCACCTTTCCCTGCCCCACCTATCCCGAGATCCGCCTGTCGTGGCGGCCGGCGGCCCAGGTGGCGCGCCGTATCGAGGAGTTCGCGCCCGACGCCATCCATATTGCCACCGAAGGCCCGCTGGGCCTGGCGGCGCGACGCTACTGCCAGCGCAAGCGGATTCCGTTCACCACCGCCTATCACTCGCGCTTTCCGGAATACGTGAACCTGCGTTTCGGTATTCCGGTGTCGTGGACCTACGCCTGGCTGGCACGCTTTCACAACGCCGCGGTCGCCACCATGGCGCCGACGCAGGTGGTGGTGGACGACCTGCGCGCCCGTGGCTTCACCAAGGTGGTGACCTGGAGCCGCGGCGTCGATCTCGAATTGTTCAAACCGGGCCCGCGCGAGCGCCTGAGCACGCGCCGGCCGATCTTCGTCTACGTGGGCCGCGTGGCGGTGGAGAAAAACGTGGAAGCCTTCCTGGAACTGGACCTGCCCGGCTCGAAATGGGTATGCGGCGACGGCCCCGCCGCCGCGACGCTGCGCGCCAAGTATCCCGATGTGAACTGGCTGGGCGTGCTGGACCAGCGCGAGCTGGCCGAGGTCTACAACGCCGCCGACGTGTTCGTGTTCCCGTCGCGCACCGATACCTTCGGCCTGGTGCTGCTGGAGGCGATGGCCTGCGGCTGCCCGGTGGCCGCCTACCCGGTGACCGGCCCGATCGACGTGATCGGCAGCGACGGCCCCGGCGCGCTGAACCAAGACCTGCAACGCGCCTGCCTGGACGCGCTGAACATCGACCGCGTCGCCGTGCGCCAGTACGCCGAACGCTTCTCCTGGGCCGCCGCCAGCCAGCAGTTCCTCGGCCACCTGCACCCGTTCACCCCGTCGGCCCAGGCGGAATTGCAGTTGGCGGCGCAGCAGGGGTAGGGGTTGATGGCTTGAACCCCACGTCTTGAACCACAGAGGGCACAGAGAACACGGAGAAAAACGGGAGGAAGGTATCAAGACCTGTCACACCACTGCTTTGCGGTTTTGCTTGATCTTGCTTTTCTCCGTGAATCTCTGTGTTCTCTGTGCCCTCTGTGGTTCAAGACTTAGGGTTTCGCCTCCCCAGCCCCAAACCTTGAATCCCGCCACGCAGCGCCCATATCCTCGGGACAACAAGACGATGGCCCGGCCAGGGCCGTCCCTCCCGGAGGATGGCCATGTTCGGTTTCCTGCGCGCCCGCCGGCGCGAAAAGCATCTTGCCGCCAATCCCATACCCGACGCGCTGTGGCGCGAGGCCGAGCGGCTGCCGCTGTTCATCGGGCTGAACGATGACGAGCGCCGCCGCCTGCGCGAACAGGCCGCGTGGTTCCTGCACGAGAAAACCATCACCCCGTTGCAGGGGCTGGAGATCGACGATCAGGCCAAGGTGATCCTGGCCGCGCAGGCGGTGCTGCCCATCCTCAACCTGGGCTTCGACGCCTACGACGACTGGCACGAGGTGGTGTTGTACCCGGCGCAGTTCGTCAGCCGCGACCGCTATACCGATCCCATCGGCGTGGTCCACGAAGGCGAACAGGTGCTGGCCGGGCAGGCGCGGCCCGAAGGTCCGATCCTGCTGTCGTGGCTGGACGTGGCCGAATCGGCGTGGCTGGACGGCTGGAACGTGGTCATCCACGAACTGGCGCACAAGCTGGACATGCGCGATTCGGCCGGGCACGCCAACGGCCGTCCGCCCCTGCACAAGGGCATGGACGCCGCTGCCTGGAAACGCGTGTTCTCCGACGCCTATCACCATCTCAACCGCCTGGCCGACAGCGGCCGCTACAGCCCCATCGACCTGTACGCGGCCGAGACGCCGGCCGAGTGCTTCGCCGTGTTTTCGGAATACTTCTTTGAAACGCCGCACGCGGTCGCCGACCACTACCCGGCGGTGTACGAGCAATTGAAGCAGTTCTACAAACAGGACCCGCTGCTGCGGCTGCCGCGCGTGCGCTATCGCCCGGCCTACGAGCCGGTCGAGTTCGGCCCGATCTGGCCGACGCCGGCGCCGCTGGGCTACGACGCATGACCGGCCTGCTGCCCGGCCGCGACGGCGACCTCGAACTGGCCGGACGCTTCGGCCTGCCGCTGTTGCAACAGGCGCCCGACGCCGGCCACTACCTGCTGGTGGCGGACGGCGCGCTGGCGCTGGCCGAGGTGGGCGACAAGGCGCGGGTGGTGGTCGATTTCGTCGGCGGCGCGCAGGGGCACCGCCGCAAGTTCGGCGGCGGGCGCGGGCAGCCGGTGGCCCGTGCCGTCGGCCTCAAGCCCGACTACCGGCCCAGCGTGCTCGACGCCACCGCCGGCCTGGCGCGCGACGCCTTCGTGCTGGCCAGCCTGGGTTGCTCCGTCACGTTGCTGGAACGCTCGCCGGTGGCCTGCGCGCTGGTCGCCGACGGGCTGGCACGCGCCCAGGCCGACGCCGAGATCGCCGCCATCGCCGCACGCATGCAGTTGATCCACGCCGACGCGCTGCAATGGTTGCGCGACAGCGATGGCCGCTGGGACGTGGTCTATCTGGATCCGATGTTTCCCGAGCCGGGCAAGCGCGCCAAATCGAAGAAGGATATGGCCGCGTTCCAGACGCTGATCGGTGGCGACCCCGACGCCGATGCGCTGTTGGCCCCGGCGCGCCGGCTGGCGACCCGCCGCGTGGTGGTCAAGCGCCCGCGCCACGCGCCATGGCTGGCGAACCAGGCGCCCGCGTATGCCTACGAGGGCGACAGCACCCGCTTCGACGTCTACCTGCCGCAAACCGACGGCTGATTCCACGCGCTCGGCGACCGGGCTGGCCGCGATGAGAAACCGGGCTCGAAGCGGGACCGGGTCACCGCGCTGTCACGCCATGACACCACTCCGGGCGGCCCTCGCCGGGCATCCGCCACCCGCCGCAGCCAGGCGGGCTTGTAAGTTGATCGCCGCGCCCCTACGCTACGGCGGAATTCGCAGGGGCAAAAGAAAAGCCGCCATCTTGCGATGGCGGCTTTCTTTGAAGCTGGCTCCCCGACCTGGGCTCGAACCAGGGACACACGGATTAACAGTCCGTTGCTCTACCGACTGAGCTATCGGGGAAGCGATGAGGTGCGTATAATAGTTGCCCCTCAGGGACGTGTCAACACGATCCACGAAGAAAAAACGATAAATTGCGGAGGACCATATGGGTAAACTTAAGATCACCCTGTTTTTATTGCTGTTTTTGATTCTGCTGATTCTGGCGTTGCCATTCCTGGTGCCGGTGAACCTGTTCGCCCAGCCGGTGCTGGATTTGGGCAAGCGCATTACCCATGGTCAATTCGAGGCGCAGAACGTGCGCATCGAGTACTACCCCGCTCCGGCCCTGGTGCTGGAAAACGTCACGCTGGCCAAGGAGGGCGCCGAGATCGAACGGCTGGTCGTTCCGGCCAACCTGCGCAACGTCATGGCCTGGGGCGAGTCGCTGCAAGGGCTGCGCATCGAAGGCGGCCGCTTCAGCACCGACTTCGCCACCCACCTGCACCAGCGCCTCAAGCCCGAGCCGGGCGCGCCGCGTCTGGCCGCGTTGACCCTGGAACGCACCAGTCTGATCCGCGGCAAGGAAGAGATCGGTCCGGTGAACGGCGAGCTGCGCTTCGGCGCCTCGGGCGAGCTGACCGAGCTGTATGTCACCGACAACAGCGGCCAGCTGGAATTGCAGGTGCAACCGGGCAGCGCGCCCGGCCAGTTCGCGATGCAGCTCAATGCCACCGGCTGGGAGCTGCCGCTGGGCCATCCGGTGAAGTTCGACTTCCTGCGTCTGAAGGGCGTCGCCGGCGACCAGGGGCTGGACGTGACCGAGATCCGCGGCGACCTGTACGGCGGCGTGGTCACCGGCAGCGCCAAGCTGGCGTGGGGCGAGCAAGGCTGGCAACTGAGCGGCGACGTGCGCGGCAGCGGCATCCAGGCCGAGCCGTTCTCCAAGGTGTTCAGCCCGACCACCTACGCCACCGGCCGCCTGGAATCGGAAGCCCGCTTCGTCTACCAGGGTACCGACTACCACAACCTGTTCGACCACCCGGGCGTGGACGCCACCGTGCTGGTGCGCGACGGCATGCTGCACAACTTCGATCTGGTGACGCCGCTGAAGTCGTCCACGCCGGTGACCTACTCGCGCGGCGGCCAGACCCGCTTCGACGCGGCGTCGGCCAAGGTGGCGATCCGCGACACGCTGGTGCAGTTTTCCAATGCCAAGGTCGACGGCGGCAAGTTCTCCGCCAGCGGCTATCTCGCCATCCGCGACGGCAAGAAGCTGGATGGCGCGGTGCAGGCACGACTGGCCAGCGGACCGATCTCGGTCAGCAACCAGATCCGCATCGCCGGTGAACTGGCGACGCCGGAGTTCCGCACCGGTGCGGCGTATCGCCCGCGGCAGGAAGATACGGCGCCCACGCCGACGCCCGAGCCGTAACGAAACGGGATTACCGTCGGTTCGCCATGCCCCGCTCACGCGGGGCATTGCATTTTCGGGCCGGCAACGCCATCTATATCGCTCTGCGATTTTCCCCGGAGTCCGACATGCCCCTGACCGCCACCCTCACCGCCGCCGGCGCGCACTTCGACGCGGCCGGCCGCGTGCGCGATTTCGGCAATCCGCCGGCCGAGCTGGCCGCCTTGCAACAGGGCGTCGTGGTGTCGCCGCTGACCCAGTTCGGGCTGATCCGCTTCAGCGGCGAGGACAGCACGCTGTTCCTGAACGGCCAGTTGTCCAGCGACGTGCGCGCCCTGGGCGAAACCGCGGCGCAGTACTCCAGCTATTCCACGCCCAAGGGGCGGATGCTGGCGAGTTTCCTGGTGCTGCGCGACGGTGACGATTACCTGTTGCAGGTGGCGGCGGAATTGCAGCCGGCCATCCAGAAACGGCTATCGATGTACGTGCTGCGCAGCAAGACCCGCGCCAGCGACGCCGGCGGCGAATTGTTGCGGCTGGGCGTGGCCGGCCCGCGCGCGGCATCGCTGGTCGCCGACGTGGCGGGCAGCGTGCCCGAGGCGCCGCTGACCGTACTGGTCGGCGAATCGCTCAAGGTGGTGCGCCTGCCGGGCGAGCGCTTCGAGATCCTGGCCCGGCCGGAGGTGGCCGGCGCGCTGTGGCAGAAGCTGGTCGAGCATGGCGCGCAGCCGGCGGGCGAGGCGGTGTGGCGGCTGACCGAGATCCGCGCCGGCATTCCCTGGGTGACGGCGGCGACGCAGGAGGAATTCGTGCCGCAGATGGCCAACATGGAACTGATCGGTGCGGTGAGCTTCACCAAGGGCTGCTATCCGGGGCAGGAGATCGTCGCCCGCACCCAGTACCTGGGCAAGCTCAAGCGCCGCGCGCTGCTGGCGCGCAGCGAGGTGGAGCCGGCGGCCGGGCAGGAGGTCTACAGCCCCGAGATGAACGGCCAGGCGTCGGGCAAGGTGGTGCAGGCCGCCCCCGCGCCGGACGGCGGCTACGAAGCGCTGGTGGTGGTGCAGACCAGCTCGCTGGAGCACGGCCTGCATCTGCACGCGCCGGACGGCCCGGCGCTGACGCTGCTGCCGGCGCCCTATCCGCTGGAAACCCCGGCGCAGTAGTCCGGCGCGCGCCAGGGGGCACATCTCGTGCGGCTTTCGCAACGAAAATCCCGGCCAAGGCCGGGATTTTGCTGCGCGGTTCGTTATAATCGCGCGATTGTTCGATCAGCAAGGATGAAACATGGGCTTTCTAGCCGGCAAGAAGATCCTCATTTGTGGACTGTTGTCCGACCGCTCCATCGCCTATGGCATCGCCACGGCCTGTCGCCGCGAGGGCGCAGAGCTGGCCTTCACCTACGTGAACGAGGACATGAAGGAACGCGTGGCCAAACTGGCCGCGGATTTCGATTCCACGCTGGTTCTGCCGTGCGATGTGTCGAGCGACGAGCAGATCGACGCGCTGTTCGTGTCGCTGAAGCAACATTGGGACAGCCTGGACGGCCTGGTGCACTCGATCGCCTTCGCTCCGCGCGACGCGCTCAAGGGCGATTACCTGGACGCGGTCAGCCGCGAAGCCTTCCACATCGCCCACGACATCAGTTCCTACAGCTTTGCCGCGCTGGCCAAGGGCGCGCGCCCGATGCTGACCGAAGGCGCCTCGCTGGTGACGCTGTCCTACCTGGGCGCCGAGCGCGCCATCCCCAACTACAACGTGATGGGCCTGGCCAAGGCCAGCCTGGAAGCCAATGTGCGCTACATGGCCGCCGCGCTCGGCCCGGACAAGGGTATCCGGGTGTTCGGGATCTCCGCCGGTCCGATCAAGACGCTGGCCGCCGCCGGCATCGCCAACTTCGGCAAGCTGCTCAAGGCCGCCGCCGATGCCACGCCGCTCAAGCGCAACGTGAGCCAGGAAGAAGTCGGCAACGTGGCCGCGTTCCTGCTGTCGCCGCTGTCTTCCGGCATGACCGGCAACGTGGTCCACGTGGATGCGGGCTACAACATCGGCGCCGGGGCGCTGGAAGGCTGATCCTTCCTTCTCCCGACGAAACGCCCGGTCGCGACCGGGCGTTTTTGTTGTAAGGTGTCAACACGATGCATTCGCATCATCACCTCACTGGAGACCTGCCGCGATGTGCCAGTTGCTGGGCATGAACTGCAACGTTCCCACCGACATCGTGTTCTCGTTCGAGGGCTTCCGCCGCCGCGGCGGCGAGACCGACGAGCACGCCGACGGCTGGGGCATCGCGTTCTTCGAGGACGGCGGCTGCCGGGTGTTCCTCGACTATCTGCCATCCAGCATTTCGCCGGTGGCGGATCTGGTGAAGAACTATCCGATCCAGAGCCGCAACGTGATCGCGCACATCCGCAAGGCCACGCAGGGCACGGTGTCGCTGGCTAATACCCACCCGTTCCAGCGCGAATTGTGGGGTCGTTACTGGCTGTTCGCGCACAACGGCAACCTGGCCGAGCGCCCCGGGCTGGATGGCGGGCGCTTCACCCCGGTGGGCAGCACCGACAGCGAGCACGCGTTCTGCGCCCTGCTCAACGAGCTGAGCCAGCGCTACAGCGAACCGCCTGGCCTGGCGCAGCTGCATCAGGCGGTGGCCGAGTTCGCCGGCAGCCTGTCGCGCTCGGGCACCTTCAACTTCCTGTTGTCCGACGGCCGTGCACTGTTCGCACATTGCAGCACCGACCTGTTCTACGTGGTGCGCGAATCGCCGTTCTCCACCGCCCATCTTTCCGATGCCGACGTCAGCATCGATTTCGCCCGCGTCACCACGCCGCGCGACCGGGTGGCGGTGATCGCCACACGACCGTTGACCGACAACGAGGCGTGGCAACAGATGCGCAGCGGCGAGCTGCTGTGCTTCGTCGACGGCATGCCGCACCCGACGCCGGCCTGAGCGCCCGGGCGGGCGATCGCGGCCCGGCCATTATTCCTCGGTGTCGTAGGTGTGCAGATTGAGCAGGCGGTACAGGATGTCGTCGACGTATTCGCCGCCCTCGTCGATCTGCCGCAACTGGAACGCCAGCTTGTCCGGCTGGGTGACGCCGGAGACGAAGCGGTCGCGCATCCGCTTCATGGTGGCGACCTGGGTGGAGAGGTAGGCCTGGCGCGCTTCCATCTCTTTCTTTTCGCGGCGATGCGCGCCGATGGATGCCGACAGCCACACCACCAGCAAGCCGGCGGGAATCCACCACTCGGCGAACAGGGCAAAGAAAGTCAGACCGCTGAGGACCAGGTACCACAACTGGTCGGCCTGCTCGAAGCCGGGCAACAGCACCGAGAGTGTGGGCCAGCGCCGGCGCAGCAGGCTGGCCAGGCGCGCGCGGTCGGTGGAGTCGCGCTTCTTGCGCGCCAGCGCGGCGTCCAGCGCCAGCGTGGCGTACCAGTGCGTCACTACCTTGGAATGCAGCCAGGCGGTATCCAGGTAGGTCTGCACCCGTGCGTCGAACTCGGTACGGAAAGCGTCGCTGGTCAGCGGCGGCACCGCCTCGTTGAACGGGTCCTTCAGCGCGTGCTGCACCAGCAGCGGGTAGCCGGCGATATCCATCAACGCCCGGCGGCGCCCTTCCAGCAGTCCTTCGGGCAATGGCAGCTCGGGGTGATCCAGCTTGACGTAGTGCTGCACCAGCGCCTCCAGCCGCCCGAAATCGGGACGGCTGCCCGGGTGCTCGGTCATCCATTCGCGCAGCATGGCGATCTCGCCCCGGATCGCCTCGGCCAGTGGTTCCATCTCCGGCACCCACGGCAGGCGCAACAGGGCTTCGATCTTGTACAGGCTTTCGTCGAAATGGCGGTAGTACGCCTCGCGGTAGCGTCTGGCTTCTTCGATGTCGCGCTGGGTATCGCCCGACACCAGCGGTGGCGTGGGCGGAGCGCGCTTGAGATCCACCATGGCGCGGTTGGCCAGGGTTTCCTGCTCGTCCCCCAGCCCCGCCGCGGCGAACATCGGCTCCAGTTCGCGCTTCTTGGCCCGCCATTCCTCCAGTGCGCGCCACAGCGTCCACTCGCTGCGGCCCCCTGCCCTGCTCTTCCCGGTCATGTTCCTCCCCCACTGCGTGCCGGGTTTTGGTCGCCTGCGCTATCGCTTACTCGATGCGGCATGCGTCCTCGAACGACAGGCGCGGATTGCGCGGGCGCATGTCGGTGGCGTCGCCGTAGCCCAGGTTGACCAGGAAGTTGGCGCGCCAACGGCTGCCGGAGAAGAACGCCGCATCGACGGCGGCGGCGTCGAAGCCCGACATCGGGCCGCAATCCAGGCCCAGGGCGCGGGCCGCCACGATGAGATAGGCGCCTTGCAGGCTGCCGTTGCGCAGCAGGTGGGCGGTGTTGTCCTTGCCTTCGAACCAGCCCCGCGCGCCGGGATTGTGAGCGAACAGAGTGCCGAGCTGTTCGTAGAATGCCAGGTCGTAGGCCACGATGGCGGTCACCGGCGCGGCCATGGTCTTGTCGACGTTGCCCGCGTCCAGGCAGGGCTTGAGCCTGGCCTTGGCCTCGGCCGACTTGACGAATACCACGCGTGCCGGCGAGCTGTTGGCCGCGGTCGGGCCATTGCGCAACAGCTCGTACAATGTGCGCAGGGTGGCGTCGTCCACTTCGCGCGGCAGCCAGCGGTTGTAGGTGCGGGCTTCGCGGAACAGTTGATCGAGCGCGGTGGCGTCGAGCGGCAGCGGCATGGTCAGTCCTCTTGTTTCAGTCGTTGCTCGATGGCATCGCACAGCGCGTCCAACACAGCAATACGCGCATGATACTTGTTGTTGGCGCCGATCTGATGCCAAGGCGCGTAAGGTGTATTGGTTCTTTCGATCATGTCGCTGGCGGCCTCCACGTAGTCGTCCCACTTGTCGCGGTTGCGCCAATCCTCGTCGGTGATCTTGAAGCGCTTGTAGCCAGTGGCCTCGCGCTCCTTGAAGCGCCGCAGTTGTTCGTCCTTGTCGATGGCCAGCCAGAATTTGATGACCACGGTGCCGGCATCCACCAGTTGCGCCTCGAAGTCGTTGATCTCGTTGTAGGCGCGCATCCACTCGGCATAAGTGGCGAAGCCTTCGATGCGCTCGACCAGCACCCGGCCGTACCAGGAACGATCGAACACCGCGAGGCGACCATGTGGCGGCAGATGCCGCCAGAAACGCCACAGGTAGGGCTGGGCCTTTTCCTCGTCGGTGGGCGCGGCGATCGGCACCACACGGTACTGCCGGGCGTCGAGCGCGGCGGTCACGCGGCGGATGGCGCCGCCCTTGCCCGCCGCGTCCATGCCTTCGAACACCGCCACCACGGCGATCCTGCGCTGCGCCACCTCGCGCATCAGGCCGTTGAGCCGCCCCTGCGCCAGCTCCAGCCGATCCTTGAACTTGGCCTTGGTCAGCGTGTGGTCCAGTTGCAAGGTGTCGAGCAGGCGCACCCCGTCGATGGAATGCACCAGCGGTGGCGCATCGACGTGGTTCTGGCTGACGTTCTCGCGTTCGAGCTGGTGGACGATAGCGTCGTGCACCTGTCGGGCCACCGACAGGTCGCGGTAGTTGGCATCCCAGCCTTCGATGACGCGCCACGGAGCGTCGGCCAGGTTGGTGCGAGTGAGCAGCGCGCGGCACTGGGCGATGCGCTGGTCGTATTCCTTGAGGAAGCGCTTGTCCTCGCGGGTGACGCGCCAGGCGGTGCGGGTGTCGCCCTCCAGCGTCTTCAGCCGCTGGCGCAACTTGTCGCGCGACAGATGCAGCCAGAACTTCAGCACCAGCGCGCCTTCGTCGGCCAGCATCTTCTCCAGGCGGACGATGCGCTCGATGCGGCGCGCCAGTCGCGGCTCGTCCCAGTCGTCCCAGTGCCACAGCGGATCGGCGTACCAGCCGCCGAACATGATGCCGATGGTGCCTTTCTCCGGCAGCACCCGCCAGAACCGCCAGAACGGCGCGCGCGCGCTTTCTTCGTCGTTAGCCTGGCCGAAGGCGTGGGTGGCGATGTGACGCGGGTCCATCCATTCAGTGAGCATGTTGGCGGTCTCGCCCTTGCCCGCGGCCGGAACGCCCGCCAGGATGATCACCACCGGAAAATCGCCGCGCTGCTTGAGGTCGAGCTGCGCGGTCAGCAGCGCTTCGCGCAAGCGCAGTGCTTCCTCCCGATAGCTGGCCTTGTCGATTTCGTGACCCAGTTCCGCCGATTCGAACATTGCGCTGCTCCCTGTCTTGTCAGGTTTCCATTATCTGCGGCGAACGGGCAATAAAAAAGGAAGCCGGAGCGGCTTCCTTTTCGGGCGGTGCGGACTGCGGATCAGACCGAGAACGAGGAACCGCAACCACAGGTGGAGACGGCGTTCGGGTTCTTGATGGTGAACTGCGAGCCTTCCAGGCTTTCCACGTAGTCGATCTCGGCGCCGACCAGGTACTGGTAGCTCATCGGGTCGATCAGCAACGTCACGCCGCCCTTGTCCACGGCGGTGTCGTCGTCATTGACGATCTCGTCGAAGGTAAAACCGTACTGGAAGCCGGAGCAACCGCCGCCCGTGACGAACACGCGCAGCTTCAGGTCGGGATTGCCTTCCTCGTCGATCAGTTCCTTGACCTTGGACGCGGCATTGTCGGTGAAGACAAAGGGGATGGGCATGTCGGTGGCCATATTCATCGAGGCGCTCCACAGAATAGTTGACTAATTAACTAGGATTATCTCGCAGGCCACAGGTTCCGGTCAATGCGGCTCAGGCTTCCTCAGCCGGCACTTCTGGCGTGACGGTCACCATGCGCGCGCCCGCCAGCGGCACCAGGCGCCCTTCGATCAACGCGCCGGGATGCATTTCCAGCACCTTGTAGGTGAGGTCGCCCAGGACACGCGCCTTGGGCTGCAATTCGACGTACTGGGTGACTTCGATCGGGCCGTTGATCTCGCCGTTCAGGATCAGGTGGCTGCAATTGACCTTACCGCGCACCTGGGCCTTTTCCGACACCACCAGCGTGCCGTTCTTCTCGTCCTGCGCGGTGACGTTGCCGACCACCGAACCGTCCACCCGCAGGCCACCGACGAACTGGATGTCCCCGCTCACCGTGGTGCCGTTGCCGATCAGGCTGTCGATACGCTGGCTGCCCTTCTTGTTCTTGAACATCACACACCTCCCGTCTTCTTTTCACATTGCGCGATCGGCTTGGCATCGCCGGACACCATCAGTCGCGCATCCATTTGTGTCGGCTTGGCGCCCTCGGGCAGGACGATCTCGCCCTCGACGCGCCGGTAGTGGCGCACGCTGATCGCCTGGCGCGATGCGTCGAGGCGCTGCGTCTGACGCGCCGCGTTCTTCAGTTGTACGGAGATTTCGAGATTGCCCGCGAGGTCGGCGGTGCGATCGACGCCCTGCACCAGCAGGATGCGATAGCGCCAGCGCTGCGGGCCGGCGAAGTCGAACTCGCAGGCGGCGAAACGCACCGGGCGCGCCCGGTCGTTGCTGGTCAGCAGCGAATCGAAGAAGGCCAGCGCCTCGCGGGCCTGGGCCGTCTCGGCCTGCGCCTCGGTCAACGTTTCTTCGAGCGCCACGCGCGCCGATTCGGCCACCCGCAACTGCTGGCGCAGCATCGATTCACGCTCGCGGCTCGCGGCCAGGTCTTCGCGTACCCGGGCGACCTGGCCTTCCAGTTGGGTCACGCCGCCAGTGACATCACGCCGGCCATGCTGGTAGCCCCAATACGCCGCGGCGACACCGAACAGTGCCACCACCACCAACAGGCAGAGCCAGCGGCTGGCGAGCCCCTTCCAGCCCAGGGCGGGCTGCAACACCATCGGTGCGGCGGCCAGCCTTGCGCGGCGCAGGCGGTAAAAGCGGGCGAGTGGCATCGTTACGGCAGCAGCGGCACCACGTCCAGGCCCTGCCGCTCGGGCAGGCCGAACATCAGGTTCATCACCTGCACCGCCTGGCCCGAGGCGCCCTTCACCAGGTTGTCCTCGACCACCAGGATGATCAGCAGGTCACCGTTGCCGGGGCGATGCACAGCGATGCGGACCATGTTGGAGCCGCGTACCGAGCGCGTTTCGGGGGTCGAGCCTGCCGGCATCACATCGACGAAAGCCTCGCCGGCGAAACGCTCCTCGAACAGTTTCTGGAAATCGGTATCGCGCCCCTCAGGCTTGATACGGGCATAGATCGTGGAATGGATGCCCCGGATCAGCGGCGTGAGGTGCGGCACGAAGGTCAGCGACACCGGCGCGCCGTGGATGGCGCTCAGGCCCTGGTTGATCTCGGGGGAATGGCGATGGCCCTTGACGCCATACGC
The DNA here is from genome assembly GCF_000374805.1 of Chitiniphilus shinanonensis DSM 23277. Lineage (GTDB taxonomy): Bacteria > Pseudomonadota > Gammaproteobacteria > Burkholderiales > Chitinibacteraceae > Chitiniphilus > Chitiniphilus shinanonensis. The sequence goes on from NZ_KB895352.1 coordinate 14,777, forward strand.
CTTGAAATTGTCGCCGGCCTCGGCGAACAGGGTGCCGACCTCGGCCTTGCGGCCGGCACCGGATACGCCGGATTTGCAGTCGGCGATCAGGGTGTCGGTCTCGACCAGTTGCCTGCCGCCTTCGAGCACCGGCAACAGGCCCAGTTGGACCGATGTCGGATAGCAACCCGCCATGCCGATCAGCCGTGCACTGGCGATGGCCTCCCGGTTGACTTCGGCCAGGCCGTACACGGCCTCGGCCAGCAGTTCGGGGCACGTATGTTCCATGGCATACCACTTCTGGAACTCGGCCGGATCCTTGAGGCGGAAATCGGCGGCCAGGTCGATCACCTTGACCCCGGCGGCCAGCAATTCGGGGGCCTGGGCCATGGCTACGCCGTGCGGCGTGGCAAAGAACACCACGTCGCAGGATTTGAGATCGGCATCCTCGGGGGTGGAGAACGCGACATCGACGAAACCACGCAGGCTGGGGAACATCTCGGACACCTTCATGCCGGCTTCCTTGCGCGAGGTCACGGCCTGGATCGTCACCTCCTGATGGCGCGACAACAGGCGCAACAGCTCCACGCCCGTATAGCCGGTCCCGCCGACGATGCCCACCTTGATCATGCTGTTCTCCTATGCCGCACGCAGAAATAGCGCTCGATTCTAGCAGCTGTTTCCTTACTGATGCGACCGTGCTGTCGCCCGCAATGACCAGCTCATCGATAACGGACAACAAAAAAGCCGCACTTTCGTGCGGCTTTTTTGGGCAAGGCAATCCAGCTTAACGCTTGGAGAACTGCTTGCGACGGCGGGCCTTGTGCAGACCGACCTTCTTACGTTCGACTTCACGTGCATCGCGGGTCACCAGGCCAGCGGCCTTCAGCGCGCCCTTGAGTTCGGCGTTGAAGTCGATCAGGGCACGGGTGATGCCATGGCGCACGGCGCCGGCCTGGCCGGTTTCGCCACCACCGTTGACGTTCACCAGGATGTCGAACGATTCCAGGCTCTGGGTCAGTTCCAGCGGCTGGCGGACGACCATGCGGCCGGTTTCGCGAGCGAAGTATTGGTCGAGCGGCTTGCCGTTGACCACGATGTTGCCGGAACCCTTGGCCAGGAACACACGAGCGACGGAGCTCTTGCGACGGCCGGTACCGTAATAGTATTTACCTACCATGGGTGACTATCCCTTAGATATCGAGAGTTTTAGGCTGTTGCGCGGCATGCGGATGTTCGCTACCGGCATACACCTTCATCTTCTTGATCATGGCGTAGCCGAGCGGGCCCTTCGGGAGCATGCCCTTGACCGCGGTTTCGAGCACGCGGCCCGGGAACTTGTTTTGCAGCTCGGTGAAGGTGCGCTCGTAGATGCCGCCCGGGTGGCCGGAGTGGCGGTAGTACTTCTTCGAGGTGGCCTTGTCGCCGGTCACGCGCAGCTTGTCTGCGTTCACCACAACGATGTAATCGCCGGTATCGACGTGCGGAGTGTATTCGGCTTTGTGTTTGCCACGCAGACGCTTGGCGATCTCGGCGGCGAGACGGCCCAGCACTTTGTCAGTGGCGTCCACAACGAGCCACTCGCGCTTCACCTCGTGGGGCTTGGCAGAAAAGGTTTTCATACTGCTCGTTCCAATTATTCAGAATTCGAGAAAGTCGCGGATTTTAGACCCTTGGGAAAGGCCGTGTCAAACGCTTTTCCGGCCCATCTGTGGGTGACGACGTGAAATACAGGCAAAAAAAACGCAACCCTGACGGATTGCGCTGAATTCCACCAAAGAAGGAGGATGGAGGAGGCAACATCGAGGCAAGCCCCGACGTTGCAACTCCAGTCTATGTGAAGCCGGCGTCATTAGCAAGCGCTACTTGTGCAATGCAACATAGGAATAAACCCTTATCCTTCCATGGTTTCAGCCGCATGACGGTGTCCGGATCGTGCACTTTTCGCCCCTTCCGGGCAGCGCCACGTTTAGAATGCGTGATTCTTATGGGTTATCAGGTCAGGGAAGAAAGCTATGAAGGTGCGTCTCAAGTGGGTGGAGGAAGTGAGCTTCCTGGCCCAATCCGAATCCGGTCACGCGGTCCTGATGGACGGCCCGCCCGAGGGTGGGGGACGCAACCTGGGACCCCGGCCGATGGAAATGGTCCTGATGGGGACAGCCGGCTGCGCCACCTACGATGTGATCCACATCCTGAAGAAGGGACGGGCCGATGTCCGCGACTGCGTGGTGAACGTCGATGCCGAACGCGCCACGGAGGATCCGAAGGTGTTCACGCGCATCCACCTGCAGTTCGTCGTCACCGGCCGGGCCCTGAAGCCCGAACAGGTGGAACGCGCGATCAAGCTGTCGGCGGAGAAATACTGCTCGGCGTCGATCATGCTGGCCAAGACGGCCGAAATCACCCACGGCTTCGAGATCGTCGAGGCCGCCTGATCCGGCGGCCCGCCCTCAGCCGAGGCTGCGCTTGAACAGCAGGCCGGCGGCGACCACCAGCACCGCGCCGGCAATGGTCGCCACGGTCGCCACCAGCGTGTTGCGCTGGCCCGATTGCAGCGACTGCTGCACCACCTGGTCCACCAGCCGCTCCTTGTAGCGCGCATGCTCGGACAGCGCCTGGGTGAGGCGCTCGCCGGCCGGTTTCCACTCGTTCTCGACCACCACGATGGCGGTTTCGCGGTCCAGCGCGTTGGACGCCGCCAGTACTTTCTCCAGCGCGGCGAGGTAGGCGTCGAACAGGCGGCGATCCTGGTGCAACAGTTCGCTGTCGCGCCGGTTCGCAGCCAGGCCGGATTCGTACTCCTTCAACTGTTTCTCGATCTCGCCGATGTTGCGGCGGATCACCTGTTCGTGCGGGGCCTTGAGTTCGGGCTTGTCGTAGGAGAGGTGGTACAGCGCGTTGACCCGGATCAGCAGGAAATTGCGCTCGATGCTCGATAGCGTCGACAGGCTGTGGATCACCATCTGGTCGGTCTGGCGCAGTTCCTCGGACAGTTTCTGCGAGCTGAAGAAGGCGATCAGCCCGGTCACCAGCAGCGCGATCAACGCGCCAATGATGATGGCCACCAGACGCTGGTTTACCGTGAGCTGCATCGGCCGTCCTCAGGCCGAGCCGTTCAGATCGGGGCGGTCGATCCGGGCATAGCCGCCATCCGTCTGCGGCGCGGCAAGGTAATCCACCAATTCCCCTTCCACCGCCATCTTGCCCAGCGTGGCGCGCCGGCCGAAATAATGCATGCCGATGGCCAGCAACGCATGGACGCCGCAGAACACCACGAAGCCCATGCCCGCCATGGCGTGCACCTCGCGCAGTGCCAGCAACCCTTGCCCGGTGAGCATCAATGGAACGCGCCAGCCCAGCACCTCGGTGCCCGCCGCCTGTGAAACCGCGAGCAGCGTCCCGCTGCATGCCAGGAAACCCACCGTGCCGTAGAGCAGCGCATGCAGACAGCGCGCCACATGCACCTGCTGCGCATCCATGCCGTCTGGCACCGGAGTGCCGAAGGCGCTGAACAACAGCAATTGCAGCAGTTGCAACAGGAACATCGTCTGCCCGCTGACCATGTGCACCATCAGCAGCGTTTCCCGCGTGGCCGGAGCCGGGTGGAACTGGGTCGCCACCAGGATGCAGCCCAACGTCACCAGCGCCAGCAACGCCGTCGCCCAGTGCATCAGCACCGACAGCGGGTGATAGCGGGCGGGCGTGGCGGAGCGACTCATGGCAGGTCGATCTCCGTCGGGTTCTCCACCTTGCCGTCGGTTTCGCTGTACAGCCAGGCATAGGGCAGCCCGACCAGCAGCGCGCCGCCGACCACATTGCCCAGGGTGGCGGGGATCAGGTTCTGGAACACGAACTCGGAGACCGAGACATCCAGGCCGGCCAGCATGGCGGCCGGAACGAAGAACAGGTTGGCGATGCTGTGCTCCATGCCGAGCGCGACGAAGGTCATCACCGGCACCCAGATGCCGACCATGCGCCCCAGCGTGTCCTTGGCCGAATAGCCCTGCCACGCCGCGAGGCACACCAGCATGTTGGCGAGAATGCCCTTGAGGAACACCACCATGAACGGCTGGTGCACCTTGTGCTCGGCCAGATTCAGCAGGTACGGCGTCCACGGCTGGCCGGGATCGAGCATGCCGGTCAGGTAAGCGAAGGCCCAGGCCGCGATCAGGGCCCCGATGAGATTGCCCAGATAGGAAAGACACCAGACCCGCACCACCTCGCCCAGCCGGATCTGACGCCGGAACCACGGCACCATCTGCATCGCGCAATTGGACGTGAACAGATCGGCCCCGGTCAGCACCACCGCGATGAAGCCTACCGGGAACGCGGCGCCGAACAGCAGCTTGTCGAGCCCCGGATTGTTCGCCAGCAGCCCGGTGGCGCCGCCGGCCACCACCAGCGCCAGCAGGCCGCCCAGCGCGATGTAGATGCCGCCGAGGCCGGACATCACCAGCAGGCGCGGTGGGCGCAGCTCCGCCTTGTGGCGCGCGGCGTCGTTGATGTAGTTGACGAGGTAGGAAGGCGTCAGGATCTGAGCCATGGATCGGTCCACTAGAGAAACAAATATGCCAAGCGTATACCGCACAGTCCGCGGCGAAACGCTTCATAAAACCCATTGGTACAAGTTGCGGGCCAAGGGGTTTGATCAAGCATCTGGCCGGCCTTCATCAAGGCAAAAGGGAAAGAGGCCGCCGGCCTCTCTCCCCGTCGCGATGCGCCAGAATCAGGCGGCGTCGCTTTCCGCAGCCAGGTTCAACTGAATGGCATGACGCCGGGCCAGTTCACGCTGGACAAAGATCTTCATCGCCACCGACACCGACAGCGCCAGCAGGAAGATCCCGGCGAACACGGTGGTCATCGCGGCATAGCTGCCGGTGGCTTCGCGCAGGAACGACGCGAAGGACGAACCCACCAGACCGGCCATCGCCCACGCGGTCAGCACATAGCCGTGGATGGCACTGACCTGCTTGGTGCCGAACAGGTCGCCGATATACGCCGGCAGGGTCGAGAAGCCGCCGCCGTAGCACGTCATGATGAGATACAGCACCACCTGGAACATCACTACCTGGGTCAGCGAAGGCAGCAGATAGAAGGCAAGCACTTCGATGACGAAGAAGGCGATGTAGGTATTGGGACGCCCCAGCAGGTCGGACAGCGAGGCCCAGCCCAGCCGGCCGCCGCCGTTGAACAGGCCGATCATCCCCACCACCGCGCCGGCCGCCAGCGCGCTCATGCCGGTCACTTCCTGCGCCATCGGCGACGCCACCGAGATCACCGCGATGCCGCAGGTGATGTTGATGAACATCATCAGCCACAGGCCGTAGAACGGCTTGGTCTTGACCGCCTCGTTGGCCGTCATCGGCATCAGGTCCATCTGCGGCTTCTTGCGGCCATCGGCCAGCGCTTCGGCGAAGCCGTCCGGATGCCAGCCGGCGGGCGGCGGCTCCAGGTACACGGCCGAAGCCAGCATCACCACGGCATAGATACCGCCCAGGATGAAGAAGGTGCTGGCAATGCCCACGGTCTGGATCAGTTCGGCCATCAGCGGCGCGCCGAGGAAGGACGCGAAGCCGAAGCCCATGATCGCCAGGCCGGTGGCCAGACCGCGACGGTCCGGGAACCACTTCATCAGCGTGGACACCGGCGTCACGTAGCCGGTACCGAGACCAATGCCGCCGATCACGCCGTAGCACAGGTACAGCAGCCACAGGTTGCCGATCGACACCGCCACACCTGCACCCAGCAAGCCCACCGACCAGAAAATGGCGGACAGGATGCCCGAGAAGCGCGGGCCGCGCTTTTCCACCACGTGCCCCATCACCGCGGCGGACATGCCCAGCATGAAGATGGCCAGGCCGAAGGCGAAGCCCACTTCCTTCAGGCTCCATCCCATCTGGGCCATCAATGGCTTGGAGAACACGCTCCACGCGTAAACCGAGCCGATCGAGATGTGGATACCCACCCCCGATGCGGCAATCAACCACCTGTTCTTGACCTTCATTCCAACTCCCCTTCTCTCTTCGGAACCGCTGCCGCCTTCGGGTACGAGTCGTGGAACGGAGGAACTGGGCCGGGCGCGGCCAGATTGCAAAGCGGATCAGACCGGCGCCGCAGGCCAGCCGGTCCGCCCGAATTGCTCGGGGATCCCAGGTGGCAAACAGCGCGAGCTTGCGCTTATAGGTCGGAGGGAGGATTGACAGGCATCAACGGCGGGCGTGTCGCTGCACCATCCGCGTGCGCCCGGCGGGTGGGTCAGAGGCGGTAGGCCAGCGTGGTCATGACCTTGGAGGTGGCGCCCATCAGTGCCTTCACCGGCGCCGGCAGCGGCGCGGCGCCCAGTTGATCGGCCAACTCAGCGTGGTGGGTCTCGTCGATGTGCATCTGCTCGACGATGGCGCGGCTACGGGCATCCTGCGGCGGCAGCTGGCGCAGGTGGCCGGCCAGGTGCGCGCCCACCTGACGCTCGGTCTCGGCCAGGAAGCCGAGGTTCCACTTGTCGCCGATCAGGCCGGCGGTGACGCCGATCGCCAGGCTACCCGCGTACCACAGCGGGTTGAGCAGGCTCTTGTGCCCGCCCAGCTCGTCGATGCGACGCTCGGTCCAGGCCAGGTGTTCCACTTCTTCGTGCGCAGCGGCGCGCAGCGCTTCGCGCGCGGCCGGATCGCGCGCGGTCAGCGACTGTCCCTGGTACAGCGCCTGGGCGCAGACTTCGCCGCAATGGTTCACCCGCATCAACCCTGCCGCATGGCGGCGCTGGGCATCGTCCATCTCCGTTTCCTCGACATGGGCGTCCGGGTGCGCGCGGGCGCTGACGGCCGGCGCGGCCAGGGTGCGCAGCACGAGGTCGAATTCGTTGATGAGCGTGTCTAGGGCGGGCAGCTTGAGCATGGATTTCCCCCGGTTGGAGCCGGGGATTCTACACCGGCACCGTGCTATGATTGGCCCGATTTTTACCTATCGGTGACAACCTATGAAATCCCTGCTTTGCGCCGTGCTGCTGTGCTTTGCCGGCTCCGCACTGGCGGCCGACCCCCAGGTCGAACTGGTGACCAGCAAGGGCAAGATCGTGCTGGAACTGTATCCGGAGAAGGCGCCCGCCAGCGTCGCCAACTTCCTGCAATACGTGAAGGACAAGCACTACGACGGCACCGTGTTCCATCGCGTGGTGCGCGACTTCGTGATCCAGGGCGGCGGCTATACCGCCAACGGCGAGCAGAAGCCCACCCGCGCGCCGATCAAGAACGAAGCCAAGGCCACCGTCGAGGCCGGGCTGAAGAACGACCGCGGCACGGTGGCGATGGCCCGCACCGGTGATCCGCACTCTGCCACCAGCCAGTTCTACGTCAACCTGAAGAACAACGATTCGCTCAATTGGCCGTCGTTCGACGGCTGGGGCTATACCGTATTCGGCAAGGTGGTCTCGGGCATGAACGTGGTGGACGAGATCGCCAAGGTGCAGACCATGCCGGGCGACGCGCCGGCCGAGCCGATCGTGATCCAGAGCGCCCGCGAGCTGCCGGCGAAGAACGAGACCAAGGCGGCCAAGCCCGCCAAAGCCAAGTAAACACCCAAGGAGTATGCGATGACGACCACCGTGAAACTGACCACCAGCCTGGGCGAGATCGAACTGGAACTGGACGAGGCCAAGGCCCCCAAGACCGTCGCCAACTTCGTCCAGTACGTGAACGACGGCCACTACGACGGCACCGTGTTCCACCGCGTGATCAACGGCTTCATGATCCAGGGCGGCGGTTTCGAGCCGGGCATGAACCAGAAGCCCACCCGCGCCACCATCGAGAACGAAGCCGCCAACGGCCTGAAGAACGACGCCTACACCGTCGCCATGGCCCGCACGCCGGATCCGCACTCGGCGTCGGCGCAGTTCTTCATCAACGTCGCCAACAACGACTTCCTCAACTTCCAGATGCCCACCCCGCAGGGTTTCGGCTACGCCGTGTTCGGCAAGGTCAGCCAGGGCAAGGAAGTGGTCGACGCGATCAAGGGCGTGAAAACCGGCAGCCGCGGTTTCCACCAGGATGTGCCGGTGGAGGATGTGGTGCTGCAAAAGGCCGAGGTAGTCCAGCAATAAGCTCGGTTTCACTCCAAAAAACGCGGCTCGTGCAGCCGCGTTTTTCATTAACATGACGCCATCCCGCCCAAGCCCGCCGCGATGTCCCGTCCTGTCCTGCTGATCTCCGACCTGCATCTTTCTCCCGCCGACCCGGCCACCGTCGCCGCGTTCGAGGTCTTCGTCGCGGGCCCGGCACGGCAGGCGCAGGCACTGTACCTGCTGGGTGACCTGTTCGAGGTGTGGATCGGCGACGACCAGCTCGACGATCCGTTCTACGCCCGGATCGCCCGCCAACTGGCCGGGCTGGCCGCCTCCGGCGTGGCGGTGCATTTCATGGCCGGCAACCGCGACTTCCTGTGCGGTACGCGCTTCGCCCGCGCGGCCGGGCTGACCCTGCTGCCCGATCCCACGGTGATCGCGCCGTTCGGCGCGCCGTTGCTGCTGATGCACGGCGACAGCCTGTGCACCGACGACGCGGCCTACCAGCGCTTTCGCCGCATCGTGCGCAACCCGCTGGTGCAGTGGCTGTGGCGCCGCCTGCCCTATTCCTGGCGCAACCGCGAGGCGGCACAGATCCGCGCGCGCTCCAGCGCCAGCAATCGCGACAAGGCCGCGTACATCATGGACGTCAACGTCGGCGCAGTGGCGCAGGCGATGCGGCAAGCCGGGGCACGGGTGCTGATCCACGGCCACACCCACCGCCCGGCACGCCACGCGGAGGCCGAAGGCACGCGCTGGGTGCTGCCGGACTGGCACGCCGGACACGGCGGCTATCTACAGGTGACGGCGGCCGGACAGACACTGTGCACGCTGGCACATCACCCCTGGCCGGGCATCGCGGCCGCGTAACCGCGCACCGCCGCCAGCGCGCGCGCCAGCACTTGGTCCGGCGTGCCGTCGATGACGATGCGCAGCACGTCCGGCTCGTCGTCGCCCGGTGGCTCCAGCGCCTCGAACTGGCTGCGCAGCATGACTTCCTTCTGGTAATGGCCGTGGCGCGCGCGCAGGCGCGCCGCGATGGTGGCGTAGTCGCCGTCCAGAAACAGGAACGCCAGCTGCGGATTGTCGCGGCGGATCGCATCGCGATAGCGGCGCTTGAGCGCCGAGCACACGATCACCCCCGCCTCGTGCTTGAGCGCCAGGCTGAATGCGGCATCGTTGATCCGTTCCAGCCACGGCGCGCGGTCGGCGTCGTCCAGCGGCGTACCCGCCGCCATCTTCAGCAGGTTGGCGCGCGGATGCAGGTCGTCGCCGTCGAGGAACTTGGCATCGAGTGCGCGCGCCAGCGCCGCGCCGACGCTGGATTTGCCGCTGCCCGATACCCCCATCACGATCCAGGTGCGCGGCATGGAGGTCACAGCAGACGGTGCATCACCAGCGCCGGCACCTTGCCCAGCCTGGCGTGGCGATAGGCGTCGGGCATGCGGCCGACGATCTGGAAGCCGTGGCGCTCCCACAGCCGGATCGCACCCTGGTTGGTGCCGACCACGAAGTTGAACTGCATCGCGGTAAAGCCCAGCGCGCGGGCGGTATCCAGCGAATGGATGCACATCGCCGACGCCACGCCCCGGCCGCGCGCAGCTTCGGCCACCATGTAGCCGGCGTTGGCCACATGGTCGCCCAGGCCGACCTGATTGGGCTTGAGGTAATAGGTGCCGACCACCGCGCCGTCCAGCTCGGCGACGAAGGTCTTCAGCGGCAGCCGCATCCACAGCCGCTCCGCCTCGTCGCGCGGGGTGTCGGGCGCGTAGGCGTAGGTGTCGCCCGCCGCCACCACCTGATGAAAGATGGGCCAGATGGCGTCGAAGTCGTCGGGCGTGGCGGCGCGGATCGCGAGGTCGGCTTTCATGAAGACACAGCTGGCTGGAAATGCCGCCACTCTAGCATCGACGCGCCCATCGTCCCATTGGTACCGTCCAGGATGTGGCACGCCCGCGTCGCGCCGCTCAACACGAGGCGGCCGCGACCTGCCAAGCCAGCAGATGCGCGCGGGTCAGCGCCCGCAGGCCGCCGTCCTCGCGCGCCACCTCGCCTTCCAGCACACGCAGTTCGATCCCGGCCGGCAGGGCCAGCGTCGCCAGCGGCTCCAGGAACACGTCGACCAGCAGTCGCGGCCAGGGCAGCGGCCCGGTCACGCCATCCAATTCGCCGGCAACCACCCGCGCCCGCCAGCCCGGGCCGAGCGCCACCGGGATCTGGCACTTGCAGCGCCGCTGGTCCGAGCCGCGATAGCCCGGCAGCACCAGGCCGTGGCACGCCGCCAGCGTGGCGCCGCCGCGCGCCAGCAGCGCCGCGTCGCCCGGCTCCAGCCGCTCGCCCTGGCCCAGCGGGTACGACGCGCCGGCGCCTTCCAGCAGATACAACAGTTCGCCCAGTTCCATCAGGGTTCCTCCAGACGACAATGCCCGGCGGTGGCCGGGCATTGCCTTGCGAGCCGGACGGCGGATCGCGCCGCCGGCCCGAAGCGGTCGTCGCGTTACGCGGTGACGACGGCGATGTCCTTCTCGGCGGCGGCCAGTGCCTCGGCCTTCTTCTGTTCGCCCAGGTTGACGCCCTCGGCGCGCACGAAACGCACGTCGGTGATGCCGAAGAAGCCGAACACCGTCTTCAGGTACGCCTCCTGGTGGTCCAGTGCGCGCAGCGCTTCGCTGGCGGAGTAGACACCACCGCGCGACGACGCGACGATCACCGTCTTGCCGCCGGCCAGGCCGACCGGGCCGGTCTCGGTGTACTTGAAGGTGCGCCCGGCCTGGGCCACGCGGTCGATCCACGCCTTGAGCTGGCTGGGGATCGAGAAGTTGTACATCGGCGCGCCCACCACGATCACGTCGGCGGACAGGAATTGCGCCAGATAGGCTTCGGTGCGCTCGGTCTCGGCCTTTTGCAGGGCGCTGTGCGCCTCGGCCGGGGTGAAGCGGGCGCCCAGGATCTCGCCGGACAGGTGGGCCGGGGTATCGATCGCCAGATCCAGGTACTCGACTTCGGCGCCGGGGTTCAGTGCTTGCCACTCGGCCGCGATGCGCGCGGTCAGCAGGCGGGACACGGAGTTGTCGGCAAGGACGCTGGAATCGATGTGCAGCAGTTTCATGAGAGTTCTCCTGGGGCGCGGGGCCGTTCGTTTTGGTGAGATGGATTCTGCCCATGAGGCGATTGGCTGATAAGATCGCCAAATTGCAATTGATTGTCCCACCAGCAGGACAATCCGCCGGGAGCGCCCATGCAGGATCTGAACGACATGCTGTATTTCGCCGAGGTGGTCGAGCGCGGCGGCTTCGCCGCCGCCAGCCGCGTGCTGGGGATTCCCAAATCGCGGCTATCGCGCCGCGTGGCCGAGCTGGAAACCCGGCTCGGCGTGCGCCTGCTTCATCGCACCACGCGCAAGCTGTCGCTGACCGAGGTGGGCGAGCTGTATTACCGCCATTGCGCCGCGGTGCGCGACGAGGCCGGCGCCGCCGCCGAGACCGTGGCGCGGGTCCAGGCCGAGCCGCGCGGCACGGTGCGCCTGGCCGTGCCGATCACCCTGGCGCAGACCATGCTCGGCCACCTGATCCCGCTGTTCCTGGCGCAGAACCCGCAGGTGAAGGTGGACATGCGCGTCACCAACCGCGTGGTCGACCTGGTGGAGGAAGGCGTGGACGTGGCGTTGCGGGTGCGGCAGACGTTGTCGGACAGCGGCAGTCTGGTGGTCAAGCAACTGGGGCTGACGCGGGCGGTGCTGGTGGTCAGCCCGGCCCAGTTGGCGCGCCAGGGCCAGCCGACGCGGCCGGAAGAACTGTCGTGGATGGACACCCTGGCGATGTCGGCACAGGACGGCCGCGCCAGCCTGCTGCTGCGCGGGCCGGGCGGCGCCGAATACACTTTCGTGCACCACCCGCGCTATGTCGCGGACGATCTGCTGACGCTGAAGCTGGCGGCGCTCGCCGGCATCGGCATCGCCTGGCTGCCTGACTACATGTGCAACGAGGAACTGGCCGATGGCCGGCTGCTGCCGCTGCTGCCGGCGTGGGAGCCGCCGCCCGGCGTGGTACACGCGGTGTTCCCGTCGCGGCGCGGCCTGGTGCCGGCGGTGCGCCGGCTGCTCGATTTCCTCGGCGAGATGGTCACCGATTGTCCCGAAGTCGAGCAATTGTCGGGGCTGTGACCGGTCAGCCCGCACGCTCCACGGTACGCGCCGCCACGTAGCGATTGCGCCCCGCGCCCAGGCCGGCGACCAGCGCGGCCACGCTCAACACGGTGAAGAACACGCCCAGCGGCGTCCAGCTGCCGCTGACGTCGTGGATGACCCCGACCGCGAACGGGCCCAGCGCCGCCAGCGTGTAGCCCACGCCCTGCGCCATGCCCGACAGGTGCGCCGCCACGTGCGGATCGCGGGCGCGCAGCACGATCAGCGTCAGCGCGACGCTGAAGGTACCGCCCTGCCCCAGCCCCAGCACGATGGCCCATGGCCACAGCTGCGACAACGGCGCGAACAGGCAGCCCAGCAAGCCGGCCCACGTCAGCACCAGCATCACCGCGATCACCAGCCGCTGGTCGCGCGCGCGGGTCGCCGCCCACGGCCCACCCAGCGCGGTCACCAGTTGCACCAGCACCGACACCGACATCACCCAACCGGCCGCCACCGGCGTCAGGCCGCGGTCGACCAGGATGCTGGGCAGCCAGCCGAACACGCAGTAGGCCAGCGACGACTGCAAACCCATGTAGAACGTGACCTGCCACGCCAGCGGGCAGCGCCACAGCCCGACCACGTCGAAGCCCTGCCGATGATGGCCCTGGTCGGCGCGGCGCAACTGCGGCAGCCAGAGCGCGGCGGCGAGCACCGCGGGCAACGCCCAGAACGCCAGCGCCGGCTGCCAGTGCCCGTCGAACGCCAGCCGCAGCGGTTCGGTGGCGCCGGCCGCCACCGCCGCGCCCAGGCACAGCGCCATGGTGTACAGGCCGGTCATGGTGCCGGGATGGTGCGGGAAATCGCGCTTGACGATGCCCGGCAGCAGCACACCGATGATGCCGATGCTGGCGCCGGCGATGGCGGTGCCGACGAACAGCGCCACCGGCCCCAGCAACGCGCGCAGCACCAGTCCCGCCGCCAGCAGCAGCAGGATGGCGAACGCGGTGCGCTCCGCCCCCCAGCGTCGGGCCAGCCGCGGCGCCAGCGGCGCGAACAGGCCCAGGCACAGCACCGGCAGGGTGGTCAGCAGGCCGGCGGCGCTGGCGCCCAGCCCCGTATCGCCGCGCAGCGCCCCCAGCACCGGCGCCACGCTGGACAACGCGGGACGCAGGTTGAGCCCGACCAGGATCATGCCGATCACCAGCATGACCGGATTGAAGGCGGGCGGGCGCGGTGGCGGAACGTCGTCGATCTCGGCATCGACGATGGGCTGGGGCAGATCGTGCAACGGCTGGGTCACTGCAAAAACTCCTGAAAACGAAGAGGCGGCCACCACGGCGGTGGCGAACGCGGGGAAACGAGTGGGCTGGCTTCGGGCCTACCGGCCGGCCAGGTCGTCCAGCAGCGGCTGGATCACCAGGCGGGCGGCCTCGGCTGCCGCTTCGCCGTCACCGGCGGCGATGGCGTCGTACACCACCACGTGGCTGGCCAGGTCGGGATCGCTCAGCGTCTCGTCGAGCACCGAATTGAGCACGCCCTCGCGGATCGCGTCGGAAAAGAAGTCGTAAAGCGCGGTCAGCACCGGGTTGTGCGCGGCGGCGACCGTGGCGCGATGGAAGGCGAGGTCGCGCCGCGCGAAATCGGCCGCATCGTCGTGGTCGCCCAGTTCGCCGCGCTCGACCAGCGCCGCGCGCAGCGCCGCCAGGTCGGTGTCGGTGCGGCGCAACGCCGCCAGCCGCGCCGCGCTCATCTCCAGCAGCGCCCGCGCCTCCAGGTGCTCGCGCGGCGAGGCGCGCGACAGCGCGCCGATGGCGGCGACCGGATCGGTGCGACTGGCCACGTAGGTGCCGTCGCCCTGGCGCACGTCGAGCACACCGCAGAACGCCAGCACCCGCACCGCCTCGCGCACCGTGTTACGGCTGACGCCCAGCGACGCCGCCAGCTCCGGCTCCACCGGGATGCGGCTGCCCAGCGGGTAGGCGCCCTGCGCGATGCGCTCGCGCAGCGCCAGCACGGCGAGATCGACCAGCGATGGCTTTTCCAGCATGGCATCCATCCAATCATCCAATGATTGGATGAATTCTAACGTGCTCGTCCAAGCCGGGCCATGCGGGGTTTCCCGGCGGCGGTGTGTGGTGTGTGGTGTGTGGTGTGTGGTGTGTGGTGTGTGGTGTGTGGTGTGTGGTGTGTGGTGTGTGGTGTGTGGTGTGTGGTGTGTGGTGTGTGGTGCGGTATGCGGTATGCGGTGGGCGGTGGGCGGTGGGCGGTGGGCGGTGGGCGCATCGCGGCAACGGGCAACAAAAAACCCATCGTCGCCGATGGGTTTTTCGTCAGGGCGCGGGGATCGCTCAGGGTTTTTCCACGTAGACCTTCATGCCGGGGCGCAGCGGGCGCGGGTTCCAGCGCTTCAGGTCGGCCAGCGCCACCTTGTAGCGCTCCGCGATCTCCGACAGCGTGTCGCCGCGCTTGACCACGTAGGTGCGCGCCTTGTCGCGGCCGTTCCTGCCGTTCTCGGCGCGGGCCGGCGCGGCCTTGCCGTCCACCTTGAGCTGCTGGCCGGCGCGAATCTGGTTGCCGCGGATGCCGTTGAGCGCCTTCAGTTCCTCGACGCTCATGTCGAAACGCTGGGCGATGCTGAACAGCGTATCGCCGCGGCCGACCCGATAGCGGCCGGACTTCTTCGGCACTTCGCGCGGCTTGTCCTGCTCGCCGGTATCCACCGGATCGGACACCTTGTTCACCGCCAGCGCGTTCAGCGCCACCCGCTCCTGCACGTCCACGCCCGGCGCCAGCGGCACCAGGATGGTCTGGCCGCGTGCCACCTGCTCGCGGCCGGAGATATCGTTGATCTCGCGCAGCTCGGACGGCGCGATGCCGTAGCTGCGCGCCAGCTCGTCGAAGCTTTCACCGGGGCGCGTCACGTAGGGCTGCCAGTTGAGCAGCGGCTGCGAATACGCGGCCAGATTGCGCTTGAACAGATCGACCTTGTCGATCGGCAGCACCAGGGTGCGGTCGTCCTTGTAGGCGATCACCGGGCGGATGAAGCCGGGATTGAGCTTGAGCAGCTCGTCCACCGGCACCTGCGCCAGCTCGGCGGCCACCTGCACGTCCATGTGCTTGCCGGTGGTGATCGCGGCGAAATACGGATCGTTGGCCAACGGGCCCAGGTCGATGCCGAACGCCTCGGGGTCGGCGATGATGTTGCGCACCGCCAGCAGCTTGGGCACGTAGTTCTCGGTTTCCACCGGCTTGCGGATGTCGGCGTAGGTCAGCGGCAGCCCGGCCTCGCGGTTGCGCGCCAGCGCGCGGCCCACCGCGCCCTCGCCCCAGTTGTAGCTCGCCAGCGCCAGCTGCCAGTCGCCGAACATGCCGTACAGCATCTGCAGGTAGTCGAGCGCGGCATTGGTCGAGGCCACCACGTCGCGCCGGCCGTCGTACCACCAGGTGCGCTCCAGGCCATATTGCTTGCCGGTGGCGGGGACGAACTGCCACATGCCGCCGGCCAGCGCGTGCGACTCGGCCTTGGGGTTGTACGCCGACTCGATCATCGGCAGCAGCGCGATCTCCATCGGCATGCCGCGCTTTTCCACCTCGGCCACCACGTAGTACAGGTAGCGGCCGCCGCGCTCTACGATGCGCCGCAGGTAGTCGGGCCGGCTGGCGTAGTAGTTCTCCCATTTCTCGACCAGCGGGCTGTCCAGGTCGTTCATGGCGAAACCGGCGCGCACGCGGCCCCACAGGTCGTCGTACAACGCGCGGTTGTAGTCGCCGAACAGCAACTCGGCGACCATGGGATCGACCGGTTCGACGGCAAGGGGAGCGGGGGAAGGTGCCGCCGGCTTGGGCGCGGCGTGCGCCACGGCGGCGCACGCCAGGATGGCGGCGATCAGGCAATACTTCATCGGACGCACTGCTTTGAAACAATTGCCGAATGGTGCGGGGGCCGACCGGGCACTGTCAACGCCGGCCAGCCGTCGCGCCAGGGTCAGCGAAACCCGTTGCGCCGCCGCCGCAGCTCGGTGAAGCACGCCAGCGGCGTCGCCGTGCCGGTCAGCGCCATCAGGGCAGGCTCGCCGGCGCGCAGGAACGGGTTGGTGGCGCGCTCCAGCGCGATGCTGGACGGCAACGTCGACTCGTCGCGCTCGCGCCGCGCGCTGTCCCGACGCCAGCGCTCTTCCAGCGCCGGATGGCCGGGCTCCAGTTCGCGTGCGAAGCGCAGGTTGGTCAGCGTGTATTCGTGGGTGCAGCACACCAGGGTGTCGGCGGGCAGCGCGGCCAGCCGCGCCAGCGAATCGAACATCTGGGCCGGCGATCCTTCGAACAGCCGGCCGCAACCGCCGCCGAACAGCGTATCGCCGCAGAACAGCCACGGCGCCGCCAGGTAGGCCAGGTGGTCCAGCGTGTGGCCCGGCACCGCCAGCACCTCGAACACCGTGCCCAGCGCCTCGACGCGGTCGCCCTCGCCCACCGGGTGGGTGACGCCCGCCACGCGCCGGGGGCCATGGACGGCCAGTTCCGGCCAATCGGCGGCGAGAACCGGCAGGCCGCCGACGTGGTCGGAGTGATGATGGGTGACCAGCACCGCCCGCAGCGCCAGCTCATGCCGGCGCAGCCAGGCGGACAACGGCGCCGCGTCGCCGGGATCCACCGCCAGCGCCGCCCGGCCGTCGTGCAAAACCCAGATATAATTGTCTTCCAGTATCGGCAAGGCTTCGAGCGACAGCATGACATCCTCCAGCGGCAACGCCGGCAACGGCGACGCCAATTCGTTCCAGTATTTTGCAGCGTGGCTCGACACGCCGCTAGGCAGCTACGTGGCGGCCGAGGAAAGCGGCTGGTTCGAGCGCACCGCCGCCGACCTGTTCGGCTACAAGGCGCTGCAACTGGAACTGCCGGTCATCGACTGCCTCAAGTCCAACCGCATGCCGTGGCGTGCGCTGGCCGGACGCTCGGCCGGCTGCCAGATCGCCTGCACCCCCGAGCAACTGCCGTTCGCCAACCAGACGCTCGACCTGATCGCCCTGCCCCATGTACTCGATTTCTGCGCCGATCCGCACCAGGTGCTGCGCGAGGCCGAGCGGGTGTTGCTGCCGGAAGGCCGCCTGCTGATCACCGGCTTCAACCCGTGGAGCCTGTGGGGCCTGAAGCGGCTGCACCGCCGTACCGAACTGCCGTGGCAAGGGCACTTCCTGGCGTTGCCGCGCCTGAAGGACTGGCTGGCCCTGCTGGGGCTGGAGACGCGGCGCGGCGAGTTCGTCTGCTATCGCCCGCCGATCCAGCGCAACGGCTGGCTGGAGCGCACCCGTTTCCTGGAGGACGCCGGCGACCGCTGGTGGCCGGCGGCCGGCGGCGTGTACTGCCTGGAAGTGGTCAAGCGCGTGGTCGGCATGCGCATCATCGAACCGCAGTGGCGCCGGGTGCCGACCGCTTCGCCGACCTCCGCCGCGGTGGTGGAGAAGATGCGGCTGCAGGCGTCTAAAGACCGTTGTAAGGGCCTGTGAATCGAGTTTGCCGGAAGCTGAAAGTGATGCACTGACAAGCCCCCGGCAAAGCCGGGCGCGAACCGCGAGCGGTATTCCGGCTACGGCCCTTCCCTGCTTGATTCCACTCCCCCCGCCCTCGCCGCCGCGAGGGAGCTTGTCGTAGTGAACTTGCCTGCCGGAAGGGAAAAACAGTGTCGTATGTTCCGACCGGCGTGGGGTCGCTCCGGTGAGCGTGGCGAGCGAGCACCGCGTTTCCCCCTCGATTTCGCTTCTCCCCCGCTTTGCACCACGAAGCGGAAACGAAAAACGCCCCACAAGCGGGGCGTTTTGTCGTTGGCGCTCAGTGCAGCGTGCCGTGGCGTTTCAGGTAGTCAGTGATCTCGTGCACCGCCAGTTGCGAGATATCCTTGGGCACCTCCTCCTGCACCATGCGCAGCGCTTCCTTGCTGAGCTGGCTGCGCATCAGCCCCAGGAAGCGGGGTGGCGCGATCAGGCAGAGCCGTTCGTAGCGATGCTCCACCCGTGCCTGCTCCAGGTATCCGCCGAGACTGCGCGAGAAACGCTCCGCCTCGTGCTGCGCGGCATCCAGGCGCGGCTGACCGGAGTGCCCCTGCGGCGCGACCCCGCTGGCGTAACGGCCCTCGGCGTCGGAATTGATGTCGCGGTTCTGCGCCCGGCCTTCCGGGTGGGCGAAGGACTCGATCTCGCGCAGGCGGGTACGCCCGTCCACTTCGAAGATGCGCGCGCGGCTGGCATCGGCCGCCAGAATCCAGGTTTTGGTCATACGATACGCTCCTTGAAGAAGGTACTCGGACACACTCGGCCGGCGAGGCATCCTTCTGTTGCGACCCGCTTCCCGCCACCGGGTTCTTGCCGGCGGGCAGGCCATCGGCAAGCCCGATATACTGCACGCCCGAACAGCACCACCCCGGCATCAGGAAACACATGGCAACACTAGAGATCTATACCGACGGCGCCTGCAAGGGCAACCCTGGGCCGGGTGGCTGGGGCGCGCTGATGCGCTACCTGTCCGACGGCCAGGTGCAGGAAAAGGAACTGTTCGGCGGCGAATCGCAGACCACCAACAACCGCATGGAGCTGATGGCGGTGATCGAGGCGCTGGCCGCCCTCAAGCGCCCGTGCGCGCTGACGCTGTATACCGACTCGCAGTACGTGAAGAACGGCATCGAGACCTGGATCCACAACTGGAAGAAGAACGGCTGGAAGACCGCCGACAAGAAGCCGGTGAAGAACGCCGACCTGTGGCAACGGCTGGACAGCGAAGTCCACAAGCACCAGGTGACCTGGCGCTGGGTCAAGGGACACGCCGGCCACACCTTCAACGAGCGCGCCGATCAGTTGGCCAACCGCGGCGTGGAAGGCGTGCTCGGCGCGTGACACACTGCGCGGCCTGTCGATTCGCCCTGCCACCCGCCAACCCATGACCGCCCGCCAGCCCGCCGTCCCGTTCATCCTGGTCACCGTCTTCCTCGACGTGATCGGCTTCGGCCTGATCATCCCGGTACTGCCGGGGCTGATCGGCGACTTCACCGCCTCGCGCGACCAGCAGGCGTACTGGTTCGGCGCGCTCACCGCCGCCTATGGCCTGATGCAGTTCGGCTGCGCGCCGCTGCTGGGCGCGTTGAGCGATCGCTTCGGCCGCCGCCCGGTGCTGCTGCTGTCGATCTTCGGCCTGGGTTGCGACTTCCTGCTGATGGCGCTGGCGCCCAACCTGTGGGTGCTGTTGCTGGCGCGGCTGCTGGGCGGCGCCACCGGCGCCAATTTCTCGGTCGCCAACGCCTACATCGCCGACGTCACTCCGCCGGAACAACGCGGCCGCGGCTTCGGCGCGCTGGGCGCGGCGTTCGGCCTGGGCTTCATCGTCGGGCCGATGCTGGGCGGCCTGCTCGGCGCCACCGATGTGCGCCTGCCGTTCTACGTCGCCGCCGGATTATCGTTGCTCAACGCCGCGTATGGCCTGTTCGTGCTGCCCGAATCGCACCCGGTCGCCAAGCGCGTGGCGTTCTCCTTCGCCCGGGCCAATCCGTTCTCCGCGCTGTGGTCGCTGGCGCAGTTGCGCGGCGTCGGCAGCCTGATCGCCGTCTACACGCTGTTCATGCTGGCGCAGTTCGTGTTGCACGCCACCTGGGTGCTGTACACCACCTTCCGCTTCGACTGGACCCCACGCGAGAACGGCATCTCGCTGTTCATCGTCGGCCTGGTCGGCGCGGTGGTGCAGGGTGTGCTGCTCGGCCGCCTGATGCGGCACTGGGGCGAACGCCGGCTGGTGTACATCGGCTTCGCGTCCGGCGCCATCGCCTACGTGGCCTATGGCCTCGCCACCGAGGGCTGGATGATGTACTGCATCATCTTCGCCAACCTGCTGTCGTTCGCCGCCGCCCCGGCGTTGCAGGCGCAGATTTCCAAGGCGGTGTCGCCGGAGCACCAGGGCGTGGCGATGGGCTCGCTCAGCTCGATCAGCAGCCTGATGCTGGTGGTGGCGCCGTTGCTGGCATCGCCGCTGCTGGCCAGGGTCAGCCACCTGCCGTCGGGCGATTGGCGCATCGGCGCCACCTTCTTCCTCAGCGCCGGCTTGCAGGCATTGGCCCTGCTGATGGCGGTCGTCCATTTCCGGCGTCATCCGCTGCCTCACACCCTGCCCTGAGCCGTCACGGCAGGTTAAACTTGCCGCCGTTGTCCCGCACCACCGGAGTCCCCCCATGCGCCAGATCATTCTCGATACCGAAACCACCGGCCTCAGGGTCGAAGACGGCAACCGCATCCTGGAAATCGCCGCCGTCGAGATGATCGACCGCAAGCTGTCCGCCCCCGAACGCCACCTGCACCGCTACATCAACCCGGAACGCGACAGCGAGGAAGGCGCGCTGAACGTGCACGGGCTGACCACCGAATTCCTGGCAGACAAGCCCAAGTTCGCCGACATCGTCGACGAGTTCCTGCAATTCGTCGCCGGCGCCGAGCTGATCATCCACAACGCGCCGTTCGACGTGGGCTTCCTCGACGAGGAACTGGGCCGGCTCGGCCGTGGCCGCATCGGCGATTACGTGGCCGGCGTGGTGGACACGCTGAAGATGGCCAAGGACAACTTCCCCGGCAAGCGCAACAGCCTGGACGCGCTGTGCGACCGCTACGAGATCGACCGCAGCGGCCGGACCCTGCACGGCGCGCTGATCGACTGCGAACTACTGTCCGAGGTCTACCTGGCGATGACCCGCGGCCAGGACAGCCTGCTGATCGACTTCCTGGCCGACGGCGGCAGCGGCGATCCGGTGGCCGACGCCGCCCGCCGCGCCGCGCGCAAGCCGCGTATCGTCACCCGACCCAATGCCGAGGAGGCCGCCGAGCACGCCGCCTACCTCGATGAACTCGACAAGATCGTCAAGGGCGACTGCCTGTGGCGCAGTTACGAGCCCAAGCCCGTGACGGAAGCCGAAGCCGCATGACCGCCATCGCCCTGGTGCCCGCCGCCGGCAGCGGCAGCCGCATGGGCAGCGCCCAGCCCAAGCAATACCTGCCGCTGGCCGGACAGCCGCTGATCTGGCACACGCTGAGCGCGCTGCACGCCGTGCCCGAGCTGGAACGCGTGGTGGTGGTGATCTCGCCGGACGACCAGGTCTGGGACAGCCACGACTGGTCCGCCTTCGACCGGCTGCAAGTGCTGCGCGTCGGCGGCGACACCCGCGCGCAGAGCGTGCTCAACGGCCTGGAGGCGCTGCGCGCCGAATATCCCGCCGCCTCCGCCCCGGCGCCCGCCCCCGCGCGCAAGCTGGAGCGGGTCTCGATCAGCATCAGCCTCGACGTATTCCCACGCGAAGCGACACCGCAACCCGAACTGTCGCAGGACGGCCCCTGGGTGCTGGTGCACGACGCCGCGCGGCCTTGCATCGACCCGGCGCTGGTGTCCGGCATGATCGCCCGGCTGCAACACGACCCGGTCGGCGGCATCCTCGCGGTGCCGGTGGCCGACACGCTGAAACTGGCGCGGCCCGGCGAGCGCATCGCCCACACCCAGCCGCGTACCGGCCTGTGGCAGGCGCAGACGCCGCAGATGTTCCGTCTGCACGCGCTGGCCGACGCGCTGGCCGGCGGCACCGGCGCCGACATCACCGACGAAGCCAGCGCGCTGGAGCGGCTGGGCCATTCGCCAGTACTGGTGATGGGCAGCCCGTGGAACCTCAAGGTCACCTATCCGCAGGACCTGCGCCTGGCCACGCTGGTGCTGGCCGCGCACGCGGAACAGCAGGACTGAACACCCCGACTCAAATGGCTGAACACCTGCACATCGCCGCAGGCGACAAGGACGAACGCTACCGCGCGCTGTTGCCGCAGCTGGAAGCGCTGCTGGCCGGCGAGCCCGACCCGATCGCGCGCATGGCCAACGCCGCCGCCGCGCTGGCGGCCACCTTCGGCTGGCTGTGGGTGGGCTGTTACCGCGTGATCGGCGACGAACTGGTACTCGGCCCGTTCCAAGGCCCCATCGCCTGCACCCGCATCGGCCACGGCAAGGGCGTGTGCGGCGCCGCCTGGGCGCGCAACGCCACCGTGGTGGTGCCGGACGTGGATGCGTTCCCCGGCCATATCGCGTGTTCGTCGGCGGCGCGCTCCGAGATCGTGGTGCCGCTGCGCGACGCCACCGGCCGGGTGACCGGCGTACTCGACGTGGACCATCACCTGCCCGCCGCCTTCGACGCGGTGGATGCCGCGCACCTGGAAGCCGTCGCGCGCTTGATCGGCGGCATCCCGCTCAACATTCCGTCGCCGGACGGCACCAAGGACATCGCATGAGAATCGGACAAGGCTGGGACGTGCACCGGCTGGTGGAAGGACGCCCGCTGATCCTGGGCGGCGTGACCATTCCCTTCGAGCGCGGCCTGCTCGGGCACTCGGACGCCGACGCGCTGCTGCACGCAGTGACCGACGCCATCCTCGGCGGCGCCGGGCTGGGCGACATCGGCCGGCACTTCCCGGACACCGCCGTCGAGTTCAAGGGCGCCGACAGCCGCGTGCTGCTGCGCGAGGCGGTGCGCCGGGTGCACGACGCCGGCTGGCGCGTCGGCAACGTCGACGCGTCGATCCTGATCCAGCAGCCCAAGATGGCGCCGCATATCCCGGCCATGGTCGCCAACCTGGCGGCCGACCTGGGCATCGAGCCCGGCTGCGTCAACGTCAAGGCCAAGACCTACGAGAAACTGGGGCCGGTCGGCGCGTCCGAGGCGGTGGAAGCCCAGGCGGTGGCGCTGCTGCTGCCGCGCTGACGCCTGTTCCGCACCACGCCCGCCGCCGCGGTGACAGCGGACACGCCCGCGCCGCGCGCCGGGAACTCCCGGCTATTTCGCGGGGCCCATCGGGCATATGCTGGAATGATCCAGCCCCCAGCCGGAGCGCCGCCATGAAACGCCTGCTCGCCTGTTGCCTGTTCGCCCTCGTCGCCGGCTTCGCGCTGGCCGAGCGCCTGGACGTGGTTCCCCTCCAGCACCGCACCGCTGAAGACCTCGCGCCGGTGCTGCGCGGCGCCATCCCCAAGGCGTCGTTCCAGCCGATGAACAACCAGCTCATCGTGCGCAGCCCCGACACCGCCACCTACCAGCAGGTGCTGGACCTGCTGGCCCGCATCGATCAGCCGGCGCGCAACCTGACTGTGACCGTGGAGCAGCGCGAAGGCGAAAGCCGCAGCGGCCGCACCCTGGCGCTGGACGGCATCGGCATTTCCAATCGCGGCTTCGGCATCGGCATCCGCCTGTTCGGCGGCGGCAGTCGCAGCGACAGCGTCGCCACCCAGAGCGTGCGGGTGCTCGACGGCCAGCACGCCTTCGTGCGCCTGGGCAGCGAGCGCTTCTATCCCTCGATCGGCTTCGGCTACCGTCCCGGCTACAGCATCGTGCTGGCCGGCGGCACCTGGGTCGGCGCCGGCACCGGCTTCTGGGCCGAGCCGCGCGTGGTCGGCGACAACCAGGTGCTGCTGCGCCTGTACCCGGAAAGCAGCCGCTTCGAACCGGACGGCAGCATCAGCGAGCACAGCGTCTACGGCGAAGTGCGCGGGCAACTGGGCGAGTGGCTGCCGGTGGGCCAGTCGACCATCGCCCGCGCCGGCAGCAACCAGGGCACGAGCGGCACCAGCAGCAGCGGCTACACCGTGTGGGTCAAGGTCGATCCGGCGCCGTGAGCGCGGTCTGGATGGCGTAGACGAAATGAAGCGGGGCGGCCAAGGCCGCCCCGCTTCTTTACGGTGAATCGTGTCGCAAGCTGCGAGCGGCGACACAATTGATGACACGCCCTAGCCCAGCGCCTTGCCGTCGGCGATCCAGCGCGCGTGATGCTCGCGGATCAGGTGCACCGCATCCTCGACGGTATCGACCACGATGGGAATCTGCATGTCGATCGGGCTGGCCAGCGCCGCGCCGGATTCGACCATGGTGCGCTTGGCCCAGTCGAGCAGCTCGTGCCACATGTCGCCGACCAGGATCAGCGGAGTGTCGTACAGCTTGCGCACCTGGAGCAACTGCCACACCAGTGACAGCTCCAGCAGCGTGCCGATCCCGCCGGGAGTGACGATGAAGGCGTTGGAGCGTTGCACGAAGTGGTGCAAGCGCGAGAAGAACGTCTTGTGCTCGTAGGTGCGGCCGACGAAGTCGTTCACGCTCTGTTCGAAATCGAGGTCGATGCGGATGCCGACCGAGGCTTCGGGGTTGTCCGGCGCGGCCTGGGCGGCGCCCTCGTTGGCGGCCTGCATCAGGCCGGGACCGCCGCCGGTGACGATGCGGCAGCCCATGGCGGCCAGCTCGGCGGCCAGGTATTTCACCGACTGGTAGGCCGGCGTGTGGTCCTGGATACGGGCGGAGCCAAAAATCGTGACGTGATAATGCTCGGTATGCGCCGGGCGCAAGCGCGACAGATCGTCGACCGTATCCCAAAGCTTGAGTACCGCATCCGAGACGATGCGCAGCGCTTCGTCGTCGTCCACCACCCCGATGGGTTTGTTTTTGGGATTGATCAAGACAGGTCCTACGTTCAAATGGATGGCCGACAAGCGTAGCTTGGCTGGCGCGGCCAAGGCAAGCCGGCGACGACCGGCGCCTTGGGCAGGACCGGCGCAAATTCATGATTCACAAGGAATTTTCCCAAGTTGCACCGTGGCGGGTGCGCAACGCTGCCCGTGAAATCGGCCTCGCCCCCGAACCACCCTAAGCAATTGATAAACATAGGTTTTCACTGTATCACCGTGAAACAGTATGGCCATACCCGTTGCGGGGCCCGGTCTGCGCTACCGATGATGGCGCCACCGGCAGGCAACTATTGCCGCCGGGCCAAAAAGAGGATGAGAGGAGCCCCCGATGAAGAAGCAATCCCCCCGAGTGCGCGCCAGCCAGCTGTGCGCCGCCCTGCTGATCGGCCTGGGCGGCCTGGCCGCCAGCCCCGGCGCCTGGTCGGCCCCGACCTGGCAGGAAGGCGCCACCTACAGCGCCGGCACCGTGGTCAGCTACAACGGCCGCGACTACCGCGCGCTGGTCACCCACACCGCCTTCGCCGGCGCCAACTGGAACCCCGCCGCCACGCCGACGCTGTGGCAGGACATCGGCCCCGCCAGCGGCACGCCGACCCCCACCCCGACGCCGGTCCCGACTCCGACCGCGACGCCGGTGCCCACCCAGACACCGACCCCGACCCGCGCGCCCACGCCGACGCCCAACGCCACGCCGACCCCCGCGCCCGGCACCTGCTACCAGGCGTGGAGCGCCGGCGCCGTCTACACCGGCGGCCAGCGTGTGACGCACAACGGCGTCAATTACGAAGCCCGCTGGTGGACCCAGGGCGACAATCCCGCGCAGTCCGGCGAATGGGGCGTGTGGAAATCCCTCGGCAACTGCGGCGCCACCACGCCGGTGCCTACCCCGACACCCAATCCGACGCCGACCCCGACGGTCACCCCGAACCCGACGCCCGCCCCCACGCCGGTGCCGACGCCAGCGCCCAGCGGCACGCCGGTCGAGCGCAACGGCCAGCTCAAGGTGTGCGCCAACAACCTCAACCTGTGCAACGAGCGCAACGAGGCGGTACAGCTGCGCGGCATGAGCACCCACGGCATCCAGTGGTACGGCTGGGGCAGTTGCCTGACCGAAGGTTCGCTCGACGCGCTGGCCAACGACTGGAAGGCCGACGTGCTGCGCATCTCGCTCTACGTGCAGGAAGGCGGCTACGAAAGCAATCCGGCCGGCTTCACCGCGCAGGTGGACAAGCTGATCGACGAGGCCACCGAACGCGGCATGTACGCGCTGGTGGACTGGCACCAGCTCGATCCCGGCGACCCCAACTACAACCTGGCGCGCGCCAAGACCTTCTTCACCCACATCGCGCAGAAGTACGGCAACCAGAAGAACATCATCTACGACGTGGCCAACGAGCCGAACAACGTGAGCTGGACCCGCATCCGCGAATACGGCGAGCAGATCATCCCGGTGATCCGCGCCATCGACCCGGATTCGCTGATCCTGATCGGCACCCACGGCTGGGGTTCGTTCGGCGTGTCCGACGGCCGCTCGGTGGACGACATCGTCAACGATCCGGTGCGCTACGCCAACATCATGTACACCTTCCACTTCTACGCGGCGTCGCACGGCGACCAGTACCTGAACGAGCTGAAGAAGGGCGCGGAGAAGCTGCCGGTGTTCGTGACCGAGTGGGGCTCGCAGACCGCCAGCGGCGACGGCGCCAACAACTTCACCATGACCCAGAAGTACCTCGACTTCCTGGCGCAGAAGAAGATCAGCTGGACCAACTGGAACTACTCGGACGACTTCCGTTCCGGCGCGGTCTGGCAGAGCAACACCTGCGCCAGCGGCAACTGGAGCGCCAGCAACCTCAAACCGGCGGGCGAGTTCGTGCGCAACGCCATCCGCAATCGCTGAGCGTCATCCGGTAGCGATGCAGGGCGCGGCATGATGCCGCGCCCTTTTTTTCCCACGTGACCGGGAGCCACGGCAGCGACGCCGGCAGAAACTTTTTTTTCCACGCTTAACCCGATCCTCCACGTGGCTGCGTTCCATGGTCATCCTCAACCGGAGCCCGACCATGAATACCCGTCCGCTCGTCATCGCCGTCAGCCTGGTGCTCGCCGCCTGCGGCAGCACCGAAACCGCCCGCAACGCCGCACCGGCCGACGCGCCGGCACCGCGCCAGGAAGCCGCCGCCCAGGAGTTTGCCGCCCCCGAAGTCGCCACCGCCCAGGACAGCGCGGCCGCCGCGCCGGCACCTGCCCGTGCCAAGCAGGCCGAGGCGCAGATGCTGTACCGCCCGGCGATCATGCCGGCGCCGCAACCGTATCCCGTTATCGAGGAGCGCGAGCGCTACGCCGCCATCGACGAAAGCGCGGTCAAGGTGGTGGCCGAGGCGCCCGTCTCCACCTTCGCCATCGACGTGGACACCGGCGCCTACGCCAACGTGCGGCGCCTGCTGAACCAGGGCCGCCTGCCGCCGGCCGACGCGGTGCGGGTGGAGGAACTGGTGAACTACTTCCCCTACGACTACCCCGCCGTCGCCAACGGCCGGCCGTTCGCGGTGCACACCGAGATCGCCCCGGCGCCGTGGGGCACCGACAAGCACCTGCTGCGCATCGGCATCAAGGCGCAGGAGATCCAGCGGCAGGCGCTGCCGCCGGCCAACCTGGTGTTCCTGGTGGACGTATCCGGCTCGATGCATTCGCGCGACAAGCTGCCGCTGTTGCAGGCATCGCTCAAGCTGCTGGCGCGGCAGTTGCGGGCGCAGGACACGGTGGCGCTGGTCACCTACGCCGGCCAGAGCGGCGTGGTGCTGCCCCCTACCCGCGACCGCGCCGCGCTGCTGGCCGCCATCGACCAGTTGCAGGCCGGCGGCAGCACCGCCGGCGAGTCGGGCATCCGGCTGGCCTACGCCACCGCGCGCCAGGCGTATGTCGCGGGCGGCATCAACCGCGTGCTGCTCGCCACCGACGGCGACTTCAACGTCGGCGTCGCCGACGTGGATACGCTCAAGCAACTGGTGGCGCGCGAACGCGCCAGCGGCGTGTCGCTGACCACGCTGGGCTTCGGCACCGGCAACTACCACGAGGCGTTGATGGAGCAGCTGGCCGACGTCGGCAACGGCAGTTACCACTACATCGACACCCTCAACGAAGGCCACAAAGTGCTGGTCGAGGAAATGACCAGCACCCTGGCGACGGTGGCGCGCGACGTGAAGATCCAGATCGAATTCAACCCGGCCGAAGTCGCCGAGTACCGCCTGATCGGCTACGAAAACCGCGCGCTGCGCCGCGAGGACTTCGACAACGACAAGGTGGACGCCGGGGACGTCGGCGCCGGCCACACCGTCACCGCGCTGTACGAGCTGACCCTGGCCGGCGGCGCCGGGCGGGTGGCGCCGCTGCGCTACGCCAGGCCGGCTGCCGCCGGGAACAGCAAGGGCGAGCTGGCCCACCTGCGCCTGCGCTACCAGCCGCCCGCCGGCGGCGCCAGCCGCTTGCTGGAGATCCCGCTGCAAAAACGCCAGGTACGGCCCAGCTTCGCCGCCGCCAGCGACGATTTTCGCTTCGCCAGCGCCGTGGCCGGCTTCGGCCAGTTGCTGCGCGGCGGGCGCTACGTGGACGACCTCGACTACGCGGCGGTGCGTCGCATCGCCGCCGGCGCGCGCGGTGCCGACCCGTTCGGCTATCGCGCCCAGTTCGAGCAACTGGTCACGCTGGCCGACACGCTGACCCCGGCCACGGCCGCGCCGCGCGATGAGTGAGCTGCGGCTCGCGGCGGCGGGCGGCACCGCATACAGTAGCGGCATGCCCACCGACCTCGATCCCGACAGCGACGAAGCGCTGATGCTGGCCTGGCGCGACGGCGACACCGCCGCCTTCGACGCGCTGTACGCCCGCCACCGCGTGCGGCTGTACCGCTTCCTGGTGCGCGAGACCGGCAGCGTCGCCGCCGGCGACGAGCTGTTCCAGGAAACCTGGCTCACGCTGATCCGCCAGCGCCACGCCTACCAGCCGTGGGCGCGCTTCAGCACCTGGCTGCTGGAGACCGCCCACCGCCGGCTGATCGACTGGCACCGCCGGGAAAAGCGCCACCGCTGGGACAGCGATCTGACCGACGCCGACGCCATCGCCGACCGTTGCCCGACCCCCGAGGCCAGCGCCGCCGGCCGCCAGGCCGGCGCGCGGCTGCTCGATTGCCTGGGCACGCTGCCACCCGAACAGCGCGAAGCCTTTCTGCTCAAGGAGGAACACGCGCTGGGCCTGGCCGAGATCGCGCGCCTTACCGGCGTCGCCGCGGAAACCGTCAAGAGCCGGGTCCGCTACGCGCTGGCCAAGCTGAAGGCCTGCATGGGAGAACTGCTGTGAGCGAGCACGACGATCTGCCGCACGACGAAGCGCTCAGCCGGCACTACCGCGCGTTGCCGCCGCTGGCGCCGTCCGCCGGGCTGGACGCCGCCATCCGCGCCGCCGCGCATCGCGCCGTGAAGCCGCGCCGTAGCGGCATCCTGGCGCGCCTGCGCCTGGGCGGCGGCCCCGGCTGGGCGGCCGTCTGCGCCACGCTGGTGATCGGCGGCTTCGCCTATCAGCTGTGGCAAGGCATGCGCCCCGCACCGACCGCCATCCAGGGCGAACCGCCCGCCGACACCGCGCCGGCCACCGCGCAGCCGGAACAGCAACCGGCCATCGTGGCGGAAGCCATTCCGAACGCCGCCGCCAAGCAGGAGACCATCGCCGGCGCACCGCGAGCCGCCCCCAAGCGCGAACGAGCGCCGCAACCGCCTGCCGCCCGAGCGCCCGCGCAAGCTCCCGCCCAAGCTCCGGCGCCTGCCGCGCCGGAACCGGCCGCACAGGACAGCCTGGCCGCCGCACCGGCGCCATCGATGGACTTCTACTACACACCGCCGGCCCAAGCCGTCGCCGAAGCCCCGGCGGCCGCACCGGCGCCCGTCGCCCCATTGCAACGCCAGCGCGAAGCACAGGCGATGCGCGCGCCACCGGCAGCCGCATCGCATGCCGCCAAGGCGCACGCCGACGAAGTGGCGCCGTTCGCCGCCAGCGAACCGGCATCGCTGCCGGAAGCGCTGGCGCGGGTGCGCGCGCTGCTGGCCCGTGGCGACCTGGACGGCGCGCGCGCCGCCTGGCAGGCGTTGCGGCGGCACCACCCCGCTGGCGAACTGCCGGACGACCTGCGGCACCGCTTCGAGGACGACGACGCTCCGGCTGCCTCGGCGCCCGACTAGGCAAATCGCCAGCCGGACGCAGGCGGCACGCCGCCGGGCGCATCGCGCCACCCGCCAGGTCGGGCGGATGGACGCGGCAACCCGGCGGCGCGACGGCGGTCCCTCTGTTTTGCACGCCCCGCCATCCACGTGGAAAATCGGGGCAGCCCGGCACGCGCCGGGCCAAGGGGGCGTCGATGCCGGTCATCGCGTCGCGGCCGCACGGCCGCCGCCAGCCGGCGAGGAGCTGCCTTGCCCGCCGTCGCCCGTTCCCTGTTCCTGTTGCTTGTCCTGCTGTGCTTCGGTCCAGCCGCCCCCGCGCGTGCCGGCGACGCGATCGCGCTGGCCGCCGATACCCCTCTGCAACTCGACCTGCCGCTCGACCAGGACGGCGTCCGCTACCGCGACGGCAGCGTGGTGGCGGTGCTGCCGCCACAGGCGGGGATCGCCACGCTGACCCACGCCGACGACGTGCTGCGCCTGGGCTTCACCCCGGCGCGCGGGTACGACGGCGAGGTGGTGATCCGCTACGCGCTGCGCGCCGACGGCGGCACCGTCACCCCGGCATCGCTCACCGTGGACGTGGCGCCGCGCGCGGCGCCGGGCAGCGGCAGCGACGCCGAAGCGCTGGCCTGGGCGCAGACCGGCTACGCCCGCCGCGCCGCCACCAGCCAGCTGGCCAACGTCAACCCGCGGCTGACCCAGCTGCACCAGGAACACGCACCGCGTGCGCGCAGTTCCCTGGGCCTGTACCTGGACGGCAAGGCATTGCCGCTGCCGTCGCAGCGCGCGGTGGAAGGGTTGTCGGACCTGCTGCCCGGCGACCTGTCGCTGTGGAGCGCCGGCTCGCTCTACGTCGGCACCGACAGCGGCGTGGATTTCACCAGCGGCGGGCTGAGCCTGGGCGCGGACTACCTGGTGTCGCCCATGTTCAGCGCCGGGCTCAGCCTGGGCTACGGGCGCGGCGACAACGCGGTGGGCGACGACAGCGCGCAGCAGTCGGACAACGCGGCGCTCACCTTCTACGGCAGCTTCCGCCCGTGGTCATCGTTCTACCTGGACGCGGCGCTGGGCTACGGCTGGCTGCGCAACGATCCGTCCCGGCTGCGGCGCGAGGACGACGCCTACGCCACGGCTCGGCGGCGCGGCAGCCAGGCCTACGGGTCGCTGGCGTTCGGCTACGACTACCGGATGGACCGGCTGCGCCTGAACCCCTACGGCCGCTTCGACATGACGCACTCGCAACTGGACGACTACCGCGAGGACGGCGCCCAGCCTGGCGCGCTGGCGGTGGGCGGCCAGGCGGTGCAGACGCGCTCCGGCACCGTCGGCATGTACATCGACCGGCCCATCCTGCTGGACACCGGCCGCCTCACCCCCAGCCTGCGCATGGAATACCAGTACTGGCTGCGCGATACCGACGACCTGACGCTGCGCTATGCGGACCAGCCCGACGGCGCCGTCCGTCGTGTCGAGGGCGCGGCCACCACCGGCTCGCAGAAAGTCTACGGCCTGGGGCTGGACTGGGCGCTGCCGGACGACCTGTCGCTGGGGCTGCGTGTCGACCGCATCGACGGCGAGGAGGAAAGCAGCCAGCGCGGCACGCTGAACGCGCGCAAACGCTTCTAGCGCCGGGCGCGAAGCTCGGCCGTAACACGCATCCCGGGCCGAAATCCATTACACCAAAAAAGGAGACAGCGGAAAGTTATCAAAAGAATCCATTGGCGAACGGTCAGAAAAATGACGTAATCATGAGCCGGGGCGTCTGTTGCGCCCGAACAACGCCGCTGGCTCCGCAGGCCGCCTCCCTCTAGAATTGAGCAAAACCCGCCGTAGACAGGTTCCCATGAAACTGATCACCTCGCTGACAAGTCCTTACGGAAGAAAAGTAAGCATCGTTCTGGCCGAGAAGCGTATCGAGTGCCAGGTCATGATCGCGTCGCCCTGGGAGGAAGGCACGATCGTCACCGAGTACAACCCGCTGGGCAAGGTGCCGGTGCTGATCCTCGACGACGGCAAGCCGGTCTACGATTCGCGCGTCATCGTCGATTACCTCGACCAGGTGTCGCCGGTGGGCCGGCTGATTCCGTCCGATCACCGCCAGGGGATCCGCGCCAAGCGCTGGGAAGCGCTGGCCGACGGCATCATCGATGCGGCCACGGTCATCGTGCAGGAACGCAAGCGCCCGCCGCGCCAGCGCTCCAGCGAGTGGATCGCGCGCCAGCAGGACAAGATCGACCGCGGCCTGGAGCAACTGAGCATCGATCTGGCCGATCGCAAGTGGTGCATGGGCGACAGCTACTGCCTGGCCGACATCGCCGTGGGCTGCCTGCTGGGCTATCTGGAGTTCCGCTTCCCCGAGCACGCGTGGGCCGACACTTATCCCAATCTGGCGGCGCTGTACGCGCGCCTGAACGAGCGCCAGGCATTCGTCGAGACCCGCCCGGTGGAGCCGGTCCCCGCCTGAACCCCGCCGGCAACAGCAAAACGCGCTGCACCTTGTCGGGCAGCGCGTTTTTCATTGGGGTTGCGGATCGTCGGCATTCGGTCACGGCACCGGGGCGAGCCGCCCTAACCCAGCGGCGGGTACTGCCGCGAGATCTCGCCGGCGGCGATCTGCGCCAGCGATTGCAGGATCAGCCGTTCCTCGCCGCTGAGCCGGCGCGGCCGGGTATCGACCACGAACACGCTGCCGATGCGCAGGCCGCCTTCCAGCACGATGGCGGCGCCGGCGTAGAAGCGCAGATGGGATTCCAGTACGGCCGGATGGTGGGCGAAACGCGGATCGAGCGTGGTGTCCGGCACCTCCAGCAGCGATTCCTCGGCCGCGATGAGATGGGTACAGAACGACAGTTCGCGCGCGCCCGATTGCAGCAGCGGCGTCTGCGCGGCCTTGAACCACGCGCGGTCGCTGGCCACCAGGCAGATGCCGCCGCCGTGGGCGTTGAGGGCATGGACCAGATAACCGACCAGTTCGTCGAACACCGCGTCCGGCGGCGAATGCAGGATCTTCAGCCGCGACAGGGCGGCGACGCGCGCGGTTTCGTTGGCAGGCAAGGGCGCTAGCATGGGTTGGCGCTCCAGACGCGTTTGGGCGGACATTCGGGTCGGCCGCTGCCGCCCGGTTGGGTGCCCATTCCCCGGTGAATCGATCCTTGTAAGCTTACAACCCGGCTCCCGGGCCGGCAATCACCCCAACTTGGCCATCAGCCCGGCGAGCATGGCGCGGCCTTCCTGTTTGGTGACGAGCGGTTCGGATTTGCCGCCAGCCAGTCGGCCCGACACCCGGATGTCCTCGGGCGGCAGCTCGTGCAGGAAGCGGCTGGGATGGGTGATCTGCCATTCGCCGGCGCGGCGGCGCTTGCCGCAATAGGTGATGGTCAGCGTGCGCTGGGCGCGGGTGATGCCGACGTACATCAGCCGCCGCTCCTCCTCGACCATGTTGCCCTCGATCGAGTTGGCGTGCGGCAGGATGTCCTCCTCGCAGCCGATCAGGAACACGTGCGGGTATTCCAGCCCCTTGGACGCATGCAGGGTGGTCAGCTTGACGGCATCCACCTCCTCGTCCTCGCGCCCTTCCAGCATGGTGATCAAGGCGATGGTCTGGGTGATCTCGATCAGGTCCTTGCCCTTTTCCTGGCCCTGCTTGGCCACCCAGCCGACGAAGTCCTGCACGTTCTTCCACTTGGTCTCGGCCGGGCGCGGCTCGTCGTTGTCGTACAGCCAGGTCTCGTAGTCGATGATGGCGAGCAGATCCTGCAACAGCGCGCCCGCCGGCTCGCTGCGCGCGCGGTATTGCAGCTGGTTGATGAAGGTGGCGAAGGTCTTGAGCGGTTCGTACTGCTGCGGCTGCACCTGGTGGATGAAGCCTTCCTCGAACACGGCGGCGAACAGCGACACATGCCGCTCCGAGGCATAGCTGCCCAGCCGCTCCAGCGTCACGTTGCCGACGCCGCGCTTGGGCGTGGTCACGGCGCGGATGAACGCCGGGTCGTCGTTCTCGTTGGCGACCAGCCGCAGGTAGGCCAGCAGGTCCTTGATCTCGGCGCGGTCGAAGAAACTCTGCCCACCGGAGATCACGTAGGGGATGCGCTGGGTGCGCAGCGCCGTCTCGATCACCCGCGCCTGGAAGTTGCTGCGGTAGAGGATGGCGTAGTCCTTGAAGCCGGTGCCGGCTTCGAACTTGTGCGCCTGGAGCTTCATGCAGATCAGCTCGGCCTCGTGCTCCTCGTTCTTGGCCTCGATG
Organism: Chitiniphilus shinanonensis DSM 23277; assembly: GCF_000374805.1. Classification (GTDB taxonomy): domain Bacteria; phylum Pseudomonadota; class Gammaproteobacteria; order Burkholderiales; family Chitinibacteraceae; genus Chitiniphilus; species Chitiniphilus shinanonensis. The sequence goes on from NZ_KB895352.1 coordinate 48,898, forward strand.
ATTTGAATCGGATCGCCCACCCCCAGGTCGGACCACAGTGTCTTCTCGAACAGCTTGGGGTTGTTGGCGATCACCGCGTTGGCGCACTTGAGGATGCGCGCCACCGAGCGGTAGTTCTGCTCCAGCTTGATCACCTTCAGTTTCGGGAAGTCGGTCTGCAACAGCCGCAGGTTCTCCATGTTGGCGCCGCGCCAGGCGTAGATGCTCTGGTCGTCGTCGCCTACGGCAGTGAACTGGCCGGAGAGATCGGTCAGCATCTTCACCATCTGGTACTGGGTGGTGTTGGTGTCCTGGTATTCGTCGATCAGCAGGTAGCGCAAGCGCTGCTGCCACTTTTTCAGCACTTCCTCGTTGCTTTCGAACAGGTCCACCGGCAGGCGGATCAGGTCGTCGAAATCCACCGCCTGGTAGGCCAGCAGCGTGTCCTGGTAGGCGCGGTAGATGCGCGCCAGGTGCAGCTCGCCGTCGGAGTCGGCGCGCAGCAGCGCCTGCTCCGGCGCGACGCGGTCGTTCTTCAGCAGCGAGATATGCGACACCGTGGCGCGTACCAGCGCCTTGTCGGTGGTGGCCAGCAGGTCGGAGATGATCTTGCCGGCGTCGGCGGCGTCCAGGATCGAGAACTGCGGCTTGTAGCCCAGATGCCGCGCCTCTTCGCGCAGCAGGCGCATGCCCAGCGAGTGGAAGGTGGACACGGTCAGCCCGCGCAGCCGCGCCGGGTCGGTCAGCGCGCCGACGCGCTCCTGCATCTCGCGCGCGGCCTTGTTGGTGAAGGTGATGGCGGCGATGTTGCGGGCATCCATGCCGGCGCGCTCGATCAGGTAGACGATCTTCTGCGTGATCACCCGCGTCTTGCCCGAGCCGGCGCCGGCCAGCACGAGGCACGGGCCGTCCAGGTAGCGCACGGCGGCTTGTTGCGGGGCATTGAGGGTATGGAGCATGGACGGCCTGTGGAAGCGATCGACGGGAGCCCGGCCGGGCGGGCGCCATTTTACCTTGCCGATCAGGTCGCTACGCGCCCCACTGCACCCCTTGGCCCGAATGGCAGCATGTCGGCGCGGCGCAACGGGCGTCGGCGCTATACTCGCCGTTTGTCAGTCCGTTCTCCGAGGAAGCGTCATGTCCCGCCCGTTCTACCTGCTGCGCCACGGCCAGACCGAATACAACACGCTGCGCCGGCTGCAAGGCCGCTGCGATTCGCCGTTGACCGAACTCGGCCAGGCCCAGGCACGCAATATGGGCGAGGCGCTGCGCCGCCGCATCGGCGACGCGGCCGGCTGGCGCCTGCTGGCCAGCCCGCTGCCGCGGGCCCAGCACAGCGCGCGGCTGGTGGCCGAGGCGCTGGGGCTGCCGGCCGGCGCCATCGCCACCGACGAACGGGTGATCGAGGTGGGATTCGGCGATTGGGAAACCTGCCTGCGCGCCGACCTGGTGGCCGCCGACCCGTCGCTCGACACCGCGCTGGACTGGCATTTCCGCTCGCCCAATGGCGAATCGCTGGACGCGGTGCTGGCGCGCATCGACGACTTCCTTGCCGACACCGCCCTGCCCGAGCGGCTGATCGTGGTGTCGCACGGCCTGTTCGGCCGGCTGTTGCGCGGGGTCTACGCCGGGCTGGACCGCGCCGGCATCCTCAGCGGCGACATGCCGCAGGACGCGTTCTTCCACCTGAGCGGCGGGCGGATCGAGCGCATCGATTGCGCGATGGCCGAAACCACGCTCTAACCGCCTGTCGACGCTCATTCCGCGGCGGCACTCGAAGGGCGATCCGTCCTAACCGAGCGGCCGCGCCATGAACACCGCCACCTCGCCCTCCATCACCTCGTTCGGATCGTAGAGGGAGGTATCCAGCCCGCACACCGCGAAGCCTTGCGCCAGGTAGAAGCGGATGCCCGGCAGGTTGGTGTTCTGCGTTTCCAGCCACAGCTGCCGCGCCGGCGTGCCGAGCGCCACGTCGGCCACCTTGTCCAGCAGCAGCCGGCCCAGCCCCTGCCGACGCCGGGCGGGGCGCACGAACAGTCCGGTCAGTTCCATGCTGCGGTTCCAGGCTTCGTAATGCGCGGTGACGAAGCCGTCGATGCCGCCGGCGGGCGATTCCACCAGCCACGCGCAATCGGCGTCGACCACGTCGTCGGCCAGTTCCTCCAGGTCGTAGCACTTGCGGAACGGCTGGCTCAGCGCCTGTTCGCGCAGGGCGAAGCCCAGGCCGTCGCTATCCACCCGGTAGATGCGCTCGGTGCTGTAGCCGGCGTCGAAATCCAGCAAGGCGGCGTGGTCCCGCTGCCAGTCGATCTTGCGCAATAACATGAAAAACTCCTGCTGAGAGCCGTGCCGGTAGGAACGGCAGGCCGTCCGATAGTGCCCGCGATCCCGGCGGGCCGCCTACCTGCCCTTGGGCGGCGTCATTTCCTTGGGCCGGTAGTCGCATACGTCGGCCACCGCGCAGCGCCAGCACTCCGGGCGGCGCGCCTTGCAGACGTAACGCCCATGCAGGATCAGCCAGTGGTGCGCATCGTGGCGGAACTCGGGCGGCGTCACCTTGAGCAGTCTGTCCTCGACCGCGCGCACGTCCTTGCCCGGCGCGAGGCCGGTGCGGTTGGCGACGCGAAAGATATGCGTGTCGACCGCGATGGTCGGCTCGCCGAAGGCGGTGTTCATCACCACGTTGGCGGTCTTGCGTCCCACGCCGGGCAGCGCTTCGAGCGAATCGCGGTCGCGCGGCACCTCGCCGCCGTGGCGCTCGATCAGGATGCGACAGGTTTCCAGTAGGTGTTTGGCCTTGCTGCGATAGAGCCCGATGGTGGCGATATACGACTCCAGCCCTTCCTGGCCCAGCGCCAGGATCTGCGCCGGGGTGTTGGCCACCGGGAACAGCTTGCGGGTGGCCTTGTTGACGCCCACGTCAGTGGCCTGCGCCGACAGCAGCACGGCGGTCAGCAGCTCGAACGGGGTGGTGTATTCCAGCTCGGTGGTCGGCTTGGGGTCCAGTTCGGCCAGGCGCTGGTAGAAGATGCGGCGGGTGTCTTTATTCATGAGCCTATTTGGAAACTGCCTTTTTCATTTGGAAGATCCTGCCGCATCAAGCACCCGGCAAAGCCGGGTGCACGATATAAGCGATCCGCAAGCCACGGCTCATCCTTGCTCGATTCCGCTCCCCCCGCCCTCGCCGCCGCGAGGGAGCCTCGCTTCGCTCGCCAGGACGACTGTCCACGCAGGTTATTAACGCAGAAGTTTACCTGCTCACAGAATTCATGGTTCCCGCCATGACCTCTGAACCCGCGGCGCGTCGTGCCGCGCGGCGGTCCAGCGCGCTCTTGCCGGCGATGAGGAAGGCCAGGCCGAAGAAGGCGCCCGGCGGCAGGATCGCCAGCAGGAACTGGTAATGCGCGTCGGCTGGGATCACGTGGATCACCCAGCCACGGGCGGCGGGGCCGAACACCAGGTCGATGCCGGACAACAGCGTGCCGTGCCCGACCAGCTCGCGCAGCCCGCCCAGCACCGCCAGCACCCCCGTCAGGCCCAGGCCCATGGTCAGCCCGTCCAGCGCCGACTGCGCCACGCCGTTGCGCGAGGCGAACGCTTCGGCGCGCGCCAGCACGATGCAGTTGGTGGTGATCAGCGGGATGAAGATGCCCAGCACCAGATACAGCCCGTGCACGTAGGCGTTGAGCAGCAGATCCACCACCGTCACCAGCGCGGCGATGATCAGGATGAAGATGGGGCTGCGCAGCTCGTTGGGCACGAACTGGCGTAGCGCGGCCACCGCCGCGCCCGACACCAGCATCACCAGGCTGGTGGCCAGCCCCAGCGACACGCCGTTGACGATGTTGCTGGAGATGACCAGCACCGGGCACAGGCCCAGGATCTGCACCAGTCCGGCGTTCTGCCGCCACAGCCCGTTGGCCGCGATCTCGCGTGCCGCGTGTCGGTCCATCATTGCTGCTCCTTGTCAGCCGCCCATTGCGCCTGATGGGCGCGCACCTGCTCCAGCGCGCGCTTTACCGCCTTGACCACGGCGCGCGGGCTGACGGTGGCGCCGGCCATGTAGTCGAAGGCGCCGCCGTCCTTCTTCACCGCCCAGGCGCCGGGCGGCGGGTTGTCCAGCGACTTGCCGGCGAACTGCGCGCTCCAGGCGGACTTGGCCGCGTCGATGTAGTCGCCCAGGCCGGGCGTCTCCTTGTGCGCGATCACCCGCACGCCCTGCACCCGGCCGTCGCGCGCCACGCCGACCAGCAGCTTGATCTCGCCGCTGTAGCCGTCGGGCGCGCTGGTCTCGACCGCGAACGCCACCACCCGCCCCCGCTGCCGCGCCGGATAGGCGCGCCCGCCGCCCAGCGCCGCGGCCTGCGCCGGCGGCAGCTCGATGGCGTCGGCCAGCAGGTCGTTGTCGAACGCGGGCAGCACCTGCGCCAGCAATGCCACGCGCGACGCCTGTTCGTTGCGCGCCACGATGTCGCGCGTCATCCACCAGGTGAGCGACATCAGCGCGGTGAATACCAGCGCGAACGCCAGCAGGGTCAGCGCGCCGCGCACGCCGTTGGCCGCCGCGCGCCTCATGCCGCCTTCCCCCGCTTGCGACCGAACACCGCCGGCTGGGTCAACTGGTCGATCAGCGGCGTGGCGATGTTCATGATCAGCACGGCGAACGCCACGCCGTCCGGGTAGCTGCCGAACACGCGGATCAGGTAGGTGAGCACGCCGGCCAGCGCCGCGTACAGCAGCCGCCCCCACGGCGTGGTCGGCGCGGTGACGGGGTCGGTGACGATGAAGAACGCGCCCAGCATCGCGGCGCCGGTGGCCAGGTGGAAGCCCGGCCCGGCGTAATGCGCGGGATCGGCCAGGTGGAACGCGCTGGCGGTCAGCGCCAGCGCGCCCAGGTAGCCCACCGGCAATTGCCACGGGATCAGCTTCTGCTGCCACAGGAACACGCCGCCGACCAGCCAGCCGAGCACGATCCACTCCGAGCCGGTGCCGCCCACGTCGCCGAAGATCGGCGCGGCCAGGATCTGCGCCAGCGGCTGGCCCTGGCCCAGCGCGGTGCGCACGGTGTCCAGCGGCGTGGCCGAAGCGATGGCGTCGAACGCCAGCCCGGCCGGCAACTGGCCGGTGAAGATCCAGCCCAGTTGCGCCAGCCCGCCCAGCTCGGCCATGCCCAGCCCCAGCGGCGCGGCCCAGCGCGACATCTGCGCCGGGAACGACACGATCAGCACCGCGAAGCCGACCATCGCCGGATTGAAGGTGTTCTGGCCCAGGCCGCCGTACAGATGCTTGGCCAGACCGATGGCGACGGCGGTCGCCAGCACCACCATCCACCACGGCGCCAGCGGCGGCACCGCCAGCGCCAGCAGCCAGGCGGTGACCAGCGCCGAGCCGTCGCTGAGGAAGGGCTGGAGCGGACGGCCGCGCAGCTTGAGGCAGCCGGCCTCGACCGCGAGCGCGGTGACGCTCGCCAGGGCGATCTGCACCAGCACGCCGATGCCGAAGGTCCAGGCATAGAGCGCGATACCGGGCAGCAGGGCGCCCGCCACCTTGAGCATGACGATCTGCAACGGCGTCGGTTGGACCAGGAAAGGGGAAGTGCGCATGGTCAGTGAACGTGAGGAGTGAGGAGTGAGGCGTAGGGGGCAACACCCGGCGCACAGCGCGCCGCCCTAACGTTGCGCTTCACTACGGACACGCTATGCGCCATCGCCACCCTCCCCTTTTCCGGCCTGCCCGGCACGGCGCGCTGCGGCGCGGGCCATCGCGGCGGCGATGCGCGCCTGCTTGTCGTCGTCGGTCGGTGCGGCCGGCGCGGCGGGCGCTTCCTGCGGCGTCACCTGCTCCGGCAACGGCGGTGGCGCCGGGCGCGGGGTGGTCCTGGCCGCCAGCCGCTCGGCGCGCTCGCGCTTGTCGCGCTCCTGTCGCGCCTGCCGCGCTTCGTGCCGCCGTCGCGCCAGGGTGGCGGCGTCGCGGCTTTTCTCGGCGGCCCAGATTTCTGATTTGGCGTAGCGGAAGTAATCCACCAGCCGGATGTTGGACGGGCAGACGTAGGCGCAGGCGCCGCATTCGATGCAGTCGAACAGATGGCGCTCCTGGGCGCGCCCGAACTGCCTGGCGCGGGCGAACCAGTAGAGATCCATCGGTTGCAGCTCGGCCGGGCACGCCTCGGCACAGGTGCCGCAACGGATGCACGGCATCTCGGGCGGCGCGGGCGGGAACAGCTCGGCGTTGCGGGCGATGATGCAGTTGCCGGACTTGGTCAGCCCGGCCTCCAGCGATGGCAGCACGAAGCCCATCATCGGGCCGCCGTAGACATGCCCGGTGACGTCGGCGGCGACGCCGGCGAACGCCATCAGGTGCGACAGCGGCGTGCCCAGCAACGCCTCGACATTGCCCGGCCGCGCCACGGCGCCGGTCAGGGTGACGATGCGGCTGAGCAGTGGCTCGCCGTGTTCCAGCGCGCGGTACAGCGCCTGCACCGTGCCGACGTTGAAGCACTGCACGCCCAGGTCGGTGGCGCGCACGCCGGCCGGCACTTCGCGCCCGGTCAGCAAGCGGGTCAGCTGCTTGGCGCCGCCGGACGGGTACAGCGTGGGCACCACCACCACCTCGATGTCCTGGCCGCCGCAGGCCAGGCGCATCGCCTCGATAGCTTCGGGCTTGTTGTCCTCGATGCCCACTTTCACCTGCCGCGCGTTCATCAGCTGGCGCACGATGGCGATGCCGGCGCCGATCTCGTCGGCGCGCTCGCGCATCAGCCGGTCGTCGCAGGTGATGTAGGGCTCGCACTCGGCGCCGTTGATCACCAGAGTGTCCAGGGTGCGGGCGCCGGCCAGCTTGAGGTGCGACGGGAACACCGCGCCGCCCAGCCCGACCACGCCCAGGTCGCGCAGGTGATCCAGCACCGCCGGGCCGTCGGCGTTGCGCCAGTCGAAGCGCTGGCGTTCGATCCAGCGCTCCTCGCCGTCGGGCTCGATCACCACGCACAGCTCCGCCAGACCGGAAGGATGCGCCACCACGCGCGGCTCCACCGCGAGCACGCGGCCGGAGGTCGGCGCGTGCACCGCGGCCGACACGCGCCCTTCGGCGCGGCCGATCATCTGGCCCTTGGCCACCCGGTCGCCCGCCGCGACCACCGGCTTGGCGCCATGGCCGATGTGCTGGTTCAGCGCCACCACCAGTTGCGGCGGCAGCGGCACCTGGACAATGCGCGCGCCGTTCGATTCGGCCTTGTGTTCGGGCGGGTGGATGCCGCCGTGGAAAGCATGCAGCCGGCTCATGACACCACCTTGAGCATCGCCACCGGGTAGCGCCACTTCCAGCTGGCGGGGGTATCGCCCAGCGGCGCCATGTCGATGCAATCGACCGGACAGGGCGCGATGCACAGCTCGCAGCCGGTGCATTCGCTGGCGATCACGGTGTGCATGTGCTTGGCGGCGCCGACGATGGCGTCGACCGGGCACGCCTGGATGCACAAGGTGCAACCGATGCAGAGCTGCTCGTCGATCACCGCCACGCGCTTGGGTTTCTCGACACCGTTGGCGGCGTTGAGCGGCTTGAACTCGCGCCCCAGCAGGTCGGCCAGTTGGCGGATGCCGTCCTCGCCGCCCGGCGGGCACTGGTTGATGTCGGCTTCGTCGTTGGTGATGGCGGTAGCGTAGGGGCGACAGCCCGGGTAGCCGCATTGCGCGCATTGGGTCTGCGGCAGGATGGCGTCGATCTTGTCCACCAGCGGGTCGTCCTCGACCCGGAAGCGGATCGCGGCAAAGCCCAGCACGGCGCCCAGCAGCAGCGCCAGTCCGGCCATCACGCACAGCGCCAGCAGCACGCTCATCGCACCAGCCCCGCAAAGCCCATGAACGCCAGACTCATCAGGCCGGCGGTGACGAAGGCGATCGGCGCGCCCTTGAACGCCTCGGGAATGTCGGCGCCCTCCAGCCGTTCGCGGATCGCGGCGAACAGGATCAGGATCAGCGAGAACCCCAGCGCCGAGCCGAAACCGAACACCAGCGATTCGGCAAAGCCGTGCCGCGCCTGGGCATTGATCAGCGGCACGCCCAGCACCGCGCAGTTGGTGGTGATCAGCGGCAGGTAGATGCCCAGCACCTGATACAGCACGGGACTGGCGGCGTGGATGAACATTTCGGTGAACTGCACGATGGCGGCGATCACCACGATGAAGGCCAGCGTGCGCAGGAACTCCACCTGCCACGCGATCAGCAACTGATCGATCAGCCAGGACGAGCCGGACGCCAGCGTCAGCACGAAGGCGGTGGCGAGCGCCATGCCGATGGACGCCTCCAGCTTGCGCGAGACGCCCATGAACGGGCACAGCCCCAGGATGCGGGTGAGCACCACGTTGTTGACCAGCGCCGCGCCCACCAGGACCAGCAGATAGTGACTCAATTCCATCGGCACGCTTGGAGCCTGTTCAAATCCGTCGTGACCGCGTCCTGGCCGGGATGCCCGCGAGGCAAATGCCGCAGGCCCCGCAGAACGCGGACTGGAATACCGCGAGAAGATTAATAGGCGGCCACTGTGTTGTCGCTGAGCGAACGCAAGGCGGCAACCGGCAGTGCCATGAACGCCGACGATCCCGCCACAGCCGGTCCCCGCACCCCACGTCCCTCTCGCACCCGGCTCCGCCGGGGGCTTGCTGCCAGTTCGCCTGCAACGAACATTCGCCCCCTCACCCGCGAGCGTGCGCCACGGCCTCCGCGCAATCGCCCACCAGCGTCGGGCCGTGGTACACCAGCCCGCTATATAGCTGTACCAGCGAAGCACCGGCGTGGATCTTCTCCACCGCGTCGGCGCCGCTGAGGATGCCGCCCACGCCGATGATGGGCACTTCGCCTTGCAGCAGCTCGGCCAGCTCGCGGATCACGTGGGTGGATTTGGCCCGCACCGGCGCGCCGGACAGGCCGCCGGCCTCCTTGCCGTGCGGCGCGTGCTCGACGCCGACGCGCGACAGCGTGGTGTTGGTGGCGATCACCGCGTCGATTCGATGCTGCACCAGCCGCTCGGCGATATCCTGGATCTGGTTGGCTTCCAGGTCCGGCGCGATCTTCAGCGCCAGCGGCACGTAGCGGCCGTGCCGGTCGGCCAGTTGCGCCTGGCGTTCCTTGAGCGCGGCCAGCAACTGCCCCAGCTCGTCCGCCTGCTGCAGTTGCCGCAGGTTCTTGGTGTTGGGGCTGGAGATATTGATCGCGACGTAGCTGGCGTACTCGTACACCTTTTCCAGCCCGATCAGGTAATCCTCGTTGGCACGCTCGATGGGCGTGTCGAAGTTCTTGCCGATGTTGATGCCCAGCACGCCCTTGTACTGCGCCTTCTTGACGTTCTCCACCAGCGCGTCGACGCCTTCGTTGTTGAAGCCCATGCGGTTGATCACCGCCTCGGCCTGCGGCAGACGGAACAGCCGGGGCTTGGGGTTGCCCGGCTGCGGGCGCGGGGTGACGGTGCCGATCTCGATGAAGCCGAAGCCGAAATCGGCCAGCGCGTCGATATGCGCGCCGTTCTTGTCCAGCCCGGCGGCCAGGCCGACGGGGTTGGGGAAATCCAGCCCCATCACGTGGAGCGGATCGGGCGCCACGGTGGAGGTGAACGCGCGCAGGAACCCCAGCGTGTGCATCAGATCCGCCGTCTTCAGCGACAGATCGTGCGCCCGCTCCGCGTCCATGGTGAACAGGAGCGGCTTGAGCAGTCCGTACGCCATCACGCCCCCTTGCGCTTGATATGGGCGTCGTAGGTGTTCTGCATCAGGGTGGCCACGGTCATCAGGCCGACGCCGCCCGGCACCGGGGTGATCCAGCTGGCGCGCTCAGCGGCCACGGCGAATTCCACGTCGCCGCACAGCTTGCCGTTGTCCAGGCGGTTGATGCCCACGTCGATGACGATGGCGCCCGGCTTGATCCACTCGCCCTTCACGAAGTTGGGAATGCCCACCCCCGCCACCACGATGTCGGCGCCGCGCACCTTGTCGGCCAGATCGCGCGTCTTGCTGTGGCAGACGGTGACGGTGGCGCGCGCCAGCAGCAGCTCCAGCGCCTGCGGGCGGCCGACGATATTGGAAGCGCCGACGATGACCGCGTCCTTGCCGATCAGGTCGATGCCGGTGCGCTCCAGCAGCGTCATCACGCCGCGCGGGGTGCACGGGCGCAGCAGCGGCATCTTCAGCGCCAGGCGACCGATGTTATAGGGATGGAAGCCATCCACGTCCTTGGCCGGATCGATCAGCTCGATCACCTTCTCGGCGTCGATATGCTTGGGCAGCGGCAACTGCACCAGCACGCCGTCCACGCTGTCGTCGGCGTTGAGCTTCTGCACCAGCGCCAGCAGTTCGTCCTCGGTGGTGGTCTCCGGCAGATCGAACGCCAGCGAGGTGATGCCGGCGTTCTCGCACTGGCGCTTCTTGTTGCCCACGTACACCTGAGACGCGGGGTCGCTGCCGACCAGCACCACGGCCAGCGCGGGCGCGCGGTGGCCTGCGGCCGTGCGGGCGTCCACCTTGGCGCGAACGTCGCGGATGATGTCTTGCGAAATGGCCTTGCCGTCCAGGATCGTTGCGGGCATCGGATAGGGGCTCCAAAGAAGGCGCGAGCAGCGCCGGCGGTGGGAAGACGGGGATGGAAAATCGGGCGGTATTGTCGCATTCTTCGGCCGCCGGGCTCAAATGCGCAGGGCGCCCTGCTTGACCGATATCTAGGTTGCGGCTATAGTCGCGCCTCTGTTCGGGGCGTAGCGCAGCCTGGTAGCGCATCTGTTTTGGGAACAGAGGGTCGTGAGTTCGAATCCCACCGCCCCGACCAGAACTTTCGGCGTTAGAAGAAGACTTTGCACCGGGCGCTCGTAGCTCAACCGGATAGAGCAACGGCCTTCTAAGCCGTAGGTTACAGGTTCGAGTCCTGTCGGGCGCGCCAGTCCTTGCAGGCAATGGCATCAAAAGTTTCGGTCAGACGGCCCAGCCGGATGACACACCGCTCAGCGGTGGCTGTAGCTCAGTTGGTAGAGTCCAGGATTGTGATTCCTGTTGTCGTGGGTTCGAGCCCCATCAGCCACCCCAGAAGTCAAAAACCCCTCGAGAAATCGAGGGGTTTTTGTTTTGCCGCGCCGCGACGGCCAGGTTTCCGCGTTCAGGCCCCCTGCTGGAACGCCAGGTAGTACCCGTTGCAATCCTCGATCCCGAACTCGCGCGAGCCATAGGGCATGTTCTGGACCGGCCAGGCGACGACGACCCGGTCCTTGATCTCGGCAAAGTAACCGTCCACGTCCGCCAACGTGAAATAGATCGTGCCGGAAAGACCGGGCGGCTTTCCCCACAGGTCTTCGGTGGTGAAGATCATCGAATTTCCGTCCCGCTCGACGGTCAGCGTGCCGGCGGCGGTCGGCCGGGCATGAAAACCCAGGGTCTCCTGGTAGTAGCGGCGCGTCGTTTCGAGATCGTGACAGCGCAGCAGAACGGTCTGGGGCATTTCCGGGCTCCTGAAGAACTGGCCATCGGAACATCTGGCGTATCCGGGCAAGGATAGCGCCGTGCTTTGACAGCGCTTGCAAAATTCTCCGGGCGGCGAGCGTGGCGTTGGCTGGCGCGCCCGACGTGTTGCTTTCATTCCACGCTGCTTCACCCCAAAATCTTACTAAAAGATTCAGAAGTATAAATATCTCGCTCCTCCATTTCTCGACGAGCGCCTCGCGCGCCTCCTCTGTTCGCGCAGTCGCGCTGCTTGGGAGAGCGTCGTAAAGGCAGCCCATGGTGATCGCCCTCCCCTCCGTCGCACCACGCTCCGGCCGCGTTCCATCAAGCCGTTACAAAGCAAGCAACCCGTTGCTTTCAAAGCAATTTCCAGCCAAATCATCCATCCACGCCATCAGTCGTGACGACAGATGGCCGCTGTAACCGTTGTCAAATTATTAATGAGAAATGTTATCATTATCAAAACGCGTTTCAGGGAGCGCGTGGCAGTTTGAACAACATTTCATAAAGTGCGCCCATCCTCATGCAACTCAACACCTCGACAAACAATCGCTTCAAGATCAAAACCCTTACGCTGATGGTCGGGCTTGCCCTGCTGCCGGCGCTCTCCTGGGCGGCGGAACAGGACAAGGAAGTCGTCCTGCCCACCGTGACCGTCACGGCCGCCGGCCAGGATCTGGGCGAGAGCACCGAGGGCACCGGGTCGTACACCACCGGCCAGACCAGGACCTCCACGCCGCTGAGCATGTCGCTGCGCGAGACGCCGCAGGCGGTCACCGTGGTGACCCAGCAGCGCATCGAGGACCAGCACTTCCTGACCATCACCGACGTGCTCAACAGCGTGACCGGCGTGTCGGTGAACCAGTACGAAACCCATCGCGCCCAATTCACCGCGCGCGGCTTCGACATCAACGCGCTGATGATCGACGGCGTGCCCACCACCTGGGACCAGCCGTGGAGCTCCGGCGAGATCATGAGCAGCCTGGCGATCTACGACCGGGTGGAAGTGGTGCGTGGCGCCACCGGCCTGATGACCGGCGCGGGCGATCCGTCGGCGGCGGTCAACCTGGTGCACAAGCGCGCCAGCAGCAAGGAGCTGAGCGGCACCGCCAGTCTGGGCCTGGGCAGCTGGAACGAACGCCGCGCGATGTTCGATGTATCCACCCCGGTGAACGAGGCCAGGACGGTTCGCGCGCGCGTGGTCGGCGAATACACCGCCAGCGACAGCTGGATCGATCTGCTGAAAGAAGAAAGCAAGACCATCTTCGCCACCTTCGAGGCGGATCTCGGCCCGAGCACGCTGCTGTCGGCCGGCTACAGCTGGCAGGAGAACGAACCCGAAGGCTCGATGTGGGGCGGGTTGCCGGTGTTCTACGCCGACGGTTCCCGCACGCATTGGGATCGCTCCAAGAGCACCTCGGCCGACTGGGTGCGCTGGCAATCCAGCTACCAGAACTACTTCGCCAACCTGGAACACCGCTTCGACAACGCCTGGACGGTCAAGGCCACCTACAGCCACGGCGACCGCCGCGCCGATTCCCGCCTGCTTTATCTGTCGGGCGCGCCGGACAAGACGACCGGCCTGGGCATGTACGCTTTCCCCGGCTCGTACAAGGTACGCACCAAGCAGGACGATTTCGGCTTGCAGGCCAACGGCCCGTTCGACCTGCTGGGCCGCACCCACGAGGCCGCGGTCGGCTACGTCAATTCGCGGCAGCAGTTCAACGCCGACAGCCGCGCGGCGGCGGGCGGCATGGCCGGCGACTTCAACCACTGGGACGGCAGCTATCCCGAGCCGGCCTGGGGCCCGCTCAGCTACTACGGCGACAACCGCATCAAGCAGGAGGCGCTCTATGGCGCGCTGCGCCTGAACGTGACCGACCCGCTGAAGGTGATCCTGGGCCTGCGCGTCACCAACTACGAGCGCTCGGGCGACGACGCCTTCAGCAGCCCGTACCGGATGGAATTCGACCACGAGCTGACGCCGTATGCCGGCATCGTCTACGACCTCAACGAGAACTACTCGGTCTACGCCAGCTACACCGACATCTTCCAGCCGCAGCAGGTGCGCGACCTCAGCGGCAAGTACCTCGACCCCATCGTCGGCAAGAGCACCGAGGTCGGCGTGAAGGGCGCCTTCTTCGAAGGCCGGTTGAACGCCTCGCTCTCCGCCTTCCGCATCAAGCAGGACAACCTCGGCCAGAGCATCGGCCTGGTGATCCCCGGCACGGTGCCGCCGGAAACCGCCTATGAAGCGTCCAGCGGCGCCACCAGCAAGGGCTTCGAGCTGGAAGTGGCGGGCGAAGTGACCCGCGGCTGGAACGTCAGCGCCGGCTATTCGCAGTTCAAGCTCAAGGATGCCGACGGCGAGGACATCAACACCATCTACCCGCGCAAGCTGATCCGCCTGTTCACCAGCTATCGCCTGCCGGTGCTGGACGGCGCGCTGACCGTGGGCGGCGGAGTCGACTGGCAGAGCGAGACCTACACCTACGCGGTGAATCCGCAGGGCGCCACCGAGCGCATCGGGCAGAACGACTACGCGCTGGTCAACCTGATGGCGCGCTACGCCATCACCCGCCAGCTCTCGGCGCAGCTCAACGTCAACAACCTGTTCGACGAAGCGCACTACGGCATGTTCGACGCCTACAGCCAGATCACCTACGGCGCGCCGCGCAACGCCAGCCTCACCGTCAACTACAAGTTCTGATCCGTCCGACATCGTTGCAGCGCGGGGCCGGCCGATCCAGGCCGGCCCCGCCCGCAATCCGTTTCCGAGGAACCTCATCGTGGCCCACCCGACCACAACCCGCCCCTGTAGACCCGGCGCCGCCACGGCGCCGGCCGCCGCATGCTTCCCCGCCGCCACCCGCCACTGAGCCCGCCCGACCATGCACAACAAGACCATCAGGATCTGGGCCTGGATCCACAAATGGAGCAGCCTGGTCTGCACCGCCTTCATGCTGCTGCTCTGCATCACCGGGCTGCCGCTGATCTTCCACCACGAGATCGGCCACCTGCTCGGCACCGAGGTGGAAGCGCCGCCGATGCCCGCCGACACGCCCCGCATCAGCCTGGACCAGGTACTGAAGATCGCCCGCGCCCAGCATCCCGACCGGGTGGTGCAGTTCGTCTCCCAACCCGAAGACAGCCAGGACCTGTGGTTCGTCACCATGACGCCCACCCCCGCCCCCACCGACGACTTCCGCTCGGTGGCCGTCGATGCGCGCACCGGCGAAGTGCTGGCCCAGCCGCGCTTCGACGAAGGCTTCATGTGGGTGATGTTCAAGCTGCACGTCGATCTGTTCGCCGGCCTGGCCGGCAAGCTGTTCCTGGGGCTGATGGGCCTGCTGCTGCTGGTGGCCGTGGTCAGCGGCGTGGTGCTGTATGCGCCGTTCATGCGCAAGCTGGATTTCGGCACCGTCCGCCGCGACCGTCGTCCGCGCCTGAAATGGCTGGACCTGCACAACCTGCTCGGCATCGTCACCCTGGTGTGGCTGTTCGTCGTCGGCGCCACCGGCATGATCAACACCTGGGCCGACCTGATGATCAAGTACTGGCAGTACGACAAGCTGAGCGTGCTGCTGGCGCCGTACCAGGGCCAGGCGACGGTGCCGGTCGCCGAGCGCGCGTCGGTGCAGCGCTCGCTCGACGTCGCGCTGCGCACCGAGCCCGGCATGCAGTTATCGTTCGTCGCCTTCCCGGGCACCGCGTTCTCCAGCCCGCACCACACCACGTTCTTCCTGCGCGGCGATCAGCCGCTGACCTCGCGCCTGTTGCAGCCGGTGCTGGTCGATGCGCGCACCGCCGAAGTCACCGCCTCGCCCCGCCTGCCGTGGTACCTGACGGGGCTGCTGGTATCGCAGCCGCTGCATTTCGGCGACTACGGCGGCATGCCGATGAAGATTTTGTGGGCGCTGCTGGATATCGCATCGATCATCGTGCTGGGCAGCGGCCTGTACCTGTGGCTGCGCAAGGGCCGGACCGGCGGGCAGCACAAGGCCGAAACCCCGAAGGCGCCACAACCGGCGGAGGGCATCGCATGAAGAAGTCCAGTCATCGCAGCGGCATGGCCATCTGGGGTTGGCCGTCGCTGGTCGGCCTGCTGAGCGGCGTCGGCCTGGTATCGGGCCTGTTCAGCGACGGCGGCGTCGGCGACGTGCTGGCCGGCGTCTGCCTCGCCGTGCCCGTCGCGGTCGGCGCGTGGTTCGGCTGGATACGGCGGGGTGCCGCCGCCGACAGCCGCTAAAGCGGGCCGCCGCCCACCGCGTGGCGGCATCGCCGCCATCGCCCTTCCGCCCGCCGATGGCGCTTCGCGCGTCATCGCCGCGCCGGGTTGAAAACAACACGGTCTGCCTTCGTCCCGGCCCCGGCGTGCAAAAACCGCGTGCGGCCAAAACCCCTGCCGCGCCCGATGCTTATCGCCGCGGCGCGTCCTTTGGCGGGCTCTTTATCGAAAAATGAGCTAACCAAGTTTCCATTAAGTATTAATTCTTCTTAAAAAGCCGCTCTTAGCATGTGCCACTTCCATTCACCACCGGGAGTGAACCATGCCCCACCCAACGGCGCTTCCTTTGCGCTTCGGCCGACCCGCGATGGCGCTGGCCATCGCCACCGGCCTGGCCGTGGCCGGCTGCAACAGTTCGGACAGCCCGTCCGACGCTACGCCGCCCACGCCGCCGCCCACCGCCGATGCCCGCCCCAACATCCTCTACATCATGGCGGACGATCTCGGCTATTCCGACATCCACGCCTTCGGCGGCGAGATCGACACCCCCAACCTGGACGCCCTGGTCGCCGATGGCCGCATCCTCACCAACCATCACACCGGCACCGTCAGCGCCATCACCCGCGCCATGCTGATCTCCGGCACCGACCACCACCTGGTGGGCGAAGGCACCATGGGTGCGCCGCAGGACGAGCGCAAGGGCCTGCCCGGCTACGAGGGCTATCTCAACGACAGTTCGCTGTCGGTGGCGCAACTGCTGCGGGACAACGGCTACCACACCTATATCGCCGGCAAATGGCACCTGGGCTCGTCCATCGCCGGCGATCCGGTCAGCGCCGGCAAGACGCCGGACCAATGGGGCTTCGAGCGCAGCTTCGCCCTGCTCGGCGGCGCGGCGACCAACCACTTCGGCCACGAGGCGGCCGGCTCGAAGAACTACACCGAGGACGGGCGCTACGTGCAGCCCGGCCAGCCGGGGCAGCCGGGCGGCGTCGGCGGCACGCCCGAGGTGTTCTATTCCACCGATTTCTACACCGACAAGCTGATCGCCTACATCGACGCCAACCGCAGGGACGGCAAGCCGTTCTTCGCCTACGCCGCGTACACCTCGCCGCACTGGCCGCTCCAGGTGCCCGAGCCCTGGCTGAGCCAGTACAAGGGCAGGTACGACCAGGGCTACGAGCCGATCGCCGCCGCCCGCTACGCGCGGCTGCAAGCGCTGGGCCTGATCCCCGCCGGCCAGGCCCCCGCGTCGCCCAGCCCCGAAACGACGACCCGCTCGCCGGCCACCGCCAACGACGGCAAGGCGGGCGCCAAGTACATCAACGCCCTGCATCCGGCCGCCGACGGCTACGTCGACTACGGCCAGGGCCGCGTGGTGAAGAAGTGGTCCAGCCTGACCGCCGACGAGAAAAAGGCCCAGGCGCGCTACATGGAGATCTACGCCGGCATGGTGTCCAACCTGGACCACAACATCGGGCGCCTGATCCAGTACCTGAAGGACACCGGCCAGTACGACAACACCTTCATCCTGTTCCAGTCGGACAACGGCGCCGAGGGCTGGCCCATCGATTCGGGCGCCGATCCGCTCGCCACCGATACCGCCAACGCCCAGCCGGGCCGCTACGAACTGCTGGGCACCGACACCAACTTCGGCAGGTATCCCGGCCTGTCGTACGGGTTGCGCTGGGCCGAGGTCAGCGCCACGCCGTTCGCGCAGGTGAAGGGCCAGATGGGCGAAGGCAGTATCTCCACCCCCGCCATCGCCAAGCTGCCGGGACAAAAGAAGGGCCTGCCGCCGCTGACCGTGTTCACCCACGTCACCGACAACACCGCCACCTTCCTGGCGCTGGCCGGCGTCGCCCCGCCCGCCGAGGCCGCGCCCCCGCTGATCGATCCCAAGACCGGCAAGGACGCCAACCGCGGCAAGGTGATCTACAACGGCCGCTACGTCTACCCGGTCACCGGCAAATCGCTGGTCGGCGCCTTGCAGCAGGCCACGCCGGCCTTGCTGCGCACCACGCCGTTCGGTGAGGAAAGCTACGGCCGCACCGCGATCTACAGCGCGGACGGACGCTGGAAGGCGCGCTTCACCGAGCCGCCGTTCGGCCCGCTGGACGGCCACTGGGAGCTGTTCGACCTGAGCACCGACCGTGGCGAGACCAACGACCTGTCGGCGCAATATCCGCAGCTGACCAGCGTGCTGGTCCAGCAGTGGCAGGGCTATATGGACAGCGTGGGCGGCGTGAACCCGCTGCGCCCCAAGGGCTTCTATTGAGCGATGGAGCCGCCGCCGGCCCACGGGCCGGCGGCTTTCCGACCCCACCATGATCGCCCCGCCTCCCCTGCCCGCCCGCTTCGGCTGCGCCCGCCCCGCCAGCGGGCCGACGCGCGCGCCCGGCCGCCGCGCGGGCACGCCGGGATCACCGTGCCGGGCCGGTGCCGCGCGCTCACAGCGTCAATTCGATGCCCAGGTATTTTTCGATTTCGCGCTTCAGGCGTTCGATCATTCGCGGGTAGATGTATTCGAAACTCTGGCCGCACAGCCGATAGCAATGGATTTCGTTGTAGATCGCGTAAAACGCGCATTTCACATCGCAATTGATGCTGACCGGATAACGTTCCTTATACGTTTCGTAGAGAAAGAAATCGTTGCCGGTGATGTTCGACAATTGATTCAGTTCCAGATCCACATCGCCGTACATGGTTTCGCGCGGGTCGATGATGGCCTGCAATGCCAGGGTTTCCGGATCGACCATGAAATTGCATACGCAAAAATCGTTGTGGATCAGCGTGGGCCGGGTGATCGGCTGATCGAAGATGCGGTCGAACAGCAACCACGATTGCCGGAACAGCTCCACCATCCGCGGGGGGATCTTGTGCCGGGGATCGTGGCCGTTTGCCAGCGTCCAGTCGTGCAGATCCCTGGCGAACGGCTTGTAGTAATCCAGCCAGTGGTCGTACCGGGGGCCATCGATGAAACCGAACTTTTCGCCATGCACGCAATGGATGTCGTGCAGCGCATCGACCACCTCGATCGCCATCCGCTTGCGCGCTTCGACCGGATAATCGTTGGGGTCGAGCTGCACGCAGGTGATGCCCTCGATGAATTCCATGCCCACCGCATTCAGCGGCACCGCCTCGTCGCGGGTATGGCAGAAATACACCGCCGGCACCTTGGCGCGGCAGGCCGCCCGCAATACCTGCATTTCCTTTACCTGCGTGGTATTCATGCCGTCCTGGCTATAAAACTTCAGGACATAAGCCTTTTCGCCGCAATCCACCTTGTAGGCCAGGCCAAACGATCCGCCGCCGAGATATTCGTAATGCCCGGCTTCCAGTCCCAGATACCGTTGACTGAGCTTTTTCACCGCACCATCGATTTGCGTTTCATCGATGCTCTCGAACGATTTCGTCCGATATAGCGACAGATCCATCAATGACGCCCTCCGCTTTTTTTATCAATCCATACCGGCCCCATTGTAAGTTCCGCCGGATTGCCCGGTCGATGTCCTCCGTTGGCGTCACGACCACCGGAATGCCGCCGTCCGACGCCACCGCGCCCCGGACCCGGCGCCCGCAACCGACCCCCTGAACCATCGACCGCGAGACGCCATGTACAGCGCCGACACCCTGCACCACGCCCAGCGCCTCAACATCAGCCCCGAGGCCCTGCAAAACTATCTCGACGCCGGCCGCGACCAGCCCGGCGCCGGCATCCGCCGCACCCTGCACGCCACCGTCAAGACCGTCGGCTCCGCGTGCAACCTCGACTGCAACTACTGCTACTACCTGAGCAAGGAACAACTGCTGGCGCAGAAGAACCAGCGCATCGACGACGCCATGCTCGAACGCTTCATCGCCGACTACATCGCCAGCCAGGACGGCGATGAGATCGCCTTCACCTGGCACGGCGGCGAGCCGACGCTGCTGGGCGTGGGGTTCTTCCGCAAAGTGGTGGCGCTACAGGCCAGGTACCTGCCGCCGGGCCGGCGCATCGTCAACGACCTGCAAACCAACGGCACGCTGCTGAACGACGAATGGGCCGCCTTCCTCGCCGAGCACGATTTCCTGGTCGGGCTGAGCATCGACGGCCCGCGCGCGCTGCACGACCGCTACCGTCCCACCAAATCCGGCCAGCCCAGCTTCGACGCCGTGGTCGCCGGCGCGCAGCACCTGCGCCGCCACGGCGTGCCGTTCAGCACGCTCACCGTGGTCAACCGTCACAACGCCCGCGAGCCGCTGGCGGTGTATCGCTTCCTGCGCGACGAACTGGGCGCCGGCTACATGCAGTTCATCCCCTGCGTCGAACCCCGCCAGTTCGAGCAGGTCGCCCCCGGCCACCTGCCGGCCGGGCAGTTGGCCGAACGCGGCAGCCCGCGCAGCCGCCCGGGGCACCCGCTGTCCATCGTCACCGACTGGAGCGTCGATCCCGACGACTGGGGCGGCTTTCTGTCGGCGGTGTTCGACGAATGGGTGGCGCACGACCTGAACCGGGTACGCGTCAACCTGTTCGAGACCGTCATCGCCCAGTGGCAGGGCAAGCCCGCCATGCTGTGCACCAGCAGCCCGTTCTGCGGCAAGAACATCGCCGTCGAACAGGATGGCCGCGTCTACAGCTGCGATCACTACGTCTACCCGGAATACGAGATCGGCCGCCTGGGCGAGCGCTCGCTCAGCCAGATGGTGTTCTCGCTGCGCCAGCTGGAATTCGGCCTGGACAAGTTCAACAGCCTGCCGGGCGAATGCCGGCGCTGCGAATACCTCAAGCTGTGCTACGGCGAATGCCCGCGCACCCGCCTGCTCAAGACCCGCCCCGGCGAAGGCAACCTCAGCTACCTGTGCAGCGGCTGGAAGCGCTTCTACAGCCACGCCGCGCCGACCCTGGCGCGACTGCGCTGAGCAACGATCCGACCGGCGTCGGCACCCCGCGCCGACAAGCCGGAACCGGCGAAGCCGCGCCGTGGTACGCTGCGCGGCTTCTCGACTCGCCTGGGGCCTCCCATGTTTACCTGTCTGAACCAATCCTGCGGCGCCCAATGGAAGCCCGAGGAAGTCACCATCAAGAACGAGGGGCAGGGAGAACTGTTCCGCTGCCCGCTCTGCGGCGCCCGCAACCGCGTGCTGCGCAGCGTCAAGCCCGACGGGCGCGTGGTGTACAAGCAGATGCGCCCGGGGAACTGAGCGGGCGCGGCACGGCGGTGCGTGGCGACTCCACCGCCATGGCTGCAACGCAGCGCAACAGCAGAGTCGCCCGGCCGGGTTACGCGGCCCCGGCCACGCGCCGCCTGCGGCTTCGCTGCCACAGGCCCAGCAGCCCCAGCCCCATCAGCGCGTAGGTCGCCGGCTCGGGCACCGGCACCACCGAACGCGGATCGTAGACCGAGAAGGTCAGCGTGGCCGGGCTGAAGGAGGCCCAGCCGAACCAACCTTCGTTGGAATCGTTCACGTGCGCCGAGTAATACACGCCGACGGTGTGCGTCTGCGCGGCGGCCGGGCTGATCCGGGCCTCGAAGCTGTAGGGATCGATCACGCTCCAGCTGTAGGACGCGTAGACATTGTCCCCTTCGGTATTCGTCTGCCCCCAGTCGTCCAGCAGCGTCTGGCCTGCCAGCTGGTGAACCACGTTCCCGCTGGCCCACGCCGGGAAGTAATGGTAGGAATAGACGTCATAGGCGCTGCCACCGAGATGGATGCCGCTGACCGCGTAGCCGCCGGTATTGCTGACGGTCACTCGATAAGCCTCATCGCGGGCCCCCGATCCGCCGTTCAGATAAACCTTTTTCCCCGGGAAACCGACCTCTACCGTCGTCTCCGTGAATCGGTAGTTGTCGCGGATCACCTCCGCCTGCGAAACCTTGGCCGACGCCAGGTCGCTCAAATCCAGGCTCAGCATCCCCAAGAGATCGATCACCGCCGCCTGCGCCAGCACGGGGCTGAGCCCCAGCGCCAGCGCGCATCCCAATTGCTTCATCATGTGCAAGCCTCGCAAGATCATGTGATTGGCAAAAACCGGCCGGAACGCATCGTAGGCGTCCCGGTCGCTTACGCGGCGTCGGCCGCACGCCGGCTGCGGCTTCGCTGCCACAGGCCCAGCAGGCCCAGCCCCATCAGCGCATAGGTCGCCGGCTCGGGCACCGGCACCACCGAACGCGGATCGTAGACCGAGAAGGTCAGCGCGGGGAGGCGGAAGGAAGCCCAGCCGTATGCGCTGGAATCGGCCTCATCCACGAACGCCGAATAGTACAGATCGACGACCTGCTGCAACGGCGCGGTCGGGCTGATCCGGGCAACGAAGCTGTATGGGTCGAAAGCGGTCCAGACGAAGGTTTCGTAGATGTCGCCCCACTCATGGGTTGGCCTGCCATGGTCCAGCAGCAGGGTCTGGCTTCCTTGGCGGTGGCTCACTTGGCCTTGGGCCTCACCCCAAAAATAATGATTGAGGTAAAGATCGATCTCACCGCTACCGATCTGGATATTGCTGACCGCGTAGCCGCCAATGTTGCGGATCGTTACGCCGTAGTCAGCGTAGAGCGGGCCGCTTCTGCCATCGAGCAAGACCGTTTCCGCACCATCCGGCTTGATCTGGATCGTGGTTTCGACAAACCGATAGTTGTCGCGTACCACCTCCGCCTGGGTCAGCGTCGCCTTGGCGCCGCTGGATAGACCCAAGCTCACCATCCCCGTCAGATCGATCACCGCCGCCTGCGCCAGCACGGGGCTGAGCCCCAGCGCCAGCGCGCATCCCAATTGCTTCATCATGTACTGGTCCTCACAAGAGAATGGATGGGTAAAACTGAAAAGGCCCATACAAACTCGTACATATTTTCTTTCTTGATTAATACAATTGATGAATGGCTAGTGCTGACGGCCATACGGCGGCGCCACTGGGCCGGCATCCGGCTCCCCGGCTGCTCCCTTCGGCCAACCCCCAAAGAAAAACCCCTGGCAACCGCCAGGGGCTTGGAATCGCATCGGTGCGGCAGAATCGACGCGTTACGCCGATGCCTGAACCGCGGCGACGCGTTCACGCCGACGCCGGCGGGCCCAGATCGCCAGCAACCCCAGCCCGGTCAGGGCGTAGCCGGCCGGCTCGGGCACCGGCAGCACGGTGCTGGGGTCGTAGACCCGGAAGGTCAGGGTCGCCGGCACTGCATATGCCCAGCCGTACCAGCTGGGGTCGGGCGTCCCCACCGAAACCAGGTAGCTCACGCCGAGGTTGTGCAGCAGCGGAGTACCGCCATGGATGTCGGCGAGGAAGCTGTAGGGCGCGAAGTCGGTCCAGGTATGCATGAAGTAATCGCTGTCGGGTTCAGTGAACGATTGCCCGTAATCGCGCATGATCTGCTCGCCGTTGCGATAGTGGGACAGTTCCCCCGAGGTCTGGGCCGGAAAGTACTTGACCGAATACCGCTCCATCGCCGCCGCGCTCACGTCGAAGCCGCTGACCGCGTAACCCGCGTTGTTGCTGACATTCACGCTGTACGACGCGCTCTGCGGCCCCTCGGAGGCGTCGAAATAGATCATGCCGGTCGGTTCGATCCGCACGGTCGTTTCCAGGAACGAATAGTTGTTGCGGATCACCGTGGCCTGGGAAATCGACGTGGTCGCGCTGCCGTTGAGATTCACTGTCATCATGCCCAGCACATCGATGACCGCCGCGTGGGCGGCAAAAGGGCTCAACATCATTGCCAGGGCGCAGCTCAATTGCTTCATGAAGTCACTCCAGAGGGTTGGACCGGGGTACCGGATTACACAAAGTAAAAAACGCCCATACAGAATCAATCAACAAGGCTGTCTTCAAACCTACATTCGATGAATGGCGCCAAACCGCGACTGCCCGGCGGCAAGACGATGCCCGGCTTGCCCATCCTGGGGCCGCAGCCATCGAGGAGCACATCAGCATGCACTGCCGCCACTGCCAGCAACCCGTCGATTTCGCCTCGCTCCACCACGAAAATCTGAAGCGCTTCCGCCAGTTCCTGATCCTGGCGCTGGTGCTGGCGCTGATCGGTGGGGGCTTGCATTGGGCGGGGGTGGCGATGTGGCCGTACTGGCTGTACGGCATGGCGGGGTTCGTGCTGTCGCAGGCGCTGTTCAGGTGGCAGCAGAGCCGCTGGGTGATCTGCGGGCACTGCAAGCGCGGCTACAGCCACTATTTCTAGGCGGTCACAGCCTTCCAGCCAGGCCCGCTCCCAATGACAAAGCGCCCGCATCGGCGGGCGCTTTGCTTTGGTGCGGCCGGTCAACGCCGGCCTTGTTCCACTTGTAGCGGCAGGCAAAACCCAGCGAAGCGGTCCTGGCAAGAAGCGCGAAACACAGACGGTACGCGTAGTACGGCAAGTTCAGCTCGGCGCCCCCGCGCGCCGCCGCCAGGAGGGTTTTGCCAATCGCTCACTGCGGCGTGATGGTCACCGGCCCGCCCAGCGGCGACACCGTCACCCGGTAGCGCCGGTCGCCGATCCAGGTGGGCTGCAACGCCTGGGTGCCTTGCGTCAGGCGCAGGGTGCCGTTGTCGGCGGTCAGCTCCAGCGTGATCGGCGTGGCGTACTTCAGGCACTGCGCGTCGGTGGCCGGGAAGTCGATGCCGCGGTGGTCGGCGCGCAGTGTCGGCGCGCAGTACTCGCGGGCATAGCGGTAGCGCAGCACGTCCGACACCGTGCCCACCCACAGCTGACCGGCGTCCACCTTGCTCTTCACGTAGTCCAGGTGCGCCAGGTAGCGCGCCACCGGCACGGGCTCCCACGGCTGGGTGCCGACGCTGTGCATGGTGCGGGTGGACCAGCCGCCGCGCTGGATCGCCGCATCCACGTGCAGGTTGAGGATCTCGCCCGAGGTGTAGAGCGAGTACTCGCCGGCGTTGGTGAACACATCCCACAGCACGTGGTACGGATCGGCGAAGCCGGCATCGTTCACGCCCGCGGCCGAGCCGTACTGGATGTTGCCACCGCCCAGATCGCGGTTGGCCGCGCGGCCGCCCAGGTAGCCCGCCTGCGCCCGCAGTGCCGCCAGCGCGCTATCGGTGGCGGTATCGCTCGGCCACACGTAGTAGCTGGCCTGGTAGCCGTTCAGGTGATCGGCGATGTCCTGCCGCGACTGCGCCAGTTCCACCGAGGCCAGCCAGTTGGCGGCGCTGCTGTCGTAGTGGTTGCGACCGTGACTGGCGATCTCGTGGCCGTGCTGGACGAAGGTGGCGGCGGCGGTCCACTGGGCCGGCGTGCACCAGCCGGTGATGGCGGCGAAGGTCGCCACCAGGCCACGCTGGGCCAGTGCCGGCTCGGCGTTCTGGATCTGCTCGTCGCTCACCGCGCCGCAGAAGTCGTCGTGCACCATCGAGTAGGCGGCGGTGGCACCGTTGCGCCAGGTGGCGACGCCGACGGCGTCGAGTTGCGTCACCGGGGTCGGGTAGACCGGCGTCGGTGTGGGGGTCGGCGTCGGCGCGCTGGGGAACGACAGTTGGCTGGTGCTTTCCACGCAACGCGAGTACGCGGCGTCGCACACCTTCAGCTTGTACGAGCTGTTGGCGACGCTCATCTTGTCCACGATGTTGCCGTAGCCGCCGTAGGTGGCGCGGTGGTTGACGAAGTCGTCACCGATGAAGATCGAGGTGCTGGAATACACCGGCAGCACGCCGGCGAACTCCACGTGCCAATTGGCCGGGGTGAAGTTGAACACGCCGGAATCGGCGCTCCAGCTCACCGAGGCCGACTTGGCGCCGGTGGTGGTCAGCGACCAGCTGATCGCCACCGGCGTGCCGGGCGGCAGCTGGAACGGGATCTGGGTCGGCGTCGGCGTGACCACCGGCGTCGGGGTGGGCGTGGGCGTGATCACCGGCGTCAGGGTCGGGTCCACCGGCGTCGGCGTCGGGCCGCAGACGCCGATCGCGCGCCACGGGCCCCACTGGTTGTTCGGGTCGGGCCGCTCGCCCTGCACCCACCAGCGGGCTTCGTAGAGCACGCCCAGGTAGCACACCTGGCGACCGCCCGGATAGGCGATGGCCGCATCCCAGGCGGGCGCCGTGCCCGAGGTGGGCGTCGGGCTGGGTGTCGGCAACGGGGTCGGCGTGGGCGTCGCTGTAGGCGTGGGCGTCGCCGTGGGCGTGACGATGAATGTCGGGGTCGGTGTGGGCGGGGGCACCGCGTCTATCGGCTCCCACGGGCCCCACTGGCTGGCCCCCGGGACTTCGCCCTGGGTCCACCACTTGGCACGCCACAACAGATTGCGGCCGATATTGTCGCTGGGCATGTAGCTCACGACATCGCCGGCCGTATAGACCTGCTGACTGTTCCACACCTGCTGACTCGGCGCGGCATGGGCGGCCACCGACGCAATCAGCGCCGGGACCGCGAAGATCCATGGATTGCAACGCATGTTTATTTAGCTCCATCCTCGTTGGCGGGGGCCTGGTGGCCTCTCGACGTTTTCAGGGCGGCCGGCAAAAGCCGGCGGCGGTCGGGCGCAGACGCCCGGCCTGGAGCCGCACGCCTTGCCGGGACCGCCCGCACCGGCTTCGCCGGCCGCTTTTATGCAAAACGCATGTTTGCGCCTGAAGACTATAGCCATTGGTTTGCACCGAAACGCACACCAGCCTGTACGCTTCACCAACGGCAGCCGTACAAAACGAAAAACCCAGTCGAATCAATCGACTGGGTCGGTCACGGCAAGACAGGCCAATTCACGAACGGCAAGCGCCGCCACGCCGACGGCGCAACACCTCAGCCGCCCTCGCCTTCCTCCAGCGCCTTGAACGCCTGCTGCACGGCGGCATCGTTGCGGTACTTGTGCTTGATCGCCGCGGTGTCGCGGTACAACCCATCGCAGTCCAGCTCGTTCATCGCCGCCGTCACCTCGCGGTCGTTGTCCGAGCCGTCGCCGTTGAACTCGCCGGCCAGGTGCATGCAGCTTTCGGCGCGGCCCAGCACGGCGGACGCATCCGCCGGCAACTGCGCCGGCTGCGTGCCGGGCGACGACGCGGGCGCCGAGGCATCGGCGGCCGGCGCGGGCGCGGCATGGGGGGAACAGGCGGCCAGCAGGGTCAGCAGGCACAGGGCAAGGCCACCGCGCAGGGCACGGGGCGTCGAGAATAAAGTGGGCATGGCGGAGCCGCTTGGAAGTGTCTGCACGATGGCCGTCAGACGCACTGGTTCATCGAGATGTTGATCTTGTAGTGGCCGTATTCGAGGATCTCGTCGAGCAGCTGCGTCAGGCGCAGCTGGTCCGCCAGCACCACCTTCAGGATGAAGCACGGCTCGCCGCTGATGCGGTGCGCCTCCTTCACCTCCGGCCGCTGGCGCAGGAATTCCTGGAAGCGCGTGTGCCCGTAGTCCTTCATCACCACCGTGATGAACGCGCACAGGTGATTGCCCAGCCTGGTCTCGTCCACCTTGACCGTGTAGCCGGTCACCACGCCTTCGTCCTCCAGCCGCTGCACCCGGCTGGCCACCGCCGGCCCCGACATGCGGATGGCGTCGCCGATCTGCTTCCATTGCGCCCTGCCGTTCTCGCGCAGCAGGCTGATGATCTTGCGATCGATATGGTCTGGCATCGTTTTCCTTTCGCGGCGAAAGCAGATCGCCGCTTTTGCTTTCGCCGCCCACTGTTCCCGCCGGGGCGGCGCTCGCTACAGTGCCTCCGTCGCGTCCGTGGACGCCCGGGAGACCTTCCATGATCCGTATTCCGTTACTGCTGTTATCGCTGGCGCTGTCGTGCGCCGCCTGGGCCGGCCACTGCGCCGACGCCCAATCCACCGCGCCGGTCGCCGCGACCGCCGCCAAACCGTATCGCCTCGAAGCGGTGCTCGACCGCCGCGACGGCCTGTACACGGTGGCCGCCCGCACCAACCTCGCGCTGTCGATCGCGCACTACGGCGGCGCGCACGTGCCGGGCGAAGGCCACGTGCACCTCTACGTGAACGGCCGGCTGATCGGCCCGATCACCAGCGACCAGCCGCTGTACCTGCCGCCGCTGGTCAAGGGCGACAACCTGGTGCGGCTGGTGCTGGCCAGCAACGATCACGTGGAGTCGATCTACGGCGTCGCCGCCGAAGCCCACGTCACGCCCGATTGAAAGCAGCCAGCAAAACCCGGCGCAGCGGTTCCGGCAAGGCGTGCGAAACGTCCTGAAAGGCGGTAAACCGGACTTCCTTCGGTCGCACACGGTACGAAACGTCCGGCAAGTGAGGCTGGGCGCCCCCGCGCAACACCGCCGGAAGGGTTTTGCCACGCGGGGAGCGGCCGCCATGCTACGTGCATACGACCGGGCTGAAAACCCGGTCGCGCGGCGCGTTCAGCCGGCCGGCAGCGTCACCGTCACCTGGAACCCCGGCCCGGCGGCGCCCATCTCCAACCGCCCGCCATGCCGCTGCGCCACGGTGCGCACGAACGGCAGCCCCAGCCCGAAGCCACGCGCGTCCCCCGCCTCCACCCGCTGGAACCGCTCCAGCATCGACGCCCGCGCCGCCTCCGGAATCCCCGGACCCT
>NZ_KB895352.1:77242-80704 GCF_000374805.1 Chitiniphilus shinanonensis DSM 23277
CCCCCGCCTCCACCCGCTGGAACCGCTCCAGCATCGACGCCCGCGCCGCCTCCGGAATCCCCGGACCCTGATCGATCACCGCAATCCGCCACAGCCCGCCGTCCCGCCGCAGCACGCAGCGCACCACCCCGCCCTCCGGACCGTACTTCAGCGCGTTGTCCAGCAGGTTGGCCAAGGCCCGCGCCAGCATCAGCGGGTCGCCCACGCACGGCGACGGCTGATCCGGCACCTCGGCGTCGATGCGGCCGCCGCGCGCCTGGGCCTGGTCCCACAGCTGGTCCACCGCCTCGATCACGATATCGTTCAGGTCCAGCGCTTCGCGGTGCAGTTGCTCGGACTGCGCCCGCGCCAGCCGGATGAAGTTGTCGGCCAGCGCGAGGGTGCGCCGCGCCTGGGCGGCGATGCGTTGCAGCAGCGCCTGTTCCTGGGCGTGCTGCGGCTGGTGCAGTTCGATCAGGGTCAGGATCGACGCCTGCGGCGAGCGCATGTCGTGCGACAGGAAGTCCAGCGCTTCGTCGCGCTGGCGCTGCGCCTGCTGCACCGTGGCGAGGTCGACCAGCTGCACGATCCAGCCGGCGCCACCGCCGTGGCGCGGCACGCATTCGAGCAGCATGTCGGCGGCGTCGGGGCGTTCGGCGCGCAGAGCGCCGTGGTGGGTGTCGGCGATCTCCGCCAGGCCGGGCAGCAACGCGCCGTCGGGGCCGCTCAGCCGGGCGGCGAGCAAGGGCCAGGCGCGCTGGCCGGCCAGGACGTCGCGCGGCTGGTCGAAGAAGGCGGCGGCGGCGGTGTTGGCCAGCACGATGAGGCCGTCGCCGTCGACCACGCACAGCGGGGCGCCCAGGCCGTCGACGGTGTCGTGCACCAGCCGGTGCAGCTGGCGCAGGGCGTGCAGCGCCTGGCGCGCGGCGGCGATGTGGCGTTGCAGCGGGTCGCCGCCGCCGGGCGGGCGCTGGGCCAGCATGCCGGGCTGGCGTTCCAGCCGGGCCACTTCGTCGGCCAGGTAGTGCATGGCGCTGCGCAGGCGTTGCCAGCTCCACAGTGGGTAGGCCAGCGCCAGTCCGGCCAGGGCGGCCAGCGGCGCCAGCCGCACGCCGAGGCCGTGCTGCGCGCCCCAGGCGCCCAGCAGCACGGCGGCGGCCAGCCCGCCCAGCAGCGCCGGGGCCGGCCAGCCGCCCCTTGAGGTAGAAGGCGCCGCGACCGTCGAGGTAGTGCGAGCCGTCGTCCTCGCGCCGGTTGTCCTCGACCGCCAGCAGTGCCGGGCCGCTGACGCGTTGCTGGCCGAGGGTGAGGTCGCCCATGGCCACCAGGAACCAGTCGCGGTCGGGGATGGTGAGGTTGCGGCGGTAGTGGGTGCCCTGGCCGTCGGGGTCGAGCACGGCGACCTCGACCGACTGCGGGCCGGACGGCACGATCTGCCGCACCGCGAAGCGGCCGTTGCGGTCCACCGGCACCGGCGCGCCCAGCACTTCGACGGTCTGGCCGGCGGCGACGCCGCTGCCGCTGACGGTGACGGTGCCGCCGTTGACCGGGATGCCGGCCAGCTGGCGGGCGTTCTCGCCCCAGCCGGTCAGCGCTTCGCGTGCGGGGTCGTCGATGTCACTGGCCGGGGCGAAGCCGGTGCCGGTCAGCAGCAGCGGCTTGGCCACCGTTTCGTCGTAGCGACCGCGCGGGTCGTATACCCGCAGCACATACAGCAATTCGCCGGGCGCGTCGGCCGGGGGCACCCACGGCTGTTCGCCGCCGACGGGAATCGGCAGCGCCCACAACGGCTCGCCCCGGGTGCCTTGCTGGCGCGGATAGATGCGGATCTCGGCGCGTTCCAGGTAGCGCACGTAATTGCTGTAGCTGTAGAAGCGCACGGTGCTGCCGTAGGCCACCACCTGGCGATCGGTCCAGCCGTTGAGCGAGGGGGTGGCGGCCAGATCGTCGTACTTGATCTGGAGGTCGGCGGCGGCCAGCGCGACGTCGACGCAGCGACGGGCGTCGGCTTCGTTCACCGGTTCGCTGGCCTGCTGCGGCACGCCGTCGATGGTGACGCGGAACGGCGCATCGCTATGGCCCACGGCGGCGCAGGCGGCCTGGCCGGCCGCGGCGGGCTGGACCACGGGGTCGCCGGCGTGGGTGGTCTCGACGTCGTACCACACCCGGATTTCGACCCGACGGTTCTGCGCCATGCCTTCGGGCGTGTCGTTGCTGGCCAGCGGCATACGATCGCCCTTGCCGGCGATGCTGACCCGCTCCACCGGCAGGCCCGCCTGCTGTTGCAGGTATTCGGCCACCGCCAGCGCACGCGCTTCGGACAAGCGCTGGTTGTCGCCGTAGCGCGCCTGGGTGGCGGGCGACAGCGGGCGATTGTCGGTATGCCCGATCACCATGAAGCGCAGCCCGGGCTTGTCGCGGACCTCCTCCAGCAACTGGTCGAGCTGTTCGCGGTATTCCGGCAGCAGCGCGGCCGTGCCCGAACCGAAACGCGAGCGCAGGGTGCCGCTGCGCAGCTCGCGGGCCATCACCGGTCGCGTGGCGGGCGCGGGCTGGGCCAGCATGCGCTGCATGACGCTGCTGGCCGGCACGCCGGCCGCCGTTTCGGCGCGTTCGCTGTTGGGCGGGTTGGCGCCGGCACGCTCGATCACCTGCGCGCGTTGCGGGGTGTTGCCGCGCAGACAGCTCGATTCGTCCGCGCTGCAGGCCGGTTCGGGGGTGAACTCCTGTGCCGAGAGGGGTGTGGCGCTGAACAACAAGCCGATCAGGTAGGCGATGCGAGTCGGTTGGCGCAGTTTTTGGGCGATGTTCATGGCATCACCTCCAGGATTTCTTCTTCGATCTGCAACGGGTAGGCATTGCCCAGGGCGTGCCAGTAGTCGCCCATGTCCTGGCGCAGCGCCTTCAGGCGCCGCTGCACCAGTTCCGGTGGGGCACCGCTTTGCCGATAGGCCAGGCGCAGGATCGAGGGGGTCGATTGCAGGGTGGGCAGCAGCGCCTGCCACTCGACCTGCCAGGCGGGGGCCAGCGCGGTGTCGCCGGGCACGAAGGCGGCGTCGTCCAGCTCCACCCGCACCACGCGGTGCACCGTGGCGCCGAAGTTCAGCTTCACCAGCTTGCCGCGGGTGAGCCGCACGTCACGCGGGTTCTCGGTGGTGAGCCGGTAGCCCGACGGCAGCGTGCGTTCGTCCAGCTTCATCACGAAGTTGCTGCCGATGTCGCTGCGCGGAATGTCCGGGCACGGCACGTGGAAGCGCCCCTGCGCGTCGGTGGTCACCAGCAGCCCGCGCGGCGTGGCCATGCGCACCGCGGGCAGGCCCGGCTCGCCGTCGTCCTGGTAGCCGTTGCCGTTGCGGTCGTCGAACACCTTGCCGATCACGTCCGGGCAATCGAACAGCGGGTCGGGCACCACGCGCACGGTGGCGCTGCCGACGTTGGAGATCTGGGTGCCGGTCGGCTGGTTCAG
Source organism: Chitiniphilus shinanonensis DSM 23277 (assembly GCF_000374805.1). Taxonomy (GTDB): domain Bacteria; phylum Pseudomonadota; class Gammaproteobacteria; order Burkholderiales; family Chitinibacteraceae; genus Chitiniphilus; species Chitiniphilus shinanonensis. The sequence continues at coordinate 80,688 of NZ_KB895352.1, forward strand.
CGCCCACGCCTGGTTGA
>NZ_KB895353.1 GCF_000374805.1 Chitiniphilus shinanonensis DSM 23277
AGCGCCCACGCCTGGTTGACGTAGTCGCCCTGGTTGACGCCGGTGCCGACCACCAGCAGCAGCTTGACGGTGCGCTGCTGCCCCGCCTCGAAGTCGAGGCCGGACCAGGTCAGCGCGCGCCCGGCCACGGTGGGCTCCTGGCGCACGCCGTCCACCGTGGCGCTGTTGCTGCGGTACTTGAAGCCGGGCGGCAGCTGGTCGCGCAGGTCGACGTCGGCCAGGCGCGCCGCCAGCGTGTTCTGCGCCACGATGGTGTACGGCACCAGATCGCCGATCTGCACGTTGGTCAGCGGACTGGTCTTGCGCACCACCAGCGCGCCGCTGAGGATCGGATCGACCGGCAGGTGGTTGTTCACCAGGTTGGCCGATTGCCCCGGCGTCAGCGCCAGTTGCAGGTAGTACTGGGTGCTGCCGCGCCCGCTCAGCAGGCCGGCGCTGGTGGCCGGGCAGGCGTCGGGCTGGTGTTGCGGCGCCGCGGCGGGCGGCGGGCTCATGCTGTCCTGCACCAGGGCGGGGTTGGGCGAGCCCAGCACCGTCACGGGGTTGGCGCACGGCGCGATCATGGTCGAGACGCCCGGCGCGTAGCCGGCCGGTGCGCTCAGGCCCAGGGTGTAGATCCCGGCCGGGGCGCCCGGCATCAGCAGGAACTGGTAGATGCCGGAAGCGTCGGTGGTCTGCACCTGCACCGCGCGACCGCCGACCAGATGCAGCGCCGGGTCGAAGCTGGCCGGGCCGTCCAGGCGCACGGTGGCGCCGGCCACCGGCACGCGGCGCACGCTGTCGTACACCACGCCGGACGGGTCGAGCGGCAGGCTTTGCAGGGTGACGTCGGCACCGGCGCCGAGGTACAGGCCGACGATGCCGTCCACCCGTTCGCGCTGGGCGCGCGGCATGGAGTGCTGCTCGAAGGCGCCCTGCCCCGGCGGCGTGGGCGATACCGGCACGCCGTAGACATAGCCGCGCGGGCTGACGAAGCGCAGGCGGTAATGGTCGCCAACGGTGATGCTGGGCAGCACGTCGGTGAAGCGGTAGGCGCCGTCGGCGTCGGTCTGGGCGCTGGCGACCAATGCATCGCCGCGCAGCAGCTCGACCGTCCAGCCCGACTGGCCGCTGCCGGCGCGGGCGCCGTCCTGGTCGCGGCTGTGGTCGTAGTCGATCCACACCTTGCCGGCCACCGTGGCGGTGGCGGCGACGGTGTCGCCGAAGTCGTAGCCGGTGGCGCGCACGCCGGCCGGCAGCGCGATGCCGCCGGTGGTGTTGACGCCCGCGCTGCCGCCGGCGCTGCCGGCGCTGGCCCGACCGTCGCCATAGTTGGCGGGCTGGGTCTCGCTCAGGGTGTAGCCGCCGGGGCCGGCCTTGGGCAGATGCTCGAAGCGGTAGCGGCCGTCGGCGTCGGTGGTGACGCTGGCCTGGACGGTGCTGCCGTCGGCGCCGGTGCCGCTCAGGGTGACCACCACGCCGGGCAGCGGGGCTTCGCCGCTGTCGCGCACGCCGTTGTCGTTGCGGTCGAGGTAGACCGTGCCGGCCAGCGCGCCGCCGACTTCGCCGAAGTCGTAGCCGCCGGCATATTGCGAGGCGCCGAGCGGGATCGCGCTGATGACGTCGCCGTTCACCGTGCCGCCGATGTTGCCGGCGCGGCTCTTGCCGTTGCCCCAGGCGGCGGGCTGGGTCTCGCGCAGGGTGTAGCCGGCCGCGTCGGCGCCCGGCACGTTGAGGAACAGGTACTGCCCGGCGGCGTCGGTGACGGCGGTGCGCTGCAACGGCTGGCCGAGCACGTCGGTGCCTTCCAGCACGATGGTCACGCCGGCGATGGGCGGCTCGCCCGGATCGCGCTGGCCGTTGTCGTTCAGATCGACGTACACCTGGCCGGAGATGCCGGTGCCCACTTCGCCGAACAGGTAGCCGCTGGCCGCGGTGTTGGCCGCCAGCACCACGTTGCCGATGACATTGGCCACGCCGGTGTCGCCGCCCGCGCTGCCGGCGGTGGCGCCGCCGTCGTTGAAGCCGGCGGGCTGGGTTTCGGTCAGCGCGTAGGTGCCGGGCGGGATCGCGGCGCACTGGCCGCTGGCGCCGGCGGCCGGGAAGACGAAGTTGCCGGCGCTGTCGGTGACGGTGGTGCAGTGCACGGCGTCGCCGCTGTTGCTGGTGCCCGTCAGGGTGATGGTCACGCCGGGGATGCCGCCCTCGCCGGGGTCGCGCTGGCCGTTGGCGTCAGCATCGACATATACCGCGCCGGACAGGCCGGTGGCCTGGGTTTCGCCGAACAGGTAGCCGGTGGCGTCGGTCTCGGCCGCCAGCACGATGCCGCCGATGGTGTCGCCGGCCACGCTGCCGCCCGCGCTGCCGGCGGCGTTGCGCACGCTGTGGTAGCCGGCGGGCTGGGTCTGGGTGACGGTGTAGCCGGCCGCGCCGGACGGCGGCAGGTCGGCGAAGCGGTAGCTGCCGTCCACGTCGCTGGTCGCGCTGCGCGCCACCGGGTTGCCCCAGGCGTCGGCGCCGCTCAGTTGCAGCGCGACGCCGGCGATGCCGGGATCGGTGCCGGCGTCGAGCACGCCGTTGCCGGCGCGGTCGAAGTACACCAGCCCGGCCAGCGAGGAACGCACGATGGCGACGGTGCCGCTGGCGGTGTTGTCGAGCGCGGTGGGGTCCACTTCGCTGGTGGTCACCCGCGCGGTGTTGGTCACGCTGCCGCCGGCCGGCCACACGGTGTGGCGCACCCGCGCCGTCACGCTGGCGTCGCCGCCGTTGGCGACGGTGCCCAGGTCGCAACTGAACTGGGTGCCGGTCACGCTGCAACTGCCTTGCGACGGCGTCACCGGGCTGGCGCCGATGAACTCCATGCCGGCCGGCAGGGTGTCGGTCAGCGTGGTGGTCAGGCTGTCGCCCGGCCCCTTGTTGTGCACCGCCATGGTCCAGGTGAACGGCTCGAACAGGCTGACGCGGGCGGCGGACGCCACCTTGGTCAGCGCCAGGTCGGCACGGATGCGCACGGTGGTGGTTTCGTCGGCGTTGTCGTTGCCGGCGTTGCTATCGGTTTCGTTGCGGCCCACGGTGCTTTGCAGGCGATACACGTCGCCGCCGGCGCCCGGCGCGGATTCGATGCGGAACGCCAGGAAGCGCACGTGGCCTTCGCCGCTGATCAGCCCGGTGGGCGCGTTGCAGGTGATGGTGGCGGCGACGCCCTGGTAGCTGGCGCCGACGTTGTCGCACTGCGCCGGCGCCGGGGTGCACTGGCGCGCGCCGGCGGCGGTGTCGCTGTCGCACAGGAAGGTGTAGCGCTTGCCGGCCGGCGGGGTGAACACATTGGTCAGCGTGATGCCGCTGGCGTAGGACGGGCCGTTGTTGGTGGCGGTGACGCGGTAGACGATCACGTTGTCGCCGAGGTTGACCGGGTCGTAGCCGAGCGGGTCGGGCCCGGCGCCGACGGCGGCGGCATCGGTGACGTTGACCAGCATGTCCACCTGGGCGGGGTCGATCAGCAGCGTGGCGCTCTTGCTGTCGTTGGCGGGTTGCGCGTCGTGGGTGGTGGTGCTGGCGGCGGCCTGGTTGCCCAGCTGGCGCTGCGCGCTGCCGGCCATCCAGTTGGGGCGCACCACCACGGTGACGGTGCGGGTGGCGCCGGTGGCCACGCTGCCCGACCAGGTGCAGTTCAGCGCCGGGTTGCCGGTGTAGCTGGTGCCGGCGGTGAGGCCGCTGCAAGCGCCGCCGTTGGAGGCGACGGCCGAGATGAAGGTGAAGCCGCTGTCGCCGCCGGGCACGCTGAAGGTATCGCTGGCGGCCACGGCGGTCGCGGCCGACGGGCCGTTGTTGCGCACGGTGATGACGTAGGTGGCCTCGACGCCGGCCTTCACCGTGGCCGGGTTGACGGTCTTGGAGACCACTTCCAGATCCGCCACCGGGTCGATGACCGACGACACCGTGGCGCGGTTGTTCAGGCGGTCGGGATCGCCGACGTCGGTGGAATTCACCGTGGCGACGTTCTCGATGGCGCCATCCTTCAGCGGCCGGGTCAGCGTGATATCGACGTAGCCGCTGGCGCCGTTGTTCAGCGCGCCGCCGTTGCAGGACACCAGCGCGCCGGCGATGCCGCAGGTCATGCCGGGAATGGTGTTGGCGCTCACCGTCACGCCGGTGCCGCTGCTGTAGTGGGCCGCCAGGGTGTCGCGCAGCGCGATGCCGGTGCTGTCGTCCGGGCCCAGGTTGGTGACGGTCAGGCGGTAGGTGAGGCTGTTGTCGGTGGCGGCGAGGGGATCGTCGGCGGGGTCGGGAATCGATTTGGTCAGCGCCAGGTCGGCGGTCTGCGCGGTGGCGGTCACGCTGACCGAGCCCGAATCGTTCACCAGGTTCAGGTCGCACTGGCTGGCGTCGGTGGCGCACAGGCCGGACGGCAGCGCGGTGGCGTTGTTGGTCAGGCTGCCCGCCGCGCCGGCGCGGGTGACCACGGTCAGCGCCGGGGCCGAGGCGCCGTTGGCGAGGTTCTGGCTGTAGGTGCACGTCACCGTCTGCGGCGCGGCGGGCACCGTCAGCACGCACGACCAGTTGCTGCCGCTGCCGCTGACGTAGGTCTCGTTGGCGCCCAGCACGTCGGTGACGACGATGGGCGCCAGCCGGGCCGCCGGGCCGGCGTTGCTGATCGCGATGGTGGAGATCATGTTGCTGCCGACCGCCACCGGGTTGGGCGTCTTGGTCTTGGTCAGGCTCAGGTCGGACTGCTGCTGCTGGATGCTGGCGCTGACCGAGCCGCTGTTGTTGGCCGGCACCGGGTCGGTGGTGGCGCTGCCGATGGTGGCGGTGTTGGTGTAGCTGCCGCTGGCGGGCGCGGTGGTGACGATGGCGATGTCGTTGCTGGCGCCCATGGCATAGCTGGCGCGGGTGCAGGTGACCAGCTGCCCGGCGATGCCGCAGTTCCAGCCCGTGCCGCTGGCCGACTGGATGGCGTAGCCGGCCGGCACGCTGTCGCTCACCGTCACGGTGCTGGCAGCGATGGGGCCGTTGTTGCGCGGCCGCAGGGTGAAGGTCACCGCTTCGCCGCCGATCTGCGGGCTGGTGGCGCTCTTGGTGATCGCCAGGTCGGTGCCGCTGGCGATGGCGGTGTCGAAGGTGGCGGTGTTGTTGTCGGGCAGGCCGTCCGGCGTGGTGGCGTCCACCGTCATCGACGCGGTGACGGTGCCGCTGCTGGAGCCGGTGACGGTGCCGTTGATGGTGATCTGCGGCAACGCGCCCGGCGCGCTGGCGCCGCCGCGGGTACAGGTGATCAGCTGGCCGGCGGCGCTGCAACTCCAGCCACCGCCGCTGGCGCTGCCGTAGCTGACCCCGGCGGGCAGGGTGTAGCGCACCCGCGTGCCGTTGGCGGCATCCGGGCCGTGGTTGACCACGTTCACCGTGTATTGCACCGGCCCGCCGCCCACCGCGGTGGCGCTGCCGCCGCCGGAGATCGCGAGGTCGGTGCCGCTGGTGACGGTGGTGGCCTGGGTGGCGCTGTTGTTGCCGGGGTTGGCGTCCGGCGACGCGCTGGCGATGGTGGTGGTGCTGCTCAGCACGCTGCCGCCGCCGGCGGTGACGCGCAGGCGGATCGAATAGGCGATCGGGCTGCCCCCGCCGCCGCCGGTATCGGCCAGGGCGCCGAACTGGCACGCCACCTGGGCGCCCTGCTGCGCGCAACGCGAGTCGGACACCGACAGGAACGACGCGCCGGCGGGGATGTCGGTGGTGACCACCACATCGTTGGCCAGCATGTCGCCGCCGTTCTCCACGGTGACGGCGTAGACCAGTTCGGCGGTGGCGCTGACCGGGTCGGGCGTATCGCTGAACGACGTGACCTGGACATTGGACAAGCCCCAACTGGGGCCCGACCACGCCAGGCCAGCCAGGAACAGGAGGCAAGCCGCCCCCCTTGCGCCGGGCCGGAAGCGGCGCCGCGCCGAGATAGCTGGTGTCATTGGATCTACTCGCGTGACAGACGGGATGCATGCCATGACATGCATTGGCGCGGATGCTGCGACGCAGCAATCGACGAGGCGTTGACGGCGGACAATGCCCGGGGAATACCTGAAGCGGGCCACCCATCCTCGACAAGAAAAAACTTACGCCAATACCACTTCCGACCTAAGCAGGAAGCGCGTTTGGGATGCGGTGCGCATTCTTGTCCAGCAGGATTTTTTACGCGTCATGCCAGACAAAATTTGACAATCCCGCTGCAACCCCCGGCCGGGCCGCCCTTTTTTGCTGTCGCAGCAAGCGGCGCCCCGCAGGCGGGCCACCCGTTTGCCAGTCACGCGCGCCTGACCTCGCGATACGCCTTCGCCCCAGGCGCCGCGTCGCCGGCAGCTGCCACGGCCGACCACCGGCCCCCACCCCATCCATGAGGCCAGGCATGGCCCGCCGGCCCATGCCCGGACGCTCGAATGAAAGAGAAAAGTTGTCACCAAAAAAACTGTTCCCGAGGTAAGGCTTTGGTGGAATGGGGTATTAGGTGAATAACGCCTTTTTTGCTGAAAACCGGATGCTTTCCATTTGCCCGGCAATATTTGATAAAGAACAAATCAATTGGGCAAACCCGGCAAATCGCCCCACCCATCCGGATAGGTGGGGCAATGCCGGAAGCATGATCAACCAATTGACCCGTTTATCAGCAAATGATTAATCTCGCCCCATCCCGCCCGGCTCGAAACAAGGCATTCCGCCATCCTCCAAGCCGGCCGGGCGCGTCCCATTCGGGCCGGCTTTCATCCCAAGCCGGGTTCCAGATATCGGGCATTACGCATTACCCCACCCAGCGGCAATTCCGGAACGAAAGCCAATGCCAGTCGGACATTGCGCCAGCAATGCCCCATCACATCATGCAAAGAGGAATGGACAAATGAAGATAGGAATGCGGGTCCGTCTATTGGGGTTCGCCGGCCTGGCGGTGCTGTTGCTGGCGCTGCTGCTGACGTGGAGCTTTATCGAAAAAGCCAAGGTGCCGGTCAAGAATATGGGTGACAACGTCATCCCCACCCTGGCGCTGATCGGCAAGATCAACCAGGAATACTCGGAGGTGCGGCGCCTGCTGCTGCTGCACGTACTGAACACCGATCCGCAGCAGATGCAGGCCAACGAGCAACAGATCACGCAGCTGCACGACGCGTTGCAGCAAAGCATCGCGCAGTACAACAAGAGCCTGGTCGACGAGACGGACCGGCGGAATTCCGAGCGCCTCAGCCAGGAGCTGGCGGTGTATTACGGCAAGGCGCGGCAGGTGATGGAGCTGTCGCGGCAACTGCGCGAGGAAGAGGCCACCCAGACGGTGCGCGACGCCACGCCCGACGCCGTCAAGGTGTTCGACACCCTCAACACCATGAGCGCCTACTACGCCAAGATCACCGAGCAGGCGCAGCGCGACATCGATTCGGGCTTTTCCACGCTGTTGTCGTCGCTGCTCGGGGTGTGCGCGCTGGCGGCGTTGGTGCTGGTCGTCGTCGGCGAGCTGATCACCCGCTCGGTGGTGACGCCGCTGTTCCGCCTGCGCGATTTCGTCGCCAACGTGGCGCGCAACTACGAATTCACCCAGCGCCTGCACGACGCGGGCCGTGACGAGGTGGCCCAGACCAGCCGCGCCTTCGACGGCCTGCTCGACACGCTGCAAGGCAGCCTGCGCGAACTGACCGAGATCGGCCACAAGGTGGGCGCGCACGCCGGCGAGGTCGCCACCGCGTCCACCGAGCTGTCCACCGCGTCGCAGAAGGTGAGCGAATCGACCACCAGCATGGCCGCCGGCGTGGAGCAGGTGACGGTCAGCGTCAACCACGTGGCCGACCGCGCCGAAAACACCGATGAGATCGCGCGCAGCGCCGGCCAGTTCGCCAGCGACGGCGGCACGGTGATCGGCGAGACCATCGATCGCATCAACCATATCGCCGGCCGGGTGCAGGATTCGTCGACCAACATCGCTTCGCTGGTCGAGCGCACCGCCAGCATCGGCAGCGTGGTCAACGTGATCAAGGAGATCGCCGACCAGACCAACCTGCTGGCGCTGAACGCCGCCATCGAGGCCGCGCGCGCCGGCGAGCAGGGCCGTGGCTTCGCCGTGGTGGCCGACGAGGTGCGCAAGCTGGCCGAGCGCACGGCATCGTCCACCGCCGAGATCAACGACACCGTGTCCGCCATCCAGCACGAGGCCAACCAGACGGTCGAGGCGATGCAGCGCGCGGTGGCGGAGGTGGAGGAAGGCGTGACGCACGCCAGCCAGGCGGGCGAGGCGATCCAGCAGATCCGCCGCAGCACCGAATCGGTGGTCAACGAGGTGGGGCAGATTTCGTCCGCCATGCGCGAGCAGAGCAGCGCCAGCACCATGATGGCGCAGGAGATCGAGAAGGTGGCGCAGATGTCCGAGGAAACCAGCGCCGCCGCGCTGCGCACCTCCGAATCGAGCAACGACCTGCACGATCTGGCCCGCGACATGCAGCGCGTGATCGAGCGCTACAAGGTCTAGCCAGCTTCAGCCAGGGGGGCCAACGCCCCGCTCCGCGCCCCGCCGCAGACCAAGGCGGGGCGTTTTTGCATCCAGGTTTCCCAGGGCGGATCGGCCTTGAAACGTGGGTGCGAAGGTCGATTCGCCCCCCAAGCCGTTCGCGACCTCGCCCCCTTGGCGGGGCCCCGCCCGATACCGCCGCCCTCCCCTTGCCGTTCGCCCGTTTTTTCCCGCCGTTGCGCCTGCCCGACACGCCACTGATTTTTCATCGCATTTTGATTTGCGCCTCGCTATACATCGAAGGCGGCGGGATGCGATGAACAGGCGCACCGGCCACCATAGCGGCCGTATCCAGCCCCGCCGGGGCAACGACGTCTTTCGAACCGAGGGGAACGACATGAAGATCGGCACACGGGTACGTTCGCTGGGCATCGCCGGCCTGCTGGTGGTGGCGGTCACGGTGGTGGTGGCGTGGGTCTTCGTCGAGCGCGCCCGCGAGCCGGTCCGGAACCTCACCGACAACATCGTGCCGACGCTGGAGCTGCTGACCCAGCTCAACGTGGAATTCGGCAACACCCGGCGCGAGCTGCTGGTGCACGTGCTCAACCACGACGAAGCGGCCATGCGCCAGGTAGAGGAAGAGTTCAACCACTCGGAAAAGCTGATCCGCGAGAGCCTGGCGCAATACAACAAGACGATTTCCGACGACACCGACCAGAAGAACTCCGACGAATTCCGCCGCGAGCTGGACGCCTACTTCGTGCTGGCGCACCAGGCGCTCGATGCCTCGAAGCAGCAGCAGAAGGACCAGGCGATGCAGCAGGCGCTGGGGCCGGGCGCGGCGCAGGCCGGCAAGGTGTTCGACGCGCTGGATCGCATGGGCGACTACTACACCGTGCTGACCCAGCGCTCGCGCGACAGCGTGAACGCGGGCTTCAGCGCGCTGCTCACCACGCTGGGGGTGGTGTTCGCGGTGGCGGCGCTGGGCCTGCTGATCACCGGTGAATACATCACCCGCGCGGTGGCGGGGCCGCTGTTGCGGCTGCGCGATTTCGTCGCCGAGGTGGGACGCAGCTACGAATTCACCCGGCGCCTGGGCGCCACCGACCGCGACGAGGTCGGCGAGACCAGCCGCGCCTTCGACAGCCTGCTCGACACGCTGCAAGGCAGCCTGCGCGAGCTGTCGGACATCGGCGGCAAGGTGGGCGCGCATGCCGGCGAGGTGGCCACCGCGTCCACCGAGCTGTCCGCGGCGTCGCACAAGGTGAGCGAATCGACGGTGAGCATGGCGGCGGCGGTGGAACAGGTGACAGTCAGCGTCAACCACGTGGCCGACCGCGCCGAGAGCACCGACGAGATCGCGCGCAATGCCGGCCAGTACGCCAGTGAAGGCGGCACGGTGATCGGCGAGACCATCGAGCGCATCAACCAGATCGCCAGCCGGGTGCAGGATTCGTCGGCCAACATCCAATCGCTGGTCGAACGCACCGCCAACATCGGCAGCGTGGTCAACACCATCAAGGAAATCGCCGACCAGACCAATCTGCTGGCCTTGAACGCCGCCATCGAAGCGGCCCGCGCCGGCGAGCAGGGGCGCGGCTTCGCGGTGGTGGCCGACGAGGTGCGCAAGCTGGCCGAGCGCACCGCGTCGTCCACCGCCGAGATCAACGACACCGTGTCCGCCATCCAGCGCGAAGCCCGGCAGACGGTCGAGGCGATGCAACGCGCGGTGGTGGAAGTGGAGGAAGGCGTGGCGCACGCCGGCCAGGCCAGCGAGGCGATCCAGCGGATCCGCCGCAGCACCGAATCAGTGGTCGGCGAGGTGGGCCAGATCTCGTCCGCCATGCGCGAGCAGAGCACCGCCGGCACGTCGATGGCGCAGGAAATCGAAAAAGTGGCGCAGATGTCCGAGCAGACCAGCACCGCCGCGCTGCGCACCTCCGAGGCCAGCAACGACCTGCACAGCCTGGCGCGCGACATGCAGCAGGTGATCGCGCGCTATCGCGTGTAGCCGCCAGGGCGCATCCACCTTCCAACGCGGCGCCGTCCGTCGGCCTTGCACGACGGGCGATGCGGCCCGCGCGGGCGCGTGAGCCACCCGGGCCCCGCCACCCCATCCTCGCAACCCGCTTCGCCGCCCGGTGGGCCACGGCTTGGCGCAGCGGGCTGTCGCGCGGCGGATCGTCCGGCCGACACGCGCTCATGCACCACATTGGTGCGATTTCCCGCCAATTCGCCACGGCCCCCTCCAACGGGGGGACGGCCATCTGGCGCATGTCCCTCCCCGCTCGCCCGCCATACTTTGGCTATCGCCCGCTCCCCCTGGGCCGAGCGGCGTGCGCGCCCCCTCCCCCGACGACGCACGCCGCCATTGCCTTTGCCTGTTCGTCCAGCACCCCTGGTTGCCGAACCCGATGATTCCTATCGATTAGCACGAACCGCAACGTTACAAAGGCATGGAAAAGAAATCTGGCAAACCAATCGAACGCGATTGCGAGGTATGAGATGAAAATCGGAATGCGAGTGCGCCTGCTGGGCGCCACCGGCCTGCTGGTCGTGCTGTTGATGTCGCTGCTGACCTGGGTGTACATCGAGCGGGCCAACGAGTCGGTGCAGACCCTGTCGGATCGCATCGTGCCCACCCTGGGCACACTGAGCGAACTGGACCTGAACTTCGCCGATTCCCGCCGCGAGCTGCTGTTGCACATCCTGGAATCCAACGATGCCGACATGAAGCAGACGCAGGAACGGTTCGAGACCGCGCGCACCCGGCTCTACGAGCACCTGGACGCCTACGGCAAGGTGGTGCGCGACGACACCGACCGCGCCAACTACGAGGCCGCCCGCCAGGAACTGGATACGTACTTCAATCTGGCGCGCAAGGTGATCGCCGTCTCGGCCGCGCACCAGAAGGACGAAGCATCCCGCGAAGTGCGCACGGTCACCGCGCCGCAGGCCGCCAAGGTGTTCGAGCGCCGCACCGCCATCGTGCAGTACTACGGCGCGCTGACCAAGCAATGCAACGACCTGATCGACCAGCACTTCCGCACGCTGCTCACCATCCAGGGCGTGGCGTGCGCGGCGGCGATCCTGCTGTTGCTGCTGATCGGCGAACTGATCACCCGCTCGGTGGTGAGGCCGCTGGCCCACCTGCGCGACTTCGTGGTCGGCGTGGCCGGCAACTACGAATTCACCCAGCGCCTGAATGACAGCGGCCGCGACGAGGTGGCCGAGACCAGCCGCGCCTTCGACGGCCTGCTCGACGCCATGCAGGCCAGCCTGCGCAGCCTGACCGACATCGGCCACAAGGTGGGCGCGCACGCCGGCGAGGTCGCCACCGCATCCACCGAACTGTCCACCGCGTCGCAGAAGGTGAGCGAATCGACCACCAGCATGGCGGCCGGCGTGCAGCAGGTGACGGTCAGCGTCAACCACGTGGCCGACCGCGCCGAAAGCACCGACGAGATCGCGCGCCATGCCGGCCAGTTCGCCAGCGACGGCGGCACGGTGATCGGCGAGACCATCGAACGTATCAACCTGATCGCCGACCGGGTGCAGGATTCGTCGGCCAATATCGAATCGCTGGTCGGGCGCACCGCCGACATCGGCAGCGTGGTCAACACCATCAAGGAAATCGCCGACCAGACCAACCTGCTGGCCTTGAACGCCGCCATCGAGGCGGCCCGCGCCGGCGAGGCCGGGCGCGGCTTCGCCGTGGTGGCCGACGAGGTGCGCAAGCTGGCCGAGCGCACCGCGTCGTCCACCGCCGAGATCAACACCACCGTCGGCGCCATCCAGCTGGAGGCCAACCAGACGGTCGAGGCAATGCGCCGGGCGGTGCAGGAAGTGGAGGAAGGCGTGGTGCACGCCGGCCGCGCCAACGAGGCGATCCGGCAGATCCGCCACAGCACCGATTCGGTGGTGACCGAGGTGGGCCAGATCTCGTCGGCGATGCGCGAGCAGAGCACCGCCAGCACCATGATGGCGCAGGAGATCGAGAAGGTGGCGCAGATGTCCGAGCAGACCAGCGCCGCCGCGCTGCGCACCTCCGAATCGAGCAACGACCTGCGCAGCCTGGCCCACGCCATGCAGACCGAGATCCAGCGCTACAAGGTGTAGTCGGCCGCCCCATCGAGAGGCATCGCCGCGGCCCGGGCGGCTCCGCCCGGGACCACGGCGCTTCCCCTGGGGAGCAGGGCGTCGGATCGCCGATATGCAAGGTGGCGGCATCCGACGGGTGGGCACGGATCGCGGGTGGGCCGGGTTTCCGTGCGCAGCCGGACACGGCTTGCAAAGCGGCGCCCGGCGGGTGGTCGGGCAGACGGAATTCTCTGTACGGAACAATCCGCTTCGGATGGCCCCACCATAAAAGGGACTGATGAACGGCAGTCGGCGACACGGCCCTTTTTTCTTGGGCCGACATGGGAACCTCGCCACTTCTCACGCGTACACGACAGAAGAAGTCAGAATTTGATTTCAATCAAATAAACAGGCCAATTACCCCGAAAGCCGGATTGGATTTTTCCCAAAAACGACAATTGCAAGCTTTCAAGACGGGGAAAAACCCATCCCCCGCCGATTGGGTGGGCAAACCATATTAACAACTGCTGATGTTTGACCGTCCCAGGGGGCGTTCAATATGCTCGAACACGTCAATTCACCGATCAATTGCATTGAGGGAAATATCCATTTCCGTCAATTCGGGCCCAGCGCTTCGTCGATCTCCCCGCCATGGATGGCTTTGCCCCACCCGCAGCGACGAACCGGCCCCGCCCTTGGAAAACAGGCGCGCGCTTATCCCATCGCTGGTCGTTCGGCGCGGGATCAGAATTTTCCGTTCGGGGTGTTGGCAGTGAAATCCGGCTGTTCCGCATTACCCCTTTTTATCGCGCGAATCTGAAGGGCTCATTAAATTCTCTTCATGAATCAATGCATAAAGAAGCACCAATAGGCGCAGACATCGGGAATCGGAACATTGAATTCATGAAGTGCATTTTATATTTGAGGCAATAAAATGAAGATTGGAATGCGCGTCCGCCTGCTTGGCGTGGCAGGTTTGCTTGCGGTGATGCTGACAACAGCCATCGCCTGGGTCTACATCGAACGGGCCAAGACCCCGGTCGAGGATCTCACCGGCAACATCGTGCCGACCCTGGCTCTCTTGACCGACATGAACATCACCTTTTCCGACACCCGTCGCGACCTGCTGCTGCACATCCTGGAGAAGGACGAAACCGGCATGAAGGCGCTCCAGCAGCATTTCGAGGAGGGTCGCGCCAAGCTGCTCCAGAAGATGGACGAGTACGACAAGCTGGTCTACGACCAGCAGGACGCCAAGTACGCCCAGGCGGCGCGCCAGGAGATGGAGGCCTACTACGTCGTGGCCGAGCAGGCGCTGAAGGCATCCACCGAGCAACGCAAGGACGAGGCGGCGGATCTGGTCAAGCGCGTGACCGCCCCGCAGGCCACCAAGGTGTTCGAGCACCTTTCCACCATGGGGGCCTACTACGCCAAGCTCACCCGCCAGTGCAACGACGCCATCAACAGCGGCTTCAGCACGCTGCTGACGGCGCTGATCGGCATCTGTGTCGCCGCGGCGCTGCTGTTGCTGCTGACCAGCGAATTCATCACCCGCTCGGTGGTGACGCCGCTGTTCCGCCTGCGCGACTTCGTCGGCAACGTGGCCCGCAACTATGAATTCACCCAGCGCCTGAACGCGAACGGTCGCGACGAGGTGGCCGAGACCAGCCGCGCCTTCGACGGCCTGCTCGACACGCTGCAAGGCAGCCTGCGCGATCTGGCCCAGATCGGCCACAAGGTGGGCCAGCATGCCGGCGAAGTGGCGACGGCATCGAACGAGCTGTCGTCCGCCTCGCAGATGGTCAGCGAATCGACCACCAGCATGGCGGCGGGCGTGGAACAGGTGACGGTCAGCGTCAACCACGTGGCCGACCGCGCCGAAAGCACCGACGAGATCGCGCGCAGCGCCGGCCAGTACGCCAGCAACGGCGGCACGGTGATCGGCGAGACCATCGAGCGCATCAACCATATCGCGGAGCGGGTGCAGGATTCGTCCACCTATATCAGCTCGCTGGTGCAGCGCACCGCCAACATCAGCACCGTGGTCAACACCATCAAGGAGATCGCCGACCAGACCAACCTGCTGGCGCTGAACGCGGCGATCGAGGCCGCGCGCGCCGGCGAGATGGGCCGCGGCTTCGCGGTGGTGGCCGACGAGGTGCGCAAGCTGGCCGAGCGCACCGCGTCGTCCACCGCCGAGATCACCGACACCGTCGGCGCGATCCAGCACGAGGCCAACCAGACGGTCGAGGCGATGCAGCGCGCGGTGAAGGAAGTGGAGGAAGGCGTGACCCACGCCGGCCAGGCCAGCGAGGCGATCCAGCAGATCCGCCGCAGCACCGAATCGGTGGTCAGCGAAGTGGGCCAGATCTCGTCCGCCATGCGCGAGCAGAGCAGCGCCAGCAACATGATGGCGCAGGAGATCGAAAAGGTGGCGCAGATGTCCGAGGAAACCAGCGCCGCGGCGCTGCGCACGTCGGAGTCGAGCAACGACCTACACGGCCTTGCCCGCGACATGCAGCGTGTCATCGAACGCTACAAGGTGTGATTGATGAGCGCAGGCCGTCTGCTCCGGCGTCTTTTCCGCCAACGCGGCGCCATCGCGGCCGGGACCCTGGCCGCGCCGGTGCCGTGGGTGTGGCCCTCGTCCATCGAGTGGCCGTGGGCGCGGTGGGGACGGCAGTTGCGACGCCAATGGCCGCGCGCCACCCCGCTGATGCTGGCCGCGGGCGCCGCCACCGTCCTCGCCTGCTGCGCGGTGGCGCTGGTGCTGTACCGCGATGCCCAGCGTTCGGTGCGCGAGGAAGCGCAATCGATGCTCAACGCGCTCAACGGCCTGACCAGCCACAGCATGGAGATCTGGTTCGCCGACCGCCAGGCCGACCTGGACGTGGTGGCCGGCGACGACTTCTTCGTGCAGGCGCTGCGCAACTGGCAGCGGCAGGGCCGGCCCAACGACATCCAGCGCATCCAGCTGCGCAACTACCTGGAGCGGATCAAGGCGTTCTACGGCTACCAGGACATCAGCGTGCTGGCCGCCGCCACCGGCCAGGTGCTGCTCTCCGCCTCGGGCTGGGAAGGCCCGCGGCCGGGGCAGGACGGCATGCCGGTGATCGACCTGTCGCACACCGCCGCCCTGCCCGAACTGGGCCCGGCCACCTCGGTCATCCCCACGACATCGCGTGCCGCCACCGAGCCGGTGCGCTGGCTGGTGCGGCGCATGCTGCCGAGCAGCGCCCATCCCGACGGCGGCGACCTGGAACTGCGCTTCGAGCTGGACCCGACCCGCACCGCGTTCCCGCTGCTGCATCGCGGCGCGCTGCCGGCCTGGACCGGCCACACCTGGCTGATCCGGCGCGCCGGCTCGCAATTCGAATACGTGGACGCCGAAGGCCAGCGCGTGCGGCTGACCGACGAGTTGCCCGAGACGCGGCGCTGGCTGCTGGCGCTGACCGATCCCGCCACCCGTCACGATCGCCTGATCGAGGGCGTCGACCTGCACGACGAGCCCACCTTCGGCTACAGCCGCCGCTTCAGCACCACCGACTGGTTCATCACCACCCTGGTGCCCGCCCAGCAGGTCTACGCCGACCTCAACGCCCGGGTGCGCAACATCGCGCTCGGCATCGTCGGCCTGGCCCTGCTGCTCGGCGTGGGCGGGGTCAGCTGGTATCGCGGCCAGCGCTACCGCGCGCTGCAACGGGAAAACACGCTACGCCACAACTTCGAGCAGATCTTCCAGAATTCGCGCGACATGATGCTGCTGGCCGATTCCCACGGCGCGGTGATCGACGTCAACCACGCCACCTGCCAGGGCTACGGCCTGTCGCGCGAGGCGCTGACCGCCATGCGCTTCCGCCAGCTGTGCTCGGGGCAGAACGTGCAGGGCGCGCGCGGCCCGACGCCCTGCCCGCGCCTGGCCGAATGCAACCGGCAGAACGCCGATGCCGACTTCGTCAGCTGGCTGGCCAGCTCGCCGTGCGGCGAGGCGATGCACCGCCGCCACGACGACAGCCACTTCCTGGCGGAAGCCAATTTCTCCGAGGTGCGGGTGCAGGATCAGCGCCTGGTGCACATCGTGATCCGCGACGTCACCGAGCGCCGCGCCGCCGAGGACCAACTGCGCGTCGCGGCCAACATCTACCGCGAAACCGACCAGGCCATCATCACCAGCGACTTCGCCGGCGTCGCCGCCAAGGCCAACGCCGCCTACTACACGCTGACCGGCCGCCAGCCGGAGCAGGTGCTCGGCCAGCCCCTGGCCACGCTGTTCGACGACGCCGACCTCAACACCGTCAGCTACGACGCCATGCTGGCCCATTGCCGCCGCGACCAGCGCTGGCAGGGCGAACGCTACATCCGGCGCCCCGACGGCAGCATCCGCGCGGTGTGGCACACCGTATCGGCGGTGATCGATGCCGACCAGCAGATCTCCGCCTACATCCACATCCTGAGCGACATCAGCAGCCTGAAGGAAACCCACTCCCGGCTGGACTACCTGACCCGCTACGACCCGCTGACCGCGCTGCCCAACCGCCAGAGCCTGAACGAAGCGCTGACCAAGGCGCTGCACGGCGAGCACCGCAACGTGACCGTGGCGCTGATCGGGCTGGACCGCTTCAACCTGGTGAACCAGTCGCTGGGCCTGGCCAGCGGCGACAGCCTGCTCAGCGAGTTGGGCGCGCGCCTGAAGGACAAACTCCGCACCGCCCCGGTGCAGCTGTTCCGCTTCAGCGGCGACGAATTCGTGCTCTTCGCCCCCTTCGTGGCCGATACGGAACACGTGAACAGCCGGCTGCGCGACCTGCTGGAACATATCGGCCAGCCGATGATGATCGACGGCCGCCCGCTGCGCATGACCGCCAGCGTCGGCCTGGCCGAGCACCCGTTGCACGGCGACACCGCCGACGCCCTGCTCAAGCACGCGCATATCGCGATGCGCGCGGCCAAGGAACAAGGCGGCAACACCCTGCGCTGGTACGAGCCGGGCATGAACGAAGCGGTGCAGGACGCGCTGTCGCTCGGCCAGGCGCTCGACGGCGCGCTGGAACGCGGCGAGCTGAGCCTGCACCTGCAACCGCAGGTGCTGATGCACGAGCAACCGCGCCTGATCGGCTGCGAGGCGCTGCTGCGCTGGCAACACCCGCAACTGGGCTTCGTGCCGCCGGATCGCTTCATCCCCATCGCCGAAAAGCACGGCCTGATCGGCCGCATCACCTGCTGGGTGCTGGAAGAGGCCTGTCGCATCTGGGCCGGCTGGCGCGACGCCGGCCTGTCGCCGGTGCCCATCGCCATCAATATCTCGGCCGCCCAGTTCCAGGACACCCAATGGCTGGACACGGTGGCGCAGATCATGGCGCGCTACCGCATCCCCGCCGGGCAGCTGGAAATGGAGATGACCGAAAGCTCGATCATCCAGCAGGCCGAATCGGTGATCTCGCTGATGCACCGGCTCAACGAGCTGGGAATCAAGCTCGCCATCGACGACTTCGGCACCGGCTATTCCAGCCTGAGCTACCTGTACCGCTACCCGGTGCACAAGCTGAAGATCGACCGTTCCTTCGTCAACCGCATCGGCACCCGCGATGGCGGCGCCATCGTCAACGCCATCATCGCCATGGCCACCAGCCTGCGCATGCGGGTGATCGCCGAAGGCGTGGAAAACCAGGTGCAGAGCGACTTTCTCACCGCCAACGGCTGCATCGAGGCCCAGGGCTACTACTACGGCCGCCCGATGCAGACCGACCCCTTCAAGCAACTGCTGCGCCCGCTGGGCTCGCCCATCGCGGCCGCTGCGCAACGTCCCTAGGAGCACCCTCATGAGCCGCCCCCGCCGCTACACCGACGAACAGATCCAGGCCATGCTGCAACAGATCGACGATGCCGTCGCACTGGGCGAGACCGTCTCGCGCGCCGCGCGCATCGTGGGCATTTCCGACGGCCTCTACTACAAGTGGCGCCAGCGCCTGATGCAGGATACCGGCGCCCGGCTCGCGCCCCGCCGCCCAGCGCCCTGTCCGGCGGACACCCCGACCCAGCCGGCGCCGCGCCATCCCTTCATGGTGACGCTGGCCATGCGCTAGGGCGAATCGGCCTTCAAACGCAGGGTGCATTGGTCCGTGGGCCGGATGGCTGCGCGAAGCGCGGCGCAGCAGATAGCCCTCCTGTCTGCAAGCCGTGCGACAAAGCAGACGCCGGCCGCCATGGCCATGGCGACGCGGCCGGGCGGGCGTTCGCCGGGCCTGCCCCGACAGGGTCGAGCCGGCAACCGACGGCTTTCGTCGAGCCGGAAGCCAATCCGCGGGCGGGCGGCCCGCGGCAAGGCATTGCCCGATTGTCGTATCCACTGGCCGGATCGGTCGGTTCGAACAATGATGTATCACCCACGCCACCCGTGCGGGGGCAAGAAAAACCGACCCAACCGACCCGTTGCCCTTTGATGACGCACGCCGATCCGCCCTCCCCCGTCGTCGCCGGTCAGGACGACCGCCTGCACTTTCCGCTGCCGTTCCGGCAGTTGCTGCCCCCGTTCACCAGGCCCGGCAACGCGGCGCTGTGCGCCGCCTGGTCGGTGACGCTGCTGACCTGCATCGGGCTGGGCCTGCTCACCCTGCATGCCGACTGGTCGGGGCTGCCGCTGGATTTCGGCGGCAGCGACATCTTCGTCTCGATCTACCCGCCCCTCACTCTGTGCGTGATCTGGACCTGTTGCTTCGGCTTCTGGTGGGGCGCCGTCCCCGCCTACATCGCCACCTTGTGCCTGTCGCTGGCGGCCGGCATGCCGCCGGGCTGGGCCGCGCTGTTCGCGCTGTCCAACCCGCTGGGGCTGGCGGTGTTCGCGGTGTCGTACCGCGCGCTGCCGGTGCGTATCGACCTGCGCAGTGCCGACGCGCTGCTGTTCTTCGTGGTGCTGGCGTTCTTCGGCGCGGTGTTCGGCGCCAGCGGCGCCTTCATCTGGACCCACACCAACACCGCCACGGTGCAGCAGACCTTCGCCATCTGGCAGGGCTGGTGGCTGGGCAACTTCCTGCAGAACGTGCTGATCACCGCGCCACTGCTGGCGATCGCCGCGCCGACGCTGGTGCGCTGGCGCGTGCGCCACGACCCGGCCAGCGCCCGCCCCAACACCGGCAACCCGCGCTGGATGCTCGGCGCCGCCTGCATGCTGGTGATCGCGGTCTATCTGTTCCTGTCGTTGTCGTTCGCGCTGAGCCGTCGCGCCGCCGCCGAGCTGATGGCCGGCCCCGACCCGGTCGGGCTGCGCCAGGCGATGGCGCTGGTGCAGGATTCGACCTCGGCGGTGTACTGGGTGCTGGCCATCCTGTTCGTGGCGATGGCCTTCATCGGCTACCGCTTCGTCACCCACTGGATGCACTCGCTGCGCGAAGCGGCGCACCGGGCGCAGCAGGCCGACCGCACCAAGTCGGAGTTCCTGGCGCGGATGAGCCACGAGATCCGCACGCCGATGAACGCCATCCTCGGCATGAGCAACCTCACCCTGCAAACCACGCTGACCCGCAAGCAGCGCGATTACCTGGACAAGATCCGCTACTCCGCCGACACCCTGCTCGGTCTGGTCAACGACGTGCTCGATCTGTCCAAGCTGGAGGCGGCCAAGCTGCAACTGGAACACGCGGTGTTCTCGCTGGACAACGTGCTGGGCAACCTGGCGAGCCTGGTGGCCTACAAGGCCAGCGACAAGCCGGTGGAGCTGATCTTCGACGTGGCGCCGGACGTGCCCAAGCTGCTGTACGGCGATCCGCTGCGCCTGGGCCAGGTGCTGCTGAACCTGGTCAACAACGCGATCAAGTTCACCGAGCGCGGCGAGGTGCTGGTGCTGGTCAGCGTCGCCGAGCCCGGCCACCACCAGGTGAAGCTGCTGTTCGCCGTCGCCGATTCGGGCATCGGCGTGCCGCCGGAAAAAAAGGACACCCTGTTCGATGCCTTCGCCCAGGCCGACGAA
The DNA here is from genome assembly GCF_000374805.1 of Chitiniphilus shinanonensis DSM 23277. Taxonomy (GTDB): domain Bacteria; phylum Pseudomonadota; class Gammaproteobacteria; order Burkholderiales; family Chitinibacteraceae; genus Chitiniphilus; species Chitiniphilus shinanonensis. The sequence continues at coordinate 20,493 of NZ_KB895353.1, forward strand.
TCGATCACGCGGCGCTACGGCGGTACCGGCCTGGGGCTGGCGATCTGCCGGCAACTGGTCGAAGCGATGGGCGGCAGCATCCGCGTGGAGAGCGTGCCCGGCAGCGGCAGTTGCTTCGACTTCACCCTGGCGTTCGACACGGTGCCGGTGGACGGTCCGCCGCCACAGCCCGGCAGCCTGCACGGCAAGCGCGTGCTGCTGGCCGACGACAACGCCATGGCGCGCGCCACCCTCACCAGCCTGCTGGAGCGGCTGGGCGCGCTGGTGGACCAGGCCGCGAGCGGCGACGCCGCGCTGGCGTCGGCCCGGGTGGCCGCCGCCGAGAAACGCCCGTACGCGCTGCTGCTGCTCGACACCGACCTGCCCGACCTGACCAGCGCGGCGCTGCTGGCGCAACTGCGCGACGACGCCGCGCTGCGCCCGCTACCGGTGCTGTGCCTGGTGGACGCCGCCGGACGCGATCGGGTGCAGCAGTATCCGGCCGCGCTGGCGCCGGTCGCGCCGCTGCTCAAGCCGGTGCTGGAACCGGCGCTGCTGGAGGCGCTGGATACGCTGCTGGCCGACCAGGACGACGATCGTCCCTGCCGACGCCCGCCCGATCTGCTGCCGCTGGCGCGCCAGGCGCCGCAGCACCTGCGCGGCGCGCGCATCCTGCTGGCGGAGGACAACCCGATCAATCGCCAGATCGCCGAGGAACTGCTCGACGCCGTCGGCGTGTCGGTGGACTGCGCCGAGAACGGTCACGACGCCATCGCCAAGGCGCGCAGCGGCTGCTACCAGGCGGTGCTGATGGACATCCAGATGCCCGAGCTGGACGGCCTGGCCGCCACCCGCGAGATCCGCCGCGATGCCGCCCTCACCGAATTGCCGATCATCGCGATGACCGCGCACGCGCTGAGCGGCGACCGCGAACGCAGTCTGGCCGCCGGCATGAACGACCACATCACCAAGCCGTTCCGCGCCGACACGCTGTACCACGTGCTGGCGCGTTGGGTGACGCCGCCGCCCGAGGCCCAGGCCCCGCCGCCGGCCGACCCGCCGTTGCCCCGCCTGCCCGGCATCGACCTGGCCGCCGGCTGCGTCCAGGTAGGGCTGGCCACCGAGCGCTACCTGGCGGTGCTGCGCAACCTGGCGCGCCACCACGCCGACACCCCGGCGCAACTGCGCGACGCGCTGGCGGCGTTGCGGCTGGACGACGTGGCACGCACCGCGCATTCGCTCAAGTCGGTGGGCCGGCACGTGTGTGCCCAGCGGCTGGCCGACTGCGCGGCCGCGCTGGAGGAGGCCGCCTACCGCGGTCGCTGCGCCGACGAGGTCGAGGCCTTGTGCGAAGCGCTGGAGGAAGTGGTCGCCTCGCTGAACGGCTACTTCGCCGAGCGCGACAACGCCCGCTCCTAGCACGAAGCGCCCCTCCCCATCCGGGCTCGCCACGCGCGGCGCCACGCCTTAGTGCGCCCGACGGTGGCCTGCCCGCGAACAATTTCGCACGCAAATCGTGAAACTCGGCCGAACACCGCCTAGAACGAATCGATGCGTGCATTCCCGTCGCACGATGTCATTCAAAAATAAGCGCTAAGCAAGGCCGGACATGACACCCACGCCGAGCCTCGCCAGCCACCGCTTCCTCTCCCCGCTACAAGGAGCACTCGCAATGCCCGTCCGCCTTTCGCGCCTGTCCATCCTCGCGCTGCTGCTGCTCGGCGCCTGCACCACGCCGCGCCCGCCGGTGACCGCCACCGTGCCGCTGGGCGACACCCAGCGCGTCACCGAGCTGTTCTCGTATCCGAACTGCCTCGACCAGTGCCCGACGCCCGCGCCCACCCTGACCGACACGGTGCAGCACTGGCTGGCGCTGAGCGTGAAGCGCGACGGCTACGCCGACGGCGAGGTGGAAGTGGCGCAGGAGGAAGGCCAGGTGGTGGCGCGGCTGCGCGGCGTGCCGGCCGACTACGGCCAGACCATCCGGCATTTCCTCGCCAGCGGCCAGCTCGGCTACGCCGACGCGCAGAAAGTACAGCAGGCCGGGCAATGGCAGCCGAGCTGGCATTTCTTCCTGCCGCTGGGCTTCGCCATGCGCAACAACCCCAGCGTGCAGTTGCTGCACTTCCCGCCCGACACGGTGATGACCCAGACCCAGGACTATTTGCAGGCCGCCACCACCCGCCGCTGGGCCAGCCTGCTGGTGAACAATGGCGTCACCCCCAGCGCCACCGATCCGTACCAGACCATCGTCGACATCGCGCCGATCGCGGCGCCGGCCAATGCCGGCGGCTCGCTCGAAGGCGTCTACGACGATTTCAGCGACTACACCGTGTCGCTGCTCGGCCAGTGGACGGCGGGCGCCGACGGCGTGGCGCGCCCGCTGGTGGCGTTCGGCGGCCCGGCGCGGCAATGGCTGGCGCAGTACTACAAGCTGCCGCCGATCAAGGTGCTGGGCCTGACCCGATTCCAGCCGGTGCCCGGCCGCACGGTGCAGGCCATCGGCGCCAATCATCCCAGCTATATCTGGTACGCCGCCGATCCCAAGCAGTACGGCGGCAACCAGCAGGAAGCCGACGCCGCGGGCATCCGCGTGATGGGCCAGGACCTGACCGCCGCCTGCTGGCAGGTGGCGATGGCCGCGCAGCCGCAGGGCGACCCCGCCGGCGCGCTCGGCACCTGCCAGCAGCGCTGGCCGGTGGGCGGCACGCAGGTGTGCCAGCAGTTTTACATCAGCATCCGCAACCTGAGCCCGGAACAGGCCCGAGCCAAGTGCCTGGAAAGCTGATCCCGGCCCACGGCCCGGCGCCTGCGCGTGGCCGGGCCGCTGGAGAGTGGCCGTCAGCCCTCCCCGCCCCGTATCGCGGCCTTGGTGCTTCGCGCCCCCGCTTGGCGGTCGATCCAGCCCAGGGCGTGTCATCGATGGTGCCGCGACACCATCGATGACACGCCCTAGAATCGAGGTTTTCCCCCTGGATCGATCCACTCCATGCGCATCGCCCTCGCCCAGTTCAATCCTCTGGTCGGTGACCTCGCCGGCAACCTCGACCTGATCCTCGCCGCCGCGCGCGATGCCCGAGCGGCCGGCGCGGATGTGCTGGTCACCCCCGAGCTGGCGCTCACCGGCTATCCGCCCGAGGACCTGCTGCTGCGTCCGGCCTTCCTCAAGGATTGCGCCGCCGCCATCGGCCGGCTGATCGACGAGGTGGACGGCATCACGCTGGTGATCGGCCACCCCTACGCCAGCGGCGACGAGCGCTTCAACGCCGCCACGGTGATCCGCGACGGCAATGTGCTGGGCCGCTACGAAAAGATGCTGCTGCCCAACGACGCGGTATTCGACGAGGTGCGCTACTTCACCCCCGGCGCGGCGCCGCTGGTGTTCGAACAGGACGGCACGCGCGTCGGCGTGCTGATCTGCGAGGACATCTGGGAGGTCGAACCGGCCGCCGCCGCGCACGACGAGGGCGCCGAACTGCTGCTGGTGCTCAACGCCTCGCCCTACCACAAGGCCAAGCAATCGACCCGCCACCAGGTGCTGGCGCAGCGCGTGGAGGAAACCGGCGTGCCGGCGGTGTACGTCAACCTGGTCGGCGGCCAGGACGAACTGGTGTTCGACGGCCACTCGTTCGCGATGAACCGCGACTGCCGCGTGGTGGCCGAGCTGCCGGCGTTCGAGGCGGCGCTGGCCGTGGTCGAATTCGCCGACGGCGATCTGCAACCGGGCACGCTCGCCCCCGCGCCGGACGAGCTGGAAAGCGTGTACCGCGCGCTGGTGCTGGGCGTGCGCGACTACATCGGCAAGAACCGCTTCCCCGGCGTGCTGCTGGGCTTGTCCGGCGGCATCGACAGCGCGCTGACGCTGGCCGTCGCCTGCGACGCGCTCGGCGTCGACAAGGTGCACGCGGTGATGATGCCGTCGCGCTACACCGCCGACATCAGCGTGGACGATTCGCGCGAGATGATCGCCCGCCTGGGCTGCCAGTATTCGGAAATCGAGATCTGGCCGATCTACGAAACCTTTATGGCCGGCCTGGCGCCGGCCTTCGCCGGCACCCAGCCCGACACCAGCGAGGAAAACCTGCAAAGCCGCATCCGCGGCACGCTGCTGATGGCGATGTCGAACAAGAGCGGGCGGCTGGTGCTGACCACCGGCAACAAGAGCGAGATGACCACCGGCTACGCCACGCTGTACGGCGACATGGCCGGCGGCTACGCGGTGCTGAAGGACGTGGCCAAGACGCTGGTGTACCGGTTGTCCGAATGGCGCAACCGCAGCAATGCGTTTGGCGGCGGCGCGGTGATTCCCGAGCGCATCATCACCCGCCCGCCGTCGGCCGAGCTGCGGCCGGACCAGGTGGACCAGGACAGCCTGCCGCCCTACGAGGTGCTGGACGCGATCCTGGCCGCGTATGTCGAGGAGAACGTCTCCAAGGCGGAGATCGTGGCGCGCGGCTACAGCGAAGCGGACGTGAACCGGGTGGTGGGGCTGCTGAAGGTGAACGAGTACAAGCGGCGGCAGGCGCCGGTGGGGCCGCGGGTGACGCACCGCGCGTTCGGCCGCGACTGGCGCATGCCGATCACCAACCGCTGGGCGTCCTGAGGGCCGGTTCCGCTGTCTTTTCGCGGCAGCGCCGGCGTGCTGCCGCGTTGCACGCCGCTCACGCCATCCATGCCGCAGGCGTGCTGCGCCTTGCCGCAACCGGCAATGTCCCGGAACGCTATCGCGAAAAGAGATCAAGAGCGGCTAACAAAACCCAGCGCAGCGGTCCTGGCAAGGAGCGCGAAACGCAGACAGTACGGGTAAGTACGGCAAGTTTCAGCTCGGCGCCCCCACGCGACACCGCCAGGAGGGTTTTGTTAGCCGCTCCAAACAGGCTCTGAAACGCCAAGCCGGCGCTCCAGGGCGCCGGCATGCGAAACCGCGCCGGCCCAGTGGGGCACGACGCGGTGCGGGGTAAAGCTCAGGCCAGGGCGGGTTCGGTCCTGGCAGCGCTTTCAAGCCATGTCGGCAGGAGCTGGCTCACCTTGGGGGGCGGCTCCAGCCGCTCCATGGCCCAGCGCAACGACGCCTGCAACACCTCGCCGTCGTAATCCGAAGAGAAACGATGCAGCGACGCGCCATGCAGCAGGCAGCGCAGCGCCAGTTCCTCGGGATCGGCCGGCTGGCCGGGCACGTGGCCGAACAGGCGCACCAGCACGTCGTCGAAGACAGCCTGGGTGCAGCGAGCCAGCTTGGCGTCGCCGCGCGCGGCCATCCAGATTTCCAGAATCGCCACCGAGGCCTGACGCTTGGGCATGGCCATCAGGCCATACAGCATCAGATACAGCCGCTCCTTGGCACTGAGCGGCCCGAGCGAGGCCATGCGCGAGGCTTCCTCGTCCAGCAGGCTTTCCACGACGTTGGGCAGCAGATCGTAGCGACCCTGCGGGTAGTGGTGGCGCAAAGCCCCCCGACTGACCCCGGCCCGCATGCAGATGCGTTGCTCGCCCAGCGCGGCGTAACCCTGCTCGACCAGGATGTCCACCGTTGCCCGGATCAAGCGATTCTGAGTAAGGAATGAGCGTTCGGATTGTGTAGCCATGACGTTAATTCTACCTGACGGGCGTCAGGCTATAACGTTTCGCTATCCCCCGCAACTCCAGCAAATTAGCGCCCCACATACGGACTGGCACGTTTGTTTTTTAAAGCATTATTTCTCTCGAAAGGTGTCTTTGCACTCGTTGCGATATGACCTTTCCCCACTTGCGCAGCACCTCTTTCCCTGCCCCTCACTGACCATGCCAGGAAGGTCCATATTAAAAAATGTAAATTTATCGTAAATCTTACGATACATGGAAGAGTCCAATTTGCGAAAGGATGGGCTGAACAACTCCGATTTGGTGTCAGTTATGTGATGAAAATCACACGCATTACACGAGCGAAACGGGCTTCTGAAAGCGTTCGCATGTGTCTTGCCCCGCACCGGAGCGACGTGTTGCGCGCCCTGCGGGGCAGGTCGCCAGGTAAAAACGCCTACGCAACCCGATTGGTCGAGGAAAAATCCGGCACTGCCCGCGGGAAAAACAGACAAATCGCCTAGGCGAGGGCTCGCCCTTACAAATCAGCGGTACATGGAGCGGAATGCACCATGGCGGTGCAATTTCGGAGGGCACACCTGACGGGGCGGAAACACCGGAAACGGCCCCGCCCCCGCGCCGGGGCAGGACCGATCCATGCCGTTCGCATGGCGCGGAACGGGCGGGACAGGCGCGAAGTGGTCAGTGCTGGCGCGGCAGGCTGTCGAGCGACCAGCCCAGATGCAGTTCGTCGTTGGCCAGGGTGATCAGCGGTGCCAGGGCGGCCATCAGCCCCGGCAGATGCGGGCGCAGCGTGTCGAGCTGGCCGTTGTGCAGCATCAGCAGCGCTTCGCTGAGGGTGGGCGCCGGGGCGATCGGCATGTCGTCCGGCGCGACGACGCGATTTTCGCCGGGCGTCGCGTAGAGGCGGTCGCTGGCACTGGTGATCAGCGCCGCGGCGTCCTCGCAGACATCCTCGCGCGAATTGGCCACCGCCAGGCTGGCGGTCACCTGCAGATGCTCGCCACGGAAATTGATGCGCGCACCGGCGATGGTCTGGCGCAGGCGCTCGGCCAGCACCCGCGCCTCGGTCAGCGTGGTGCCGGGCGACACCACGGCGAAGCGGGCGCCTTCCACCAGCGCCAGCGTGTCCTCGCGCCGCAGCTTCACCGCCAGGTGCTTGGTCAGCAGGCCGAGCATCTGCTCGACCACGCGCGCGCCCAGCTTGTCGGACAGCGCCTGGAAGTGGTCGATCTCGATCAGCACCACGGTCACGTCGCTGTGATGGCGGCGGGCGAAGGCGAGCGCCTGCTCGGTCTGCAAGGTCAGCAGATGCTGGGTGCCGGCGCCGGTGGCCGGATGATGGGTGGCGGAGCGCGCGGCTTCGTCGCGGCTGCTTTCCAGCGCGCGCTGGTTGGCGGCGCGCTCGATGTTGGCGCGCACCCGCGCCAGCATCTCGGCGCGGTCGGTGGATTTGGTGACGAAATCGCTGGCGCCGCACTCGACGCAATGCAGCCGGGTGGCTTCGTCCTCTTCGCCGGAGATGATGATCACCGGCAACTGCCGCAATCGCGTCTCGCCGGCGGCGCGCACCCGCGCCAGCAGGCCCAGGCCGTCCAGTTCGGGCATGGTCAGGTCGGACAGCAGCAATTGGATGTCGGGGTCGGCCAGCAGCCGCTGCCAGCCGGCTTCGCCGTCGGCCGCTTCGACCACCTCGTACTGGTCGCCCAGGTGCTTCTTCACCGTGGCGCGCACGATGCGGGAATCATCGACGACCAGGATGCGGGGCAGTGGCGCGAGCTCGTTGGCGACTTGCATGGTCAGGCGGCCTTTGCTTACGGAGAGTGGGGCAAATCTATCACAGCCGGGGAGCCAGGGCGACGCCGGAGCGGAACCGCTCGGTCGCAGGGGAATGGCCATACCATCACGGCCCGCGGACAGATAAACTATGGCTGATTTCGGCGACCAACCAAGGGGAACGCATGTCGGCCAGCCACCACCGCCCAGCCTCGGCCTGATCCGGGCCCGCCCTTCCCCACCGCACGCACAGGTCCCGCCGCCATGAGCCAAGCCCAGATCTACCTCAGCATCGCCCCGCTGTCGCAGCACGAAGCCGCCGCCGCCGCGAACGCCGTCGCCGCGCTCGATACCAAGGTGGTGCGCCTGATCCGCCAGCCGCTGGCGGGCGGCATGTGCCTGGCCGCCATCGAGGCCGAGCGCGCGGTACGTCACGAGAGCCCGGTGTGGTGCCTGGAACGGCTGGCCGCCGGCATCTGGAACGAGCTGGGCCGCTACACCCGCATCACCGCCAACTGGCAGGAGGGCGAGGAGGAAGACGAGATGTGGTGGTGCCTGGAAGAAGCGGACTATCGCCGCATCATGTCGTCGTTCCGCCTGACGGCGCGGCGTCGGGTGTAGCGCGGACAACCGCACCGCACGCCGCCCACGCTGGCGACAGGCAACAAAAAACCCCGGCGAACCGGGGTTTTTTCGAGCTTCCGAACTGCTTAGGCAGCCATCGACTTGATGGCGGCGGACAGGCGGCTCTTGTGGCGAGCGGCCTTGTTCTTGTGGAAGATCTTCTTGTCGGCGATGCGATCGATGATGCTGACCGATTCCTGGTACACGGTCTGGGCAGCGGTCTTGTCGCCACCTTCGATTGCCTTCAACACCTTCTTGACCGCGGTGCGGAAAGCCGAACGCTGGCTGGCATTGTGCTGGCGGGTGACTTCTGCCTGACGAGCACGCTTGCGAGCTTGTGCGCTGTTAGCCATTTATTGAAACTCCTGAAGCTGTGGGGTCTGAACACCCGAAGCCTTAGGCGCCGGGCAAGTCAATTCGGAAACGGCGGATGGTACAGCAACCTTCCCCGCCGACGCAAGCTCTGCGTGTGCCGTCGAAACTGGTTAACATGCCGCTTTCGCGCAACGAAGTACCTGTACATGAATCTGCTCAAGTCGCTGGCCGCGGTCAGTTCGATGACGATGGTCTCCCGCGTGCTGGGCTTCGTGCGCGACGTGTTGATCGCCCGGATCTTCGGCGCCGGCTTCGCCACCGACGCCTTCTTCGTGGCGCAGAAGCTGCCCAACATGCTGCGCCGCATCTTTGCCGAAGGCGCGTTCTCGCAGGCGTTCGTGCCGATCCTGGCCGAATACAAGAACCAGCGCGGCGAGGAGGCCACCCGCGCCTTCTTCGCCCACGTGGCCGGCACGCTGACGCTGGTGCTGGCGCTGGTCACGGTGCTGGGCATGCTGGCCGCGCCGCTGGTGGTGTGGATCTCCGCCCCCGGCTTCGCCACCGAGCCGGACAAGTTCGCGCTGACGGTGGACATGCTGCGCGTCACCTTCCCGTACATCCTGCTGATCTCGCTGTCGTCGCTGGTGGGCGCGGTGCTCAACACCTGGAACCGCTTCTCGGTGCCGGCCTTCGTGCCGACGCTGCTCAACGTGTCGATGATCGCGTTCGCGCTGCTGTTCGCGCCCTACTTCGACCCGCCGGTGATGGCGCTGGCCTGGGGCGTGGTGGCCGGCGGCGTGCTGCAACTGGTGTGGCAGTTCCCCACGCTCAAGCGCATCGGCATGCTGGTGCTGCCGCGCGTCGCGCTCAAGGACGCCGGGGTCTGGCGGGTGATCAAGCAGATGGGCCCGGCCATCCTCGGGGTGTCGGTCAGCCAGGTGTCGCTGATCATCAACACCATCTTCGCCTCGTTCCTGGTCTCGGGCTCGGTGTCGTGGATGTACTACGCCGACCGGCTGATGGAGTTCCCCACCGGGGTGCTGGGCGTGGCGCTGGGCACCATCCTGCTGCCATCGCTTTCCAAGAGCCACGCCAGCAACGACACCGCCGAATACTCGCGCCTGCTGGATTGGGGCCTGCGCCTGTCGCTGCTGCTGGCGCTGCCGTCCGCCGTGGGCATGGCGGTGATCTCGGGGCCGCTGACCGTGGCGCTGTTCCAGTACAAGGCGTTCACCGCGCACGACGCGCTGATGACGCAACAGGCGCTGATCGCCTACACCGTGGGCCTGGTCGGGCTGATCCTGGTGAAGATCCTGGCGCCCGGCTTCTACGCGCGGCAGAACATCAAGACGCCGGTGAAGATCGCGCTGGTGACGCTGACCGCCACCCAGCTGATGAACCTGGCGTTCGTCTGGCAGCTGCGCCACGCCGGGCTGGCGCTGTCGATCGGGCTGGCGGCGTGCCTGAATGCCGGGCTGCTGTATCGCCAGTTGCGCCACCACGACATCTTCACCCCGCAGCCGGGCTGGAAGGTGTTCTTCGGCAAGCTGCTGCTGGCGGTGCTGGCGATGGCCGGCGCGCTGGCGCTCACCATGTGGCTGCTGCCGCCGTTCGACAGCGGCCGCATGCCGCTGCGGCTGGCGATGCTGGGGCTGCTGGTGGGCATCGGCCTGATCGCCTACTTCGGCAGCCTCGCCCTGCTGGGCTTCCGCCCCCGCGACTTTTCCCGCCGCGCGGTGGGGTGAGTAAAACCTGAACCGCCAAACCCCAAGTCTTGAACCACAGAGGACACGGAGAGCACAGAGGGGCAGTGAGAAAACCACCTGCTTCCAGGCTTTGAGCTGCCGGCTCCTGGCGATGACTCGCTTGGTGTTCTCTGTGGATCTCCGTGTTCTCCGTGTCCTCTGTGGTTCAAGATTTGGGGTTCAGCCTCCCTCCCCCTCGCCCACCCCCGCCAGCACCGCCGCTTCGTCCACCTCGTCGATCTGCGCCGGGCGCAGGTGGGCGTCGGCGTAGTCGCGGTAGACGCCGGATTCGATGAACAGGCGGAACAGGTCGGCGTCGACGTGGGCGTCGCGGGCCATGCGCGCCATGATCGCCACCGCTTCGGACAGCTTCTTGCCTTCCTTGTACGGCCGGTCGATGGCGGTCAGCGCTTCGAAGATGTCGGCGATCGCCATCATCCGCGCCGGAATGCTCATCTGCTCGCGCGTCAGGCGGCGCGGATAGCCGGTGCCGTCCATTTTCTCGTGATGGCCGCCGGCCAATTCCGGCACCTGGGTCAGGTGGCGCGGGAACGGCAGTTTCTCCAGCATCACGATGGTCTGCACGATGTGCTCGTTGATCTTGTAGCGCTCCTCGGCGGTGAGCGTGCCGCGCCGCACGCTCAGGTTGTACAGCTCGCCGCGGTTGTAGAGGTGTTCGGGCACGGCCATGTCGAAACCGTGGCCTTCGGGCAGGCGGTCGCGCACCGAGCGGTGGAACAGGTGGTCGGGCCGGTCGGCCAGCAGCGGCTCGTACACCGGCAGTTCCGGCTCGGGCACGGCGGCCTTGCGCTGGCGCTCCTCGTGCGAGATGCCGATGCGATCCGACAGCGTGCGGCGCCAGGTGCGCGCGGCGATGGTGTGCAGCCGCTCCACCTTGTCCTGCCCCATTTCCTCGCTGCCCTCGTTGCAGGCGGCGACGAAGGCGAAGTCGTCGTCCAGCGCCGCCAGTTCGGCATTCAGCGCCGGACGCAGCGCGGCGGCGTCCGCGCCGCCGGCCACCGCGCGCCAGTAGTTCAGCTCGGCGTCGCGCTTGAGCACCTCGAAGCGCATCCGCACCTCGTGGATGCGGTCGTATAGCGTTTCCAGCTTGGTGGCCTTGTCGACCACGTATTCGGGCGTGGTGACCTTGCCGCAATCGTGCAGCCACGCCGCGATGTGCAGCGCCTCCCATTGCTCGTCGTTCAGCGTGAAATCGCGCAGCGGGCCGCTGTCCGCCTTCACCGCCGCCTCGGCCAGCATCCGCGTCAGCACCGGCACGCGCTGGCAGTGGCCGCCGGTGTAGGGGCTCTTGGCGTCGATGGCGCCCGCCACCAGCTGGATGAACGCCTCCAGCAGCGCCTTCTGCTCGGCCAGCAGCCGCTGGGTCTGGAGCGCCGCGGCGGCGGAGCCGGACACCGCCTCCACCAGCGCCACCAGCTCGCGCCCCACCTTGCGCTTGTCGCCCAGGCCGTCGCGGTCGTCCTCCAGCAACAACAGCACGCCCACCGGCACGCCGTGGCGGTCGGTCAGCGGAATCGCGATCAGGGTCATCGGCGCTTCGAACTCGGTCAGCGCGCCGTACCACTCGCTCAGGTTGGCCAGCCCGTGGGTGACGTGGATGCTGTGCCCTTCGCGTGCCGCCTGCGCCACCGGATGCTCGTCGGCCGCCCCCAGCGCCGGCAGCGCGGTCTCCAGCGTGTGCTCGCGCCAGCGCGCCTGGGCCGGGGTCAGGCTGCCGTCGGCCTGGCGCAGGTAGACCACGCCGCCCTCGGCACCGGCCAGGCCGATGGTTTCGCGCAGGATGCGCGCCAGCAGCCGCTCGAAATTGTGTTCCGAAGCCAGCGCCGAGCCGATGTGCAGGAACTGGTGGATGGTCGATTTCATCCCGCCCATCGACTTGGCCAGCTCGTCGATCTCCGAGATGAACGAATGCACCTTCAGCGGCGAGGCGAAGCGCAATGCCTGGATCTCGCGCGCTTCCTGGGTCAGCGCGACGATGGGGCTCGACGCCAGCCGCGACAGCAGGATCGCCAGCGGCACCATCACCGCGGCCAGCGCCAGCGCGATCAGCATGGTCTGCCGCCGCAGCGTGCGCGCCTCGGCCAGCAGTTCGTCCTCGGGCGCGGCCATCACCAGCCGCAGGTCTTCGCCGCCGGTCACCGGCAGTTGCGCCACGTACCCCTGCCAGGCCCGGCCGCCGGCCTTGGCGCGGCGGGTGCCGGCCGGTTCGTCGGCCAACCGGCTCAGCACCGGCACGCCCAGCCCGGACACCTGGTTCAGCACCAGCTGGTCGGGGCCGTTCAGCTTGATCAGCCGCCCCGGGTCGCGGTACGCCACCACCTGCCCGCTGGCATCGAGCAGCGCCAGCTCCGCGCCGGGCGTGACCTGGTCGCGCGCCAGCGCGACCGACAAGGCATCCAGCGTGATGTCCACCGCGACCACCGCCTGGCTGTCGGCGGTGCGCATCGCCACGGTGGTGCCGACTTCGCGGGTGGTGAAGAACACGTAGGGCGCGGTGGCGGCCACGTCCTTGGCGCGCAGCGCCGCCGCGTACCACGGCCGCTGGCGGGCATCGAAGCGGTAGGCGGGATCGTCGCGCTCGGCCAGTTGCCGCAACGCGCTGTCGAAGAACAGGTAACGCCCACGCACCGCCTCGCCATCGCGCTCGATGCTCTGCACCAGGAACGCGGTCTGGGGCGGCGCCTGGAAACGCGACGTCATGGTGGCCGGATCGTAGCGGCGCAGCAGGAAGAAATCGCCGTGGCTGTTGCCGGCATAGATCGCCGACTGCGCCGGCTGGCTGGCCAGCGCCTGCGCCAGGTACGGCAGGCAGCGCAGGCGCTGCGCCAGCGTGGTGGCGCCGGCGAAGTCGTGGTGCGCCAGCAGGCGCACCACGGTGCCGCTGCCGTCGTAGAGCGCGGTGACGCGCTGCGCGGTCTGCTCGCCGATGCGCGAGAACAGCAGCTGCGAGTCGGACAGGATCATCCGGCTGGCCTGGCGGTCGTGGTAGATGATGCTGATCGACGAAAAAGTGACGATCAGCGCCAGGAACAGCCAGGCGATATGGATATGCAGCGGATAACGTACGTTTTGCAGGGCGGGGGGCATGGCGGGCCTTGGCGACGGGTTCGGTTTGAGCTTAGAGGCGCAACCCGAAGATTGCAGGACTCAAACCAACGGCAATCACCCTATTCCGCCCGGCGTGCTCCGCCGCCCAAGAAAAAGCCCCGCCGAAGCGGGGCTTTGCCGGTGAACAGCGCCGGTCGGGCTCAGACCACCTTGGCGATGGCGTCGGCCACGTAGTCGATGTTCTGGTTGTTCAGCGCGGCCAGGCAGATGCGGCCAGTGGACACGGCGTAGATGCCGTATTCGTCCTTCAGCTTGTCCACCTGGGCGGCGGTGAGGCCGGTATAGGAGAACATGCCGCGCTGACCCACGACGAAGCTGAAGTCCTGGGCGACGTTGCGGGCCTTCAGTTTTTCGACCAGGCCGGTGCGCATGGCGCGGATGCGGTCGCGCATGCCGGCCAGTTCTTCTTCCCACTGGGCGCGCAGGCCGGCGTCGGACAGCACCGCCGCGACGATGGCGCCGCCGTGGATCGGCGGGTTGGAGTAGTTGGTGCGGATCACGCGCTTCAGTTGCGACAGCACGCGGCCCGATTCCTCCTTGCCGCTGGTGATGATGGTCAGCGCGCCGACGCGCTCGCCATACAGCGAGAAGCTCTTGGAGAACGAGCTGGAGATGAAGAATTGCAGGCCGGATGCGGCAAAGGCGCGCACCGCGACGGCGTCGGCGTCGATGCCTTCGGCGAAGCCCTGGTAGGCCATGTCGAGGAACGGCACCAGGCCGCGCTCGCGGCAGGCTTCGACCACTTCGGCCCATTGCGCGTCGGAAAGATCGGCGCCGGTCGGGTTGTGGCAGCAGGCGTGCAGCACGATGATCGAGCCCGGCGCGTACGACAGCAGCGCGGCCTTCATGCCGGCGAAGTTCACGCCACGGGTGGCGGCGTCGTAGTACGGGTAGTTCTCGACCTTGAAGCCGGCCGATTCGAACAGCGCGCGGTGGTTCTCCCACGACGGGTCGCTGATATAGACAGTGGCTTCGGGCGACAGGCGCTTGAGGAAGTCGGCGCCGATCTTCAGCGCGCCGGTGCCGCCCAGGGCCTCGGCGGTGACCAGGCGGCCGGCCTCGGCCAGCGCGTTGCCGGCGCCGAACAGCAGGTTCTGCACCGCGGTGTTGTAGGCGCCCAGGCCCTCGATCGGCTGGTAGCCGCGCGGCGGAGCATTCTTCAGGCGGGCTTCTTCCGCGGCCTTCACGGCGGCCAGCAGCGGGATCTTGCCGTTGTCGTTGTAGTAGACCCCGACACCGAGGTTCACTTTATTGCTGCGGGTGTCGGCGTTGTAGGCTTCGTTCAGACCCAGGATCGGGTCGCGGGGGGCCATTTCGACGGCGGCAAAGATCGAGGCGGTCATCTGTGCTCCAGGCGGGCTTCGCCCATAGAAAGGAAGCCGGCATTTTACACGAACGCCGCCGCCGGCCTGGCATGCGGCTAGGTAACGGCGGGTAAGCGACGCGAATGAAAATGGCGTGCGAAACGGGGCGCTCAATCCCCTCGCAGGCATTTCTCCAGCTCGGCGCGGTCCTGCCCCGGACGAATCAGGCAGTTCTTGTTGCCGAAGCGCAGATAGCCGGTGTTGCCGTCGGGGCCCGGTTCGATCTTGGGCTCCGGGGCGGGCGTGAGGGTGGAGATCTGCGCCAGCGCCGACTTGAGCGCTTGCTGCGACAGCGCGAGCTGTTCCTTCAGCCCGTCGCGTTCGCTCTCCAGCGCCTGGCGCTCGGCGGCGGCGGCTGCCAGTTCCTGGTGCGCGGTATCCCTGGCCTCGGCGTTCTTCTCCAGCGCGCCGCGCAGCAGCACGATCTGGTCGACGTACTGCTTTTCGTTGAATTCCCGCACGAACATGCCCAGCAACAGCCCCACGCCGAGCAGCAGCAGCCCGAGCAGCGCGCCGCCGCCCAGCAACAGCGGCAGGCGATAACGATGCAGGAACGACGCCTGCCCGGGCGGGAGGACGACCGAGGGAGCCGGCGCGTCGGGCGCCTCGTCCTCGTCGGAGGTGGTGACGATCTCGATGACCGGTTCGCGGTCCGGGTCGTTCTCGCTCATGGGTCTGCCAGGCTGCGGTGGGAAATACCGGCTAGAACTGCTGCGTCTTGCCGGCCGGCTCGAACAGCCCCTCGATCGCCGGCACTTCGCCCTCCAGTTCGAAGGGGATGCCGTCGGCGCGGAGCGGCACGAACAGTTTACCCGTAAGCCGGTAGCGCGGCCCACCCTCGCCCTTGGCGGCGCGCAGCTGGCGCACCAGCGCGGCGAGGTTGCTGGTGACGTCGATCGCCAGTCTGGCTTCGCCCATCGCCGGGATGGTCACCGACTGCGGGGCGACGCCCGAGGCCAGCGGCTTGTCGTTGATCGCCAGCGTGGTATCCAGCCCCTTGATCGGCAACGACACGTTGTTGGGGTTCTCCACCCGCAGCGTCAGGGTGAAGCGCTGTTCGAACAGGCCGGCCTCCTTGAGCGAGATGCCGGCCAGCGAGACGCGCGGCTTCTGCAGGTCGGTGGGCAGGCTGGCGCAGGCGCTCAGCAGCAGGATCAGGCAGAGGGTCAGCAGGCGGCGCATCTCAGTGGGCCTCCAGCATTGCGCCCAGGCGCTCGGCGATCTCGCCGGTCATCGGCTGCGCGCCGGGCTGGTCGGGATGGATCACCGCGAAGGTCACGTCGGCCTGCGCCACCAGCTTGCCGTTGTCGGCGCGCACGATGCGCTGGGTGACCACGCCGTGGCGCTCGGCCAGCGCCGACAGCACGCTGTCCACCAGCAGTTCGTCGCCCATGGTGGCCGGGCGCTTGTACTGGATGTCGATGCGGCTGATCACCAGCGCCAGCCGCTGCTGCATGAACCAGTCGAGGTGGCCGCCCTGCTCCATCATGTTCCAGCGCGCCTCCTCCAGGAATTCCAGATAGCGGGCATTGTTGACGTGGCCGTACAGGTCGAGATGGTAGCCGCGCACCTTGATGCGGGTGGATTGGGACATTGCGAAGCGCCTTGGGGAATCGGGTCGGAGAATCTTAGAACAACCATTCCCGGGAACAAGAGGTGAATGTCACGAACCAAGACGTTTGAAACGAGACGCCGTGCGCTACGCCCGCCGGCCTCGCGCCGAAGGTGACGACGGCCTTTGATGCACGACCGGACACACCAACTAAATCCTAGGCAAAACGACGGATCGCCCGCGATAATCGGTCGCATTGCCACGGCTGCTTTCGAATCGCACGCAGAAGCGATGGACCTCCGACATTCCCGTCCCTTCCGGATCACCTTGCTGCTGGTCTTTGCCCTGACCCTGTTGTTGGGGATCGGGCCGTACTTCTTCGACGCCGAATACGCGCGCAACGAGTTGCGCGCGCTGATATTCCGCGAGACCGGCCGCATGCTGACGATCCAGGGCGACACCCACGTGGTGCTGTTGCCCTCCCCGGCGCTGATCGCCGAGGGCGTCACGCTGTCCGAAACCGACGCCAGCACCCGCTTCGCCCGCGCCGACCGGGTGCGCATCGACCTGTCGCCGTGGGCGCTGTTGCGCCGGCACCAGGTCAGCATCACCCGGCTGGAGGCCGAGCGCCCCGAGCTGTCGATCCGCCGCATCGGCAACGGTCGCTACAACTTCGACGACCTGCTCTCCAGCCGCGGCGCCCACGCCGAACTGCGCTTCGACCTGCAGGCGCTGTCGTTCCGCGAGGCGCGCTTCGACTATGTCGACACCACCAGCGGCGATTCGCTCACCCTGAACCAGCTGAACGTCACCGTCGACCGCCCGACCGATCCCAAGGAAGGCGCGCTGACGCTGAGCGGCGATCTGGTGCTGGCGCAAGGCGGTCGGCCGCAATGGCGCACCCACACCGAGGCCGGCGCCGCGCTGCGCTACGTGGCCGCCGAGCGCCGCCTGTACGTGGCCGGGCTCACCTTGTCGATGACGCAGCAGGGCAAGAGCGCCGACAGCCTGGCGGTGACGCACGCGCAACTCGACGCCACCGGCGAGCTGGTCTACGGCTGGGAGCCGCTGCGGCTGAACGGCGGCTCGCTCAAGGTGAAGGCGGTGGGCACGCGCGAGCGGCAGGCGTGGCAATGGAACCTGGACGCGCCGCGCATCGATTTCCGCAACGGCGTGGCGCGGCTGAACGACCTGAAGTTCGCGCTGGACATCCGCAGCCCGCAAAGCCGCATCGAGGCCGAGCTGGACGTGCCGGCGCTGGCCGGCACCCAGCGCGGCTCATTGCGCGCCGATGCCGCCAAGCTGGACGTGAAGCTCAGTTCGCCCGACCAGACCTTCACCCTCAACTTCGCCAGCCCGCTGGAACTGCACCAGGGCACGCTGGCGCGCCTGCCCAACTACCGGCTGACGGGCACCTACACCAACAAGGGCCTGCCGCGCGGCGCGATTCCGTTCGAACTGTCGGGCGAAGCCAGCCTGGACCTGCAACAGGAGACCATCGCGCTCGACAACCGCGGCACGCTGGATGGCGCCGAGTTCGCCACCCGCTTCGGGGTGCGCAACTTCGTCCGCCCCAGCTATCGCCTCGACCTGGACCTGGCGCGGCTCGACCTCACGCCCTACCTGCCGGCGGTGGCCGAAGGCGCCAAGGCGGTCGATACCGAGACGCCGTTCGAGTTCGGCTGGTTGCAGCAGATGGACGCCCAGGGGCAGCTGCATATCGGCGAATTCGTGGTGAACAACCTGCACCTGGAAAACATCGCGCTCGACTTCCAGGCCAACGACGGCAAGGTGCGGCTCGATCCGCTGTCGGCGCACATCTACGGCGGCGAGCTGTCCGGCCAGATGGAGATCGATGCCTCGGGCGACGTGCCGAGCTTCCATGTGCGGCAGCTGCTGTCCGACGTCAACGTCAACCCGCTGATGAACGACCTGCTCGCCACCACGCGCTTCGAAGGCCGCGGTCAGCTCGACCTGGACGTCTCGGCCAGCGGCTCGCGGCTATCGGAGATCCGCGCGTCGGCCAACGGCCGCGCCCGCATGTCGCTGGCGCGCGGCCTGATCCGCGGCATGGACCTGGAAGCGCTGCTGCGCACCGCCAACCAGCAGATCAGATTGATGAACGGCGAGCAGGTGAGCCCGGCCGACATGAAGGCCAGCACCCACTTCTCCGAGCTGCACGCCAGCCTGGCCATCAAGGACGGCATCGCCAGCAACCGCGACCTCTACGTCGGCACCGGGCTGCTGCGGCTGGACGGCGGCGGGCAGATCGACCTGGGGCGCGGCAGCATCGACTACACCATGCGCGCCAGCGCCAACCCGCGCGTGCCCGAGCTGCGCGACATCGTCGGCCTGACGGTGCCGATCCGCCTGACCGGCTCGCTGGCCTCGCCCGAATACCGGGTGGACTACACCGCGCTGCGCGAGCAGCTGGAAGCCCGGCAGAAAGCCGCCGCCAAGCCCGCCGCGCCCGCCAGGGCCAAGCCCGTCCCCACTCCGCCGGCCGCCCGGCCGGCCGCCAAGAAACAGCAATGACCCCTTCCTTCGCCGAACGCCTGATCGCCTGGCACGCCAGCCACGGCCGGCACGATCTGCCGTGGCAGGTCAGCGACCCGTACCGCGTGTGGCTGTCCGAAATCATGCTGCAACAGACGCAGGTGACCACGGTGCTGTCGTACTACGCCCGCTTTCTGGAGCGCTTTCCCGACGTGGCCGCGCTGGCGGCCGCGCCGCAGGACGACGTGCTGGCGCTGTGGAGCGGCCTGGGCTACTACAGCCGCGCCCGCAACCTGCACGCGGCCGCGCGCATGGTGATGGAACGCTTCGGCGGCACCTTCCCGCGCGACCCGGCCGCGCTGGCCGAACTGCCCGGCATCGGCCGCTCCACCGCCGCCGCCGTCGCCGCGTTCTCGTTCGCCGTCCGCACCCCCATCCTCGACGGCAACGTCAAGCGGGTGCTGACCCGCTGGGCCGGCATCGACGGTTTTCCGGGAGAGCGCGCGGTGGAGCAGCGCCTGTGGCGGCTGGCCGCCGAGCTGCTGCCGGCCGACGCCGCCGCGATGCCGGCCTACACCCAGGCGCAGATGGACCTGGGCGCCACGGTGTGCACGCCGCGCAAGCCGGCGTGCATGGCCTGTCCGCTGGCCGACGACTGTGCGGCCCGCCGCGAAGGGCGCCAGCACGAGTTGCCGACGCCCAAACCGAAGAAGACCGTGCCCGAGCGCAGCACCGTGATGCTGCTGATCGCCGACGACGCCGGTCGCCTGCTGCTGGAGCAACGCCCGCCGACCGGCATCTGGGGCGGCCTGTGGAGCCTGCCGGAAGTGCCGACCACGCTGGAGGCGGAAGCCGCGGCGCGCACGCGCTTCGGCCTGGAGATCGACCCCGGCGCGGCCGGCGCCGAGCTGGTGCACGTGTTCACCCACTTCCGCCTGACCATCACCCCGCTGCCGGCGCGGGTGAGCGGTCACGCGCCGGTGTTGCGCGAATCCGCCGGACGCTGGTTCAGCCGCGCCGAAGCGCTGGCCGCGGGCATCCCCACCCCGCTGCGCAAGTTGCTGGCGCGCGCCTGAACGGGCGGGTCCATGACAAAGGCCCCGCCGGCGGGGCCTTTGCATGACCAGGAGCCACGACGAGGCTCTATCTCTGGCCCCGCGCAGTACGATGCCGCCTAGGGTGAATCGACATTCAAACGTGGGATGCGTTGATCCGTGGGCCGGATGGCTGCGCGAAGCGCGGCGCAGCAGATAGCCCTCCTATCTGCAAGCCGTGCGACAAAGCAGACGCCGGCCCACGGACCAACCCGCAGGGAAGGACGAAGGCCGGGCGCATGGCTGCGTTGCGCCTCGCTCGTGGGGATCACCCCACTTCGCTCGGCACGCCTTGCCCTGCATCCCGGCCTTCGTCCTTCGCACCCGCGTTTGAATGTCGATTCACCCTAAATGGTGCGCACCACCTCGCCGCTGGCGCCGTGCAGCACCTTGAGCGCGTCGTCGCACTGCTGAGGCGATGCCGGGTGCACCACCACCGCCCAGCGCCCGGCATGCACCGCCTCGCGCACAGGGGCGACCACCGCCTGGTGGTCGGGACGCGCGGTGGCCAGGCCGCCGGCCAGCAGGCCGAATACCAGCCCGAACGACGCGGCCAGGGCGGCGGCGACCACCGGGCTGCTCACCACCGCCGGAATCCCGGCGATATACAGCACCCCGTACACGATCAACCCCACCACCGCGCCGACCAGCCCCAGCGTCAGATGGGCACGGATCGCGGTCAGGACGATGCCGCGTTCCTCGGGTTCGAGCTTGCGGCCGAAGTGCGCTTCGCCGGGCCGCACCAGCCGCACCTGGCCCCGGTCGACGCCGGCATCGCGCCGCACCCGCTCGGCGGCGCCGGTGGCGGCGGCTTCGGAATCGAACAACGCGGCAATCTTGGTCCGCGCGCGCTCGGCGGAAATCAGTTCGCTCAGCATGGGGCGCCTCCTTGCGATCAGTTGGGCCGCGGCTGCGGCCGGATACCGATAGCGTGCACGCACGGCGCCGCCGAAGCTGTCGGGACGCCGCGCGGATCGCTGTAGGACAGTGCCCGCAATACGCCGGTCAGGGCCCCGCCACCCGGGCCGGCGCCTGCCACAACGCCTCCAGGTCATGGTCGCCCCAGGTGCCGCCGCAACCGATCCGTTCCAGGTACACGTGCTGCGGCGCCAGCCAGCGCGCGGCGGCGGCGTCGAGCCGGGCGCGGGTATAGAGGCGGGCCGGCTCGAACGCCAGCGCGGCCTTGCCGCCCATGCGGTACTGGAAGGCGACGGCGCTGGCGTAATCCACCGGCATCTGCGGCAGATCGGCCACCCACTTGCGCGAACGCGCCTGCGCCCCCTGGAACTCGGCCTCGGTCACGCCCTCGCCCGCCAGCCGGCGTAGCGTCGCCACCGAGGTCTCGATGGTGCGCGCGCACGCGTCGGCCGGGACGCTGGCGCGCAGCCACAGACCGACGCCCAGCGAGCGGAACATGCCGTGGCCGGCCTCCGCCCCGTAGGAGTCGCCCTGCTCGAAGCGCAGGCTGGCCATCAGGCGCTGGCGCAGGATGTCCGCCAGCGAGGCGGCGATCCACGCATCGGCGCCGTCGAAATCCTCCGGGGCCATCACCCGCCAGATGAGGCTGGCCTCGCGCTTGGCCGGCCCGCCACCGTAGACATGCTGCGCATGGGGCTGAAGCCGTTGCGGCTCCGGCGCGGCGCGGCTGGGCGCGCGCGGCGCCACGCCGCCGAGGTAACGCGCGACCAGCGCCTCCAGCCGCGCCGGGTCGGCCACGCCGGTCACCGCCACGGTCCAGCGCGCCGGATCGCCGTACAGGTTGCGGTGCGCGGTGACCACCTCCAGCGGGAACAGCAGCCGGTAGTCCTGATCCTTCCAGTTGTCGTAGGGCCAGACCAGCGGCGCGTACAGCCGCTGCCACGAAGCCGCGCCGAGGAACTGGCCGCTGCCGGCCTTCAGCCGCGACAGCGCGTAGTCGCGCGCGGCGGCACTGGGCGGCGGCTCCAGCAATTGCAGGTGCGCCAGTTGCAGCAGCGTTTCGAATTCCTCGGCGCGCGCGGCGCCGCCGATGCCGTGCGTGTCCAGGTCGACCCACGGCCACAGCATGACGGTCTTGCCGGCCAACGCGCCCTGCACCTGCTCGCGCGACAGCCCGCCCCAGCCGGCTTCGTTCAGATAGAACGGCACCGCGGCGGTCGCCAGCCATTCCGGGCTGCCGGCGGAAAGCTGGCCGCCGTCGATCGTCAGCGACAGCCCCATCTGCTCGCTGGGCGAGCGCTGGCGCTGCCACACCACGGTGGCGCCGTTGGCCAGATGCAGCACGCCGCCGCCCGGCGCGTCCTCCCGCTTGGCGACCGTTCCAGCCGGCGGCAGGTGGGCCATCAACTGCACGGTATTCGCCGCCCGGCCGCCCTCCAGCCGCTGGCGCGCGCCCAGGTCGGCCACCACTTGCGCCACCTCGTCGTCGTCGATGCCGACGAAGGCCGTGGCGTTCTCGCTCGGCGCGCGC
Organism: Chitiniphilus shinanonensis DSM 23277; assembly: GCF_000374805.1. Taxonomy (GTDB): domain Bacteria; phylum Pseudomonadota; class Gammaproteobacteria; order Burkholderiales; family Chitinibacteraceae; genus Chitiniphilus; species Chitiniphilus shinanonensis. Next base: position 42,596 of record NZ_KB895353.1, read on the forward strand.
CAGGCCGAGACCACCTGCGTGGGCTGCGCGCTCAGGTCGCGCCACGCCGCGGTCACCGCCGCCGCATCGGTCTGTTCGGCGAAGCGCTCGAACAGCGCATGCAGTTGCGCCGGTTCGTAGACGTTGTCGTGCATCAGCGCGGCCACCTGGTACTGGTTGACCAACGCTGCGCTGGTCCAGCGCGCCGCCTCCATCGGGTGGTTGGCCTCGACCAGCTCGCGCAGCCGGCGCTTGCCGTCGGCCACTTCGTCGTCGCCAAAGCCATCGCGCCGCGCGGCTTCGATCGCGGCATACATCCGCTCGACCGTGGCGCGGTCGCCGCCCTGCTTGCTGTTCAGTTGCAGGATCCATTGCCGGTGCTGCGGCGTCAGGTCGGCCAGCGGCCAGTAGCCGGGCTCCATGCCCAATCGCGCCTGGACCAGCATCATCGCCAACACGCGCCGGTAGTCGGCCAGCTCCTGCTCGAACGGGCGCGCGGCCGGCTGCGCTTCGACCCACGCCCAATTGAGCTGTGAGCGCGCCAGCCATTGCGCCTGGAATTGGGTGAAACCGCGCCGCTCGCCGCTGGGCGCCACCACGGCGGGCTCGGCCGGCGCCGGCCCGGCCGGCACCTTGGCGAACGCCTGCCTCACCCGCGCCTCGACCTGCGCCGCATCGAGGTCGCCCACCACCAGCAACGTCATGCGCGGCCCCACGTAGTGACGGCGGTAGAACGCCTCGATCCGCGCCAGCGGCAGCTCGCGGATCACCGCTTCCTGGCCGATCGGCATGCGCGCGCCGTAGCGCGGCTCGGCGAACATCGCGTCCAGGTATTCGCCGCTCCACTTGGTCGCCGCTTCGCGCAGGCGCATCTCGTCGAGCACGATGGTGCGTTCCCTGGCGACGATGGCCGGGTCGAACACCACACCACCGTCCGCCCAGTCGGCCAGCAGCGTCAACGCGCGGTCGGCGGCGTCGCGGTTCACGCTGAGCTGGTACGCGGTGAAATGGTGGGCGGTGAAGGCATTGCTGTCGCTGCCGATGCGCATGCCCTGGCCGTTGAGGAAATCCACCACTTCGCCGGGCGCGAAATGCCGGGTGTGGCCGAACGCCAGGTGCTCGACCAGGTGCGCGATGCCCTGCTCGTCGTCGGCCTCGTGCAGCGACCCCGCCCGCACCAGCAGGCGCAGCTCCACCTTGTCGGCGGGCGTGGCATGACTGCGCACGATGTAGTTCAGGCCGTTGGCGAGGCGGCCTTCGCGTAAAGCGTCAGCTCCATCATTCCCGACCATCGCCTGGGCTACCAGGCTCCACCAAAAAACTACGAAACACAGCCATCTGAAGAAGGAAACCAACTAGCTGTATCCCATTACAAGTGAACGAGCGATCAGAGCCCAACCATCAACCAAAACAAACATCAATATTTTCAAAGGCAAGGCAATTGTTGTAGGGGGGACCATCATCATCCCCAATGACATCAATCCAACAGACACCAGCAAATCCACCAATAAGAACGGCAGTAAAACCATAAAGGCCATTTGAAATGCTGTACGCAGCTCGCTAAGCATAAAAGCGGGAACCAGCTGCCAAAGAGGAGGCTCCTTAGCCAAGGTCTCGTGCTCCGTTTCAGCAGTCCCCTCAATATCATTACCCCGAGCGAGATCGTCCACAAGCAAAATGTCAGCCTCTCTTGTATGAGCCAACATGAATTTTTTCAAAGGGACCGAAGCCTTTTCAATAAAATCAACGGAGCTAATTTTATTTTCCAAGTATGGTTGCAAGGCCACTTCATTTATTGACCTTCCAACAGGCGCCATCGCAAACATCGTCAGGCAGAGTGCCAAAGTAATAATCACCGACGAGGACGGGGTTTCGGGCATGCCCAATCCCATCCGCACAGAAGACAGCACAATCAAAATTCTGGTAAATGCCGTTGCAGATATCAATAAAATTGGCACCAAAGCCAGCAACGTCATCAACACAACGATGCGCATATAGCTTGTGCCATTGGCATAGTCCATTGCGGAACCAACCGCACTTGCCATCGCATGATCTTCGCTTGCCGCAAAAATAACGGAGGGCAATAGAAGAATAAATACGAAGATTAAAAATCTACACGGCCTCATCACCTTCAATCTTTTCCTGATCTATTATTGTGATATGAGAGTCGCTCAGGTGGGCGAAATACCTCACCCCCCGCCACTCCAATTCAATTAAGCTATGCCGGGTGGATATAACCTTCCTTCCAGTTACACGAACCCATTCTTCGCCTCGTACTCCCCATCTCCCGAACTTAAGACTGCCACTTTGTTTTTTTTTGAAGTAACCCGCCACAAGGAAAAGCAAGGCCACAACAAACAAAAACAAAAGGCTATTCAATAGGACAGACCAAATTTCCACCATCACTCCGCTGAAAAATTCACCACTCTTACACCAAGAACCCCCTCAGAATTCACCAACTCACCAACCCCGATCAGGCTTCCGTTAAGGAAGATATCCACCGTTAGTGCAGGCTTATCTTCCATTGCAATAAAGGCGCCAGGCTTCATTTTACGCAAATCAGCTATCGACAAGCTAGCCTCGCCAATTCGAAACTCCAACTTCACCTTAACATCACCCACATAACGCAATGGATCGAAAAGACCACTTGGCGTACGAATAAGCTCGCCCTCTTTTTCCGGCACCATATCTTTCAATTGCACAGCAGATACCATCGGAAGCTCTTCCATAAATTCGATTACCTTTCATTCGACAATCTGATGACTTTCAAAAGGGACCCCGGTAAAGAAGAAACCTCGCACTCAGCCAGAAATCTATCGTTTCTCCGGACCTCAACTCGAGTTTGGACCGGCTTATCAAGCAAAATGGTGTCCCCCAACTCCAAGCTCAAAACATCCGACAAGGGTAGTTCAACAGATGGCAAGAAAACACCGTAGGCCTCCCGTTCGTCCCCCAAGCACTTTCCCCAACTGGAAACCTGTCTCTTTGCTACATCCTCCCCATAAACCCTCTTAACATCGGAGAGCCGCAACATAATCCGGAAAACCCCTAACTCGGAGCTAAGTATGACCTGGAAAAACCGTGAGCCGTCGACAACGTTCGGTGGTTCATCAACAAAACTTGCAGGGGCACATGATGAACTAGAAAGTGCCTGCCAAAAACCAGCTAACGCAGCATTCATCCATTGTTCACACCAAGCTGGCAAGCCGGTCAATAATTCATCCGTATCATGACCTACTACATGCCTGAATAGCCAAATCCTGGCTGCATCAATCCCCCCCCAGCCGCGTAACTGATCACCTTCAGCTTGAAGCCATACGGCCGCAAAAGGGGGCTCCGCCTGTGGGAAAACAATCTCGCATTGAGGCACCACCCTAAGCCACATACCAGACCATTTCTCAACATGACGCCGAATGCTATTCAGTAGCAGCGACCGCTCAATGCTGCTATCCAGATAAACAAGCTTCTCCATCAATTAACGCTTACCTCTAATATCAAATAGCAGCCCCAGCATCTCATTGGTAGTGGAAATCACTTGAGAGGCTGCTTGATAGCCGCGTTGCATAATGATCATAGAAGAAAACTGTTGAGTCAATTCCACATTAGAAGCTTCCAAAGCCCCCTGGGTCAGTTGCCCCCTACCTCGCTCATCCGCCTTCCCAATTTCTATATTCAGCAACGGATTTTCCGCGGCGAAAACACCAAACTCACGAGAAATAAGCAAATCAGGGTTATCGATGCTTGCCAACGCAACCCTCCCCAAAATTTTTAAATTATTATTGGTATAGTTTGCCGTTATTTCACCATTTTTTGCGACTTTAATAGCATTAAGCTGGCCAGCAGCAAGCCCATCTTGGCCATCTAAGGACAACGTTGAGCTAAGTGTTGAAAAACACTTTGCCTTGGAAAAATCTAGTGTAATGCTTTGCGATGCTTCATCACCACGAGTAAATTCAAACTGAATCGTTGAATTCTCTGGGTCAACCTCGCCGCTATCCAAAAAGCGAATCGTCCCAGAGCCCAACTCCTTTGAGTCCTTCTCATCCGTCTTTAGCGTAACCTTCCACTTGCTTGAATCTTCTTCGTCTCGCGCGAGACTCATCTTGACTGAGATAGCATTCCCAGCATCATTAAATACACTAATAGCATCGGGGAGATCATAAGTTGAAGCAGCTGAATTTAGCACATTAGCAAAATGCAAAACCGCAGTTGCTTTTCCAGGAAAGACGTTATCCTCGGATTTAAAAATAATCGGTCCGAGATTCCCCAAAGGATCATACACAAGCAGCGGCAAACGGCTCCCTTGCTGTACCAGTCGCTTGCCCTCATCGACAACAAAGCTGCCCGCGCGAGTAAAAAGAGGAGCGGCTGTGTCCCCAATCACGAAATAACCTTCTCCTTCAATTGCAAAATCGAATGAGGCTCCTGTCTGCTGCACATCGCCCTGAAGTAGCAAACGCGTTGGTTCGCCAGTGCTCACCCCAGAGAATGAGCTTCCTTCGTCGTAAGGGCTTTTATGCAGCTGACCTGGCTGCTCATAAAAGGAAAGGCGCTTTCCTTTATAGGCAGTTGTATTCAAATTAGATATATTTTCGCTGATCGTCGACAGACCCTGTGTATAAGCGGCCATTGCCGAGCTAGAAATCAGAATGCTATTTATTGACATAACGGCCTCAGTTACGGATGCTAGCTACCGAAGAGAGCTTGATTTGGGTAACCAAATCGCCTGCCGCGCCCTGAGCAGTCAGCAAAGGCTGACCATTCTCAAAATTAATTGCCACAACTTTTCCAGAAATCAAACCGGAAGGCGATGAATACTCGATGTTTTTTCCAATTAATCCAAATGCTTGAAGGACGCCTTGACTACTTAAAAAAGAATCCATTTTTTCGTTCAACAATCTTGTCTGCTCAAGCGTGGTGAACTGGGCCATTTGTGCGATGAACTGCTGATTGTCCATCGGCTTCAAAGGATCTTGATAGGTCAATTGAGTCATGAGAATTTTCAGGAAGTCATCTTGCCCCAGACTGCCTACACTCGAACTCGTCTGAGTTGGACTTGCCGCCACCGCACCGATCAAATCAATAGCCATTTCCGACCTCTCATTTCTTTAAATTTGATTTTTTCCCGGACACTATCAATTCGTCAACCTGTCCATCATGAGGAATGCTCCCCAATGCCATCGCCACATCAGGGTCGTTCCATAAATTAAGGGTATCTTCCTGGCTTGAAACAAGAACAACCCCCTGCCTTCCATTGCGATCACTTTGATAAAATCGGTATCTCTTTTCAGCCGGCGCCTTATTTTCATTTTTTACTAAAAAAGGCAAAGCCGAAGTACCGCTTGCACCATCAAAGGAAAGATTTTCTAAAGAAGAGTTTTTTGCCAAAACCAACTCCACCATACCCATCGATTTCGGCACACCAGGATTTACTTTCGACGCCCGCAAGACAAATAAATCAAAAGTGGAAGAAGGTAAAAGTGGAGCTTTACCCTCGGCGGGTGATTGCACGTCAAACCTTGAGCGAGCGATTTCTCCATCCGAAACACCATCTGGCTGGGTTCGTTGTTGAAGGTTAGGTGAAGGGGCCTCCGTAGCCACACTGATCAAATCCCCAACCGGGTTACGTAGTTCCTTGAAAGCCTCTCGGGAGAACGACGTTTCCAATTGCTGCAACGTACAGGAAAATCCGCTTCTCCCTTGATCAGAGGGGGGCAAAAGTGTGCCTTGTTCCTTCTCAAATGAAAGGTACGAATGGCCACTTCCAAAAGAAATATTGTTCATTACTCAGTCCCATCAACTTGCCACTTCCTAACTGCCAAGATATCGTCGAGCAATTTTTCCTGGTCTCTAACAATTTTTATTCTCGAAGTCTGAACCCCGATATAAATTGCATTTTTTAAGACCCGAACGCGCCCGAACAATCTCCACACATCCTCTTGGAAAGCATCTAATTCGGTCTTCAGTCGAGCCAATGCTATGGCAGATGATTTTACACGCTGTTGTAGTTCCTCAACCCGCTGCAATACACCGCCTGCAAGCACCATCTGGTGCTTTCCGCGAGAATAAAAGGACTCAATCAAGGCTAACTCGCCTCTCAGCGCAGCTCGATCATCAGTCAATTTTCGTTCAGATGCCAAGTACTTCTCATTGAGCTTCGCCCTCTGCAATAAGGCACGATCCAACTCATATTGTTTGATCTGAGCTAGGGTCTCAAATATGTGAGCCAAGCTAAACCTCAATTTCGGAAATATGCGTGAACAGCTTGGCCAAACCAACTCTGCCTACCTCCGCGTCCACAAGCACATTGCTATCTTGGCTCAGAAACTCCTGAATTACGGGGATAACATTGAGCACTTGATCAAGCTTTGGATTGCTGCCAGGCTCATACACCCCGAGGTTAACCAGCTCCTTATATCGCTCATAAAAAGCAACTACGCGTATCAATTGCGAGGCCCAGCTCAGCGCCTGCTTATCGACAACAGCAGGCATAACCCGGCTCGTACTATGCAACAGGTCAACTGCGGGAAATCTGCGCTCATTCGCCAATTCTCGCGAAAGGACTATATGGCCATCCAATGTGGCCCGCATCGTATCAGAGAGAGGCTCATTTAAATCATCCCCCTCAACCAAGATCGTATATACACCAGAAATCGAGCCTTTTCCTTCAATGGCTCCGCATCTTTCAACCAAGCGAGTCAAATTGGAAAACGTCGATACCGTATAACCACGAGCGGTCGGCATATCACCGATCGCAAGACCAATTTCGCGCTGCGCCATCCCGAAACGCGTAACACTGTCCATGACCAACAGCACATTTTTGCTTTGATCACGGAAATACTCCGCCAATGCGGTAGCATAGTATGCTGCGCGTTGCCGCATGATTGCTGGTTGATCTGACGTAGCGGCAACAACAACCGTCCGCTCTAGAATTTTGGAAGCAGAGATATGCCGGACAAAATCCAGGACCTCTCTTCCTCGCTCGCCAATAAGCGCTATCACACAGATATCGGCGTCTGTACCTTGAACGATTTGTTGCAGCAACGAAGTCTTGCCAACCCCGCCGCCAGCAAAAATTCCGATTTTCTGCCCAACACCAATAGATAAGAAGTGATCAATTACTTTAATTCCCGTATGCAGGCGTTGGGAAATCGGGGTCCGCTTCAATGGATTAAGTGGCTGCGCATTAAGGGGATACTCAGTCTCGGCATCAAACCGCTGGTCATCAGCGTAAGGCTCACCAAATGCGTTTAAAACTTTTCCAAGCGCCTCATTACCCACTTTCGCCGTTGGCAATCGCCCCGTTGCAAATACCTCGCAACCAACAGAAACACCAGCGACATCGCCATAAGGAAATAATAATGTCTTTCCATTATTAATCCCGATTACCTCGGCAAAAGTGATTTCACCTGACCTCATAGAGGCAATTTCACAGATCTCCCCCAGATAAGCATCGGGGCCATCCGCTTCTACAATTGTCCCAGCACACCGTACAATCTGGCCTACCCTTGATATCAGCTCCTCCCGTCGAAGAGCCCGCTCGAATCGGTTACTAATCAATTTCTTTCAAGGCCTTTTTCAAAATATCACGCACACGCTCTAATTGTGTTTCATATCTTGCGTCCAAAGACCCAGACTCGGTGTCAACTATACATCCACCTATTTCAACACGCGCGCTCGGAATGATACGCACGAGCCTTCTATCTCCAAGATCAACCCCTTGAGAAGTAAGGAATTCATAATCCCCGGGAGAAAGATGTAGACACGTAATCCTCTCCGCTCGCACTTCGCCAAGAACATAACGCACAGTTGCCAATGCACGCTCATGGTCCAATGCATGCTCTCCAACAATTCTGACCGATGCCGCAAGTGCAACTGAAATTGCAACTTCCTCAAGCTGCAAAGTTTGCTTATCGACTTCGCGGGGAATTCTATCCAACATCGCCCCCAATCGGTTGCGAACCAAGGCCGAGTTCCTCTCCCCCTCCTCCATCCCCCGCGTTAAGCCTTCCTGATAAGCCTTTTCTTTCAATTCTTCCAATTGTCTGTGCAGCTCAAAATCCATTTGCTCCTGACTAGGGGAAGGTACATGTTGAACTTGCACAGCCGAAGACAGAATGCTCAACTCGACATCGTCCTCGCAGCGATGTTCTTCGATTAAGCTATCCCCCTCATCTTTTGGGGTAAAAAAGCGAATTTCGCTCTTTTTCAAAATTGTCGGCACAATCAATGCCCTTTTTTAACAAATTAGATATCCGGCATCTATAATACGTCGCAACGCGCTACGAGCAGCAGAAGCCAATCCCGCTTGGTCTGGCTCTAGCATTAATCGATTAAGTAGAAGCTGGTAATCCATTGGAAGCCCGGGAAAGGAAGGCGCTTCCCCCTCAATCCGCTCAGGCGCTTCACCTAGAATACTCGAGAGCAAACCTCTTTCGTCGGGACTCAACGAGCAAAGCACTTTCTCTCTTTCATGAGAGTCGAGCTTCTCCAAAAACGATATCACCAAATCAACTTTACTCATGGGAAGAATGCTCAGTGTAAACGTGACAGCAAAGCCCGTAGTTCGGCGACGAGCACATCTCGCCGCGATTGTGTTCGCCTAAAAAGATACACACTACCAACCACTACAAATACAAATGCCAACAAGCTGAGAAACCATACCCGATACCTAGGTCCTGGCTCATCAGCAGTGCCGTCAATTACAGCAACGCGATCAGCCTTCTCGATAGGTATATTTGCGGAGGAAAGTGGATCTTTATTCAAAACCTGGCTTTCCAAAACTTGTACCGAGACTCGATCTCCGCGCTGAGTATCCATTCCAAGCGCATCAGCCACAATATTGGTATAAGCGTCATCGGATAACGGATTTTCCGGGTCGCGGATGATTACGCTCGCGGATAACCGAATAATTGCGCTGGGGCCTTCGTCTACTTGTTCAACGAATTTTCCAGTAGCAAAAGTTAAGTCTTCGTCCTGCTTAGCGCTGCCTTCAACCCCATCCGTCACCGATTCATCTTCAGCCAGGACTTCGGCACCATGCAACCGCTTTGATTGGAGAACACCAACCGGAATCTGCTTATAGGCTCCCGCTGCCAGCGGCTCCTCTTTCAGGGTCTTCCTATGCTGCTGGCTGTAAGTAATTGCGACTGCAACACTCAAGCCACCCGATGCTCCGACCACTGGCGAAAGAACTTGCCTGACTTTACCTTCTAAATAGGCTTCCTGCGCATGGCGTCCGTATGAACCAGCAGAACTTTCGTTTGCTCCCGAAATTGGACGCCCGGATCCGTCGATAACGGAAACTTCATCTAGGCGAAGCCCCGGGATTGCTGCCGCAACTACCTGTTGAATTGCAAGTACTCTTTCTTCAGGCAAAAAATCATTTTTTGTGCTCATCGTTACCGTAACAGCAGCCTTTGGCTGAAGAATACGGCTTCGCGTTCCAGCCGACATTTCCGGAACCGATATATGAACCCTGGCCGATCCGATTCCGGGCAAATTTCCGATAGTACGAGACAATTCACCCTGTAATGCCCTGACCAAATTGACATGCTGAGTAAAATCGGTCATCCCGAGATCGCCGCCAGAAAATATCTCAAGCCCTACTTCGTGAGCAAGATTTGCATCAGCGGCAAAAACTTTAAGCTTTGCATTGTTCAAGGCAGATTCTGGGACAGTAATGGCCTGGCCATCCTCAACCAATGAATAAGGAACCTTCTCCTTATCCAACACGGTAGAAACCTCCAATATCTTTCTTGAATCTCCCCCCGAAATGAGAACGGCTTGTCTAGGATAAAAAATCCAATAAAGCACTCCCGAAAACAACACAGCAACAGCCACTACAAAAACGATGAAAATCGGCTTGCTTTTATTTGTTATAGCACCCAGCCCCAAAAACATATTTTTTCCTAAATTTGTGTACGGTATATTTCCTGAACCGTCTCAACTATTTTATTCTTCACTTGCAAAGCCAAAGCCATATCTAGCCTCGTTGCCTCCATTCGGATAACAAGCTCATGCGTCGGAATTGAAGAACTCCCATTAATGAAGCCTTCAATTCTGCGGCCATTAGAAGAAATACTCTCCTCTAAAGCTTCTATCTTTCCGGCGACTTTCGAAAAAACTTCTGCGGTCGAACTATGAGCCACCTCGGACAGGAAGGGAACGCTTGCCGTCGAAGAAATTGGATTTATCATCATCTTCCTGTAATTTCTAAAGATCGCTCAATCAAACTTTTAGCCGCACTGGCCACTGTGGAATTCATTTGATACAAGCGCATCGCATCCATTAGATCGGTTACACTCGTCAAATAGGATAAGCCCTTATTTGCCTCTACTTGACTGGAAGTATCTAGTTCGCCCACATGCGCGGCCTCCTTTTCACGTTGAATGTGCATTGAGAAATCTTTTCCCCCACCCCCGCCGGAATCCCTATATGCGATTTGGTTTGCCAGTGCTTGGATAACCAATTGCTGTCTATCCATACCAGCCCGAGCCACATCAAACAAAGCAAATGCGTCCACTGAATCACACTCCCTTTCCATCGTTGGCTATCAAGGAATAGATACCCAATTCCCCAGACGCTAGTTTGCCTAATACTTGATAGCGGGCAACCTCATGAGCTAAATCGACAAGTAAGCGGCTTGCTTCCGGACGGTCTACACTCGGAAGTAGGGTCTCTGTCGCAGCTTCCGTCCCCTCCTCTTGAACCTCGGCAACGGCTTGGCTAAAGGTTTCGATACGTTTTGCGATGTCGTTGCTACGCCCAATAATGCTCGTCATCGATGCTACTATGGAATCTATCGATTGAATCGAACTCACGCCTTCCCCCTTTTACTGAACAAGAATATCCGCATACAAGGCGCCAGATGCCTTTATTGCCTGGAGAATCGCAATCATGTCACGCGCGGTGACATGTTGGCGATTCAATTCCCCGACTAAATCTGCAATAGTGTTCCCCGGCCGAGTAATTACAGCCCCACTTGTTTCCGAAACCGCAATTCTACTGTCCTTCTCTACTGTTGCCCGAGTTCCAGGGGAATCGATGACCAGCAATGGCTGAGTCACTATCGACGTAGTGGTAACAGAAATACGCAAGCCACTATGAGAGATGGTTATTGGAGATATGACCGTATTTGCACCTGCCACAACTACACCACTGCGTTCGTTTACAACAATTTTTACCTGATTAATCGGCTCCACCCGGACAGCCTGAATCCCCGCAATTAGCTCAACCAGTCGTTGATCCGACAAAGATTCGGAAAACTGAACTTCCACCAAGCCAGCATCCCTTGGGACGACAGTTACATCAGAAACTGAGGCTCTTATTTTGCTTGCTACTTGATTGGCCATCAGATAATCAGGATTGTTCAGCAAAAACCGAAGTTTCCCATCCGGAGGCCTTGGGCTCGACAATGTCCCTTGCTCGACAGCACACCCCCCAGGGATGATTCCAACAGTAGGATAATTTTTCTGCTCTACTGTTTGATTCGCCTCAACCTTAAACCCCCCCACATTCACTGCCCCTTGCGCAAGGCAATATATTACTCCATTGGGGCCTTTCAGCGGAGCAACGAGTAAAGAGCCACCAGCCAACGATTTCGCATCACCCATGGAAGTGACCGTCACGTCGACTCTATCTCCCGCGCGAGAAACAGCGGGTAACGTAGCGGTTACAATAACCGAAGCAACATTTCGGCTAAGTATCTGCGAATCAGAAACGCTGAGGTCAAATCGAGACAACAAATTTGCCAATGCTTGCCGTGTTGCCTTACTGCGAGGGGAGTCACCAGAGCCAGCCAACCCTGAAACAAGGCCGATGCCAGACAAATAGTTTTCTTTCCATCCTTCGAACCGCCCAATGCTTCTAAGTTGCAAATCCGCAGCAGAACAAATAGAAGAAAAAATGAAAATTAAAATAGGCAAATTTCTCATCAAAAAATCCGAAGCCAATCTAATATTTTTGTTAGCCAACCTTGCCTTTGACTGGCAGTGAGGTCCCCTTCGCCTTTGATAGCGATCTTAACGTTTGCTAAGCGGTTCGACTCAATCGTGTTATCACTTGCTATATCCCCTCTTCTTACGCTTCCTTCCACGCTTATGAACTGCTTTTCATCGTTTACGGAAACCAACTTATCGCCAGCGACTCGCACGTCTCCATTTGGCTCTACAGCTAATATCATCACCGTAATTTCGGCTGCAATTTTCCCGCCGCGGGCAGTTTTCCCTTGACCCATAGCACTTCTTTCAAGGGAAAGGGCAGCAGAACCGCTACCGCTATGCGTTCCCCCAGAGTGAGCGTCAGAATAGTACTTCACCGAAGCCGCAAATTCGGACTCCCGCGACGTCGATGTATCCGCAGTACTAATTGCCGAAGTACTCTCCCTGACCAATACAGTTAATTTGTCGCCAACTTGAAGTGCCCGATTATCGCTGGTAAGCGCATGGTAGCTCCCTTGATCGAACAAACTCTCTGCATGGCAAAAAAAGAATAAAAACAAAAAAAAGAGAGATGCCCAAATTCTTGCCATCGTCCCCATAGCTTATTACGCTTTCAGCAAGGAATTGGCGGCATCGAACATCTCACCTGCTGTCTGTACTATCTTGGCACTGGCTTCATACGCGCGCTGAGCCATGACCAGTGAGGTAAATTCATCCACCAAATTTACGTTTGAGCCCTCAAGATACCCTTGCATAACCAATCCCGCATTATCTTGCCCTGGTGCGACAGTCACTGCACGCCCCGACTCTTCCGTCTCAACAAATACCCCTGCTCCATCAAGCTGGAGTGCATCTGGGTTAGCAAAGTAGGCTAGCTCCAAAACTCCAAGCTCCTTCGTTGAGCCATTCTTTGTTGTGATTTGAATCATACCATCGGCGCCAATTTTCAAATCAACTTCACCGCCTTCGAGCTGTATCTCAGGCTCCAGGCGATTGCCATATTTATCGGAAACATATCCATCTGGATCAATGCCGAACGACCCGGAACGGGTATAGGAAATATCTCCATTCTGCTTACGAACAATGAAGAAACCAGCGCCCTGAATAGCCAAATCAAGCGGCCTATCGGTCTTTTGTGGCTGACCTTGCGACATATTTCGCCAAATACCGGTCACTGCTGGCCCTTGCTCTTGGGCACCAATGCTGGCCCGCTCGCTTTCGTCCAACTGTGAAACAATCACTTGAGACAATCTGGTTTGTTGTTTCTTAAAAGAAATTGAATTCAGATTAGCAATATTGTTAGAGATGGTTTCTACAACCTGCTGCTGCGCCCGTAAACCATTTTTCCCAATATAAATAGAATCAATCATACCCTCCTCCTTTTAATTCAAAATCGCCCGAGGTCCGAAATAGCTTTTTGATATAATCCGTCGATGCTTTTATATGCAAACTGAAGTCCATTCATATATCGGATGCTTAACATAAGATCAACGACCTCGTCTGAAAAATTGACATTTGACATTTCGTACCCTCCGCTCAACAATGCGTTGGAATTGATCGATTGGCTTATGCCTTCCGCCTCTCTTACATACCCTTCCTTAATAACGGTCGCGTTATCAATTTTAACCAAGGCAATAGCACCCTTCTTTTCCTCGCCGACCCAGATGCCCCCCTGTTCATCAATACGAGCTTTCGAAATATCGGAAGCCGAAAAAGCACCGACAACATCGAGCGGCTTTCCGTTTCCATCTAAAAGTTCGCCATCCTTATTTATCTCTAACCGACCAAATCGAGAATAGGCAACACCGCTTTCATCACGGACCTGCATATAAATACTTGGTTGCAGATATAAATCCAAAGGTCTTCCCGTCGCAACAAAGGGGCCCGAGCTTTTATCATAAGTCAATGATCTCTCGTTTAGGCCCTCTTTCAATAAGGAGCTAAAATTGGCCTGTGTGCGAAGATACCCAGGAGTCTGCATATTGGCTATATTCAAGCTCTGATAATGCAGCATTTGCTCGTTAGCTTGCATTCCTCGAGCAAGTACATCAAAAACCCCCATTTTTCACTCCCCTTATCATGAATCAATTGGGCTTAACTGCAGAACACCATCTGAGCGAACCTTTGCTTGGGCCGGCAATTCATTAATCGCCAAAACCGCCAAATGAGGAATAATCCTCTCCAGGAAGGAACGAATTCCTCGTCTAACATCTGGTTGGCAGATCAGGACTGGCTTAGCCCCTTCCAGAGCCGTGCGTTCTGCATAATCTGACAATTTGAAAACGAGCTGTTCGGCCAATCTCGGGTTGAGAATCATGCCCGATGAAGGCAATCCATTTCTTAGACTTTCAGCGATAGCCAACTCTGTAGCCGGATCAAGAGTAATAACCTTTAACTCATGACGGTTGCCAAGCAATGATTGATAGATTATTGCGGATAATCGTTGGCGCACCCGTTCGATCAATTGAACGGGGTCCTTTTGCTGGCGGCCTTGATCGACCAAAACCTCAAGGATTTGCTCGATATTCAAAATCGGTATTTCCTCTTGAAGTAAACCTTGAAGCACCCGCTGAACATCAGACAATGTAAGAATGTTCGGCACGAGCTCTTCGACAAGAGTTGGCTGATTCGCTCTGATTCGATTAACCAGTCGCTCGGTCTCTGCCCTAGTAAGTAAAGACGGCAAATTTCTTCGAATGGTATCGACAAAATGAGTAAAGAAAACAGTCATCGCATCTGCTGTAGTATACCCAGCATCTTGCGCGGCAGCCTTTTGTGCCGGCTCAACCCAGACTGCAGGCAGCCCATATGCAGGATCTGCCACCGCAATTCCATCAATGAGGTCAATGGCATTTTTTGGAGCAATCGCCATTACCCGTTCGAGATAAAGCACCCCTTCGCCGCAGCACGCGCCTTTTATATATATCCTATAGACATCAGGATCAATAGCTTCATCCTTGCGAATTACAACTTCTGGAATAACGACCCCCATTTCTTTCGCAATTTTCTTACGCAGGGAAGAACATTGATCTATTATTTGGCTTTCAAATTTAACACCCAGGGCAAGAATATTTTCTCCTGCTCGAATATCGATCGCATAATTCGATATTTCTAGGTATGCATCGCTGGTTTCTTCCTTTTCAGGAGTGACTTGACGTGCCTTCTTTGCTCGGCCAATCACTAATGGCATGAAAATGGCGAGAACACCCAACAACACCATCATCGGCCATATAGGCATACCAGGCATAAACATCATTGCAAAAAGCACAGCACCTACCAACAACAAAGTTCGGGGATGAGCTGCTAACTGCCGAAGTATTTCATTACTAAGCCGACTATCCCCTACCGATCTCGTGACAATTATACCAGTCCCAATAGATATCACTAATGCAGGCACTTGAGTCACAATCCCATCGCCGATAGTCAGTAAGACATACCTCTGTAATGCCTCCTGCCACGGCATTCCATGCTGCATAACACCGATTGCAAACCCGCCCAGAATATTAATTGCAAGGATAATGACACCAGCTATTGCATCCCCTTTTACAAACTTGCTTGCACCGTCCATTGCGCCATAAAAATTCGCTTCTTTTTCTAACGATTTTCTGCGAGTCTGCGCCTCCGCCTGATCAATAAACCCCATATTGAGATCTGCATCAATGCTCATCTGCCGGCCAGGCATGCTATCCAGAGTAAAGCGTGCGGCTACTTCCGCCACACGCTGCGCGCCAGCGGTTACTACGACATACTGAACAACAACCAAAATCAAAAATACAATGATACCGATGATGTAGTTCCCTCCAACTACATGCTGCCCAACTGATTCGATGACGTGGCCTGCATTCGCGTCGCTCAAAATCAGGCGCGTGGCGGCTACATTCAGCGAAAGTCGAAATAGTGTCGCGATAAGCAACATCGAAGGGAATGTTGAAAAATCAGTTGGCTTCTCTGTATAAAAACTCAACAGAAGCAATAAAATGGCAAACGACAAATTGCAAACAATTAGAAAATCTAGAATATACGAGGGAATGGGTGTAAATAGCACCAACAGTATGCAAAATATTCCCGCGACCAACGAAATATCGGAATTTCGAGAAGCATGATTATAAAATTTACTCACGTCGACCCCGATAACGTTTTTTTGAATTTTTCTTTCCCAGCATTCCAGCCCTTATCATAATTCTCGCGATTTCGGAGTAGTGCTCCGGCTCTATCGCAGCTCCAATTTTTGTTTGAAAGTAAATACGCCGCGCCAAAGCTCTGTTCTGAAAAAGGGGGATCCCATGACGTCCCGCTATATCTCTTATTCGCTCCGCTTGACTCCCCATTCCCTTCGCAACAACGACTGGTGCATCGAGAATCTCCGGGCGATACTGAATAGCCAAAGCAATATGTGTCGGGTTAATTAATATTAAATCAGAATCTGGCACAGCAGACAAAGAACGGCTTTTTGCCGTCAGCTCGTGGCGTATGGTCCGCAATCGCTGACGGATTAAAGGGTCGCCCTCCTGCCGTTTAAGCTCTTCTCGAATCTCACGCCGGCTCATTCTCATTTTGCTATTGTACTGACGGTAGCTGATCCAATAATCTATGATTCCATATATGGCCAATAACATCATTATCGTCGCCCACAATCGTGGCCCATACCACGCGTAGATCTCGCGTATGGCAGACAAGGAAAGTGCGCCTTTCAGGGAAATTTCCTTGATCAGCGTCACCATCAAAGCACCGCAGGCCAGAGAAAAGAGGACAACTTTTATTAGAGTTTTCCCTAGCTCTATTAAGAGCTTTAGAGAAAAGAGGCGTTTAAATCCTTCAGCTGGATTCAGCTTTTTCCAATCCGGCTTGATGGTATGCATCGAAAAAACAAACCCGGACTGCACTAAGTTCCCCAAAAGAGCAGCCAGCGCAATAACACCAAGGATCGGCAAAGCTCCAAAAAAAGCTGTAGAAACCAAGGCTGTTGTTCTAGGTAATATTTCTTGGTCATTACGACCAACAACCATAAACCAATCGTGAAACATCCAGAGCAATTTGTCTAAGAATCCTCTCAAATAGATAAGCGCCCCAATGCCGGCCCCTCCTATGACCAAAAAGGACAGCACATCCGTACTTTTTAATACCATCCCCTTTCGCCGCGCCTCGCGCAGCTTGAACGGCGTTGGCTGCTCCGATTTTCCTTGCTCGTTTTCTTCAGCCATTTTTGATCAAAATCTGAGTCCAATACTCTTTCAACATTTCCAGCAACGTGATAAATGCAAATGAAAAATGCGGGACCAACATCGCCAAAACAACCAACGTCACAAGGAGTTTTAGCGGAAATGAGAGAAACAATATATTGAATTGAGGCATACTCCTGACCATTGCAGCCAAGGCCATATCAACTAGCCATAAAGCAAGAGCAACAGGTCCGCCAAGCATTCCACCAAACAAATACATCTTGGCAAAATACCCCGAAAATTTTACAAAGTCGACATGCCATCCATAGCCAATTGGCGCAACGAGAAATGTAGCTTCAAATATCCTAAGAAGCGCGTGATGTCCATCAATCAGCATAAAGAAAGTCAAAGCTGCCGCCGCTATTGCGGCACCAAGTATGGAGTTGCGTTCCCCACTTGCAGGATTGAGGAATGCAGCCATGCTCAGTCCAGCTTGGCCTTCGATGATTCGTCCCGCGAGTTCAAAGGAAAAAAAAGCACCTCTTATCCCAAAACCTAGAGTCAAGCCAATCACAGTCTCTACTAACCCAGCTACGAGGAATTGCCCTGTGCCCATCAAGGGTAGGGGCTCCCCCAAGCGCATACTTGTAGAAAACAATAAAGACAACGAGAAGAGCATGCATATTTTTGCTAACCGAGGTACAGGATAAGTTGTAAAAAAGGGAGTAGCAAAAAAGGCTCCTCCCAGCCTACAGCTAACCAGCAATACCCCTAGCCACCATTGATAAATGGCATCAAATTCCAACATCAGCAATAATCAGTTAAATTTCATTTGAAACATCGCCATGCAAAACCCAAGTAGCTTCCTCAGCATCCATCCACCCGCAAAAATGAATACTACACATGCGGCGATCAGCTTCGGTATAAAGGAAAGCGACATTTCTTGAATTTGAGTAACCACCTGCGCAATATTTATAAGTATGCCGACCAATAATACCGTCAGAAGTACCGGCGCCGAAATAAGAGCTGCAACCCACAGCATTTGAGAGAGCAGCTGTAGAGCAAAGTCCGGAGACACGTTTCACCCCCTATTTTTATCCATTATCTTTTGAATCGCCTTCAGCAGGGAAATATCGTTCTTTGTAGAGCGGACCAGTACTCTATCTACAATCGCCTTTTCTTCCGCATGATTTCCCTCTGCCGCTGCCAATTTACTTTTTACATACCAAGCCGTGGCCGAATCCCTATCCAGCTTTAGAGACAGTTCCGTCAGCCCTCTAGCTTTTCCGATATCGCCTCGCATTAATGCAACCAGGGCCAATGCAGCTTGACTATCGGCAAAGGCGGGGTTTAGCTCAACCGCTCGAAGGAAATGAGCCTCCGCGGCTGATAACTCTCCTCTAAGCAACTGATACCAGCCAAGCATGTGCCAAGTACCAATATATCCAGGAAAATACTGTGCAGCGCGCTCCAACGGAAGTTCAGCCTCTTGAAGATTCGCCTGCGCTAGCGCGCACATTCCAAGACCTAACCATGCCCTACCGGACCTTATATCCAGCCGCAATGCCTCTCGAAACAATTCTTGTGCTTTGAGAGTCTCCCCGTCATCCAGAGCTAGCATGGCGAGTGTTGTAAAAGCGTCGGCATTTGAACCATTCGCTAAAGCACACTCAGCCCATTTCTTTGCCTCTTCCTTCTCGCTTATATCTATAAATGCAGTGCTAAGAAGACCGGCAACCATATGATCATTTGGGGCTATAGCTGTGAGCCAATAGCGAGCCTCTTTGATCATTTTTTCGACATTGCCCAAAAGATACAAAACTCTCAAATACAATTGGGCACCTTCACTTGGCAAGTCTGCCAATTCGAAGGTGCTCATTACAGCTTCCGCATCCACCAGGCGCCCCAATAGTGCCAACGTATGCGCATAATTTATTTTTGGCCCCATCAACATTGGGTTCTGCCTTAACAGAACTTCATAGGTTATCAGAGCTTGCTCCAGCTTTCCGGAGGCAATTTCATATATACCTTTTATATGCACAAAATCAGCCCGGGATTTCAATGCCTCAGGAACTTTCCCTAACATCTCCTCCAGTCTATCAAATTGGCGAGCTTGTATTTGAGCATCAAATGCTCGCATAAAGAGCATTTCATTACTCGGATCTTGAACGTGGTAATTATATAAGCGTTCAGCCTCTCCCAAGGCGTTCCTACTATGGCCCTGCTCGTGAATCATATTCGCAACTCCTTAGTCAGAACGCGCTGGATTCATTGGAATAGGCAAGCCCATCAACGTAGCACGATAATTTTCAAATAATTCAGCCATGGCGGGGAATAGATCTGCCATGCTCAATAGCGCATTTTCCTTGTCGAAGGCAAGAGTTAAGGCATTGATATCTTCGAAATCCTCAATGCTTTTACAAGGAAATCCTATAGCCCAACTACCATCGATTCTTTCGTGGAACTCAAGTTTCCGAGAAAATGCGTCTAGCAAAAATACTTGTTGGATCCCACCATTGGCAATGGCCCGCAGACGCCCTTTCTCATTCAATAGAAAGTACATGCACTTTGTCACAGGATTCCACGCAATGCGGCTGAATGACCCCGCGTAAAGCGGAACTTCCATGCTTTCCAGTTCTCTCAACAAAAGATAACTTAAGGATTCGTTTTCTTCGATCAAAGCAGCCAAGCCGGGCAACGCAGTCGGAGTCCCCAGAACAATTTCCTCAACTAAGTGTCCGCAACGTAGCAGCAAACGATCTCGATACAAGAAGCTGATGGGAAGTGCCCGCCTAGTCATTTCAAAAGCAACAAACAAAGTCAGCGCTTGCCTGTCAATCCCCCTATTTGCCGCGACCTCTTCTACTTGAGTGCATAAACCGCAATATAAAAGCCACAGTTCCTCATTCAAGGAAGAGCTAAAAGGAAGGTCGGGAAATTTATTTTTTCCATTTAGCCAGTATTCACAATATAGAGAATACAAAACCGATCGTATCGTATGCGCTTCCCATGTAAATTCCGCATGAAAATCATGGTGGTGAGGAACTCTCTTCTCATACATTGCAATATTGACTAAATGCCTTCCAAGGCGAGAAGAGAACTCCGACTTCATCAAAACATTCAACGCAAAAACGGGCAAGCCAGTCAGCTTGAGCATTTCATGCTCCAGCTGTTTCACATATATATCAATAAACTTTTGATATATTCCCTGCCCATTCAAAAACCCCTGAGGATCCGGGACAAATTTTTGCACGTAATAACAGAGATCTTCACAAGTTTTTTGAAATAACGAATATTCTTGCCAGTAACTAGGCTGATTGGAAGTAGTGATTACTTCGCCGTATGACGGAACTGCAGAAGCGGTGCCGTAGTCAATCCAGCCGCCACCGATCAGAAAATTCGACGGTGTCAAAGACCCGTGCATAAATCGCTTGGCCTTTGACACAGCCAACTGTATAGATGCATGAAGCATCATCTTTTCTATTGCCAGCTGATAGGATTTGGCTGCGTTTTCCAAAAGGAGCGGCACATCCATTATCGCAGGCAGTCTTGGTATGCACTCGCGGACGCGATGATAATCATGGGGATAGTTTTGCTTTATTTCAGGTTTTGCTTTGAAATAAAAGGCCCTGAAAAAGTGGGCCGGCCTGATGCCCGACTCGCGGATAAGCAATCCACGCCGGACTTGAAGCCGTTCGTCCAGTTCCGGATCTGCATGCACATAAGCTCGACGCCATGCATATGATCCTGTATCGATGACTGCAACGACTCTGCTCCCGGGAAAAGGAAGCGCATTATCTGCAGCCTGACTGAGCAGCATATCTGCAATAGCCTCTTGCAGCGGCAAACCACCGTGGCTATACCAGAAATTGACCCCCACCCCACCCACCGGAGTCAGGCCAATTCCTTTTACTTGAAATGACTCAGTTAATCCGCATCGAGCCCCACCACCATTAGAAAGAACCCCCACTCCGCCGTATCTTTCTGCATAAAATATTTTTGTTACGTCGGTTACATGCTCCGAGTCTTCATCGGTGGGAACGATATATGCGAATTTTTCCAAAATTTCCTGTTCCGCCGCAGCTTCATCGCTTTCCGAGGATGAGCAAATGCCATATTGCCGCAACACAGGAAGGTTCGCATATATTAATTTGGCTTTTTTTAGGCGATTTGCTACAAAAGGAATAAAGACACTCGCTGGCAATATTTTTTGAATATCCATCAGCCCTGCACCCTCCAAGTAATCACCCGCCGTCGATTCGGCTTGGAATGTACGAAGCGAACGATATCCGCATCTTTTAGGATCTTCGACGAGATGTTTCGCAAAACGGAACGCAAGTATCCGGGCATTACGACAAGGTCAACAATCCAGGGCGGACCCGCTTCATCCCATTCGCTTTCATGTAGGACATAACTTGGATTTGCCGCCAGCATCAGCTGCACGTCTGGGGATGGGAATGCCCACATGACATATGCCACCGGAGAGCCTTTTTCATCGAAAAAGAAATGGATCTGCTCATGATAAATTGCAGCTGTCCATATATTTACCTGTAGAGAGAGTCCTTTCTTCTCTCCACTGGGAACAATGCCGCTCAAATAGCTGGCATATCCCAGCTTTTCGGACAAGCTTCGAGTGTGTACGCTTGGGGTTTCACTTAGGGGAAAACGCATGACGAAGAAGCTTTATGCTATTAATTTTCTATTCAATGAAATTTGTCTTCGTACTTCTTGACAAGAACTTCCATAGGCAACCCAACGTGCTGAGCCGTCATCTCGGGATGACTTTCAGCCAGTTGAGCTTGCTGCTGCTGGTTCGTATGTGCGAGTACACGCTGCAGAAGCAACGTCATGTCCCGATTTAAATCGGGCACATCTGCATTACTTGCCAAGCCTTTTCGTAAAGGCATTTCTGCTTCATGTGGAAGCCCCTGCCCTATGAGCGTCAAAGCCAAAGAAAACTGCTTCATATAGCTTGCATCAGGCAGTTTCAATAGTGGCGCCAAGACTTCGCTGCTTTCGGACTCATCTCCCATAGTCAGCAGTAATAACCCATACTGAAATCTGCATATGGCGTTGTTCTCTTGAAGAGCCAAAGCCCGAGCATAAAACTGTGTTGCTTCTGGGTATCTTTTTGCTGAAGCCAGTTCAGCCGCATAGAGAAAATGGGCAGCAAAATCCTGGGGATATTCTTGAGTAGTTTCAAAAAATATTCTTAAAGCTTCTTCGACGTTTCCCTGGGTACTCGCAGTTATGCCTTGAGTTAATAACCCTTCCAATGTCTTCATATTTTTATGCCTGTTTTCTTAACCCGCAGACCACAGATAAGACGTCCGACGCAGATCGGAAGTGCCCAGAGTATACAGTTGTAAGCTGCTGAATGCCGGTCGACCATCCAGACGGCGAGGTGCGATATTTTCCCCTTGCTTACTGTATTGTTACGCTTATTCAACACGAGGCAGCCATATGATAGCCGCTTGCCCACCTCAGAGAAAAGGTGGCGTCTCGTGCCTATAGCCCGGCTTTACTCCTTCTTTGACTTTCCGTTTCCGACAGATAAAATCACGCCGATATAGCATACAGCTTGAGCACGGATGCACCGTGCCTGCCTCTCCTCTTCACTCTCCGTTACGTATAAGGTGCCGTCGCCATGGTCGCGATCGTCAGTGGGAATGCCCTCGGCCTGCTCAACAGCCAACTCGCTCCCCAACTCGGCTCAGGATCCGCCACCGCCACCACCGGCCGTAACGGCGAAGCCGCCTCCGTCAACGTCGCCAACGGCAACCTCGTCCTCCAACGACGCGACGAAATCCTGCGCGCCACCGGACTCGGCGCCTCGCTCCTGCGCACCTACAACAGCCAGGCCCAGTTCACCGACGACAACAACGATGCCTGGTGGATCAACGGCTACCGCCGCCTGCTCAACCTCACCGGCTCCCTCAATACCGCCGGCAGCGCCATCCAACGCGTCGACGCCGATGGCAGCCTGCAACAGTTCAACTACGATCCCACCCTCGCCGCCTACCGCTCCACCGATGGCGCCGGGGCCCACGACACCCTGCGCTACGACGCCGCCACCCAGCGCTGGACCTGGCGCGAGGGCAGCTCCGGCCAGCAGGACACCTACGAGGGCTATGGCAGTTATTGGCGACTGGTCAGCGCCCAGGACCCCAACGGCAATCAGCAAACTTACACCTACAGCGGCGCCCTCCTCACCCGGATCCAGACCACCACCGGCGACAGCATCGAGTTCAGCTACAGCGGCAATAACCTGACCCAGGAACGGATCCGCCGCGCCGATGGCAGTTATCTGGGCCGCACCTATTATCGCTACGACGCCCTGGATCGCCTGAGCGAGGTCCTGGTCGACCTGACCCCGGACGATGGCGCCATCACCGATGGCCAGGTCTACAGCACCCGCTATACCTACGACGGCAGCAGCAATCGTCTGGCCAGCCTGACCCAGACCGATGGCAGCACGCTCGGCTTCACCTACGTCCAGGTGGGCAGTGACTATCGACTGGCCACCGTCACCGATGCGCTGGGTCAGGTCACCCGCTTCACCTATGACGTGGCCAATCGCAGCACCACCGTCACCGACGCCCTGGGCTACGTCACCAGCTATCGCTACGATGCCGCCGGCCAGTTGCTCGACGTCACCGGCCCCGCCACCAGCGGCGCACCGCAGAAGGTGAGCTACCAGTACGACAGCAACGGCAACCTGCTCCAGAGTACCGATGCCCTCGGTAACACCGTGAGCTATGGCTATGACGCCAGCGGCAATGTGCTCAGCCAGCAGGACAGCGCCGGCAACCGGATCGAGCGCAGCTACAACAGCGCCAATCAACTGCTGACGGAAACGGTCTATCGCCAGCCCGATCCCGATGGCGCCGGCAGCGCAGTGGCGACCCTGCCCGAAACCACCCGCTACGTTTACGACGCCAACCAGAACCTGCGCTTCCTGATCAGCGCCCAGGGACGGATCAGCGAATATCGCTATGACGCGCAAGGCCTCAAGCTCAGCAGCCACAGCTATCTGGCCAACCTGTATCCGCTGACCGGCCTCACCACCAGCCAAGCGCCCACCCTGGCCCAACTGACCAGCTGGGTCGCGACCCAGCCTGCCGGGCAGACCACGCGCGAGGATTATGGCTACGATACCCGCGGCCAATTGATCAGCCTGACCCGCTACGCCACTGTCGATGCCAATGGCGTGGGCATCGTCGATGACGGCGCAAGCACCACGCGCTATGGCTATGACGCCAGCGGCAACCTGCTGAGTCAGGTGGATGGCAACGGCCGCCAAACCAGCTACAGCTACGACGGGATGAACCGGCTGCTGAGCACGGTCGATGCCTTGGGCCAGAGCTCCACCCATCAATACGACGATGCCAACCGCCGCGTCGTCCATTTGCTGGTCAACGGCCGGGTCGATACGGAAACCTACGATGCCGCCGGGCAATTGCTCTCGGTGATCCGCGGAGGGCTCGCACCCACCCAGTATCGCTACGATGCCGATGGCCGCCTCCGCCTGACCATCGATGGCAATGGCGCCAAGACCCATCGGTTGTACGACGCGCGCGGCAATCTGATCGCCCGCATCGATGCCAACGGGGCATTGACCGAGTACCTCTACAACGCCGCAGGCCAGCTGTCCCAGACCATTGCCTATGGCACCCTGCTCGGCACGGCACAACTGGCCAGCCTGACCGATGCCGCCAATCAACCGCTTGCGGTCGACCTGGCCACGTTGCGCCCTGCCGGTACCGCCACCGACCAGGTGAGCTGGCAGTTGTACGACGCCGCCGGACGGTTGAGCAAAACGGTGGATGCGCTGGGCTATGTCACCGAGATCCGATACGACGGGGTCGGCCGCATCGAACGCTCCATCGCTTATGCCACGCCCGTTGCCACCACCGGGCTCAATGCCGGCACGCGCGCCAGCGACCTCACGCCCACCAGTGCGGCAGGCGATCGCGTCACGCGCAACTTCTATGACAACGATGGCTTGCTGGTCGGCCAGTTGGATGCCGAAGGCTATCTGACCGTCCACGACTACGACGCCAGCGGCCGCAAGAACCATACCGTGCGCTACGCCACGGCCACCGCCAGTGCCAATCGCGCCAACGGTACCCTGGCCAGCCTGACCCCGGCCACCCACGCCCAGGATCAGCACAACTGGTTCCTCTACGATGGCCAGGATCGCCTGGTCGGGACCGTGGACGCCGAAGGCTATCTCACCGAAGTCCAATACGATGCGGTCGGCAATGTGCTGCGCAGCATCCGCTATGCCAAAGCCGTGGTGGCCAATGCCAGCAGTACCCTGGATGGGCTGCGCACTGCCGCCACCCAGTCCGGACAGGATCAGGTGGTCAGCTATACCTACACCGCGCTGAACCAGGTCGCCACCCAGACGGCGGTCGATGGCACGCTGACCCGCACCACCTACGATGCCCTGGGCCAGGTCATCGCCAGCGAGCGGGCCGCCGGAACGGCCGAGGCCCGTCAGACCCTGGCGCGCTACAACGCCCACGGCCAGGTGATCGCCACCCTGTCCGGGGAAGGCGCCGCCAAGCTGGTTGCCGGCCTCACGCCGGCACAGATCGATGCCATCTGGGCGCAGTACGGCACGCAATATGCCTACGACCAGGCCGGGCGCAAGGTGCGCAGCAGCGTGCAGAACCCCGACGGCAGCAGCAATACCACGCTGTCTTACTACACGGCGGCCGGGCAGCTGCGTTACCAGGTCAACAGCCTGGGCGAAGTCACCGCCTTCACCTATACCGCGCAAGGCCAACAGGCCAGCCAGCGCAGTTATGTCAACCGCTTGAGCCTCGGCACAATCGATGGCTGGACGGGAGGCGTGGCGGACAGTGCCATCGACAGTGCCATCGCCGCCCTGAACCATGCGCTGGATCGCGTCAGTCAGTATCGCTACAACAGCCGGGGCGAATTGACCCAGACCATCGACAGCCTGGGCTATACCCTCGATACCAGCTACAACGCCTTCGGCGAACTCAGCCAACGCAAGCAGGCCTTGGGCGATGGGCGCTTCACCATCCAGCAATACGACTATGACCGGCGTGGCCTGCTGACCGTCACCCGCGATGATCCCGCCGGGGCGCTGGCCCGCAGCCAGACCACCACCTACGATGCCTTTGGTCGCCTCGTCAGCACCCTCAACCCGCTGGGCAGGACCACCACCCAGGTCTACGACCGGCTCGGCCGCGTGGTGCAGACCGTCGACGCACTCGGGATCTCACGCTATAGCAGCTACGATGCCTTTGATCGGACGGTGACCAGTACCGATGCCCTGGGTAACGTCACCCGCTACAGCTACGACGTCGCCAGCCGTACCGCCACCCTCACCACCCCCGACGGGGTCGTCACCCGCCGGGTCAACAATCGCCACGGCGAAACCATCAGTGTCACCGATGGCCTGGGCAACAGCACCAGCTACCTGTACGACAAGAATGGGCAGCTGCTGCAGACGACCGATGCCCGTGGCAAGACCAGCTCCCAGGCTTACGATCAATTGGGCCGGCTGTTCCAGAGCACCGACGCCAACGGTGTCGTCACCCAGTACCAATACGATGCAGTGGGACGCCAGCTCAAACGCATCGTCGATCCCACCGGCTTGCAACTGCAAACCAGCTGGACCTACGACGCCCTGGGCAATCGTCTGACCGAGACCCAGGGAACGGTGGCCGTCCCCGCCCAGCGCAGCACCACCTATCAGTACGACGCCAAGGGACAACTGCTCAGCAAGACCCTGGCCAATGGCAGCAGTGCCATCAAGACCAGTTACACCTACGACGCGACCGGCAAGACCTTGACGGTGGTGGAAGGCGACGGCTCCATCGCGGCGCGTAAAACCGAATACCAATACGACGTCCTCGGACGGCGTACCGCGGAGATCCTGGATCCGGCCGGCCTGAAGCTGACCACCCGCTATGGCTATGACGCCAATGACAATGTGGTGACCAAGACCGATGCGGCCGGCAATGTAACCCGCTATGCCTATGATGCGCGCAACCAGTTGCGGTTTACGGTGGACGCCTTGGGCTACGTGGTGGAGAACCGCTACGACGCACAGGGGCAACTGGTCAGC
>NZ_KB895354.1 GCF_000374805.1 Chitiniphilus shinanonensis DSM 23277
GTCTTGCCGTCGGGATCGGTGTTGCTGCCCGCCTGCCACGCCTTGAGCGCCTGGTTCAGGTGATCGAGGTGGCCTTGCTGCGACCTGGCCTGTTTCTGCCCTTCGAGGTCGAGGGTATCGGGGCCGATTTCGGTGGGGTCGGCCAGTTGCTGCTGCGCGGTGTCGCCCAGCGTCTGCGCCAGTTGCTGCGCGGATTCCAGTTGGGCCTGGGCCTGTTCCCGGTCCAGTTGCTGGCCGCTGGCGCCGGGCTTGGCTTCGGTGCTGAGCAACAAGCCCTGCGCGGCGCGCAGCGCGCCTTGGCGGTCGGTTCTGAGTTCGAAGCCTTCGCCGCGTGGTTCGGCCTTGCCGTCGCTGCGCGGGTGGGTCAGATAGCCCTGGTTCAGTTGGGTCTTGCCGTGTTCGGACGAGAGCTTGGTGCGCACTTCGCCCTGGGTATCGTCGAACAGCAGTTCG
Organism: Chitiniphilus shinanonensis DSM 23277; assembly: GCF_000374805.1. Lineage (GTDB taxonomy): Bacteria > Pseudomonadota > Gammaproteobacteria > Burkholderiales > Chitinibacteraceae > Chitiniphilus > Chitiniphilus shinanonensis. Next base: position 454 of record NZ_KB895354.1, read on the forward strand.
CCGTACTGACTGCCCTGGTATTCCTTGCTCTGGATGCCGGACAGGGTTTTATTCGCCGGCAGCGATCCCGCGCCGGAGAACGCCGGGGTCGGGTGGCTGCCGTTGTACAACACGCCCTTGACCAGCGGCCGGTCGATGTCGCCTTCGATGAAGTCCACCAGCACTTCCTGGCCGATGCGCGGGATGAACTGGTGGCCCCAGGCTGCGCCAGCGCTGGGATAGGCGACGCGCAGCCAGCACGAGGAGCGGTCATCCAGGTTGGCGCCGAATTCGGGATGCTCCTGCGGCCGTTGCCAGTGGAACTGCACCTTGATCCGGCCGTACTGGTCGGTGTGGATTTCCTCACCCTCGGGCCCCACCACGGTGGCGGTCTGCACGCCGAGGGCGGTGGGTTTGGCGTGGGTGCTCTCGGCGTAGTCGGGCGTGAGCGGGATGCCGCGCCGTTGCGCTGCAAGCTGGACCGTGAACGGCTGCGGGACGTCTTGCCCCTGCTTCAGGAACTTGAGCAGGTCGCCCGGCAGGTTGTTGTGGGCGGTGAAGCTCAGTTGGCTGGCGACGAACTCGCGCTGTTCCGGGGCGTCGCTGTCATGCAGCGGGTGGTCGGCTAGTTGGAACCATTCGCCGACCTGCACCCCGCGCACCGTGCCCTGGCCGTGGAAAGCCTTTTTTTGCAGGTCGAACGCCTGTTGCCGCAATTGGGCGTAGCGGCCCAATTGTTCGCCGTCGGCGGCGTAGTACAGCGACTGTGGATCGTAGTGCTCCAGGCTGCTTTCGGCCTGGCTGCCACCCGCGCCTTGGTCGATGGCGCTGTCTTCCCCGGCCTGCTGGGTCAGCACCGGTCGATAGTCGAAGCTGGCCAGCGATGCCTGGCCGGGGCCGAGCTGGCGGCTGCTGGTCCAGTCGGTGAGGCTGTCTTCGGCTTCGGTGGCGTCGGCGCGATGGAAGCGGATGCGGCCGTGGCGCGCCTGCGGCAACGAGTAAGGGTCGTCGAACGCCACCAGGGTGACGCGCGGCGTATCGCCGGCCTGATGTTCGAAGCGGTAGGCCAGGCCCTCTTCCGCCAGCAGGCGCGAGACGAAGGCCAGATCGCTCTCGCGGTACTGCAAACAGTAGGAACGGGGGGAATAGGTCTCGGCCAGATCGAAACGCACCGCGAAGGTGGCGCCGAACACCGGGTTGGTGGCGAGGTGTTCGTCCAGCAGCTGCTGCACGATCTCGACCACGCTCAAGTCCTGGAATACCCGGCTGGATCGCCGATGCGCCAGCAGCGCCAGCGGCGGTTCGACCGTCAGCGCGTAGCGGGCAAAGCCGCCATCGGACGGCAGTGCCCGGGCGGCGGTGACCACACCGCAGCGCACCACTTCGTCGCCGTCGGCTGTCAGGATGCCGAGCTGCGCCGGCAGGCCGAGCAGCGATTTGAGCGGCACGCCGACGTCGGGCGACAGGCATTCCACCACGTAGCGATACGGCCGGGACAGCGCTTCCTCGCCGGCGACCGATTGCGGCAGCAGTTGCTCGCCGTAGGCGGCGCCATCGCCCAGGTGCAGGGTCAGCAGCCGCTGCGCCTGGGTGAAGGCGCTGGCGAAGGAAGCCAGCATCTGATGTGTGTCCATACGCTCGCACAAGCATGTTGTCAGCTACGCGCGATATTACATCGTCAACCCGGCAAACCTCATTGACAGCCGTTTATCAGTAATGAACGGCGAATGTGCGGTGTCTCTATTCGCCCCGGGCAAACGCGATCAGGTGATCGATCTCGGCGCGGATGCCGATGGCTTCGCCGATGGCGTGGTCGTGGTGGCTGGGCACCAGCGACAGCACGCGGGCGCCGGAGGGCAGTTCCAGGGTGTAGAGGAATTCGGCGCCGCGAAACGCCTTGGCCAGCACGCGGGCGCGGGTGGGGCTGGCGTCGTCGTGCTGGATGTCGTCGGGGCGGATCAGCACGTCGGCCACGTCGCCGGGCCGGCCGCCGAAGGGCACGGTGCGGCAGATCTCGCCCAGTTCGATCTCGATGCATTGCGCGCCGACGATGCGTCCCGGCAGGAAGGTGCCCTCGCCGATGAAGTCGGCGACGAAGCGGTCCGCCGGCTCGTGATAGAGCCGGTACGGCGTGGCCCATTGGCGGATGTGGCCGTCGGCCATCACGCCGACCACGTCGGCGACGGCGAAGGCTTCATGCTGGTCGTGGGTGACCAGGATGGCGGTGGTGCCGGCGGCCTTGAGTATGGCACGCACCTCCTGCGCCAGGCGCTCGCGCAGTTCCACGTCCAGGTTGGAGAACGGCTCGTCCAGCAGCAGCAGGCGCGGGCTGGGTGCCAGCGCGCGCGCCAGGGCGACGCGCTGCTGCTGCCCGCCGGAGAGCTGGTGCGGATAGCGCCCGCCCTGCCCGGTCAGCCCGACCAGTTCCAGCAACTCGTCGACGCGGGCGCGGCGCGCGGCGCGGTCAAGCCGGCCCAGGCCGAAGGCGATGTTGCCGGCCACGTCCAGGTGCGGGAACAGTGCGTAGTCCTGGAACACCATGCCGATCTGGCGCAACTCGGGCGGCACGCTGCGCCGCGCGTCGGCAACGGTTTCGCCGCCGAGCACGATGCTGCCTTCGCGTACGGTCTCGAAGCCGGCGATGGCGCGCAGCACGGTGGTCTTGCCGCAGCCGGAGGCGCCGAGCAGGCAGCCGATCTGGCCCGCGGCCAGCGACAGCGACAGGTGCTCGACCACGGTCTTGGCGCCGTAGCGCAGGGCGATGTCGTTCAGGTGCAGCATGCGGTCAATCCTCGGCGCCGTGCCGCGTCAGCAGCAATACCGGCAGCAGCCCGGCCAGCACGATGAACAGCGCCGGCAGCGCGGCGCGGTCCCACATGCCTTCGGAAGTCATTTCGAATACGCGGACAGCCAGGGTGTCCCAGCCGAAGGCGCGGGTCATCAGCGTGATCGGCATTTCCTTCATCACGTCGACGAACACCATCAGCAAGGCGGTGAACAGGCCGCCGCGCAGCAGCGGCAGGTGCAGCCGCAGCAACACCTGGCGCGAGCGCAGGCCGAGCGAGCGCGCGGCCTCCTCCTGGTTGCGGGTGATGCGCTGCATGCCGCTGTCCACCGGCTGGAAGCCGACCGCGAGAAAACGCGCCGCCAGCGCCAGCAACATCACCGCCACCGTGCCCTTGAACACCTGGAAGCCTTCGAAGCCCAGCGGCTGGAAGATGGCCAGCAGCAGGTTGTCCAGCCAGGCGATGGGAATGAACACGCCGACCGCCAGCACCGTGCCCGGCACCGCGTAGCCCAGCGTGGCCAGCCGCACCAGCCAGCGGGTGCCGCCGTCGCGGTAGCGGCGACGGGCGTAGGCCAGCGCCAGCGCCAGCGCGGCCACCAGCAACGCCGCCAGCGCGGCCAGCAACACCGAGCGGCCGATGAAGGCGGGATAGCGCTCGTCGAAATCGTCGGCCCACACCTGGGTCACCCAATGCCCCAGCTGGATCAGCGGCACCACGAACGCCACCAGCAGCACCAGCGCGCACCACGCGACCGCGCCCCAGCGGGCCGTGCCGCGCAGCGCGATGCGCTCGCCGCCGCCGGCGCGGGCGTGGTACAGCCGCTCGCCGCGTACCCGTTGCTCGACCACCGCCAGCGCCAGTACGAACAGCACCAGCAGCGAGGCCAGTTGCGACGCCGCCGGCAGGTTGAACAAGGCGAACCACGCCTTGTAGATGGCGGTGGTGAAGGTGTCGAAGTTGAACACCGACACCGCGCCGAAGTCGGCCAGCGTTTCCATCAGCGCCAGCGTCAGGCCGCCGACGATCCACGGTCGCGCCATCGGGATGGCGACGCGCCAGAACGCGGCGCGGCGCGAGACGCCCAGCATCTGCGCCGCCTCCAGCGCGCGCCGCCCCTGGGTGGCGAAGGCGTTGCGCGCCAACAGGTAGACATACGGGTAGAACGCCAGCGACAGCACCAGCACCACGCCGCCGCTGCTGCGGATCGGCGGGAACCACGCGCTGCCGCCGAAGGCGGCGCGCAGCCAGGTCTGCACCGGGCCCGTGAAGTCGAGCAGGCCGACCATGACGAAGGCCAGCACGTAGGCCGGCATCGCCAGCGGCAGCATCAGCGCCCAGGCGAAGAAGCGCCGGCCGGGGAATTCGCACATCGCGGTGAGCCAGGCCAGCGACACGCCCAGCCCCAGCACGCCCAGGCCGACGCCGATGATCAACAGCAGCGTGTTGCGCAGCACGCCGGGCAGCACGTATTGCGCCAGGTGAGCCCAGATTTCGGGCTGCGGCGACAGGAACGACGCCAGCACCACCAGCAGCGGGATCAGCGTGAGCAGCGCGATCGGCAGGCTGATCGCCACCCCGCGCCAGGCGTGGCGGCGATGATGCGCGGCGTGCGGAGAAGGGTCGGAAACGGCGGGGTTCAGGGCGAGTTCGGCCATGCGGAGGAAGGGAAAGCGCGTGCGCGGCGATGCAGCCCCGGCATTATCGCCTTGCGGGACAACCGCTTACAAGAGTCATTCTCAATTGGAACGACGGCCCAAGCCTTCCGGCCGCGTGGTGCGTGGTGCGTGGTGCGTGGTGCGTGGTGCGTGCGTGCGTGCGTGGTGCGTGGTGCGTGGCGCTCAGCCGCTGCCGGCCGGGGCCGCAACACCGTCCATGCGCCGCCCGTGCTCGTCGGCCAATGCCTCCAGCAGCGCGTCGCCATCGTCGCCCACGCGCCAGATCGCATAGCGCGCCTTGGCGTAGTAGCCGCCCTCGCCTTCGGCGAAGAAATAGCTATGGCTGGGCAGCACCGCGTTCCCGCCGGCCCAGCGCATGAACCAGATCGGGCTGGATTGCTGCCAGCGCAGCCGCAATGCCAGCTCGCCGGGACGCGCCATCGACGGCGCGGTGCCGATCCGCACCACGCGGCCCACCCCTTGCGCGTCCACCGCCAGGAAGGCGTACAGCGTCTCGCCCTGTCGCAACAGGCCCAGCGGCGCCGGTTCGGCATTGACGGTGCGCGTCACCGCCTGGGTGACGTCGTAGTCGAGCGCCATGTAGTCGCCCTGCATCAGCGAGCGCGGGTCGACCGGCCGCAACGCCAGCAACACCGGCTTGCCGCTCGCCAGCAGGCGCTCGTGCCGCGTCACCAGCGCGGCGGGCACCGCCAGCGTCAGCGCCACGCCCAGCGCGACCCAGATCCGGTTGGCGTTCATGCGCGTCTCCTGGTCCATGCCCATACCGCCAGCAGCAGCACGCCGACGCCGGCCAGCGCCAGCCCCTTGAGCAGCAGCGGCCAGTGCAGGCTGTAGTAGTAGAGATGGAAGCCCGCCAGCCCGGCGGCGCAGCCCAGCCACACCAGCAGACGACGCCCTTCCGCCAGGCCCAGCCACAGCACCAGCAGCGATGCGGACAGCAGCGGGGAGAGCAGCGCCAGCGGCAGCAGCGCCAGCAATGGTCGTACCGCGGGGGCGACATCCGGCTGGCGTCGCAGCGTTTCGCGCACCGCCAGCAACAGCGGCAGCTGGGCCAGCGCGGCGAGCAGCAGCTCCAGCAGCAGGCGATCGAGGTCCGGCGCCATCGATCCCCAGCCGCCGTGGCGCCCTCCGGCGACGAAGGCGAGCGCGCCCAGCCAGAACACCGTCACGGCGTCGCGCCAGGGCAGCCAGATCGCCATCCGCCGCGGCGGGCGCGTCCACAGCCACCACGTGGCGCAGCCGAACAGCAGTTGTCGCACCGTGGTCAGCAGGCTGTCCGCCAGCGGGCGCTCGGTGAAGAATTCGCCGCTCCAGCGCGGGTTGAGCCAATCCCAGCAGGCGCCCAGCATCAGCATGGCGGCGATCAGCCGCAGCAGTCTTGGCCCGGCCAGGCAGAACAGCACCGCGCCGACGACGAAGCAGCTCCAGGCCACGTGCCGCTCCAGCGGGCTGGACAGCACCATCATGAAGGCGCCGCCGAGCGCCAGCGGCACCCCGGCCTGCGCCAGGAAATACACTCGTCCCAGCCGCATCGCGGCGGTGGCGGCGGCCAGGATCATGGCGCCCAGCAACATGCGCGCGCCATCCGAAGCGGACCACAGCGTCATGCCGGCGGCCAGCACCAGGATCGCGGCCACCCAGGCGGCCACGGTCTGTATGGCCTGTACCGACCACGGCAGTTCGGTGGCGACGGCGTCGGCCGGCTCGCCGCTCAGCGCGCCGCTGGCGCGCAGTTCGTCGATCACTTGTGGCCAGGGTTTCATGCGCCCTCCTCCGCGCGCCAGGCGCGATGGCGATGCAGCAGCAGCCAGGCGATCAGCGCCAGACCGATCACGGCCAGCCCCGCCAGCGCCCACACCACGTCGTCGAAGCGTCCCAGCCGGAGCAACCACGCCAGCGCCACGCTCCAGGCACTGAACGCGGCCAGCGCCAGCTGGTAGACATCGCGGCGGCGCCACGCCAGCGCGGCCTGCGCCGCCAGCCACAACGCCCACAGCGCGATCACCGCGCCATTGCCGGCCACCGCGACGTCCGGCAGCAGCAGCGTGGCATCCTCGCCGGCCATCGCCACGCAGGCGGGCGCGGTGGCGAGCGCCGCGATGCCCAGCGCCAGCGCGGCCGGCAGCGCGCGCCGCCCCCAGCCGGCCGGATCGGCCCAGCGCTCGCACGCCGCCCAGGCGGCGGCCCATCCCAGCAGCAACGGCAGGTTGAGGTCGTTGCTGAACACCAGCAGCAGCGGTTCCAGTCGGTGCACGCCCTGCCAGGCCACCAGCGCCAGCGAGACGATGCCCAGCCACAGCGACCAGAGCGGCAGCCAGCGCAGGTAGGCCGCCCACGGCAACGCCAGCAACGCCCACAGCGCGAACAGTTGCCAGGCGTCGGCGCCGGTCTGGTAGGCCTGGCCGATCACCGCCAGCAGCACGCCGGCCAGCGTGGCCAGCGCGAACACCGCCCAGCGATGCGCCGGCACGTCGCGCCGGGTGAGCCAGGACGCGGCGAGCGCGGCCAGCACGATGGCCGCCGCCAGTCCGACCCGCGCCAGCCGTGGCCACGCCAGCCAGTTGGCGGCGAACATCATCACGATGCCGGACAACAGCGCCAGCACGCCGCAGCCCAGTAGCAGGCGCTCGGCGGACGTGCGCCAGCGCGCCGCGTCGGGGCGCAGGCCCAATCCATCCAGTGCCTGACGCAAGCCGGCGCGGCTCAACGCGCCGTGGTCGTGCCAGGTTTCCAGCCGAGTTCGAGGATCCATCCCTGCTCCCGTGGTCGAAAGCGCACCTTAACCGAGTGCGGGACAAACAAAAAGCCCGGCGCAAGGTCCGGGCTGGAGTTCTGGCAAGGCCAGTAGGAAGGGGCCGTCGCGCAACGCGGGGCGTGCGGCCCCGCGGCCGGTCACTTGTAGCCGGCGCGGTCCATCAGCTGGGTGGCCTTGGCTTGCAGTTCACCCGCCTTGGAGACATTGATCAGGTTGGGCTTGAAGCTGCCCCACGCGGCGACCAGCCCATCCGGCTTGATGTGCGGGTTGACCGGGTATTCGAAATCCTTGGTGGCGTACAGGTTCTGCGCCTTGTCCGACGACAGCCACTCGATCAGCTTCACCGCTCCCTTCTGGTTCTTGGCGAACTTGGCCACGCCGGCGCCGGAAACGTTCACATGCACGCCGCCCGCCTGCTGGTTGGCCCAGAAGATCTTCACCGGGAAATCGGGCTTCTTGTCGACGATGCGGCCGTAGTAGTAACTGTTGGCGATACCCACCGCGCACTGGCCGGCGGCGATGGCTTCCAGCATCTTGGTGTCGTCGGCGAACACGTCGGTGGCCAGGTTGGCCACCCAGCCGCGCACGATCTGCTCGGTCCTGGCCTCGCCGTGCTGGGCGATCAGCACCGCCACCAGCGACTGGTTGTAGACCTTCTTCGAGGTACGCAGGCACAGCTTGCCCTTCCACTTCGGGTTGGCGAGGTCCTCGTAGGTGGACAGCTCGCCCGGCTTCACCATGGTCGGGTTGTAGAACATGGTGCGCACGCGCTGCGACAGGCCGAACCACTGGCCTTGCGGATCACGCAGGTGCGCCGGCACGTTGGCTTCCAGCACGGACGAGCGCGTGGGTTGCAGCAGGCCCAGGTTGGCGGCCTGCCACAGGTTGCCGGCATCCACGGTGATCAGCACGTCGGCCGGCGAATTCCTGCCCTCGGCCTTCATGCGCTCCATCAACGGACCTTCCTTGTCGGTCAACAGCTTGACGTCGATGCCCGTGTCCTTGGTGAACGCGTCGAACAGCGGCTTGATCAGTTGTTCGTTACGCGCGGAATAGACGGTCACCGATTCGGCTTGGGCAAAGCCGGCGGCCAGCGCGGCGAGCAACGGCAGGACGAGGAAACGAGGCACGGCGGGTTCTCCGGGATCAGCTGAAAGGCAGTCCCGCACTGTATCGCTTTTGACAATCGTTCTCAACAACTAGATGCAGGTCCACGCACGACAGCGGCATGACCCAGCGTCAGCCAACGAAAAAGCGGGCCATGCGGCCCGCTTCCGTCACCCGTTCCGTGGCGACGTCACTTGATCTCCACCTTGCGCCGGCCCAGTCCCGCGGCCTTCTTCGGCAACACCAGCGACAGCACCCCGTTGTCGAAACTGGCCTGGGCGCCGGCGTCGTCGATTTCATGCGCCAGCCGGAAGCTGCGCGAGATGCGCCCGTAGTAGCGCTCGCTGTGCAGCAGCTTGTCGCCCTCCTTCTTCTCGCTGCTGCGTTTGACCTCGGCGCTCAGCGCGACCAGGTTGCCCTCGATCTGCACTTCGATGTCTTCCTTGGTCACGCCCGGCAGTTCGGCGTGGACGGTGTAGGCGGCGTCGTCCTCGGTGACGTCCACCTTCACCTGCCCGGCGCCCTCGAAGCCCAGCGGGCGGTCGAAGAAGCTGCGCACGAACTCGTCCATCGACCGGCGCGGATCGTCCAGCCAGTTTTCCAGATTGCGTCTCACCGGATAGCTCATGAGTTGGTCCTCCTATGAGAAAAAAACAAAGGGGCGAATCCAGGCAGGCGCAATCGGCTGCATCGCGCCGCCTCTCACTTTTTAATTGGCGTCGTTGCGCTGCGGAATCAAGTACTTGGCGGGCCAGCCACCGCTTAGCGGCAGTGCCTGGAGCGGCCTGTGGAGCCCGGCGCAGCGGCACCGGCAAGGCGCACCCGACGCGGACAGCGCAAGGCGGCGCGACGCGGCCGGGAAGGTTTTGTCGGCGGTGCTTATGACGGGTCGATGCGGTTTGGCGGCCGCTGGCCGCGGCGCTACAATCGCCGGCCGTTTCAAGAAGGATTCGTCATGCTCTGGTTCCGCAATCTCCAGCTCTATCGCCTGGCCCCCGACCACGCGCTGACCGCCGACAGCATCGCCGACTGCCTGGCCAAGCGCCCGTGGGTGCCGTGCGGCACGATGGATCTGTCGTCGCAGGGCTGGGTGCCGCCGGCGCCGCACGCGGCCGAGCTGTACGCCTACGCCCAGCAGGACGCCGTGCTGGTGGCGCTCAAGACCGAGGAGAAGATCCTGCCCGCCATCGTGGTGCGCCAGGAGGCGGAATACCGCATCGCCCAGATCGAGGCCGAGGAAGGTCGCAAGGTGGGGCGCAAGGAAGCGAAGGATCTGCGCGACCGCGTGGCCGAGGAACTGCTGCCCAAGGCGTTCACCCGCAGCCGGGTACAACGGGCCATCGTCGACCTGCAGGCCGGGCTGGTGATCGTCGACGCCGCGGCGGCCGGCAAGGCCGAGCAGTTGCTGTCGGTGCTGCGCGAGGCGCTGGGCAGCCTGCCCGCCCGCCTGATCGATACCCAGACCACGCCGCAGACGGCGATGACGCTGTGGCTGGAGACCGCCGACGCCGGCGCCTTCGACCTGGGACAGGATACCGAGCTGCGCGCGCCCGGCGACGACGGCGCCATCGCGCGCTTCGTGCGCCAGCCGCTGGACAGCGACGAGGTGAAGCAGCATCTGGGCGTCGGCAAGCTGCCGACCCGCCTGGCGCTGTCGTGGGAGGACCGCATCGCCTTCCAGCTCACCGACAAGCTGGAACTCAAGCGCGTGACCATGCTCGACGTGCTGCACGACGAACTGAAGGACGCCGACGCGGCCGACCAGGCGGCGATCTTCGACGGCGGCCTGGCGCTGACCGTGGGCGAACTGCGCAAACTGGTGCCGGCGCTGATCGAGGCGCTGGGCGGCGAAATGCCGGCCTAGCGCGGCAACCCTTCTGGCTGCGCCGCGCGGGGGCGCCGAGCCTCGCTTGCCGTACCCCGTGTACGGTCTGCGTTTCGCGCGTCTTGCCAGAACCGCTACGCCGGGTTTTGTTCGCCGCGCTTGAGCGTGGCTCGATCAAAAAAAGGAGGCGCCGAAGCGCCTCCTTTTTTCATGCCTGGAACGATCAATCGTTCTGCTGGATACCCGCCACCACCCAGCCGTGACGGTCGTCGGTCGGCTTGCTCAGGTGCCAGGTCTCGTCGAACGACGTGGCCGGGGCGTCCTTCTCCTCGCGGATCAGGCCGGTGAAGCGCACGCTGGCAATGTAGCGGTTGCCTTCCTGCACGCACGCCAGCACGTTGGCGTTGACCTCGACCACGTCGGTGGTCTGCGGCGCGCTGCCGCGCTCGGCCAGTTGCAGCTTCACCTCGGCGAACATCTCCGGCGAGGTGAACTCGCGCAGATCGTCCAGGTCGGCCGCGTCATAGGCGGCTTGCAGGCGGATGAAATTGCGCTTGGCCTCGCGGGCGAAACCCTCGGCGTCGAAGCCCGGCGGCAGGCTGGCGGGCGCGCCGAACTGGGCCGACGCCGGCTGCGCGGCGGGTTGCCACACCGGATCGGACGCCGCGCCGCGCATCACCGGCTCGCCGGCGCGGGGCGCCGGTTCGAACGAAGCCGGTTGCTGCGACTGGCCGGCGTTGGCATACGCGGTCTGCATCGGGTTGGCCGGCGCGCGCGGCTTGGCGCGGTTCATCAGCCAGCGCACCACCACCACGGCCACCAGCGCCAGCAAGGCCAGCATCACGAAATTGGCCATGCCTTCGCCCATGCCCAGGTGCGAGAACAGCGCGGCCAGGCCCAGACCCGCGGCCAGACCGGCCAGCGGCCCCATCCACGAGTTCTTGCGCGGCGCGGCGCCCGGGGCCGGCTGCTGCCGGGCGGGGGTTTGATCCACGCTGCGTTGCGGCGCGGCGTCACGGCTGTAGGACCGCTGCATGCCGGAGGATTTGCCGCCACCGAAGCGCTTGGCCTCGGCATGGTCGGCAAAGGCGCCCAGGCCGATAAAGACGGCAAACACGGCGACCAATAGTCGTTTCATCAATCCAGACTCCTGTTTATGAGAATGCGCGTGTCGATGCGCCCGCGTGCGACACCGGACACGGATGAGAGTTTCATATGCCGACGATTTATTTGCCAGGGCGAATCGACATTCAAACCTGGGATGCGTTGGTCCGTGGGCCGGATGGCTGCGCGAAGCGCGGCGCGGCAGATAGCCCTCCTCTCTGCAAGCCGTGCGACAAAGCAGACGCCGGCCCACGGATCAACCCGAAGGGAAGGACGAAGGCCGGGCGCATGGCGGCGTTGTGCCTCGCTTGCGGGGATGACCTCGCGGCACTCGGCACGCCTTGCCCTGCATCCCGGCCTTCGTCCTTCGCACCCAGGTTTGAAGGTCGATTCGCCCTAAGGCGCGCGGACGAAAAAACGCCGGTCCCCCGCGCCGCATGGGCTGGCGCGGCAGGGCCGGCAAGTCGCTCAATCGGCCCGACGGCTCAGGTCGGGGTCATACAGGGCGCCGGTTTCATGATCGAAGGGCTTTTGCAGGGACACATCCACCCGGTGAACACCCGGCAGCGCGGACGGTGCATCGAGCACCACGGCGCGGCGGGTCCGGCGCGGCCTCAGGTCCGCGTGCTGCGGGAACACACTGTGCAGCGATTCGCGGTGATGCAGTGCGGCGGAAAGGCTCATCGCAGACCTCCGGATCGGCCCGGGTCGCACCCGGGCGATACGCGCAAGAGACCCACGTATGAGCGCGATGCCCGGCGCGCGTTCCCGCTAGCCGACCGCCGGCCATCAAAAAAAAACGCCCCGCGCAAGGCAGGGCGTTTACGGGTGAGGCCGCCGGCTCAGGCGCGCGCCGGCAGCGCCTGCGGCGCCAGGAACAGCCGCTGGGTGAAGGCGAAGCCGATGATCACCGGCACCACCGCCATCACCACCGCCGCCATCACCAGGCTGGTCGATACTGCGAATGGGCCGGTCAGGTCGTTGAACACACCGACCGAGATCGGCAGCTTGGTGCGGGTGTAGAACACTACCGCCGGCCACAGGTAGTCGTTCCACGCGGTGACCAGGGTGAAGATCGCCAGCGTGCCCACGGCCGGCAGATTGAGCGGCACCGCCACCCGCCACAGCACGCGCCATTCGCCGGCGCCGTCGACGCGCGCGGCGTCGATCACCTCGGCGGGCAGTTGCTCGAAGCTCTGCTTCATCAGGAACACACCGAAGGCGCTGGCCAGGTTGGGCAGCACCGCGCCGACGTAGCTGTCGACCAGCCCCAGCCGCGAGATGGTGACGAAGTTGGGCAGGATCGCCACTTCGGACGGCAGGGTCAGCGTCAGCAGGATGGCGCCGAACAGCAGCCTGCGGCCGGGGAACTCCATCTGCGCCAGCGCGTAGCCGCACGGGATGGTCAGCGCCAGCACGCCGGCCACCGTGAGCGCCGACAGGATCAGCGAGTTGCCCACGTAGGTGAAGAACGGCATCTCGGCGAACACGCGGTTGAACCAGCCCAGGCCCGGATCGGTGGGGATGAAGGCGCCGGGGAAGTGCCAGATACCCGACGGATCGGCGGACAGGCCCACCGACAGCGCCCACAGGAACGGGAACACGGTGAACAGGGCGAACACGCTCATGCCGAGATAGCGCGTGCCGATCAGAGGCCAGCGGGAGGCGCGCATCATTCGCTCCGGGTGAACGGGTTGTGCCGGCCCATCAGCCGCATCTGCAACGCGGCCACCAGCAGGCACACCAGGGTGAACATCAGGCTGGCCGCGCCGGCCACGCCGAAATTGAAGCCGGAGAACGCGGTGCGGTAGACGAACAACAACGGCGTCATGGTGTCGCCCTCGCCGCCGGTCAGCACCAGCACCTCCTGGAAGGTCTTGAGGGCGCCGATGGTGGACAGCAGCGTGCACAGCACCGCCACCGGCGCCAGGAGCGGCCAGGTCACGTGGCGGAAGCGCGCCCAGGTACCGGCGCCATCCAGCATCGCGGCCTCCTGCAACTCGCGCGGCACCGAGGCCAGTCCCACCAGGTACAGCACCATGTAGTAGCCGACATACTTCCAGAAGCAGAACGCCATCACCGCCACCAGCGACCAGCCGCCGCGCTCCAGCCAGGGCACGCCCTCGCCGGGCTCCATCAGCCCGACCAGCCCCAGCAGCCAGTTGAGGATGCCTTCATGGTGGAACACGTACTGCCAGACGATGCCGGCGATCGACACCGTGATCACCACCGGCAGGTAGTAGGTGGCGCGGAAGAAGGTGATGCCCGGCAGCGGCCGGTGCACCAGCAGCGCGAGGCCCAGCGCGCCGCCCTGGATCAGCGGCACCGTCAGCAGCAGCAGCATGGAATTGCGCAGCGCGATCTGGAACGCCTGCGAATCGGCCAGCACCAGGAAATTGGCGAAGTCGTTCCAGGCGGTGTTGCGGCTGGCGATGAAGTAGTCCTGGAACGCGAGCCAGCCATTGAACAGCATCGGCCAGACCGTGAACACGGCGAACACCAGCGCGCAGGGCGCGACGAACAGGTAGGCGGTGGCGGGATGGACGCCGGGCTTGGCCATGTCAGTCCTCGATACGCCTGTAGGTTTCGATCAGGTAGCCGTCCACCGGCCCCAGGCCCAGCCGGGTCAGCGGGTACTCGCCCTCCTGCACCAGGGTGTCGCCGTCCACGCGCACGGTGAAGGCGAGGTCGGCGCCGACGTAGTTGGGATAGCTGCAGAACTCCACCGACTCCACGTAGCGCTCGCCGTCCAGGGTATAGGTGCCGGCGCCGGCGTCGAAGGATTCAGCCGCCGCCAGCCGGGCTTCCGGCGTCGGGCCGGTGGGCGGGAACGGCGCGCGTTGCGGCGCGGCGGAGAAGAAGTTGAAACGGCCGGCGCGGATCTCTTTCACCATGTACCGGCCCGCGCCGCACGGATAGGTCTTGTCGCCGATGGTGAGATCGGCCGACAACAGCTCCCAACGACCTTCGATTCGCATTCCGATGCTCCCCCGGTTGGTGACACACAGTTCAAGCGCGCTGGCGTCGCAAGGCGCCCTGCCAAACGCCGGCGAGGCGGCCACACCGGCTTACGATAACGTTTAGCGTCGCCGAGGCTTTTGCTCAAATTGTCGAGGCTATGCAAATGACACTTGAAGCGCAGCGTCGGTGCGGTTGCCTGTTGCATCCTTGCAAGAGACATCACGCGGCCGTGGCCGCGCCGATGGCGCCGCCTGGCGGCCCCGCCGGCCGGCGCACGTAAGGAGACCAACATGAACCGACTTCGTCGCCGGGCGCTGTGGCTGGCGCCATTACTGCTGCTGATCGCGGTGCTGGCCGCGCTGGGCTGGCAGCGCTATATCTGGGTGCCCTCCCCGCCACCGCCGCCGACCATCGCCGAGAACACGCCGAAGTCGCGCGTCTACGTGCGCACCCCCTACGTGGAGAACTGGGATCAGGTGCCGCTGGCCGAATTCGAGCGCCAAGCGCGCAAGTTTCCCGGCGAGTTGTTCGTCGAGGGGCCGACCCACCGCAAGCTGATCGCGCTCACCTTCGACGACGGCCCCAGCTGGAATACCTCCAAGCTGCTGGACGTGCTGGCCAAGCACAAGGTGAAGGCCACCTTCTTCTGGCTCGGCCGCGAAATGGAGCTTTATCCGGACGTGGTGCGCCGCGCCGACCGCGAAGGCCACCTGCTGGGCAACCACACCTGGGATCACCCCGACATCAGCGGCCTGGACGAAACCACGCTGTGGGATGAGCAGATCGGCGCCACCCAGCAGGTATTCATGGATCTGCTGGGCTATGCCCCGCACCTGATGCGCCCGCCCTACGGCCGCGTCGCCGACGCCCAGGTGCCGTTCCTGGCCAAGCACGGGCTGAAGGTGATCCAGTGGTCGGTGGATACCCAGGACTGGAACCGCGCGCGCCAGGCGTTCGGCAGCCACATGATCGAACGTTTCCTCCAGGACTACAGCCACCCCGAGGGCATCGTGCTGATGCATGACGGCGGCGGCAAGCGCTACAAGACGGTGGAAGCCGTGGACCGCGCCATCCCGTGGCTGCGCGCCGCCGGCTACGAATTCGTCACCGTCGACGAACTGCTGGGCACCAGGCCCGCGCCCGCCGCCAGCACGCCGGCCGAGGCCAGCCGTAACCAATGGGTGCCCGCTCCATCGCTGGGCAAGGTGCCGGAAACCAAACCCAAGACCCGCCAATACGTACGCACGCCATTCCTGGAGGACTGGGGTCAGGTGCCGCTGGCCGAACTCGAACGCCAGGCACGCAGGTTCCCCGGGCTGGTGTTCCTGGAAGGCCCGACCCACCGTCGCAAGGTGGCGCTGACCTTCGACGACGGTCCCAGCCTCTACACCGGGCAATTGCTGGACGTGCTGGCCAAGCACAAGGCCAAGGCCACCTTCTTCTGGCTGGGCCGCGAAATGGAAAGCTACCCCGAGATGGTGATCCGCGCCGACCGCGAAGGCCATCTGCTGGGCAATCACGGCTGGAACCACGCCGACCTCAGCGACCTGAACGACGCCGCGTTGTGGAACGAGCAGATCGGCGCCACCCAGCAGGTGTTCCAGAAGTTGCTGGGCCATGCCCCGCACCTGCTGCGCCCGCCTTACGGCCGTCTCGCCGACAGCCAGATGGCGCTGCTGAAGCGCCGTGGCTTGAAGGTGATCGACTGGTCGGTGGACACGCAGGACTGGCTCCATGCGCAGACCGGCCTGGGCAGCCAGTTGATCGAGCGCGCGGTGCAGGATTACGTCCACCCCGAGGCCATCGTGCTGCTGCACGACGGCGGCGGCCACCGCAACCGCACCGTGACCGCGGTGGACCGGCTGATTCCCTGGCTGCGCAACGCGGGCTACGAGCTGGTCACCGTCGACGAGCTGATCGGCACCCCGCCACCCGGAACGGGAAGGGAGAAGGGCAACCCCAAATCTTGAAACACAGAGAACACGGAGCGCACAGAGAAACACGGGAGAAAGACAAAACCTTAAGGTTTGCTCTGCCTTGAGGTTTTCTCTGTGAAACGCCGTGTTCTCTGTGCTCTCTGTGGTTCAAGATGTGGGGTTCAGGGGTTGCCCCCTTCCCTCTTCCCCCTTCCCCCTTCCCAAAGGGCGCAAGCCCTTTCCCCCCTCACTGCCGCAGCACGGCGCGCGCGGCGGTGACGATGCGGCGGAACACCGCCTCCACCGCCGGCGGCTGGATACGCCAGCCGTGCCAGTACAGCGGCAGGTCGTGCGGTTGCAGCGGCAGCAGGTCGATCAGCTCGCCGCGCGCGAGGCGCTCGCGCACCGCCAGTTCCGGCACCAGCACGTAGCCGAAGTCGAGCAGCGCGAAATCGACGAACGCCTGCGACGACGGGGTCAGGTGATACGGGAAATGCCCGTCGCCGATGCCGAAATGCCGCGCCAGGTAGTCGCTGTGCATCGCGTCCTTGCGGTTGTACATCAGCGCCGGCGCCTGGGTCAGCGCCGCGCGCGTCACGCCGTCGGGGAAATGGCGCGCGGCGAAGCGCGGGGTGGCGGCACACACATAGCGCAGCGCGCCCAGCGGCTGGGCCACGCAGCCGCGCATCGCCTCGGCGCGCGCCGACACGCAGGCCAGCACCTCGCCCCGCGCCAGCAGTTCGTGGGTGTAGTCCTCGTTTTCCACCAGCAGGTCGACCAGGAACGGCGAGCCGGCCAGCGCCCGGGCCAGCACCGCCGGCACCCAGCCGTGCAGGCTGTCGGCGTTCACCGCCAGCGGCAGCCGCGACGGCCCGGCCTCGTCGCCGGCCAGCGCGCGCCGCGCTTCTTCCTCCAGCAGGCGGATGCGGTCGAGGTAGCGCAGCAGCGTCTGTCCAGCGGCGGTCGGCACGCACGGCCGGCCACGGGTCAGCAGCGTCTGCCCCAGGCTGGTCTCCAGCGCCCGCACCCGCTGCGACACGGCCGATTGCGTCAGCCGCAGCGCATGGGCCGCGCGCTCGAAACTGCCTTCCTTCACCACCGCCGCCAACGCCGCCGTCGCCCGTGCATCGAACATGTTCATCAGCCAAATTAATGAATCCTGAAAAAGATTAATAAAAATGGAATCGGCGCGCCACCCGCCCTAAGCTCGCGCCATTGCAATCGAGGAAACCGCGATGAGCCTGGTTTATCTACAGGGCCTGAGCCTGGGCGGCGGCCTGATCGTCGCCATCGGTGCGCAGAACGCGCACGTGCTGCGCATGGGCCTGTCGCGACGGCACGCCTTGCTGACCGCCGCGGTATGCGCGCTGTGCGATGCGGCGCTGATCGCCGCCGGGCTGGCCGGCATGGGCGCGCTGCTGGCCGGATCGCCGGGATGGCTGGCGCTGGCGCGCTGGGGCGGCGCGGCCTACCTGGCGTGGTTCGCCTGGCGCGCGCTGCGCGCGGCGTTCGCCCCCGGCGCGCTGGCGGCCGGCGCCGACGCGGGCATGGGCTGGCGCCAGGCGCTGGCCACCGCGCTGGGCTTCAGCCTGCTGAACCCGCATGTCTACCTGGATACCGTGCTGCTGCTGGGCAGCGTCGGCGCACAGCACCCGTGGCCGGATCGCGGCGCCTTCGGCCTGGGCGCCGTGACCGCGTCCTTCCTGTGGTTCTTCAGCCTGGCCGGCGCGGCGCACGCCCTGGCGCCGTGGTTCGCCCGGCCGGCGTTCTGGCGCGCCATCGACCTGATCACCGCGCTGGTGATGGGCGCGCTGGCGGTCGGCCTGGCCAGCGGCGCGCTGGGCGGGTAGACAACCAAACCCCAAATCTTGAAACACAGAGAGCACAGAGAACACAGAGAAAAACGGGAGAAAGACAACACCTCAAGGTTTGCGCTGTCTTGAGGTTTTCTCCGTGGAACTCCGTGCTCTCTGTGTTCTCTGTGGTTCAAGATGCGGGGTTCAAATTTCCTACACCCGCTGCGCAATCATATGCAGCAGTGCCGCCACGTCCTCCGGCCGGGTGCGGCCGGTTTCCTTGTCGATGATCGAGCTGTACACGTGCGGCATCACCCTGGGCACGCCGGCGTCGAGGCATACCTGGAGGATGTCGCCGAAGTTGGCGAGGTCGATGCCGCCGGTAGGCTCGATCATCTCCAGCCCGTGACGGGCGCAGCTGCGGGCCAGCGCCTCCAGTTCGGCCAGCGAGCGCAGGCCGCCCATGGGGAAGAACTTGGCGGCGTGCGCGCCCAGGTCGCGGATCATCAGCACCGCGGTGTCGCTGTCGACCAGCGCCGGGGCCGGCGCCGTGCTGCCGGCGACGCCGGTGGAGACGATCACCTTGCCCGGTGTGCCGCTGGGGCGGATCAGCGCGTTGACGCGGGTGTTGACCAC
This sequence comes from Chitiniphilus shinanonensis DSM 23277, assembly GCF_000374805.1. Classification (GTDB taxonomy): domain Bacteria; phylum Pseudomonadota; class Gammaproteobacteria; order Burkholderiales; family Chitinibacteraceae; genus Chitiniphilus; species Chitiniphilus shinanonensis. The sequence goes on from NZ_KB895354.1 coordinate 18,998, forward strand.
GCCGCGCGCCGCCAGCGCGCCGGCGGCGAAGCCGGCGCCGGTGAAGGTCTGGTTGACGTGGCCCGGCGCGGTGGCGGCGGCGATCATCGCCGCCTTGTAGTACTGCGCCGGATCGCCCGCGCCCAGCCCCACCGAGACGCACACTTCGGCCTGCCAGCGATGGGCCTCGGCGATGCCTTCCTCCACGCTGTCGAAGCGGTTCGACAGCAGCCCGACCGCGACATGCCCCTGCGCGGCGGCGTGGACCTCGACGGCGTTGTCCAGGTCGTGCGCCAGCACGTTGAGCGCCACGCGGTCGCGATGGAACGAGATGGTCTGCAACATCATTCGCCCTCCCTGACGCCCTGTTCCGCGAGTTGCCGCAGCCGCTCGACGATCAGGTCGAGATCGTCGCCCTGCAACGCGCGCGGGTCGATGCTGAACACGCCGGCGTTGAGGTAGTACTTGCGGGTGTAGATGGCCGGGCTGCCGCCGCGCAGCTGCGCCTCGACGGCCACGGCGTCCAGGCCCAGCACCTCGGGGTGGACCCGCACCCTGGCGCGGTAGATCTCGCGGCCGGCCTCGTCGTGCTCCAGTTCGGCCGACAGGCCGCGCAGGGTGTTGATGCGGTCGATCGCGGCCTGCAGCCGGGGGATGTCGGCGCGGCCGTCGTGGCGTTGCACGGCGTAGCGATCGAGCGCGGCCAACAGGCCGAGCATGTTCTCCTTGCCGATCTTCATCGCCCGGCCGATGCCGTGGTACTGCGCCTTGCACGCGGCGATCAACGGCGCGCGGCCGGTGATGAAGCCCGAGGTCGGCGCGTCGATCGCCTTGGCGCCGCTGTAGATCACCAGGTCGGCGCCGGCGGCGACGTACTTGCGCAGGTCCTCCTCGGCGGCGGCGTCGACGATCAGCGGCAACTGGTGCTCGCGGGCGATGCGGATCATCTCGGCCAGCGGCACCATGCCCTTCTGCACGGCGTGGTGCGATTTCACGTACAGCAGCGCGGCGGTGCGCTCGCCGATGGCCGCCTCGACCTGGAACGGCTCCGCTTCGTTGGCCTGGCCGGCCTCGACCGGCACGCCGCCGCCGAGGCGGATCATGGTGGTCACCGGCGCGCCGTAGTTGACGCTGTGGCCCTTGAGCAGCACCACTTCGTTGGCCAGGCCGCTGCTGTCGGGCAGGCGCTCGACCAGCCCCGGCGCGCCGCGCGAGATGACGGCGGCCACCGAGATGGCGATGCCGGCCGACGCGCTGCTGGTGACGCAGCTGTCCTCGGCGCCGGTGTGGGCCGAGACCAGCACGCCCACCCGGTCGATCAGCGCGTCGATCTCGACGTAGTTGGCCGCGGCCTCGGCGGCCTGTTCCATCACCGCGCGGTCCACCGCCGACACCCCGAGGATGGTCATCTTGCCGCAGGCGTTGATCACCCGCTTCAGGCCGATGCGTTGGTAGATGTTCATCGCGCGCCTCACAGGATGCCGGTGATCGAGCAGATCACGCTGAACGCCACCACCGACAGCAGGATCACCGTGTAGCGCGGGCCCTTCTTCAGCATGTACAGGTAGATGGCGAACACCGCGGCCAGCGGCAGCAATCCCGGCACGATGGAATCGAGCACCTGCTGCACCACCACTTCTGAGCCGTGCAGGAAGCTGAACTTCAGCGGCGTGGTCAGCTTGACGTAGCTGGCGGCGAGCGCGCCCATCATGATCAGGCCGAGCACGTTGGCGCCGTAGATCAGCTCTTTGATCCGGCCGCCTTGCAGCAAGGTGATGATCGATTCCTTGCCCAGCTGGTAGCCCTTGTGACACAGCGCGTAGCTGATGGCGATGGTGATGCCGGTGTACAGCACCAGCGGCGCGATCCCGCCCAGGGCGCTGCCCTTGGCGGCGAACGGGATGAACAGCGCGATCAGGAGCGGCATCAGCGCCGCCCAGATGATCGAATCGCCGACGCCGGCCAGCGCGCCCATCAGCCCGGTCTTGATGCCGATGATCGACGATTCGGAGATCGGCTCGCCGCGCGTCTTCTGTTCCTCCATGGCGATGGCCACGCCCTGGATGACGCCGCCCATCACGCCTTCGGTATTGAAGAAGTTGAGGTGGCGCTTGAGCGCTTCGGCCTGCTCTGCCTTGTTGGGGTAGAGCTTTTTCAGCACCGGCGTCATCGAGGCGCAGAACACCAGGCTTTGCAGGCGCTCGTAGGAGTTGGACACCTCGGCGCCCAGGTAGTAGATCATCCAGGCGCGGGTGATGTCCGACTTCGCCAGCAGCGGACCGTGTTGCGCCTCGGGCACGGCTTGAGCGGGGGTAACGGTGGTGTTCATGGTCATGCCTCCTCGGATTTGCCAAAGCCACGGATCAGGAAGGCGATGCAGGTGCCGAAGATGGCCACCGCCATGATGTCGACCTTCAGGTAGAGCACGGCGAAGAAGCCGGCGACGAAGTAAGGGATCAGCGTCTTCTTGCCGATCACCATGATGGTGATGGCGAAGCCCAGCGCCGGCAGGATGCCGCCCATGATCTCGAACGAGTGGGTCAGCCAGCGCGGCATGAAGGCCAGGAACTGCTCGACCACCGACTGCCCGAAGTAGTTGGCCGCGAACACCACCGGAAAGCGGATCACGAAGCCCATCAGCGCCGGCCACAGGAAGGCGCAGCGCAGGATGCCGGCGGTGTCGCAGCGTTCGGCGTGCTTGTCCGCCATATGCACCCAGGCAGCGTTGATGGTGCGGCGCAACTGGTCGACGAACACGCCGATCACACCGAACGGAATCGCCAGCGCGATCGCCAGGTTGGCGTCCATGCCGGTCTTCACCGCGATCGGCAGCGCGATGCAGGCCGCCAGCGCCGGGTCGGACGGCACGTTGCCGCCGGGGGTGGAGGTCACGCCCAGGTACACCAGCTGGATGCCGGCGCCGACGATCATCGCCGCCTCCATCTGGCCGGTGATCAGGCCGACGAACACGGCGATCACCACCGGCTGCAACAACATGCCGGAGAAGGTGTAACCCAGCCGCAGCCGGGCGAACCAGTAATACAGACCCATCAGGGTCGCAATCGTCAGGGTACTCATGGCAGTTCCTTGAAGAGCGGGTTACAGGCGTTTGAGGATGTCTTCGAGTTTTTGCGGCTTGTCCTCCGGGATGGTCTGGAAGCAGACCGCCACCTGGCGTGCCTGGAGGTCGCGCAGCACGGCCTCGTCGGCGTCGTCGAGGGTGATGTTCTGGAACACCACCTTGCGCCCCGGGCCGCCGCCCAGACCGCCGACCTGGATCTGCGCCACGTCGAAGCCGTCGATCACCGCCTGGCGCACCGACGCCAGGTTGGGAAACAGCACCAGCACGTTGCCGTCGCCCAGGCGGTTGTCGCGCCAGGCCGCGCAGAAGCCGGCGACGCCGTAGCAATCGACCTTGATGTTGGGCGGCGCGGCCATCATGAAGATGTTCTTCATGAAGGGATCGGCGTCGAGGTCGTCGCTGACCACGGCGATGCGGTTGGCCTGCGACTGGCCGACCCACTTGGTGACGACCTGCCCGTGGATCAGGCGGCTGTCGATGCGGCAGAGGACGATGTTGGCCATCTGGTTTTCTCCCTGTTGAAGTGCGGCTCAGCGCTGTTGCAGGCTCTTGACCACGTTGCGGAAGCTGTTGCGGCCGATCTCGACCAGCTCGTCGACCTGGTCGGCCAAGCGGCCGGCGTCGCGCAGGTCGAGCGCGGCCAGCAGCAGGGTGGCGTTGAGGCCGGTGATCACGCCGATGTCGAAATCGGCGGACAGGCGCGCGGCGACGTTGGAGGTGGAGCCGCCGGTGAAGTCGGCGACGATCAGCGAGCCCGGCGGCATCGCGGCGACGCGCGAGCGCACCTTGTCCTGGAACTCGCTCATGGTGTCGACCGGCATCAGCGCCAGGTCGGAGACGCCGGGCAGTTCGCCCGCGACCATCTTCAGGCTGTCGATCAGTTGGGCGCCCCACCCGCCGTGGGTGAGCGTGAGGATCTGGGATGCGGGTTCGCTCATTGTTTGTCTCCTGTTGGTGCGTGGCGCGGCATGGCCGGCCGTTGCCTCATCCAGGGCAAGTTGCATGCCAGGCAGTGTCACGCCCGGCATCAGGCAAACAAATCAACGAAGAATCATGGGGTTGCAAAACCAATCGCGGCGCATCGCGGCCAGCGCGCGCCGCCCGCGCCGGGCGGCGTGACAGATCGCCCGCGCTGGCGGCGGGGCCCGCGCGGCTTGTGTCACGCGACGCTACTTGAACAGCAGCTCGTAGATGTAGAAGTGCTCGGTGGCCGAAAGGCGGATGTTGTAGGCGGCCTCGATCGGCGCGAAGGCGGCCTTGATGGCGGCGAATGCCGTCTCGTTGACGATGGCCTGCGGCGGCAGCGTCATCTGTAGCGGTTTGCGGTCGATGACGATGCGCTCGACCATGCAGCAGCAGTGGATCATGAAGCGCAGTGTCACGTTGCGCGACGGTTTGAGGTCCAGCTCGTCGCAGATGCGGTGGAACACGCCCTCGATGCCTTGCAGCACGCGATGCGGGTTCAGCACCGAAATTTGGTTGATGATGCTTTCGATGGTCACGGTGGAGATGAACTTCATCGACACCTTTTCCAGCATCAGTTCGCGCTCGTCCGCGGCCATGCCCACCGCCAGCATGTCCATCACCAGCTCGGCGCCGTGCTCGGAGAACAGTTCCTCCAGCGATACGAACGGCACGTCCGGCAGCTTGGGCAGGAACGAGCCGACGATGCCGGCCAGCCGCTCGTTCTCGCCGATATGCCCGCTCAGGCGCTCCAGCTGCTCGATCTCGGCGTAGTCCAGCGTCAGCAGTCGCACCCGGTCGGTGAGCAGGTCGTCGAACACGTCCTCGATCATCTTGCGGATCTTGACCGAGGTGCCCAGGCCGGTGACGCACGACAGCACGATCACCCGCACCTCGTCGCCGCCCGCCGCGTCGTACAGCTCGTACTCGACGCCGTGCGTCGCCAGCAGCTCGCCCAGCGCCTTGAGGTCGGTGGTCTCGTAGGAAAGATCCATGGTCGCCTCGAGCAGGCCCATCATCGTCACCTGGCGGATCAGTAGCGTTTCGATCTTGAACATCTTGCGCACCACCGCGCCGAAGTGCACCAGCGAACCGAGATCCACCGCCAGGATCAGCTTCTTGTACTGGTAGCGCGTCACTTCCTTGAGGAACAGCGCCAGGGTGTCGTGCACCGACTGCTCGAACGGCATATTGATGCCGAGCACCAGCTCGCGCCCGATCAGCCGGTTCACGTAGTCGGCCATGCTGCTGGCGGTGGTGTCGCCGTGCGAGATCAGGATCACCCCGCAATCCTGCTGCAAACGGAAGGCGTGGCGCTGCGACTTCAGCTCGGCCAGCAGCAGGCACATGAAGATCGACTCGGCCGGCGGGCAGGCGATGAGGAAGGTCTCCTCGATCTTGCGGCACACCAGCCGCGCGTTGTCGTATTCGACCTTGGCGGCGTCCGGGATCAGGTTGGCCGAATACAGCGCCGGGATGCGCCCCTTCCGCACGTACACCAGCAGCGTGATCAGGTGGTTGCGCAGGTGGCCGGCGACGGTATCGCTCATCTTGTAGCCGGCCAGACCCTCGATGAAACCGGTCAGCAGCTTGATCTTCTGCTCGATCTGCAAGCCGTGCACGCCATCGAGCGTCGGCAGCGGCGCCACCGGCGCGTGATGGATCTTGTGGTCGAAGATGGTTTGCAGCTTTTTGCGCAGGATCAGGCTGATCTCGTTGGCGGGAATGTTGCTGCGTTGCAGCCGGGTGTATTCCTCCGCCAGATAGGCATAGAACAGGTCGGCGTCGGGACGCTCCAGCGGCAGCAGCGCGATGCGCTCCAGCTTCTGCACGTCGCCCGGCGACACCGACAGGTAGTCGCCGCCGACCAGTTCGTCGAGGATCAGCTTGGTGCGGATGTCGTAGGGCGCGGCGCGGCCGTCCAGGTGCGCCTCGTCCACCGTCAGCGTCGCGCCGCGCCTGCCGAACTGCCCGGCATAGGCGCGCGCGCAGATGAACTGGATGTCGCTCTTCAGCTCGCCGATGTTGGCCTCGTACTCGCGGCACAGCAGTTGCCCCAGCAGCGGCTTGGCCAGGCGCAGCGCCAGCCCGGTGCGACGGCTTTCGGCGTGGAAGAAATGCACGATCATCTCCAGCCGCTCGTCGAACGAGCGCGCGGCCAGCGCCGGCAGCTCGATCACCACCTGGATGCGCCGCAGGAAGGTGCGCAGCAGCGTCGACTTGATGTTCTCGGTGGTGGCGCAGATCAGACGGATGTTGCTGCGGATCTCCTTGTCGCTGGCGCCGAGCCGGCGGTACACCCCTTTGTCCAGGATGGAGAACAGCTTTTCCTGGCCTTCGAACGGCAGCCGGTGCACTTCGTCCAGGAACAGATAGCCGCCCTCGGCCTGGGCCACCAGGCCCTCCTTGGCCGCGGCGGCGCCGGTGAACGCGCCCTGCTGGTGACCGAACAGGTGCGAAGTCAGCAGCTCGGGGTTGTTGAAGTACTCGGCGCAGTTGAAATAGACGAAGGGCGTGTGACTGCCGCGGGCATGCTCGCCGAAGCGGTGCATCAGCTCGGCGAAGTAGGTCTTGCCGACGCCGGACGGCCCGGTGAGCATCACGTTCAACCCGTTGGGCGGGTACAACACCGCCGCCCGCCCCTTCTCCACCGCCGGCTTGAGGCTGCGGTCGTGGCCGATCAGCGCGGTGAACGGATCGTCGCCTACCGGCACGTCGGCGGTGGCGGGCAGCAGCTCGGCCAGCTCGCGCACCTCGTTGAGGCCGGATGTCAGTTCGACACCCAGCAGCTCGGCCACCGCGCCGCGATCCAGGAACAGCACCGGCCGGCGCTTGATCTTGATGACGCGCCCTTCGAGACACAGCGCGGTGAGATCCTGGCTGACCGAGTTGCGCGCCACGCCCAGGTTGTAGCCGACCGTCCCGGCGTCGATGCCCTCGCCGGCCAGCAGCGCCGGCGCCCCGAGCTGCCGCGTCAGCCGCTCCAGCTCCTGGTGGATGATGTCCTTCCTGCGTGCGACCATGGCTTATTCCATCCCTGCTACGCCGATGATGCCCAACCCCGGCGTCGCCCGTCCCGCCGCCGCGATACCGGCTTGATCCAGGCAAATGTTCTACGTATCACGTAAGGCGGCGCGCGCACCATGAGGGGTGTTCCCGACGTGCGCGGCACGCGAGCGCCGGCCCCGGGGCGCCAGCCGTGGGCACGCCCTCTTCCCCGATCGCCGCTTCCCCACCACAATCGACGACATTCCCGCCCTTGGAGCCCATCATGTCCGACCCGTTGCCGATCGCCCGCAATCAAGAACACGAACTCGTCCTGCTGCCCGCGCTGGCCAATCGGCACGGCCTGATCGCCGGCGCCACCGGCACCGGCAAGACGGTGACCCTGCAACGCATGGCCGAGGCGTTCTCGCAGATCGGCGTGCCGGTGTTCCTGGCCGATGTGAAGGGCGACCTGTCCGGCGTCGCCGCCGCCGGGCTGGAGACGCCCAAGCTCAAGGCGCGGCTGGACGCGCTGGGCATCACCCTGAACTACGCCGCCTGCCCCACCGTGTTCTGGGACGTGTTCGGCGAAGCCGGCCACCCGGTGCGCGCCACCGTGTCCGACATGGGACCGTTGTTGATCGCGCGCCTGCTGGGGCTGAACGACACCCAGGAGGGCGTGCTCAACCTGGTGTTCAGGATCGCCGACGACCGCGGCCTGCTGCTGCTCGACCTGAAGGACCTGCGGGCGATGGTCCAGCACGTGGGCGAGCACGCCAAGGAATTCACCACCGAGTACGGCAACGTGTCGGCGGCGTCGATCGGCGCCATCCAGCGCGCGCTGCTGGCGCTGGAATCGGACGGCGCCGACCGCTTCTTCGGCGAGCCGATGCTGGACATCGCCGACCTGATGCAGACCGCCAACGGCCAGGGCGTGATCAACGTGTTGGCCGCCGATAAGCTCTACCAGCGCCCCAAGCTCTACGCCACCTTCCTGCTGTGGCTGCTGTCCGAACTGTTCGAGCAGTTGCCCGAAGTGGGCGACCTGGACCAGCCCAAGCTGGTGTTCTTCTTCGACGAGGCGCACCTGTTGTTCGCCGACGCGCCCAAGGCGCTGGTGGACAAGGTGGAACAGGTGGTGCGGCTGATCCGCTCCAAGGGCGTGGGGGTGTACTTCGTCACCCAGAACCCGCTCGACGTGCCCGACAGCGTGCTCGGCCAGCTGGGCAACCGCGTGCAGCACGCGCTGCGTGCGTTCACTCCGCGCGACCAGAAGGCGGTGAAGGTGGCCGCCGAGACGCTGCGCGCCAATCCCAAGCTCAATACCGAGGCCGCGATCACCGAGCTGGGCGTGGGCGAGGCGCTGGTGTCGCTGCTGGACGCCAAGGGCACGCCCGGCGTGGTCGAGCGCGCCTTCGTCACCGCGCCCGGCTGCCGCATCGGCCCGCTGAGCCCGGCCGAGCGCGAAGCGGTGATCAAGGCATCGGTGCTGTATGGCCACTACGAAGCCGCGATCGACCGCGAATCGGCCTACGAGATGCTGCGCGGCGGCGGCGACAGCGGCGGCAAACCCGCCGCGCCGGCCGCGGGCGGAAAAGCGGCGCCGGCCGAGGCCGACAGCGGCGGTGGCTTGTTCGGCGCGTTGGGCGACATGTTGTTCGGCCGCACCGGCCCGCGCGGCGGCAAGACCGACGGCCTGGTGCAATCGGCCGCCAAGAGCATGGCGCGCCAGGTGGGCAACGAGCTGGGTCGGCAGATCCTGCGCGGCGTGCTGGGGTCGATCTCCGGCGGACGCAGCCGGCGTTGATCCAAATCGACCTTCAAACGTGGGGGCGAAGGACGAAGGCCGGGAGGCAGGGCAAGGCGTGCCGAGTGAAGTGGGGCGATCCCCACGAACGAGGCGCAACGCAGCCATGCGCCCGGCATTCGTCCTTCATGCGGGTGCGAAGGTCGGTTCGCCCTATCGGGCCGGCGGCGCGCTGGCGTCGGGCGACGGCGGATCGTCTGGGAAGTAATCGCGGATCACCTCGGCGATCCGCCCTTCGGCCTGCAACGCGCGTAGCGCGCGGTTGATGGCATCGCGCTGCTCGGTTTCACCCCGGGGTAGCAGGAAGCCCACCGGCGTGCCGGGGTCGCCCAGGTCCAGCTTGCGGACGGCGATGCCGTAGCGCCTGGCGAGAAACCGCCCCACGTAGTCCGGCGCGATCACCGCATCCACCTTGCGCTGTTTCAGCAGGTCGAAGCCTTCGTCCTGCCCCAGGCCCCGCCGCAGGCGGATGCGCGCCAGCTGCTCGCCCAGCGCGCGCTCGACAAAGGAATCGGCGTCGCCGACCAGGATGCGGCCGTAGAGATCGCGCTCGCGGCGGATCGGGCCATCGGCGCGCACGAAGATCATGCTGCGCCGCCAGAAATAGGCCTGGGTACCCAGCACGCGCCGCAGCCGGCTGGGGGTCAGCTCGCCGCCGCACAGGCCGTTGGTGACGCCCAGGCCGAAATACAGCGCGCTGTACAGGTCCTCGAAATTGCCCATGCGCAGCACCAGCGGCTGCCCCATCCGGGCGAACACCAGGCGTGCGACGTCCGCGTCCAGTCCCGCCACCTGACCATCCGCGCCGCGGTACTGATAAGGCGGGAAACTATCGCTCAACCCGCAGATGAACACCTTTTGCTGGGCGAGCGCGGGCCATGCCCACCACAACAGGCAACACAGCAAGCAATAGCGCACGATTTTCATTGCTTCCCCCGAAGCCGTGCATGGCGCCTGGCCCATCCCCCAAGGCGACGCCACCTTCAGGTTTCATGATATTCGCCTTCAGTGCTGCCCAGGGGTTGGTCTCGGGTGGGGCGCGCGCCAAATCGTATGGCGGTCGTAGGGGGCCGTCCGTCCGGACAGGACCAGAGCCAGCTTGACCAGCATCCGGTGCGGCTGCGCCAGCGTGGCCGGCGGCACCGCAACCCAGCGCGAAGCCAGCGCCACGGCCAGGATCGCCGCCCAGCGCCAGCCCACGGACGACTGCGGCAGCGGCTGCCGCAGCACCCACGCGGCGACCGCGCCGCCCACCAGCCAGCCCGCCGCCACCTCGGACGGCGAGTGCACCGCCAGCCCCAGGCGCGATACGCCGATCAGCAGCGCCGCCACTCCCCCCAGGGTCATGCCGAGCCGGCGCCGGGCCGGTGATGCCAGCAGCGCGCCGGCCACCGGCCACACCGCCGCGGCGTACATGGCATGGCCGCTGATCCCGGTGAAATCGAGCGCGCGGATGCCGATCCCCCAGCCGAGGAACAACAGCTTGGACAGCGTGGTCAGGCCGATGGCCACCGCCAGCGCCGCCAACCAGCGCAGCGCGCCGCGCGCGTCGCCCGCGACCATGAACATCAACGCCAGCAACAAGGCCAGCGGCAATACCAGCCAGGTATGACCCAGCCAGGACACGACAATCCAGAACGACATTCACCCTCCCAGGGTTTGATATGGTGTGGCGTCAGCGGCCAGCCCCGCGGCAGGCCGGCGGCACGGCGATGGACCGGCCGCCCCCGCCGAGGTTTCCGCCAGCGCTCGTCAGCCGGGAAATCCCCTACCGTGGCACAGGCGCCGGGCACGCGACAATAACGGGCTTGGGCGGCATCGTGCCGCGCGCCATGGCCGACCACCGGCGCCGACCATCGGCGCAGGCCGCCACAACAGGAGACGCATCACCATGTGGAGTGGCATCGCGGCCGGGCTGGCCGCCGGGGCCTTGTGGGGTTTCGCCTTCGTGGCGCCGGCCGCCCTGACGCACCAGTCGCCGCTGGCGGTGGCCATGGGACGCTACCTGGTCTACGCGGTGCTGTGCGCGGTATTGCTGATGCACCAGCATCGCCGCGTGCGGGCGCTGCCGCCGCGGCTGCTGTACGCGGCCTTCGGCCTGGGGCTGCTGGGCAACGCTTTCTACTATTCCATCCTGACGCTGGCGGTGCGCCACGCCAACAGCGCGGTGGTCAGCCTGATCATCGGCACCATCCCGCTGTGGCTGGCCGCCATCGATCTCACCCACACCCGCCGCAGTGCCGCGGCGCGCCGTCGGCTGGCGTTCGCCCTGGCGTTGCCGCTGGCGTGCGTGCTGGCCGGGCTGGTGCTGATCAACCACGCCGGCCTCGCCAGTCTGGGCGGTGCCGATGCGCGCCGCTTCGGCGTGGGCGTGGCGCTGGCGGTCATCGCCACCGCCTGCTGGACCGCTTTCGCGGTGCTCAACGCGCGAGTGCTGCGTCGCAGCGGCGTGGACAACGGCACCTGGACCAGCCTGCTCGGGCTGGGCACGGCGCTGGGTTTCGTGCCGCTGCTGCCGCTGGCCGGATTGGCCGGTGGCGCGCGGTTCACGCTGGACGGCGCGCTGATCGGCTGGTCGCTGCTGTTGGGCGTGGGCGCCTCGTGGGTGGCGACCTGGCTGTGGAACGTGGCGAGCCAGCGGTTGCCGGTCGGCTTGGTGGGGCAGTTGATCGTGTCGGAAACGGTGTTCGCGCTGCTGTATGGCTTCGTGCTGGCGCGGCGTGCGCCCAGCGGCGCCGAACTGGCGGCCATCGCCCTGTTCGTGGCCGGGGTGATGCTGGCGATCCACGCCTTCCAGCGCGCTCATGCCCATACCGAGCCGGTGCACTGAGAGCGGTGAACAAAACCCGCCTGGCTGCGTCGCGCGCGGACGCCGAGCAGAATTTGCCGTCCTACTGTGTGCGACCGGAGGAAGTCTGATTTGCCGCCTTTCAGGACGTTTCGCGCTTCTTGCCAGGGTCGTTGCGCGGCGCGCTCGCGCCCGACAAAAAGGCGGGCCGAAGCCCGCCTTGGCATGCGCCACGCCGCTCAATCGATGGCGTCGCTCACCTTGAACGATTCGCCGGTGGCGAAGAAGTCGCCACCCGCCACGTAGTGCATCGTGCGCAGCGCACCGTCCTCGAAACGCCAGCGGCCGTTGGCGAACACGCGCGGATCGGCCCAGGCGGCGATCACCTCGGCCAGGAACAGATCGTAGCGCTGCTGGTTGTGCGGCTCGGGCAATACGCGGCACTCCAGCCACGCCACGCAGCCTTCGAGCAGCGGCGCCGCCACCTGCTCGCCCTGGAAAGTGCGCAGGCCCAGTTCGCTGAACTTGTCGCCTTCCTCGCCGGACCGCGAACCGACCGCCAGGGTGGCTTCGGCCAGGCCGCGCGCCGGGATGTTCAGCACGAATTCGCCGGAGCCTTCCACCAGCTTGCGGGTCAGGGTGCGCGAGTCGATCACCACCGCCACCTTGGGCGGGGTGAAATCCAGCGGCATGGCCCACGAGGCGGCCATGACATTGCGGGCGCCGCCATGCGCGCTGCTGACCAATGTCACCGGACCATGATTGAGCAAGGTGGTTGCTTTGCTCAGGGGGACAGGGGCATACGGCTGCATGATGGGCTCCTCTGAAAAGAAATAATTGATTTGTTATTTAATGTAACTCAGCCCCCCGGCAGGGCCTAGGCAAATGGCATTGGATGGACCATCGGCGCATCCCACCCGGCTGTCCGGCCACCCAACCCAACGACATAACGCGAAGCCGCGCCTTGCTTTGCCGCGCAAATCTGCTGCGGCGCAACAATCGGCGCGGCTTCGCTCGAAAGGCCCGAGGGGTGGCCGTACGCTTGCACTGACAACCAGCGGTACAAGCGTGAGTAACGGCTATTGTCCGGCGCGGCGCTTGCTCCGTCGCTTGGCGCGGTAGCGCTCGAAACGCTCCTGGGTTTCGTCGGCGGTGCGCACGCCGAAGGCGTAATGGCTCTCCAGCCACAGCACGTTGATGATGCCGAAGGCCAGCGCCAGGCCGATGCCCAGGATCCAGGTGAAGTACCACATCGTCGAATCTCCTATTGCCGCCCACCTGGGCGGCGTCGCATTCAGGTGTCGCGGCCGCGCGGGCGGCCGGCGCGCTCAATAGCTGGTATGCGTCTCGCGGCGGATCTGCTCCACCGTCACGGTGCCGCGCATCACGCGGTAGACCCAGCTGGTGTAGAGCGCGATCACCGGGATGAAGATCGCCACCACGCCCAGCATCAGGCCGAGGGTGCGATGGCTGGAGACGGCATCCCAGGCGGTCAGGCTGGCCACGGCGTCGATGCTCGACGGCAGCACGAAGGGGAACAGCGCGGCCCCGGCGCTGACGATGATGCCGATCACCGCCAGCGACGAGCCGGCCAGCCCCAGCCAGCGCCAGCGCAATGCGGCGGCCACGCTGGTCAGCACCGCGCCCCCCAGGCCCACCGCCGGCAGCAGCCACAGTCGCGGCCACGCGTGGTAGTTGGCGAACCACAGGCCGACGTCGCGCGCCACCTGCTTCTGCGTGGGGGTCAGCACCCCGTTCACGTCGCCGATGGCGACCACCTGGTAGCCCGGCAGCCGGGCCAGCCAGAAGCCCAGCACCGCGAACAGCGCGGCGGTGACCAGCCCGGCGACCAGGGTGGCGCGGCGCGCGCGCTCGGCCACCGCGGCGTCGGTGCGCAGGTACAGGTAGGCGCCGCCGTGCAAGGTGAGCATCGCCACCGCCAGCAGGCCGGTGCCGATGGTGAAGCCGCTGAACAGGTCGAGGAAGCCGCCGTGGTAGGTCACGCGCAGGGTGTCGTCGTAGGCGAAAGGCAGGCCCAGGAACAGGTTGCCGATGGCCACGCCGAACACCAGCGCGGGGAACACGCCGCCGACGAACAGGCCCCAGTCCCAGCCGTTACGCCAGCGCGGGTCGTCCAGCTTGCTGCGGTAGTCGAAGCCCACCGGGCGCAGGAACAGCGCGAACAGGGTGAAGATCAGCGCCACGTACAGCACCGAGAACGCCGCCGCGTAGACCAGCGGCCAGGCGGCGAACAGCGCGGCGCCGAAGGTGATCAGCCAGGTCTGGTTGCCCTCCCAGGTGGGGCCGATGGCGTTGATCGCCACGCGCCGCTCCTCGTCGTTGTGCCCCACCCAGGGCAGCAGTGTGGCCACGCCCAGGTCCCAGCCGCCGGTGAGCGCGAAGCCCAGCATCAGCAGCACCATCAGGCCCCACCAGATCAGTTTGAGTGTTTCGTAGTCGATCATTGCGTTCCCCTTGCCCGATCAGGATGCGTTGGCGGAATGGGCCGGCGTGCCGGTCTCGCGGAAATACCGTCCGGTATGCAGGCTGGACGGGCCCAGCCGGATGTACTTGAGCATCAGGTACATCTCGATGGCGAACAGCAGCACGTAGATGGTCATCAGGCCGATCAGGCTGAACCACACCTGTCCCGGCTCGATCGACGACGCCGACAGGAAGGTGGGCAGCACGCCGGAGATGCTCCACGGCTGCCGGCCGTACTCGGCGACGAACCAGCCGGTCATGATCGCCACCCACGGCAGCGGGATGGAGATCACCGCCAGCCGCAGCAGCCAGCGCTGCGGCGCCAGGTTGCGACGCGCCAGGAACCAGAACGAGGCGCCGAAGATGAACAGGAACAACAGCCCCAGGCCCACCATCACGCGGAAGCTCCAGAACAGCGGCGCCACGCGCGGGATGGTGTCCTGCGCGGCGGCGGCGATCTGCGCCGGCGTGGCGTCGACCACGTTGGGGGTGTACTTCTTCAACAGCAGGCCGAAGCCGAGGTCGGCCTGGTGGCGCTCGAACTGGCGCTTCACGTCCTCGCTGCCGTCGCCGGCGCGCAGCTTGACCAGTGCCTCGTAGGCCAGCATGCCGTTGCGGATGCGTGCCTCGTGCTCGCGCACCAGGTCCTTGATGCCGGTGATCTGCTTGTCGGTGGAGCGGGTGGCGATCAGGCCCAGTGCGTAGGGAATGCGCACGGCGTAGTCGGTGCGCTGCTCCGCCTGGTTGGGCAGGCCGAACACGGTGATCGCCGCCGGGGCGGGATGGGTGTCCCACTCGGCCTCGATGGCGGCTAGCTTCACCTTCTGCACTTCGCCGGTGGCGTAGCCCGATTCGTCACCGAGCACGATCACCGAACAGACCGACGCCAGGCCAAAGCCCGCCGCCACCGCGAACGAGCGGATGGCGAAGCCGGTATCGCGGGCCCGCAGCAGGTACCACGCCGACACGCCGAGCACGAACATGGCGGCGGCCACGTAACCGGCGGCCAGGGTGTGGACGAACTTCACCTGCGCCACCGGGTTGAAGATCACGTCGGTGATGCTGGTCAGCTCCATGCGCATGGTCTGGTAGTTGAACTCGGCGCCCACCGGGTTCTGCATCCAGCCGTTGGCGATCAGGATCCACAGCGCCGACAGGTTGGAACCGAGCGCCACCAGGAAGGTGACCACCAGGTGCTGCACCTTGGACAGGCGGTTCCAGCCGAAGAAGAACAGGCCGACGAAAGTGGATTCGAGGAAGAATGCCATCATCCCTTCGATGGCCAGCGGCGTGCCGAAGATGTCGCCGACGTAGTGCGCGTAATAGGCCCAGTTGGTGCCGAACTGGAACTCCAGCGTCATGCCGGTGGTGACGCCCATCGCGAAGTTGATGCCGAAGAGCTTGCCCCAGAAGCGGGTCATGTCCTTGTAGACCTGCTGCCCGGTCATCACGTAGACCGATTCGCAGATCACCAGGATCCAGGACAGCCCCAGGGTGAGAGGCACGAAAAGAAAGTGGAACATCGCGGTCAGGCCGAATTGCAGGCGTGACAGCTCCACCACGTCGGCGACGGGTAACATGGCTGGTCTCCATGGGTGCCTTCGCCCGGCGCCGGATCGGCGACGCCGGGGGTGAAAGGCGGTTGTTGGGGCGAAACGACTCAGACGCGGGGGGCGTCCGATGGTCGCTTCGTCTCGGGGGTTATCGGGTCGCCAGGGCCGATCAGGCGCTGGTCGATGGCGTCCTGCGGCACGGTCATCTGGTAGGTGCGCGTCAGCGGCTGCGAGAACCACAACTGCTTGGCGCCCCACAGCAGCAGCGCCTTGAGCGCCAGGATCAGGGTGATCTCGGCCCAGAGGGGCAGGCCGGTCTTCAGGATGCCGGGGCGCATGCGATCAATCCTTGCCGCGCAGCTTGTCGGTAAAGCCCAGCACCTTCTGCACCTTGGCGCCGAGCCGCATCAGGCCCTCCAGCGTCTCGGGCGACAGGCGCTGCACCTCGTCGAACCAGACGGTGGCCATCTCGATCAGCTCGTGCATCTCGCGCATGCGGGCCTGGGCATGGCGCTCGTTGTCGGTCTGGGGGATTTCCAGCAGCGCATCGCGCAGCATCGACAGCGTGGGCTCGATTTCGCGTTTGCGCTTTTCCTCGGCCAGGGTGCGGAAGATCTCCCAGATGTCCTTGGGCGCCTCGAAGTATTCGCGGCGGTCGCCCGGCCGATGCAGCAGCCGGGCCAGGCGCCAGGACATCAGTTCCTTCATGCCCATGCTGACGTTGGAACGCGAAAAACCCAGCGTCTCGGCAATCTCGTCGGCATTCAGCGGTTCGGGGGCGATGAACAGCAGCGCGTAGATCTGGCCCACGGTGCGGTTGACGCCCCAGCGGCTGCCCATTTCCCCGAAATGCAGCACGAAACGTTCGGTCAGCGGCGTGAGTTCCATCTTGTCGTTCATGAAGTTTCAAAAATTTCTGAAACTATAGAACGATACTTGATATAGCTCAATACCAAATCAAAATTTCATATAGTGGGAATGGCCGATTCATTGGCCGAAAATGCCAATAACATAAATACCACTTACGCTGAATGACCCCACCCTACCCCACCCGAAACGGTGGGCGATGGGTTACATTGCCCACCCCCTCGCAACCTGCGGAGCTTCTTCCCATGAGCATCGTGCAACGCCTGTGGCTGTTGATCGCGCTATCCATCGTCGCCCTGTTGCTGGCCGGCGGTATCGGCATCTACCAGATCAAGCAGATCGAAGGCGTGGTCGAACGCATCAACGACGAATCGCTGGAAAGCGTGCTGATCATCAGCAGCATCGACAAGAGCTACAAGGAGTTGCGCTCCAAGATCATGGTGCAGTTGCAGGCCACCACGCCCGAGCGCAACCGCGAGCTGGACAACGAGATCACCGAGGAACAACGCAACTTCGACAGCGCGCTGGCCCGGTACGCCCAAGAGATCAACAGCCCCGAGGACCAGCAGCTCTACGATCAGCTGAAGACACAGATCGGCGCCTACCAGCCGAAGTTCAACGCGGTGCGGCAACTGGCCAACCAGGGCGATGCCGACGGCGCACGCGTGGCGCTGGACGAGAGCTACATGGCCTACCGCGCGGCCGACCAGACCTTGGACAAGCTGGTGACCGAGAACACCCGCCTGGCGCAGCAGGCCAGGGAGCAGGCCACGCGCACCGCGGTGAACGCCGAGATCACCTTCCTGGTGATCGTGCTGGGCTTCATCGTGCTGCTGTCGGCGCTGGGCTGGCTGATCGTGCGCGCCATCCGCCTGCCGCTGCTGGAAGCGATGACCGCGATCGGCGAAATCGAAAGCCGGCTGGATTTCACCCGGCGCGTGCCCGCCCGGGCGCAGGACGAGATCGGACGCATGGTCGGCAGCTTCAACCGTCTGATCGAGGCCATGCACCAGACCCTGCGCCGGGTGCGCGACAGCAGCGGCGAGCTGGCGGGCTCGTCCACCGAGATGGCCGGCAGCGCGCGCGAACTGGCCTCCGCCGCCGACGTGGCCAGCGATTCCGCCTCCAACATGGCGGCCAGCGTCGAGCAGATGACCGTCAGCATCAACCACGTGGCCGAGCGCGCTCAGGAGGCCGACCAGCGCTCCAAGCAGTCGGGCCAGCTGGCCAGCCAGGGCGGCGAGATCATCGAAGCCACCATCCGCGAGATCGACGGCATCGCCGGCACCGTACGCACCGCCGCCGACGAACTGGCCGAACTGCGTACCCGCAGTGCGGACATCAAGGCGGTGCTGGTGGTGATCAAGGAGATCGCCGACCAGACCAACCTGCTGGCCCTGAACGCCGCCATCGAGGCGGCGCGCGCCGGCGAGCAGGGGCGCGGCTTCGCCGTGGTGGCCGACGAGGTACGCAAACTGGCCGAGCGCACCGCGCAATCCACCCAGGAGATCACCCAGACCGTCGGCACCATCCAGGACGGCGCCGAGCGCGCGGTCGGCGCGATGGAACAGGTGGTGGCCCAGGTGGGACACGGCGTCGATCAAGCACGCCAGGCCGGCGACGCGATCCGCCAGATCCGCGCCGCCTCATCGGAGGTGGTGGCGTACGTGACCGAGATCAGCAACGCCATCCGCGAACAAGGCACCGCCAGCACCGCCATCGCGCAGCAGGTGGAACGCATCGCGCAGATGTCGGAGCAGACCAGCGGCACCGCCGGCGCCAGCGCCGCCTCGGCCCAGCGGCTCAACCAGTTGGCAGGCACCATGCAGCACGACGTGGCGAGGTATCAGGTATGAAGCGCTGCGCCTGGTGCGGCGACGATCCGCTGTACGTCGCCTATCACGACGAGGAATGGGGCGTGCCCTGCCGCGACGCCGACCGGCTGTTCGAACTGCTGTGCCTGGAAGGCGCGCAGGCGGGGCTGTCGTGGATCACCGTGCTGCGCAAGCGCGAGCACTACCGCCGCGCCTTCGACCGCTTCGATGCGGCGCGCATGGCCCAATACGACGACGCCAAGGTGGCCGAACTGCTGGCCGACCCCGGCATCGTCCGTAACCGCGCCAAGGTGGCGGCCTTCATCGCCAACGCCCGCGCCTACCTGGCGATGCGGGAGCGCGGCGAGGATCTGGCCGCGCTGCTGTGGTCGTTCGTCGGCGACGTCCCCCGCGTCAATCGCTGGGGCCCCGGCGAAACCCCGGCACAGACCGCCGAATCGCAGGCGATGTCCAAGGCGCTGAGCCAGCGCGGCTTCAAGTTCGTCGGCCCCACCATCTGCTACGCGCTGATGCAGGCGGCCGGCATGGTGGACGATCACCACCCCGAGTGCTGGCGCCACAGCGACCGGCGCGCCAGCCCCGATTGACCACAGGAGGGCCATTCGCTGGGTGGGCCTCGAATAATTTCCACAAAGAAATAATCAAGAAAGCACAGGGAAATTTTCAAAACCTACCGTTCGGCAACCTCAGGGAAATCATTGAGTATTAGCGGATGCGAATGTAAGGTAAAGTGCCATGGAGCGCAGTGTGCGTGATTTGAATCAAGGAAAACGCGCCATGAAGATAAGCCAGAGACTTCTCCTATTGATCGGTATTGCCATCCTGTCCCTGGTGGTGGTCGGTGCCGTTGCCTTCATCAAGTTCAGCCGGATGGAACATCAGGTCACCCGGCTGGGCAACGAAGCGGTGGCCGGGCTGGAAACCGTCTACCGCATCAACAACGCCTTCAAGGTGCAGCAACTGGTGCTGTACCAGATCGGCTCGTCGTTCGACGGCGATCTGCGCACCAAGCTGATCGCGCGCCTGAAGGACCAGGAAAAGGAACTGGCCAAGCAGGTATCGGAGTACGAAACGTCGATCGTCGACCCCGCCGACCGCGAGCTGTACCAGAAGCTGCAACCGCACCTGGCCGCTTTCGACAAGTCGTCCGCCGAGGTGCTGCAGACCGCCGAGGACTTCGGCGACGTCGCCGCCGCGTTGACCGCCACCCGCGACACGGCCATCGCCACCGAGCAGGCCCTGCAGGCGCTGGTGAACTACAAGCTGAATCTCGCCAATACCTACCGCGCCGAAGTGGACGCCGAACAACGCAGCGCCATGGCCCAGTTCGCAACCATGCTGGTGGTGGCGGTGCTGCTGCTGGCGGTGATCGGCACGCTGCTGATCCGCGCCATCCGCCGTCCGCTCGCCGAAATGCAGCGCACCGTGACCGAGATCGGCAGCACGCTGGATTTCACCCGCCGCGCCCCGGTCACCAGCCAGGACGAGATCGGCCAGACCGTCACCGCCTTCAACACGCTGATCGACCGCATGCAGGACAGCCTGCGCGAGATGGGCCATCGCATCGCCGATGTCTCCGCCTCGGCCAGCCAGCTGTCGCACACCGCCACCGGCCTGACCCGCACCGCGCACCAGGCCAGCGAGGCGTCGTCCAACATGGCGGCGACGGTGGAGGAAGTCACCGTCAGCATCAACCATGTGGCCGACCGTTCCGGCGAGGCCGACGAGCTGTCGCGCCAATCCGGCCAGCTGGCGCAGGACGGCGGCCAGGTGATCGAATCGACCGTGGCCAAGATCGACGGCATCGCCGACACCGTGCGCGGCGCGGCCGACGAGATCGTGCAATTGCAGAACAAGAGCGCCAATGTGTCGGCCGTGGTCAACGTGATCAAGGAGATCGCCGACCAGACCAACCTGCTGGCGCTGAACGCCGCCATCGAGGCGGCCCGCGCCGGCGAGCAGGGTCGCGGCTTCGCCGTGGTGGCCGACGAAGTACGCAAGCTGGCGGAGCGCACCTCGTCGTCCACGCAGGAGATCTCCGCCACCATCACCTCGATCCAGGAAGGCGCCGACATGGCGGTCGGCCGGATGCAGAACGCGGTGGCGCAGGTGGAGGAAGGCGTCGGCGAGGCGCGCGCCGCCGGCGAAGCGATCCGCCGCATCCGCGGCAGCGCCGGCGACGTGGTGGGGCGCGTGGCCGACATCACCGAGGCGATCCGCGAGCAGAGCGTGGCCAGCAACAGTATCGCGCAGGTGGTGGAAACCATCGCCCGCATGTCCGAGGAAAACAGCGCCGCCGCCAGCGATACCTCGCGCGCGGCCGAGCACTTGCAGCAGTTGGCGCGCGAGATGGAACAGACCATCAGCCGTTATCGCGTTTAGGGTGAATCGACCTTCAAACGCGGGTGCAAAGGACGATTCACCCTGGGGCACCTGCCACGGCAAAGAAAAACGGCCCACATGGGCCGTTTTTCTTTGGATGCCGGTTTGCGACTCAGTCGCCCAGGCGCACCCGCGTGCCCGGTTGCGCCAGCGTCTGGCAGATCACCCGCATGTCGCGCCAGCCCTCGGCGAAATCCGACCCGCCCTTGCCGGCGCGGATCGCCGCGGCGAAAGCGCGGAATTCCGCGGCATAACCCTGGTCGTCCGGCCTGGTTTCGCGCAGCACCCGCCCATCGCCGTGGCGCAAGGTCAGCGTGGCGCCGTCGAACTCGGCGCTGCCGCGCTCGGCCAGCAGCACCATCCGCCACTCCTGATGGCCGGCGGTCGAGAAGTACAGGTTCAGCGACGCGTGGGCGCCGTGCTCGGTCAGCAGCGCGAGGCTGCCGCCATCGTAGCGGCCCAGGAACGGATCGACGCTCGACACGTCGATCGACGCCTCGACCACCTCGCCCAGCAAGGCGCGCACCACCGCCACGTAGTGCACGCCGGCATCCAGCAGCAGGCCGCCGGGAAACGCCTGGCTGCCGCGCCAGCCGCTGACGATGTAGCGGTTGTCGTGCGTCATGGTGTCCATCGCGTGCCAGTGCAGCGCGTAGGGGCGGCCGGTGTCCTCTTCCGCCAGCCACTGGCGCAGCCGGCGCACGAACCAGGCGTGGCGGAAATTCTCGGCGACGAAGGTCACCCGCTCGGGGTGGGCGGCGGCCAGCGCCAGCATCGCCCGCGCTTCGTCGGCGTCGGTGGCGAGCGGCTTTTCCACCAGCACGTGCTTGCCGGCGGCGAGCGCGGCGCGGGTGGCTTCGAGATTGAGCGTGGCCGGCAGCACGATGTCGACGGCGTCGATATCCTCGCGCGCCAGCAGTGATTGCCAGTCGTTATACCAATCGATGCCGCCGGCCAGCGCCGCCATCGCCTGGGCCTTGTCGGCGGAGCGATTGCACACGGCCACCAGTTGCAGCGCGTCGCCCACCTGGCACAGCGCCGGCCAGTGCAGTTCGCGCGCGGCGACTCCGCAGCCGATCAGACCGAGGCGCACTACTTTTTCCATGTCGACTCCCTGTATGAATGCCGGGAATGTTACGGCCAAGTGCCCGGCGGCGGCATCGGGGACCGACCCTATCCGCCATTTGGGCAAATTTGCCATCGGCGCAATTGACCTGGCCTGAAAAGGGCCACCGGAAACCCAAAGGAATACGCACGGAAAAAGCGTGCTTCATCAATCACATGCCATGTAACGCACCGTATCGCCGATCACCGTCAACACCAGTCTGGGCACAGGTTGCAGACCGTTACACGGCGTAGCCTTCCAACCTTTGGTTTGCTTCGCAATTGTCGCTAGAATTCGCCCCGTGTTGTCGATGACAGCTAATAAGCCGCAAGGCAGCAGAGCGAATCGTCGGCCGAATTGGTTTACTACCCATCAGCTCAAAAAGGTATTTTCAAAATGAAACAATCTCTGCTCGTCGCTGCCCTGCTGGCCGTTGCCCTGTCCGCTTGCGGCAAGAAGGAAGAAGCTCCGGCTGCTTCCGCTCCGGTTGAAGCTTCGGCTCCGGTTGAAGCCTCCGCTCCGGCCGCTTCGGCTCCGGTTGCTTCCGCCCCGGCTTCGGCCCCGGCTGCTTCCGCCGCTTCCGCTGCCAAGTAATTCCAGGCATCGCGAATCCAAAAAGCCGACCGAAAGGTCGGCTTTTTGTTTTTGTATAATCGTGGCTTTCCCATTGCGGGCCAGCCCATGCATCTTCTCCTGCCTCGTTGGCTGATCGCCATCGAACCCCGCGGCGTCCTGACCGACCACGCCCTGGTCATCGACGGCGAACGCATCGTCGATCTGCTCCCCGCCCCCGCCGCCCTCGCCCGTTATCCCGAAGCCGAAGTCACCCGCCTGCCCGAGCACGCCCTGCTGCCCGGCCTGATCAACCTGCACGCGCATTCGGCGATGACGCTGCTGCGCGGCTACGGCGACGACCTGGCGCTGATGACCTGGCTGAACGACCACATCTGGCCCGCCGAAGGCAAGCACGTCTCGGACGAATTCGTCTTCGACGGCACGCTGCTGGCCATCGCCGAAATGATCGCCGGCGGCACCACCTGCGCCAACGACATGTATTTCCATCACGGCGCGGTGGCGCGTGCGGCGTTGTCCAGCGAATTCCGCATGATGGTCGGCTGCTCGATCCTGGAATTCCCCAATGCCTACGCCGCCAATGCCGATGGCTATATCCGCCGCGCGCTGGAATGCATCGACGAATTCCGCGGCGAGAACCTGGTCGGCTTCACCCTAGCGCCGCACGCGCCATATACCGTGAGCGACGACACCTTCCGCCGCGTGATCACGCTGGCGGACGAATTGCAGATCGGCATCCATTGCCATATCCACGAAACCCAGGACGAAATCGCCGGCAGCCTCAAGCAGCACGGCGTACGCCCATTGGCGCGGCTGGCCGGCCTGGGCCTGCTGGGCAATCACCTGATCGCGGCGCACATGGTGCACACCACCGACGAGGAGATCGCTCTGCTGGCGCGCCACGGCGTGCACGTGTCGCACAATCCGGCCTCCAACCTGAAGTTATCATCCGGCTTCGCCCGCATCGCCGATCAACTGGCCGCCGGCATCAATGTCGGCATCGGCACCGACGGCGCCGCCAGCAACAACAAGCTCGACCTTTTCGCAGAACTGCGGCTGGCCGCGCTGCTGGCCAAGGGCGCCAGCGGCAACCCGGAGGCGCTGCCGGCCTGGCAGGCGCTGGAAATGGCCACGCTCAACGGCGCGCGCGCCCTGGGCTGGGACGACCGCATCGGCAGCCTGCGGCCCGGCAAGCAGGCCGACGTGATCGCGGTCGACCTGTCCGCCGCCGGCACGCAGCCGTGCTACGATCCCGTCTCGCATCTCGTCTACGCGGCCGACCGCAACCAGGTCAGCCATGTGTGGATCGCCGGCCGCAATGTCTACGCCGCACACCGCCACCTGAGCCTGGATCTGGCCGACGCGCAAGCGCGCGCCCGCCGCTGGCAAAGCCGCATCTCCGCCTGAGAGCCCATTGATATGACCGAACCCGTGCTCAACGCCGACGCGGCGGAAATCGCCAAGTTTTCCGCGCTCGCCCACAAATGGTGGGACAAGGAAAGCGAATTCAAGCCGCTGCACGACATCAACCCGCTACGGCTGGATTTCATCGAACAATACGCACCGCTGACCGGCGTCCAGGCGCTGGACGTGGGCTGCGGCGGCGGCATCCTCTCCGAAGGCATGGCGCAGCGCGGCGCCCAGGTCACCGGCATCGACCTGGCCGAGAAGTCGCTGAAGATCGCCAGGCTGCATCTGATCGAAACCGGTCAGGGCAACGTGCAGTACCGCCACGTGGCCGTCGAGGCGCTGGCCGAGGAAGCACCTGAAAGCTTCGACGTGGTCACCTGCCTGGAGATGCTGGAACACGTGCCCTCGCCCGCCAGCGTGGTCGCCGCCTGCGCCCGGCTGGCCCGGCCCGGCGGCTGGGTGTTCTTCTCCACCCTGAACCGCAACGCCAAGAGCTACCTGCTGGCGGTGCTGGGCGCCGAATACGTGCTGGGCATGCTGCCGCGCGGCACCCACGACTACGCGCGCTTCCTCAAGCCGTCCGAACTGTCGCGCATGACGCGCACCGCCGGGCTCGACACCCAGGGCCTGAGCGGCCTGCACTACAACCCGGTGAGCCGCGCCTACACCCTGGGCGGCGATACCGACGTGAACTACCTGGTGGCCTGCCGCAAGCCGGATTGACCGCCCCAAGGCCGCCGCGCGGCCGCCGCCTTCGTTTTCCACGGGATCAAGCAGTCATGGTTCAAGCAGTTCTCTTCGATCTGGACGGCACGCTGGCCGATACCGCCGCCGACCTGGGCGGCGCGCTCAACCGCATGTTGCTGGAAGAGGGCCTGCCGCCGCAGCCTTACGCCGCCATCCGCCCGCTGGCCAGTCACGGCGTGCGCGGCCTGCTCGGGCTGGGTTACGGCATCACGCCGGAGCACCCGGACTTCGAGCGGTTGCGCGAGCGCTTCCTCGCCCACTACGAAACCCACCTGTGCGACGAGACCCGGCTGTTCGACGGCATCGCCCCGCTGATCGAGGCATTGGCCCAGCGCGGCCTGCCATGGGGCATCGTCACCAACAAGCCGATGCGCTTCACCGATCCACTGGTGCTGCGCCTGACCTGGCCCACCGCGCCCGGCGTGGTGGTATCGGCCGATACCGTCGGCGTCGCCAAGCCCGACCCGCGCCCGATGCGTTACGCCGCCGAAACCCTGGGCGTGGCGCCGGAGCGCTGCTGGTACGTGGGGGACGCCGAGCGCGACATCGCCGCCGGCCGCGCGGTCGGCATGAAGACCGTGCTGGCCAACTGGGGCTACATCGCCAGCACCGACCTGCCGCTCTCCTGGGGCGCCGACGTCGGCATCGACCACCCGCTGGACCTGCTGCTGCACCTGCCCAAGTAATCCGGTCCGGGCGCGACCGGCTCACGCCCCAGTTCGTGGGGAAAACCGAATCGCGCTAGCGGTTCACATCGACCACGAAACGCCCGCGGTGGCGCCCGGCCATGATGTCCTGCGCCGCCGCCAGCGCCTGAGCCAGGCCGATCTCGGTCACGATCTGCTCCAACCCGGCCACATCCAGATCCCGCCCCAGCCGTTGCCACGCCTGACGGCGGCGCGCCAGCGGCGCGTAGACGCTGTCGATACCGTACAACGTCACGCCGCGCAGGATGAATGGCGCCACCGTGGCCGGAAAATCCATGCCCTGTGCCAGACCGCACGCCGCCACCGCTCCGCCGTAACGCACCTGGGCGCAGGCATTGGCCAGCGTATGGCTGCCGGCGGTGTCGATCACCGCCGCCCAGCGCTCCTTCTGCAACGGCTTGCCGGGTACGCCGAATTCGGCGCGCTCCAGTACCTCGCGCGCGCCCAGGATCTGCAGGTAGGCGCCGGCATCGGCCTTGCCGGTAAGCGCCACCACTTCGTAGCCCAGGCCCGCCAGCAGCATGACCGCGACCGAGCCGACGCCGCCGGTGGCGCCGGTGACCAGCACGGGGCCGTCCACCGGCGTCACGCCGTGTTGTTCCAGCGCCTGCACGCACAGCATCGCGGTATAGCCGGCGGTGCCCACCGCCATCGCCTGTCGGGTGGTGAAGCCCTGCGGCAGCTTCACCAGCCAGTCGCCCTTCAGCCGCGCCTTCTGCGCCAGGCAGCCCCAGTGCAGTTCGCCGACGCCCCAGCCGTTGAGCACCACCAGGTCGCCGGGGCGAAACTCGGGATGGTTCGATTCGAGCACCTCGCCGGCGCCGTCCACCCCCGGCACCATCGGCCAGGCGCGCACCACCGGGCCACGGTCGGCGATGGCCAGCGCGTCCTTGTAGTTGAGCGTGGAGTAATGCACCCCCAGCAGCACGTCGCCTTCGGGCAACGCCACCTCGTCCAGCTCGGTCACGCGCGCGTCGAAACAGCCGTCTTCCCGGCGCAGCAGAATCGTTCGGAACATGGGGCCTCCAAAATGAGAATTTGACGCATCGGCAAGCAAACAGGATAACGATAATCCTCATCCCCCGACGCTGGCGATTGCCTTGAACCTGTACTTGCGCCTGATCTGGCTATTGCTCACCGCCCGCCGCCGCCCACCCTGCTCGCTGCTCGGCCCATGCGTCACCCGCCTGCGCGTCTGGCCCAACGACCTGGACCTGTACCGCCACGTGAACAACGGCCGCTATTTCACTCTGCTGGATCTGGCGCGCACCGACCTGATGCTGCGCAGCGGGCTGGCCCAACGCGTCAAGGCCGCCGGCTGGTTTCCGGTGGTGACGCTGGCCAGCATGCGCTTTCGCCGCGCGCTGACCTTGTTCCAGCCGTTCGACATCCACACCGAGGTGATCGGCTGGGACGACAAATCGGCGTTCCTGGCGCAACGCTTCGTCGCCAACGGCGAAACCGCCGCCTCGGCCGTCATCCGGGTGCGCTTCCTGCGACGCAGCGGCGGCTCGGTATCCTCGGCGGAACTGCTGGCGCTGGCCGGGCACACCACGCCATCGCCACCGCTGCCCGACTGGGTGGTGCGGTGGGCCGACGCCCAGCAGGACTGACACCCGGCCCCCAGGCCGGAAGGCTCGCCTGAAGACACAAGCGCTTGGCGGATACGAGCGCCCGCCAGCCACCGTCCGCCCACGACACCACCACCACCAAGAACCATCGCTTCCGGGACACGACGAGAACTTCCCCTCCATCTGCAACTCTGTTGCTGGTACGCCCCCGCAACACGACACTCGCCACCATCGACGACAAATTGGGAAAAGTTCAAGATACCCTTGGCATAAAACAAGTGGCCTCATCATGAAAACAATTGCCGCATTCCTCCTCGCCTGCGCCCTGCCCACCCTCGCCTGGTCCGCCTGCAGCAAACCGATGAGCGTCGCCGTCGAGGATTGGCCACCCTACTCGCAGATCGATGCCCAGGGCAGGCCAGCCGGACTCGACATCGAGCTGCTGCAGGCGATCTTCCGCGAGGCCGGCTGCACCCTGGTCTTTCACCAGGACATCCCGCGCCAACGACGGCACCTGATGCACAAGGAAGGCCAGCTCGACGTGCTGTTCGCCGCGTCGCCCACGCCGGAACGCCAGCGCTACAGCTGGTTCACCGTCGCCTATCGCCCCGAGACCATCGGCCTGTTCGCCCGCGCCGACGACGCGGCCCGCTTCGCCGGCATCCGCTCCTTCAGCGACGTGCTGTCCCGGCGCATCGGCCTGCTCGCGCCCAATAGCGGCTGGTACGGCGACGACTACGGGCGCTATCTGGCCGACATGAAGGCCAGCGGCCTGGTCCAGCACTTCGAGACCTTCGACCAGGGCATCCGCATGCTCAAGGCCAACCGGGCCGACCTGATCCTCGGCGACGTCGGCGCCATCGTCTACGAGGCGCAGCGCGTGGTGCGCACGCCGGTGAAGCAGTTGGGCTTCGTTCCCAACCAGGCGCCGGTGCACCTGATGCTGAGCAAGGCCAGCGTGAGCGAAGCCGACCTGCGCACCGTCGACGCGGCGATCCGCCGCCTGGAAGCCAACGGCACGCTGAAGCGCCTGCGCGCCCGCTACGGCCTGAACTGATCCCGGCCTGCTGTCGCCACGCGAGGCCATTCGGGGGTACAATGAAGCTTCATCTGGGGCCGCCATGGTTTCGACGGGGGTTGCAAAGCGGATGAGGGCATGCCGGGATCTCAGTCACCCCGTAAAACGCTGAATCGTAATAGTCGCAAACGACGAAACTTACGCTCTGGCTGCTTAACCAGCCGGACGCTGCACCGATCTTCTGATGGGTCGGGCGGGGTAAAACCCGCAGCAGCGTCATTTCACATCAGATCGCTCCCGGCCGGGTGACTTGGCTGGGGGTTAAATCCAAGGTCACTCGCCTGTTGCAAGCCTGCCGGTCGGCGTGCACCAGGTTAAAACCCAGTTGACCAGGCTAAGCATGTAGAACTCTTCGTGGAGGACTTTCGGACGCGGGTTCGACTCCCGCCGGCTCCACCAGACAAGCAGTCACAGGATGTCCCATCCTGTCTCACAAGCCCCGAGAAACCCAGGTTTCCGGGGCTTTTTCATGGCTTGCTCCGCCTCCGGCGATTGCCAGGAGGCGGCTCGACTTGTCCGGTCTGCGTTCTGGCTCCCCGCCTCCTTCCAAGGCGCCTCCAACACAAAAACCCCCACAACCGTCAGGCCGCGGGGGTTGCATCGTGGCGTAGCGCCAGGCCGGTTACGGCCTGTCGGGGTCGCGATGGCTGTATGGCAGATCGTCGTCGCGCACCGGCACCTTGGCATACACCGGCACGGCCAGGTCGAACAGCACCGAGCACAGCGCGGCGAAAGCCACCACCACCAGGACGGCGAAGACGAAAGACTCCCAGATCACGCCCCGACCGCCGCTGGCGGGAAACAGGATGGGCGCGGCGCTGAGCAGGCCGGCCGCCAGGGCCGTGGTGGCCATGCCGATCGCCAGCCGCAGTTTGGGACCGATTAACCAGACCATGTGCATTCCTTTCCAGGCCCGCGAAGACAAAAACACCGCGATCGCGCCAACGCGATCGAGTGGATGCGAGGGGGCCGTCAACTCGCCAGGCCAGTGTTCCGGCCGGCGAAAAACGTGAATATTGGAAAAGTCTGCATGCGCAGTGCGTTCGCGAACTGAACGCCAATGGTTTGCGCCCGATCAGAAAAACACATCACCGGAATGCCTTGGGCTTGCAATGCAGGTGCGCCGGGCGCGGGCACAGCCACGGGCTTCCGCCCGTGCTATGCGAATCGCCCCCAAACGGGCGCAATCCAGCCGCCGGACACGCACCCCGCCCTTCCCGCGGCTCGACCCACTCAGGCGTCGTCGGCGCCGTATTTCAGGTTGGCGGCAACCCGGTTGACCCAGCCCTTGCCGAAGGTCTGGAAGGTGGATAGCTGGGTGTAGAACGTCAGCCGTTCGGTGTTGAAGCGCAGCACCACGTCCGAAGGGCTCAGCGCGCGGATCGCGTCCATGGTCTTACTGCCGATGATGCCGTCGTCGGCCACGCCCACCGCGCGTTGCAGAAAGCGCGTGCCATTCGAGATGCCATGGTTGACCGCGGCGTCGAACAATTGGAAGGCGATGGCGCCCGGCAGTCGTTCGCACTTGGCCTTGTCCCAGTAGGCCGTCTTGTAGATGCGCTTGGCCTGTTCGCGGCTCAGCGCCTTCATCGGGCCGGTATAGCCGTTCTCCACGGCCACCCGCTTGGTCACGCCCCAGTTGGTTTCGCCGCCCGGGTCCTTGGGGTTGTTCACATAGCCGCCTTCATGGCCGATCAGCCGGTCGAAGGCCTGGTCGAAGGTGATGGTTTTGCTCATGGGTAGTCTGCCTTTGCGCCGCGCGCCCGGATCGAACTCGGATGGCGCCCCGGTTTCCCGTTGGCATCCACCCCTGTCAATGTTGGTTTAGCTCGTCCGACATGATGCCATCATCATGAATCCGCCGGTCGGCGGCGACAAAACAACCCTCGGTCCTGCGTAACCCCGCTCGATTGCCGAATCCCGCTACGCCATGTCGTCCAGCGCGCGCAGCAGGTGCTGCCGCACCGTGTCGTCGTCGCTGTAGGCCACGTTGAAGCGCATGAAGCGACGCGCATCGGGCGCGCGGCTGAGCAGGCTGCCGGGCGCCAGCACCAGGCCGTGTCGCAGGCCCGCGCGCGCCAGCGCTTCGCTGTCGATGCCGTCGGGCAGGCGCGCCCAGTGGAACATACCGCCTTCGCCAGCGAACGGCAGGGTACAGCCGGCCGCCAGCAGCCATTGCGCCACGCGCCCGCCCGACTCCAGCAGACGGTGCACGATGCGTTTGCAGTGCCGACCGTAGCTGCCGTCCACCAGCATGCGGTAGACGATCTGTTCCAACAGCTCGCAGGTCACGCCGCCGCTCATCAGCTTCAGGTGGGTCAGCGCGGCGGCCAGGCGCGGCGACGCCGCGACATAGCTCACCCGCGCGTTGGCGGTGAGTATCTTGGAGAACCCCGAGACGTAGCTCACCTGTTCCACCCCGGCCAGCGCCGCCAGGCGTGGCGGCGGCTTGTCGTGCAGGTCGCCGTAGAGATCGTCCTCGATCACGTGGCAGCCGTATTGCCGCGCCAGTTGCAGCAGACGGAACGCCTGCGCCGGCAGGAACGAGCGCCCGGTCGGGTTGTGCAGCAGCCCCGAGGTCAGGTACACGCAGGGCCGGTGCGTGTGGAGCATCTGCTCCAACGCGGCCAGATCCGGTCCCTCCGGCCCGCGCGCCACGGTCACCACCCGCGCTCCGTGCAGCGTGAGATTGCTGTGGAAATTGAAATAACAGGGGTCGTCCAGCAATACGGTGTCGCCCGGGCTGAGCAGCAGCCGCAGCAGCATGTCCACCGCCTGCATGGTGTTGGCGGTGGTGACGATCTGCTCGGCCGGCACCACCAGCCCCTGGCAGGCCAGCTTCTCCTGCAACGCCTGGCGCAGCGGCAGGTAGCCGCTGGCGACGCCGTATTCGGCCAGCCGCAGCAGTGGCGCGCGCACCGTCTGCCGCATCGCCTGCCGCAGCGCGTCCGAATCGAGCCACGACTCGGGCAGGAAGCCGCAGCCGGGACGCAACTCGTCGCCCGGCGAGATCAGCATGCGCCGCAGCACGCTGAGAAAGTCCTGCGGCAGCAGGTCGTTGAGCGCGCCGGCCGGGCCGCTGGGCCCGCGCGCGGCGACGAAATAGCCGCGCCCCTGGCGCGACACGATCAGGTTGCGGCCGCGCAGGCGGTCCAGCGCGTCGATCACGGTGAACTTGCTTACCCCCAGCGTCTGCGTCAACTCG
The DNA here is from genome assembly GCF_000374805.1 of Chitiniphilus shinanonensis DSM 23277. Classification (GTDB taxonomy): domain Bacteria; phylum Pseudomonadota; class Gammaproteobacteria; order Burkholderiales; family Chitinibacteraceae; genus Chitiniphilus; species Chitiniphilus shinanonensis. The sequence goes on from NZ_KB895354.1 coordinate 50,119, forward strand.
CGCAGCGACGGCAGCTTGGTGCCCGGGGGCAAGGTGCCGTCGGCGATGGCCTTGGCCAGCCGGTCGGCGATCTGTTGAACCTTGGGGATGCCGGTCTCGAAAGCTATCTCGGATACGTGCAAATTCTGCCTCCAACTTTACTGGTAATCGTACCGGTAAAGTCAGGCAATTTTGCTGAGCCATTTATCTGCCCGCCAGACGCCCAGCCCCCTACCCTTGCGCTCGCCTGTTGCGGGCCGTCCCCCTTCGCGCCGACGCCGCATCCCGCCGGGCATTCGCACGTTTGGAGACCCCAGCCCATGCCCATCCTCAGGTTCGTCAACACCGGCACCGAGGTCGAATTCAGCGACAGCGTGGCGCTGATCGAAATGGAAGACCACATCATGTTCGGCTGCAAATCCGGCAATTGCGGCACCTGTGCGGTGCGCATCGTCAGTGGCGCCGAAAACCTGTCCGCCAGGACCGACCGGGAACACCGCCTGTTCGAACTGACCGGAGAAACCGACCCCGCGCTGCGCCTCGCCTGCCAATGCAGAGCCTTCGGCGACGCCGTGCTGTTTGAAATCAACTAGGAGCCTTCATGGAACACCGCAATCGCATCACCGACCGTTCGCTGATCCGCAGCAAGCCCTTCCTGGACAAGGAAGCCAGCGCCCACGCCAAGCGCGAGATCGACACGTTTCTCGACGGCAAGATCGACGAATGGAACCGCACCGTACCGTACGCCCGCCACTTCGAGGGCAAGCAGGTGCACATGCCTTACTACCGCCAGTCGCTGATCGAGCACTGCTGGCGCATCCGTCTGATGCGCAGCGCCCAGGCCAACGCGTTGCACCGCATCACCAAGCTGCACGCCGAGGCGGCCAAGCTGTACGCCGCCTACCAGGACGAGGAAATGCTGCACGACATGCTGTTCATGCAGGATGCCGAGCGCATCGGCGTGGCGCGCGAGGAGATCTACGCCACCGAGCCCAGCTTCTACACCCGCCTGCTCGCCGGCTACCTGTACTTCGTCGCCGAACACGAAAAGCCGCTGGGCGTGATCTGCTACAGCTACCTGGTCGAGTACACCACCCAGAAGATCACCCCCAAGCAGATCAAGGCGATGGGCGAATCGCTGGGCAAGGACCACATCCGCGGTCAGGCTGCCCACCTGAACACCGACCTGGTCGAAGACCACACCCAGGACATGTGGGACATCCTCAGCCTGCTGATCGACAACGAGCAGGATCTCGCCGACGTGAAGCGCTACCTGGCCGAGATCCAGGATCTGCTGAAGATGTTCTTCGAAGACATGTACCGCCTGCACGGCGCCGACGAAGCACAGGCCGCCTGAGCATCCGCCAAGCCATGCCCCGCCGGCCGCGGTGGGGCCGCGCGCCTGTTGTGAGCAAGCAGCCCGCCGTCGCCCGGCGGGCATCGAGGGTGAACACGATGAAACAGGGATTCTTGATTCTGTCGCACCAGGGCCTGTCCATGGTGCCGCCGCTCGCCGCCGAGCTGGCCCGCCGCGGCTATGCGGTCTGCGTGCTGTCGTCCACCTCCGCGCGCGGTCTGGTGCCCGACTGGGGCGCGCAGGTGACGCATGCCGCCTTCGCCGACGGCCACGCGCTGGACTGGGCGCAGGTGTCGGCGCACCTGGATGCGTTGTCCGGCCGGTTCCGGCTGGTCGGCTGCATCTCGGTATGGGACGGCTATCGCGACCTGATGGCGCGCGCCAACCGCCGCCTGGGCGCCTGCGATGTGGCGCCGGAAGCCATCGAGTCGCTGCGCGACAAACTGACGATGCGCGATACGCTGCGCCGCCACGGCCTGACCCGCAAGACCGCGCAGGTGCTCACCGCCGAGCGCTTCGCCGCGCTGGCCGACCGCTCGCGCCACTTCATCAAGCCGCGCACCGGCCTCGCCAGCTTCGGCACCTTCCGCGCCGACCGCCTGGCGCACTACGACGAACTGGCCGCGCTGTGGCGCCGCGCCTGCGACGACGCGGCCTACTGCGGCATCTTCGGCGGCGAGCCGGCCTTTATCGTCGAGGACCTGATCCGCGGCCCCGAATGCAGTTTCGAGGTCAGCGTGGAACGCGGCTGCATCACCGTGCACGCCGTGCACGAAAAGGTGGATCTGCAATCGCACGGCCGCACCACGCTGGAGAACGCCTGCACCTGCCCGCCACTGTCGCTGCCGCCCGAGGCGCTGGCGAGCGGCCCAGAATTCGTCGCCCGCTGCCTGGGCGCCTTCGGCATCGACAGCGGCGTCTACCACATCGAGGCGCGCCACCACCCCGAGGACGGCTGGGAAATCATCGAGATCAACCCGCGCATCGGCGGCGCCTACATCGTCGACAGCACGCAACTGCATTGCGGCGTCGATCTGCTGGCGCGCTGGATCGACCTCCTCACCGGCCGCATCGCCACCCCGGCGCCCAACGAGCGGCGCCACACCTTCTTCCGCGTGTTCTTCGGCGAAGGCGGCCGCACCGTGCGCCGGCTGAGCCGCCGCGACACCGGCCAGCCCGCGCTGCGCGACAAGTTGTTCGTCGCCGAGGGCGAACGGCTGCCGCAGGTGGAGCGGGAGATCTTCGTCGGCCAGGCGCTGTGGGACATCACCGCGCTGTCCAGCGCCGAGCGCGCGCACTTCGTGGTCGCCAGCCAGGACCACTTCGCCATCGAGTATCACGCATGAACATCGTCATCCTGCACCGCATTCCCTACGCCAAGGTGCGCTACGACCTCGCGATCGACCACGCGGCGCACCACGTCACCTATCTGTGCCTGGACGCCACCGCCGCCGCAGAACTGCCCGGCGACGCCGACTTCCACCTGCTGGAGGCCGAGCGCTTCGACGCCGACGCGCTGGCGACCACGCTGGCGCCGCTGTGGGCGCGCACCGACCGGCTGATCGCCCGCTCGGAATACGACCTGCTGGCCGCCGCCCGCCTGCGCGAACGCTTCGACATTCCCGGCGAGCGCCCCGACGCCATCCTGCCCCTGCGCGACAAATGGCTGATGCGCGAATGCTGCCGCGCCACCGGCATCCGCCAGCCCGAACACTGGGACGCCGCCGCGTTCCGCGCCCTGCCGCCCGATGCGCGCCGCTACCTGGCCAAGCCCCGGCTGGAGGCTTCCAGCACCGGCATCGTCGCCGGCACGCGCGACGAGATCCTGGCCCGGCTGGTCGAGAGCGGCGACGAGCTGTTCGTCGAGGCGTTCGTGCCCGGCGCCATCTTCCACGTCGATGGCTTCCTGGCCGACGGCGACATCGTCAGCGCCGTGACCAGCGTCTACGTCGGCGACTGCCTCAACTACGCCCACGGCGCACCGCTGGGTTCCGCCCAATGCCCGACCGACAGCGCCGCGCTGGCGCTGGCCCAACGCACGCTGGCCGCGCTGGGACAGCGCGACGGCAGCTTCCATTTCGAAGGCATCCGCGATGCCGACGGCCACGACTGGTTCCTGGAGACCGCCGCCCGCGTCGGCGGCGCCGGCGTGGCCGAAACCTTCGAGCTGAAGACCGGCATCAACCTCTACCAGGCCGACCTGCACTACCAGTTGCACGGCAACGCGCCGGCGCTGCAACCGCGCGAGCACGACCATTACTTCGGCTGGTTCGTCTATCCCGGCCATCGCTACCACGGGCCGTTGCAGGTGGATTTCGACGCCGCGCGCTGGCAGGGCACGCTGCGCTCCTACCAGCGCAACACCCGCCCGCGCGACGCGCACGGCATCAGCTACACCCCCGGCGCCTCGCCGCTGTCCGGCGTGGTGCAAGGCAGCGCGGACGCGGTACGCCACGCGCTGCTGCGCATCTTCGAGGAAACCCGGGTCAGCCAGACCGCCTGAGCGCCTGTTCAAAGGCTTCCTGCGCTCGCCCCGGACACCAAGGACCCCCATGAAACACTGCCTGATCGTCGTCGGCTACAACAATGTCCGCATCTACGACATCGCCAAGCTGCGCGCCATCGCCCACCGCCGCGGCCTGCACCTGCTGCTGCTGACTGAGCACCCCCAACCGCAGGACTACGACGCCGCCGACGGGGTGCTGGCGGTATCGCTGGACGCCGCCGCGCTGGACAGCGCGCGCGCCGTGGTGCGCATCGAACTGACGCAACGCGGGCTGCGCCCGCTGGGCATCCTGCCGTTCTCCGATCGCGGCATCCTGCTCGGCGCCGCGCTGGCCGGCGAGCACGGCCTGCCCGGCCCCGCCGCCGACGCCGCTCGCGCGGGGCTGGACAAGCGCGTGTTCCGCGCGCTGGACCACAGCCATCCGGAACGGCCCGCCGGCTACCGGCCGGTGTCCAGCACCCAGGTGGACAGCCTGGACGCCTTGCAGGCCGCCGTGGCCGCACTCGGCGGCAAGGCGTTCGTCAAACCGGCCAGCGAAGGCAACAGCCGCGGCTGCCAGGCAGTGCAGCACAGCGGCGCCTGCGGCGCGGTATGGCAGGCGCTGGCGCCGTACCGCCACGGCGGCGTCATCGTCGAGACGCTGATCGAGCACGCGCGCGAATACAGTTGGGATTACGTCGCCGGGCAAAGCTGGATCACCGAGAAGCACACCACGCAGGACGAATTCCGCGCCGAGTTCCAGCAGATCGTGCCCGCGCCGCTGAGCGAGGCGGACGCCGCGCGCATCGACGCCGCCGGCCGCCACATGCGCGCGCTGGTGTCCGAGGACCACGGCGTCTACCACAACGAGATCTTCCACCGCGACGGCACCACCTGGGCGGTCGAGACCAATATGCGGCCGGCCGGCATGCATATCTGGGACCTGGCCCGGCTGGCCTTCCCCGGCTTCGAGCCGTGGGAGGAATGGGTGAGCTGGGCGCTGGACGGCGCACACCGCGCCGCGCCGCCACGCCAGGCCGGCCACGCCGGCATCCGCATGCTGCGCGCCCCCGCTGACGGCGTATTGCTGGCCGCGCCGGACATCCCCATGCTGGCGCACGCGCTGGGCATCCCGCTGGAGCAGGCCGGCTACGGCAAGCGGCCGGGCGACGCCGTCAGCGCCACGGCGCGCGACAACGCGGCCTTCGTCGGCCATATCGTGCTGCGCGCCGACGACTACGCCACCCTGCGCGCCCGGCTGGACATGCTGGCCGACGCCATCGAGGCCCGGCTGCGGGTGGCGCCGCACGCCACCACCGCGCCCCAGCCCGCCGCGGCGCTGCCATGAACCGCGCCCGCATCGCGTTGTTCCTGGCCTCGCGCGCCGCCTCCACCCTGGGCGACCAGATGCTGATGTTCGCGGTGCCGCTGATCGTCTATCGCGCCACCGGCAGCGTATCCATGTCCGGGCTGGCCTTCCTCTGCGAATGGCTGCCGCGGGTGATCTCGCTGCCGCTGGCCGGCGTGCTGGCCGACCGCGTGGGCGGCGCGCGCGTCTACGTGGTGGCCGACAGCGTGCGCGCCGTGGCCTGCCTGCTCGCGGCGTGGACGCTGACGCTGGCACCGCAGCAGGCGTTCGCCGTCACCGCGCTGCTGATGGCGCTGTGCGCGTTCTGTTACGCCCAGGCCTTCATCGCGCTGGAAGCCACCGTGCCGTTGCTGGTGAGCAAGGCCGACATGCCCAAGGCCCAGAGCACTTTGCAGGGCATCAACTACGGCGCCGGCGTGGCCGGACCGGCGCTGGCCGGCGTGCTGATGCTGTGGCTGGCGCCGGCGCAACTGCTGTGGGCCGCCGCCGTGGTGTTTGCCCTGAGCGCCTGCGGCGTGCGCGCGCTGCGCGCCGCCAGGCGGATCGATACCGAAGCGCGGCGCGAAAGCGTCCTGGCCGGCCTGGCCACCGGCTGGCGCGTGCTGCGCGACACGCCGCTGCTGGTGGCGCTGGTCGGGCTGTCGCTGGCGGTGAACCTGGTGGTCGGCCTGGCGCTGGCCACCGGCGCGGCCATCACCGTCGGCCGGTTCGGCCTGCCGGACCAGGCCTACGCCAGCCTCCAGATGTCGGTGGGCGTGCTGTCGATCGCCAGCTTCCTGCTGGTGCCGTGGCTGCTGCGACGCTGCTCGGTGTATCGCCTGGGCGTGTTCGCCTTCGTGGTGATCGCGCTGGGCGGGCTGGTGATGGGGCTGGCGCACAGTTATCCGGTGTTCGTCGCCGGCTACGCGCTGAGCTTTGCGCTGTGCGGCCTGTTCAACGTGTTCATCCGCACCGAGCGGCTGCACTGGATTCCGCAGGCGCAACTGGGCCGCGCCATCGGCCTGATCGTGCTGCTGAACCAGTTGAGCCTGCCCTTGGCCGGGCTGCTGGTCAGCGTGGTGGGCGATCGCGTGCCGGTGCAGCAGCTCTACCTGGCGGTGGCGACGGTGGCGCTCGTCACCTTCGTGGTGCTGCGGCGCTTCCTGCAACGCCATTCGCGCACCGCGCTGCCGCCGGACCTGGCGCCCAAGGCCGCGTAACCGCAGGCAGCCCTCGCCGCCCCAACAGCAAAACACCGCGCCAAGGCGCGGTGTTTTCGTTCAAGGCCGGACGATCAGGAAGGACGCTTGACCGCGCGGAAGATCACCCCGTTGGTGCGGCTGCTGTTGGGCGCCATGCCCAGCAGTTGCCCGCCGGTGGCCTGGTACAGCGACACGCCGGTGAAGGTCTGGCCGGCGGCCACGCACGGCGACGCGCCGAAGGTGACGCTGAGCGCGTAGTAGTTATGGTCCGCGTTGGGCGTCAGCGTGCCGCTGAAGGTGCAGTTGTTCGGATCGACGCCCGCCACCTTGCCGTCGGTGCCCACCGTGAACACCACCAGTTCGGTGCCGCCCGGGCTGCTGGCGACGCCATCGTAGGTGCCGGTCACCGCGCTCAGCGACGGCGTGTTGTCGTAGGCGGTGTCGTAGTTGGCGCTGAAGGTCACCTGGTCGCCGTTCTGGCCGTAGGTGAGATTGCCCGAGATGGTGCTCTGGACGGTGTAGCTGCCGGCCAGCACCGCCGGGCTGATGGTATCCAGCTCGATGTTGTAGTCGACGCCGTTGTTGGAAGCGAGCGTACCGTCGCTGGCGGAGAGCACGCCTTCGATGCCGCCGCCGAGCACGGTGGACGACAGCTTGGTGGTGTACCACGCGTAGTACTGGCCGCTCGGCACGATCAGGGTGACCAGTTGGCGGCTGTCGGACGTGGAGCCGTTGTAGATCCCCTGGGCCTCCACCGGCGTCGGCACGGTGGTCGGAGTGGGCGACGGGATGGACGGACCGCCGTTGTCCACCGAGCCATTGCAGCTGATCAATCCCACCGAGAACACTGAAGCCAGGGCCAGCGTGATCGAAGCGGCTTTGAAGTTCATGAAATTCTCCTGATGCGAGTGATTATGTATATAGGCGCGGCCGACAAAACCCGGCGCAGCGATGCTGGCAGGAAGCGCGAACGTAGACAGTCCTGGGACATACGGCACGTCAGCACCACGCGGCCAGAAGTGTCTTGTCGGCGTGCCAGGCAAGCCGAAGTAAATACCGGCCTTTGCGCTTATGCAATGACCAAGGCTGTCCTGTGTACCCAAGCGCTCGTTTGATTCGATCGCCGCCGCCACCGCATACGCCCTGGCGGCCCGGACGTCGCCCCGAATAGCCCAACCAATCAGTAAGCCGCCGGCGCCTGGCGGCGTGGGCCACGCGCCCCCATGATCTCGCTCCGGCCATCGGCTCCCAACGGTCGGCCCACGATGCCGACTGGATAATCGTCGCATCCGCCCCGCCGGGCGGCAGTGGCGTCGCCGGCGGCGGGCAGTGACGGCGGTGCAAGGCCATGACGCCATCCGTGTCAGCGAGTCTGTCGATAAATGTACCAAAAGAGATAGAATGCCGCTTTACCGCTGTCAGCAAAGTTCAGAACAAACAAGCTTTCCAGCATGATCCTCAATTCCCTGATTTTCGGCGGCATCACCAGCGTGTGGTGGGCGCTGGTGTGGTTCGTGCTGCCCTTCGACCTGCGGCAGATGTCGGTGCCGGCGCTGACGCTGCTGCACGTGGCGCCGCCGGTATTGCTGATGGGCGCCTGGAGTGCCTGGAAGCACTACCGCGCCAAGCGCGCCGCCGCCGCGGCCCAGGCCGCACTCGACGCCCAGGCGGCCGAGCAGGCGGCCAAGATCGACGCGGCGCGCAGCGCGCACGAGGCCGAGCTGGCGCGCCGCCGCGCCTATGTCGAATGCCGCGGCGTGTGGGTGGCCTCCACCACCCCGCCGCCGGATTGGTTCGACGGTCAGCCCACGCATTGCGCCTTCCTGGAACAGCCGGCCGAGGAGACCGCCGGCGTCGGGCGCGAACACGCGTTGCGCCAGTCGCTGCGGGAAGTGCTGACCCTGGCCATCGGCGGCAGCCCGGCCGTGGCGTGGTTGCCGGTCTACCTGCTGCCCGGCACGCAACTGGCCGGCGCCGCCCAGCTGGAACTGGTGCGCGACGCGTGGCAGGCCGCCGTGGCGGACAACTTCCTGGAGCCCGCGCCCAGCCAGGCTGACTGCAAGTTCCTGCCCGGCACCGAAGGCATCGCCGACCGCATCGTCGCCCTGTTCGAGAACGATCCCACCCTGCCGGCGCTGCTGCTGCTGGGGCCCGATTCGCCGCTGGCCGACGCTCAGGAAGAAGACCACGACGACGACGGTCCCCCCGTCAATCCACCCGGCGGCAAGCCCGGCCACGCGGTGGTCGCGCTGTTGTTCAGCCGGCCGGGTCTGGTCACCGCCTACCATGCCGACGACAGCCTGCCCGCCGACGACGAGCGCGATCCGTACCAGCCCTATTGGGAACGCCAGGGTGGCGAAGCCGCCGCCGTCGGCTGGGCCCGCGTGCCACCCCCGCTGCAACCGTCGCTGCTGGACCTGGCGCCGCTGGCCACGCTGCACCAGGGCCGCGTGTTGCAGAAACAGGGCGGACTGGCGCGCGGCAACGCACTGACGCGGCAATTGCAAAGCCTGCTGGAAGCCGCGCTGATCAATGCCAGCCTGCGCGAGCACCCGTTCGACAGCGCCGACGCCGACGCCCCGCCGCCGGTGGAGATCGGCTGGCTGGCGCACAACAGCGGCAGCGTCGATACCGGCGGCAGCCGGCTGGCGGCGCTGGCCTCGGCGCTGCACTACTTCGGCAGCGAGCTGAACCCCATCGATCAGGCCACCAACGTGGTAGTCGAGTACGGCGACACCGGCGCCGCACGCGGCGCGCTGCTGCTGGCCACCGCCCTGCTGCGCGCCGCCCAGCTGGCGCAGCCCACCGTGGCCGCCGAATTCGAAGGCGACGATTTTGTCGGCGTCGGCGTGATGCGCCCCGCCGTGGGAGCAACGACATGAAACGAGTAGTGCGCCTGGGCGACCCCACCAGCCATGGCGGCACCGTGGTCGGCGCCTCGTCCACCACCGTGGTGATGGGCAAGCAGGTGGCCCGGCTGGGCGACGCGGTCAGTTGCCCCCGCCCCGGGCACAGCAACTGCGTCATCGTCGAAGCCGATCCCAACTGGCTGGTCGACGGCAAGCCGGTGGCGCTCGACGGACACAAGGTCAGCTGCGGCGCGACGCTGATCGCCACCATCCCCAATATGGAAAGAGGTTGATACAGATGGATCAGTCCCAACTGGACAAGCTGGAGCTGCTGCTCGCGCCGGTGTCGCCGGAACAACCGGCCGGCAGCGACCTGGGTTATTCGCCGTTGTTCGACCAGATCCGCGAGGCGCGCCGCGCCGACGACCCCGCGCTGGCGCAGGGCGACTGGGCGGCGTCGCTCAAGACCGCCGACTGGCCCAAGGCGCGCAAGCTGTGCGAGGACGCGCTGATCGGCCAGAGCAAGGATCTGCAACTGGCGGTGTGGTACGTCGAGGCGCTGACCCGCATCGAGGGCTACGAGGGCCTGGAATTCGGCCTGCGCTTCATCTGTGGCCTGTTGCAGCGCTTCTGGGAAACCGCGTACCCCGAGCTGGATCCGGACGACATGGACGAGCGCGTCGGCAAGCTGGAATGGCTGAACACCCAGCTGGGCCGCGCCATCCGCCTGGTGCCGCTGATCCCGGCCGCGCACGGCGGCTACGACTGGTACCGCTGGCAGGAATCGCGCGAGGTGGAGAACCTGGGCCTGCGCGACAGCGAGGCACGCGAGCGCGCCATCGCCGAGGGCAAGCTGTCGGGCGAGGCGTTCGACAAGGCCGCGCACTACGCCGGCCTGCCGTGGTTCCAGAAGCTGAACGGCCAGCTGGCCGGCGCCCGCGACGCCTACGCCGAACTGGATCGCCTGGGCGACGAGCGCTTCGGCTATTCCGCCCCCAACCTGGCGGAGATCCGCGAAGCGATCAACGCCACCAGCGAGGTGGTCAACCGCCTGTTCGAACAATTCGGCGGCCAGGCCGCCGCCCCCGCCGGGGAGGCACAGCCCGCCATGACCGCCAGCCACGACGCCAGCCCCGCCCCCGGCCCTGCCGCCGTCCCGCAGGCGACCTTCGCCGCCGGTCCCATCGCAGGCCGCGCCGACGCCATCCGCCAGCTGCGCGAAGTGGCGCGGTTCTTCCGTACCAACGAGCCGCACAGCCCCGTCGCCCTGCTGGCCGAGCGCGCCGCCAAATGGGCCGAGATGCCGTTGGAGGATTGGCTGCAGACCGTGATCAAGGACGATTCGACGCTGGGGCAGTTGCGGGAGTTGCTGGATTTCCGGCAGTCATGAAAAACGGCCCTGCAGGGCCGTTTTTCATGATGGGAAGGGAGAAGGGAGAAGGGAGAAGGGTAAAACCCGCAGCGCAGGGAGGGGGCCTTCTCTCTTCCCACGGTTTCTCCGTGAACCTCCGTGCTCTCCGTGTCCTCTGTGGTTCAGGACTTGGGGTTCAAGGTTTGCGCAGTTGCCCTTCCCCCTTCCCTCTTCTCCCTTCCCAGGGGCACCCGCCCCCTCAGCTCAATTTCACCTTCAGCTCGTCGCCCTTCACCGTCACGCCGATCTTCTTCACCGGCTTGCCGGCCGCCATGCGGTCGAGCAGGTCGGCGGAGATGCGCGCCAGCACGGTGCGGGTGAGGATGGCGTCGGCGTCGCGGGCGCCGCTGTCCACGTCGTAGCAGCGGTTGGCGATCAGCTCGACCAGGGTCTCGGGGAACTCGACCTGGGCGCCGTGGTTTTCCTCGATGCGGCGGCGGATCTTGCCCAGCTTCAGGCCGATGATGCGGCGCAGTACGTCGTCGCTCACCGGGAAGTACGGCACGATGGTCAGGCGGCCGAGGAAGGCGGGCTTGAAGGTCTTTTGCAGCGTGGGGCGCAGGATCTCGACCAGGTCGTCCGGCGTCGGGTCGCGGCTTTCCTCGCCCTCGGCGGCGGTCACGCCGTGCTCGACGGCGCGCATCACCAGGTCGGTGCCGGCGTTGGAGGTCAGCAGGATGATGGTGTTCTTGAAATCGACCTCGCGGCCTTCGCTGTCTTCCAGCAGGCCCTTGTCGAACACCTGGAAGAACAGCTCCAGCACGTCCGGGTGCGCCTTTTCCACTTCGTCCAGCAACACCACCGAATACGGCTTGCGGCGCACCGCCTCGGTCAGCACGCCGCCCTCGCCGTAGCCGACGTAGCCGGGGGGCGAGCCCTTCAGGCCGGAGACGCTGTGCGATTCCTGGTACTCGCTCATGTTGATGGTGATGAGGTTGCGCTCGCCGCCGTACAGCGATTCGGCCAGCGCCAGCGCGGTCTCGGTCTTGCCGACGCCGGACGGGCCCACCAGCATGAACACGCCCTTGGGCTTGCCGGGGTCTTCCAGGTTGGCCTTGGCGATCTGCACCCGCTCGGCGATCTGGCCCAGCGCGTGGTCCTGGCCGATGACGCGCTCGGCCAGCAGGTGCGCCAGGCGCTGCACCTGCGCCAGCTCGTTGTTCACCATGCGGCCCAGCGGGATGCCGGTCCAGCCGCTGATCACGTCGGCGATCACGTTCTCGTCCACGCATTCGAACGCCAGCGGCAGCTTCTTGTGGTGGTCGCGCAGCTCGTTGCGCTTGCTCTGCAACGGGCTGGGCTTCTTGCCCTTGGCCGCCGGCTTGTCGTCGCCCTGCTGCGCCTTGAGCGCGTCGATCTCGTCGACCAGCTTCTTCTGCACTTCCCAGGCGGCGTGCAGGGTGTTGAGGTCGCCCTCCAGCTCGGCGCGCCTGGCCTGCAATTCGGCGATGCGCTCGGCGTGGCCTTCCTCGCGCGCCAGTGCGGCGATCTCGCGGTCGATGTTGGCGATCAACGCTTCGACATCCTCCACCGGGCCGGGGCGGCCGGCGCGCGACAGCGCCACGCGGGCGCAGGCGGTGTCGAGCACGCTGATGGCCTTGTCCGGCAACTGGCGCCCGGTGATGTAGCGGCTGGACAGGTTCACCGCGGCGGCCACCGCCTCGTTGAGGATGTCCACCTTGTGGTGGCCGGCCATGGCGTCGGTCAGGCCGCGCACCATCTGCACCGCGATCTCGGGCGCCGGCTCTTCCACCTTGACCACCTGGAAGCGCCGCGCCAGCGCCGCATCCTTTTCGAAGTACTTCTTGTACTCGGCCCAGGTGGTGGCGGCGATGGTGCGCAATTCGCCGCGCGCCAGCGCGGGCTTGAGCAGGTTGGCGGCATCGTTCTGCCCGGCCGCGCCGCCGGCACCGATCATGGTGTGCGCTTCGTCGATGAACAGCACGATGGGCACCGGGCTGGCCTTCACTTCGTCGATCACCTGCCGCAGCCGGTTCTCGAATTCGCCCTTGACGCTGGCGCCGGCCTGCAACAGGCCGAGGTCCAGCGTGCGCAGGTTCACGCCCAGCAGCGCCGGCGGCACCTCGCCCTGCACGATCTTCAACGCCAGCCCTTCCACCACCGCGGTCTTGCCCACGCCGGGCTCGCCGGTGAGGATGGGGTTGTTCTGGCGGCGGCGTAGCAGGATGTCGATCATCTGGCGGATCTCGCCGTCGCGCCCCAGCACCGGGTCGATCCTGCCGGCGCGCGCCTGCGCGGTGAGGTCGATGGTGTATTTGTCCAGGCCCGGCGTGCCGCGTCGCGCGCCGCCGGGCGCGGCGGCCACCGGCGCTTCGTCCTGCGCCACCTCGGTGGGCGCCGGCCCGCTGCCGGCCTCGCCGCCGTGCTGGCGCAGCGCCGCGTAGCCTTCCTTCAACCGTGCGGCGTCCAGCTTGAGCAGCGTCGGCGCCGACTGTTGCAGCGCGGCGCGCAGCGCGTCGTCGGTCAGCAGCGCCAGCAGCAGGTCCAGCCCGGAGATGCTGTCCTCGTTGCGCTCGGCGCCGGCGATCAGCCAGGCGCGTTCCAGCCACTTGGGCAGCCAGCTCGACAACACCGGGTTGCGGGTGTTGCCGGTGCGGAAACCGTCGGCGGCCTGGTCCAGCTCGCGCTCCAGGCGCGCGGCATCCAGCCCGCTGGCGCGCAGCGCGGCGCCAAAGGCGTTGTCGGCCTGGTCGAGCAGCGCCAACAGCACGTGCTCGATCTCGACTTCGAAGTTGGTGCGCGACAGCGCGCGACTGGCCGCGGCCTCCACGGCGCTGCGCGCAATCGGGGTCAGGCGGCCGACCAGGGCCTTGAGCGGGGTGGACATGGGTGTGCTCTGCTTATGAATGGGGGTGGTGTGGGTGGGTCAATCGGCGGATGCGGTCTGCGTCGCCAGCCAGTGGCGGGCGCGCTGCGCGCCGTCCTCGTCCAGGTCGGCGATCAGCTCGCCGTACCAGGCCTCGATCGCCGGGGCGTCCAGCGCGGCATGCAGCACCGGCCAGCTGTTCTCCAGGAACACCGACAGGAACGGTACACCGCGCAGGTGAAGAAAGGTGTCGTCGGTGATGTGCAGCCGGCGATACACGTCGCGGATCCAGCCCAGGTACGGCAGCGCGTCGGCGTGGCGGCCGACGTTGCACAGGGCGGTGAGAAAGCTGATGTGCGCCTGGATCGGGTTGGTGTCCTGGCTGCTGGCGTTCAGTTCGCCGCTCTGGCGGAACCACTGCTCGCCGCGCTCGATCTCGCCGCACATCACCGAGGTGGTCGCCACTTGCAGCGCGTTGTGCGCGGTGGGCTCCAGCGCGAACAGCGCCTGCCAGTGGCCGAACGCCGCAGGCCAGTCGCCCAGGCGCGATTGCGCCAGCGCACACAGCCGCTGCGCGTCGGCGCGCACCGCGGGATTGGTCGCATCCAGCTGCGGCGCCGCCAGCCGCAGCACCGCCGGCATGTCTTCGGCCTGCAACGCGGCGATGGCCGCCGCCAGCTCGGGCGGATCGCCCTGCGGCGCGGGGTCGGCGGCAGGCGGATCGTCGCGCCGGCCGAACAATCGGGAGAACAGGCCCATCTCTGGCTTTCCTTGCGTGGTGCCGTCAGTGCAGCAGTCGGTAGTTCATCTGGTCCGGATGCGCGTCCGGCGGGGTGCCGTTGAGCCAGACGTTGCCGCCCAGCAGCAGCGGCTGGTCGGCGGCGAGGCGCGGCTTGGGCACGTCGCGGCGATCCAGCACCAGGGTCACATCGCAGGCCAGGCCGTGGCCGACCATGAACTGCATCAGCGCATCCAGCGCCTCGGCGCCCGGCTTGCCGGGCAGCAGGTGGTCGAAGTGCTTGCGGCGCATCGGGCCGAGGCGCAGTTGCATCTTGGTCTGGCGATCCCAGATCCGTTCGCCGGCGAAGGCGGACAGGCCCAGCTCGCAGGCCCCCGCCCCCAGCCGGGTCTGTTCCTCCACCGGCACGTCGATCCACTGGCCGACGAATTGCGCCATCTCGGTGTGCACGCCGAAGAAGCCTTCGATCAGCGTCACCATGGCCTGCGCCGACAACGGCTTCTGCGACAGCAGGCCGGCGTAGTGGATGAACAGGCTTTCGTCGACGCCGGCGGTCTCGGTGGTGCCCAGGCGTTCGCGCAGCCGCGCCAGCCCCAGGCCGGACAAATCGAGCAGATAGCGGGTGAAGCCGTCCTGGTCGCCGCTTTCCACCGCCAGCCAGTAGCGGTACTTGCGCCAGGCGCCGTAGAACAGCGCCATCGCGCGGTGGCTGAACAGGTCGAAGAAGGCATGCGCGCCGGTGTCGCGGTGGAACTGGCGCCGCTCCATCAGCAATTCGGTGTAGGCGCGGGGCAGGATGCCGCTGGGCCCGGTCAGGCCCATGAAGGCGACGGTCATCTCGTCGCGGCCGTGCTCGGCGTCGAGCGCTTCGGGGTCGGCCGGCTGGTAGCGCGTCAGCTCGCTGGCCGGGAACGACAGCGACGCCACGGTGCGGAAGCGCAGTCTGGCCGGCAGCGGGCCGCGCCGTTTCTCGCCGCGATGGTTGGCCGCCAGCGACAGCAGCCGCACGCCCTGGAAGAAACCGAAACGATAGGTGTCGCGGACCAGCTCCGCGTTCAGATCACGAGGGCTTCGCCCGAGCGCGCCGGCCATACCGCGACCTCCTCGTTTTGTTGTTGGGCGCTCTTCACCCGCAGCCGGGTAAAGCTGTTGGGCGCGCAGTAGAGCGCGAAGAAGCGCTCCAGCACGCTGGCGAACAGATAGACGCTGCCGCCGACGTAGTAGTCCTCGTCCAGCGTCAGCGTGATCTCGGTGCCGCGCACGAAGCCGGCGAAGTCGCGCCCGGCCACCCGGGTGACCGCCGACTGGCTGCCGATGCCGGCGATGCCCTGGATCTGGCGGTTGGTCACCGGCGAATCGGTCAGGTTGTACAGCGCCAGCATTTCCTGGAGCGCGCTCTTGCCGCCCTCGACGATCGACAGGTAGTTGAGCGACAGGTGGGAGACCAGCCGCCATTGCAGGCCGCGCCGCTGCGGCGGGCGCAGGCTGGGGGTGGGCTTGCGCAGCAGGCGCACCCGCTTGACCACCGAGTGCCCCGGCAGGGTGAAATCGGTATGCTGGCCGCCCTGGCTGCCGCCGAACGGGATGTGCTCGGGCAGATCGCGGTTGCTGCACAGGATTTCCAGGCTGAGCACCTCGGCGGCCGGGCGCACCGGGTTGAAGTCCAGGTCCACCAGGTGCAGCTCGATGTCGGTGCCCTTGTCGTCCTGGCGGGTGGCGGCCTCGCGGCTGGCGTGCCAGTAGAAGCGCGGCGCGTCCTGGTCGCTGCCGTGGCGCAGCGCGTAGAACGGCAGCACCTCTTCGCTCTTTTCGTCGCTGCCGGTCTTTTCCACCCGCACCACGCGCTTGATCTGCACCACCTCGAATGCCTGCTGCTTGCGGCTGTCGACCCACACGGGGTACGAGGCACGCTGGTGGGTGACGCGGATCGGCTCTCCCGCCTGGGTGAACAGGTTGACGATGGGGGTGCAGCCCAGCTTGAAGTGCTGCGCGCCCAGGTTGTTCAGCAACCGCTCGTGGCGCTCGGTGTCGGGATAGCGGCCGATCATGCACTGGATCACCAGCTTGTTGCCCGACAGCCGCGGCGCGATCTCGCCCAGGCGCAGGAAATCCAGGAACAGGAATTTGTCGGGAAAGCTGAAATACTCGGTGAGCAGGCGATAGCCGAGGAACGAGCGCTCGTCGTATTCGAGCACGCCCTCGTCGCGGCCGAAGCCCACCGGCTGGATCATCGACGCCGGCAGTTCGCGCGTGGTGCCGGGGTGATCGGTGCCGTCGCCCACCCTTACCCGCAGCGTCTGTGACAGCATCAGCTCGTACAGCAGGTGCATCAGCGCCGGTTCGCCGTCGAGGAACACGCGCAGGCGATCCAGCCCGATCTGCCCCACCGCCAGGTCGCCGTGGGTTTCCAGCTCCAGCGTCAGCACCGCCGCCGCATCCGGCGCCAGCCGGCGCAGGTGGGCCGAGCCGCTGGCCAATTCCAGCCGCACGTTCTTGAGCGACAGCGGGTACAGATCCACCGGGTAACAGGTGCGGAACTTGCACACCACGCCCTGGATCGCCGGGGCATGCACCGCGTGGTGGCGGTCGATGGTGTAGCGCTTGGCGATCTCGGGGCGCTGCGGGTCGCACTCGAACTGGACGATGGTCGAGGCCGGGATCGGCCGCAGGTAGTGCGGGTACAGCACCTCCAGGAAGCTGGACGAGATCTCGGGGTATTCGTCGTCCAGCTTGCGGTGGATGCGCGCGGCCAGGAAGGCGAACGATTCGATCAGGCGCTCGGTGTGCGGGTCCTCGCACTGGTCGCCTTCCAGTTGCAGTCGGCCGGCGATCTTGGGGTAACGCCGCGCGAATTCGCCGGACAGCTCGCGCAGGTAGCCGAGTTCGCGTTCGTAATAGGGAAGCAGGGATTCGAGCATGGTCGGTCAGGCGGCGGCCACGATGCGCTCGCCCCGGCGCAAGGCCGGGGCGCCGGGGTGGGCATCGATCAACGGGTGTTGCACGGCATTCCCCGGTCAGCCGCCCTGCCCGGCCGCTGGCCGGGACGGGCGGTGGCGTTGTGTTATTGGAATTCGACCACGGCGGCGTGGCGCGGCTGGTCGGTGGTGAAGCGGATGCGGATCTTGGCGGCGGGCACGCCGGCCTTGATCAGTTCGGTGCGCACCGCGTTGGCGCGGGCGATGGCGGCATCCTTGGCGTTGCCCACCTCGGCGCGATCGCAGAAGCCGCGGATCGACACGCTGGTGGCGGCCTTGGCCTTGTCGGCCAGCGCGGCGGCGCGCGCCTTGTCCGCGTCGCCGAGGCTGACGCTCATCTTGTCGAACGAGAAGGTGTTCGGATCGACGGCCGGCGTGGCGCTGGGCGCGGGGGTCGGCGTGGGCTTGGCCGGCGCGGGAGCCGGCGCCTCCTTGCGCCACTTGCCCTCGTCCTTGGCCGGTTCGGTCTTCTTGGGGGTGTCGGCGCAACCCGCCAACAGGGCGAGGCCCAGTAATCCGATCACGATGCGCATCTTGATTCTCCTCGGGGTAAGAGTCTGTTCATGGGCTTCTCGCGCGACCGGCCGGCGGGTCGCGCCGTGGCGCCGAAAAGACCATGAACAGGCTTCGGCCCGCCGCGCGGGCGGGCGGAAACCGGGCGGACCGACCCGCGTCGCGCCAGCGCGCGCGGGATGATCCGCCCCGTGGCCGATCAGGCGATGGTCTTGTTCGCCGTCAGGTCCCAGCCGGCGCTGACATTGCCGCCGCCGGCGCCGTCTTCACGCTTCTGCTGGGTGTAGGTCCACTTGATCTTGCCGTAGCTCAGGCTCACCGACTCGGACGGGAAGCCGTCGTCGTTGGCCGCGCCTTGCGGCTGCACCTTGGAGATCAGCACCTGTTCCAGCTTCACTTCCAGATACTTCACCTTGTCGCCGCCCGCGCGGCACAGTTCCAGGGTGACTTCCTTGATGTGCTTGCCGGTGCAGCACGCTTCGTACAGCTTCGGGCTGGCCTTGTCGATCAGGTGCACGATGTCGAAGGTGCTGTGGTTGACGCGCTCGGCGGTGGCGCCGCCGACCGAGCTGGCGGTGGCCG
>NZ_KB895355.1:0-65884 GCF_000374805.1 Chitiniphilus shinanonensis DSM 23277
GGCGCCGCCTACGGCGAGCAACTGCTGCCGCAATCGGTCGCCGGCGAGGAAGCGCTGTCCCGGCCGTATCGCTACGTGGTGGAATGCCTGTCGCCCGACGTCGGCGTGCCGCTCAAATCGCTGCTCGGCCTGCCGGCGCAGCTCGGCATCCTGACAGCCGACGGCGACGAAGTGGTGCGCTGCGGTGTGGTCACCGCCGCCCGGGCACTGCCGTCCGATGGCGGCTTTGCCCGCTACGCGCTGACGGTCGAACCGCCGCTGGCGCTGCTGGCGCATCGGCGATCCAGCCGGGTATTCCAGGACTTGAGCGTGGTCGAGATCGTGCAGCAGCTGCTGGACGAACACCTCGCCACCAACCCGGTGTTCGGCGCCACCTTCGCGGTGCGTTTCGATCTGGCCGAGACCTATTCCCCCCGTTCCTACTGTTTGCAGTACCGCGAGAGCGATCTGGCCTTCGTCTCGCGCCTGCTGGCGGAAGAGGGCCTGGCCTACCGCTTCGAACATCAGGCCGGCGATACGCCGCGCGTCACCCTGGTGGCGTTCGACGACCCTTACTCGTTGCCGCAGGCGCGCCACGGCCGCATCCGCTTCCATCGCGCCGACGCCACCGAAGCCGAAGACAGCCTCACCGACTGGACCAGCAGCCGCCAGCTCGGCCCCGGCCAGGCATCGCTGGCCAGCTTCGACTATCGACCGGTGCTGACCCAGCAGGCCGGGGAAGACAGCGCCATCGACCAAGGCGCGGGTGGCAGCCAGGCCGAAAGCAGCCTGGAGCACTACGATCCACAGTCGCTGTACTACGCCGCCGACGGCGAACAATTGGGCCGCTACGCCCAATTGCGGCAACAGGCGTTCGACCTGCAAAAAAAGGCTTTCCACGGCCAGGGCACGGTGCGCGGGGTGCAGGTCGGCGAATGGTTCCAACTAGCCGACCACCCGCTGCATGACAGCGACGCCCCGGAACAGCGCGAGTTCGTCGCCAGCCAACTGAGCTTCACCGCCCACAACAACCTGCCGGGCGACCTGCTCAAGTTCCTGAAGCAGGGGCAAGACGTCCCGCAGCCGTTCACGGTCCAGCTTGCAGCGCAACGGCGCGGCATCCCGCTCACGCCCGACTACGCCGAGAGCACCCACGCCAAACCCACCGCCCTCGGCGTGCAGACCGCCACCGTGGTGGGGCCCGAGGGTGAGGAAATCCACACCGACCAGTACGGCCGGATCAAGGTGCAGTTCCACTGGCAACGGCCGCAGGAGCATCCCGAATTCGGCGCCAACCTGGATGACCGCTCCTCGTGCTGGCTGCGCGTCGCCTATCCCAGCGCTGGCGCAGCCTGGGGCCACCAGTTCATCCCGCGCATCGGCCAGGAAGTGCTGGTGGACTTCATCGAAGGCGACATCGACCGGCCGCTGGTCAAGGGCGTGTTGTACAACGGCAGCCACCCGACCCCGGCGTTCTCCGGCGCGGGATCGCTGCCGGCGAATAAAACCCTGTCCGGCATCCAGAGCAAGGAATACCAGGGCAGTCAGTACGGCGAACTGCTGTTCGACGATACCCAGGGCGAAGTGCGCACCAAGCTCTCGTCCGAACACGGCAAGACCCAACTGAACCAGGGCTATCTGACCCACCCGCGCAGCGACGGCAAGGCCGAACCACGCGGCGAAGGCTTCGAACTCAGAACCGACCGCCAAGGCGCGCTGCGCGCCGCGCAGGGCTTGTTGCTCAGCACCGAAGCCAAGCCCGGCGCCAGCGGCCAGCAACTGGACCGGGAACAGGCCCAGGCCCAACTGGAATCCGCGCAGCAACTGGCGCAGACGCTGGGCGACACCGCGCAGCAGCAACTGGCCGACCCCACCGAAATCGGCCCCGATACCCTCGACCTCGAAGGGCAGAAACAGGCCAGGTCGCAGCAAGGCCACCTCGATCACCTGAACCAGGCGCTCAAGGCGTGGCAGGCGGGCAGCAACACCGATCCCGACGGCAAGACGGCGCAGGGCCAATCCGGCCAGCAAGCGATCCTGCTCGCCACGGCCCCTGCCGGCATCGGCCTGACCACGCCCAACGAACTCATCCTGCACGCCGGACATAACCTGGACAGCGTCAGCCAGCGCGATACGCAACAGACCACGGCCCGCCGCTGGCTGCACAACGTGGGCAGCAAGATCAGCCTGTTCGTGCAGGGCGTGGCGGATCAGATCAACCTCAAGCTGATCGTGGCCAAGGGGCATGCCAACCTGCATGCGCAGGCAGGGGATGTGGAGATCGTCGGCGACAAGAACGTGCGCCTCTACGCCAACAAGCAGAAGTTCACCCTGGCGGCTGGGCAGGAACTGCTGGCCACCTGCGGCGGCGCGTATATCCGGCTCAAGGGCGGCGACATCGAAATCCATGCGCCCGGCTCGGTGACCTTCAAGGGCACGAACTTCGACTTCAGCGGGCCGGCCAGCCTGAACTACCGCCTGCCGCAGTTCCCGCAAAGCGAACTCAAACTCAGACAGCGTTATTCGCTCTCCCGCTAATCGTTCCGGCCCGCCCCATGCTGATCAGCCCCCCTTTCCTGCCGACGCGGCAGGACAACGAAACCGAAAGCGCCTGGCTCGACCGCGCCATGCGTGAAGCCGCCGACGGCATGTATCCGGTCGGCCAGAATCTGTGCTGGCACGGCGGCGTCCACCTCGAAGCGCCCACCGTGGACCGGCAGCCATTGCCGGTACGGGCGATCGCGGATGGCGTGGTGCGCTGTGTCCGTGCCGCCGCGCCGAACCAGAGCAGCAATCCCGATCACGCGCAGAGTTACGCCGGCTGGACCGACAACGGCGTGGTGGTGATCGAACACAACACCGAGATCGGCGCGGCCGCCGACAACACCCCGGTGGCGGTGCGCTTCTATTCCATCTACCAGCACCTGATCGACATCCCCGCCACCGTGCGCCCCGGCCAGCCGATCTATCGCAAGGCCGAACTGGGACACGCCGGGTATATCGACGGTCAACCCGGCCGTATCCACTTCGAGATCGCCTGCGATGGGGAGAACCTGCAACACCTGATCGGCCGCAACCAGGGCCAGGTGGCGACCGACCGGGATGGCCGCAGCGATGTGGTGTTCGGGGAAATCTATGCCCGGCTGCCCAGCGGTACGCCGGTCTATACCCTGCCCGAAGGCCACCGCCTGCTCGACAACAGCGCGGCGGCGCAGAGCCAGGGCCCGGCGCCCCGGGCCGGCGCACAACGCCCTCCCGCTCAAGCACTGGCGGCCGCCACGGCCACGACCATCGACTGCTACATCGGCCTGCGCTATGCCATGGGCGACGGTCCCGCCGCCAACCGCGGCGACCTGACGCTGACCACCTATCGCGAGGATGGCAGCGCCTGCGGACAACGCCGCGAAGCCAACGGCGAATACAACCTCTACAACCGCGCCAAGGCGATCAGCGAAGCGTATCCCGCCACCGGCCGCCCCGCGCCGAGCGCCGTCTACGAATTGCTGCGTTTCGGCCGCGTGATCAACACCGCCAACGAAACCCTGACGCCCGCCGATGTGCCGCACTGGCGCGAGATCATCATCCCCACCGCCGACGGCACCGGCACTCAAAGCGGCTGGGTCAACCTGAACAATCGGGCGGAAGGCCAGCAAGTACGCCTGTTCAGCGACGCCGATTTCCCGCACTGGCGGGGCTGGCAACTGTTCGATGACGACCTCAGCGCCGGCGACAGCCGCTGCGACTCCGATGCACTCAAGACCCTGCTCGACGTGGACGGCGACCACCATGTCACCCCTGACGAGCGCCGCACCCGCATGCAGGATGTAAACGTCAGAAGCAAACTGCGCCACGCCATCTGCGCCATGCCTTCCGAGTGGAACGCGGCGGACCTGCAGGCCCGCTGGTCCTGGCTGCAACAAGCCACCGAGGAAAACCCCACACCACTGGTGGGGGAGAACTACGACGACTTCATCGCTCACGCCCAGGCGCTGAGCTTCGAGGCACCACAGGCATTTGCCGCGACCTGGCGGTTTCATCCGAGGGGGTTTATTGAAGCCTTTAAGAAGTGTGGATGGCTAAGCCGCGAAGAGCTCGTGCGAATCTATCCCAATAGCAAGTACCCAATCGCAGCGTTGCGTACAGAAGGGTTGGGAAGGACTCCTGAAACTATTCGAGATACCCATCGGCTTCACATCAACCGTACTACTAGGAAATATTCCATTAATACACCGGTTAGGCTTACTCATTTTCTTGGCCAGGGTGCAGTGGAGTCCCAATTCCTTTCGTTGATGATTGAGGGATCGGCAGCCTTTTCACGCAATCCAGCGCACGCCAGCTTTCGGCCAGAGACCAACGGTTTTTATGTGCCCACAAATCCGAACGACTATCTTTATTATCTTGAAAATGTACTTGGGAACGTAGAGGCGGGTGATGGGCCGAAATTTCGTGGTCGCGGAATGAAGCAATTGACGGGTAGGGAAAACTACGCGAAATATTGGGTTTATCGAGGCTGGCTTGCTTATGATTCATATACCACTCCGTGGTACAACCCGACACGTTTAAACCGAGCTCCTCAAATACCAAATCCTCAGCAGCTTTCGATTAGCCCATTCAATGCGATTGATGCTGGGGGCTGGTACTGGGAGGCTGGCGCGGCTAGCAATGCATACAATTCGATGAACTCGGTCATTGTCAGCATGACCATCAATCGTGCTAGTGTTCGCGAGGTCGCCCGTGCAATCAACGGCGTGAATCGACGAACTGGCGATCCAAATCAATTGGCCGAGCGTTTAAATGAAACGCTGGCGGTCGCAGTAATAACAATGGATGCAGCATGAATAAGTTTTTAGTTTTTCTTGCTTTTCTAATTGCTCAATCATTCTGTCTTGCAAAGGAGGCGCTTTCTTTGAAAGGGGTTCGGTTTTCGATTAATCCTCCTTCCGCATTTTATTTGAGCAAGGAAAAAAAAATATCTTTATCTTATCCGGATACTGAATGTTTGGAGGTCAGGAAGCGGGTGGGGAAAAAGAATATTGGATTTTTCTGTTCCACTCACAGTAAAGCGTTTATGCGGGATTTCGGTGTTTTCGAAAAGCAAGACGATGCGAATTCGGGTGGCCAGGCTGTTGATGAAGGCGCAGCCAGCTATACCTTGGCAACTGGCATGTCAACATATGAAGTTGCACCATTTACCGATAAAGGAATAAAGAGCTATGCCGCGGAAGTCGATTGCGATGAAGCGGGTGGGGCTGTATATAGGGCGACATCGACCTGTCACGTTGCGATTGCTATGTTGAAAAATGGCAGGTTTCTATATAGCAATATTGTAATCAAAAATCATGTGTCAGGCGCGGAAGGGGGTAAGGTGGCAGACATCAAAAAATTCTGGGAGAGCCTTGAGCCCACGGATGCCAATTAGGGAGCGTGTCCTTGATGCCGATTCGTAACAATGAAGGGCGGGCGGCGTTCTCTGCTGTCTGGGGAGTGATCAATGACTCCATGCAATGGCTGTTCTTATATTTTTTATGTGATGATGTTGGCTTTTTCGGCTGCTGTTAATGGGCAGGAATACCTTCATGTGATTGGAAAGGATTTTCTGCTGAAAGAGTGCGCGAAGAAACAAGACGTAACTCTTGTTACTTTTGTGGAAAGTGCTGAAAGCTCAAGAGCCGATGATTTTGATGAGGTTGTGTGGGTTTTTGGTTTTTCGAAAAAAGAAGAAACGCCACATGATTTGATTGGGTTTGCAAAGACAGGGAGAGGCTTTTTATTCAATGGCAATGAAATTTCGTCTCCACTCATGAATGAATATGTTGTCGCGCGTAAACCTGAAAACAAGATCACTCGCGAAGGACGGTGGAAGGTTGGAGTAGAGAACATCTACTATGGAGCGCAAGGAGGTGCAAATGGCTATACCATTGATTGTGCTACCGCCATTTCTGCGAGCGAAGGAGGAGGGTTCTACGTCGTTTCACAATGCTACCCATTAGAGAAAAAAAGTGCCTTTGCGAAGTTGCTAAAAGAAATAAATCTTGATTTTTTGCAGAGACTGACAAATCTATTGGAAATAGAAGTTCAAACCCAAGATGGAGCTTGCTCAGGCGTTGCTGAAAAATAATCGTGACGACCTGAACAATGCTATGGGACAAAAATTGATTGCGCGTTTGAAAGGCGCTGCATTTTTCCTGTTTCTGTTTTTAGCTTCGTTTGCGTTTGCTGAAAATGGGGTGAGCCCGTTTTCCCAGAAAAACCTGGGCCGATGCTACAAAAGCACCAATGACTTTTTCGAATATGTCATAGGTGAGCGCGCACTGGATGATGAGAATATCTCTGTTCGGGAAAAAGAAGGGTGGGTTTGGATCGTAGATCGAACTGCTTCCACCAACTATACTTGGTACTTGTTGTCACGCTCGGGAAAAAATCTCTGCTTTGAAGCTTATATCCTCTTTGCGGCAGAGGTTGGGTTTGAAAATAAATGTGGGAAAAGGGTTTTGAGGGCGATTATTCCACAGGCGCTCAATTTTCCAGGGAAGTTAATGATATTTGAAATGGGTGGTGGCGGGAGATATTTCTCGATAATTCATTGTTATTCGATGGCGTTGTCTTCAAAAGGAAAAATTAAAAATCCCATTGAATGCGATCAAATTTTGGATTAATTGCTTCTGCGTGCGTCCTCGAATCTCAAGAGATTTTTCATTATGTTCGCCAATTGCCTTAGCCATATGGCACTTTTCGCCATACTAATCATGGCGTCTTCGTTTGGCCTGGCAGCCTCGTCAATTTGGGCGAATGAAGAGTTGGGAGTATGTTATCCCACGGTCGATAGTTTCATGGAGACAACCTATGGATCGGATTGTTCGCAGGATGAAAATATAAAAATATTTCCTGCGCCTGGGACTATTGAAGGAAGATATATGATTGCGGTTGACGACACGCCATCGATAAACCAAACGCATTATTTATTGGATAATTCTTCAGGTCAGGTTTGTGTTGTTCTTTTTGCGCCGTTTTCCAGCTCGTTCGAGTTGAACCTGAAAAAGGATGGCTCTTTGCCCGAAAAAATAAAAACAAGCAGTACCGCCCCAGCAGGGCACTCTTCCTTTGAGGTGATATTTAATTTGGATAGAAAGAAAAATATCTATCGCCCATATAAATGTAGATCCGTCAAATACAATGGTAAAAAGGAAGAGATAAAAGTAATCAATTGTGAAAATTCATTTCAAGGGTTGTAGTTGCGCAGGGGCGTGGCTTGTCTCCTGGAGTTTGGGCTCGAAAACCCGGACATTCGCCGCAGCTTGGCGATGGGCTAAAGAGGTTTGACTTGAAAATCCATCTCGCTCTTCTTCTCTGCGGTGTGTTGCTTCCTTCTTTTTCTGAAGCTGCGATAGAGATAAAGCTATCGGACTCAAAAAGGACTCTGCTTGTAAACGAAGGCACAAATAGCAGGGAATGTATTTTGCCGCATGAATCCGAAAAGGCGTGGGTCAGCTTCGATGGAGAAGCGGTTATCTTGTCGGAGCGGGAATACGTGCCAGTCCGCGGGCTTGTCCAGTGCAAAGAGCAAGTTCCTGTTGTCGTGAAAGAAATCCCGGAAGGCGTAGGGTTCTTGGTTGATATAAATATACGAAAAGGTATTTATTTGACGCTGGATTTCATATCGACAAATCCGCTGTCTTATTTGGCCACGGTGGCGAGAATCGGCCATTCCAAGAATATTGTTTCCCTCCCGGGCGCCTATGTCGAATCTGCGGATTTGCAGGAACTTCAACGGTACGGGTTCGGCTTTGATCCAGAGTCAGACCGCCCGCGTATATCGCTCAGCGGCCGTTACGTTTCCCCCAGCGGAAAAATTGATT
The DNA here is from genome assembly GCF_000374805.1 of Chitiniphilus shinanonensis DSM 23277. Lineage (GTDB taxonomy): Bacteria > Pseudomonadota > Gammaproteobacteria > Burkholderiales > Chitinibacteraceae > Chitiniphilus > Chitiniphilus shinanonensis. Next base: position 7,836 of record NZ_KB895355.1, read on the forward strand.
GCTCTAGCGACGCTTATCCCGGGGTTTGGGATATCAAGAAAAAGATCAAGGTGACCATAAGCGGATCCAATAGCACATGTGAGCAATTGTTTGAAAAACCATGACCCTACGAATTTTTGGCATGACAGCATGGTGATGGCCTTAATTCACCGGTGTTTGGTCGTACTCGTTGGCGGTTTTTTTGGTTTTGCTGCACAAGCCGGTTCTGAGCTTTCTTCACATGTGAAGAGTGAGTATTTTCATATCAACGACCCTTCCGAAACCGGCCTCGGTTTTTTGGCCGATACCAATCTGCTGTATGTAGGTGGGTGTCGTGTTTTTGAATTGAAAAAAAGAGAGTTTGGAAAAACCTGTTTGTATCCAGCTGATTTACGATGGGCGGCAGTCAGCCCGGATGGTTCACTGTTGTTGGGTTCGGCAGCTCCGGTTGATGGGGGGAAAGGAACATCTTATCAACTTGATGCGGTAACCGGGCGTGTGCTTTCTTCGAGGCGTGGTTTGTATTTTGCCCCTCCAATTGCCATTAGCCCGACCAACAAATATTGGGTCGGCTCGTTTGCTGCTGCAAACGCCATTGGATCGGAACATCTTGGTCTGATGGGGCGGGATTGGCGTATAAAAAAGCAAAATATCGATGCTGGCGTACAAAGGATATTCCGGCTGGATTTTTCCGAGAACGGAGAGCATTTGTGGGTCAATGGCCATGGTTCCACATCGGCCAGGCTGGACACGGTGAACTGGGAGGTCAGCTCCGATATAGACGCCTGCGATGCCTGTGGCAACTTGGCCTTTGTCGATCAGAAGGCAGGAATCGGGGTGCGGTTCATTCAGAAAAAGGCAATTATCAAATCGCTCGAAGATGGCCGAGCGCTTTTCGAGGTGGATATCGACTCATCCCGTGCCGAGCCGGAGGTGGCCATCAGCAAGGATGGGAAGTTGCTGGCCATTAAAGGGAATTTTGAAAAGGATGGCAAGGTCAACTATGGTTTTGTGTTGGTTGATTTGAAGTCCTTGGTGAGATGATATGCCCTGTGTATATGTTGCCCTGTTGCTTTTTCTGTTTTTCTCCACGGTTTCGCACTCCAAGGAAATAGAGATTTCCGGTGTGGCAGTAATTGATTTGGACGATCCTGCGGGATGGGTCTTGGAAAAAGATTCAACCGGTCAAGGTTGTATTGTTCTGGCAAGAAAAGAAGAAGCCAATAAGGTGCCGACCATGCGAATTTGTGCGCAGGAAAAGGGTGGGACTCTTGCTGCGAAGGAGTTTGGTTTCTATTTTGAAGATGCGCGCTGGAAGGTGGGTGGCGCTTTTGGCACTTATGATGTCCAGCTTGTCGATTTGGCGGATAAACTGATTTTGAAGTCGGTTGTCGATTGCGGCGTTGAGCAAGACGGAATTCATCATGCGGCGGCTGGGTATTGCTTTCGGGCCATGGTTTTTGGAGAGCGGGCCTCCGTGAGCATTGAAGCCAGCTCTGTTGGTCAGGCCATGACGGCGGTGGAGCGAATTGTGCCGCGTATTCGTCCTAAATTGCCGCTATCCAAGATCAGTAGGGATGAAATCGTGAAGGGTATTGGCGCCGCAGTGGATTGAATTTTCCGGCTCTTGGAGTAGCCCTGCAATAACCCTGGCGACCCCAGCCGCCCAAATAAAACGGAGCAACCCAAAGGGTTGCTCCGTTTTTCATTCACCGGATTGCGCGATTACCCCCACGCCAACCAGCCGATCCGGCCGCGCCTCAAGCCAGCCCGTTGTGCCGCAGCAGCGCATCGATGTTCGGGGCGCGGCCGCGGAAGGCGGCGAAGGATTCGGCGGCGGGGCGGCTGCCGCCGACGGCGAGGATTTCGCTGCGGAAGCGCGCGCCGACCTGCGGGTCGACCACGTTGCCGCTGTCCTTGGCGGCTTCCTCGAATGCGGCGTACGCATCCGCCGACAGCACTTCGGCCCACTTGTAGCTGTAGTAACCGGCGGCGTAGCCGCCGGCGAAGATGTGGCTGAAGCTCTGCGGGAAGCGGTTGTAGTCGGGCGGCAGCGGGATGGCCAGTTCGCGCTGGATCTCCTCGGCCAGCGGCTGTACCGCCACGGCCTCCACCTGGCCGTGCAGCGTCATGTCGAAGATCGAGAAATACAACTGGCGCTGGAAGCCCGAGCCGGACTGGAAGTTCTTGGCGGCCAGCATCTTGTCGAACAGCGCGCGCGGCAGTGAGGCGCCGGTGTCCACGTGGCGGGTCAGCGCGGGCAGCACCTGCCATTCCCAGCAGAAGTTCTCCATGAACTGGCTGGGCAGTTCCACGGCGTCCCATTCCACGCCGGAGATCCCCGACACCGACAGTTCGTCCACTTCGGTGAGCAGGTGGTGCAGGGCGTGGCCGGTCTCGTGGAACAGGGTGATCACGTCGTCGTGCGGCAGCAGCGCGGGCTTGCCGTCCACGCCACTGGCGAAGTTGCAGACGATCAGCGCCACGGGGGTTTGGAGGCTGCCGTCGGCCAGGCGGCGACGGCCGCGCACGTCGTTCATCCAGGCGCCGCCCTGCTTGCCTTCGCGGGCGTACATGTCCATGTACAGGCCGCCGACTTCGCTGCCGTCGGCGTTCTCCAGGCGATAGAAGCGCACGTCCGGGTGCCACAGCGGGGCTTCGGCGGGCACGAAGCGCAGGCCGTACAGCGTTTCGACCAGCTGGAACAGGCCGGCAATCACGGTCGGCTCGGTGAAGTACTGCTTCACTTCCTGTTCGGAGAACGCGTATTTCTCCTCGCGGATGCGCTCGGAGACGAAGGCGGTGTCCCACGCCTGCAAGCGGTCGTAGCCCAGCTTGTCCTGCGCGTAGCGTTCCATCTCGGCACGGTCGGCCAGCATGTGGGGCTTGGCGCGGTCGGACAGATCGCGCAGGAAGCCCAGCACCTGGCCGGGGCTGTCGGCCATCTTGGTGGCGAGCGATTCCTCGCTGAAGCTGCCGAAGCCCAGCAGGCGCGCGGCTTCCTGGCGCAGGCTGTGGATCTCGCCGATCAGCGGGGTGTTGTCCAGCCCGGCATCGCCGAACTCGGATGCGCGGGTGACATAGGCGCGGTACAGCGTCTCGCGCAGCGGGCGGTGCTCGGCGAACTGCATCACCGGCAGGTAGCTGGGCATCTTCAGCGTGACTTTCCAGCCGGCCTTGTCGTCGGCCTGCGCGGCCTGGCGGGCGGCGGCGCGCCAGTCGTCCGGCAGGCCGGCCAGCTCGGCTTCATCCTCGACGTAGAGCGCCCAGGCGTCGGTGGCGTCGAGTACGTTCTGCGCGAAGCGGGTGGTCAGTTCGGACAGGCGCTCCTCGATCTCCTTGAAGCGCTGTTTCTCGGCCGGCGGCAATTCGGCGCCGGACAACTTGAAGTCGCGCAGCGCGTCCTCGACGATGGTCTTGCGTGCGCGGTCGTAGCCGGCGAATTCGGCGCTGGCGGCCAGTTGCTTCCAGCCGGCGTACAGCGCTTCGTTCTGCCCCAGGTCGGTGAAGAAGTTGGACAGCCTCGGGATGTTGGCGTTGTACACCTCGCGCAGCTCGGGCGTGTTGACCACCGACTCCAGGTGGCCGACCACGCCCCAGGCGCGGCCCAGGCGCTCCATGGTGTCCTCCAGCGGGGTGACGAAGGCGTCCCAGGTCGGCGGCGCGGCCTCGGCCGCCTTCACCGCCGCGTCGGCCTGGGCCAGCAATTGGTCGAGGGCGGGGTTGACGTGTTCGGGGCGGATGGCGTCGTAGCGGGGCAGGCCGTTCGTTTCGAGCAGGGGGTTGGACATTGAGGCGGCTCCGTGAGGGTCGGGGATGGCGGCGGCCGCGGTGGGCCGCGCGCGCGTATCGGGTCGGGCGTCCGGCGACGGACTGCCACGGGACAGTATCGGTTCAGATGTGCGCCAGGGGCGACAACTTCAAGGGCCGGCGCGGGCCGGCGGCGTTACAATCGGCTTTTTCGCAACGGAACGACGCGCATGGCGCTACAGCAATTCGACGGCATCGCGCCGCAACTGGCGGCCGGCGCCTGGGTGCACGACGGGGCCTGGGTGATCGGCGAGGTGCAACTGGGCGAGAACGTGTCGGTGTGGCCCGGCGCGGTGGTGCGCGGCGACGTCAACCATATCCGCATCGGCCGCGATTCCAACGTGCAGGATTGCAGCGTGCTGCATGTGACCCACAAGCGCCCCGACGATCCCGAAGGCGCGCCGTTGATCATCGGCGAGCGCGTCACCATCGGCCATGGCGTGATGCTGCACGGCTGCACCATCGGCAACGAGGTGCTGGTCGGCATGGGCACCATCGTGCTGGATAACGTCGTGATCGAGGATCGGGTGATGATCGGCGCCGGCTCGCTGGTGCCGCCGGGCAAGGTGCTGCGCTCGGGTCATCTGTACCTGGGCCGGCCGGTGAAGGAGGTCCGCCCGCTCACCGACGACGAACTGGTGCATTTCGCGTATTCCGCCGCGCACTATGTGCGCTTGATGGAAAAGCATCGCCAGTCGTGATCGGGCGGCGCGATGGCGCAGGTCAAAAAAAAGCGGAGCTTCGGCCCCGCTTTTTTTGTCGTGCCGGAAACCAGGCGCGATTCAGGACTGGCTGCGGTGGCGGACGGGAACGAGCAGGTCGAGCTGCGCCGGCCGCAGGGCTCCCGGCGTCTGTAGATGAGTGAAGACATTCAAATGCTCTTCCAGCGAATCGAACATGTTCTCCGGGGAACCATTGCCGCGATAGACGTATTCGCCGTTTTGCTCCACCCACGCGCTCAGCCATTCCCATTCGTGGAAATCGTCCATCTGGATGGCGTGGGCCGCATACAGGCCGCCTTCGAATCGCTTCTTGGTAAGCGGGGCAGGGACGGCGAGGTCATCGGGAATGGTGAGCCAGAACTCATAGCCATGCGCGCCGGTATCGTCCACCGGGTTGGGATGGTTGAAGCCGTACAGCCGCAGGTCGGGCTTGATTCGGGCCAGGTCATGGGCGCGGGCGAACGCGGCGATCTGGTCGAGCGTGACGTGTTCCGGGTCGGGACCGATGAAATGGGCGGCGGCGACGGTGGCGGGCGGCAGATAGAGAATGCGCACATTGCGCAGCTTGGAACACGATTGCCGGTCATGCTTCAAATCATCTGTCATGGCGTGGGCTTCCTCGGGTTGGTCGTTTCGGGTGGCGGAGGATTGGCACGGTTTGCCTGTCCCGCGCCCGGCAAAGGAATGGCGATCTGAATCGCCGGATATGTTCTCCGACATGCACTTCGCATGCCTTTGTCTTTTCTCAAGAAACAATGGGCTGGATTCAAAACGTCGGGCCAAGACGCGATCGTGGGCCAGCGACCGGCGAGCCGTGCGCAATGCGGCGAGTCCATATCCTGATATCCGGGGCAAAGCTTTGGGTCATCCACTGGGCGTCCATTGCCGGCGGATGCTTGCCCGGCGTTGGGGCGGCGGCCCGGCATGGCCGCGCGGTGACGGGGCGCCGCGATGATCGGCGCGGGGCCGGCCAATATAAAAAGCGGAGCCGAAGCCCCGCTTTTTATATTGCGTGAAACGACCTCAGAACCAGGTGCCGAAGCGGGCCCACAGTTGCGATGTCGGACGGCAGACGTTGGCTGCGTTGCACAGCCAGACGCTGACGCGGCTGGTCGGGTCGATGCGCGTTGCCGGCAGCGTGGCGCTGGCGGTCCAGGCATAGCGTGCCTCGCACACCGGGTTGCCGGGCTTGGGCTCGGGGCAATCGGTCACCACCTGGTGGAACAGCGTATCGCTGGCGGCCACTTCGCCGTTGACGTGGATTTCCCAGCGCGCCGGGGCGGGCGTGCGCGGGCCGATCGGGGTGTTGATGAAGAAGTCGTAACGCTGCGTGGCCTGGGTGGCGTCGAGTATCCGGTACACATTGGCGAGGAAGGTCTGCGGCAGGCCGGAGGGCGGCGGCACGTCCGGCAGCAGTTCCCACGCGCCCCACTGCTGGCTGCCCGGCACTTCGCCCTGCGTCCACCAGCGGGCGCGGTAGACCAGGCCGTTGTAGACCACCTGGGCACCGCCGCTGTACGCGATGCTGTTGGACCAGGCACCCGCGGTGCCGTTGTCCAGCGGCTCCCACGCGCCGCCGCTGCCCGGACGCTCGCCCTGGGTCCACCATTTGGCGCGCCAGCCCACGCCATCGACGCTGGCGGTATCGCCGGCGTTGTAGACGCGCGCAACATCCCAGGCCGCCGGCAGCGGCGTGCCGCCGCCGAACAGGCGCTGGTAATCGGCGTCGGACAGCGAGGGCAGCGGTGCGTCGTTGCCGTAACGGCCGGGTACCGGGCAGGGATTGGGGGGGATGACGCCCACCGGCTGCTGCGCGATGTTGGGCAGCACCAGCGGCAATTGACCTTCCGGCCCATTGGGAGCGGGCGCGAGCGGGATGATGAGCGGGGGCAGGCAGGCCAGGGCGGGCGCGGCGCACAGCGTGCCGGCCAGTATTGCCAGGCCGCGTGCCAGGGACGGGGCTTGCATAGGGACACTCCTCCAGTCGAATGATTATGCGGACAGCATGGCGCTGCCCGCGCTAAGCATCGGCATGGCACTGAAGGAAGTCAATAAATATCAATAAATCAATATATTGCGATGGATTTGCCTGCCGCCGGTCGCGCGAAACCCACCGTGTGGAGCGGGCCGGCGCCAGGGCGAATCGATCTTCACGCGTGGGTGCGAAGGTCGGGCGGATGGCTGTGTTGCGCCTCGCTTGCGGGTTTACCCCGCGGTACTTGGCACGCCTTGCCCTGCCTCCCGGCATTCGCCCTTCGCACCCAGTTTGAATGTCGATTCACCCTAGGCCAGCCCCATCGATCAATTGCGTTTCTGCTCGATTTCCCAGGTGACGATCTTGTCGCCGTTCAGCCCGCATTTGAGGATGACGGGAAGGCTCTTGCCGCCGCGCGTGCCGGTGGCGTCGATCAGCACGCGAGTCGACACCACCGTGGAAAGGCGCGGGGTGAAGGCTTGCTCCCAGCGCTCGATCATGCCGGCGGCCAGTTGCTCGTCGGTGGCGTGGATGGCGGTGTATGCGGTGCGCTTGGGAACGCGCTTTTGCAGGCGTTCGTAGCACTGGGTGACGGTGGCGGAAGGTGTGGCGCCGGGGGACGAGGCGTCGTCGGCGGCCTGGGCGGCAAACGGGATGGCTAGAGCGGCGATGAGGACGAACTGGAACGTGCGCATGAGGTTGAGCCCCTTTCTTGTCTTGAACCTTCCTTAGCATTGGCGATGAAAGGTTGTGTGGCAAGTCGGGATCACGGCAAAAGCCGCAGGTGGTTGATCGACAAGGAAACTTGCCGTGATCCACGGGGCTGATCTGTCAGCAACGACCCTTTTTGGCTTGTCCGGGCGGGCAATGCTTGGGCTTGGGGCCGTGATGGTCGTGCCACCATTTCTGGTCGCGCCAGCGATGGCCGTCCCAGTAATAGCCCTTGGGATGGCGCTCGCCGACATGGCGTCCCTGGTGATCGTCCCACCAGCGCGGTTCGCGCCAGTCGTAGCCGTCCCAGTAATAGCCGCGATGATCGCGATCGCCGATGTGGATGGAGATGCCAGGGGCGCCGATGCTGACGTCCACGTCGGCGGCCTGGCCCAGCAGCGGTAAGGCCGCCAGGGCGGCGATGAGCAGGTACTTTTTCATGATGGGCTCCTCGATGGGGTATTGGACCAGCCTACCAACGTTCAGCCCGGTATGTCGGTGGACCAATTAACGGCCCACCGGCCGACAGGCGCGCGATTTCGTGAGCCACATCACAACGCTCAGCAGTCCCCCACCCGGTGGCCTTTGCCGCGTACGTGGCGCTTCACCGACGCCGAGTCGAACTGGTTCTCGAAGGTATAGGCGTCGCGCGCGGGGTTGAAGACGATCACGCTGTGCAGCGTGGACGCGTCGGGTTCGCCGCACTGGATGTCGGTGGTCAGCGTGTTGCCGCTGACGGTATAGCGCGGGTCGCCGCATTGCTTGCCCAGGCCCTGGCTTTCCTGCCACGCCTTGAAGCTGGCTTCGTCCACGCACATCGAGCCGGTCAACGTGCCGGCCTTGAGGTCGAGATTGGCGCCGCTCTTCTTGATCTGCGCCAGCGCCTGCGGGCCCGCCTTCTGAAAGGCGGCCTGCTGCTCGGGAGTCAATTCGGTGGTGACTTCCCATTTGCCGTTCGCGGGCAGCAGCGGCGGCAGGTCGAGGGCGTGGGCGGCAAAAGGGAGCAGGGCCAGCAGGCAGAAGCGGCGGAACATGAGCAACTCCGTTGACATGAGGAGTCCTCTATATCCACGCCCGACCCTGGGCGCGCAAGCGATACGGTTCATCGGACACGAGGAACGGCGCGCTCGTCTTGCCCGCGTCGGGGCGCGCCGGGTTGGCGGGCCGATGGGCCGGCCCCGTCATCTGGCGTTCTAGCGTGACGGGCGATTTGCCTCAGCGCTTGCCCAGCAGCTTTCCCAGCAGCGGGTTCAGCGGCTGCGCCTGCTTGGCGCCGCCGTGTTGCGCGCCGTGTTGCGCGGCGCTGTCCTGCTTGAGCTTGTTGTTGATCTTGAGGCCCCTGCGCTTTTCCAGCTCGGTGCGTTTCATGGTCATGGCGGTGTTCCCGGGAAACGAAGGCGGCGATTGTACGATGCGCCGCCGCTGCCGGGTATCGTCGTCCGCCCTGCGCGATCCGCTGCACGGCGCCGGCGGGGCGACGCCCACGAAAAAGCCGGCGTCGGCCGGCTTTTCCGCAAGGTGGGCGAGGATGATTACTTGGTGCCGCCGCCCAGGGTTTCCAGCACTCTCCATTGTCCGCCGGACACGCGATAGACCGTGATCGCGCCATCCTTCAGATCGCCCTTGGCGTCGTAGGCGATGTCGGTGGAGGTGACGCCGGCGTAGTGGATCTGCGCCAGCTTGGGCAGGTAGCGCACCGGGTCGGCCGAATCGGCCTGCTTCATCGCCTGGAGCAGCACCCGCGTGGCGTCGTAGCCGTAGGGGGTGTAGATCTCCAGTTCGCCGTACTTGGCGCGGTAACGCTCGGCGAAATCCTCGCCGCCGGGCATCTGTTCCAGCGGCAGCCCGGCCAGCGAGGCGATGGTGCCTTCGGCCTCGCCGCCGGCCAGCTTGAGGAAGGTATCGGAGCGCGTCATCTCGCCCGACATCAGCGGGATCGCCATGCCCAGGCGCGCCTTCTGCCGCGCCATCGGGCCCGATTGCGCGTCGGTGCCGCCATAGAAGATCAGTTGCGGCTGGGTGGCCTTGATCGAGGTGAGGATGGACGAGAAGTCGGTTTCTCGGTCAGTGGTGAATTCGCGCCGCACGATGGTGGCGCCCGCCGCCACGGCGGCCTTCTCGAACTCGTCGGCCAGGCCCTTGCCGTAGGCGGTCCGGTCGTCGATCACCGCGATGCGCCTGGCGTTGAGCTTGTCCACCGCGAAGCGGCCCATCACCGATCCTTGCTGGGTGTCGGAGGTCATCGAGCGGAAGGTGGTCTTGTAGCCCTGCTGCGTGTAGTCGGGCGCGGTGGCCATGGCGATCTGGGGGATGCCGGCGTCGGCGTAGATCTTGGAGGCCGGGATCGAGGTGCCGGAATTGAAGTGGCCGATCATGCCGGCGATCTTCATGTCGACGAACTTCTGGGCGATCTGCGTGGCGCTCTTGGGATCGGCCTGGTCATCCTCGGCATAGAGCACGAACTTCACCGGCTTGCCGCCCAGCGTGGGATGGCCCGCGTTGACGTCGTCGATCGCCATCTGCACACCGTTCTGGTAGCCCTTGCCGTAGTGCGCCTGGTTGCCGGTCAACGGCGCGGCGAAGCCGATCTTGATCTCGGCGACGCCCGACGCGTTGTCCGCCGCCTTTTCCGCCTGCCTTCCGCAACCTGCCAGCGCGAGAAACGCCAGCAGCGCCACCCCTAAACTTTTGGTTTTCATTGTCTTCCCCTTGATGGATAAACCACTGCCGTTGTAGCGGATTCCGGGGGGACGATGCAAAGGGCGCGGCGTTCAGCGTGCGTGCGCGCCCCAGCCCAGCGCATCGAGCACGCTGGCGTAGTCGTCGGCCAGCGGGCAGCGCAGGTCCAGCGGCTGGCCGGTGGCGGGATGGACGAAAGCCAGGCGGGTATTGGCCAGCAACAGCCGGCGCACGCCGAAGGCTTCGGCGAAGGCGCGGTTGTGGTGGCCCTTGCCGTGGGTGGCGTCGCCGATGATGGGGTGGCTGATGTGCTTGAGGTGTCGCCGCAACTGGTGGCGGCGGCCGGTCAGCGGATGCAGCGCCAATAGCGCGTAGCGGCTGCTGGGATAGCGGTCGATGGCCCATGGCAGTTCCACCGTGGCCAGCCGGCGGTAGCGCGTCAGCGCGTCCTGGGCGCCGCTGGGCAGCGGGCCGCCCCAGATCTCGGCGTCGTCCAGGCGCCGTTCCAGCGGGTGGTCGATCTCGCCGGCCTCGTCGGGCCAGCCGCGCACCACCGCCAGGTAATCCTTGTCGACCTGGCGGGTTTCGAACAGCGTGCTCAGCGCGCGCCCGATCTCGGGCGTCAGCGCGAACGCCAGTGCGCCGCTGGTGCCCTTGTCCAGCCGATGCACCGGATAGACGCGCCGCCCCAACTGGTCGCGCACCAGTTGCAGGGCGAAGCGGGTTTCGTGGAAATCCAGCGAGGTGCGGTGGACCAGCAGGCCGGACGGCTTGTGGACCACCACCAGGTGGTCGTCGAGGTACAGCAGGGGCAGGGCGGACATGGCGCGATGATAGCCCGGCTGTGGTGCCGCTCACATCATCGACGTCATCGGCCGGCGCGCGGTGGGCGTTATGGGCGCCAGGGGATGCACACAGTAGCGCCATGGGGCGCGATGTCGAAAGGAGCCACACCATGAACACCCTCTGGATCAAACGCCTGATCCGCTGCCTGCCGCTTTGCGCCGGGCTGGCGCTGGTGCCCACCGCCCAGGCCGAGGTCAACGTTGACATCCGTTTCGGGTATCCGCCACCGCCACCCTACGCGGTGGTGGTGCCGCCGCCACGCTATGGCTACTACTGGCGGCCCGGCCGCTGGGTGTACTACGGGCCGCATCGCCGCTGGGACGAAGGCTACTGGATGCGCCACAGCTGGTATCGCCCGCCGCCTCCGCCGCCGTACCGGGGCGGGCCGCGTTGGGAACACGAGCGCTGGGATCGCGGGCCGTACGACAAGGGACGTTGGGACGACGACCGCTGGAAACACCGCGGTGGCGACGACAAGCGCTACGGCCGCGACGGCGGCTACGATCACAGCCCGCGCGGTCATGGCCGTGGTCGCGATTGATCTCGCCCATCCGAGCCTGGCGAGGCGGCCGCGGCGACCGGCCGCGCCGCCCATCGTGCCGCGACGCGGGCCGCGCGATGCGTGGCGCTACGGCAGGCAGACCGGCGTGACCGGATGGCCCGCATGCCGCAGTCGCTAGGGCGAATCGATCGAACCCCTTGCGCAAGCGACAGGAGCCGGCCCCTGATGGGAGCCGGCTCCTTTTTTGCCCGACGCGGCGGATGGCCGCGCCCGGCGGGTTACGGCAGATCGTGGATCAGCTTCACCCGGCGGATCTGGAAGTGGATGGTGCCGCCCTGGTCGTCCCAGGCGGGCAGCAGTTCCAGCACCGAACTCAGCCTGGCCGCATTCCAGCTCGGATCGTAGCCGGCATCGGCGAACGGCAGGCGCACGGTGACCCAGTTGTTGAGCGGCGGGTGGCCCAGTGCGGTCTTCAGGTCGCCGGTGCGGCAGAAGTCGGGCTTGCGCTCGCACACCATCTTGACCCAGAAGCCCTGGGTGTTGCTGCCGTAGTCCAGCACGCGGAACTCGAACTCGACGCCGCCGTCCGGCGCCACGGCGCCGTCGATCAGGTTGGGCGAGCGGGTCTGGAAGAAGATGCCGCCGTTGCCGCCGCCATCGCTCACGCCGTTGAACACCACGTCGAGCACCTTCTCGCCGTCGACCACCAGCGTCTTGTCCAGCGCGATGCTGCCGCCGCCGTACGACCAACTGCCCGGATCGTCGAACAGCGCGGGGTCGGCGTTGCCGTCGACGAACACGTCGATATTGGCGTTCACCGGCGTCACCGGTGCGTTGCTGGCGCCGTCGCACGCCACGTTGCCGGCGCGATTGGGCTCCCAGCGCACGTTGCCCACGGCAATCTCGAAGGTGCCCGAGCTGTAGAGCAGCAGCGGCGTGTTGACCACGGTGAAGTCGGTGCCCTTGTCGGCGAAGCATTGCAGCGGGATCGCCAGTTCGGTCCAGGTGCCGGTCGGCAGCGCGGCGATGGCGCTGGTGACGTCGATCTCGCCGATGCACGGGTAGACGCAGTCGATCCGCGCCTTCACCGGCGAACTCGGGGCGACGCCCAGCCGCGCATCGAACACCAGTGCGCCGCCGGCGTTGAGATAGCCCTGAAGATTCTTGCCCTCCGCCTCGACCGCGGTCTGGATGTAGAGCTGGCCCTCGGCGTTGTGCCAGGTGGCCTTCACCGCGCCCCACTGGCTGCCGTTGCGGTCGTCCACCGGCGTGGCGGTGATTTCGCCGTTGGGCGTGGCGGTGCTGGCGCTGGTGGCCTGCACCACCGGCACGCCGCTCCACAGCGACGGCGCGGCCACTTTCATCAGCCAGTCGTCCTGGTTGCCGCGGTCGAAGATCGCCAGCGGGGTATCGGCCACGCCGCCGCCGTCGGTCACGCCGCAGCCGATGTCGGCGCTGGGTTCGGGCAGCGGCGCCACCTCGGCGGGGCGGCCGTAGCTCAGGCCGTAGCCGTAGGCGAACTGCGGCGCGTAGTCGGCGTCGCCGACGTTGAGCGGGGTCTGGCACGGCGCGGCGGGCCAGGAGTAGGGCAGCTTGCCCTGGAAATCCAGGTTCACGCCGCCGCTGGCGGTGCGGAACAGCACATCGGTCATGCCGTCGCCCTCGGTGCCCGGCAGCCAGGCGGCGACGAAGGCGTCGGAGCGGTTCAGTTCCTTGTTGGCGTACAGCGGCCGCCCCGAATACAGCACGGTGACGATCTTCTTCACGCCCCTGGCCTTCAGCGCGTCGATCAGCGCGATGTCCTCGGGCCGCAGCCGTGCCAGCTCCAGCGTCTTGTTCTTGCCGATGTCGCCCAGGCCCTCGGCGTACGGCGTTTCGCCGATCACCACGATGGCGGCGTCGAAGTCCGGGCTGCCCAGCGCGCCGTCGGCGCTGGCATCCAGCACCGCGTTGGGCGCGATGGCGTGGATGGCGCTCCACAGCGTGGTGCCGCCGCCGAAGTCGGCGTTGGTGTTGTTGGTGCCCTGCCAGGTCAGCGACCAGCCGCCGCTCTGGTTGGACAGACTGTCGGCGCTCTTGCCCGCGACCAGGATCTTCGCCTCGCGCGACAGCGGCAGCAGCTTGTCGTTGTTCTTCAGCAGCACCAGCGACTTGGCCACGGCCTCGCGCGCCACCGCACGGTGTTCGGCGGTGCCGACCTCTTGGCTGGTCAGGCGCGCCGACGGCTTGGGCTTGTCGAACAGGCCGGCGCGGTACTTCACGCGCAGGATGCGGCGCACCGCGTCGTCGATGCGCGCCTGCGGGATCTCGCCGTTCTGCACGCTGGCGATGGTGTTGGCGATGAACGCCTGCCAGTCGGCACGGTACGGCACCATCACCATGTCGATGCCGGCGTTGATCGCCTGCGGGCAATCCGAGTTGCTGCAATTGCGCGGGCTGTCGCTGTTGCCGGTGGTGAGCTGGCCGTTGCCGTTCCAGTCCGACACCACGAAGCCATCGAAGCCCATCTTGGTCTTGAGCACGTCGGTGAGCAGGTACTTGCTGCCGTGCATCTTGTAGGCCTTGGCGCCTTCGCCGGCGGCCTTGTCCTGCCAGCTGTTGAACGACGCCATCACTGTCTGCGCCCCGGCGTTCAGCGCGGGGTAGTAGCCACGGCCGTGGAGGTTGATCAGTTCCTGCTCGGTGGCCACGGTGATGCCCTGGTCCTTGCCCTGGCTGGTGCCGCCGTCGCCGATGAAGTGCTTGGCGGTGGCGATCACCTTCTCGTTGGCCTTGGCATCCTTGGCCAACTGGCCTTGCAGGCCCTCGATCAGCTTGCCGGCGTAGGATTCGACCACCTCGGGGTTCTCGGCGAAGCCCTCGTAGGTGCGGCCCCAGCGGTCGTCGCGCACCACCGCCAGCGTCGGCGCGAACGCCCAGTCGATGCCGGTGCTGGCCACTTCGCGCGCGGTCACCGCGCCGATGCGGCGCATCAGCGCCGGATCGCGGGCGGCGCCCAGGCCGATGTTGTGCGGAAACAGCGTGGCGCCCTTGACGTTGTTGTGGCCGTGCACCGCGTCGGTGCCCCACATCAGCGGGATCTGGTGCGGGTTGGCCGGGTCCATCGACGCCGTCCACAGCGCATCGGCCAGCGCCAGCCAGTCCGCGACCGCCGCGCCCTTGTTCTGGCCGGGGAACGAGCCGCCGCCGTTGAGCACCGAGCCGATGTGGTACTGGCGGATCTCGTCCGGCGTGACCTCGGCGATCTCCACCTGGGTCATCTGTCCCACCTTCTCGGCCAGCGTCATGCCGGAAAGCAGGGCCTCGACCTTGGCCTCGATGGCCGGGTCCTTGGGGATCGCGCTATGGATGGTGGGCCAGTCCTGCAATTCCGGGCTCGGTGGGATGGGAGGTTGTTCTTCCTCGGGCACGCACCCGGCGAATGCCAGGGTGACGAGCGCCGCGGCGCACAGCCGTAGCCGCCATGGTACTGGGTTCATGTGTTCTCCTGGAGCCTGGTCCGTGGACGCAGGCATGGGTTGGGGACCGACCGCAACGCGCACCCGGCCAGGCTGGCCGTTCCGATCCGGCGCGCCGCATGCCGGGGGGCGTGACCTGCGGCGCGCCGGCAGGGCGGCGCGTGGCCCGTAATGGGGCGCGACAAGAATGAAAGCGCTTTCAAATTGCGTGGGAAACTTAGCCGGCGAACCACGATGGTGCGCTGCCAGCACGACGGACGGTTGTTTTGGTGCGACGTGCGCAGACGGCGAAACACCGCTCGTCGCGGCGCTTGACGGCACTGACGCAAGCTGTCGAAATGCCGGCTCATGAATGACCGACCCACCACCACGCTCGACCAGGTGGCACGCGCCGCCGGCGTGTCGCCCAGCACCGTTTCGCGCATCCTCAACGGCACCGCCAGGGTCAGCGAAGCCAAGCGTCGCAGCGTGGAGGAGGCCATCGCCAGGCTGGACTACCGTCCCAACGTATTGGCGCAGGGCCTGGCGCGCGGGCGCTCGCTGACCATCGGCGTGCTCACCCAGGACATCGCCAGCCCGTTCTACAGCGAATCGCTCAAGGGCATCGAGGAAGCACTGGCCGGCACCGGCTACGCGCCGCTGTTCGTCAGCGGCCATTGGGATGCCGAGGAGGAATCGCGCAAGGTGGCGCTGCTGGTCGACCGGCGGGTCGATGGCGTGATCGTGCTGACCGGCATGATCCCCGACGACGCGCTGATCGCCACCGCCGAGCGCGTGCCGGTGGCCGTCACCGGCCGCACCCTCGCCGCGCCGCACCTGATCTCGATCGACCTCGACCACGAAGCCGGCGCCTACGCCGCCACCCGCTATCTGATCGACCTGGGACACACCCGCATCGCGCACTTGGCCGGGGTGCAGGGCCACGCCGACGCGCGCGCCCGGCTGGCCGGTTATCGTCGCGCGCTGCAAGAGGCCGGCATCGCCGAAGACCCCGCGCTGGTGGTCGACGGTCAGTTCAACGAGAACGGCGGCCTCGACGCGGTGAATGGCCTGCTCGATGCGCGCGTGCCGTTCACCGCGGTGTTCGCCGCCAACGACCAGTCCGCCGTCGGCGCGCGGCTGGCGCTGTACCGGCGCGGCCTGCGCGTGCCGGAGGATATCTCGCTGGTCGGTTTCGACGACCTGCCGGGCTCGCTCTACACCACGCCGCCGCTGACCACGGTGCGCCAGCCGGCGCACGAGCTGGGGCGGCTGGCGGCGCGGGTGCTGTTGCACCTGATCGACAACCGCCCCGCGCCGGCACTGGACCTGCCGATGTCGCTGATCGTGCGCGATTCGGCGCAAGCGCCGGCCTGAGTTTTTCCACCTTCCGCCGGCGCTGCCGGCCGGAATACACCGCGGCCCAACCGGGGGGCGGCGGATCGACAGCCACCCACATCGCGCAGCGGTGCGGCCGTGGTGATAACCACCGGGTATAAGGACGCAGCCGCCGCGACGCGCGGGCCAGCCGGCAACAGCCGGGGGTCGCCACGATGACCGGCGCGCCCGACAGTCGAGGCCGCAACCCGGTTCTCGAACAGGATGGACAGAAGAGGCGCCCCAGCGTTGGGCGCGTGCATCGCCGGCGACGGCCGGCGTTGCGCAGGAGAGTCGAGATGTCGTTCCGTATCGTGATCGCGCTGGTGCTGGCGGGGGTCGCACTATGCGCGCGGGCGGCCGAGCCGTTGACGGTGGCCGTCTATCCCAACCTGGACGAGGCGATCCGCCTGGTCACGCCGCTGTGGCGGCAACGTCATCCCGACGTGCCGCTCAAGTTCATCGCCCGCAACTACGTCGATCACCACAACGCCATGACCACCGCGCTGGCGGCCGGCAGCGGCCTGCCGGACGTGATGGCGGTCGAGGTCGGCTACCTGGGGCGCTTCGCCGCCAGCGGCGGGCTGACCGACCTGGCCGCCGCGCCGTATCGGGCGGGCAGGCTGCGCGACCGCTTTGTGCGCTACGCCTTCGCCCAGGCCGAGAACGGCGGACGCATCGTGGCGATTCCCACCGACCTCGGGCCCGGCGGGCTGTTCTACCGCCACGACATCTTTTCGCGCGCCGGCATCGACGAGGCGGACTTCACCGCCTCGTGGGAGCGCTACCTCAGCGCCGGGCGCCGGCTGAAGGCCGCCACCGGGGTGTTCCTGCTGGCCCACCCGCGCGAGATCAAGGACATCGTGCTGCGCAGCGGGCTCAAGGACGGCGAGGGCCTGTACTTCAACGCCGCAGGCCAGCCGCAGGTGGAGTCGCCGCGCTTCGTGCGCGCCTTCACCCTGGCACGCGCCGCGCGCGTGGCGGGGCTGGATGCGCGCCTGACGCCGTATTCCGCCGAGTGGAGCGCCGCGCTGCGCACCGGCCGCGTCGCCAGCCAGCCCGGCGGCGCGTGGCTGGTGGGGCACCTGGAGGACTGGCTGTCGCCCGGCACCGACGGCCGCTGGCGGGTGACCCGGCTGCCCGGCGGCACGCGCGCCGCGTGGGGCGGCTCGTTCTACGCCATCCCCGCCGCCAGCCGCAACAAGGCGCTGGCGTGGGAGCTGATCCAGCTGCTGACCATGGATCGCGCCTTGCAACTGGCCGCGTTCAAGTCGCCCCGGCTCAATGCGTTTCCGGCGCTGCGCACGGCGCAGGACGACCCGTTCTTCGCCCAGCCGATGCCGTTCCTGGGCGGGCAGCGGGCGCGGCTGTTCTGGCGCGAGGCCGCCGCCGAGATGCCGGCGCTGACGGTGCACCGGCTGGACCCGGTGGCCGAGGAGATCGTCAACGCCGAGCTGGATCGCGTGCTCGACGACGGCAAGGACATCGCCACCGCGCTCGCCGACGCGCGCCGGCTGATCGAGCGCCGGGTGCGCCGCCCGTGACCGCCGCGCGTCAGCGGGCGCCGTACCTGTTCCTGGCGCCGTTCCTGCTGCTGTTCGTGGTGTTCGGCGCCTTTCCACCGCTGTTCGCCGCCGCGCTGTCGTTGTTCGCCTGGGACCCGGCCAGTGGCTACGCCAGCGCGCGCTTCGTCGGCCTGGACAACTACGTGTTCGCGCTGACCGACCCGTGGTTCTGGCAATCGTTCGGCAACACGCTGTGGCTGGCGCTGGCCGCCGGCGTGCCGCAGCACCTGGTGGCGCTGCCGCTGGCGTTCTGGCTGCATCGTCGCGCCGGGCGGGTACGTCACTGGTTGCTGGGGGCGTACTTCCTGCCCTTCGTCACCGCCAGCGTGGCGGTGTCGCTCACCTTCGCCACGCTGTTCGCCACCGACTACGGCCTGGTGAACCAGGCATTGCAGCGGCTCACCGGCCTGCCGCTGGCGCCGGACTGGCTGCACGACCCGGCGCTGCTCAAGCCGCTGGTGGCGCTGGTGGTGTTCTGGCGCTACGTCGGCTGGAACACGCTGCTGTACGTGACCGCGCTGCAAGGCGTGTCGCCCGCGCTGTTCGAGGCCGCCGCGCTCGACGGCGCCGGCAGCTGGCGGCAGTTCCGCCACGTGGCGCTGCCGCTGCTGCGGCCGACCATCCTGTTCGCCGGCACGCTGTCGTTGATCGGCGGCCTGCAACTGTTCGAAGAGCCGTTCATCCTGACCCAGGACGGGCGCGGCGGCAGCGGCGGCGCCGCGGCCACCACCGCCATCTACCTCTACCGCACCGCCTTCGATTTCGGCGATTTCGGCAGCGCCGCCGCCATGGCGTGGCTGCTGTGCGTCGCCATCGCGCTGCTGGGCTGGGCGGCGCACCGCGCGTTCCGCCGCGAGGAAGCGCCATGAGGCGCTGGCTGGCGTGGACGGCGGTGCTGGCCGGCGCGGCGCTGATGCTGCTGCCGTTCTGGTGCATGCTGGTGTTCGCCACCCACGGCCGCGCCGAGATCTTCCAGGCGCCGCCGCCGCTGTGGTTCGGCGACGGGCTGGCCGGCAACCTGGCCATCCTGCGCGAGCGCCTGCCGTTCTGGCGCAACGTCGGCATGAGCCTGTACGTGGCGACGCTGACCACGGCGCTGGCGCTGCTGCTGTGCGCGATGGCCGGCTATGCCTTCGCGGTCTACCGCTTTCGCGGTCAGCGCCCGCTGTTCGTGCTGGTGGTGGTCAGCATGATGTTGCCGCCGTACCTGGCGATGGTGCCCACCTACCTGGTGCTGGATGCGCTGCACTGGATCGACGCGCCGCGCGCGCTGTGGCTGCCCGGCGCGGCCAGCGCCTTCGGCGTCTACCTGATGCGCCACTACATCGCCCACGCCTTGCCGCGCAGCCTGCTGGAGGCGGCGCGGCTGGACGGCTGCGGCGAATGGCGCATCTTCTGGTCGATCGCGCTGCCGCAGTGCCGTCCGGCGCTGGGCGCGCTGGGGCTGATCGTGTTCGTCGGCTCGTGGAACAACTTCGTGGCGCCGCTGGTGGTGATGCGCAGCATGGAGCACTACACGCTGCCGCTGGCGCTGCGCACCTTGCAGGCGCAGCTCGATACCCAGTGGGGCGCGCTGTTGGCCGGTTCGGCCATCGCCGCGCTGCCGTTGCTGCTGCTGTTCGCGGTGGCGTCGCGCCAGTTGATGGCCGGCTTCGCCGCCGGCATCTCGGGAGAGGAGTAGCGCGGCGCGCGGCGTATCATCGTGCCGTTCCCCACGCCCGCACCGCCATGAACTACCTTGCCCACCTTTACCTTGCCGGTACTTCGTCCGCCGATCGCGTCGGCGGCCTGATGGGCGATTTCGTCAAAGGGCCGTTGCCCGGCCGCCTGCCGCAGCCGTTGGCCGACGGCGTGGCGCTGCATCGCGCCATCGATGCCTGGGCCGAGGGGCATCCGGCCTTCCGCGCCAGCCGCGCCCGGGTCAGCGCGGCGCGGCGGCGGGTGTCCGGCATCATGGTCGATCTGTTCTACGACCATTTCCTGGCGCTGCACTGGACGCGCTTCGTGCCGCGCCCGCTGGAGGCGTTCGCCCGGGATGCCTACGCCGAGGTGGCGCGCGAGGCGCGCTGGCTGCCCGAACCGCTGGCCGCCGTGCTGCCGGCGATGCAGCGCCACGACTGGCTCAGCTCGTACCGCGATCCGGCCAATGTCGCCTTCGCGCTGGAGCGTATGGCCGAGCGCCGGTTGCGCCAGCCCAATCCGCTGGCGGGCGGCGGCGCCGAGCTGGGCGAGCGCTACGGCGAGTTCGAGGCCGATTTCCTGGCCTTTTTGCCCGATGCGCGCGCGTTCGCCGACGACTGGCGCGCCCGGCGCGATGCCGGGCGGGGCGCCGGTTGATTGCACGCCCCCGCCCGCGCTGATCGGGGAGTGGCCGCCGTCCGCTATTTACGACGGCGTCGGCGGGACGTGCCGGACCCCGACGAACTGGCGCTGCCGCCGTCGGGCGTACCGGGCGGGGTGGAGGTGCCGGAGGATGAACTGGACGCGGTCGGCGTGGTGACCACGGGGGTGGTGCTCGACGACGCGCCGCTGCTCGACGTGGCAGCGCCGCCGCCGAGGCGCCGCGAGTACTGCGCCGCTTCCAGCGTATACGGGCCGGTGGGGGTGGTCTGGCTCAGCACCCCGACCGAGGACCGATTGTAGGTGTCGGAACGCAGCAGCATCGTCAGGCTGTCGCCCCGCTTCTTGCTGGCGATGGCGGCGCTCTCGATGTGCTTGTCCACGATCAGGTTGCCGCCCTGCGGTCCCCATACCGTCCGCACGTCGTTGCTGTCCGCGCCCACCACATCGAACGGCGAGGCATGGGCCCGGTGGAACGGGCCGTGGTCGTCGGACGGCTTGGGGCTGCTCGGGTCCTGGGTGATCTTTTCCTGCGCCTTGGCGCTGGATTTCTTCCGCTTCGACGTCTCGTCGTCGCTTTTCTTTTTCCGGCCGCCATCCGGTCGCTCGCGGGCATACGAACTGGTGAACATCGCGCCGCTGTAGCTGCCGCCGTCGCTGGCATTCACCCGCAGGTCCGACTGGGATACCGGCACGCTCGTCTGCGCGAGATGCGCCTCGACGTGCAGGCGCATCCCGTTCGGCAGCAGCTCGCTCAGTCGGGTGCTGCTGACCGCGGCTTCCCGGATCTCGGTATGGGTGTCCTCGCGCTCGTTCTTGTCGCTGCCGCCGGATTTGGCCTGGTATTGCCGCTGCGCCGACCACACCGGGGTGCTGACATCGATGCCGAAATGCGAGGCACCGGGCTGGGGGGCGTTCTCCAGCTTGCGCACCGTTTCCTGTTGCTTCAGCTTGGCGAGCCGGCGGCTGCCGCCCCCTGTCATGCGCCCCAGATCCTCGCCCGAGCCGCTGCTGGACGAGGTGGACGGCGCCGTGATCGCGGGGAAGGTCACCGTGCTCGAACTGCTGGACGAGGCCGTGCCGCCGCCCACCGATGGCATGAAGCCGGAGCCGGTGGGCGACAGGGACGGCGGGGTGACGGCCTTGGTCGAGCGCCGGATCGGCGTGCGCGGCGTCAGCCCGCTGCTGCTCGCGGTCGGAGCGGTTGCGATCGGCGATACGTTGAGGCTGGTACGGCGCTTGTCGGTATCGCGCGGCGAGGTCGGCCGGGTGGGGATCGACGGGGTACCGCTTTCTTCATCGCGCTTGACGCGTTTGCTGCTGCTCATGACGGGTAAGGGGATAGTGATACCGCAGAGCTATCACGATGCGTGCCAGCACCGCGCAGCGAACGGCGCCCGGCAAACCCTTGATTTGCCTCGCCGGCACGGCGGGCGCGCCGCGGCGGGTGGGTGCAAATCCACCCGGCGAGGCGTTTTTCCTCCTCATGGCCATGGGCGGCCTGGCTCGCGGCACTGCACGAAGCGTAGCCGTTCGCTGTCGCGAAACAATTGACGACACGCCCTAGCCCGAGCCGCCGCCGGATGACCCCGGCGGCGCATGATGCGTGCCGCCCGGGCCGGAGGCGGACGGCGCGGCGGGTGCGGCCGGGGCTGCGGGCGCCACGCCGGCGGCCGTGGGGCGGCGCTGGTATTGCGCCGAATGCAGCGTGAATGCCCCGCCGGCCGCGCCTTGGCTCAGCACGCCCACCGAGGAACGGTCGTGGGTATCGGCGCGGACCACCATGGTCAGGTGATCGCCGCGCTCGTGACTCTGTTGCGCCACGCGCTCGATATGGCCATCGACGATCAGGTTGGCGGACTTGCGCGCCCACACGGTGCGGACATCGTTGCTTTCCGCGCCGACCAGCGCATGCGGCGAGGCATGGGTGCGATCCGCCGGCCCGTCCGCGTCGCTGGGCTGGGGGCTGCGCGGCCTGCCGGTCTGCTTGCCTTCCTCGCCACCGGCCGCCATGCCGCGGCCGCGCACGTGAGAGCTGGTGAACATCGCCCCCGCGTAGGCGCCCCCGCGCTCGGGATGCACCCGGCCATCGTCCTGCGAGACCGTGTTGCCGCCGCCCAGGTGCTGCTCCACATGCTGCCGCATCGCCCCCGGCAGCAATTGGCTCAGGTCGGCGCTGGTCCGGGCGGATCGATCGATGGTACGGCGCAGCGCCGCGCGCTGGTCGGGATCGCTGCGCAGGCCGGCCCGGTAATCCGCTTGCGCCGCTTCGACCCCCGCGGTCATGTCGTGGCCGAAGTGGGTGTCGCCGGCGGCGGGGACGCGCGCCATCAGCGCGGCGGTCTCCCTGGCTTCGATCGCCTGGGCCCGTGCGCTGCGACGAACGCCGTGCTCGTCAACCACCCGGCCCAGACCTTCTTCGGCCGGCATGGCCACGGCTGCGCGGGCCCGCCGCGCCGGCGCGGCGGCCGCCGCGGCAGCGGGCGGCGCATCGACCCCGGGCATGAATCCCGCCCCGGTCGGATGCATCGCGTGGGCCGGGCCGCCCACGGCGGTATGGGGCGGTGGCGGCATCGGGCCCAAGGCGCTGGGGCCGCGCGTCGGGGCGGCCAGCGATCCCGGCGGCAGCGGAAGACTGGTCCGCCGTGCGTCGAAATCGCGAGGACTGTCGGGGCGGGCTGGAGAGGCACTGCCTGGAGGCGGGTTTTCCGCGCGGTTGCGCTTATGGGAGGACATGGCAATCGTTGGCAACGGATTGCCGGCAGGCATGCAATTTACATGCCAAATGCATGAATTGTGCCTAACTTGCTGACTTCATTGGTTGGGAATGGCTGGAGTCGCAGCCACGACAGGCACGATCGACTGCCATGGGTGCTTTATGTCCCGGCTCGCGAGACACGCGGCGGTGGCTCGCTTGCCGGAGCGAATCGACCTTCGCCCTACGGTGAAAGTCGATTCGTTTTCGGGTTATTCCACCAGCGCGCGGACGATGCGGAGGACCATTTGAATCCCGATGAATACCCAAAACGTACTGGCCCAGTTCCAGCCGCGTGTCAGGGTGGCTTGCCGGGGCGCGTACTGCTTGGGGGGAAACCACTGAGTCCGCCATTTCCAACTGACCACCGCCTTGGTCAGAAGCAGGGCACCCGGAACCAATGCCCAGAGCAGCGCATGATAGGCCGCCGACCAGGTCCATCCCTCGTCCGGCAGGAAGAAACCGCTGATGACCACCATCAACAGGCCCCATAGCGAACTCCACAGCAGCCAGCTCAACGTGCTGAAGCCATGATCGAGCAGGCCGTGCCATGCCGACGGCAGCAGCCGCAGGCTCAACGCATAGTTGATCCGTTCGAGACGGGGACGCATCCGTAGCCAGATCTGGCAGCAGAAGGTCAGTGCCAGCGGGAACAAGCCGGTCAGCGTGGCCCATAGCAGGAGCATCGAGACGGTGGTCAGGGTCGAGGGCGGCAAGTGGCTCTCGGCGATGGTGTAGAGCACGATGGCCAGGACCACCCCGGGGAACGTCAGGATAAAGCCAGGCGCCTGGGTGAAATGCGGATGCTCGTCGCGCCAGAACGCCAGGGTGCGGGTATCCAGCCTTTCCGCCAGAACGGGATAACGGGCATCGATTTCCCCGACGAAATGCCGGGCGTAGTCCTGGACATCCTTCGTCACCGAGGCCAGCCGCGCGCGCCACGGCGAAAACGGGGCCAGTACCTGCCGGGCTGCCTTGCGCCGGGACCACACGTCCGGCGATGCCCGCGTGTTTTCCTGCGCCAGTTGACGCAGCCCGGTTTCAAAGCTTTCGGATTCCGCTACGCTGCGCCGCGCGTGATAGTGCTGGCGAAAGCCATAGACCACGCCGGGATCGAGCAACTGCAAATGGCGGACATCGTCGGACCATTGCAGCAGTTCGACGATCTTGTCCAGGTTGCAAAGCGGCGTTTCGTGGTCGAGCAGCGCCCGCATCAGGGTCAACTGGAAGTGGTCCCGCGTGCCCAGTTCCTGCATCCAGTCGCTGCGCTGCAATTGCTCGAGCAACTTGATCCCCGGGCCGATCTGGGTAGGCTGAAACAGCTCGGCGATCCGGGTCGCCTGCTGCGCCGCCCAGTGCGCCTTCACCGACCGCAACGCGCCTTGTACGGCTTCCGATGTCTCGACCGGGTCGAGCCAGTGGAATGTCCGGGCGGCATGTTCGAGGAAAGCCACGCTGGGCGACGAGGCGCTGGCGCAGCCGTGCAGCACGGCTTCGGCCAGCGCCTGCCGCATTCCGGGCAGGGTGCAATGCGCCTGGCCCAGCAGCCGGTTCAGCCGGGCGATGGCCTTGTCGCCATCCGCTTCGCCCAGTTCGGCGACCAGCAGGGCGACATCGTCGGCGAGGGGGCTGGCGGCCAGTGTCGATGGCATGGCCTCGGCTGCCACGGCTTCGGCGGGTGCCGCTTGCGCCGGATGCGGTGGCGGCGGCGCGTCGTGCTCGTCCTGATCGGCATCGTCCCGTTCGAATACGCTGGCGAGGTAGCAGGCGTGCTCGTAGGCGCCGCGCAGTTGCTGGAAGCCATCCGGGTCGGTTTCGGCGTCGATGCGCTTGAGCAGCCTGGCGTAGGCGCGCTTGATGGCGCGCAGGTCGTCGGTGGGTTCCAGCCCCAGCAGGGACCACGGCATGTCGTTCACAGCAGCAGCTCCCCGGCCAGTTCGTCCAGTCGCCGCTGCATCTCGCGGCGCGCGTCCAGGATGGTGCGGGCGTCCTGCGATTCGAGCGCCGCGCGGAATTGCGCGATCAGGTGCCCGACGTATTCCCGTTCCCCGCCCAGCCGCTCCTGGTAGAGCCGTTCGGCGCGATTCAGCAGCAGCGTGTTTTCCAGCTGGTCGCGCGGATGGGTCTTGAGCGCGGCCAGCGTGGCCAGCCGGCGCTCGGTTTCCTCGGCGTCCAGCACCCCGGGGTTCTTCTCGATCACCAGGCGGTGCCGCTCGCCGGAATCGAGCGTGCATTCCGTTTCGAGGATGCCGTCGAGGGTGTAGGTGAAGCGCACTTCCAGCGAGATCTCGCCGGCGGGCTTGGGCGGCACCTTGATGTCCAGCTCACCCAGGTACACGTTGTCGCCCACGCTGCGCGATTCGCCCTGGAAGATGCGGACGGTGACCAGGCGCTGGTTGTCGGACATGGTACTGACGGTTTCGCTGCGGCTGATCGGCACCACCGAGTTGCGCTCGATGATCGGCAGGTACACACCGTTCTCCACGTGAGTGGCGCTGTAGCGGCGCGAGACCTCGATGCCCAGGGTGTAGGGGCAGACGTCGGTCATCACCACTTCCTCGAGCGCGGCATCCCGCATCTTGAGGCCGGCCTGCACCGCGGCGCCCTGGGCCACGATCTCGTCCGGGTTGAGGTGGACGGCCGGGAACTTGCCGAACATGCGCGCCACCAGCTTGCGCACCAGCGGCATACGGGAGGCGCCGCCGACCAGCACCACCTGGTGCAGGTCGGACAGCTTGAGCCGGCTGTCGCGCAGCGCGCGCTCCACCGGATGGCGCAGGCGCGCCAGCAGGGGTTCGACCAGCGCGGCGAAATGCTCGTCGCCGATGGTCCAGCTGTAGCGCTGCTCCTGCCAGTCGATGGCGAACTCGGCCTGCGCCTGCTCGCCCAGCACGCGCTTGACGCGCTCGCCCTCGCGGCGCAACGCCTGCTCCAGGCGGTGGTTGGCCGCGCTGCCGCGTTCCAGCGACATGGCGTCCTTCAACGGCCGGCCGGGGCCCTTGAGGAAGGTCTCGACCAGGATCGAAACGAAGTCCTCGCCGCCGAGGAAGTTGTCGCCAGCGCTGGCGCGAACTTCCATCACGCCTTCGAACAGCTCCAGGATCGACACGTCGAAGGTACCGCCGCCCAGGTCGAACACCAGAAAGGTCTTTTCGTCGTCGCGCTGGTGCAGGCCGTAGGCCAGTGCCGCTGCCGTGGGCTCGTTGAGCAGGCGTTCCACCCGCAGTCCGGCAAGCTCGCCGGCGATGCGTGTCGCCTTGCGTTGGGCATCGCTGAAATAGGCGGGAACGGTGATCACCGCCTCGGTGACCGGCTCGCCCAGGTGGCGCTCCGCATCGTCCTTGAGCGATTTGAGCACCAGGGCCGACAGTTCCTCCGGCCGGAAGCGCTGGTCCCCCAGCTTGAACACATGGTCGGAACCCATGTAGCGCTTGAACAGCGCCGCGGTGCGCTGCGGCTCCGTCAGCAACTGTTCGCGCGCTGCCAGCCCCACCAGGACCCGGCCCTGCTCGTCGAGGCCGACGACGGAAGGGGTCAGCACATGACCATGCGCATTGGGAACCAGCTCAGCCTGTCCGTCGCGCCAGATGGCGACCAGGCTATTGGTCGTGCCGAGATCGATGCCGATGATCATGCTGTCTTGTAGGTAAGTAAAAAACAGCATTTCACCATAACGTCCCGGCGTTACGCCAAGCTGTCATGCGGGCACTGCGCAAAAAGCCACGCCTTCGCTTGGCGGGGCCTGACGATTGCGACGGCGGATGGCCGCCGCAACCTGACGTCATGCGGCGTCGCGCGGCGGCAAAGCGCGATGGGGCGCGGCATTCCCCGGAATCGGCACCAGCGCGCACACCACTCCCAGCACCGCCAGCGCGGCGACGTAATGGGCCGGGGCCAGCGTGTCGTACTTCAGCCAGATCGTCAGCATCACCGGAGTCAGGCCGCCGAAGATGGCGTAGGCGACGTTGTAGCTGAACGACAGGCCGGAAAAGCGCACCACGGCGGGGTAGGCGTGCACCAGCACGTAGGGCACGGCGCCGACGGTGCCGACGAAGAAGCCCGCCACCATGTAACCGGCGATCAGCCCGCCCGGCGTGGTGCTGCCCAGGCTGCCGTAGAACAGGTAGCTCGTCACCAGCAGGCCCAGGCTGCCGACGCCCAGCGCCCATTTGCTGCCGAAGCGGTCGGCGGCCATGCCGAACACCACGCAGCCGATGGTCAGCATCACGATGGCCAGGCTGTTGGCCTGCAACGACAGCGCCGGGGCGACCGCGAACTGCTTTTGCAGATAGGTGGGGGTGAACAGGATGACCACCACGATGGCGGCGGACAGCACCCAGGTCAGCAGCATCGACAGCACCACCGAGCCCAGGTGGTTCTTCACGATGGCCTTGAGCGGCAGCTCCTTGGCCAGCAGCTGGCGCGCGTGCATTTCCTTGAACACCGGCGTTTCCTCCAGGAAGCGCCGCAGGTAGACCGCGAACAGCCCGAACACGCCGCCCAGGATGAACGGGATGCGCCACGCGTAGTCGTGCACCTCGGCCTGGGTGTAGCCGCTGTTGATGGCGGTGGCGATCAGCGAGCCCAGCAGGATGCCGAAGGTGAGGCCGGCGGTCAGCGTGCCCACTGCCAGCCCGGTGTGGCGGCGCGGCACGTGTTCCGAGACGAACACCCAGGCGCCGGGTACTTCGCCGCCGATGGCGGCGCCTTGCAGGATGCGGAACAGCAACAGCAGCAGCGGCGCGGCGATGCCGACGCTGGCGTAGGTGGGCAGCAGGCCCATCGCCAGCGTGGGGATCGCCATCAGGAAGATCGACAGCGTGAACATGCGCTTGCGGCCGAGCAGGTCGCCGAAGTGGGCGATGACGATGCCGCCCAGCGGGCGTGCCAGGTAGCCGGCGGCGAAGATGCCGAAGGTCTGCAACTGGCGCAGCCAGTCCGGCATCTCCGGCGGGAAGAACAGGCTGCCGAGCACTGCGGCGAAGAACACGAACACCACGAAATCGTAGAACTCCAGCGCGCCGCCGAGCGCGGCGAGCGAGAGGGTCTTGTAGTCGTTGCGGTCCAGCTTGCGGTGAGCGGCCGCACCCAGCAAATCCACTGACGTTGTCATCTGGTTCTCGAGCGTAAAGGGGCGATGGGGAATGGCGTGGGGCGCTGCGGGCGTGGCGGGGATACCGGGTGCCTGGGCCGCGCCGGGGTGATGGCGCGGCAGTGCCTCGAATTGGCGATGCGCCCGATTCTAGGGCACCGATGCAACGCTGCCTATCGCGGAAAGCGCCAGGGCGAAATGGGCTTTTATACGCACGGGCCCCGACTACGGGATTCGCCCCGGGCCGCCCGCGCCCG
Source organism: Chitiniphilus shinanonensis DSM 23277 (assembly GCF_000374805.1). Lineage (GTDB taxonomy): Bacteria > Pseudomonadota > Gammaproteobacteria > Burkholderiales > Chitinibacteraceae > Chitiniphilus > Chitiniphilus shinanonensis. The sequence continues at coordinate 35,883 of NZ_KB895355.1, forward strand.
CGCGGCGCGGTTTTCCCGGCAGTGGTTCGCGCCGCTGCACGCCGGCATGGGCGATTTCACTATTCATTTCCGCAATTTCACTAAAAATCCAACGCTTTGTTTATTTAAACCTCGGCAGGGGATGGGTAAGATTTTTTGGAAAGTTCCAACGAAGAACTGCAAGGGAATCCATATGTCTTCCATCGATGCGCTGCTCAATAATAATAAAAATCCGGATCAGGTATTCCGTGAACAGTTGCTGTCCAGATTCGCCAGTCATCCCCTGTTCGACCAGCCCGACGGCTTTTATTGCGAAAGCCCTTACCTGCGCCCGTTGCGGCCGCAGGACCTGTGCCAGCTCGAATTCGGCCGGGAATTGACGCTGGACGAATTGGACCAGCCCTCGCATCTGATGGGGCAGCGGCTGCTGCTCAATATCTACGAACAGGATCTGATTTTCCTGCCGCAGCAGAAGAAATTGCAATTGGACGAATTCAACGCCTTTTACGACGATGAATTGCGGTGCGCCGGCGCCGCCATCCGCCCATTGCTGGAGCGTCACGTATTCGGCTGGCTGGACGACGAAGTCAGCGTCAGCGGCAACTGGGATGTCGATACCTTCAAGGCCTATGCCGACGAGGTGCTGGACAAGATCGCCCGCACGCCGTCCGGCCTGCTCGAATGCATCGGCCAGGCGCGCGATCCCGCCAGCGCCGCGCGGTTCTTCCTGATCCAGTGCGCGGGGGATTTCCTCAGCGAGGCTTCGGCGATGGCGCGCAATGTGCTGGGCAATTTCGGGCCGGCGCAGAGCGAGCTGTTCAAGATCCTGATCGACGAATACGGCTACGGCGTGGCGCAGAAGAAGCACAGCGTGATCTTCGAGACGCTGATGGCGCATTGCGGCCTCAATCCCGGCGTGCACTACTACTGGCAGTTCTACACCGCCACCTCGCTGGCGCTGATCAATTACTTCCATTACGTCTCGGCCAATCACCGCCACTTCTTCCGCTACCTGGGCGCGCTGTTCTACACCGAGGCCAGCCTGGCGCTGGTCACCCGCGCCCAGGCGCAGGCGATGCGCGTGGCGTTCGGCGACGACGTCGACACCCTCTACTTCGACGAGCACGCCCACATCGACGTGCACCACGGCAAGATGGCCTTCGAACAGCTGATCCGGCCGGTGGTGCTGCGCTACGGCAACCAGGTGCTGCCGGACATCATCCGCGGCTTCGAGGAATTCCGCCTGTTGCAGGACGTGGCCGACGCCGAACTGTTCGCCCACATCGGCTGGCACGACGACCTGGCGGCCTGGCAGCCAGGCCCCATGCCGGAGCCGCCGTCCGGCGCGCCCAGCCATACCTTCCACGAATGCCGCGACGACCTTTCCGTCACCCACGTGCACGGCAACAACGAGCTGTTCGTGGTCGACAAGGGCACGCTGCGGCTGGTGGCCAGCCCGTTCACCGAACTGACGCTCGGCGCCGGACAACACGTGGTGATTCCGCGCGGCATGCTGCACGGCTCGGTGATCACCTCCGACCACTGCTCGTACACCGTGACCAGCCTGGAGTAACCGATGAAGATCACCACCTTGCCCCTGGACAGCTTCAACTCGCTGGCCGTCGGCGCGCGCCGCTACTTCCTGTTGCAGAACGGCGTCAAGCCGGTGATCGCGCCGAGCGAATGCCCGCATCGCGGCGGCCCGCTCAACCTGGGGCGGCGCAAGGCCTGCGGCGCCAAGCTGGTCTGCCCGTGGCACGACAACGCCTATCCCACCCATTCGATCGAGCGCGGCGCGCTGCCGGCGATCCGCCGCTGCGACCAGATCTCCTTCGTCACCGGCAACGAGGAGATCCGCGTCTGGACCGAGTTGCTGCCGGTGAACCAGCAGCAGAGCGCCTGCGAGGATGGGCAATGAACGCGGACAAGCGGCGGTTGCTGTCGTTCTACGCCATGGTGACGCTGTTCACCGGCGTGGACATGGGGCTGATGATCGGGCTGTTCTGGTCGTCGCTGAAGATCACCGGCTCGCCGCTGGCGCTGGGCCTGGTGCTGTGCCTGTCGGTGCTGCTGCCGTTCTCGCTGCAACGGCTGGCGCGCCGCCTGGGCAAGACCCTGATGCTCGATTTCCAGCACACGCTGGTGATGCGTGCCGCCGGCTTCGTGCTGGTGCTGGGCTGCGCGCTGGCGGGGCTGTTCCACGGTCTGTACGGCTTCGTGCTGATCGCGTTGCTGGTGGGGGTGCTGGGCTTCTTCACCACCAGTGCGCTGGAGGCGGTGAACACCTGCTTCTCGCTGGCGCGGGTGGTCAGCAGCGAAGCGTCGGCGCGCTGGATGCAGACGGCGATCCAGCTCGGCGCCTTCGGCGGCGCGGCGCTGGGCGGCCTGGTGCTGGAAGGCCTGGGCATCGACCGCTTCGCCCTGGTGTTCTGCTCGGCCGGCTGCCTGGCGGCGCTGGCGGTGCTGGTGTCGCCGCTGGGGCGTTTGCACGCTGAGCGCGTGGCCGGCGCGGCGATGCCGGCGCCGCGCGCCGGCGGCATGGAACAGGTGCAGGGCGTGGACGGCCGGCTGCTGCGGGCGCTGTGCCTGGGGCTGGGCATGATCGGCTTTCACATCGGCGCGTTCAACACGCTGACGCCGGTGATCTACCAGTCGCTCAACCACTGGACGGCGGCCGATTTCGGTCTGGCCAGCGGCGTGGCGGGCGTCGGCGCCTTCCTGGCGGCGGTGCTGCCGAGCGCGCGGGTGCCCGATTACGTGCCGCCGCTGTTGATCCTGCTGATGGATGCCGTGCTGGTGTATGCGGGCGTGGCGGCGGTTTCCATCGGCGCCTGCTTCCTGATCGGCTACTCGATCAATCACCTGCGCATCCAGCTGCGCAGGAAGCTGATCGAACTGGCGCGCAGCCCGGCCGACGCCGACCGCATCGCCTCGATCAGCGCCTTCTACTACCTGCTGATGCAGAGTGCGGCGCCGCTGATCCTGGCGGGGCTGATCACCGAACGGCTGTTCGGCCGGCAGGCCGCGCCGGAGGTGTTCGTGCTGGTGGCGGCGGGGTTGTTGCTGAGCGTGCTGGTGCTGCCGCGCCTGGGCGGCGCCCCGGTGCGCGCGGTGGCCGAGCCGGGTTGAGACAGTGCGTTGAGAGCGGCTGACAAAACCCAGCGAAGCGGTCCTGGCAAGAAGCGCGAAACGCAGACAGTACGGGTAAGTACGGCAAGTAAGGCTCGGCGCCCCCGCGCGACGCAGCCGGGAGGGTTTTGTCAGCCGCGTCAAGAAAACGTGGCGCGGCGGGTCGGGGTAGTCGCCGCGCATTGTCGTGAAGTGTCCCCTCTTGCCGCCGGCGTGATCCGTGCCGGCGGCGTTTTTTTCCAGAATTCCAACGAGAGAGCCATGATTCCGCTCCAAGACCAGTACGTGATCGTCGTCGACCCGTTCTCCAGCGGCACGCTGTATGCGCCCCGCTTCGTCAGCCTGGGCTATCCCTGCGTGGCGGTGCGTTCGTCGCCGCACATCTCGGCGCGCTTCGCCCGCGGCTTCCAGCCGGCGGGGTTCCTGGACGGGCGGCTGTTCGATATCGACGAAGCACTGGCGCAGTTCGGCGCGGCGCGCGCGGTGGCGGTGGTGGCCGGCTGCGAGATGGCGGTCGCCGCCGCCGACGCGTTGGCCGAACGGCTGGGCCTGCCCGGCAACCCGGCCGCCAGCACCGCGCTGCGCCGCGACAAATACCCGATGCAGCAGGCGCTGGCCGCCGCCGGGCTGCGCCATATCCCGTCGCTGTTCATCCACAACCCCGAGCGCATCGACCAGGCCACGGCGGATCTGGAAGAGATCGCCTACGTGGTCAAGCCGGTGAACTCGGCGAGCACCGACGGCGTGCGTTTCGCCCACGGCCGCGAAGGCGCGCGCCAGGCGCTGCGCGATTCGGCCTGGGGCCAGGTGAACGACCTGGGCGAAGTGAACCGCGGCTTCGTGGTGCAGCCCTTCGTCGAAGGCCCGGAATACGTGGTGGACCTGGTGGCCCACGCCGGCGGCTACACCGTGGCGTCGGTGTGCGTCTACGACAAGGTGGAATGCAACGGCGCCCGCTTCGTCTACGCCGGCCTGGAGGCGCTGGACCCGCACGACGCCCGTTACGCGCCGCTGCTGGACTACGCCCGCGAAGCCGCCGCCGCGCTGCAACTGACGGTCGGCCCGCTGCACATGGAGCTGATCTGGAGCGACGACGGCCCGGTGATGATCGAGGCCGGCGCGCGCATGCACGGCGGCGTGGCGCCCGCGCTGTTCGGCGATTGCTACAGCCCCAATCTGCTGGAGCTGGCGGTGGACGCCTACCTGGGGCGGCCGATCGACAAGCTGGAGGCGCAGCGCCGGCAGTACGGGCGCATCGTGTTCCTGATCGGCCGCAGGGAAGGCATCTACCCCGGTCCCTCGCCGGTCTACGAAGCCAACCTGCGGCAACTGCCGTCGTACCGCGGCCACCGCATCTTCATCTCGCAGGGCGAGCGCATGGTGCCGACGGTGGACCTGGCCACGTGCCCCGGCATCGTCTGGCTGGCCAGCCCCATTCCCGAGCAACTGGATATCGACGACAAGAGCTGCCGCACGCTGGCGGCCGTCTAGACGCGGCTGACCAGACCCTCCCGGCCGCGTCGCGCGTTTCGCGCTTCCCGCCGGGACCGCCTGGCTGGGTTTTGCCAGCCGCGCCAAGTCGGCCCGGGCGCCCGCGCCGCGGCAACGGTTGCACATCCGTAACAGGTTTTCAGGAGTCCACGATGATCGAACAAGTCCATATTTCCGCGGCCGCCGCCGCGGCCGGCGTGGCCAACGCCTGTGTCGCGCGCATCTCGGGCGTGACCGTGTTCCAGACCCGGCATTACGAGCGCCACCTGCTGGGCGCGTTGCAGCACATCGTCGACGACCGGGAGCACTTCATGCTGCGTCCCGAGATCGCCGGTTACCAGCAGCAGCTGCACCAGCTGGGTTTCACCGGCACCCGTCCGGCCAACGAGCGGCTGATCCACCACTTCATGAGCAGCGGCCCGCGCCTGATCAACAACGTGGTCGATGCCTACAACGCCGCGGCGCTGCTGTTCGGCGCCAGCATCGGCGGCCACGCGGTGGGCGGCCTGGACGGCTGCCTGGAGATCGACATCGCCAGCGGCGGCGAAACCATCACCCCGCTGTTCTCGCGCAAGGCCAAGCGGGTGGCGCCCGGTTCGCTGGTGTACTCGGTGGAGGGCAGGGCGCTGGCCACCATCGGCGCGCTGGATGCCGACGCCGACCAGTTCAAGATCGACGAGCAGGCGCGCGAGGTGATCCTGGTGGTGCTGGGGCACCAGCACACCAGCTATCGCTACAACTACAACGTGGCGCGGCGCGCGGCCGACCTGCTGGCCGAAACCAACCCCGGCAGCGTGTTCTCGGTACTGCCCACCCTCATCGATCGCAAGCGCCAGGAACTGGATGCGGCATAGGGCGAATCGACCTTCAAACGCGGGTGCGAAGGAAGTCCTTCCCTGCGGGTTGGTCCGTGGGCCGATGTCTGCTTTGTCGCACGGCTTGCAGAGAGGAGGGCTATCTGCCGCGCCGCGCTTCGCGCAGCCATCCGGCCCACCGACCAACGCATCCCGCGTTTGAAGGTCGATTCGCCCCAGCGCGGCACGCGACGAGACCGCTTCCCCGGTAAAGAGTTTTTCTGCGGCGACGCTTGGCCGACCTGGCAACGGGTCGGCCTTTTTTGCATGGGGAAGCCGCCGGGAGCGGAATCGATCAGGGAGCGCCGTCGCCGGCAGCTCGACCAAGCATCGCCCCCGCCTTTACCCAGGCTGGCCATCGGTGGCGGCGTCAGCAACCGGCACCGACGCCTGCCAATGCACTCGAGCGAAGCGAGGCTCCCTCGCGGCGGCGAGGGCGGGGGGAGTGGAATCGATCAAGGGAGCCGGTGTTGGCGAACCACTGTTGCCAAGTCCCCGGCTTTGCCGGGGGCCCGATGCGGGTTGTGCTCCCATTTGCGTGTTCCAGCCATCAAGGCTCCTGCGGCGAGGGCGGGGGGAGTCGGGGTGAATCAGGATAGGGTCGTGGCTGGCAGACAGAGGTCGCTATGCGCCCGGCTCCGCCGGGGGCTTGCCATCGGTGGAGGCGTTGGCGACAACACCGGCGCATGCCAACGCGCCCCGAGCAAAGCGAGGCCCCCTCGCGGCGGCGAGGGCGGGGGGAGTGGAATCGATCCAGAGAGCGCCGTTGCCGGCAAACCAGAAACAACACGCCCCCGGCTTTGCCGGGGGCTTGCCTCAGTACGATCCATCACCGGAGTCGACAGGAACCCCAGGCGCTAAGACCAGGTTTTGAGCACCGGACAAATCGTCACTTCGCGCACTTCGCTGATGCCGTTCAGATGCTCCTTCATCGCCATCAGCTCCTCGAACTGGGCGTAGCGCATCTTCACGATGAGGTCGAGCGGGCCGAACAGCGAATGGCACTCGACCACGTTGGGGTATTCCTTGATCTCGTTCCAGATGATGTGGCAATCGCTGCCGCCGGAATGGCGGATGATCAGGAACGCTTCGTTGGCGGGGCCGACGCGCGGGCCCTGTTCCCCCAGGATCACGCGGTAACCCCGGATGATGTGCGCCTGCTCCATGCGCGCGATGCGCGCCTCGACGGCGGTGCGCGACTTGTGGATGCGCCGGCCGATCTCGGAGATGGAGGCGCGCGCGTCCTCCGACAGGATCTCCAGGATCTTTACGTCGATATCGTCGATCTTCTTCATTTCGCCTTGGGTGGGGGCTCGTTCAGCGGGAAACGGAATGATCTCGGCGGAGTGGCCGAGCACGGGTACGAAGCGGGAGGCCATCGCGCGCGTCAGGCGAGCGCCGGCCGGCGACCGGTCGGTGGCGGCACGCTCCATTGCGCCTGTGCCTTGCGCGCGTTCCCGGCATTCATCCCCGCATGCTCCTGTTGGTGGCCCCGATGGCGACCCTGCGCAGCGCCGCCCCGGCACGCATGTTTATCACAACGTCGTGGCCGGCTGAAAGCTTTCCGTTCCCGGCTGTCGGCGATGTGCCAGGATGAGCTGCAACCTTGGCCTTGCCGGGCGATCCCAACCGACGCAATGCCATTCAAGCCCGGCCCGATTGCGCCGATAACGGATTGTCCCGTATTGGAATACCGCCATGAAAACGCCATCCACCACCGGCAGCCTCCCCACTGCGCTCCAGAACTACCCGCGCGCCGGCACCAGCCAGGCCGGCCGCAGCGGGGCCGCCTCCACCACCCAGGGGCTGGACAGCCTGCTGGCCGCCGCGCAGCCGTCGGACAGCGCCATCGGCCGGCGCGTGGGCCAGTTGGGCCAGGCCACGCTGGACATGGCGCAGCAGTTCCTCGGCAGCTTCGCCGAGCAACTGTTCGGCGATCAGGCCAAGGGCATGAAAGTCGATTTCGATTCGTTCGAACTGGCGGCCCAATCCACCGCCAGCATGGCCACCTACGACAGCCGCGGCGCCCAGGGCGCCAGCCAGGCCGCCGCGTTCCGGCTGGAGGACGCCAGCTCCTTCGTCGGCCGCGGCAAGCTCACCACCGCCGACGGCCGGGTGTTCGATTTCGAGATCGAAGTCCGCTACCAGTCGATCCAGGAGGCCGCCTACGCCAGCAGCAGCGGCGCCCAGGGCGCGCAACGGCAGCTGCCGCAGGACGACGCGGACGGCCAGACATCGCCGGCCAACGACCTGCGCAGCTACTTCCCCGGCACCGCCGGCGACCTGCTCAGTCAGCTTTCCGGCACGCCGGTGCGCCAGCCGTTCAGCATGCTGCTGCCCCGGCAGGATGGCAGCGACGATCTGCTCAAGCTCCTGGGCGACCTGTCGTTGAAGTTGAAGAACCTGCCCGGCGGCGACCGCTACGTGAACCTGGCCAACGTCGGCCAGGACCAGGCGGCCGGCGGCGTGGCCGACAAGGCGTGATCCGGGCGCCGCGCGTCGGCGGCCTGTCACAATCGGGCGATCCCGCACGTCTGGGCGGGGTCGCCCGATCAACAAAGCGCTCCTGACCGCGTCGCGCTCGTTTGCCGTACTGGCGTGCCGCGCGGGTTGCCAGGACCGTTTGGCCGGGCTTTGCCAGCCGCTTTTCGTCCGGAGCCATCCTTGCCGCACCGCCAATTCGAAACCCACCGCCCGCGCCTGTTCGCGCTCGCCTATCGCATGCTCGGCACCCGTGCCGAGGCCGAGGATGTGGTGCAGGATGTCTACCTGCGCTGGCACGATGCCGCGCCCGCCGCGCTCGATTCCGCCGAGGCGTGGCTGGTGACGGTGACCACCCGCGCCGCCATCGACCGCCTGCGCGCGGCGCAACGCGAGCGCGCGCATTACGTCGGTCCCTGGCTGGCGGAGCCGATCGCATTGGATGCACTGCCGGGTTCCCAGCCCGGCCCCGACCAGCAGTACGAGTTCGCCCAGGACGTGTCGGTGGCCTTCCTCGCGGTGCTGGAGCGGCTGGGCGTGGAGGAGCGTGCGGCCTTCCTGCTGCACGAGGTGTTCGACAACGACTACCGCGAGATCGCCGCGATGTTGGGCAAGAGCGAGGCGGCGTGCCGGCAGATGGTGCACCGCGCCCGCGAGCGGGTGCGCGCCGGCCGGCCGCGCTTCGCGATCACCCCGGAGCACCACCGCGCGTTGCTGGCGCGTTTCGCCGAGGCGGCGCGCGGCGGTGGGCTCGACACGCTGCGCGCCCTGTTCGCCGACGACGCGGTGCTGGTGTCCGACGGCGGCGGCAAGGCGGTGGCCGCGCTGCGGCCGCTACAGGGCGCGGCGCGGATCGCACGGCTCTATCACGTGCTGGCGCGCCAGCGCAGCCAGATGCGCGAGGCGTTCCGCATCGTCGAATTCAACGGCGAACCGGGGCTGCTGCACTGGCTGAATGGTCAGTTGGTCACCGCCTATTCGGTGGTTGGCGACGGCGAGCGCATCCACGCGCTGTACGCCATCCGCAACCCGGAAAAGCTGGCGGGCCTGATCGGCATCGACGGCGCGCTGTCACAAGCGGTCTAGGCGCTGCGTCTAAGGGGCAGGCCGGCGCGGTTGCCGGCCGCCAACCGGAGCCCGTCATGTCCCTGAATCCCCCCACCGCCTACCGCAGCGCCGCGCGCGAAACCTATCAGGCGTTGCTTGCCACCACCGCCACGCTCCAGTCCGGCGTGCTGGGCGAATCGCTGATCGAACTGGTCAACCTGCGTGTCTCGCAGCTCAACGGCTGCGCCTATTGCGTCGACATGCACGCGCGCCGCCTGCTGGCGCTGGGCCACGACTGGCAATGGGTGAACAGCGTGGTCACCTGGCACGAGGTCGATTTCTACGACGAGGCCGAGCGTGCGGCGCTGGCCTGGGCCGAGGCGGTGACTTCGCTGGCGCAGCACGGGCGCGACGAGGACTATGCCGCGCTGGTGCCGCATTTCGACGAACGCGCCCGCGCCGAGCTGACCTTCACCATCGCGCTGATGAATGCCTGGAATCGCATGGCGATCCCGCTGCACAGCCAGGTGGCGCGGAACCCGGCGGCGCCGGCCTGAGCCGCGCCGGCAAGGTCGCCGGGAAGCGCGAACCGGCGGCGCGCGACCAGAGCAGGTGCTAGATTCCGGTTATCGTGCCAACCCGGAACCGCCATGCCCCAATTGAATGCCTACCTTGTCTTCGACGGCGAGTGCGCCGCCGCGATGCGCTTCTACGAAAGCGTGTTCGGCGGCACGCTGAGCATGACCACCCAGGCCGATGCCCTCGGCGATGGCGAGGCGTCGGCCGACGAGGATGCGCGCATCCTGCACGCGCGGCTGGTGTTCGCCGAGGGGCAGCGGCTGATGGGGTCCGATTGCCCGCCGGGCATGCCCTACGAGGGCATCAAGGGCTTTTCGCTGTCGCTGATCTACCCCGGCATCGACGAGGCGCAGCGGGTGTTCGACGCGCTGGCCGTCGGCGGGCAGGTGACCATGCCGATGCAGCGCACCTACTGGGCCGGCGCCTTCGGCATGCTGACCGATCGTTTCGGCACGCTGTGGATGGTCAACGGCGAACTGATCGATCCCTGAGCGCCACGGTCGTGCTCCTGCACGATGAGCAAGGGCCGGCGCATGCCGGCCCTTGTCCATTCTGGCGACCTGTTCAGGGACGGCGTGCCAGGCAGGTCTGGTAGCGGCCGTTGACGCGCTCGGCGAACCACTCGGTGGTCAGCTTGCGGGTGATCTTGGGGCTCTTGAGTCGGATCTGCGGCAGCGCGGCGCGCGGCAATGGCTTGCCGGCGGCGGCGTCGGCAAGCGCGAACACGCGCTTGTAGGTCTCGCTGTTGCCGAAGCCGGACATCTTTTCCTGTTGCAGGTCGCGCAGCATCGCCTCGCGCGACAGCTTGAGGCGCTCGCCCAGCGTGTACAGCGCGGCCTGGCTGTCGCTGGTGCCCACCGGGCGCCCGTTCTGGTAGCGCAGCAGGTCGCCGTCGAGCGACAGCTGCTTGCCGGTGAGCCGTTCCACCGCCTGCTGGAAGGCCACGTTGCGGCTGGCGTAGCGCCCGGCGTTGTAGTCGGCGAAGCGGTAGATCATCTCGCTGTAGGGCGCGGGGTAGTGCAGCAGGTTGGCGATGCCGAAATAGGTGCCGCCGCGGCGGGTGAACACCTGCTGGCGCACGCTGCCGCGCTTGGCGTAGGGATAGGGCCAGGCGCGCACGTGGTTCTCGGCGAACTCCACGCTGACCTGCATCGGCCCGCCGGTGCGGATCGGGTTGCGCATATTGAGCGGCAGGCCCAGGTTGCTGGCCTCGCGCGCCATGTCCTCGAACAGGTCGTTCATCTGGCGCTCGGTGGAGAGCGTGTCGATGCGCTGCTTGTAGCTGGCGCCGGTGGGCGAGGGCTTGAGCAGGGCGGCCTTCACCACCGTCAGCGGCACGTGGTAGCGCGACGCGCGCTCGTCGATGGCTTTCCAGACGATGGCGGGCAGGCCGGGCACGCCGGGGTCGCCCTGCCAGCTGGATTCCTGTTCGATCACCGCGGCCGAGGCGCAGAAGTATTCCGCGCTGTAGGGGATCTTCAGCGCGGTGAAGGCGTCGAGGATGTCGTCGGTCCAGCCCGCGCGGTCGGGCATCTTCGGCGGCAGCAGGCGTTCCAGCAGCGCGCGGCCCTCGGCTTCGCTCAGGCGGCGCGGCGCGGAGCTGGGCGGCGGGGTGGGGACGGCCACTTCCACCGGCTCGCTGGCCGTTGTGGCCTGCGGTTCGCTGGCAACCTCGGCGGCCGGCTGCGATGCGGCCATGCCGGCGGGTTCCGAGGCGGCCTGGGGCTGCGGTGCGGGGGCCGGGGCGGGCGAGGGCGGGGTGGTGGCACAACCGGCCAGGAGCGACAGCAGGGCGGCGAGCAGGGGCAGGCGGGGCATGGCGTGACCGATGGGGCGGGGAAGCGCGCAGCTTACAGCGGCGGCGCGGGCACGGTGCAACGGTTTGTTTTCACCGACGGTCGGCCCTCATGCGGCCTGCTCGTCCTTGCCGCCCCGCAGCGGCGCCACGCGCGGCAGCAGGATGAAGAAGGTGGTGCCCTGGCCGACTTCGCTCTGCACCACGATCTCGCCGCCCAGGGTCTGGGTCACCAGGTTGTAGACCACGTGCAGCCCCAGGCCGCTGCCGCCCAGACCGCGCCGGGTGGTGAAGAACGGATCGAACACCTTGGGCAGATGCTGGAGCGGGATGCCGCGCCCGTCGTCGGCGAATACCAGCGTCACCACGTCGCCCTCGCTGCTGGCGGTCAGGGTGACGGTGCCGGCTTCGTCGTCGTCGAAGGCGTGCGCCAGGGTGTTGGTCAGCAGGTTGGTGACGATCTGCGACAGCGCGCCGGGAAAGCCGTCCATTTCGATGGGCTTGGGGCAATCCAGCTTGATCTCGATCGGTCGCCGGTGCAGCGCCGGGGTCAGGCTGGTAACGATCTCGCCGAGGTACTGGCGCAATTCGAAGGTGCGGCGCGCCTCGGACGCCTGGTCCACCGCCACGCGCTTGAAGCTCTGGATCAGCGATGCGGCGCGCTCGGCGTTGTTGAGGATCAGCGTGGCGGAATCGCTGGCGGTGCCGCAGTACGCCAGCAGGTCGGATTTCTTCACCTGCCCGGCCTCGACGCGCTCGCGGAAGGCGCCGGTCTCTTCGGCCAGCACCGAGGCGCTGGTGAGGATCACCCCCACGGGGGTGTTCACCTCGTGCGCCACGCCGGCGACCAGCCCGCCCAGCGAGGCCATCTTTTCCGACTGCACCAGGCTGGCCTGGGTGGCCTTGAGCTGGCGGTAGGCGTCCTCCACCTCGCGCTTGGCGTCGCGGATGGTCGCCTCGGCCAGCTTGCGGTCCTCCAGTTCGTCCATCAGGCGCATGGCGATGCGGACCACGCTGTTGCCCACGTCGGCCAGTTCGTCGCGCCGCTTGCCCAGATCCTGCAATTCGAGCAGCGAGAAATCCTCGTGCTGCTGCTGCGCCATGCGGTCGAGCACCGCCCGCAGCCTGGACAGCGGGCGCAGTGCGACGAGCGACAGCCCCAGCGCCAGCACGGTGATGATGATGGCGTCGACCACGATGATCTCGACGATCTTGCGGTGGATCACGCCTTGCAGCCGCTGCTCGACCCGTTCCTTCGAGGTCTTGTAGTACACGGTGCCGATGTGACGGCCCTCGTACTCGATCTCCAGCGACGACGAGCCGGGCGGCGGCGAGGTGGTGCCGACCACGATCCGGTTGCCGTCGCGCGCGCGGGCGATGGCCAGTTGGGGCGGATCGAATACCCCGAGGTAGACCAGGTCGGGCCAGCCCATCTCGGCCTGGAGGGTGTTGATGAGCTGCCCTTCGTCGAAATTCCAGATCTGCCCCGGCAGCACGGTCTCCAGCCGCGCGCGCAGGGTACTTTCGCGCTCCTGCATCTCGTCGGTCAGCCGCCGCTCGCCGGTGTAGTAGTTGTAGGCACCGGAGATGGCCAGGGCGAGGGTGACGGTGACGATCAGCAGGAAGTTGAGACGGAAGCGGATGCTGTGCATGGGCGGGCGACGGGCTGGACGTTGCATCCAATGTAGACCAGCGCCAGGGCGATCTGACACCACAGCTTGAGCGCGTCGGGCCGCAAGGCGGGCAGGTCTTTGGGAGGGGCCGACTACCGGCGCGCGACGATGCGATGCGCGGTTGGCGGGAACCGTTGCGTGTCGTCGGTCGGTCGGGCCGCGTCGCAGGACGGCGCTACTTGCGCCAAAGGTAGAAACGATCGTCGAAGGTGCGGACCCACTGCGGGCGGTAGACCACCAGCAGCGTCAGGTGGATGCCGGTGAGAAAGGCTTCCGGCCAGCCCATCAGGAAGTAGTACGGGAACTGCTCCTCGAACAGGAAGGCGGCCGGGTAGGCGCCGGCCAGCGCCAGCAGCGCGCAGCCCGCCAGCCCCACCGCCCACATCGACAGCGCGCCGGCGGCGAAGCAGTTGAGAAAGATGTAGACGAAGTAGTTGGCCGGCAGCCGCCGCTGCGCCAGCCGCAGCAGCGCCGCGGTCAGCGTGGTGGGCAGGCCGGCGATCACCAGCCACGACAGGCCCAGGCTGGCCCATTGCCCGTCGCCCTGCGCGGCGTCGGCCGCCAGTGCCACCGCCAGCCCCAACCGTGCGCGCTCCGGCCCGGCGATCAGCGTCAGCGCGGTGGCGCCCACCAAGTGGAAGGCGATGCCCGGCTGCAACTGCGCCTTGAACTGCCACAGCACCAGCACCACCACCGTGGCGCCGAACCACGCGGTCAGTTCGGATTGCCGCAGCGTCAGCCACGGCACGCGCCGCGCGGCATGCAGCAGGCACCACAGCGTGAGCAGCCAGCCGGCCAGCAGCCAGGAATCGGGAAAGTGCTCGGCGATCAGGTTCATCGGCCCCGCCCGTGGATACCGCTCAAGCGCGGCAGCGCCACTCCCGCTCGACCAGTTGCCCCAGCTGGGTCAGCCGGCCGTGGAAGAAATGGCCGACGCCGGGCACCACCAGCACCGGCAGGTGTTGCGGACGCGCCCAGTCCAGCACCGCGCTCAGGCTGATGACCTCGTCCTGCTCGCCGTGGATCACCACGGTGTCGGGCGGCACGGTCGGGAAGTCGTAGCGGCTGACCGCCGGGCCGACCAGGATCATGCCGGCGACTTCGTCGTCGCCCAGCCGTTGCCGCAGCCGGCTCTGCACCAGCGTGCCGAAGGAGAAGCCCGCCAGCACCACGCGGCCGACGCCGGGGTTTTCGGCGCGCGCCTGGGCCAGCACGGCGGCCATGTCGTCCGGCTCGTGCTCGCCGCGGCTGTGCGTGCCCTCGGAATTGCCGACGCCGCGCAGGTTGGGGCAATAGGCCACGTAGCCCAGGCGGCTCATGGTCTTGGCCAGCGTGTGCACGATCTTGTTGGTGAAGGTGCCGCCCTCGGTGGGGTTGGGGTGGGCGACCAGCACGATGCCGCGCGTGTCGTCGAGGGCGGATTCCAGCTTCAGGCATTCCAGCCGGCCGGCGGGGCCGGCGATGTCGAGCGGCTGGAAGGCGGGGGCCTTGCGGGCGGCGTTCATGGCGCGTCGCTCCCGGCGCGGCGTTGGCGGCGCAGGCGGCGGCGCTTGAGCACCCAGCGCAGCGGCAGCCACAGCACCAGCAGCCACGGCAGTGCCACGGCGGCGAAGGTGAGCAGGGCGGCCACGCTCTGCATGAAGTTGTGGCCGATGTCGTGCCAGGCGTCGGCCAGCGGCATCAGCACGCTGCGCTCGGCCACCGAGCGCGCGGCGCGCAATTCGACGTCGATGCGTACTTTTTCGGTCTGGTTGGCCAGCGCCAGGCGCTGCCCGGCGGCGGCGTCGAGCTGGGCCTGGGTGGCCGCCAGCTCTTTCTGCACCGCCAGCAGTTCCTCCAGCTTGGCGTTGTGGCTGTCCAGCATCTGGCGCAGGTTGTCGCGCAACTGCGCCAGGTTCTTCAGACGTGCCTCGGTGTCGATCACCTCGTCGGTCTTGTCCTCGCGCTCGGTCGATTGCGACACCACCCGGCCCTGCTGGCCCAGCGCGGCAAGGTAGCCCGTCACCGCGCCCGGTGCGATGCGCAGCGACAGTTGCGCCACGCCGGGCGAGTAGTCGCTGTCGCGTTGCAGATTGGCGGAGAGCAGTTCGCACGTCGGTTCGACGCAGCGCGCCTGGGCCGCCTGCCAGGCGGCGTCCAGCCGGTCCGGCGCGGTTTCGACGGTGAGGGCGTGACGCACGGCGATATGACGCTTGGGCGCGGCCTGCGGTGCGGCGCCGGCGGCGTCGGTCGCCTCGGCTGCGGCGGACACCACGGCGTTGCCGCCATAGGCGACGGGGGCTTCCTCCTTCTTGCCGCAGGCGACCAGCGCCGCGGCCAGCAGCAACGGGAGCAGGACGCGTGTCATAGCTTCAGCCGCTCCACCACGCGTCCGTGCACCAGATGCTCTTCGATGATCTCGTCGATGTCGGCGCGATCCACGTAGGTGTACCAGGTTTCTTCCGGGTAGATCACCATCACCGGGCCTTCCTCGCAGCGATCCAGGCAGCCGGCCTTGTTGATGCGCACCTGGCCGGGGCCGGCCAGCTTCAGTTGCTTGATGCGGTCCTTGGCGTAGCCCTGCATCTCGCTGGCGCCGCAGCGGTTGCAGCTCTGGCGCTCGCCCTCCGGGCGCTCGTTCAGACAGAAGAACACGTGGTGGCGGTAATAGCTCATCGGTCGTCCTCGATGCGCGCGGCGGCGCTCAGTGATGGGGCTTGGGAAGATAGTGCGCGGTGACGAAGAACGGCAGCTCGCCATCCTTGTCCGGCTGCACCGTGTCGATCACGCGGATGTCGTCGAGCTGGCATTCGCGGAACAGCGCGTCGGCGAAGTCGCGCACGTGCTCGGCGCTGTCCAGCGGCGCCAGCGGCCAGACGAAGCCTTCCCAGCGCTCGGCGTCCTCCAGGCTGGAGAAGGTGATGCGGATCTCGCCACCCTCGTGCGCGGCGATGGTGGCCACCGGGGTGCGGCCCTTGCTGCGGATGCTGCGCAGGGCGTTGCTGGCGGCGACCTGCAATCGCGTTTCCAGGTGGGTGACGCGCGCGGCCTCCTGCGCGGCCAGCCAGCTTTGCGGTACGCGCGGAATGGCGAACAGCGTCAGGCCGTCCAGCTTGAGCGCGTCGCCGATGGCCTGCGCCAGCGGCATGCCCCAGGCGCCCACCTGGCCGCCGAGGCGGATCGCCGGCGCGGCGTCGCGCTGCTGGATCGCGCTGCCGACCAGGAAACGCAGGAACACGCCTTCGTCCTTGAATGACACCGGCGCTTCACGCACCACCCGGCCGATGGCCTCGGCCTGCGCCGGATCGCGCCAGTCGGCCAGCGTCGCCGGGTTGACCGCGGCGAGGTCGCCCGGATGCACCAGCGCGCCGGACAGCCGGCATTCGGCGTCGGGCGCGATCACGCCGTGTTGGCGCAGCAACGCCAGCACGGCATCGCCGTCCACCCGGCCGGGCAACGTGGTTTGACCGCGCGCGCCGGCCACCAGCACGATGGGCAGCACGAACGGCACGGCCCACGACGCCGCGCCGGCCGGCGGTGTCTCGACCTCGTTGCGCAGCACCTGCCACAGCGCCTTGTAGGCTTCCTGCGATGGCGCCTGGGTCAGCGCGCCGTTGAGCGCGTAGTGGTCATGCGTTGCCAGCAGCTCGCGCACCTGCTGCGCCAGTGCGTCGTGCTTGCCGGCCGCGGCAGCGGCATCGGTCTCGGTGAGATAGGACATCAGCGCCCGGATCACCGGGTTCTGCGGATTGACGCGGGGGTAGAGGCGGGGGTCGGGCAGGTACATGCGCGGGGGAGGGCCAAACTGGAAAAAGGCGATTATACGCAGTGGCGAAAGGGTGGGTGCCGCCCGTCGTATGACGCCGTTCTAAATTCAGGCACAAAGCGTCACATATGGTTGCATTGCACGCCGTTCGGCCCGCAATGCCTTGAATTGATTGACCATCCTGCATCAAATCCGTTAAATTGAAAGCTCTGTTGGGATGCAGCAAGGTGCGTCTTGATAGTTTCTCCTTTGTAGATGTTGTTTGAAACCCGGACGTGTTCCGGGTTTTTTTTGGCCCGTCGTTCCACATGGCCATCCCGGCCGTAGCCACCCGTGCTCAGAGCTTGAACAGGCTCTCAGACGGTGGAACGCTCCTGGAAGCCGGCGCAATCCTCCAGCGCGCAATCCTCGCCTTCCACGCTTTCGACATACGCCGCATTCGGGCCGCGATGCGCCCAATCCTCCACCTTGGCGACCGCGGCGGCGTCGCCTTGCAGGAACAGCTCGACGCTGCCGTCGTCGCGGTTGCGCACCCAGCCGGCCACGTCCAGGCGCTTGGCCTCCAGCCAGGCGGAATAGCGGAAGCCCACGCCCTGTACCCGGCCGCGGATCCGTAGTTTTCTGGCAATCATCTCGGTTTCCCCATCGCAGACGCTGCGGAACGGTTCGCGGGGCGCGCCGTCGTGCAGCGTGTGTCCGGCCTGCCCGCTGGTCGCGGGCATCGTTTCAGGGTAGCGATCCGGTCCGGTGTCTGCCCACGGCAATTTGCGCGGGCCACGGCTGAACGTGGCGGCGAGGAACAGGCGTAGCGGCTCGGACAGGGTGTTCGCGACGAAGCGTCCCATGATGTTCTTCCTTCGGATGGCAGTCTGGCTCAACGAAGCGCCCTGGGCGGGCGCTGGCGGCGCGGCGGTCGGTACCGCGCGGGGCCTGCGCGGTACGGGCTTGGAGCGGCTGACAAAACCCTGCGAAACGGTCCTGGCGAGCGGTGCGAAACGCGGGCGGCGCGTGGAGTACGACAAGTTCTCGCGCTGCTGCCAGGAGGGGTTATCGGCCGCTCAATGCCCGAACAATCCGACGAGGCCGATAATGATGAGATAGAGGGCAATGATGTAGTTGAGCAAGCGCGGCATGGCCAGGATGAGGATGCCGGCGATCAGCGAAACGAGCGGGGCGATGGCGAGATTGAGCTGCATGGCGGTCTCCAGCGGGTCTTGGGATGTTTGCAGCCTAGCAGCGCGCCACGCGGCGCCGACGTAAAAAATGCGACGCCGCGGCGTCGCATTTTCGTTTTGCGTGGGGCGGATCGGCCTCAGGCGCGATTCGCCGCAGGGGCGGATCACTTCACCCGCATGCCCGGCTGCGCGCCCGAATCCGGGCTGAGGATGTACAACCCGCCGTCGCCGCCGGCGGCCAGCACCATGCCTTCGCTCACGCCGAACTTCATCTTGCGCGGCGCCAGGTTGGCGACCATCACCGTCATGCGGCCGACCAGCGCTTCCGGCGCGTAGGCCGACTTGATGCCGGCGAACACGTGGCGCGTCTCGCTACCGATGTCCAGCGTCAGCGACACCAGCTTGTCGGCACCCTCGACCGCCTTGGCCTCGATGATCTTCGCCACGCGCAGGTCGATCTTCATGAAGTCGTCGATGCCGATGGTCTCGGCGATCGGTGGGATCTCATAGGCCGGCGCGGCGGCCTGCGCGGGGGCTGCCTCGGCGGGGGCCAGCGTCTGCTTGTTCTCCTCGACCATCGCCTGCACCGCCTTGGGGTCGATCCGGGTCATCAGGTGCTGGTACGGCGCGATCGCGTGATCGCGCAACAGGGTTTGCGCGTCGGCCCAGGTCAGCGGTTGCACTTGCAGGAACGCTTCGACGTCGGCGGCCAGCTTGGGCAGCACCGGTTTCAGGTAGATGGTCAGCAGGCGGAACGCGTTGATCAGCACCGAGCACACGCGTTGCAGCTCGGCATCGCGGCCTTCCTGCTTGGCCATTTCCCACGGCTTGTTGGCGTCGACGAACTGGTTCACCTCGTCGGTGAGCAGCATGATCTCGCGCAGCGCGCGGCCGTACTCGCGGGCTTCGAACCATTCGGCGATGGGCTCGGCGGCGGCTTGCAGGCGGGCGATCAACGGGGCGTCGCCCAGGTCGGCGGCGAGGCGGCCGTCGAAGCGCTTGCTGATGAAACCTGCGGCGCGGCTGGCGATGTTGACGTACTTGCCGATCAGGTCGCTGTTCACCCGGGCGACGAAATCGTCCAGGTTGAGGTCGATGTCCTCGATGGCGCTGCCCAGCTTGGCGGCGAAGTAATAGCGCAGCCATTCGGGGTTGAGGTGGCGCAGGTACGATTCGGCGGTGATGAAGGTGCCGCGGCTCTTGCTCATCTTGGCGCCGTCCACGGTGAGGAAGCCGTGGGCATTGATGCCGGTAGGGGTGCGGAAGCCGCTGTATTCCAGCATCGCCGGCCAGAACAGCGCGTGGAAGTACAGGATGTCCTTGCCGATGAAGTGATACAGCTCGGCGGTGGAATCCTTGGCCCAGTACTCGTCGAAATCCAGGCCCAGGCGGTCGCACAGGTTGCGGTGGCTGGCCATGTAGCCGACCGGGGCGTCCAGCCACACGTAGAAGTACTTGCCCGGCGCGTCCGGGATCTCGAAGCCGAAGTAGGGCGCGTCGCGGCTGATGTCCCAGTCGTTGAGGCCGGCCTCGAACCATTCCTGCATCTTGTTGGCGGCGCCTTCCTGCAGGCGCGGGCGGGCCATGCCGCCGACGGTCTCGCTACCGCGCGTCCAGTCGCGCAGGAACGATTCGCACTCGCCCAGCTTGAAGAAGAAGTGCTCCGAATCGCGCAGCACCGGCGCGGCGCCGGACACCACCGAGTACGGGTTCTTCAGGTCGGTGGGGCTGTAGGTGGTGCCGCACACTTCGCAGTTGTCGCCGTATTGATCCTTGGCGCCGCACTTGGGGCATTCGCCCTTCACGAAGCGATCCGGCAGGAACATGTTCTTCACCGGGTCGTAAAGCTGGCTGATGGTGCGGCTGGCGATCTTGCCGTTGTCGCGCAGCGCGCGATACACGCGGTACGAGTACTCGCGGTTCTCTTCGCTGTTGGTGCTGTAGTAGTTGTCGAAGCCGACCAGGAAGCCGGTGAAGTCGCGCAGGTGCTCGCCGTGGACGCGCTCGATCAGTGCCTCGGGGCTGATGCCTTCCTTCTCGGCGCGCAGCATCACCGGCGTGCCATGGGTGTCGTCGGCGCACACGTAGTGACAGGTGTGGCCGCGCAGCTTCATGAAGCGCACCCAGATATCGGTCTGGATGTATTCGACCAGGTGGCCAAGATGAATGGCGCCGTTGGCGTAAGGCAGGGCGGAGGTGACGAGAATCTTGCGTGGCATGCGGGTTTCCGGGCGTTCGGCGACGAATCGGGCGATTATACCGCAGCCCGTCGCCTCGACCGTGACGCCCGATTTCTTACAACGGTATAGTGAGCCGATCAGCAAGCCAGTTCCTGACGGAGTCCCCCATGCCGCGCGAGTCCCTCATCGACGCCCAGACCATCGCCCTGGAGGTGGCCAGCGTGGACGCCATGCTGGCGCAATTGCATCGCCAGGTGGGCATGGACCTGCGCGCCGAACTGGTGGCCGCGTTTCTGCCGCTGTTGCAGGAAACCTTGCAGACACTGCCGCCGGCGCTGGCGGCGGGCGATGCCGACGAGATCATCAACCTGTCGCACAAGTTGAAGGGCGCCGCGCTGCAACTGGGCGCCCAGCGCCTGGCCAGCAGCTGCCGCGATATCGAGATGGCCGGCCGCCAGGGCTTGCTGGGCGATGCCGAATCGTCGTTCGGCCAGGTGCGGCAATTGTCGCTGGGCCTGTTGTCGGGCTTGCGCCTGCACTGAAGCCCGGCGGTTTCCGCGCGGGGCGCATGCCTCGCGGCGTCCTCGTCCCGACGTCCATGCCGTGGTGAAACCGGCGGTCGATACAGCCTAAAATGCCGGTTTCGCCTTTGCGCCCTCGAACATGCAGCCCCTGGATTTCGTCTCTCCCCTCGATTTCGACTGGTTCTCCCATATCGGCACCGCCGCGTTCGCGTTTTCCGGCTACCTGATCGGCGCGCGCAAACGCTTCGACCTGCTGGGGGTGCTGATCCTGGCGCTGCTGACCGCCATCGGCGGCGGGATGATCCGCGACGTGCTGGTCAACCGCGTGCCGCGCGTGTTCCTCGACGCCGCGCCGCTGTACAGCATCTTCGGCGCGCTGTTCGTCTCCTGGGCGCTCAAGCTGCACCAGCGCAACAAGGGCCTGCTCTACAAGCTGTTCATCGTCGCCGACTCGATCGGGCTGGTGGCGTTCAGCATCGCCGGCGCGCAGGTGGGGCTGGAGTTGCAGCTCAACCTGTTCGGCGTGTGCATCCTGGCCTTCGTCACCGCGGTGGGGGGCGGACTGGTGCGCGACATGATGGTGAACGACGTGCCCTTCATCCTGCATGAGGACTTCTACGGCACGGTGGCGATCCTGACCGCCATCCTGGCCTACGTGCTGGCGCGATTCGGCCTGATGAACCCCTGGTCGCTGTGGCTGCTGTTCGGCGGCTGCCTGGCGGTGCGACTGGTGGCGCACACCCGCGACTTCAAACTGCCCCGGTTCGACGAATGAGCGACTACTACGATCACCTGCGCGGCCCGGCGGACTGGCACGACTGGCTGGCGACACGCCTGGCCCGCGCCCCACGCGCCGATGCCGCCGACTGGAACGGGCTCACCGCCGTCACGCCGGCGGCGGTGCTGATCGCGGTGGTGGCGCATCCCGACGGCGCGGGCATCATCCTCACCGAGCGCGCCGCGCACCTGTCGCAACATGCCGGACAGATCAGCTTTCCCGGCGGACGGATCGAGGACGAGGACGAAGACGCGCCCGCCGCCGCGTTGCGCGAAGCGCAGGAGGAGATCGGCCTGGAGCCGGCGCGGGTGGCGGTGGTGGGGCAGTTGGGGGCCTACGTGACCATCAGCGGCTACCGGGTGATTCCGGTGGTGGGCGTGGTCGAGCCGGGCTTTGCGCTGAGCCCCGACCCCGGCGAAGTGGCCGCCGCGTTCGAGCTGCCGTTCGCGCCGCTGATGCAGCCGGCGCGCTACGAGCGCCGCCCGGTGGAGCGGCGGGGCATCCGTGGCGCCTCGTACTTCACCGAATGCGAAGGGCGCACCGTGTGGGGGGCCACCGCCGGCATGCTGCTGATGCTGGCCAGCGCACTGGGCGCCAGCGGTCAGCCGCGCGATCTGCTCCAGCGCTGAGCGCGCCCGACAGCGCCTTCCCGGCGGCGCTGGGTAGATCCGCTGTCTGCAAACGAGTGACGGCGCCCCGAGGGGCGCCGTCGTGCAATCGGCCGTCGCTTATAAGGCTGCGGCCTCAAACCCGATCAGGTTGCCCTGACCCGGCTTGTCGCTGGGCGATGGAGGCGGTCAGTTCACCACTTCCAGCACGTCCCACTTGCCGTTCTTCACGGTGTAGAGCGTGATCGCGCCGTTCTTCAGGTCGCCCTTCTCGTCGAAGGTGATGCGGCCGGTCACGCCCTGGTAGTCGGTCTTGGCCAGTTCGGGCAGATACTTGGCGGGCTCGGTGGAGCCGGCCTTCTTCATCGCCTCGACCATCACCTTGGCCGCGTCGTAGCAGTAGGCCGCGTACAGCTGCACTTCCACGCCGTAGGTGTCCTTGAACTTGGTCAGGAACTCCTTGCCGCCGGGCATCTGTTCCTTCGGCTGGCCGGGCATCGACGAGATCTGGCCTTCCGCATCGGCGCCGGCCAGCTTGATGAACTCGGGCGTCATGCTGCCGTCGCCGCTGAGGAACTTGGCGGTGATGCCCAGCTTGGCGGCCTGCTTTTTCAGCGGCGCGGCCTGCGCGTCCATGCCGCCGTAGAACACCAGATCGGGCTTGGCGCCCTTGATGTTGGTGAGGATGGCGTTGAAGTCGGTTTCCTGGTTGGTGGTGAATTCACGCTTCACCACTTCGCCGCCGCTGGCCTTGACCGATTTCTCGAACTCGTCGGCCAGGCCCTGGCCGTAGGCGGTGCGGTCGTCGATGATGGCCACTTTCTTGGCACCGATCTTCTTCACCGCGTATTCGCCCAGCACCTTGCCTTGTTGCGCGTCGTTGGCCATCACGCGGAAGGCGGTCTTGAAGCCCTGGGCGGTATAGGCGACGGCGGTGGCCGACGGGGAGACCTGCGGGATGCCGGCATCGGAATAGATCTTGGAAGCCGGAATGGTGGTGCCGGAATTCAAATGGCCGATCACGCCGACCACTTTCTGGTCGACGAAACGTTGCGCCAGCGTGGTAGCGGTCTTGGGGTCGGCCTGGTCGTCCTCGGACACCAGTTCGAATTTCACTTTCTTGCCACCGATATCGGCGCCGCCGGCGGCGTTGATTTCGTCGATGGCGAGCTTCACGCCGTATTCGTTGTCCTTGCCGAGGTGGGCGATATTGCCGGTCAGCGGCGCGGCATGACCGATTTTCACGGTATCGCCGCCGGACGATTCGGCAGAGGCCGCGGGTGCTGCGCTGGCCGCGCCTTGCTCGGCGGCGGGCTGTTGTTTGCCGCAAGCGGTCAGCGCCAGGACGGCGGCCGCGATCAGGCTGTAACGCGCGATGCTCATCTGTGTATTCCCCTATCTCTTGGATGCGTTTGCACTCTTGGGTATATCGGGCTAATCCCGGCCAACGGGTGGGCCATCCGATAATCACTGGATAATGGGGAGCGGCAAGAAACGCTGTCAAATACAGCCTTTCCCGCATGCCACGCAAATCCAACACCCATTTGAAGCGGGCTGGACGGCCTGCGGATTTCACGACCAAAAACGTTGAAAACCCAGCAAACTGTTTAAAACGCAGCAATGAATAGCGGGGTGGGCAAGGCACGGAATTGGTGCGGGCGCACCTTGAAACGGCACCGCCCCGGCAAGGGCCAGGGCGGTGGTGGTGAAAAGAATCGGTTTTCAGCTGGGGCGATGTCAGATGGCCAGATCCACGTGTTGGATCACCCCGCCGCCGCCGGTCTCGGACAGCCAGACCCCGGACGAGCGCACCTGGCCCAGCGTGTTGTTGGCGTCGTCCTTCAGGGTGAAATCGCCGCGCGCGCTGCCCAGGTAGATGGCCCCCACGCCCAGCTCGGTCAGGTTGAGCATGCGATCGTTGCCGGCATCGTCCTTGATCCACACCCGCAACTGGCCCCAGATCGCGTCGCCTTCGTCGATCCAGCCATTCTTGTCGCCGTCGTAGATCGCCAGGTCGGCGAAGCCGTCGCCCGACTTGGTGCCGAACAGCTCGGAGCCGTCGTTGATCACGCCATCGCCGTTCTTGTCCAGCGCCAGGAAGCCGCTGCCGTGCTTGAGCTGCGAGATGTTCTCCTGCTTGCCGTCGGCATCCAGGTCGAAGGCGAAGGTCTGGGCCGACAACTGCGCCGAGGTGCCGTCGAAATTGATCACCAGCGGATCGCACATGCGCGGCTGGGCGGCGGGGCGGTTGCCGATGGTGACGGTGGTTTCCTGGCGGAAGCTGCGGCTGAGCATCAGCTCGGCGTTGAAGCTGATTTCGCGCCCGTCGGAGGTCTTGACCAGGCCATCCGCACGGTAGGTGGCGGATTCGAATTCCTCGGCCACATGGCGGAACTCCATCGATACACCACCGCCGCCACCCTGTATCGGCGGTTGTGCTGCGGCCTGTTGCGACTGCGCCTGCGCTGCTTCGCCGTCGAAATCGGAAAGCTTGACCGGGCGGCCGGTGATCGATTCGAGCAGGCGCCGCAGCAGCTCGATGCGCCAGTCCAGGCGGTTGGGGTAGGGGCCGCTGCTGGATTGGGTGCGGCTGGTGCGGGGCGACGACAGCGTCACTTTCTCCTGGCCTGCGGTGCCCTCCTGCTTGGCATCGGCCGGGGGCTGGGGCGTGGGGGCGGGGTTGGCGCCGGTGCGGATGGAGATCGTCGTTTCCTGTTTGTTGAACGCGGTACGCTCGACGCTGAGATCGACCTTGGAATTGATGATGCGCATGGCGACTCGTCCGATGGGATAGGGAGGGGTACCGTTCCCATCGGCCGCTGTGCACCATTCTTGAGCACGTTGTACTAGAGCTTGCCGCGCTCGGCCAACGACAGCACTTCATGTCCGGCGATAACGAAGTGGTCCAACAACCTGATTTCCAACAGCTCGAGTGCTTGGCGCAGCATCTGGGTAAGGCGGATGTCCGCCTCGGAGAACGAGGCCCGGCCCGACGGATGGTTATGCGCCACGATCACCGAGGTGGCGTTGTGCATCAGCGCACGGCGCGCGACCTCGCGCGGGTAGACCCGGGTTTCGGACACCGTGCCCTGGGCCAGTTGTTCGACGGCGATGATCTGGTTGGAGTTATTAAGAAATAGTGTCAGGAAGATTTCCACATCGCGCCCGCGCAGACAGAGCGACAGGTATTCGCGTACCGCGGCGGGCGAATCGAGGGCATCGGCACGGTGCAGTTGTTCGCCGATCAGGCGTCGGCCGATCTCCTGCACTGCCTGCATCTGTGCATACTTGGCCTGGCCCATGCCCGGTAGCGCCACGAAGACGCGATGATCCGCGGCGAACACGCCGTTGAGCGAACCGAAGCGCCGGATCAGCAGCCGCCCCTGGTCCACCGCGCTGGCGCCGGGCTGGCCGGTGCGCAGCAGAATGGCTAGCAGCTCGGCATCGGAGAGGGCGCGGGCGCCGTGCCGCAGCATGCGTTCGCGCGGGCGCTCGGTTTCGGGCCAATCGGTGATGGACATGTTTGCTTTAAACTCCAGGGGAATCCAAGTCCTCTCGGTATAGAGAATGTCAGTGCATAAACAAACACGCATTGTGTTGGGGGTGTCGGGTGGTGTCGCGGCCTACAAGGCGGCCGAGCTGACCCGCCTGATGGTCAAGGCCGGTTGGGACGTGCACGTGGTGATGACCGAGGCGGCGACGCGCTTCGTCACGCCGGTGACGTTCCAGGCGCTGTCCGGCAACCCGGTATTCACCGACCAATGGGATGCGCGTCCGGACAACAACATGGCGCACATCAACCTCACCCGTGGCGCGCGGGCGGTGCTGGTGGCGCCGGCCACCGCCGACCTGATCGCCAAGGTGGCGCACGGCCTGTGCGACGACCTGCTCAGTACATTGATTGCCGCACGCGAATGCCCGTTGCTGGTGGCGCCGGCGATGAACCGCCAGATGTGGGAGAACGCGCCCAACCAGCGCAACGTGGCGCAGCTGCGCGCCGACGGCGTCGCGGTGCTCGGCCCGGCCAGCGGCGACCAGGCCTGCGGCGAGGTGGGCGAGGGGCGGATGCTGGAGCCCGAGGAGATCATGCAGCGGCTGGAGGCATGGTTCCAGCCCAAGCCCCTGGCCGGATGCCGGGTGCTGCTGACTGCCGGGCCCACCTTCGAGCGCATCGACGCGGTGCGCGGCATCACCAACACCAGCTCGGGCAAGATGGGCTTCGCCGTGGCGCGCGCCGCGTGGGAGGCGGGCGCCGAGGTGACGCTGGTGGCCGGCGAAACACCGCTGCCCACGCCGATCGGCTGCCGCCGCATCGATGTACGCTCGGCCGAGGAGATGCTCGGCGCGGTCGAGGCCGAACTGCGCGGCACCGACATCTTCATCGCCGTGGCGGCGGTGGCCGACTACTACGTGCTCAACCAGAGCGAACACAAGATCAAGAAGGATGCGCACATCCTGACGCTGGAACTGGCGCCCAACCCGGACATCCTGGCGCGGGTGGCGTGCGGCGACAACCCGCCGTTCTGCGTGGGCTTCGCCGCCGAATCGGAGAACCTGCTCGAATACGCCGAGGCCAAGCGCCACCGCAAGCAGTTGCCGCTGCTGGTGGCCAACCTGGTGCAGCAGGCGATGGGCGCGGACGACAACGAAGTGATCCTGCTGGACGACCAAGGCCAGCACCGCCTGCCACGCGGCCCCAAGCTGGAAGTGGCGCGGCAACTGATCGCCCATGTGGCGCGGTTGTATGGCGAGCGTTGAACCGGGGCTTGCGTAGCGCGAAACGTCATTCCGACGGGCGAAGGCTGGTAAGCAGGCGAGGTGGGTCGAACGAAACAGGCGATCTCCCACCGAGCGAGGCGCATTGGCTTCAGCTCAACCGGCCTTCGCCTTTCCTCAGGTTGGTCCGCTAGCTGGCTTGTTCTGTCGTACGGCTTGCATAGCGAGGACCATATGGTGGGCTTGGTGCTGCCATCCGACCTACGCTTTCGCGCATCCCACGTTTGAAGATCAATGCTGCCCGGCTCCAGGACTGGCTGTTGGGGTATGCGGGAAGACTCCAGGCCCTCTCTTCCACCACGGCACCGGTTCCACGGCCTAGCCGGGGCGTTGCGGCAGTACATGCTGGCGGTGATGCTGCTGAGCTTTAGGCGGGGGATGCATTGGGGTCATGCCTCGACGGCGCGGCGCAAGAGCCGATAGCGAGGCAGGCCCCTCAGTGTTGGCGGTCCCCCTTCGGGTGAAGGACGCAGTGGTCGATGTGTGCAATGTGGCGGCGAGGTTAACTTGCATGGCGAACCCTAACTGCACACTGCTGCGTTTCGCGCACGTAGCAGCGAGCTTTGGCGCGCATGCGTGCGATGGTGCACCCGTTAATGGGTTAAACTTGCAAGCCTCTGACGAGGCTCTTCCTCACTACTACAAAAACATCGGATCCGTTGCACCCATTGCCTATTGCTGGCCCAGATATCATTAAATCGAATCGCGTTGCGATTTGAAATTGTGTGTGTGGTGCGCGCGGAAATTTGCTGATGATAAATATTCCTAAATTGAATAAGAAGAAAACTCTCCATGCCTATTGAAATAAAACTTGTTAAGTTCGCGGTGGCTTGTCTTGTCGTTGCCTTCTTGCCATATGCTTTTTCTGCTGAAGCCTATTACTGGTATGTCAATGGGAAAACGGTTTATAGAACCCCCGAGGCAGCTGGACAGGCCGGCATTGATAATTTCAACCGCGAACTCATCGCCGCCGGAGCAGATGAATATCGGGTTTTCGAAGGGACTTGTATACTTGAGACCAGTGGTAATTACGGCATCAGCTATAAGGGGTACAGAAAAAGCGATGGGTCAATGAAAGTCACAGCTCCTTGCGAAAGCGGGCTTTATTTTGCACTGTGCCAGAATAACCAAAAATTTGATGATGTTACTCAGCGCTGTGTAACAGTCTGGCCGGAATATCCGGTCAATAATGGCATTGAGGAATGCAATGGCACAAACCCGATATTTGGGGCTACGGGTAATAAAACCCAACTGGAAAGAGATTTCCGGTTCCGGCCTGGGTTCGAGATCGTGCGGCGATACAATAGCCAAGCCCATAGCGATGGTTTGCTAGGGAGAGGTTGGAGCCTGGGGCTGCTGACCCGGATTGAACGTAACCATAGCGGGCTGGTCTTGGTTCGCGACAATGGGAGCGATATACAATTTGTTCAACGCTTGCAGAATGGCCAGTCGACGGGAGTTTATTGGTCTGCGGCAGCTCCCGGGGCAGAAATAACTGTAATTAAAAATGCCACCAAACTTAATGGTTGGGTTCTGGTTGATGCAGACGGAGTCGTTTCTGGATTCAACGTGGACGGCGATATCACATCGTTGCGCTACCGCTCTGGCTACCAGTTAAATTTTCAATATCAGGCAAAAAACAGGGTTTCCGGTTTTTCCGATTCATTCGGAAACACTTTTTCAATCGATCTTGCTGGCCAGAATCCGGGAAAGATCGTTGCTGTCCGCAATGTTTTGGGAGTTGCCCAGGTTGAGTATCGTTATAACGACGAGGGGTATCTATCGGAAGTGATTTATGCGGATGGCACTTCTAGGCAGTATCGCTATGTTCCTTATAATGAAGCTTTTCTATTGGCGGGTATCGTTGATGAAAGTGGCATCGAATATGCTTCTTGGACTTACGATAGTACAGGGCGTGCGATTTTGTCCGTACATGCCGGCGATACTGACAAATACAGTTTGACTTATAGACGAACATCCAGTCCTTCTGGCCCGCTAATCACTTCAGTCATAACCGACCCTTTGGGAAAGGCTCGTACTTATGAATATCGACAAGACAAAAATGGTCGCTGGTTGCGGACCAGTGCATCAGCTCCTTGCCCGGCGGACCCCCGTAGGGACATCAAAACCGTCACGTACGATGATCTTGGCAATGCTTTGACCCGCCTGGATTTCAATGGGGTCAAAAATACATATAGCTACGAAGCCAATAGTTGGCGTGAAACAGCACGCACCGAAGCCGCCGGCACCCCCCAGGCCCGCACCATCACCACCACCTGGCATCCCACCCTGCGCCTGCCGGCCACCCTCACCGAACCGGGCCGTGTCACCGAATTCAGCTACGACCCCAACGGCAACCTGCTCAGCAAAAAGGTCACCGCCGACGGCGTCAGCCGCACCCAGAGCTGGAGCTACCTTGCCAACGGCCTGCTCGACACCGCCACCGACGCCCGCGGCAAGGTCACCCGCTATACCTACGACGCCCAGGGCAACCTCGCCACCGTCACCAACCCGCTGAACCAGATCACCCGCTACGGCCCCTACGACCCGCACGGCAACCCGCTGAGCATGGTCGAGCCCAACGGCGTCGGCACCAGCTTCAGCTACGACCTGCGCCAGCGCCTCAAGACCCGCACCACCGACAGCGAAACCACCAGCTTCGACTACCTGCCCACCGGCCTGCTCAGCAAAGTGACCCTGCCCGACGGCAGCTGGCTGGCCTACCGCTACGACCCGGCGCACCGCCTGATCGGCATCGACCACAGCAACGGCAGCCGCACCGACTACACCCTGGACAACGCCGGCAACCTCAAGCGCGAAGACCGCAACGACCCGGCCGGCGTGCTCGCCGCCGCCCAGCAGCGCGTGCAGCAGGCCCAGACCCTGCCCAGCGCCCCGCAGGCCCAGTGAGGCGCACCCCATGACCCTCGCCCAGCCCACCCCCATGACCCGCACCCCCTCCACCGGGATCGCCATGACCACCGCCTTGTTCCGCCCCCTGCTGCTGGCCGGCCTGCTGCTCGGCAGCGCCACCCACGCCGCCCTGCCCAGCCACCAGCCGCTGGTCAGCACCTTCTACGACTACGACGCCCTCGGCCGGCTCGAACGCATCATGGATGCCCAGGGCTACCAGACCACCTTCGCCTACGACGCCAACGGCAACCGCATCCGCCGCACCGACGCCCTCG
>NZ_KB895355.1:66529-67279 GCF_000374805.1 Chitiniphilus shinanonensis DSM 23277
TACAACGGCTTCGACGACCTGATCCGCCAGGTGAGCCCCGACAGCGGCACCACCCAGTACAGCCAGGACCCCAACGGCCAGCTCAGCAGCGAAACAGACGCCCGCAACAAGACCGCCACCTACACCCGCGACGACCTCGGCCGCGTCACCCAGATCGGCTTCGGCGACGAAACCCAAAGCTTCACCTACGACACCGCCGCCAACGGCACCGGCCAACTGGCCAGCTTCAGCGACGCCAGCGGCAGCACCAGCTACGGCTACGACCCCCAAGGCCGCCTGGCCCAGGTGACCCGCCTGATCGGCGGTGTCACCCTCAGCAGCAGCCAGAGCTACAACCCCGCCGGCCAGCTCATCCAGCGCACCTATCCCAGCGGCACCAGCGTCAGCTACGGCTGGAGCCACGGCCGCATCAGCCAGATCCAGGTCAACGGCCAACTGCTGCTGAACAACATCCAGTACAGCGCCGACGGCCGCGTCCTCGGCTGGACCTGGGCCAACGGCCAGACCCGCAGCCAACCGGGCGACGGCAACGGCCGCGTCGCCGGCATCAGCCTGGGCAACCAGAGCTTCACCTACCACTACGACGCCGTCGGCAACCTCACCCAACAGGACCCCGGCACCAGCGCCCAACGCAACTACGGCTACGACAGCGTGGGCCGGCTGACCAGCGCCGCCATCGGCACCACCCAGTACGGCTACAGCTACGACCTCAACGGCAACCGCACCGAAAAGCGCACCGGCAGCGCCGTC
>NZ_KB895356.1 GCF_000374805.1 Chitiniphilus shinanonensis DSM 23277
GTGGTCAGTGTCAGCCCGCCGCCGCTGGTGAGTTGCGCATTGCGCGCGGACAGCGCCTGCGTGCCGCTGAGGGTGGCACCCTGGCGCCCTTCGACCTTGCCCTGCGCCAGATTCAGCGTGGCGGCCTGGGCCTGCACCGTGCCGCCCGCCAGCAGCGCGCCGCTGGAGGTCAGGGTGTCGCCCACCGTCAGGTGCAGGGTCTGGTTGCGCGTCAGTGCGCCGTTACCGTCCACCCCGGCGGCCAGGGTGCCGCTCTGGCTCAGGGTCTGCGCGGTGATGGTCAAAGCGTCGCCGCTGACGATTGCGCTGTCGTTGTGCAGTTCGCGCACTGCGACGGTGGCGGCGCCTTCGGCGCGCAGCTGGCCGCCGACGTTGTCCAGCCGGTCGGCCTGGGCGTTCAGCGTGCCGCCGGCGTCGAATACCGAGCGGGTGTTGCTCAGTGTGCCCTGGCTGGTCAGCGCGAGGTTGCCGCCGGCGGAGACCTGGGTGTCGCTGGCGCTCAGGCTGCCGCGGCCTTGCAGCGCCACGTCGCCGTAGGCGGCGATGTGGCCGTCGCTGGCCGTAATGCTTTGGGCGGTGACGCCGAGGCCGTCGCGCGCCAGCAGTTGGCCGCCGTCGAGGCGATAGCCGTCCTGGAGGGTGATCTGCGCGCGGCCGGCGCGGGTCA
This sequence comes from Chitiniphilus shinanonensis DSM 23277, assembly GCF_000374805.1. GTDB lineage: Bacteria > Pseudomonadota > Gammaproteobacteria > Burkholderiales > Chitinibacteraceae > Chitiniphilus > Chitiniphilus shinanonensis. The sequence goes on from NZ_KB895356.1 coordinate 668, forward strand.
GTTGACCGTTGGCGTCCACCCCGGCGCCCAGGGTGCCGGATTGGGTCAGGCTGCGCGCATTCAGGGTGAGGTCGCCGCCGGCCAGCAGCAGGCCGTCGGTGGTGACGGTGGTGGCGGTCACGGTCAGCGCGCCATCGCTGCGCGCGCTGCCGCCCTGCTGGGTGAGGGTCTGCGCGGTGAGGCCCAGGCCCTGGCGGGATTCCAGCTGGCTGTCGCTCAGTTGCAGCGTACCCTGGGTGCCGAGGTCGAGCCGACCGGCCGCCAGCACGCTGCTCTGGTTCAGGGTGGCGGACTGCGCGGTCACCCGCGTAGGGCCGCCGCTGCGCAGTTCGGCATCGCTCAACGCCAGCTGCCCGGCCGTGAGTTCCACGCCGCCGGCCGCCAGTACCTGGCCGCCCAGGGTGGCGTTCTGCTGCACCTGGAGCGTCAGCGCGCCGGAGCCCGCCAGGTTGCCGTCGCTGCCGAGGCCGGCGGCCAGCACGTGGTTGCTGTCCAGCTGGCGGGCCTGCAGCCGCAGGTCGCCGCCGGCGCCGATCACGCCGGTGTTGCGCACGCTGTCGGCGGTGAGGGTGGCGGCGCCGGTGGCATAGAGCTGGCCGGCGTTACGCAGCGCCTGGCTGTCCACCCGCAGGGTGCCGCCGGCGCCGACGATGCCGCTGCCGTTGTCGAAGGTGGTGGTGGTCAGGCTCAAGCCCTGACCGCTGGTGAGCTGGCCGCCGTCGTTGTTCAAGGTGTCGGCGCCCAGGGTCAGGCCGCCCTGCCCGACCAGTTGGCCGCCGCGGTTGTCGACGCTGCTGCCGCCACTCACGCTCAGGCTGCCCGCGCCGTCCTGCACGATCTGGCCCTGGCGGTTGTCCAGCGTCGCGCTCTGGATGGCGAGCGAGCCGTTGCTGGCCTGCATGGCGCCGCCAATGTTGGACACCACGCCCTGCGCGGTAACGCTGAGCGCCTTGCCCGCCTGCAGGATGCCCCCCTCGTTGCGCACCGCGCCCGGCGTGGTCAGCGCCAGGTTGCCGCCGGCCTGCACCGTGCCCTGGCGGTTGGATATCTCGGCCGCGGCCAGATCGACGTGGCCCAGCGCGGCCACTTGGCCGCCGTCCAGTTGCAGGGTGGCGGCCTGCGCGGCCACCGTGTGGCCCGCCAGCAGCTGGCCGTTGCTCACCAGCGCGCCGCTGCTCCGCACGGTCAGTGCGCCAGTGCCCTGCAACTGGCCCTGGGCATCCAGCCCGGCGGCGACGGTGCCGCTGTTGCGCACCTCGCCACCCCGCACCACCACGTCGCCGGCCGCCGCCAGCGTGCCGGTCTGGGTCACCGCGCCGGCCACGTCCAGCGTGGCGCCGCCGCCGGCATACACCGTGCCGCCCTGCTCCAGCGCCTGTCCGCGCAGGGTGACATCGCCGGCCGCCTGCCACTGGCCGTCGACGATGCGCACGGTGCCGGCCTGGTCCACCTCGATGCTGCCGGTCAGCGCGGCCAGCTGCCCGACGCTGTTGACGCCGACGCCGCGGTCGGTGCCGATCAGGTGGATGGCGTTGGCGTACATGCTGCCCAGCGCGCCCAGGTCCAGCGAGACGCCGGGCGCGTTGGCCTCGTCACCCAGTGCGGTCACGCCCAGCGTAGCGACGCCCGGGCCGCCGTAGCCGACGATATTGGCGCCGGTGATCACGTTCAGCCGCTGTGCCCACAGCGCCGCGTTGACCGACAGCGAGCGGCTGATCAGGTCCAGTTGATCCAGGTTGGATGCGTTCAGCCCGGCGCCGACGATGTCGATCTGCCCGCCATTGACCCGGAAGCCGGTGAGGCTGCCGTCGGCGCCGAAGGTGGGACGGCCGGTGGTCAGTGTGGCGCGTGGCGCGTTGATGAAGCCGCAGCCGTTACAGGTGATGCCGTTCGGGTTGGCCACCACCACGTTGGCGGCCTTGCCGGCGACCTCCAGGTAGCCGTTCATGGCGCTGGGGTTGCGCCCGGTGACTTCGTTCAGGATCAACCGCGCCGCGCTGTTGCCCAGGAACGGATTGCCCTGGATCTGCCCCGCCAGCTGGGTCTGCGTCGCCACGCCGCTGTTGTTCAGCACCATGCCGTTCTGCGGCACGCCGAACTGGTCGAACTTGTTGTGTGACACCCCGTTGTCGTTGGGCTTGGCGATCTGCACCACCGGCACCCCGTTCCCCGCCTGGGTGACCACCGGCCGCTGGCTGCCCGGCGCGTTGCGGTCCGGCACCACCTCGGCCCAGCCACGCAGGGGGATAGCCAGTTGCAGCAGGCTGCACAGCACAACGGTGGCTTGGCGGAACACGGAAGGGGTAGCGAATTGCATGATGCAAACCTTTGAACAGGCTTTTTAAAAGACAACTTCAAAAGGAGCCAGGAAGGCTCCTTTTATTCACTTCATCGACAATCGAATACGGCTGCGCCCTTGAACCAGGACAAATAGCTTTCTTCCATTTCCCAGGAAGTCACGATGACGTAGCCGTTATCGACACCTTTGCCTAATGCCACGCCCGCAAACTTTTTGTCTATGGTGTTGTTCAGAAACTGGCCATATCGAACGTTACTGCTGGGAATGCTTTTTGTAGCAGAGATATCCACGGGCGCAGTTCCGTTCTCGGGTGCGATGGAGAGCTGGACATTCACAGCAGCAACACCGGCGGCCAGAGACAAGCTCGCCTGGCCCGTTACATGCGCCTTGACCCCCTTGTTCATGGATTCAAGGAATTGCCCGGTGCAGGTGAACACGGCCGTCGTATTCGGCAGCGATTCCAGTCGGTTGTACGCCACGTAGTACCAGCGTTGATCCGCGCCAATCGCAACCGGGGTGAGATCTTTGTACGTCGTATAGGAACCATTGGAAAAACTGCCCATCGCATAAGCGGGAGCTTCGAATTTTTGTACGACCTGTGTGTCGTCGCTAAATACTATGGTATAGAAATCACGATAAACACCATCGACAAATGGCACAGTATGGTCGAACCCACCATAGCTGCCACCATTTGGCCCCGCCAGCACATAGGCCATGTTTTCCGATTTGACAAAGCCATTGTCCGGCACTGGAGTTGGCGTTGGAATTACTTCGTCAGGCTGGCCTGGCTCGGATGCATTGGGCGAGCCTGAATCACCACCCCCGCCACCACAGGCAGCCAATATTGCCAATACAGCACCCGAAGCGATTAAACGTGCAATTTTCATTTCAGACTCTCTCTTTAATTAATGTCAAAAATAAAATTAGTTTTCTGTAAAACACATATTTGACTTTTGTTTACAACGCCAGCCCCACCCAGAAGGTGCCGGTCAGGTGCGAACTGCCGAATCCTTCCGGCCGGGCCACCGGGCCACCCACCGAGAACTCGTAGCGGAACGCCTTGGCGCTGCCGCGGATGCCCGCCACCCACCCCGCCAGGTCGTGCCCCAGCAGGAAGTCGTTGGCCTGCCGGCCGCCGACGTAGCCGTAGTCCAGGCCCACGTACAACTCGGCGCCGGGAATCGGCTGGTAGGGAACGCTCAGGGTGTTCTGCCAATAGGCGCCGTCTTCGCCGGCCAGGGTCACTTCGCCGTCGAAGCCACGCACCGAGTAACGGTTGCCGATCGACAGCCATTCGTAGCTGGGCAGCAGCGCGGTGCGGCTCAGCTGGCCGCGCAGGCTGGTGTCGTAGCGCATGGGCAGCGCGCCCAGTTGGAACGGCGCGGTGAAGCTGAGGTCGGCGTTGACCAGCTGGTAGCGGCCATCCCATTCCGGCTCGCCGGCCATCTCGCCCGGCTCCTTGCTGTGGCTGGGCAGGCTGCCCTTCAGGCCGACCCGGCCATCCAGCACGCTGCTGCCCAGGTAGTGGCGCAGGCCCAGGCCGACGTCGTAGCCCACCGTGTCGCGCGCCTGCACTTCGATCTCGACCTCGTCGATCTCGCTATGGCTGGTGCGGCGCCACAGCTTGCCGTCCAGCGCCACGCGGTTGCTGCTGTCGCGGTAGATCACCCGCGACAGGCCGAGGTCGTAGCCGAACGAGCGCCCCGCGTAGACCAGGTCGGAGGAATAGCCGGCGACGGTCTGGTGGTAACGGCTGCGATTCACGCTCATCGACAGCACCGAGTAGCCGATGGGCACGCTCCAGTTGAGCGCGGCGCTGTCGCTGCCGTAGTCCAGGCGGTGCCAGTGCGCGTCGCGGCTGGCCGACAGGCTCAGCACGTCGTACAGGCCAAACGGCGAATCCAGGCTGGCCGACAACGCGGCCTGGTTCTTGCCGGTGGCCTGCGAGCCGGAGTTGTCCAGCGACAGCAGCAGGTGCCAGCGCTGGCCGGGCGTGTGCTTGATGACGATCTCGGTGTCGCCCGGGGCTTCGCCCGGCACCAGCGAAAGCTCGGCCTGATGGCCCGGCAGGCGGCGCAATTGCTCGATCGCCTGATCCAGATCCTGCTGCCGCACCACGTCGCCCGCCTTGAACGGCAGCATCAGCCCCAGCCGGCCGGCGCCCGTGCCTTCCTCGCGGATGCGCGAGATCCGCCCCGGCATCAGGATCAGTTTGAGTTGGCCGGTCTGGATCGATTGCTCGGGCACCACCACCCGGCTGACCACGTAGCCGCGCGCCAGCAGGTCGCGGTTGAGCCAGTCCTGCAATGCTTGCAGGCCCTGCCCGCCCAGGCATTGGCCCTGGGCCTGCGCGGCCTTGGCCGCCAGCCAGTCGAACCCGACGGCGCCCTCGAGCGTCACCTGCCCGATGGCGAAGCACGGTTGCTCATTGGGTGCAATGAAGGATGTAACGGATGGCGGAAGCTGGACTTCCGGCTGGGATAACGGTGGTGTAAGTTTTTGCAACAACTGCTCTTGCCGCTGAGTACTGCGCTGTTGCTCGCGGTCGTCGAAATCGAACCGTTCAGCCCCAGCCTTACTCAGCACGCCGCACAACAGCGCCCCCGCAATCCAAGGCCACAGGTTGTAAGCCATTGGAGTACTTGTTCTTTTTAAAGTTGGCGAACGATACCGCCCTTACGTACGGCTCATCAACGCCGACAAGCGGTGTTGTATCTTTTTTGCAATCCCTACACAAAAACTTCCAGAAAAAGAAAGCTATCGCAACAATTCCTTACGAATCGCGTCTACTCCAAACGCGCGCCATGTCAAAGACATGCCAGCAGCAGCCTTGTATTTGTTCCGCCTACGGTTTATGTCATCGTCGTGGGGCCGCGTTGCTGCTGGTTTTCCGGCTCAGGATTCAGGACTTGTCCTACAGCGCAATCCCAAGCGCTACCGCATCATCGATTCAACACCCCCCCATTGGAGAACCGACATGGATATCCATCTGCATCCCGCCATCCAGGCGGCCACCACGCAGGGGCAAGCCGAACCGCTGCCGCCCGATCTGTCGCAACACGAGGAACCGGGCACCGTCGGCGCCACGCTGGGCACGGTGTGGGGCGCCTGGGTCGGCTGCGTGCTGGGTACCGCCGTGGTCGGGTCGGTGTACGGCAGCAGCCGGATCGCCCGCTGAGCGCGCTGTCGTAACAGCCAACCCGCACTGATTCGATCCGCGTTCCCGCACCCATGCTTCCAGCATGGGTGCTTTGCCGTCGGTCCCGGATTTTCGGCTGTCCGTCGTGCTTGCCGACAATCCCGTTCTTTTGTGGCTTTATCCTTCCGCAATTCGAAATGAACCCGCGATCCGGCCGAATTGCGATACCGGTCGGCGGCGCTGCGCCATTTCGAAATCAATTTGTCGTCACAATGTGCTACGTTGGGCTTCTCACTACGAGGGGGCACCTTGTATGGAGTATTGCCATGGAGCTTTCGCACGAGGAATTGCACGCCATGCTCACTCAGGCGTGGCATGCAGGCATGCTGGCCGCCATTGACCAACTGGCGGCCGTGAACAAACGCGACACCAAGCTGTACGACGCGCTGTGCCAGGCGGAGGTCAGCCGCATCATCTACCGTTGCCGCCACAGCCAGACCGTGGCGCCGCTGCGCGCCTGGGCGTCGTCGTCGCCGAGAACGTCGGAATGGGAATATCATTTGCCGTAATTGCCGCCAATTCCGGTTTTTTGCCTCAACCCGATATCCGGCCCTTTAGTTCTTCTCAATTCATGAAAGCAACAGATTGACAAAATCGATTTGAAATCCCTCCCTTGAAAGCAATTATCTGACGGCATCCGCCGCACCCTCAAACGCCGAACGGCCTGCCGTTCGGCGTTTTGGCTTGGCCAATCCCAATTAATACCGGCCGCCGCGATGTCCCCGCTGGCTACGGTGGCGGTAGGTGGCGCGCCCCAGGGTGAATCGACCTTCAAACGCGGGTGCGAAGGTCGATTCACCCTCGCGCCCCATTGCCAGGAGAACGTCATGCCACGTGGAGACAAATCGGCCTACACCGATAAGCAGAAGCGCCAGGCGGCGCATATCGAGGAAGGCTACGAGGATCGCGGCGTGCCCGAGGACGAGGCCGAGCGCCGCGCCTGGGCCACCGTCAACAAGACCTCGGGCGGCGGCAGGAAAAGCGGCGCCGGCCGGGGCCATGCCGAGAACAAGGAGCCGGCACGCAAGGGTGGCCGCCTCGGCGGCGCGGCCAGTGCCTCGCGCACGCCCGAGCAGCGCTCGGCCTCCGCGAAGAAGGGCGCGGCCACGCGCAAGCGCAATGCCGAAGCCAAGCGCGCCGCCGGCGGCTGAGGGGGAAACCATGCCCGTCAGCCGAACCTTTACGCGGCGGCCCGCCGCCCTGCTGCTGGCCGCGCTACTGGCCGTTGCATTCACCAGCTTCGCCGCCCCGGCGCAGCGCGATTTGCAGCTCGACCCGCGCGGCAGCGACCGCGATCGCGTCGATCGTGGCCGCGACAGCGACCCCGACGACCGCACACCCGGTGTACGACGGGCCTCGGAGCCGGCCGCGCGCACTTCCAGCATCGCCGAACTGGCGCGCTGAGCGGCGGCGCCCCGGCCGGCGCCCCGTTCCCATATCGAGCACCGCCCCCGGGCGCCACACCATCAAGCCGACCCGGCGGTGTGGTGGTGGCGACAGGCTGCGCGGCAGCGGTCGCCACAGCGGAGACAGCGCCGGCTGCTGGCATTTCAACAGTCTGTTGGCTTCATTGCTGAAATATAAGCAGACGGCAACGCATCTTCAGGCGATGCCCGCTGAGCACGAACCGACAAAAAATCCTTTCATAACAATTCTTTGAGTGATGCCCCGGGCAATCCGGCGCGTTTGGCACGGCGCTTGCAATACATGACCTGTCATAACGAGTTGCCGCGCCGATGTCCGACACCCTGCTACACCCCACCCTGCCGCTCTACAGCCGCATCCGCGATGAGTTGCGCACCCGCATCCACGCCGGTGCCTATGCGCCGCACGAGCGCCTGCCGTCCGAAAGCGAGCTGATGACGCTGTACGGCGTCAGCCGCATCACGGTGCGCCAGGCGCTGGGCGAGCTGGAAAAGGAAGGCGTGCTGTTCAAGGTGCCGGGCAAGGGGGCCTTTGTCTCCAAGCCCAAGCCGTTCCAGCAACTGGCGCGGCTGCAAGGCTTTGCCGAGGCGATGCGCGAGCATGGGCACGAGATCTACAACCGCTTGTTGAGCATCCACACCCTGCCGGCCGACGCCGTGGTGGCCGAACGGCTGCACCTGCCCGTCGGCGCGCCGGTGACCGAGCTGCGCCGCGTGCGCCTGCTCAACCGGCAGCCGGTGTCGCTGGACGTGACCTACGTGGCGCCCCATATCGGCGAGCGCCTGGCGCGCGAGGACCTGGCCACGCGCGACGTGTTCGTCATCCTGGAGAACGACTACGGCATCGCGCTGGGCCACGCCGACCTGACGATCGACGCGCAACTGGCCGAGCCGGAAATCGCCGGCCTGCTGGGCCTGCCCATCGGCCAGCCGCTGCTGCGGATCGAGCGCCTGACGCACGACCGCGCCGGAGCGCCGGTCGATTTCGAATACCTGCACTGCCGCTCGGACAACTTCCAGTTCCGCTTGCGGGTTGCGCGCTAGAACCGGCATGCATTCATACCGACCCGATCATTCTGCTGCCCCCGGCGAAGCCGGGCGCTTATGGCCTGCTGGAGCGCCAGGATTGTCCGCGCTTCCTGTTCCACCCCCCTCCCCCCCGCCCTCGCCGCGGGGCTGGTGATGAGCTTGGAAACCTCGTTGGTCAGGCACCCCGAATCGGGCCCCCGGCCAAGCCGGGCGCAGGTCGTTTTGATGCTTGCCAGCCCCACCAGCCCATTTTGTTCCACCCCCCTCCCCCCGCCCTCGCCGCCGCGAGGGGGCCTCGCTGCGCTCGTTCGCTGGGTGGGCCAGCAATGGGCTGTCGGAGGTGCCTTTTCCGTGCCCGGCACGCTGCACATTCATGGCCGGTCACCACATTGGCCAACGGCGCCAAACCCGTTTTCTCTCAAGGAAACAAACCATGAACACCCTCGAACGCGAGGTCGATGTCCTCGTCATCGGCGGCGGCACGGCCGGGCCGATGGCCGCGGTCAAGGCCAAGCAGGCCGACCCCAGCCTCAAGGTGCTGCTACTGGAAAAAGCCCACGTCAAGCGCAGCGGCGCGATCTCGATGGGCATGGACGGCCTGAACAACGCCGTCGTCCCCGGCTTCGCCACGCCCGAGCAATACGTGCGCGAGATCACCGCCGCCAACGACGGCATCGTCAACCAGAAGACCATCCTCGCCTACGCGCAGAACAGCTACGCCATGATCGAGGAGCTGGATCGCTGGGGCGTGAAGTTCGAAAAGGACCAGACCGGCGACTACGCCATGCGCAAGGTGCACCACCTGGGCACCTACGTGCTGCCGATGCCGGAAGGGCACGACATCAAGAAGGTGCTCTACCGGCAGCTGAAGAAGCATCGGGTCGAGATCACCAACCGGCTGGTCGCCACCCGGCTGATCGTCGGCGCGGACGGCCGCATCGCCGGCACCTTTGCCTTCGACTGCCGCAGCGGCGACTTCCACGTGGTGCGTGCCAAGTCGGTGGTATTGGCATGCGGCGCGGCCGGGCGGCTGGGGTTGCCGGCGTCGGGCTATCTGTTCGGCACCTACGAGAACCCCACCAATGCCGGCGACGGCTACAGCATGGCGTATCACGCCGGGGCCGAGCTGTCGGGCATCGAGTGCTTCCAGATCAATCCGCTGATCAAGGACTACAACGGCCCCGCCTGCGCCTACGTCACCGGCCCGTTCGGCGGCTACACCACCAACAGCCGCGGCGAGCGCTTCATCGAGTGCGACTACTGGTCGGGCCAGATGATGCAGGAGTTCCACAACGAGCTATCCGGCGGCAACGGCCCGGTGTTCCTCAAGCTGGATCACCTGGCCGAGGAAACCATCAGCGCCATCGAAACCATCCTGCACACCAACGAGCGCCCCAGCCGCGGGCGCTTCCACGCCGGGCGCGGCACCGACTACCGCGAGCGCATGGTGGAGATGCATATCTCCGAGATCGGCCTGTGCAGCGGCCATTCGGCGTCCGGCGTGTGGGTGGACGAACACGCCGCCACCACGGTGCCGGGCCTGTTCTCGGCCGGCGACATGGCGTGCGTGCCGCACAACTACATGCTCGGCGCTTTCGTCTATGGCCGCTTCGCCGGCGAATCGGCGGCCCGCCACGCCCAGGCGCACGGCCACGCCGTGGTGGACGCCGCCCAGGTGGACGCCGAGCGCGCCCGCGTGTGGGCGCCGCTGCTGCGCGAAGCCGGCCTGCCGCCGGCGCAGGTGGAATACAAGCTGCGCCGCATGGTGAACGACTACCTGCAACCGCCCAAGGTCACCCGCAAGATGCAGCTCGGCCTGGAGCGCTTCGAGGCGATCCGCGACGACCTGGAGCTGCTGCACGCGCGCAACCCGCACGAGCTGATGCGGGCAATGGAAGTACACGCCATCCGCGACTGCGCCGAGATGGCGGCGCGCGCCTCGCTCTACCGCACCGAAAGCCGCTGGGGGCTGTACCACGCCCGCGTCGATCACCCCGAGCGCAACGACGCCGAATGGCGCGTCCACGTGCAGCTGCACAAGAACGCGGCGGGCGACATGGCGTGCTTCAAGCGCCCGCTGGAGCCGTACCTGATCGACATGGATCGGCACGAACAGGCGGCTTATCAACAACTGCGCATCAAGACGGAGGCCGTCCCGGCATGACATTCCCCACCTTTGCCCTCGCCCAGCAGCGCACCAGCGTGCCGGTGCGCATCGACGACGAAAAGTGCATCGCCGACAAGGGCTGCACCGTATGCGTCGACGTGTGCCCGCTCGACGTGCTGGCCATCGACCTCACCCGCGGCAAGGCGTACATGGCGTTCGACGAATGCTGGTACTGCATGCCGTGCGAGAAGGATTGCCCGACCGGCGCGGTGCAGGTCGACATCCCTTATTTGCTGCGTTAACCCCCCCCACTCACCTGAAAGCGGCTGACAAAGCCCACAGCCGCACGCCACCCTGGAGACACCATGAAATTCACCCACCAACTCGGCGCACTCGCGCTCGCGCTGTTCACCGCCGGCCTGGCGCACGCCGAGACCATCCGCATCGCCATCGGCACCCAGGACACCACCATCAATTGCGCCACCGGCGGCGTGCTGATCCGCGAACTGAAGCTGCTGGAGAAATACCTGCCGCGCGACGGCAAGTACAAGGACGCGCAGTACGACATCCAATGGAAGAACTTCACCTCCGGCGCGCCGCTGACCAACGAGATGGTCGCCGACAAACTGGACATCGGCTCGATGGCCGACTTCCCCGGCTCGCTCAACGGCGCCGCCTTCGACAAGGCCGGCAAGAAGAGCCTGTTCATCACCGTGCTGTCGGGCAGCACCCAGGGCAGCGGCAACGGCATCGTGGTGCCCAAGGATTCGCCGATCCAGTCGATCACCGAACTGCGCGGCAAGACCATCTCGGTGCCGTTCGCCTCCACCTCGCACGGCATGCTGCTGCGCGCGCTGAAGGCCAACGGCATCGACCCGGAAAAGGACGTCACCATCACCACCCAGGCGCCGGAAGTGGCCGGGCCGGCGTTGCAGGCGAACAAGATCGACGCTCACGCCGACTTCGTGCCGTTCGCCGAACTGTTCCCGTACCGTGGCTTCGCCCGCAAGATCTACGACGGCTCGCAGGCCAACGTGCCCACCTTCCACGGCTCGCTGGTCAACGCCGAATACGCCCGGAAATACCCCGAGATCGTCACCGCCTTCCTGCGTGCCGCCATCGAGGCCGACCGCCTGTTCGCCGCCGAACCGGAGAAATACAGCGACCTGATCGAGAAGACCACCGGCATCGAAGCCGAGGTCGCCTACCTGTTCCATGGCCCGCTCGGCTTGCAGACGCGCGATTTCACCTGGAAGCCCGAATACCGCCAGGCGCTCAAGACCTCGATCGACACGCTGCGCTTCCTCAAGCGCACCGACGCCGACCTGGACGTGGCCAGCTTCGTCGACGACCGCTACCTGCGCGCCGCGTTCAAGCAAGCCGGGCTCGACTACGACGCCCAGCTCAAGCGCTACGACAAGCTGCCGCTCAAGGCCAACGACGCACTCACCGGCAAGCCGATCACCGATTTCCGCCGCCTGGGCCAGGTGTGGATCGAGGGCGAACCCAAGGTGCGTCACTACGCCACGCTGGAATCGGCCATCGCCGACGCCAGGCGGATCGAGGCCGGCGGCAAGCGCATCCGCGTGATCTACGCCCAGGACTACGGCAGCGGCATCAAGCTGCTGGCGCGCCAGGCGTGGTTCGCCCAGGACGGCAAGGGCCAGCTGGCCGCCTTCCTGCTCAAGGACGCCGCCGCCGCGTGGGCCAAGGCCAACAACGCCAGGGTGGTGGACTACGCCGGCATCCAGCCGGCCGCCAGGCTGGCCACCAACTGAGGCCGTGGCGATGCGCGTACTTCGTCCCAACCCCGTCGCCTGGGTGCTGCCCGCCGCATCGCTGCTGGCCAGCGTGCTGCTGTGGCAACTGCTGGCCAGCGCGCGGCCGCACCTGGGCCTGATCGACTTCGCCAACGCCCCGAGCCCGCGTGAAGTGCTGGACGCCGGCTGGACGCTGCTGCAATCGCCCAAGCTGCTGTTCCACCTGGGGCACAGCCTCTGGCGCGTGTTCGCCGGTTTCGCCGCCGCCGCGGTGGCCGGCATCGCGCTCGGGCTGGCGATCGGCCGCTTCGGCTGGGCGCGCGGCACGCTGCTGCCGCCGCTGGAAGTGCTGCGGCCGATCCCCGCCGTGGCGTGGATTCCGCTATCGGTGCTGCTGTTCCCGTCGTCCGAGGTGTCGATGATGTTCATCACCTTCATCGGCGCACTGTTCCCCATCCTGCTGGCCACGGTACACGGCGTGGAGGGCGTGGACGCGCGGCTGGTGGCCTCGGCGCGCAGCCTGGGCGCGCGCCGCTGGCGGGTGTTCGCCGAGGTGATCGTGCCCGGCGCGGCGCCCGCCATCGTCACCGGCCTGGCCATCGGCATGGGCACCTGCTGGTTCTGCCTGGTCACCGCCGAGATGATCTCCGGCCAGTTCGGCATCGGTTACTACACCTGGGAGAGCTACACCTTGCAGAACTACCCCAACATCGTGGTCGGCATGCTGCTGATCGGCGTGCTGGGCATGGGCAGCAGCGCGCTGATCCGCGCACTGGGCCGGCTGGCGATGCCCTGGCAGGGAGCGGCCCGATGAACGCCCCGCTCCCGCTGGTCGCCACCGCCGGCCGCATCGCGCTCGACCGGGTGTCGATCCGCGTCGGCCACGGCCCCGACGCCTTCGCCGCCGTCGAGGAAGTCACCCTCGACATCGCGCCGGGCGAATTCGTCTGCCTGCTCGGCCCGTCCGGCTGCGGCAAATCCACCCTGCTCGGCGCGCTGGCCGGACACCTGGCGCCCAGCGCCGGCACGCTGCGCGTCGATGGCGCCGACGTCGCCGGGCCATCGCCCGAACGCGGCCTGGTGTTCCAGCACCACACGCTGTTCCCGTGGCGCCGGGTGATCGACAACGTCGCCTTCGGCCTGAAGATGCGCGGCGAACCGCGCGCGGCCCGGCACGCCGCCGCGCGCGAACTGCTTGCGCTGGTCGGGCTGGACGGCTTCGCCCAGCGCTATCCGTCGCAGTTGTCCGGCGGCATGCAGCAGCGGGTGGAAATCGCCCGGGTGCTGCTCGGCCAGCCGCGCGTGCTGCTGATGGACGAGCCGTTCGGCGCGCTCGACGCGCTGACCCGGCTGAAGATGCAGCAACTGCTGCTCGACGTGTGGTCGCGCTTCGGCACCACCGTGGTGTTCGTCACCCACGACATCGACGAGGCGCTGTTCCTGGCCGACCGCATCCTGGTGATGAGCCCGCGCCCCGGGCGCATCGTCGAGGACCTGCGCCTGCCGTTCGCCCGGCCGCGCGACGCCGCGCTGTCCACCACCGCCGACTTCGCCGCGCTCAAGCGCCACTGCCTCGCCCTGCTGCACCACGACGCGCCGGCCCAGCCGCTGCCGCGCCTGACCCCGCTGGGCGCGCCCGACGTGCACGCCCTGCAATTCGCCATCTGAGAGCCTGTTCAAGGTCTTTTCGCGGCAGCGCCGAGCCGGAAAAAGGTCAGGCACAAGGCGTGCGACGCAGGCAATAACCGGTTATTTCCAAGGAGCACAACGAGTGGATGACCTTTTTCCGGCCCGGCCCGAAGGGTTCGGGGCATTGCCGGCGCGCTGCTGCGTTGCACGCCGCTCACGGTATTCATACCGCCGCGCGTCTTGCGCCTTGCCGCGCACCGGCACTGCCGCGAACGCTGTCGTGAAAAGATTTTGAACAGGCTCTAACGGAACGCCCATGACCGAAACCCTGGCCGCACTGCGCGGCGACCCCGACTACCTCGCGCTGGCGCCCCGGCTGAGCGCCGCCGACGCCGCCACCCGCCGCATCGCCCTGATCGAACTGGCCGACCATGGCGACCCCGACCACCTGCCGGCGCTGCTGGCCGCGCTGGACGACCCGGCCGCCACCGTCCGCGCCGAGGCCGCGCGCCTGGTCGCCGGCTGGGACGACGCGGACGCCGCCGCCGCGCTGGCCGAACGGCTGGCGGCGCGGCTGCTCGATCCGGACGGGGAAGTACGCGCCGCCGCGGCGCAAAGCCTGTCCGAACTGAAAGCGCCGCAGGCCGGCCCCGCGCTGCTGCCGTGGGCACGCCACCCCGACGCCTTCGCCCGCGCCGCCGCATTGCGCGCCCTGCGCGAACTGCGGGTGCCGCAGGCCGGCGACGCGGCGCTGGACGCGCTGGCCCATGCCGACGCCGACGTGCGGCGCGAAGCAGTGGGCGTGCTCGGCTGGCTCAAGCTGGCCGCCGCCGTGCCCGCGCTGGCGCGGCTGGCGCAGGCCGACCCCGATGCCGAGGTGCGCCGCATCGCCAGCGGCGCGCTGGGCTTCGCCGACGGCGCCGCCGTGCTGCCGGCCTTGCTGGCGGCGCTGGCCGACCCGCAATGGCCCGTGCGCGAGGAAGCCGCCACCACCCTGGGCAAGCTGCGCCTGCGCCCGGCCGCACCGGCGCTGATCGACAGCCTGTACGGCGACATCTGGCAGGTGCGGATCAAAGCGGCACGCGCGCTGGGCCTGATCGGCGACACCGCCGCCGTGCCCGCGCTGATCACCAGCCTGGGCCATGCCGCCGGCAACCTGCGCAAGGAGGCCGCCATCGCCCTGGGCGAGATCGGCGACGCCTCGGCGGAGCCCGCGCTGCGCCTGGCCGAATCCGACCCCGACCCCGAAGTACGCAAGGCCGCGCGGCTGGGCCTGGCCGGACTGCGCCGCCCATGACGCCGAGCGAGATCACCGTCACCGCCGACGCGCTGGCGCTGAGCTGGCCCGATGGCCTCGTCACCCTGCCCGCCGCGCTGCTGCGCCACGCCTGCCGCTGCGCCGACTGCCGCGCCCAGGTGCTGCGCGGCACGCCCGCGACGCTACCCGCCACCATCCGCCTGCAAGGCGCCGAACCCATCGGCCACTACGCCCTGCAACTGCACTTCGACGACGGCCACGAGCGCGGCATCTATCCGTGGGGGTATTTGCGGGGGTTGGGTTTGGGGGTGGCTGAACCCCAGGTCTTGAACCACAGAGGACAGTGAGAACACAGAGGGGTCACAGAGAACACCTTGAACCCGGCAATGAAAGATCGGCTTATACGACGCAGGTGATACGAGCCAGACTGCACGCCCCCAGACCCCTCCCGGTTTCCTCCGTGAAGCCTCTGTGCGCTCACTGCCCTCTGTGGTTCAAGACCTGGGGTTTCACCATCAAGCAATTTGTTATTTGGAAATAGTTTTATATTCCTTTTTATCTATAAAGCATGCCGGTTAGATTGCCTCCATCGCCCGCTGCCTTCGCAGCGGCAACCCTGGAGAACAACATAATGAGCACCTCCCACCGCACCACCCGCTGGCTGTCCGCGCTGAGCCTGGCCGGCGCCGCGCTGGCCGTCCATGCCGCCGATGTCACCATCGCCTACCAGACCACCGTCGAGCCGGCCAAGGTGGCGCAGGCCGACGGCGCCTACGAGAAGGCCAGCGGCGCCAGCATCGACTGGCGCAAGTTCGAGAGCGGCGCCGAGGTGATCACGGCGGTGGCGTCGGGCGATGTGCAGATCGGCTATGTGGGCTCCAGCCCGCTGGCGGCGGCGGCCAGCCGCTCGCTGCCGGTACAGACCTTCCTGATCGCGGCGCAGATCGGCTCGGCCGAGGCGCTGGTGGTGCGCAACGGCGCCGGCATCGCCAAGCCGGCCGATCTGGTCGGCAAGAAGATCGCCGTGCCGTTCGTCTCCACCACCCACTACAGCCTGCTGGCCGCGCTCAAGCACTGGAAGATCGACCCGGCCAAGGTGCAGATCGTCAATCTGCGTCCGTCCGAGATCACCGCGGCGTGGCAGCGCGGCGACATCGACGCCGCCTACGTGTGGGATCCGGCGCTGGGCAAGGCCAAGGAGAACGGCAAGGTGCTGGTCAGCTCCACCGACGTGGCCAAGTGGGGCGCGCCCACCTTCGACGCGTGGATCGTGCGCAAGGATTTCGCCGAGAAGAACCCCAGGTTCGTCGAGCAGTTCGCCCGCGTCACGCTCAAGGCGTATGCCGACTACGCCGCCAATCCGAAGGCGTTCGCCGCCAAGGCGGGCAATGCGGAGAAGATCGCCCGGGTGACGGGCTCCAAGCCGGAGGAAGTGGCCGGGCTGCTGGCGGGCAACCGCTACCCGCTGGCGGGTGAGCAGGCGAAGCTGCTGGCCGACGCCACCACCAAGGCGCTGACCGACACCTCGGCCTTCCTCAAGGAGCAGGGCAAGGTGGATGCGCTGCAACCGAGCTACGCCGAGTACGTCAGCAACCGCTACGCCAAGGCGGCGCTGAAGTAATCCACCACCCCGCGCGCCGGGTCCGCCCGGCGCCGGCCCTGGGAGTCCGCCATGTCCTCGTTGATCGTCGATCGCGTGTCGGTGCGCTATGCCGGCGCCGCCGGCCTTGCGCTGGCCGATGTGTCGCTGACCGTGCCGCCGGAAAGTCTGGTGGTGGCGCTGGGGCCATCCGGCTGCGGCAAGACCACCCTGCTCAACCTGATCGCCGGCTTTATCGCGCCGGACCGCGGCAGCGTGGTGCTCGACGGCAGGCCGGTGACCGGGCCGGGCGCCGAGCGTGGCGTGGTGTTCCAGCACGATGCGCTGCTGCCGTGGCTGGACGTGGCGGACAACGTGGCGTTCGGCCTGCGCCTGCGCGGCGTGGCGGCGCGCGAACGCCTGGCGCGGGCGCAGCAGGTGCTGCGGCTGGTCGATCTGGACGGTTACGCCGGCCACCGCGTGTGGCAGTTGTCCGGCGGCATGCGCCAGCGTGTCGGCCTGGCGCGGGCGCTGGCGGCCGATCCGCGCGTGCTGCTGATGGACGAGCCGTTCGGCGCGCTGGATGCCTTCATCCGCGAACAGATGCAGTCGCTGCTGCTGCGGGTATGGCGCGAGACCGGCAAGCGGGTATTCCTGATCACCCACGACATCGAGGAGGCGGTGTTCCTCGCCACCGAGCTGGTGCTGATGTCGCCCGGTCCGGGCCGCATCGTCGAGCGCCTGTCGCTGGATTTCGGCCGCCGCCACGCCGCCGGCGAGCCGGTGCGCGAGATCAAGTCCGACCCCGCGTTCATCGCGGTACGCGAACACGTGCTGGCCCGCGTGTTCGCGCACCGCGCCGGCCAGGCCGGAACATCGCAAGGAGTCATCGCATGAATACCGCCGAACTCGCCTTGGGCGAACACGAATTCCCGCCCGCCGAACACGCCGAACCGCAGCGCCCACCCCGGCGCGGCACACTGCGCCTGGGCGTCGCCACGCTGGGAACGCTGCTGGCGCTGTGGTGGGCCGTCAGCGCCAGCGGGCTGGTGCCGCCGCTGTTCCTGCCGCCGCCGCAGGCGGTTCTGGCCAAGCTGTGGCTGACCGCCACCCAGGGCTATATGGACGCCACCTTGTGGCAGCACCTGGGCGCCAGCGCACTGCGCATCGTGCTGGCGCTGGTCGCCGCCGTGTCGTTCGCGGTGCCGGTGGGCATCGCCGTCGGGCTGTCGCGCACCGCGCGCGGCGTGCTCGATCCGCTGATCGAGTTCTACCGACCGATTCCGCCGCTGGCGTATCTGCCGCTGATCGTGATCTGGTTCGGCATCGGGGAGCTGTCCAAGGTGCTGCTGATCTACCTGGCGATCTTCGCCCCGATCGCCATCGCCACCGCCACCGGCGTGCGCGGGGTGGACCCGGCCCGCGTGCGCGCCGCTCAGTCGCTCGGCGCCAGCCGCTGGCAACTGATCCGCCACGTGATCGTGCCTTCCGCCCTGCCCGACATCCTGACCGGCGTGCGCATCGGGCTGGGCACCGGCTGGTCCACCCTGGTGGCCGCCGAACTGGTCGCCGCCACGCGCGGGCTGGGCTTCATGGTGCAGTCGGCGGCGCAGTTCCTGGTCACCGACGTGGTGGTGCTGGGCATCCTGGTCATCGCCGTGATCGCCTTCGGCCTGGAACTGGGCCTGCGCGCCTTGCAGCGCCGGCTGGTGCCCTGGCAGGGCCAATCCCACTGATCCGGAAAACAATCATGTCGACGCTCGAAATCACCCCGCTCAGCCCCGCCCTCGGCGCCGTGGTCAGCGGTGTCTCGCTGGCCGGACCACTGGACGAGGCACACCACGCGGTGCTGCACGAGGCGCTGCTGCGCCACCAGGTGCTGTTCTTCCGCAACCAGCCGCTGACGCCGGTGCAGCAGCGCGATTTCGCGCGCCACTTCGGCGACCTGCACGTGCACCCGATCTACCCCAACGTGCCGGAAACCCCGCAGATCCTGGTGCTCGACACGCATGCAGACAATCTGCCGGACAACGACAACTGGCACACCGACGTGACCTTCATCGCCACCCCGCCACTGGGCGCCGTGCTGGCCGCCAAGCAATTGCCGCCCGCCGGCGGCGATACGCTATGGGCCAGCGGCACCGCGGCGTTCGACGCGCTGTCGCCGCGGTTGCAGGCGCTGCTGGACGGCCTGACCGCCACCCACGACTTCGCCAAGTCGTTCCCCGCCAGCCGTCATGCCATCTCCGACGCCGGCCGGGCGCAATGGGAGGCCACCCGCGCCCGACATCCGCCGTTGTCGCACCCGGTGATCCGCACCCATCCGGCAACCGGGCGCAAGGCGATCTTCGTCAACGAAGGCTTCACCCTGCGCATCAACGAACTGCCGCCCCGTGAATCGGACGCGCTGCTGGCCTTTCTGTACGCGCACGTCTCGCGCCCCGAATTCACCGTGCGCTGGCGCTGGCAGGTGGACGACGTGGCGTTCTGGGACAACCGCGTCACCCAGCACTACGCCGTCGCCGACTACCTGCCGGCGCGGCGGGTGATGCACCGGGCGACCATCCTGGGAGATGCGCCGTTCTGAGGGGGGATGGCTGCAAAACCGACCCTAAATCTTGAACCACAGAGGGCGGTGAGAACACGGAGGGGTCACGGAGAAAGGCCACGACAGGTGGGGTGCCGTGGCGCGCCGCCTGCTTGCCCGTATTGCACGCCACGCCAAGGCCGACCTAAAGGCCAGATTCTCTCTTGTTCTTGTTTTTCTCTGTGACCCCTCTGTGTTCTCACCGCCCTCTGTGGTTCAAGGTGTGGGGTTACTTCAATCCCCGCCGTGAAACACCGCCTCGATGTTGTAGCCGTCCGGGTCGTACGCGAAGGCGGCGTAATAGCCCGGGTGGTAATGCGGGCGCGGGCCGGGCGCGCCATTGTCCCGCGCGCCGGCCGCCAGGGCGGCTTGGTAAAAGGCGGCCACCTGCTCGGCGCTGCCCGCGCGAAAGGCGATGTGGCTGCGCGGGGTATAGGGCTCGCCCTGGCTGATCCAGAAATCCCCACCCGGATCGTCGCCCGCCTCCGCCTTGCCGTCGCCAAACCCCACCGCCACGCCGAAGTCGAGACGAACCGCATAGCCCAGCGTGGCCAGCACGGCCTGGTAGAACTGCTTGCTCTGTTCGAGGTTGGAAACGTTGATGCCGGTGTGGTCGATCATGGCGGGCTCCTGGGTTGAAAATGCTTCACTTAAGCACCCCGACGGACGCCGCGCCATGACGGAGCGCCATGCGCCACCGAACTTGGCAACGCCGGCGCAGCGGCGCTCTCGGCATCGTGCCGCCACGGGGTTGACCCTGTAGCCGCTACAGGGTGTGTACTGGGCGCATGTCCCCCAAGAGGCAACCGACATGGCCCGCTGCTGCAACCACGATCATTCGTGCGGCCCCGCCCGCCCACACCAGCACGCGCAGGGTCACGACCATGCGCATCACGGCGATCACGTCACGCCGCCCCCGGCCAGCGCCGCGCCGGATGACGCCGGCCATGCGCGCAGCGCCATCCGCATCGCGCAGATGGATTGCCCGACCGAGGAAACGCTGATCCGCAACAAGCTGGCGCAGCTGGACGGCGTGGCCGCGCTCGACTTCAACCTGATGCAACGGGTGCTGACCGTGGCGCACGCGCCGGAGGCGTTGCCGCGCATCCTGGCGGCGATCCGCGCGCTGGATTTCGAACCGCAACTGCTGGACGACCCGGCCGCGCCAGCGGCGCCGCCGACCGCGTCCCCCACCCGCTGGTGGCCGCTGGCACTGGCCGGCGTGGCGGCGCTGGGCGCCGAGGCGGTGGATTGGCTGGCCGGGCCGGTGTGGCTGGCGGCGGCGCTGGCCATCGCGGCGGTGGCGCTGAGCGGCCTGACCACCTACCGCAAGGGCTGGGTGGCGATCCGCAACGGCAACCTCAACATCAACGCGCTGATGAGCATCGCCGTGACCGGCGCGCTGCTGCTGGGCCAGTGGCCGGAAGCCGCCATGGTGATGGTGCTGTTCACCGTGGCCGAGCTGATCGAGGCCCGCTCGCTGGACCGTGCGCGCAATGCCATCGCCGGCCTGCTGCAACTGGCGCCCGAACAGGCCACCGTGCGCCAGCCCGACGGCGGCTGGCTGGCGGTGGACGCGGCAACCGTCGTGCCGGACAGCACGGTACGGGTGCGCCCCGGCGAGCGGCTGGCGCTGGATGGCGTGATCGTCGCCGGGCGCTCGACGCTGGACCAGTCGCCGATCACCGGCGAGAGCCTGCCGGTGGACAAGGCCGAGGGCGACGCCGTGTTCGCCGGCACCATCAACCAGGCCGGCTCGTTCGAATACCGCGTCACCGCCGCCGCCGGCCAGAGCACGCTGGCGCGCATCATCCACGCCGTCGAGGCCGCCCAGGGCGCGCGCGCGCCGACCCAGCGCTTCGTCGACCGCTTTGCCCGCGTCTACACCCCGCTGGTGTTCGCGTTGGCGCTGGCGGTGGCCGTGCTGCCGCCGTTGCTGCTGGGCGGCGGCTGGTACGACTGGGTGTACAAGGCGCTGGTGCTGCTGGTGATCGCCTGCCCCTGCGCGCTGGTGATCTCCACCCCGGTGACCATCGTCAGCGGGCTGGCCGCGGCGGCGCGGCGCGGCATCCTGATCAAGGGTGGCGTCTACCTGGAACAAGGCCGCGCGCTGCGCTGGCTGGCGCTGGACAAGACCGGCACCCTCACCCACGGCAAGCCGGTGCAGACCGACTTCGAGCCGCGCGCCGATCTGCCGGCCGCCGAATGCCGCGCGCTGGCGGCCAGTCTGGCCGGGCGCTCCGACCACCCGGTGTCGCTGGCCATCGCCCAGGCCGCGGATGCCGACGGCGTGCCGCGCCACGAGGTGACCGCCTTCGCCGCCCTGGCCGGGCGCGGCGTGCAAGGCCGCATCGACGAAGCCGACTACTGGCTGGGCAACCACCGGCTGATCGAGGAACTGGGCCGCTGCTCGCCCGAACTGGAAGCGCGGCTGGACGCGCTGGAACGCCAGGGCAGGAGCGTGGTGGCACTGCTCGACGCGCAACGGGTGCTGGCGCTGTTCGCCGTGGCCGACACCGTGAAGGACAGCAGCCGCGCCGCCGTGGCCGAACTGCACGCGCTGGGCGTGAACACGGTGATGCTCACCGGCGACAACCCGCACACCGCCCAGGCCATCGCCGACCAGGTCGGCATCGACCAGGCGCGCGGCAACCTGCTGCCCGACGACAAGCGCGCCGCCGTGGCCGACCTGAGCGGGCAAGGCACCGTCGGCATGGTCGGCGACGGCATCAACGACGCGCCCGCCCTGGCCCGCGCCGACATCGGCTTCGCCATGGGCGCGATGGGCACCGACACCGCCATCGAGACCGCCGACGTGGCGCTGATGGACGATGACCTGCGCAAAGTAGCCACCTTCGTGCGCCTGTCCCGCCGCACCCACACCGTGCTGGTGCAGAACATCACCCTGGCGCTGGGCATCAAGGCCGTGTTCCTGCTGCTGACGCTGGCCGGGCTGGGCACCATGTGGATGGCGGTGTTCGCCGACGTGGGCGCGAGCCTGCTGGTGGTGGGGAATGGGTTGAGGTTGTTGAGGCAGGGAAAGGCAGACTAACCGTGGTCCGAGCGACCGGCCACGCGTCACCAGACGGGGCCGTGCGCAACACACGGCCTTTTTCATTTCACCCGGTCACGCGGAACGATGCCGCAAATGAATCAACGGATAAGCCCGCCCCTGCCCATCCAGCGCCGAGCGGCCGATGCGCTCGAAGCCCAGCTTTTCGTAGAAACCGACCGCCAGCAGGTTCTGCTCGTTCACGTCGGTGAGCAGGCCCGGATGGCGCCGCAGCGCCGTCTCGACCAGCAGGCGCCCCACGCCCGCGCCGTGGTGGTCGGGGTCGACGAACAGCGCTTCCAGTCGGTCGGCGTCGAGCAGCATGAAGGCGATGGGCCGGTCCAGTTCATCCACGGCCAGGTCGAGCGGCGCCTGGGGCAGGAAGGCGGCCACTTCGGCGTCGAGGTCGCGGCGGTCCTGCGCAGTGAGGAAGTGATGCGTGGCATCCACGGCGCGACGCCAGATGTCGAGCACACGCGGGCCGTCCGCCGGGGTGGAAGGTCGAAGTCGGGTCATGTTTATCCTGCGGGTTGCGCGGTCACGTCGGCGAGCCCATCGATGAATCCAGCGTGCCGGCCTGCCGGTCGGGCTATGGCCTGGGGTTTTCCGTCCAGTCGAATTCCATCTGCCGCGCGGTGCGGACGGCCAACTCGCGGCTGTGCAGGCGCTCCACCAGGTGCAGGCTCATGTCGATGCCCGCCGAGATCCCCGCCGAGCTGACCAGCGCGCCCTGGTCCACCCAGCGCACGCCGCGCTGCACCTGCACGGCGGGGAACATGCGTTGCAGGTCGTCCAGGTCTTCCCAGTGCGTGGTGGCGCGCCTGCCGTCGAACAGACCGGCGCGGGCCAGCAGGAAGGCGCCGGTGCACACGGAGGCCACCAGCGGCACGCGGCCGGCCTGGGCGGCAATCCAGGCGATCACGTCGGGTTTCTCCAGCTCGGCGCCGACCACGCCGCCGGGCACGATCAGGCAGTCGATGGCGGGATGGTCGGCCAGGGTGTGATCCGGCTCGATCTTCAATCCCGCCCTCGCCTTCACCGCGTCGCGGTTGCGCCCGACGGTGAACACGCGAAAACACGGCGACACGCCGGCATGGTCGCGGCCATGCACCCGGGCCGCTGTGGTGAACACTTCGTAGGGACCGGCGAAATCCAGTGCTTCGACGTCGTCGAACACGTAGATGCCGATGGCAAGACTGGCTGCGTCCATGCTTGAATCCGGTCGGGTGGGCGGGCCAGTTTAGGATGCCGGGATGAAGCGGCGACAGCGACAGTCGTGCCTGTGGCGGGCCGCAACAGTCGTCGCCGACACGCCGCGCCGGCCGCGTCGAAGCCTCCTGGCCGGCCACGCAACAGATCCGGACCATATTCCTTTTGGTTTTCAATTACACAGGCTTTAGAATCGGCACTTTCCTCCATGGCGCCGCTCCCGATGACCGAACTCGTTGGCCAGACCATCCTGTTGCGCGAACTGCGCGCCACCGACGCCGGGGCGCTGGTCGAGGCGGCGGCCGATGGCGAATTGTGGCAATCGCCGGTGACGGTGATCCCCAGCGCCGCCACCGTCGAGGACTACATCGAGCGGGCGCTGCGGGGGCAGCGGGCGGGCACGGTGCTGCCGTTCGCCACGGTGGAGCGCGCCAGCGGCCGCATCATCGGCTCCACCCGCTTCTGGAAGATCGACCGCGAGCACCGGCGGCTGGAGATCGGCAGCAGCTGGCTGGCGCGCTCCTGGCAGCGTACCGCCGCCAATACCGAAGCCAAGTTCCTGATGCTGCAACACGCGTTCGAAGCGTGGGATTGCGTGCGGGTGCAGTTCACCACCGACGTGCTCAACGCGGCATCCCGCGCCGCCATCCTGCGGCTGGGCGCGGTGGAGGAAGGCGTGATCCGCAACGAGCGCATCATGCCGGACGGCCGCAAGCGCACCTCGGTGCGCTTCAGCATCATCGACGACGAATGGCCGGCGGTGCGGCAGCGGCTGCTGGAGCGGCTGGCGGCACGCTAGGGCGCATCGGCGCCGCTGGCCGCCTCGCCGTCCACCACGCCGCGATTGCGACCGCCCTGCTTGGCGCGGTACAGCGCCTC
Organism: Chitiniphilus shinanonensis DSM 23277; assembly: GCF_000374805.1. Lineage (GTDB taxonomy): Bacteria > Pseudomonadota > Gammaproteobacteria > Burkholderiales > Chitinibacteraceae > Chitiniphilus > Chitiniphilus shinanonensis. The sequence goes on from NZ_KB895356.1 coordinate 24,679, forward strand.
GTCGGCCGCACGGTAGGCGGCCTCCAGGTCGAACCGGCTGCCGGGGCCGACCACCACGGCGCCCAGCGAGACGGTGACCAGCCCCCAATTGCTCTGCGCATGCGGGATCGCCAGCGCGCGCACCGCGTCGCAGATGTGCTCCGCCAAGTCGGGCATGCGTGCCGGATCGTCCAGTTGCACCAACACGGCGAACTCCTCGCCGCCGACGCGAAACACGCCGTCGGTGGCGCGCTTGAGCGTGGCCTGCAAGGCGTCGGCGACGCCGCGCAACACGGTGTCGCCGCTGGGATGACCATAGTGGTCGTTGTATTTCTTGAAGAAATCCACGTCGAGGATGGCCAGGCCCAGCCACTGGCCGTTGCGCCGGCTGTGGGCGAATTCGCGCTTGGCGATCTCGTCGAAATGGCGGCGGTTGAACAGGCCGGTCAGGCCGTCCTGGATCGACATCGACTGCATGTGGCGCATGGCGCCGGCCAGCAGCACCAGCAGCACCATCGACAGCAACGACATCACGATGGCGCCCACCAGCAGCAAGGTGGCGGAGAACGCGGCCCACAGCATGGCGCGGTGGTCGGTGCGCACCACCAGGGACCAGTCGGCCGCCTTCAGCGGATAGATGAGGTAGGTGGCGTCGCCGCTGCGCCGGAACTGCCCGGGCGATGCTTGCAGCACCTCGGCGGGCAGCGGCTCGGCATCGGGGTCCAGCGGGTTGCGGCCGGCGCGGTCGGCCAGGCCGATGGTGGAATGGGGAATGCTGCGCACCCGGATGGTGTCGAGCAGGGTGCGCAGCGCGATGTCCAGGCTGACCACCCCGCGGAACTGGTCGCGCTCGTACAGCGGCTTGCTCAGCGTGACCACCTTGCCCTTGCCGTTGGCGTCGTCGTACACCGGCGTCCAGAACAGCTTGTGCTGGGGGTTGGCCAGCGGCAGCGCGTCGGCGTAGATCGGCTTGCGCTCGTCGTCGCGGTTGTAGAAGTAGCGCCGCCCGGTCTCGCTCTCCGGCGACGGGTAGAAGTAGACGAAACCGCGCGCCGAGCGGTAGTACACCCACGGCAGGTGCCGGTCGTGGCGCTTGAGCACCTTGAACAGCGGCGTCAGGCCGATGGCCATCGCCATCTCGCGCGCCAGCCCGGAATCGATGGTGGGCACCGGCCCCATCCCCATCAGGAAACCGAACTCGCTGGCGGTGAACCCCGGCGGCACGTCCAGGGTGTAGGCGACGCCATCCGGCGTGGGGCGCAGGCCGCGCACCAGTTGCAGATCCGGCGTGTAGCGTCCGTTCAACAGCTCGCCGGCCTGGTCGGCCACCATCTCCACGTATTTGCGCCGCAGGTCCAGCTCATGGTCCAGGCTCGCGGCGGTGTAGGCCGCCGCTTCGCCGACGCGCCGGTATTCGGTGTCCAGGTTCTGTTGCAGGCGGTAGAAGCCGCTGAGCAGCGCGCCCAGGAACAGGAAGACGGCGACGGCCACGATCAGCCGCCGGATGCGGCGGGTGGGATCATGCGCGGCGAACGCAGTGGCGACTCGGGCGGTCATCGTGTTCTTCCTGTGGTGGCGGGGCACTGCGCGAACGGATGCATCGTTCCACGATGCGGCGGCGGCCGTAACGGCCATCCTGCCCACATCTGCATTTATTGCCTCGGTCGTGGGCAGCCGCCATCGCGCCCGATTCAACCATTTGTCATAACCGACGCGCCCAAGTTTCGCAGCCGCGCAACGCCGGCCAAGCGCGGTCAGCCGCGCCGCGGCGTCAGATGGGCATCGATCAATGGCGCCACGATCTCCGCCCTGGCGCGCGCCAGGTCGTGGCCGCCGCCGGCGATCACGTGCAGCGTGGCCGTCGGCAGCGCCTGCGCCAGCCGCCGCCCCACCGCCGGCGGGCTGATCGGATCGGCGTCGCCCCACAGCAGCAGCACCGGCATGGTCAGCTCGGCCAGCCGCGCGCCGAGGTCGGGCTGCGGCGCCAGCAGCCAGCGCGCGCCATGCGGATGGTTGCGCAGGAAATCCGGCCGCCAGTCGTGACCGCCCAGGCCGGCGACATCGACGCCACCCGAGGTCACCGCCAGCACCAGGTGCGTGACCAGCGCCGGCCGCTGCAACGCGGCGCGCACCGCCACCACGCCGCCCATCGATTGCGCCACCAGCGCGCACGGCCGATCCATCTGCGCCAGCGTGCGCGCCACCAGATCGTCGATGCCGCGCACAGCGGGGTCGGCCGGGGTGGGGCCGATGCCGGGATAGTCCAGGTAACGCTGTTCGGCCGGATGTTTCAGCAACTGCCCCACCGGCGCCCAGAAATCGGGATTGCCGGTGGCGCCGGGCAGGAACAGCAGGCGGGAAGGCGTGGCGGCAGTGGTATCGGACATCGGTTCGGCCTGTACGGGTGGCGGGCGGCGCCGGGCCGGCCATCTTGCCAAAGAACGGGGCGGGCATGAACCGCGCCGCACGCGGCGTGGCCGGTTGATCTGGATCAAGCGCCGGATCACATGATAACCAGCGCTTGTCGCTACAATCGTCGGGCCATGTCGCGACGTTGCACATCCCCCTTTCTGGCGTACCTGACCGCCCTGCTGCTGGTGTTCGCCCAGCTGGTGACGGCCGCCTACGCCTGCGCCGAGGCGCTGCCCGCCGCCACGGCGGCGACCGGCATGGCGATGCTCGACCGTGCCGACTGCGGCGAGATGCGGCAGGTGGAGCAACCGCTGCTGTGCAAGGCGCATTGCCAGAAGGAGCCGCAATCGGCGGACGTGCAGTTGCCGCATCTGCCGATCCCGCTGTTCGTGGCGCTGTTCTTCCTGCCGTCCCATCCCGACCCGACCGACGCCGCGCTGGCGCCGGCGCGGCCCGAACCGCCGACGCTGGTGGCCGCCGCGCCGCCGTTGCGCATCCAGTACCAGGTATTCCGCAATTAGCCCGCGCCGACCGACCGTTTCCGGTTCGGCCGCCGCCATGACGCGCACGCCCTGACGCCTGCGCGGCCTGCCCGCGCGCCGCCGAACGCATTCGACCGACTTGCGTGGAGCGACCCATGTTCCCCTTCCGTATTGCCTGGCTGGCCGCCGTGCTCGGCGCCGCCAGCGTGCCCGTGCACGCCCTCACCCTGGCGCAGGCGCTCGATGCCGCCCAGGGCCATGCCCCCGAGCTGGCCGCCAGCGCCGCCGCCACCGCCGCGGCCCAGGCGCTGACCCGTTCGGCCGGCGCCCTGCCCGATCCCAAGCTGTCGATCTGGATCGACGACCTGCCCACCGAGGGCGACGACGCCTACCGCATCGGCAGCGCCAAGCGCGCGTTCAGCCTGATGCAGGAGGTGCCCAACGCCGGCCTGCGCGCAGCGGAGCGCCGCATCGCCGACGCCCGGCTGCAAGGCAGCGAAGCCCAGGCGCGCTACGCCCGCCTGGGCGTCACGCGCGACACCACGCTGGCATGGCTGGCGCTGTACTACCTCGACCGCAAGGCGGCGCTGCTGGATGCGCAGGAGGCCGAGATCCGCCGCAGCGAGGCCGCCGCCCTCGCCCGGCTGAAAGGCGGCGACAGCGCCGACGGCGCGCTGGCGGCGCGGCTGGAGCGCGCCCAGCTGGACGACGCCCGGGACGAGCTGGCACGCGACCGCCTGCGCGCCCAGGCGCAACTGGCGCGCTGGGTGGGCGCAGAAGCCGCCGCCCAGCCGGTGAGCGGCGAGCTGCCCGACTGGCTGGGCGCCGACGCGCCGGCCGGCGACGATCTGCTCGCCGAGCAGCCGGAGATCCGCGCCGCCGCCACCCTGCTCGACGGCGCGCAGGCCGAGCTGGCGATGGCCCAGGCGGCGAAGCGCCCCAACTGGGGCGTGGAACTCGGCTGGGGCCTGGACGCGATGGACCAGGGCATGGCGATGCTGAAGTTCACCTTCGAGCTGCCGATCTTCGCCGCGTCGCGCCAGGACCCGAAGATCGCCGCCGCCTACGCCAACGTGCGCCAGCGCGACGCCGAGCGCGAGGCACGTCTGGCCGACTACCGCCGGCAGATCGCCGAGACCCGCGCCGAACAGGCCGCGCTGCGCGCGCAGCTCGACCGCCTCAACACCCGCACCCTGCCCTTGATCGAGCAACAGGCCGCCCTGGCACTGGCCCGGCTGCGCGCCGCCGCCGCCGATGGCAACGCGGTGCTCGACGCACGCAAGGCGCGGCTGGCCGCGCAATGGCGCGGTGTGACGCTGGAAGCCGATCTGGCCGACGCCACCGCCCGCCTTCATTTCCTGACCGGAGCCCATCCATGAACACCCGGACCACCCTCGTCATCGCGCTGGCCACGCTCGGCCTGGGCGCCGCCGCCGGCTGGAGCCTCGGCCGCCCCCACGCCGCGGCGACCTCCCATCCCACCGCCAACCCGGCATCCGCGCCGGCCGGCCAGGCCGGGCGCAAGGTGCTGTACTGGTACGACCCGATGAAGCCGGACGTGCATTTCGAGCAGCCCGGCCAATCGCCCTTCATGGAGATGCCGCTGCAACCGCGCTACGCCGACGACGGCCCGGCCCAGGCGGGGGTGCGCATCGACCCGGGGCTGACGCAGAACACCGGCGTCAGGCTCGCCAAAGTGGAACGCGGCACGCTGACCGGCGGCCTGGACGTGACCGGCAGCGTGGTGTTCAACGACCGCGACGTGGCCATCGTCCAGGCCCGCACCGCCGGCATCGTCGAGCGCGTGGCGCCGTTGGCGGTGGGCGACACCGTCGCCGCCGGCGCCACGTTGGCCGAAGTCCGGGTGCCGGAATGGCTGGCGGCGCAGCAGGAATACCTGGCGCTGCGCGACGACGCCGAGCTGGCGGCGGCGGCGAAATCCCGGCTGCGCCAGCTGGGGATGAGCGCCGACGCGGTGGCCCGGCTGGAACGCGGCGGCCCGCCGCAGGCGGTGGTGGCGATCGCCGCGCCGCGCGGCGGAATGGTGGCCGAGCTGGGCGTGCGCCAGGGCATGACGCTGGCGCCGGGCCAGACGCTGGCGCGGATCAACGGACTGTCCACGGTGTGGCTCGAAGCCGACGTGCCCGAGGCCCAGGCCGCGGCCTTGCGCGTGGGCGCGCCGGTGCAGGCGCACTTCGCCGCCTGGCCCGATGCGCCGGTGGCCGGCAAGGTGGCGGCGCTGCTGCCCGAACTGAAGGCCGAGACGCGCACGCTGCGGGTGCGGATCGAACTGCCCAACCGCGACGGCCGGCTGCGGCCGGGGCTGTACGCCCGCGTCGCGCTGGCCGGGCCCGACGCCCGTCCAGCGCTGCTGGTGCCGAGCGATGCGGTGATCGACAGCGGCCGCCGCCGCGTGGTGATCGTCGCCGATGGCCAGGGCCGCTTCACCCCGGCCGAGGTGCGGGTCGGCGCCGAGCGCGACGGTCGCAGCGAGATCGTCGCCGGGCTGCGCGAAGGGCAGCAGGTGGTGGTGTCCGGGCAATTCATGATCGACGCCGAAGCCAGCCTGCACGGGGTGCTGGCACGCATGGCAAGCACACCGAAGCCCGCCAGCGCGCCGGCCCCGGCGCTGGAAGGCGTCGGTGTGGTCAAGGCCATCGCGCCCGGCAGCGTGACGCTGGCGCACCAGCCCATCGTGGCGCTCAACTGGCCGGCGATGACCATGCCGTTCACCCTGATGAGCCCGTCGGCGGCGCAGGGCATCCGGGTCGGCGACACGGTGCGCTTCAGCCTGATGCTGCACGGCGACGACATCATGATCGAATCGATGCGCCGCATCGGGGGTGCGCAATGATCGCCGCCCTCATCCATTGGTCGATCCGCAACCGCTTCATGGTGCTGCTGGCCACCGTCGCGCTGGCGGCCTGGGGCCTGTGGGCGGTGCGCACCACGCCGGTCGACGCGCTGCCGGACCTGTCCGACGTGCAGGTCATCATCCGTACGCCCTACCCCGGCCAGGCGCCGCGCATCGTCGAGGACCAGGTCACCTATCCGCTGACCACCACCATGTTGTCGGTGCCGGGAGTGAAGACGGTGCGCGGCTATTCGTTCTTCGGCGATTCGTACGTGTACGTGCTGTTCGACGACCACACCGACCTGTACTGGGCGCGCTCGCGGGTGCTGGAGTACCTCAACCAGGCGCAGGGCCGGCTGCCCGCCGCCGCGCGGCCGGCGCTGGGGCCGGACGCCACGGGGGTCGGCTGGATCTACGAATACGCGCTGGTCGACCGTAGCGGCCGCCACAGCCTGGCCGACCTGCGCAGCCTGCAGGACTGGTTCCTGCGCTACGAGCTGAAGACGCTGCCCAACGTGGCCGAGGTCGCGGCCATCGGCGGCATGGTGCGGCAGTACCAGATCGTGCCCGACCCGGCGAAGCTGGCCGGCTACGGCATCGACGCCGACACCCTGGTCGAGGCGGTGACCCGCGCCAACGGCGAGACCGGCGGCTCGGTGCTGGAACTGGCCGAGGCCGAGTACATGGTGCGGGCCGGCGGCTACCTGAAGACGCTGGACGACTTCCGCGCGATCCCGCTCAGGACGGTGGACGGCGCCGTGGTGCGCCTGGGCGACGTGGCGCGGGTGCAGGTGGGGCCGGAGATGCGGCGCGGCATCGCCGAGCTGGACGGCCAGGGCGAAGTGGCCGGCGGCGTGGTGATCCTGCGCAGCGGCAAGAACGCGCGCGAAACCATCGACGCGGTCAAGGCGCGGCTGGACGCGCTGCGGCCCGGCCTGCCGCCGGGCGTCGAGATCGTCACCACCTACGACCGCAGCCAGCTGATCGACCACGCGGTGGAGAACCTCAGCCACAAGCTGGTGGAGGAGTTCGTGGTGGTGGCGCTGGTGTGCGCGCTGTTCCTGTGGCACCTGCGCTCGGCGCTGGTGGCGATCGTCACGCTGCCGCTGGGCATCCTGGCGGCGTTCATCGTGATGCGCTACCAGGGGGTGAACGCCAACATCATGTCGCTGGGCGGCATCGCCATCGCCATCGGCGCCATGGTGGACGCGGCGGTGGTGATGATCGAGAACGCGCACAAGAAGCTGGAGGCATGGCAGCACGCGCATCCCGACGAACCACTGGCTGGCGAGGCGCGCTGGCGGGTGATCGGCGACGCGGCGGCGGAGGTGGGGCCGGCGCTGTTCTTCAGCCTGCTGATCATCACGCTGTCGTTCATCCCGATCTTCACGCTGCAAGCGCAGGAGGGGCGGTTGTTCGGCCCGCTGGCGTTCACCAAGAGCTACGCGATGGCGGCCGCGGCGGGCCTGTCGGTGACGCTGGTGCCGGTGCTGATGGGCTACTGGATCCGCGGGCGCATTCCCGACGAGGCGCGCAACCCGCTCAACCGCTGGCTGGTGCGCGTCTACCAGCCGCTGATCGACTGGGTGCTGCGCCGGCCCAGGGCCACGCTGGCGCTGGCGCTGGCCGCGCTGCTGACCGCGTGGTGGCCGGCATCGCGCCTGGGCGGCGAATTCCTGCCCGCCATGGACGAAGGCGACCTGCTGTACATGCCGAGCGCCCTGCCCGGCCTGTCGGCGGCCAAGGCGGCCGAGCTGTTGCAGCAGACCGACCGCCTGATCAAGACCGTGCCCGAGGTCGCCAGCGTGTTCGGCAAGGCCGGCCGCGCCGACAGCGCCACCGACAACGCGCCGCTGGAGATGTTCGAGACCACCATCCGCTTCAGGCCGCGCCACGAGTGGCGGCCCGGCATGACGCCGGACAGGCTGGTGGCCGAGCTGGACCGCGTGGTGCAGGTGCCCGGGCTGGCCAATATCTGGGTGCCGCCGATCCGCAATCGCATCGACATGCTGGCCACCGGCATCAAGAGCCCCATCGGGATCAAGGTGTCGGGCAGCGACCTGGCGCAGATCGAGCAGACGGCGTTGCAGATCGAGCGCATCGCCAAGGCGGTGCCGGGGGTGTCGTCCAGCCTGGCCGAGCGCTTGTCCGGCGGGCGCTATATCGACATCGACGTCGATCGCCTCGCCGCCGGGCGCTACGGGCTGAACGTGGCCGACGTGCAGTCGGTGGTGGCGCGGCTGATTGGCGGCGAGAACATCGGCGAGACGGTCGAGGGCACGGCGCGCTACCCGATCAACGTGCGCTATCCGCGCGAGGTGCGCGACAGCGTGCAGCGCCTGCGCGAACTGCCGCTGCGCACGCCGGCCGGCGCCCAGATCACGCTGGGCACGGTGGCGCGCATCGCCGTCAGCGAGGGGCCGCCGATGCTCAAGAGCGAAAACGGCCGGCTGGCGTCGTGGGTCTATATCGACGTGCGCGACCGCGACCTGGGCGCGGTGGTGGCCGATCTCCAGGCGGCGGTCGGCCAGCAGTTGCGGCCGGCGCCGGGCATCAGCATCGGCTATTCGGGTCAGTTCGAGTACATGGAGCGCGCCAATGCCCGGCTGCGGCTGGTGGTGCCGGCCACGCTACTGATCATCTTCGTGCTGCTGTACCTCACCTTCCGCCGCATCGACGAGGCGCTGCTGATCATGGCGACGCTGCCGTTCGCGCTGGTGGGCGGGGTGTGGTTCCTCGACCTGCTCGGCTATCACCTGTCGGTGGCGGCCGGGGTGGGCTTCATCGCGCTGGCGGGGGTATCGGCCGAATTCGGCGTGATCATGCTGCTCTACCTGAAGCAGGCGCTGGAAGCGCGCGAGCGCGCCGGCCTGCCGATCGATGCCGCCACGGTGCGCGCGGCCATCGTCGAGGGCGCGGTGCAGCGGGTGCGGCCCAAGGTGATGACGGTGGCGACCATCCTGGTCGGCCTGCTGCCCATCCTGTGGGGCGACGGCGCCGGCTCGGAGGTGATGCGCCGCATCGCCGCGCCGATGGTCGGCGGCATGATCACCGCGCCGCTGCTGTCGATGTTCGTGATCCCGGCGGCCTACCTGCTGCTGCGGCGCCCGCGCCGCTGAGCGCCCGGCCGTGCCCGTCGTGCGGCGGGCGCGGCCGGCCGGAAGCACCTGACAAAACCCCGCGTAGCGGTCCTGGCAAGAAGCGCGAAACGTCCTGAAAGGCGGTCAACCGGACTTCCTTCGGTCGCACACAGTACAAGGCGTACGGCAAACGAGGCTCGGCGCCCCGGCGCGCCGCAGCCGGAAGAGCTTCGTCGGCCGCGCTACAGGCCCTTTTCCACCATGTCGAGCAGCCGCTGGCCCAGCGCCTGACGCAGCGGCTCCGGCAGGTGGTGCAGCGGGCCTTCGCTCACCAGCAGCGCCAGCCCGTGCACGGCGGACCAGGCCAGGTATTCCGCGCCCAGCCGGCGCTCCGGCGGCAGGCCGCCGGCGGCCGCCAGCCGGTCCAGCGCCATGCTCAGCAACTGGAACGGATTCATGCCGCTGGCGCCGGCCTTGGCCGGGTCGTGGTCGGATTCCACCTGTTCGTGCGAGGAGAACGCCGTCTTGAACAGGCCGGGCTCGGCGTGGGCGTAGCGCAGGTAGCCGGTGCCGATGGCGCGCACGCTGCCCCGGGCGTAACACAGCGCGTCCATACTGGGGTCGAGCCGGTCGAGTTCGGCCTCCATGGCGTGCGCCACCTGCGACAGCGCATAGGCGCGCACCGCCAGCAACAGATCCTCGCGGCTGGCGAAATGCCGGTACGCGGCATTGGGCACCACGCCCGCCTGTCGGGTCGCTTCGCGCAGGACAACGGCATCCGGGCCACCCTGTCTGGCCAGGGCGATTCCCGCATCCAGCAAGGCGTTGCGCAGGTCCCCATGCCGGTAGGTGCTGCGCTTGGGCGAGGGGGTGGAAGCGTCGCTCATCGTCGATCCTATGTGTACACCGTCCATTCTCTCATGCTAGCTTATGTGTACCGTGTACACATTGGTGTTCTCCCCAAGGCGGAGCGCCCTTCATCTCCCCGAAGGTCGATCCGCCCCGATGCCGATGCCGCGCGGCCCACATCAAATACTGGAGATCGCGATGAACCTGCTGTTGTCCCCCTACATCACCTTCAAGGGCAATTGCGCGGAAGCCATGCGCTACTACGAAAGCGCGCTGGGCGGCACGCTGACCCTGCTGACGGTGGCCGGTTCGCCCGCCGCCGAACACCTGCCTCACGTCGACGGCAACCTGATCATGCACGCGCACCTGGAGCTGCCCGGCGGCAACCGGTTGCTGGCCTCGGACTGGATGGAAGGCTGCGGCGCGCCGTACGAAGGCATCAAGGGCATTTCGCTGGCGCTGACCTACGACAACGTCGACGAGGCCACCCGCCGCTTCAACGCGCTGGCCGACGGCGGCCAGATCACCATGCCGCTGCAACGGACCTTCTGGGTGGAGCAGTTCGGCATGCTGGTGGACCGCTACAGCATCTGCTGGCTGGTGAACGGCGGCGCCAAGAACCAGAGCTGAATCCGGCCGGGCAGCTCCGCGCTACCGGAGCGTCGCCAAATCGCTGCGCCATGCCGCCACCCCGGCACGGCGCAGCCAGTCAGCCCCGTCGCCGCGGGGCTTTTTTCATGGCCGGCGCGCGTCGAAGCGCGCCGCCAGCCCGCGCTCGCGGAACGCCTCGACCACGAAGTCGATGAACACGCGGGTCTTGGGCGGCAACAGCCTGCGATTGGGGTAGTACAGGCTGATCGCGCCCAGTTCGGCATACCAGTCGGGCAGCAAGCGCACCAGCGCGCCCTGCTCCAGCCAGCGCACCGCGTGCGCCATCGGCAGCAACGCCACGCCGTGGCCCGCCATCGCGGCATGGGCCATCGCGTCGGGATCGTCGAACACCAGCCGCGCGCGGTAGTCGGCCGCCGCCTGCTCGCCGGCGCGGTTGCGCATGGTCCAGGCGTAGAGGCGGCCGGTGGCCCCGGAGCGCCGGGCGATGCCCTCCAGGCACGCCAGGTCGGCCGGATGGCGCGGCAGCTCGCGCCCCGCCAGATAGTCGGGCGCGGCGACGGCGATCACGTGCGCCGGCGCCAGTTCACGCACCACCACGCCCTGGTTCAGCGCGATGCCGCCGCCGATGGCCGCGTCGAACGCGCCGCCAACCAGATCCGCCGGGCGGTTGTCGAACTGCCAGTCCGGCACGATGGCGGGATAGCGCCGCAGGAATTCGCCCAGCAGCGGCACCAGGTATTCGCGGCCGAACGCCACACCCATGCTGACCTTGAGCGTGCCGGCCGGCTGGCCGTCGTCCTCCGCCGCCCTGGCAAACGCCTGCTGCAACTGGTCGAACGGCCCGCCCGCCTCGTGCAGGAACTGCTCGCCGCGGTCGGTCAGGGTGAGCCGGCGCGTGCTGCGGTGGAACAGCCGCACGCCCAACTGCGCCTCCAGCCGCGCCACGTTCTTGCTCACCGCCGCCGGCGTCAGCCCCAGCCGCCGCGCCGCCGCCGAAAAACTGCCGGCCTGCGCGCTGACCAGGAACGACTCCACCAGGTTGAGCGCTTCCATCGTCCGATACATCCAGTTGAAGGTGATGATCCCGATTATGCGCTACCGAAGCGGGAATGCCATGACGATACTGGCGACACCTTTCCATGACTTCAGGAGCAGCAAACATGAACAAGCCCTTCGCCGACCGGATCGCTTTCGTCACGGGTGGCTCGCGCGGCATCGGCGCCGCCATCGTCCGCCGCCTGGCCCGCGACGGCGCGACCGTGGCCTTCACCTATCACGGCTCCGCCCCGCAGGCACAGGCGCTGGCCGCCGAGCTGGAAGCCGCCGGCGGCCGCGCGCTGGCGTTGCAGGCCGACGCCGCCGATGCCGAGGCGCTGACCCAGGCCATCGCCACCGCCGCCGCCCGCTTCGGCCGCATCGACATCCTGGTGAACAACGCCGGCGTGGCGCACCTGGGCCCCGTGGACGCGCTGTCGCTGGCCGACTTCGACCACACCCTGGCGGTGAACGTGCGCGCCGTGTTCGTCGCCAGCCAGGCCGTGCTGCCGCACATGGGCCAGGGCGGACGCATCGTCAACATCAGCAGCTGCAACGCCGAGCGCATCCCGTTTGCCGGCGGCGCCGCCTACGCCATGAGCAAATCGGCGCTGCGCGGCCTGGTGCAGGGCATGGCGCGCGACCTGGGGCCGCGCGGCATCACCGTCAACAACGTCCAGCCCGGCCCGACCAACACCGACATGAACCCCGAAGTGGGCGATTTCGCCGACGCCATGCACCGGTTGATGGCCGTGCCCCGTCACGCCCACCCCGACGAGATCGCCGGCATGGTGGCCTACGTGGCGAGCGCGGAAGCGGCCTTCGTCACCGGGGCAAACCTGACCATCGATGGCGGGTTCAATGCGTGAGGCGAGGTGATGCCGGCCAAGCACAGCCTGAATGCAGACAGCCCCGCAAACGCGGGGCTGTTCCGTTTCATCGGCCGGCGATGGCGCCTAGTTGCTGCGTTTTGTCTTGCCGGCGACATTGAGCGCCACCGCCCCACGAACCAATGCCTGGAACGCCCCGGCGTCGATCTCCTCGCCTTGCTGGATATCGATCGCCCGGCGCGTCTTGCCGTCGAGGCTGGCGTTGAACAAGCCGGCCGGGTCGTCCAGCGCCGCGCCCTTGGCGAAGGTGAGCTTCACCTTGCCCTTGTACGATTCGCCGGTGCAGATCACGCCGGCGTGTTCCCACACCGGGATGTCCCATTTCCAGGTCTCGACGATGTCCGGGTCGGCTTCCCTGATGAGCCTGCGCATCGTCGCCAGCGTCTGGCCGCGCCAATCGCCCAGCTCGGCGAGGTGCCGATCGATCCGCCCGGAGGCCGAGTCCGCTCCGCCCGTAGATTGCGTCATCCGTCGTTCCTTGCGCCGCGCGCCGCTGTGGGATGACGAAATGCTAACGCGAATGATTGCCGGCCAGCTGGCAAAACATCCTGGTAGCGACGATAGGCGGATGGACGTCGGTGGTTACGGCGTTGCGCGGGCGGCACCGCCAGTCAATCGATGAGGCGGAGCAACGGGCCAAACGCGCTCCGCTCAATGGCAAAACGGCGCTCCGGCGGGGAGCATGTCCTCGCCGGAACGCCGCTTCACGTGGTGGAATCAACCCGCCAGCGACGGCTTGGCGGCGGTGCGCAGCATCCTGGCCAGCAGCGCGCCCAGCGCAGCCACCAGCAGCACGCCGGCCAGCCCGGCCAGCGCGGTGGAGAGCACCGAATCGCCCAGCGCGGGCACCGCGTAGTCGGCCAGCGGCGCCACGAACAGCGGAGCGCTTTCCTTGAGGAAGCCGTACTGCTGCGCCACCCACTCCAGGCCGTCGGGATAGGCGCTGGCGAACGGGCTGAGCACGGTGGCCATCAGCAACGCGCCGAGGAACGGCGTGGCGACCTTCCACGACCCCGAACTGGCGGGCCGGCTGTCGAGCAGACCGACCAGCAGCAGCGTGACCAGGGCCTCGCCCACGCCGATCAGCGCATGCACGCCCAGCATCGCCGGCAACACCTGGCTGGCGGCGATGGTGCCGCTGAGCGCCAGTTCCACGCTGCACGCCGTGGCGGCCAGCATGATCGACGCCCAGCCGGCCAGCATCAGCGCCACGTTGCGATGCAGTCCGCGCCGCAGCAGCAGCGCATGCAACAGGCCGCCGACACCGGCACCGATCAGCGCCATGTTGAAGACGTTGACCCCCAGCACCAGCAGGCCGCCGTCGGCGAATACCAGCGACTGGATGGCGACGACCAGCGCCATCGCCAGCACGCCGTAAGGCACGCCGAGCACGGCCGAAGCCAGCACGCCACCCAATAAATGGCCGGAGGTGCCGCTTTGCACCGGGAAATTGAGCATCTGCCCTGCAAAGATCAGCGCGGCCACGGCGGCGAAGCGCAAGGAATCGGGTTTGTTTGCTGACTTGATTGCAAAGCGAGTGGCCAAAGCAATACCCGTTACCGCGAGGGCCGCGCTAACGGGACAGATGGAACCATTGAGCATTTCGCTTGGAATGTGCATTGAGTGCTCCTGTAATCCTGACTAGTGTGCCCGCTATTTTTGTAGCTCATGCGATCTATCCGTTTGACCTCGCGCAACGTTCCCGGCAGATGAGCCGTTAGACTTCTCCGTAAAAGGCGATTTGCGGGTTCGTTCGGCATTGGATTGCATTTGGACGCCAGCCCGATATTGCAAAAATATAAACAATGGAAGAGCGCAAGTAGCCGTTCACGCGCCGTTCGTGGACGTTCAAAGACCAATTGCAGATCCGTTCCCTGCTCGGGTCGCCACGCCGGTTCCCCTGCGTGCCCCACTCCGCTTTGCTCTTCCGGTACGGCAACAACCTGATAAATGGCGTTTATCGCAGGAGTTGACTCATGCAGCGGACTACCAGGTGCTGAGCGGCATTTTCGCGCGATCCGACAGCGCGGTGCAGAAAACGGCGGCAATGCTGATCGATATCAGCCGCAATCCCGTTTTCGGTTTTTTCCCATTCCCGCCGCGGCGCGCTTCGAACACCTTTGCCGATGAAGTCGGCACCTCGATAGCAATCGAGAAGGAATCTTATTTAGAAATTGGAAGCACCGGGGCGGGACGATCCGGTTTTCCAGACGATTCCGAAGGCGGCGGTTTTTCGTCCGCTTTTTTATTTCCGGCAATGCCTCTGCGCGAAACGAAAGGCTCGTGAACCTATGAAACTCATGAACTACAAGGCGTGCGTGTGCAACCTGTGCGGCACTGGGTGCGGCCAGTTTCTGAAGACGGACGGCAGAAAGGTCTTTGGCGTGGCGCCGCTGATCGCGCACCCGGTCAGCAAGGGCAAGCTCTGCATCCGGGGCTGGCACGCCAATGAGCTGCTGAGCACCAACGAGCGGATCACCACGCCGCTGATCCGCGAGAACGGCCAGTTGCGCGAAGCCAGCTACGAAGAAGCGATCGCGCTGGTGGTCGAACGCATGCGTCAGTTCGACGGCGCCGCCGGCGAGATCGGCATCCTGGCGTCGGCGCGCTCGTCCAACGAGGACAGCTTCGCGCTGGGCCGGCTGGCACGCGAGGTGTTCGGCACCACGGTGCGCGGCATCGGCGCCGAGGCCGGCCATCGCAAGAGCATGGCGTCGCTGGAGCACGCCTTCGGCTACCCCGGCGCGCACGGCAGCCTGACCAGCATCGACAAGGCCGACTACATCCTGGTGATCGGCACCGACATCACCCGGCAGAACCCGGTGATCGGCGGCAACATCCACGCCGCCCAGCGCCGCGGCGCCCGCGTGGTGACGCTGTCCAGTTCGCGCACCCAGATCGCCAAGCTGTCGACCAAGCACTTCCAGCAGAAGCCGGGCACCAAGGGCCTGCTGGTCAACGCGCTGGCCAAGGCGCTGCTGGCGATCCGCACCGCCAACCGCGAGCGCCGCGCCAACGTGGACCAGATGCCCGGCCATACCGAGTACGTCGCGTCGCTGCGCAGCATTTCCTCGGTGGCGCTGGAGCGTGCCAGCGGCATCCGCTACGAGGAGATCGAAGAGGAAGCCAAGTTCCTGGAACAGGCCAAGTCCATCGTGTTCCTGTTCTCCAGCGGCATTTCCGGGCTGGACCGCCCCACCATCGACGCGATCACCAACCTGGCGCTGCTCACCGACCGCATGGATCACGAGCATTCGGCGGTGATCCCGGTGGCGGGCATCAGCAACCTGCAAGGCGGCTTCGACATGGGCGTGTCCGGCGAGCCCGGCAACAGCGTGTTCAAGGCGCTGGCCGAGCCGGATTCGCCGATCCGCGCGCTGTTCGTGATCGACCATGACGACGGCATCATCCGCGACAAGGAACGCATCTCCAAACTGGATTTCGTCGCCTATTCCTGTGCCTACCGCAACGCCTTCATGGACTTGGCGCACGTGGTGTTCCCGCTACCGGCATACAACGAGACCGACGGCACCTACACCGCCGCCGACAAGCGGGTGCAGATCACCCGCAAGAACGTCGACAACCCGCACGGCGTGCTGCCGGGCTGGGCGCTGTTCCAGCGGCTTGCCGTCGCGTCCGGGAAAGCCTGGGGTTATCAGGACGCCGCCGGCGTCTTCGCCGACATCGCGGCCAAGGTGCCCGGCTACGCCGACCTGAGCCACGAACTGCTGGGCAAGGGGTTCGGCCAGCACTGGAATCCCAAGGCGTTCCCCAATTCGCGCCAGCGCAAATTCAACGCGATCAATATCGAATACTGGGAATCGCCGACCACGCCCGAATTCCCGTTCGCATTGATGATCGGCAAGGCGCAGCACTATTGGCACCAGAACAATCTGATGCGCAAGACCATCGTGCCGCGCCGCGAATACGACCAGACCCTCTGGCTTTATCCGCAGGGCTATATCGAGATTTCGCCGGAAGACGCCGCCAATTTGAAAGTGCGCGACAAATGGCTGGTCAATGTCTGCTCCAGCACCGGCACCTGCATGAAGATCGCGGTGAAGATCTCGCCGGACGTGCAGAACGGCACCGCCTATATCCCGTATTTCATCAAGAACATGATTTCCGATTTCCTGATCCCGTATGAAAACGCCTACGCGGCCGGCGAGGAAAGCGTGATTCCCATCAAAATCCAAGAAGCATGAATAGCGAGGCGCTAACCATGTCCATGTACATTGTGTCTTCACATGAGATCAAGCAGCTGGCCGAAGCGCTTCGTGCTTCCTACGACGTCTACGGCCCGCAGGTCGACCCGCAGACCCAGCAGGTGTTCTTCGACCAGCTCGGCGATGTCGAGGCGCTGAATCTGGAAGCCCCGATTCCGTCGATGCCGGTGAAGGAAATCCTGTTTCCGCAAATGGAGCGGGTGCTCCAATACAAATACGACGCCGAGGCGCAAAGCGTCGAAATGAGCAAGCCGTATGCCGAAAGGCCGAAGGTATTGTTCGGACTGCGGCCTTGCGATCTGTCGGGCATTCTGGTGCTCGACCGCTTCTTTCTCGGCCAGGAATTCGTCGACGACGTGTATCTGACCCATCGCCGCCAATGCCTGCTGATCAGCAATACCTGCCTGAATCCCTTTCCGCAATGCTTCTGCGTCTGCACCCATTCCGGCCCCGATGCCGATGAAGGCTTCGATCTCGATCTGACCAAGCTGAAGGACGGTTATCTGGTGCGGGTCGGCAGCGAAAAGGGCCAGGCCATCGCCGACGAGCGCAATTGGAAGCCGGCGCAGCCGCATCACCTTTCCGAACACAAGGCGGTGGTCGACCGCTGCATCGACCTGTTCCCGGAAATGGCCACCGACAACAAGGCGTGGGTGTCGCGCGTGATGAACCGGATCACCACCGGCTTCATCAAGAGCGAAACCTGGGAATACATCGGCGACCAGTGCTTCGAATGCGGCGCCTGTTCCTTCGTCTGCCCGACCTGCAGCTGCTTCAACGTCGAGGATTCGCGGATGTGCGACGGCGAGTGCGAGCGGCTGCGCACCCACGACTCCTGTTCCTTCGAGGGCTACGCGCGCATGGCGGGCGACCACAACCCGCGCCAGCCGGTGGAGGACCGCCGCAACAAGCGCTTCTTCTGCAAGCTCTCCTACCCCCAGTCGAAGAAATACCTGCGCCCCGGCTGCGTCGGCTGCGGCCGCTGCCAGTGGGTCTGTCCGGGCGACATCGGGCTGCCGAATGTCGTCCAGTACATTCGCCGCGAAATCACGGAATAAGGGAAGCGATCCATGTCCAACTGTCACGGCAGCCATGCCCACGGAACCTGCAAGCAGACGGGGCTGTGTCCGATCGTCACCTTCCCCGAGGTGGTCAACATCGACGAGATCCGCGATGAGGCCCCCGAGGTCAAGACGTTCTACATGTCGTTCCTGAACAAGGATGTCGAGCGCGAATTCCGCATCAAGTCGGGCCAGTTCATCATGTGCACGGTGTTCGGCGCCGGCGAATTCGCCGTGTCGCTGCCGCCCAGCCCGGAGAACGACCGCTTCCACATCTCGGTGCGCGCAGTCGGCAAGGTCACCCATGCGCTGCACGCGCTGAAGCCGGGCGACAAGCTCGGCGTGCGCGGCCCGTTCGGCAACGGTTTCCCGTTCGAGGAGATCAAGGGCAAGAACATCATCTACGTGGCGGGCGGCATCGGCCTGATCCCGCTGCGCAGCTCGATCGTGCATGCCTTGCAGCACCGCGAGGACTTCGGCCGCATCATCCTGCTCTACGGCGCGCGCAGCTCGCGCGACCTGATGTACCAGCCGGATATCCAGCTCTGGAAGCAGAACGCCGGCTTCGAGACCTTCATCACCATCGACCGTCCCGAGGAAGGCTGGGATGGCGAGGTCGGCTACGTCAACCAGCTGGTCGACAAGGCCAATGTGCCGATCGACAACAGCGTGGCCTTCGTCTGCGGCCCGCCCGTGATGTTCAACAGCGTGATCGGCGAGTTCCTCAAGCGCGGCATGAGCGAGGACGCCATCGTCTCCACGCTGGAGCGCCAGATGAAGTGCGGCATCGGCAAGTGCCAGCACTGCGCCATCGGCCGCACGCTGGTCTGCACCGACGGGCCGGTCTACACCTACCGCCAGATCAAGACCCTGGGCGAGCAGATATGAGCCTCGCCCAAGACCTCACCCGCATTCTGTCGCGCCCCACCTGCATCGTCGGCGTCGGCAACACGCTGCGCAGCGACGACGCGGTGGGCCCCTTCATCGCCGGCCGGCTCCAGACCGAGCTGCCGCCCGCCGACGGCCACGTCGTGGTCGATGCCGAGGACGTCATCGAGAACCACGTGTTCCGCATCGCCGACAGCGAGGTCGCCAACGTGCTGGTGATCGACGCGGTGCAGGGCACCGGCGGCGCCCCCGGCTCGCTGGTGCTGGGCGAGCTGGCGGAGCTGGAAGTGGGCGGCGGCTATTCGACCCACAAGCTGGCGCTGTCCATGGCCGCCAGCGTGCTGGCGCAGCACGGCAAGACGGTCTACCTGCTCGGCATCGCCGCGGAGAACATCGACTTCGGCATGGCAATGAGCAAGGACATTCTGGATAGCGCCGAAACAGTCATCGACCTGGTGATCGGGCGAGTCGGGAGGAGTAACTGAATATGGATTTCAACATCTACAACGGCCTGATGACCGGGGTGCTGCTGCTGGTGGCATCCGCCGTCGTCGTGCCCCTGTTCGCCACGCACCGCAAGCTCGCCGGCACGCTGAACTTCCTCGCCTGCCTGGCCGCCGCGCTGATCTTCACCGGCGTCGCCTGCCAGGTGTTGATCGGCACCGGCGCGCCCGCCACGTTCGACCTGCACCTGGGCGGGCTGGTGATGCCGCTGATGATCGACGGCTTCTCCGCCGTGTTCATGGCGCTGATCTCGCTGATGGCCACGGTCACGGCGTTCTACTGCATCGGCTACATGGAGATGGATCACTATCGCCACTACAGCCTGCGCAGTTTCTTCTTCTGCTACCCGGTGTTCGTCGCCGGCATGATCGGCATCGTCACCGTCGACGATCTGACCACGGGCTTCACCATCGCCTGGCAGATGATGACCCTGGCGTCGTTCTTCCTGATCCGCTTCGATTACAAGGACGAAACGATCGTCAGGAACGCCAACAAGTACCTGCTGCTGATGGAACTGGCGTGGGCGGCGGTGCTCGCCGCCGGGCTGATGGTGCCGGGCTGCGGCTGGGGCGCCTCGCTGCACCAGATCGCCGAAAACCTCGGCGTCGTCGACACCGGCCTGCGCACCCTGCTGCTGGCGCTGGCGATGCTGGGCTTCGGCATGAAGGCCGGCATGTTCCCGCTCGGCCAGCTGTGGCTGCCCGACGCCCACTCGGTGGCGCCCTCCCCGATCAGCGCCATGCTGTCCGGCGTGATGATCAAGACCGGCGTCTACGGCATGCTGCGCACGCTGTTCTGGATGACCCCGGACAGCATGCCGGCGCACGAATTGCAGTACTGGGGGCTGGTGACCGCCTTTGTCGGCGTGGTGACGCTGTTCATCGGCACCGCGCAGGCGGTGAAGCAGGTGGACGCCAAGCGGCTGCACGCCTACAGCTCGATCGGCCAGATCGGCTACATCATCATGGCCATCGGCTGTGCCCGCTACTACCTCGGCCACGAAGCCGGCCTGCAGGCGCTGGCGCTGCTGGCACTGTTCGGCGCGCTGTGCCACACGCTGAACCACGCGGTGTTCAAGGGCCTGCTGTTCCTGTGCACCGGCAGCGTGCAATACACCACCGGCACCAAGGATCTCGACAAGCTGGGCGGCCTGTTCGGCCTGATGCCGGTCACCGCCGTCATCGCCGGCATCGCGGCCATCGCCGTCTCCGGCGTGCCGGCGTTCTCCGGCTTCACCAGCAAGTGGGCCATCGTCGGCGCGGCGCTGCTGCCGGGCAAGGCGGCCGGCATCTTCGTGATCTTCGGCGTGATCGCGCTGGTGACCAGCGCCATGACGCTGGCCACCTACGTCAAGTTCTATGGCATGACCTTCACCTCGGTGGGCGTCGAGTGGAACGAGAAGAACGACATCCACGAAGTCAGCACCGCCATGCTGCTGCCCAAGCTGGTGCTGGCCGCGGTCTGCCTGGTGCAGGGCCTGTTCCCCTTCCTGTTCGTCGCGCTGTTCGGCCGGGTGCTCGCCACCTCCGCCGGCTCCATCACCCAGGTGCTGGGCACGCCGGAAATGCTGTCGTCGCTGGCGCAATCGTACGCGGGCGTCACCTTGCGGCTGGGCGATGCGCCGGTGGCGTTCTCGCTGCCGCTGGTGATGATCGCCATGCTGGCCGTGGCCATGCTGTTCGCGCTGTGGCTGCGCAAGGCCGGCGGCGCCGAGGAGCGCACCGCCCCGGTCTGGCTGTGCGGCTACCAGACCCTGAACAACGCCAACCGTTACCTGAGCAGCCATATCTTCGACGCCTTCAAGAAGTTCATGAAGTGGACCGGCGGCAACGTGCGCGGCGCCTGATTTTTAGAGATTCCAGGGGTTGAAAGATGAGAAAGGAACTAGAAGCGAAGCTGATCGCCCGTTTGCGCGATGACGTGGTGTGCGTCGAGAAGACCGACGCCCGCACCATCTTCGTCGACGTCAAGCGCGCCGGGATCCGCGAGGCGGCGAAGATCATCCACGGCGCCGGTGCGCGCTACCTGTGCAGCGTCGGCTACGACAACATCGCCCGCGACGGCACCCTGGGCATGATCCACACCTTCGCGCTGGACGACTGCAACCAGTTCGTCTGCTGCCGCACCACCGCGCCGGTGGGCGATCCGGTGATCGAATCGATCACGCCCGATCTGCCGTCCGCCGGCTGGTCCGAACGCGAAGTCACCGACCTGCTCGGCCTGCGCTTCGCCGGCCACCCGAAGCCGAAGAAGCTGGTGCTGGCCGACGACTGGCCCGACGGCATCTACCCGCTGCGCAAGGACGTGCCGCACGACCTGGTGCCCAAGGGCGCCGAGGACGTCGCCTACGAGCTGGACGAAGCCCCGCCGGGCACCAAGATCGTGCCGGTGGGCCCGTTCCACCCCAGCCTGCACGAGCCCGAGCACTTCGCGGTCTACGTCGACGGCGAGACCATCAAGGGCTGCGACTACCGCGGCTTCATGACCCACCGCGGCATCGAGAAGCTGTGCCAGACCCAGGTCAGCTACAACGAGGTGCCGTTCATTGCCGAACGCATCTGCGGCATCTGCGGCTCGGTGCACGCCACCGCGTTCTCGCAGGCGGTCGAATCGGCCGCCGGCCTGGTCATCCCGCGCCGCGCCGAGTTCATCCGCACCCTGATGCTGGAGATCGAGCGCATCCACTCCAACCTGCTGTGGCTGGGCGTGGCCGGCCACCTGATCGGCTTCGACACCGTGTTCATGCAGGCATGGCGCGTGCGCGAGCAGATCATGTGGCTGTGCGAGCGCCTGACCGGCAACCGCAAGACCTACGGCATGATCCTGGTGGGCGGCGTGCGACGCGACATCACCCCGGAAATCGCCGAGGACATCCGCAACGTCGTCAACAAGATCGAAGAAGAACTGATGGTGATCCACCGCGCCATCGAGAAGGACACCTCGATCCACAAGCGCACCAAGGGCGTCGGCACCATCACCAGGGAACAGGCGCTCGACTGGAGCCTGGTCGGCCCGGTGGCGCGCGCGCGCGGCATCGACATCGACGCCCGCCGCGATCACCCCTACGCCGCCTACGACGAAGTGAAGTTCGAAGTGCCGGTGCTCGACAGTTGCGACGTGTGGGCCACCCTGGTGATCCGCGTGATCGAGACCTTCGAGGCGATCAAGATCATCCGCCAGTGCCTGGACAAGATGCCCGGCGGCGAGATCTTCGTGGAGATGAAGGACAAGATCCCCGCGCTGCGCCACGCCATCACCGTGGTCGAGGCGCCGCGCGGCGAGTCGGTGCACTACGTAATCACCGGCGAGGAGAACCGCCCCGAGCGCTGGCGCGTGCGCGCCCCCACCTTCCCCAACCTGCAGGCGGTGCCGCTGATGCTGCTCGACGAGCAGTTCGCCGACTTCCCGATCGTGATGGGCAGCATCGACCCGTGCTTCTCCTGTACCGACCGCGTGGCGGTGGTCGATCTGCAAACCGGCAAGTCCAGCTCGATCTCCAAGGCGGAGCTGGACGCCATGTCGCGCAAACAACAGCAAAGGGCCTGACACCATGAACCCGACACCCAACCTTTTCGTGGGCATCGCGCAGGTGGTCGCCAACCTGGTGCTGTTCCTGGCGCTGGCGCCGCTGTTCGACGGCATCGTGCGCCGGGTGATGGCGCGCGTGCAAAGCCGCAAGGGCCCGCCGCTGGCGCAGTCGTTCTACGACGTGCTCAAGCTGCTGGGCAAGGAGAACATCGATTCGACCGGCATCCTGCCGTTCCGCCTGGCCCCGCTGGTGGCGTTCGCCTCGATGCTGTGCGTGATCGCCATCCTGCCGGTGGCCGGTCATGCCACCGCGCTGACGCCCTACGCCGACACCATCTCGCTGGTCTACCTGCTGACGCTGGGCGGCGTGGCCGTGCTGCTGGGCGCCTTCGCCAGCAAGAACATCTACGCGCTGATCGGCGCCAGCCGCGAAATGACCACCATGATCATGGTCGAGCCGATCCTGTTCATGATCCTGCTGCTGGGCGTGCTCAAGACCGGCAGCCTGGACCTGACCGCCGTGATCTACGGCACGCCGTCGGCCGAATTCGGCTGGCCGGGCATCGTGATGATCGTGGTCAGCCTGTTCGCGCTGCAGGCCTTCGTCGCGCGCCAGCCGTTCGACATGGCCGAGGCCGAGCAGGAGCTGCTGGGCGGCCCCTTCATCGAGTACAGCGGGCCGAACTACGCGCTGTTCAAGTACTACATGATGCTCAAGCAGATGTTCTACGCCTATCTGCCGATCGCCATGTTCGTGCCGCTGCTCAAGTCCGGTTACTTCGTCCTCGACCTGCTGCTGCAGGTGGTGCTGACGGCGCTGGTGTTCCTGCTGATCGGCCTGCTGTCGGCTACCCACCCGCGCTACCGCATCGACCAGGCGATCAGGTACTTCGCCACACTCTTCGTCATCGCCCTCGCCGCCATCGGCGCGGCAGTGATCTTCTAACGACATCCAAGGAGAACTGCCATGTGGCTAACCAGCAAGATCAAACAGCTTTTGATGGTCATGAAGCCGGGGGTCGTCACGCTGAACTACCCCGCTGAGCGCCCGCCTGTTCCCAAGAACCTGCGCGGCCAGCCGGTGTGGGATCACCAGAAATGCATCGGCTGTGGCGGTTGTTCCGACCATTGCCCGTCGCGCTGCATCCTCACCCGCGACGTGTGCCAGGAACTGCGCGTGATGCTGTACGACGGTTCGCGCTGCACCTATTGCGGGCGCTGCGCCGACATCTGTCCGGAAGGCGCGATCACCATGAGCAACAGCTTCGAGATCGCGTGCGACGACAAGGACGACATCACCACCCGCCTCGAACTGTTCATGATGACCTGCCAGCGCTGCGGCCGTTGCTACGAGATGGAGAAGAGCAACGCCATCGACCGCATCAACCTGAAGGGCTTCCGTTACGACAACCTCGAGCAGCGCGCGCTGGTCCGCACGACCAGCGAGACATTCTCGCCGGAACTGCTCAAGGAATCCGACAACTACAAGCGTCCGAGCGATAAGGAGTAGACCATGCTGAAACGCCTGTGCAAACGCATGTTCGGGAAATCCATCTGGGTCTACCACTGCAACACCGGGGCCTGCAACGGATGCGACATCGAGATCCTGAACATCCTGACCCCGTTCTACGACGTGGAGCGCTTCGGCATCAAGCTGGTGGCCTCGCCGCGCCACGCCGACGCCATGCTGATCTCCGGCGCCGTCACCCGGCCGACGCTGCCGCTGGTCAAGCGCGCCTACGAGGCGATCCCCAATCCCAAGCTGGTGTTCGCCATCGGCTCGTGCGCCACCGGCGGCGGCGCCTGGTTCGACACCTACAACGTCACCGGCGGCGCGGACAAGGTCCTGCCGGTGAACTACTACATCCCCGGCTGCCCGCCGCGCCCCGAGGCCATCCTCTACGGCGTCGCGCTGGCGCTGGGCATGGTGGACAAACAAGCCGCGCCCGTGGAACTGAAGCAGATGGAGTTCCCGATCGACATGTACGAACGCAACGAGGCCTGGGAAAAGCGCAACGTGATCTACGAACTGCTCAAGTAAGCGCGGCCCGATAGGAATCCCCATGAAGAAAATCCTGTTGATCGACAACGACAAGGCGCTGTGCGAAAGCCTGAGCGGCACTCTGGAAGCCAACGGCTACGCCGTCATCTGCGCGCATTCCGCCGTCGAGGGCCGCCGGCTGGCGCTGGCGCTGGCGCCGGACGCCATCGTGACCGAAGCCATGCTGGAAACGGACAACGCCGGCTTCGAGCTGGTCTACCAGATCCGCGACGACCGCCCGGATTCGCGCTACGCGGCGATCCGCGACACCCCCATCCTGCTGCTGACGGCCATCGACCAGCTCACGCATTTCCGCTTCTCGCTGAACGAAAAGCAGAGCTATCTGCCGCCGATCAGCGGCATGCTGAGCAAGCCGGCGCAGATCGACACGCTGCTGAGCAAGCTGAAGGATATGGTCGGCTAGGCGCACGCGGGCCGCGTGCTTTCCAGCCTTCGTATCCGTGTCCGAATCCGGATGCGCCCTGAAATGAAACAGGCCGGCAAATGCCGGCCTGTTTCATTGCTGCACCAGCGCCGCGATCAGGCGGGCACCTTGGGCAGGCGCGCCAGCGCGGCGACGATGGCCTCTTCCGGGTAGGCATAGTCTTCCAGCTCGCCCTGGAAGTACTTGTCGTAGCTGGCCATGTCGAAATGGCCGTGGCCGGACAGGTTGAAGAACAGCACCTTGGGTTCGCCCGATTCCTTGCAGCGCACCGCCTCATCGATGCAGGCGCGAATCGCGTGGCAGGATTCCGGCGCGGGGATGATCCCCTCGGCGCGGGCGAAAGCAACCCCGGCTTCGAAAGTGGACAGCTGCGGCACCGCCACGGCTTCGATCAGCTTCTCGTGGTAGAGCTGGCTGACCAGCGTGCTGGCGCCGTGGTAGCGCAAGCCGCCGGCATGGATCGACGGCGGCATGAAGTCGTGGCCCAGCGTGTATTGCTTCATCAGCGGCGTCAGGCCGACGGTGTCGCCGAAATCGTAGGCATAGTGGCCGCGCGTCAGGCTGGGACACGACGCCGGCTCGACCGCGACCAGCCGCACATTCCTGCCGGCCGCCTTATCGGCCAGGAACGGAAACGCCACGCCGCCGAAGTTCGAACCGCCACCGCACGGCGCGAAGATCATGTCCGGGTATTCGCCGGCCATGGCGAACTGCTTCTTCGCCTCCAGCCCGATCACCGTCTGGTGCAGCAGCACATGGTTGAGCACCGAGCCGAGGCCGTAGTTGGTATCCGCACGCGACGCGGCCTCCTCCACCGCCTCGGCGATCGCCAGCCCCAGCGAGCCGGGGTTGTCCGGGTCCTTGGCCAGTGCGTCGCGGCCGCTGGCCGTTTCCATGCTCGGGCTGGCGAGCACCGTCGCGCCCCAGGTCTGCATCATCGAGCGGCGGAACGGCTTTTGCTGATAGCTCACCTTCACCATGTAGACGCGCACGTCGATGCCGAACATCTCGCCGGCCAGCGCCAGCGAACTGCCCCATTGCCCGGCGCCGGTCTCGGTCGTCATGCGGGTGACGCCTTCCTGCTTGTTGTAATACGCCTGCGCAATCGCCGAATTCAGCTTGTGCGAGCCGGCCGGGCTGGCGCCTTCGTACTTGTAGTAGATATGCGCCGGCGTGCCGAGCGCGGCTTCGAGACGGTGCGCCCGCACCAGCGCCGTCGGGCGCCACAGCCGATAGATCTCGCGCACCGGCTCGGGGATCGGAATCCAGCGCTCGCGGCTGACTTCCTGTTCGATCACCGCATTGGGGAAGATCGCCGACAGCGCGTCCGGGCCGATCGGCTGACCATCCGGGCCGAGCACCGCCGCGGGCGGGTTGGGCATGTCCGCGACGATGTTGTACCAGTGCGTGGGAATATCGGACTCGGGGAGCCAGAACTTCGTTTGCTGCATGGTGGGGCGCCTCTGCAAAGGTAAAAAAGAGTGATCTTAGCCGGGAAAAAACCACGCTGCATTGACGGGCCTTCGGGCCAATGCCGCCGTAATCGTCACCAGGTCGCCGACGGTCCGGGCCGATCGGTCTCTCCCAGCTGTGCCGCCGGCGCGGCCGCCCCCCCTCAGCAGATGCGCGGCAACTGCTCGCCGGTAAGCCAGTCCACCATGCGCCGCCCGCCGAATGCCGTCTGCATCTGCACGAAGGCGTGCGGGTCGG
This sequence comes from Chitiniphilus shinanonensis DSM 23277, assembly GCF_000374805.1. Taxonomy (GTDB): domain Bacteria; phylum Pseudomonadota; class Gammaproteobacteria; order Burkholderiales; family Chitinibacteraceae; genus Chitiniphilus; species Chitiniphilus shinanonensis. The sequence continues at coordinate 51,275 of NZ_KB895356.1, forward strand.
CGATCACCTCGCCGACGATCGCCGCGTCGCGCCCCAGCGGATGCGCGCGCATCGCCGCGAGCAGCGCGTCGGCGTCCGGCGCCGCGCAGAACGCCACCAGCTTGCCCTCGTTGGCCACGTAGAGCGGGTCCAGCCCCAGCAACTCGCACGCGGCGGCCACTTCGCTGCGCACCGGGATGGCCTTTTCGTGGATCAGCATGCCGTGTCCGCTGGCCTTGGCGAATTCGTTGAGCACGGTGGCCAGCCCGCCGCGGGTGGGATCGCGCAGCGCGTGCAGCTCGGGCGCGGCGGCAAGCATGGTTGCCACCAACCCGTGCAGCGCGGCGGTGTCGGACTGGATGGTGGTCTCGAAGGTGAGGTTCTCGCGGTGCGACATGATCGCCACCCCGTGATCGCCCAGCATGCCCGACACCAGGATGCGGTCGCCCACGGCGATGCGGCCGGCGCCCAACGTCACGCCTTCGGGCATGACGCCGATGCCGGTGGTGGTGATGAACACACCGTCGCCCTTGCCGGCCTCGACCACCTTGGTGTCGCCGGTGACGATGGCGACGCCCGCCTCGCGCGCGGCCTGCGCCATCGACTTGACGATCCGCAGCAGCTCGGCCAGCGGAAAGCCTTCTTCCAGGATGAAGCTGGCGCTCAGGTACAACGGTCGCGCGCCCATCATCGCCACATCGTTGATGGTGCCGTGCACCGACAGCGCGCCGATGTCGCCGCCCGGGAAGAACAGCGGCGACACCACGTGGCTGTCGGTGGCCATCACCATCCGCCCCGCCCCGGCCGGCAAGGCGAAGCACGCGCCATCGGCCTGCTCGGCCAGAATCTCGTTGGCGAAATGGCGGGCGAACAGCTCGTCGATCAGCTGCGCCATCGCCCGCCCGCCGCTGCCGTGGGACAGATCGACGCGGCCATTCCTGAAATCGAGGGGGCGGATGTAAGAGGTCATGAGTGGCCTATGTGGGAAGCGGTTCGGGGAGAGTCATACGCTGCCAGCCGCCGCGCCAGCGTCATTCAGGTTGCAGCCGGAATCGCCCATAGGTGTAGTGCGCCGCACAGGCGCCCTCGGACGACACCATGCAGGCGCCGATCGGGTGATCCGGCGTGCACACGGTGCCGAACACCTTGCAGTCGGCCGGCTGCTTGTGCCCGCGCAGGATGGCGGCGCACTCGCACGCCTTGTGATCGGGCACCTGGCGATAGCCGACGCCATAGCGCAGCTCGGCGTCGAACTGCGCGAACTCGGGGCGGATCTGCAACGCGCTGTGCGGGACTTCGCCCAGACCGCGCCAGTCGAAGCTGTCGCGCAGCGTGAACACCTGTTCGCACATCGCCTGCGCCTTGCGGTTGCCTTCGCGCGTCACCGCGCGGGTGAATTCGTTCTCGACCTGGGCGCGGCCCTCGTTGACCTGCCGCACCAGCATCAGGATCGACTGCATCACGTCCAGCGGCTCGAAGCCGGCGATCACCACCGGGCGCCGGTAGCGGGCGACGAACGCCTCGTAGGGTGCCGAGCCGATCACCGTGCTGACGTGCGCCGGGCCGACGAAGCCGTCGATGGCCACCGCGGCCGGGTCGCGTTCCGATTCCATGATGTGCACCATCGCCGCCGGGGTCAGCACGTGGTTGCACAGCACGCTGAAGTTGCCCAGCCCCAGCTGCGCGGCCTGCAACAGGATGGCGGCGGTCGGCGGCGTGGTGGTTTCGAAGCCGATGGCGAAGAACACCACCTCGCGCTGCGGGTTGTCCTGGGCGATGCGCAGCGCGTCGGCGCACGAATACACCATGCGGATGTCGGCGCCCTGCGCCTTGGCCTTCAGCAGCGACAAGCCGCCGCTGGCCGGCACGCGCAGGGTGTCGGCGTAGGTGCACAGGATCACGTCGTGCTCGGTGGCCAGCGCGATGGCACTGTCGATGCGGCCGATCGGCAGCACGCACACCGGACAGCCCGGGCCGTGGATCATGCGCACGTTGGCCGGCAGCAGGTCTTGCAGGCCATAGCGCGAGATCGCGTGCGTGTGGCCGCCGCAGAACTCCATCAGCCGGTAGCCGCGCGCCGGGTCGGCGGCGTCGGCGATGGCATTGGCCAGCCCGCGCGCCAGGTCGCCGTCGCGGAATTCGTCGATGTATTTCATCGCGGCGCTCACAGGTAGGGGGCCGGATTGGTCGGATCGGCCTTGGCCATCGCGGCGAACAGCGCCAGCGTCTGCTCGGCCTCTTCCGGGTCGAGCTTGCCGATGGCGTAGCCGACATGGACGATCAGGTAGTCGCCGACCGCCACCTCGTCGACCAGCGCGACCGACACCACTTTGTGCACGCCGCCCAGCTCGATCCGCGCCTGATCGCCTTCAAGCAGTTCGGTGACGCGTGCGGGAATTGCCAGGCACATGGGAGTTCCTTTCCAACAAGTTCAAGCCAGAGATCCGGGGCCGCCCGCTTGCGACGCGGCCATCCGCCGCGCCACCCAGGCCTGCCCCAGCGCCAGGCCGCCGTCGCCACAGGGCACGGCCTGGCTGGTGTAAAGCGTCAGCCCGCGCCGCGCCAGCGCGTGATGCAGGCCGTCGCGCAACAGCGCGTTCAGGAAACAACCGCCGCCGCCCGCCACGGTGCGCACGCCGCTTTGTGCGGCGGCGACCGCCACCCAGTCGGCCAGCGCTTCGACCAGCACCGCATGGAACAGCGCGGCGCCGTAGCCCGGCCGGTCGCAATCGGCCAGCCGCGCCAGCAGCGGCGACAAATCCAGTTGCAGCGACCCGTCGATCCGGTACAGGCCGCTTTCCGGCGCACAGGCGCCGTGCTGCGCGGCCGCGCCCTCCAGCAGCATCGCCGCCTGGGCTTCGAAACGCATGGTCGGGGCAAGGCCGAGCAGGCCGGCGGCCGCGTCGAAATAGCGGCCCATGCTGGTGGTGAGCGGCTGCGGGCGCGCCAGCAACTGGGCGACCAGCCCGGCACCGGACTGCGCGGCAAAGCGGGTGGCGATCTCGTCGGCCCGCCCCAGTTGCGCCAGCGCGGCGGCGGCCATGCGCCAGGGTTCGCGCGCGGCCCGGTCGGCGCCCGGCATGGCGATGGGTCGCAAGTGGCCCAGCCGACGATAGTCGGCCCCGTCCACCCGCAGCAGCTCGCCGCCCCAGGCGGTGCCGTCGTCGCCCAGGCCGACGCCGTCGAGCGCCAGCCCCAGCACCGGCTGATCCAGCCCATGTTCGGCCAGCACCGCCGCGATGTGCGCGTGATGGTGCTGCACGGCGATGCAGGGCACCTGCCATTGCGCCGCCAGCCGCGACGCGAGCTGCGTGCTGAAGAAGTCGGGATGCCTGTCGTGCGCGACGAGCTGCGGCGTGATGTGCAGCAAATGCATCAGGTGTTCGCACGCGGCTTCCAGCGCCAGGCAATTGGCGACGCGGTCCAGGTCGCCGATGTATTGCGACAGAAAGGCCTGATCGCCACGCGTCAGGCACAGGGTGTTCTTGAAAAAGCCGCCCAGCGCCAGCACCGGCGCGCCCGCGGTGGCCAGCGGCACGGCGCGCGGCGTATATCCCCGCGCGCGGCGCACGAATTGCGGCGCGCCCTGGCTATCCACCCGCACCACGCTGTCGTCGCAACGGACCACGATATCGCGGTCGTGCTGCAGGAACGCATCGGCGATCCCGGACAGTTGGGCCAGCGCTTCCCGGTTGTCGATCACCAGCGGCTCGCCGTGCGGGTTGGCGCTGGTCATCACCAGCGCCAGCGACTGCGGCTGTTCCAGCCACGCCACGCCGGCCGGCCGGCCGGCCGCTTCGTGGAACAACAGGTAATGGATGGGGGTATACGGCAGCATCACGCCGATCGACGCCAGGTGCGGTGCGACGCCCGCCAGTTGCCGATCGGTGTCGGTCGTCTTGTCGACCAGCACGATCGGCCGGGCCGCGCTGGTCAGCCAGGCGCGCTCGGCGTCGTTGGCGTCGGCGACACCAGCCAGCGACGCCCCGTTGGCCACCATCACCGCCAGCGGCTTTTCCTCGCGCTGCTTGCGCGCCCGCAGCGTGGCCACCGCCGTGGCATTGCGCGCGTCGCAGACCAGATGAAAGCCGCCCAGCCCCTTGATGGCGACGATCCCGCCCCGCGCGATCAGCGCCAGCGTCTGCGCGATGGCATCACCGGCGATGGGCGCGCCCGTCGCGTCGAGCAGTTGCAATTGCGGTCCACAATCGGGACAGGCATTGGGTTCGGCGTGAAAGCGCCGATGCAGCGGATCGGTGTATTCGTTCCGGCACGGCGCGCATTGCGCGAAGGCCGCCATGCTGGTGTTCGCCCGGTCGTAGGGCAGGCGCGACACCAACGTATAGCGCGGGCCGCAATCGGTGCAGTTGATGAAGGCGTAGCGGTAGCGGCGATCGGCGGGGTCGAACAACTCCGCCAGACACGCCGGACAGGTGCAACTGTCGGCGCCGATGGCCGCTTCGTTGCCAGCGGCGTCGCTGTGCAGGATGCGGAAACCCGCGAATGGCCGCCGGGCGGCGACGGGCACGGCGTCGAGGCGGTCGATGCGCGCCAGCGGCGGCGCGTCGCCACGCAGCCGGTCGGCGAACTGCGCCAGGTGGATCGGCGAGCCTTCGATCTCCAGGGTGACGCCCTGGCCGTCGTTGCGCACCCAGCCGTTCAGCGCCAGCTCATGCGCCAGGCGATACACGAAGGGGCGAAAGCCCACTCCCTGCACGATCCCGCGCACCGTCAGGCGCTGGCGCTGCGTGTCCATTTCAGACCGGCTCGGCGACGCGACGCGCCTTGCCGCAGCCGGCACGCAACCAGCCCAGCCATTCGTCCATGCCCTGCCCGCTCCTGACCGACAGGCAGATCACCGGCAGGCCGGGGCGCACCTGCCGCGCCATGCGGATGGCGGCATCCACATCGAAATCCAGGTATGGCAGCAGATCGATCTTGCTCAGCACCATCAGATCGGCCGCGCGGAACATGTCGGGATACTTGAGCGGCTTGTCCTCGCCCTCGGTCACCGACAGGATCGCCACCTTGTGCGCCTCGCCCAGGTCGAACGCCGCCGGGCACACCAGATTGCCGACGTTCTCGATCAGCAACAGGCTGTCGGCCGCCAGCGCGCCCTCGCCCTGCAAGGTATCCAGCGCCTGCGCCACCATGTGCGCATCCAGGTGGCAGCCCTTGCCGGTATTGATCTGCACCGCCGGCGCGCCGGTCTCGCGGATGCGGTCCGCATCGTTGGCCGTCTGTTGATCGCCCTCGATCACCGCCACCGCCGTGTGCTGCCGCCATTGGCGGATGGTCTCCACCAGCAGCGTGGTCTTGCCAGAGCCCGGGCTGGACACCAGGTTCAGCGCAAAGATGCCCCGCGCGGCCAGGCGCTCGCGGTTCTGCGCCGCCAGCGCGTCGTTGCTGGCCAGGATGTCGTGCTCCAGCCGCAAGGTGCGCTCCGGGTCCACCTCCGGCGCGTGCGCCGCGCCCAGCGGCCCCACCACCGGCCCGTGCTCGTGCTCATGTTCATGCTCGCCGGGCAGTCGATAACCGTGGCCCGCGCCGGCGGCGCGCTTGCGCCGCACCGGGCTGATGCCGTTGATGGTGGTGTCGCCATGACCACAACCGCAGGTGGTACACATTTCAGACTCCTCGCATCGTTCAATACCGATGCCATGACCATAGGTCTTGCAGGGTCGGCATTTGCCTTGCCGGCGTCGAATCAACCGACGGAAACCCGCCCAAGCCCCACGCATTGAAGCCGGCCCGCCCACCGGGCCGGTATTGCCGGATCAGGCCACGACCACTTCCAGCACCTGCATCTCTTCGCCCGCCGTCACCCGCAGATCGAAGCTGCCGCATTGCGGGCAAGGCAGGCCGATCCGCTTCAGCGCCACGTCCTGGTTGCAGCCGTTGCAGTGCGCCCGCCCCGGCATCCGCTCCACCTCGAACACCGCCTCGGCCAGCAGGGTCTGCCGGGCGGCCAGCTCGCAGCAGAATTGCAGCGTATCCGGCTCGACGTGCGCCAGCGCGCCCACCCCCAGCCGAACCCGGCTGATACGCCGCGCCCGCGCCTGCCGCGCGGCGTTCTCGACGATGCGGATCACGTTTTCCGCCAGGGAGAGTTCATGCATGGTCTTGCCTTCCTCCGCGCAGGTCCGCGCGCTGGCAACCAGCCTAGTCGTTTTTTCCCGGCTTGCCGTTGAGACAAGTCAGGAATGAGGGGGTGGGATTTTTGGCGGGGACGGGGCCCGGCGGGGATGCCAACCCAGCCTGCGTCGGGCATGGGCTTAAAGCCGATGGATCGCGCCTGGCGAGTCTGGCAGCATCCGTCCTGTATTCACTTCCGGCGGCAAGCATGACGGCAATCCGACGCATCGCACTGACGGCCCTGCTCTGCCTGCCGGTGCTCTCCCACGCCGAACCCGATATCCAGGTGGGCTTCTCGCCGGAAGGCTCGGCGCGCCAGCTGGTGCTGGAAACGATCGGCAGCGCGCAGCACAGCATCCAGATGCTCGCCTACGCCTTCCAGGCCCCCGACATCATGCAGGCGTTGGTCGATGCGGCGCAGCGCGGAGTGGCGGTCCGGGTGGTGATCGACAAACGGCGCAACCTGAGCAAGACGAGCAAGGCGGCCATGGATTTCGTGACCCGCAACGGCGTGGCCCTGCGCACCAACGACCATTTCCACCTCCACCACGACAAGACGATCATCGTCGACGGCAATACGGTGGAAACCGGCTCGTTCAATTTCGCGCAGTCGGCCGAAACGGCCAACTCGGAAAACGTGGTGGTCATCCGGAACATGCCGGAGGTGACACGCCAGTATCTGGCGCACTGGCAGTCACGCTGGGATCTCGGGAAACCCTATCCGGTGCGCTGACGTTTTCTCCGACCGATACCTTGACTGGCGGAGGCCGATCCGCCAGCCCAACAAAAAACCCCGGAATCGGGGTTTTTTGTTGATCGGCCAATGCATTCAGGTTTTGGGGAAACCAGCATAAGGCGGCAGACATTTTTTAATTTTGATCAATTAAAATCAATGGGTTACAGGCAAAAATGACATCAGCCCATCTAAGTAAGGACACATAATTTTCAATTGCAGGTGAGACACGACGTTTTTTTACCGCAACTGCGACTTCTGTGCTGACCCTGGTGTTGCGCAAGTCACTGGAGCGCAAGAAGAAGAGATGGCCATCTTCTTCAGGCCGTTCTAGCAAGGCCACCTTCATTCGACGCCGTTCTTGCGGTGCATGACTTGCCTGTGCGATGAATGGTCACCATAATCACCGCATGAATAGCAGTGATATTTCTATATTTGGCGGGCTTCTGACTAGCCCAACTGGCGCTACCTCGCTGTGCTGGCTGAGCCGATGGCGCGCGTCAGTAATTGATTTCTGCGCTTTGAAGTGAAGTTGACTAGTGATCATCATGCAACCTTTTTCAATCACGCTCTTTGCTACTACCGGCGACCCAGAGGGCATTCGCCATGTCGACAAATCGAACTGGTCGGGCTACGGCGTTGTTTTCAACAAGGAACTGTTTCATCTATTGAAGCAGGAGCCGGGCTTTTCTCAGGCCGGTGTCTATATTCTTGTAGGCAACGCCGCTGAGGAGACAATCTATATCGGTGAAGCCGATCCTGTCGGAGACCGACTCAAGAATCACGTCTCGAACAAGGAAGGATGGGTCTGGGGCGTTTACTTCTTTGACCGAAACCACAAAATCGGCAAGACGGAAGTTCAGTATCTTGAATCGGCACTGGTGGCGCTGGCCAAGAAGCATGATCGCGCAATTCTTTTAAACAAGAACAACCCTACCTTGCCAACGATGGCTCCTGCTGCAAAGGCTACAGCACAGGCTTTTCTAGCGGACATGCTGTTGATCTTGCCAATGCTTGGGATCAACGCGTTCACACCACCGAAGCAAGAAGATCCACTCGATCAAGTACAATCGGTTGGGGCAGAAAGCGATAAGTTCGACACCATTGTTGTCCCTGCTCGTGAGGAAGGATTCAAACAACGTTTCTTGAACGAAAACTGCTGGTTTGCGGTTCGGATCAATGCGAAGCACATCTCAAAACTGAAGTTTATCGCCGCTTATCAGGTTGCTCCTGTTGCCGCCATTACTCACATTGCCGAGGTCGAAACTATTGTTCCGTATAACGACACGGGTAAATACATGATTCGATTCAAGGGGCCAGCCACAGCGATCTCTCCTATACCGCGTTTGGAAAATAGCGAGATCAATATGCAGTCCCCACGGTACGCACTGCGCGAAAAGCTCGCATCAGCACTGGCGCTTGATCAGGTTTGGAAGTAGTCCAAATATTTCCCCCATAACAAGAAGCCCCGCATGTGCGGGGCTTCTTGTTGGCAACACAATGAAAAATTGTGTGTCGTCGGGTGAAAAATTATGCGTCGCAAATGAAAAATTATCTGTCGCCCGACGACCAGCATCGGACGACAGATAATTTTTCATCTCATCAATGGCAAAATCAATGGCTTATAGGATAAAGCGACATCGGCCTATCCAAAATAGCGACACATAATTTTTCACTGCGGGCGAAACACGACGCATAATTTTTCACTCACGCATACAGTTGCAATAAACGCAGGTCTTCCGCGCTTCTTCGAGCTCCCCCGCTCCTGCGGGTTAGTCTGAGGTGCCTGCCGAATTTCGCCTTCCAACCATGACGTCGTAGGATCGACGAAACGGAAGGAAGCAAGATGAAGAGAATCCCGAAGCAGGAGTACACCGCCGAGTTCAAGGAGCAGGCGGTGAAGCGGATCGGTGAGGTCGGCAGTATCAGCCGTGTCGCCACGGAGTTGGGGCTGGTTGAGCAAACGCTGCGTAACTGGGCCAAGGCCGCGAAGGCCGGCAAGCTCAACCCGCCTGGCGCGCCGAAGATCACGGCCGAGCAGATGGAGATGTCGCGTCTGCGGGCCGAAGTCGCCCGGCTCAAGATGGAGTGCGACATCCTAAAAAAGGCAGCGGCGTACTTCGCCAAGGAAGTCCTGTGAAGTACGCCTGGATTCATGCCCAACGTGCCCACTACCCGCTGCCCGAGCTGTGCCGGGTATTGAACGTCAGCCTCAGTGGCTATCGGGCGCACCAGCGTGGCGGCAGCCCGAATCGGCAGCGTCCTGACGACGGCCAGGCACTGACGCTGATCCACACCATCCACGCCGAGAGCCGGCAAGCCTATGGCGCCCGGCGGGTGCATCAGGAGTTGCAAGGTCGCGGCCATCGGATCGGCTTGCGCCGAGTCGAGCGGCTGATGCGCGAACAGGGTCTGCATGGTCGCCACAAGCGTCGCTACAAGGCCACCACCAACTCGGCGCATGACCACCCGATTGCCGAGAACCGGTTGGCCCGCCAGTTCATGCCGAGCGCACCGAACCAGGTCTGGACGGGGGGACATCACCTATCTGCGAACCGACGAAGGCTGGCTCTACCTGGCCGTGGTGCTCGACCTGTTCAACCGCGAGGTGATCGGCTGGTCGCTGCAAGCACACATGACGACCGACCTGGTACTGAACGCGCTGACGATGGCGACCTTCCGGCGCAAGCCTGCAACCGGGGTACTGTTCCACTCCGACCGGGGCAGCCAGTACGCCAGTTACGCCTTCCGACAAAGGCTGGCGGCCGAGGGCATGGTGCAGTCGATGAGCCGCAAGGGTAATTGCTGGGACAATGCGCCGACCGAAAGCTTCTTCAACAGCCTGAAGAACGAGCCGGTACACGGCACCCGTTACGCCACGCGCGAGACGGCCAAGGCTGATGTGTTCCAGTACATTGCGGTGTTCTATAACCGGAGCCGCCGCCACTCCACACTGGGCTATCGCTCACCGGCTCAGTTCATGCAGGGCTGGCTGGCTGGGCAGGATGCTCAGAAAATGGCGGCTTGAGGACGGCAGGTTGGAAGGTGAAAAACTGCAGGCACCTCAGTCGACTACACTGCAGATTCTGGCGGATATGACCACCTGTTCTGATCACACGTGATCACATCGCTTATGACTTTTGCGCAGGCTACTGGCGACCTGATCGGCAACATTTGTCTGCAATTCGGCCAAAGCAGCTGTTTATGTCTCCTGGCTGCCGTGACCGTTGTCACGCGCGAAGCAGTCATCGACTCCATGGAGCACTTGCCGGGGCCAAGTAATCTGCGCCCCACCAAATGTACCAATAGTAGTCTATTCTTATGCACTGACTGCAACGGGCGGGCCTAGCCGGAAACTCCCGCAAAACTCCGAAGGATCATTGATGAAGGCCTTTCTATCGCACTCCAGCGCCGACAAAGTAAGCTACGTTGGCATAGTGGCCGCGCGCCTCGCGGCAGAAGATGTCGTTTATGACGAGCTCACGTTTGAGGCCGGTGAACAAACTCTCAGTGAGATCATTAGGGGCTTGGATGAAAGTGCTGTGTTCTGTCTATTCATTTCCAACAAAGCTCTTGACTCAGGATGGGTGCAACAAGAGGTAGATGGAGCGGCAGTTCGATTGAAGAGTGGGTCGCTCAAATTTATATATCCCATACTGATAGACCGAAGCGTAGCTCACGATGATCCACGCATACCAAAATGGCTTCGGGAAAACTACAATCTCAAGTTAGTCACCAGGCCCGTTATCGCTGCGCGCCGCATACAGCAGAAATTGCGACAAGCGAGCTGGGCAAAACATCCCAAGCTAAAAGAGCGCGCTAATGCTTTTGTGGGCCGCAATTCGCAGATTGAAGCGTTCGAACGCCGCTTCGATGACTACAGCCGATCTAAACCCGTGCTGTCAATCGTTGGCGGTCCCTCTTCGATAGGGCGCCGCGCGCTCATTTTGAGCGTATTGCGGAAGCTGGCACTTACGGGGCCAGACAAGGATTTTCCTATTCTGCCTTTCGACCGCAACGCGAGCATCGAAGACTTTATCCTCCGACTTATGGATCTTGGCATAGCTGCTGAGAGTTATGCCGATTTGAATTTGACTGAGCTAAATCTCGATGAAAAGGTGGCAATCTCGGTGAGATTGCTTCAGGAGCTGGCATCATTCAAAGAACGATTAATCTTGATTGATGAAGGAAGCCTCATAACCTTCGAACGAACATTGGCACCTTGGTTCGCATCCATCGTCAACCACCCTAGTCTAGTTGGCAAACCTTTAATGTTTGTTGCGTCGCGCTGGTCCCTTAATCCTGGCCCTGCTCGGGATCTGTCGTCCACAGTTTTTTCGTGTTCGCTAAGTGAACTGGATACGTCTGAACGCAAACGCCTTTTTGCTCGCCTTCTTGAAATTGAGGAAATTGTGCTGAGGAAAGAGGACTTTGAAACGTTTGCAGACCTCCTTCACGGATTCCCCGATGAGGTTTTTTTTGCCGTGGACCTAATCACACGATTCGGCATCAACGGCGCGCTGGATAGATCCAATGAGATCGTAGAGTTTAATGGCGAGAAGGCGTTGATGTTGTTGGCTCCCTTCGAGGGGAATGAAGCCACGCTCAACGTAATTCGACTCCTTGCACAATCGGAAGTATTCAGCATTGAGTTCCTATGCCAAGTATTCAACGAGGCAGGGCTTCTCGCCATCATCGGCACCCTTCTCTCGGAGCACGTGTGTGAGCTGGTCGGAGCAGAGGGAGAGTTCGTAAGGTTGGTAGATTCAGTCCGCGATTACGTAAAACGTAATAACCTTCGCTTGGCACCCGAGCTTCAAGACTCTGTAAAATCCGCAATTGAAGAAGATCTTCGTCGCGGAAACTGGGACAGCTACGACTCATCCCGAGTGGCATTCGTGGTAAAGAATGCTTTATCCAGCGGGCAGCCCCTCGAACCTAGGTTTATGATTCCTTCGCACATACTGCGTGCCATCAAAGATCTTTACTATGATCGTGGGAATTTAAAGCGCGCAGTTCATTTGGCAGACCTCTTACTGGAAAAAGAGCGAAACCTCGACCCTCAGATTGTTCAGGATGCGCGTTACTACCTTTGTCTGGTGCTCGCCCGACTGAGAGATCGCCGTGTTTTGAGCGAGGTGCAGCGCATTCACGGAAATGAACATCACTTCATTCTTGGTTACTACTATCGCTTGGTCGGCCGGCAACGTGACGCCATTGAACATCTCAAGAAGGTTTTGGACGCAGCGTTTGTTGGTGATCGGGCTAAACGGGAGCTCGTTGAAGTTCTCCTGCAGATGGAGCAGTTCGATGAAGCGCGAGTGCTAGCAAAAAAGAACTATGAGGAGAACCGGACAAACCAGTTCCACATCCAAGCGTACTTCCGAGCTCTGGTGCTAGGCAGTAACCCAGAACAACATGTCGCCCAGCTTGAGGGGCTTTGCTCCGAGCTGGAAGCCGTAGGCAGCGATCAGGCTCGTCAGATGGCAATGATTGGGCGGGCACTCATGACTGCCCGGTGCGAGCATGACCGCCGAGCTCTCGACCTCGCCGACGACGCTATTGCGGCGTTCCCCAACATTGTCTACCCGGTACTTGCGAAGTTCGACATTGGTCTGAGCTTCCGTAGCCTGCCTGCCATGCAAGACGCGTTGAACCGCCTGGAGGCTCGGGAGAGAGAAGGAGTGGCCTTGTCTGCGAGGACGCTCGTAATGCATCGTGCCTATTTTTTAGCAGTTCAAGGCAATCTGGTTGAGGCACAGAGAAAGGGTGCCGAAGTTGTAACGAATTTTACGGATGATGCAAGTGCGAGGTTTTTCGAGAAGCTCGCAATGCTAGCGTCTGCCGGGTAGGAAACGGAGCGGGATGGGGTTTGCGCATAGTTGGGGCCAGAAGTGGGTCAGTTCTGGATGATCGTCAACACTGCGGTTTAGCTCTGATGAATAGGAGCACTTAACCAACTCGTGGCGCAGTGTTGGTTCAATGTTTTATTCGTCGAATTTTTCCAACAAGAAGCCCCGCACAAGCGGGGCTTCTTGTTGGACGCACAACGAAAAATTGTGTGTCGTCGGGTGAAAAATTATGCGTCGTAAATGAAAAATCAACACCTTACGAGAACAAACGACATCAACCCTCCCCCAACAACGACACATAATTTTTCATTGCACGCAAAACACGACGCGTAATTTTTCATACGTGATTGTGGCCCCAGCCGATGATGGCCGTGTGGCCCAAGGAGTTGAGAAGAAGTACCAGCCATGAATTAAAGGCCGAAAAATTTGATGGGGTTTTATCGCAAAGGCAGTTAATTATAAACACATGCCTTTACCACATACTTAATACTGCTTCCGCGCCCTTCCTGAACTAACACGTTTCCACGATCCAAATATGCCAAAGGCGTATTTGACGATATGCCCTTGCATGAATGACCGACTCTAAACTCAAGCAAAACAAGAGCACTGTTTAGGTGCACATTCGGAATTGATGAATACACAACAGGGGTCAAACCAAGCAACTGAAATATCAAGACACTTATCGCAAATGTTCCAATGGGCCGGGAAAAAATATAAACAGCCCCCCAAAAATCATCAACAATATCAGTCTTTTTCTTCTTCCCTATAACAAGCCTCCAAAACAAGCTTGCAAAGCTTGCATTTACAGCGCCAGGTACACTTCCAGCGACTGATCTTACAACGACCTGAAAAACCAAAAGAAATAATAAAAAAATCATTTGAAATAGGGCAAGAAACCCAAGTAATAAGGCCACAACTGATAGCAATATTACTGGATAGAGGGCCACACTGAGGACGTTGGAAAAATCAGGGAAAAATTTTGGATCCACATGAACAAGCGAATGTGTTATCTGTTTCGATGCTGCGAAGGAAATAAAAGCAGCAGCAGCGCCAACACCCCACCTAGCCCATTTTGCAATTGAAACGAACCATTCATATTGGTACAAATAACTCAGCCTTTGCCATGAATCGACTACGACAGCCGAAAAAAACACCATCGTCATCGGATAAAAAACAAGATTAATTGCAAAGTTGCTTCCCGAAAAAAAGATTGTTGCCGCAACAAAAACAAGACAAAGCAAGGAGGTCAACCCATATAGGAATTTTGCCGTCGCCCCCACTTGAAACGCTTTTCTAATCCTCCTGATTCGACGAACATGCGACCTTAATTTCGGAAACTCTAATACACGAAACAATCGTTTAACGTGCAAAACGCAAGACCAAATCAGCAATAAGCCAACTACTGCCGCAGGGATAATTGGCAACACCCTAGATAATAACACCAAACCAAGCAATACCGAACAACCAAATATTTTTCGCCTTAGCTCAGTTGAACCAATATAAACAAGCATGCCCTGTATTTTTGGTAACATTAATTTATCTCAGATAGATGACTCGAGAAAGAGGATGTTGCATACCTAACCTAGCAAAGAGATAGATGCGTAACCTTTGGCTGTCAAGTCCAGAAGCTTCCGGACCTCTCGCCACCATTTGCAGCGCCTTGAGTTTATCTCGATCGATTAACCGGGCTTGTATCCCAGTCCACGTGGCCTCAGCCAAATCTGCATCGACCGAATTACCCACAAAAGTACTTCTTCAGGGGCACAGCCCAGCTGCTGCAGACATAGGCATAGATTCTCGGGTCGGGTTTGATTACCCCTACTTCAAAGCTCCGAGCCTAGAAGTCGAGAGGGAGGCCAAGCTGAGCCAGAATCGGCGCGGCGCGTAGGGTTAAGTTACCACCACGCTGAGGGTGTCGCGGAGCTGCTATTGATGCCTCGCAACAGTGGCTAATTGTCCAGTCCCGCTCGATTGATTACCCGTTTCTTGAATAGCTCGGGCTTCTGTTTCTGCCAATCCTTCATCGCTTGAAGGGGCGTCCGGTGCTGCAGGGCCAGCTGGGGCAGGTGCTGGTTGTAGAGCCAGACGTAGCGGGTCAGCGTTTGTGCCAAGTCTTCACCGCTGTTGAAGCGGTGCGTGGCCAGCACCTCGCTGATCCGGCCGTTGAAGCGCTCCACCATCCCGTTGGTTTGCGGATGGCGCGGCCTGGTCAACCGGTGCTCGATGCCCAACGCGGCACACAGCCGGTCGAACTCATGCTCGCCACTGGCCTGCTTTTGCTTGTTGAACAGCCGATCCGTGAATTCGCTGCCGTAGTACCTGCAGAATAGTGGTCAACCATCGTCAGGCTCCGCATCCTTCAGTTGCGACCTGAACAGATGGAGGATGCCGAGATGGTTGACCAGATCAATACTGCGCGCCCACAAACCTGGGTGGCAATCGATATAGCCAAGCAGTTTCATGCCGTCCTGATTGAAACACCGGATGGCAGGCTGCAACGTTTCAAGATGGCATCCTCGGCCTGCGAACATGACCGATT
>NZ_KB895357.1 GCF_000374805.1 Chitiniphilus shinanonensis DSM 23277
GCCGACCTGATGATGGTGGCCGGCAAGAAGATCGAGGAGCTGATCGCGCGGCTGGCGCAGAAGGCGCGCGCCGCCGGCATCCACCTGATCCTGGCCACCCAGCGCCCGTCGGTGGACGTGATCACCGGGCTGATCAAGGCCAACATCCCGACGCGGATCGCGTTCCAGGTATCGAGCAAGGTGGACAGCCGCACCATCCTGGACCAGATGGGCGCCGAGGCGCTGCTGGGCCAGGGCGACATGCTGTTTCTGCCGCCGGGCACCGGCTACCCGCAACGGGTGCACGGCGCGTTCTGCGCCGACGACGAAGTGCACAAGGTGGCCGAATACCTGAAGACCACCGCCGAGCCGAATTACATCGACGGTATCCTCAACGGCGGCTTCGAGGCCGAGGCCGCCGCGGGCGGCGGCGGGGGCGGTGCGCCGTGGGAAGGCGGCGGCAGCGGCGACCCGGAAGGCGATGCGCTGTACGACGAAGCAGTGGCGTTCGTCATCAAGAGCCGCAAGGCGTCGATCTCGTCGGTGCAGCGCCAGCTGCGCATCGGCTACAACCGCGCCGCGCGGCTGATCGAGCAGATGGAAACCGCCGGTCTGGTGAGCCCGATGGAAACCAACGGCAATCGCACGGTGCTGGTGCCGCCGGCCGATTGACGGCGATGCGCGCGCGCCACGGCGGGTGATGCGACACCTTGAACGCCGTCACGAGTTCATGCTATAAACTCGGTTTTTCCAGAAGTCAGGGAACATTCCAACCATGGCACGAGTATGCAAAGTCACCGGCAAGCGCCCGGTGACCGGGAACAACGTTTCCCACGCCAACAACAAGACCAAGCGTCGCTTCCTCCCGAACCTGCAATCCCGTCGTTTCTGGGTTGAGAGCGAAAACCGCTGGGTGCGTCTGCGTGTATCCAACGCCGCCCTGCGTACCATCGACAAGGTGGGTATCGAAGTCGTGCTGGCCGATCTGCGCGCCCGCGGCGAACTGTAATCGAGGCAACGACCATGCGTGAAAAGATCAAGCTCGAATCCTCCGCCGGTACTGGTCACTTCTACACCACGACCAAGAACAAGCGGACCAAGCCGGAAAAGATGGAAATCAAGAAGTTCGATCCGGTTGTCCGCAAGCACGTGATGTATAAGGAAACCAAGCTCAAGTAATCTGAGCTTGCCTTCCCTGGCTTCAGTGCTCGCAACGAAGAACCCCGCCTACGCGGGGTTTTTTGTTTGGCGCTGCCGAGGTTGTAGCGGGGCAAAACCCACACCTTGAACCACGGAGAACGGTGAGAACACAGAGTTGCACAGAGGAAAGCAAACCATTGGCCGGTGGATTTGCCCTCTCGTTTTGGTTTCCTCCGTGTATCTCTGTGCCCTCTGTGGTTCAAGGTGTGGGGGTTCCAAGGCAACGCCAACGGAATGCCCGCCGCCTATCCCCTGCCGTCGCTGTCGTCCACCGCCCACACTTCGCGCAGACCGTCGCGCAGCAGCATCAGCATCGGGTCTTCCTCGCGGTCGGCCGAATAGATGAACTGCAACGGCGCCGAGATCGCCACCTCGCCGCCCCGCCACAGCGCGATCGAGCCATCGGCGGTAAAGCGGCGCGCGGTACGCTCGGCCAGGATCGCCATGCCCAGACCGGCGCGCACCAGTTCGACCAGGGTGGCCTCTTCGTCGAACTCGCCCACCCGGCGCGGCGAGATGTTCTTCTCGCGCCATAGCTCCTGGGTGATGGTCGCCAGGCTGGTGAACTGCGACAGGCCCAGCCACGGCATCTGCCCCAGCGTGCGCCAGTCGCCATCCTGCGCCTGCGCGGCCCATTCGGGCGGCATGGCGATGCAGAAACCGAACTCCGACAGCACCATGTTGTTGACGTTCTGGTAGGGGTTGCGCCCCAGGTAGAAGCCGCCGTCCAGACCTTTCTTGCGGACTTCGTTCAGCACCACGCCGGAGATCGCGTGCTGGGTCTGGACTGAAATCAGCGGATGACGACTACGCAACAGCGCCAGCCACGGCCCCAATCTGAGGCGCGACGGCACGCCGATGGTGCCGATGCGCACCTTGCCCTTGGGCTCGCCGACCAGCCCGCGCGCGCGTTGCAGCATGCCGCGCGACAACGCCAGGATGTTCTCGGCCTCGGGCAGCAGGATTTTGCCGGCCTCGGTCAACTGCACCCCGCCCGGATAGCGTTCGAACAGCGAACTGCCCAGTTCTTCCTCCAGCGCCTTGATCTGCGCCGTGACCGCGGGTTGCGACAGATGCAGCAGTTCCGCGGCCTGGGTCAGGTGGCCCTGTTGCGCCACCGCCACGAAAGTACGTAATTGATAGATTTCCATCCGAAGCCTGTTCCGGGTCTGTGAGCGACCGCGTTACCGCTGTGCGCGGCGACGCCCGCCTTGCCGCGCCGCCCCTGCTGCCGGGGCCGCCGTGACAAACCGGACCATCCTTGGATTATCCCCCCATTTGATCGGCATTGTCGCCGCGTGGTGCACGGGGAATGTAGTCGCGAAATGCTAATTTCGCCCTGATGGGTAAGACTGATGCAACGCAACATCAGAAATGCTGATTCGCAACATCAGAAATTGCAATTGGCGCTGGTCCGGGCAGGGTGCTTACAGTGCTCCACGAACCGGGCAGCCGGTCGCCGTTCACCCCCTTCAGGAGTCAAGCATGGACGAAACACTGCTCCAGCGAATCCAGAGCAACCCCAAATTCACGGAATTGGTTCACAAGCGCTCCAGGCTGGGCTGGACGCTGTCGATCATCATGCTGGTGATCTATTACGGCTTTGTCCTGGTGCTGGCGTTCTCGCCGGCCACCTTCGGCACGCCGATCAGCGCCGGCAGCGTGACCACCGTCGGCATCCCGGTCGGCATCCTGGTCATCCTCTCCGCTTTCGTCATCACCGGTATCTACGTGCGTCGCGCCAATACCGAATTCGATCAACTGACCCGCGAGCTGGTCGAGGAGGTCCGTCAATGATGCGTTCGTTCACCACCCGTGCCGCGCTGCTCGCGGCCGGCCTCGTCGCCAGCCTGCCCACCTGGGCGGCCGAAGCCATCACCGGCGACGTCAAGCAGCGTGACCTGAACTGGCACGCGATCATCATGTTCTTCGTGTTCGTGGCGTTCACCCTGGGCATCACCTACTGGGCCGCGCGCCGCACCCGCTCCGCCAAGGACTTCTATGCCGCCGGCGGCGGCATCTCCGGCTTCCAGAACGGGCTGGCGATCGCCGGGGACTACATGTCCGCCGCGTCGTTCCTGGGGATTTCCGCCCTGGTGATGACCAGCGGCTACGACGGGCTGATCTACTCGATCGGCTTCCTGGTCGGCTGGCCGATCATCACCTTCCTGGTGGCCGAGCGCCTGCGCAACCTGGGCAAGTTCACCTTCGCCGACGTGGCGTCGTATCGCCTGTCGCAGACGCCGGTGCGCACCTTCGCCGCCGTCGGCACGCTGTGTACCGTGGCGCTGTACCTGATCGCGCAGATGGTGGGCGCGGGCAAGCTGATCCAGCTGCTGTTCGGCATGAGCTATCTGTCGGCGGTGGTGCTGGTCGGCATCCTGATGGTGCTGTACGTGACCTTCGGCGGCATGCTGGCCACCACCTGGGTGCAGATCATCAAGGCGGTGATGCTGCTGTGCGGCGCCACCTTCATGGCGATCATGGTGCTGGCGACCAGCGGCTTCAGCTTCGAAACCATGTTCCAGACCGCCGTCGCCACTCACCCCAAGGGCCTGGCGATCATGAGCCCGGGCGGCATGGTGTCCAACCCGATCGACGCGATCTCGCTGGGGGTGGGCCTGATGTTCGGTACCGCCGGCCTGCCGCACATCCTGATGCGCTTCTTCACGGTGAAGGACGCCAAGGAGGCGCGTAAATCGGTGTTCGTGGCCACCGGCTTCATCGGCTACTTCTACATCCTCACCTTCATCATCGGCTTCGGCGCGATCATGCTGGTGCTGGGCAAGCCCGAGTTCACCGAGACCATCGTCAAGGACGGCCAGCCGGTGTCGCAGCTGATCGGCGGCGCCAACATGGCGGCGGTGCACCTGGCCAACGCGGTCGGCGGCGACTTCTTCCTCGGCTTCATCTCCGCCGTGGCGTTCGCCACCATCCTGGCGGTGGTGTCGGGCCTGGCGCTGTCGGGCGCCTCCGCCGTGTCGCACGATCTGTACGCCAGCGTATTCGCCAAGGGCCGCGCCACCGAGGCCAAGGAGATCCGCGTGTCCAAGATGGCCACCGTGGCGCTGGGCATCGTGGCCATCCTGCTGGGCATCCTGTTCGAGAACCAGAACGTGGCGTTCATGGTGGGCCTGGCGTTCGCCATCGCCGCGTCGGCCAACTTCCCGGTGCTGTTCCTGTCGATGTTCTGGAAGGGCCTGACCACGCGCGGCGCCGTGGTGGGCGGGCTGGTCGGCCTGCTCAGCGCGGTGGTGATGATCGTGCTCGGACCGGCGGTGTGGGTGAAGACGCTGGGCCACGCCCAGGCGATCTTCCCCTACGAGAACCCGTCGATCTTCTCGATGCCGCTGGCGTTCCTGGCGGTCTGGATCGTCTCGTCGCTGGACAACAGCGCCTCAGCCGCCAAGGAACGCGCGCTGTTCCTGCCGCAGTTCGTGCGCTCGATGACCGGCATCGGCGCGGAAGGAGCCTCCAAGCACTGAGCGCCCAGCCGCCCCGCCCTGTCGCAAGTCCGCGGCGGGCGGGATGGCCGGCCACCTCTGGCCGGCCATCCATGGCGGACCGCTTCGTGACAAGCTTCGGCAACGCCCCGCCCGCGCGGGGCGTTTGCGCTAGGTGCGGCACGCCGGATGCCGCTCCGGATCAACCAACCAAGACGACGCGATGCCCGCTCCCTTCGACTTCAGCCGCCCGCCCTTCGATTGCCTCACCGACACCGAACGCGTCGAGCTGGAGGCGACGATGGACCTGGAATACTTCGCCGTCGGCGAGACGGTGATCGGCCAGGACCAGGAGGTGGACGCGCTCTACGTGACGATGAAGGGCTGCGTGATCGAGGCCGGCGTCGACGATCCCGCCGTCTACCGCGCCGGCGCGCCGTTCGACACCCGCGCGCTGGTCGCCGGGCGCGGCACCAGCCGCCTGCTGGCGCACGAGGACAGCATCGTGTTCCGCATCCCGCGCGACACCGTGCTGGCGCTGACACGACGCAACCCGCTGTTCGGCGCCTATTTCTACCAGGACGTCGCCAAGCGCCTGGCCTTCCTGGCGCATCGGCCGCTCCAGCGCGAACTGCAATCGCTGTGGATGGCGCGGGTGCGGCAGGCGCCGGTGGGCGAGCCGCACTGGCTGGAGCACGGCGCCACCGTGCTGGACGCCGCCCGCACCATGCGCCAGTACCACGTGACCTCGGTGCTGGTGCGCGGCGAAGCCGGCAGCGGCATCTTCACCCAGAGCGACCTGCGCAATACCGTGATCGACGGCATCGACGCCCGCAGCGCCCCGGTGGCCGAGCACGCGCGCTACGTGCTGCACGGCGTGGAGGAGGACGACTTCCTCTACCAGGCGATGCTGACCATGACCCACCACGGCATCCAGCGCGTGGTGGTCACCCGCGAGGGCGAAGTGGTCGGCGTGCTGGAGCAGGTGGACCTGCTCGCCTTCCTCTCCAACCATTCGCACCTGGTGGCGGCGCAGATCGAGCGCGCCGGCACCCTGGACGAATTGCGCCAGGCCGCGCGCGACATGGAACGCATGGTGTCGCTGCTGCACGGCCAGGGCGTCAAGGTGACGCTGATCGCCGAACTGGTGTCCGAACTGCACCACAAGCTGCTGGCGCGGCTGTTCGCCATGGTGGCGCCGCCCGACGCGCTGGCGCACGTCTGCCTGCTGCTGCTCGGCTCCGAAGGACGCGGCGAGCAGATCATGAAGACCGACCAGGACAACGCGCTGCTGGTCGAGGACGGCTACCGCCATCCCGAGCTGCCGGCCGCCGCCGCCCGTTTCAACGAGCTGCTGGTCGAGTTCGGCTACCCGCCCTGCCCCGGCGGCGTGATGCTGAGCAACCCGCGCTGGCGCCAGGAGATCGCCCCGTTCAAGCGCCAGCTCGAACAATGGATGGACCACCCCGACGGCGAGAACGCCATGAACCTGGCGATCTGGCAGGACGCCACCCCCATCGCCGGCCGCAGCGACCTCTACGAACAGGTGCGCACCCATTTCACCCGCTGGTTTGCGCAGGATGCCGGGCTGCTGGCGCGCTTCGCCCTGCCGGTGGAACAGCACTTCGACGCGCCGCGCCCGCTGCTGGCGCAGCTGTGGGGCGGCGACGCCCGCGACACGCTGGACCTGAAGAAAAGCGGCATCTTCGTCATCGTGCATGGCGCCCGCAGCCTGGCGCTGGAAGCCGGCATCATCGGCGCCAACACCTATCGCCGGCTGGACGCGCTGGCGCGCGGCGGCCACCTCGACAAACAACAGGCGCGCGACCTGGCCGAGGCGCTGGCCTTCCTGCAGGCGCTGCACCTCAAGCACGCCCTGGCGCAGGCCCAGGATGGCAAACCGATCGACTACCGCATCGCGCCGGGCGAATTGACCACGCTGGAGGGCGACCTGCTCAAGGACACGCTGGCGGTGGTCAAGCGCTTCCGCGCACACCTGCGCCACCACTTCCAGCTGGATACGCTGTGATGCGCGCCCTGTTCGACACCCTGCGCCGGGACTGGCACCGCCGCCAGTTACGCGACCCCGACTACGCCTTCCTGTTCGACGAGGAGCCGCCCGACGAATACGTCAGCCTCGACTGCGAGACCACCAGCCTGGACCCGCGCCGCGCCGAGCTGCTGGCCATCGCCGCGGTGCGGGTGCGCGGCCGGCGCATCCTGTCGTCCGAGCGGCTGGTGTTGCCGGTGCAGCCCGAAGGCGACATCGACCGCGCCGGCATCGCCATCCACGCCATCCGCCGCCAGGATGCGGTCGGCGGCCTGGCAGCGCGCGTGGCGCTGGAACGGCTGCTGCGCTTCATCGGCCCGCGCCCGCTGATCGGCTACTACCTGGAATTCGACCTGGCGGTGATCGACCGCCTGCTGCGGCCCTGGCTGGGCATCGGCCTGCCCAACCGCCGCATCGAGGTGTCGTCGATCTACTACGACCGCCACGTCAGCGCCTACCGACCCGAAGTCGACCTGTCGCTGGGCGCCATGCTGCGCGGGCTGCAATTGCCCGACCTGGGCCGGCATGATCCGGTGAACGACGCACTGATGGCGGCGATGATCTACCTGAAGCTGACGCAGCAGCCGGTGAAGGCCGACTGAAGCATCGGAAACCGCGCTGACACCGGCCGACATCCATATTGCAGCGCAATATCAGCGTAATTGATTCGGCACATCAAAAAACACGATTGGATTCGGCGATATCGGGGTTTTACATTAGCGTCCACCTGCACGGGTCCAGCCCGTCTTCCGTTTCTCTCCCGGTGCCGACCGGCCAGAACCGACCACAAGGAGCACGCATGAGCAGCATCGATTCCGTCCTCAAGGAAAACCGCCTTTTCCCGCCGAGCGACGATTTCCGCGTCAAAGCCAACGTCTCGGGCATGGAGGGCTACAACGCCCTGTGCGAACAAGCCAACAACGACTACGAAGGCTTCTGGGGCGACCTCGCCCGCGAACTGATCACCTGGAAGAAGCCGTTCGGCAAGGTGCTGGACAGCAGCAACGCCCCCTTCTTCAAGTGGTTCGAGGATGGCGTGCTCAACGTCTCCTACAACTGTCTGGATCGTCACCTGGAAACCCGCGGCAACAAGGTCGCGATCATTTTCGAAGCCGACGACGGCACCGTCACCAAGGTGACCTACCGTGAGCTGCACCAGCGCGTCTGCCAGTTCGCCAACGGCCTGAAGAGCCTGGACGTGCAGAAGGGCGACCGCGTGGTGATCTACATGCCGCACGGCATCGAAGCCGTGGTGGCGATGCAGGCCAGCGCCCGCATCGGCGCCATCCACTCGGTGGTGTTCGGCGGCTTCTCCGCCGGCGCGCTGCGCGACCGCATCGCCGATGCTGCCGCCAAGGTGGTGATCACCGCCAACGAATCGGTGCGCGGCGGCAAGGCCGTGCCGCTCAAGGCCGTGACCGACGAAGCCCTGGGCCTGGGCGGCTGCGACTCCATCGAAAAAGTGGTGGTGTACCAGCGCACCAGCAACAAGTGCGAACTGTGGGACGACGCCCGCGACCTGTGGTGGCACAACCTGGTCAAGGGCCAGGCCAGCGAATGCGAACCCGAATGGATGAGCGCGGAAGACCCGCTGTTCATCCTGTATACCTCCGGCTCCACCGGCAAGCCCAAGGGTATCCAGCACAGCAGCGGCGGCTACCTGCTCGGCACCCTGGTCAGCATGAAATGGGTGTTCGACTACAAGGAAACCGACGTCTACTGGTGCACCGCCGACGTGGGCTGGATCACCGGCCACAGCTACGTGTGCTACGGCCCGCTGGGCATCGGCGCCACCCAGGTGGTGTTCGAGGGCGTGCCCACCTACCCGGATGCCGGCCGCTTCTGGCAGATGATCGAAAAGCACGGCGTCACCACCTTCTACACCGCGCCGACCGCCATCCGCTCGCTGATCAAGCTGGGCGGCGACCTGCCCAAGCAATACAACCTGTCCAGCCTGCGCCTGCTGGGCACCGTGGGCGAGCCGATCAACCCCGAAGCCTGGATCTGGTACCACGAAGTGGTCGGCGGCGGCCGCTGCCCCATCGTCGATACCTGGTGGCAGACCGAGACCGGCGCCAACATGATCGCCCCGCTGCCGGGCGCCGTGGCGACCAAGCCCGGCTCGTGCACCCTGCCGCTGCCCGGCATCATCGCCGACGTGGTCGATGAAGCCGGCGCCCCGGTCGAGCCGGGCAAGGGCGGCTTCCTGGTGGTGAAGAAGCCGTGGCCGTCGATGGTTCGCACCATCTGGAACGACCCGGACCGCTTCAAGAAGACCTACTTCCCGGACGACTTCAACGGCAAGCTCTACCTGGCCGGCGACTCCGCCCACTTCGACGAGAACGGCTACATCTGGATCATGGGCCGCATCGACGACGTGCTGAACGTTTCGGGCCACCGCCTGGGCACCATGGAAATCGAATCCGCGCTCGTGGCCAACCCGCTGGTGGCCGAGGCCGCCGTCGTCGGCAAGCCGCACGAGATCAAGGGCGAGGCCGTGGTGGCGTTCGTGGTACTCAAGGCCAACCGCCCCGAGGGCGAGAAGGCCACGCAGATCGCCAAGGAACTGCGCGAGTGGGTGGCGCACGAGATCGGCAAGATCGCCCAGCCGGACGAGATCCGCTTCGGCGACAACCTGCCCAAGACCCGCTCCGGCAAGATCATGCGCCGCCTGCTGCGCGTCATCGCCAAGGGCGAGGAAGTCACCCAGGACACCTCCACCCTGGAAAACCCCGCCATCCTGGATCAACTGCGCCACAGCGCGCTGTAATCCCGATCAAGATCACGGCAGTACATTCGGCCCGCCCACAAGGCGGGCCTTTTTTTGCCCGGTTTGTACTGCGGCGCGCACGCCACAGCCACCACGCCCATGGATTTGCGCAAATAGACCCGCATTGCTAGGATGACCCGGCATTTCCGCTCCCGCGCAGCGGGCGCCTGGATTTGCGCAACCCCTTGCGCGCGGCCCAGTGCCGCGTTCTTTTTTATCGGTGCCGCACGACCATGGACCTCCAGCCAACCCCCGATTCCCCCGTCGCAACCGAAGGCAGCGCCCTCGCCGTCATCCAGCACTTCCGCGTCATCGTCGCCGCCATGCAAGGCCAATACCGCAGCATGCACAAGCAGACCGGCCTTTCCGGTGCCCAGCTCTGGTTCCTGCGCGAAGTGGCCGCCGACCCCGGCCTCACGCTCGGCCAGGTGGCGCAACGCCAGGCCATCCACCAGTCCACCGCCAGCAACCAGCTGGAAAAGCTGGTGCGACGCGGCCTGGTGCAGCGGGTGAAGGGCGAACAGGACCGCCGCCTGACCCGGCTGCAACTGACCGAAGCCGGCAAGGCCGCGCTGGCGGAAACCCCCGGCCCGGCGCGTGGCGTGTTGCAGGAGCTGCTGCTGACCATGCCGCAGGATGAACTGCACCAGCTCGATACCGCGCTCGCCGCCGTGGTGAACCGGCTGGAGCCGTGGCTGGACCACGAGCACCCCGCCGCGCAGACGCCGCTGGCCACCCTGCTGGACGACCAGGCCGAGGACTGACCCGGCCGTTCGCCGCGCTGGGCAAGCCGGGGACTTGTTTTTCCGGCGTGCCGCCGCCATACACATGGATTGCCGCGCCGCCGTCCTGGCGGTCGCCGCCGGGCAACGCCCGCCCACAGGTTCCGAGGTGCCCATGTACGTCGAATTTCCCGGCTCGCCCTACAAGCTGTTCCAGCCGTTCCCGCCCGCCGGCGACCAGCCGACCGCCATCGACGGCCTGATCGAAGGGCTGGAGGACGGCCTGAAATTCCAGACCCTGCTGGGCGTCACCGGCTCGGGCAAGACCTACACCATGGCCAACGTGATCGCCCGGTCCGGTCGCCCGGCCATCGTGATGGCGCCAAACAAGACCCTGGCGGCGCAGCTCTACGCCGAGTTCCGCGAGTTCTTCCCCGAGAACGCCGTCGAATACTTCGTCAGCTACTACGACTACTACCAGCCCGAAGCCTACGTCCCCAGCCGCGACCTGTTCATCGAAAAGGATTCGTCGATCAACGAGCACATCGAGCAGATGCGGCTGTCGGCCACCAAGGCCATGCTGGAACGCTCCGACTGCGTGATCGTCGCCACCGTGTCGGCGATCTACGGTATCGGCGATCCCACCGAATACCACCAGATGATCCTGCATCTGAAGGAAGGCGAGACCCACAGCCAGCGCGACATCATCCGCCGCCTTTCCGCCATGCAGTACGACCGCAACGAAATGGATTTCGGCCGCGGCACCTTCCGCGTGCGCGGCGACGTGATCGACGTGTTCCCGGCGGAAAACGCCGAGCTGGCGCTGCGCATCGACCTGTTCGACGACGAAGTGGAAAAGCTCAGCCTGTTCGACCCGCTGACCGGCCACATCAAGCAGCGCGTCGGCCGCTACACCGTGTTCCCGTCCAGCCACTACGTCACCCCGCGCGACACCGTGCTGCGCGCGGTGGAAACCATCAAGGACGAACTGCGCACCCGGCTGGAGTTCTTCAACAGGGAACAGAAGCTGGTCGAGGCGCAGCGGCTGGAGCAGCGCACCCGCTTCGACCTGGAGATGCTCAACGAGATGGGCTTCTGCAAGGGCATCGAGAACTACTCGCGCCACTTCTCCGGCAAGAAGCCCGGCGAGGCCCCGCCGACGCTGATC
Source organism: Chitiniphilus shinanonensis DSM 23277 (assembly GCF_000374805.1). GTDB lineage: Bacteria > Pseudomonadota > Gammaproteobacteria > Burkholderiales > Chitinibacteraceae > Chitiniphilus > Chitiniphilus shinanonensis. Next base: position 11,333 of record NZ_KB895357.1, read on the forward strand.
GACTACCTGCCCAAGAACACGCTGATGTTCCTGGACGAATCGCACGTGATGATCGGCCAGATCGGCGCGATGTATAAGGGCGACCGCTCGCGCAAGGAAAACCTGGTCGACTACGGCTTCCGCCTGCCCAGCGCGCTGGACAACCGCCCGCTCAAGTTCGAGGAATTCGAGCGGATGATGCCGCAGACCGTGTTCGTCTCCGCCACCCCGGCCGACTACGAGGACAAGCACCAGGGGCAGGTGGTGGAACAGCTGGTGCGCCCCACCGGCCTGATCGACCCGCGCGTCGAGGTGCGCCCGGTCGCCACCCAGGTGGACGACGTGCTGTCCGAGATCACCAAGCGCAGCGCCGTCGGCGAGCGGGTACTGATCACCACGCTGACCAAGCGCATGGCCGAGCAGCTGACCGAGTACCTGAGCGAGCACGGCGTCAAAGTGCGCTACCTGCACTCCGACATCGAGACCGTCGAGCGCGTCGAGATCATCCGCGATCTGCGGCTGGGCGTGTTCGACGTGCTGGTGGGGATCAACCTGCTGCGCGAGGGTCTGGACATCCCCGAGGTGTCGCTGGTGGCGATCCTCGACGCCGACAAGGAAGGCTTCCTGCGCAGCACCCGCAGCCTGATCCAGACCATCGGCCGCGCCGCACGCAACCTCAACGGCACCGCCATCCTCTACGCCGACCGCATCACCGACAGCATGGAGCGCGCCATCGGCGAAACCGAGCGCCGCCGCAACAAGCAGATGGCGTTCAACGCCGAGCACGGCATCGAGCCGCGCAGCGTCAACAAGCGCATCAAGGACATCATCGACGGCGTATACAACGAAGAGGAAGCCGCCGCCGCCCGCATCGAACGCAAGCGCCAGGCGCAACTGGCCGAGCTGGACGAAAAGCAGTTGTCCAAGGAGCTGAAGCGCATCGAGAAGGAAATGATGGAAGCGGCCAAGAACCTGGAGTTCGAAAAGGCCGCCAGCCTGCGCGACCAGCTCAAGCAATTGCGCGAGCGCGCCTTCGGCCACCAGTAGCCAACCGTCGCCGAAAACCAAATGGGCGCCCGCGAAGGCGCCCGTTCTCGTTTTTGCCGCGATCGCCGCGTCAGACTTCCTCTTCGTCCGGCGAGCCGCGGCACCAGCGCGGCAGGATGTTGTAGGACAGCCCCTTGCCACGGCACAGCCACTGGATCGCGCCGTCCTCGTCCTCCTGCGGCAGCAGGTGCAGGGTCTTGCCGGCCAGGCCGCCGCCGCTGCCGAAGGTCAGCGAGATCACGCCGCTCTCCGGATCGATCCGCGCATCCGCCAGCCCTTGCGGTAACGGCGCCTTCACCCCCGCCTCCGCCAGCGTCGCCGGGATCTGCTCGGTCTCGGTGTAGTGCGCCGTCACCGCCACCGTCGCCTGCTGCGCATAGGCCGACACCTCGGTCATCTGCGCGCGCTGCATATAGTCGGCGTACGCCGGGATCGCGATCGCCGCCAGGATGCCGATCATCGCCACCGCCACCAGCAGGCCCGCCACGATCACCACCACCAACGCGCCGCTGTCGCCCTGGCCCGGCACCGCGCCCTGGTTATGGCGCGCGTCCCAGCGCTCGTCGTCGGTGCAGAGGAACACGATGCCCTCCACCAGCGAGATCAGCCCTGGGATGAAGGTCCAGGAGAACAGCAGGTAGAACACGCCCCACCACTGGCCGAGATAGAAGCGGTGGATACCGAAGCCGCCGAGCAGCAGCGCCAGCACACCGGCAATGGACTTCTGCTTGTAGCGCTTGCCGCCCACCGGCTTGGCGCCGCAGAACGGACACTGCGCCGGTACCGGCTGTGGCTGCTGCCGGCCGCAGCCGCCGCAGAAAACGAGATTACCCATGATTTCCCCTGATTTTGGATCGTGTTTTGTCGTGACCGCCCGGGCGGTGCCGGCGTCGAGGCCGGCTCGGGCATTCTACGGGCAGCCGGCAAACGCTTTCAAATCCAGTCAATCAGCAATAGGGAAAAAGTCATCTGACGGGTCCAGTGCTAACCTTCGCGCTCGTCTCGACTTCCGTTCCCCGCGCCCCATGAGCCACGCCGCGCCAGACGCATACCGCATCCGGGAAGAAATCCCCAGCATCGAGCACTACATCGCCATCCGGCTGGCCGCCGGCCTCAGCCGCAAATCGGAGCAGGCCGCCGCCATCGGCCTGCGCAACGGCCTCTACAGCGTGGTCGCCTACCGCGGCGACCAGCCCATCGGCCTGGGCCGCGTCATCGGCGACGGCGGCTGCTTCTTCGAGATCGTCGACATCGCCGTGCTGCCGGCGCACCAGCAGCAAGGCGTCGGCGATCTGATCATGCGCGCGCTGATGGCCCATATCCATCGCCATGCCCCGCCCACCGCCTACGTCAGCCTGATGGCCGACCACGGCACGCCCGGCTTCTACGCGCGCTACGGCTTCCAGCCGTCGCTGCCGCCGGACAGGGCCGGCATGTTCCTGCGCATCGCCTGAAACCCATCCCCGGCCTGATCGATTGAAACAAGCAGCGCGCTGCCCGCGTCAGAGGCCGCCAGCCTCGAACGGCAGTTCCTTCGGCGCGCGTTTCAAGTGACGCAGCAGTTCGCCGGGATTGATGCCGAAATGAGTGCTGAAGCGGCGCGAGAAGCTGGCGATCTCCTGGTAGCCGACGGCGGCCGCCACCTGGCCGACGTTGCCCCAGCCCGCCAGCAGCAGCTCGCGGGCGCGCGCCATGCGTCGCGCCACGATCAGCTGCTGCGGCGCGTGGCCCAGGTGCTTCAGGCACAACCGCTGAAAATGCGCGGCGCTCACGCCGTGGCGCGCCGCCAGCGTGGCCACGCGCCAATCCGCATCCGGCGCGCGGGTCACGTCGTCGAACAGCGCGCGCAGGCTGGCGGCCTGGGCGTCGGCCGCCTCGCTGCTGTGGAGCATGCGCTTGAGCAGATCCGCCACCAGCACCAGCGCGCCGGCCGACAGCGCCTCGTGATCGCGCCGGGCCTCCAGGCACAGCGCGGCGACGGCGTGGAACAGCGTCTCGGCGTCGCGCACCGGCCGCACCTGCGCCCCGCCGCCGGCCACGATGGGCCAGCTCAGCGCATCGTTCAGCAGGAACCACGCGAAGCGCCACGGCGCCGCGGTCATGCGGAAGCCCGAATGCCCCAGCGCTGGCAGCACCGCCAGCTGGCCCGCGCCCACCGGCAGCCGCGATTCGCCGTCGATGACCTCGCCCGCCCCGTCCACACTGACCAGCACCACATGGAACGGCGCGCCGACCCGCTCCACGTGCAGCAGATCCCGCGCCTCGGAAAACCCCGCCAGCACGATGTCGTAATCGCTCAGCGCGCGCAGGTGCGGATGATGGAAAATGCGGGCGCCCACGCCCAGTTGCCGCGTCTGGGGGCCGGCTTCGAACAGCTCCTGGTAGATGGTGGACATGACGGTGCGCGATCCGGACAAACGAAGCGGTCAGATTGCGACATTCGCCCGCCGCATTCAATGGCTTATCTTGCGCTAGGAGGAATCGCCCCGGCCCATCTCGCGCCACACCGCGACCATCGGACCGGCCGAATCGATCCGGCCCGCGCCCTGCGCAGGCCATCACGACAGCAATCAGGCACCGCCTGACACAAAGAGGAGTTGGACCATGACCACCGTTCGCGCCCTGCCCCTGGCGCTGGCCCTGCTCAGCGCCAGTACCATCGCCCATGCCGCGCCCAAGCTGATTTCCTACCTGCCCACCTGGCAATCGGACGAAGACCGCGCCCGCGCCGCCGAGGTGCTGCCGCAGCTGGACATGGGGCTGTATTCCTTCATCGCCGTGCAGCCGGACGGCACCGCCTTCGTGCCCGACGAATCGAAGCCCGTGGCCGAAGCCTGGCGCAAGGCGTTCGCCAACGCCCGCAAGGTGAACCCCAAGCTGGGCTGCCAGTGGGCCATCGGCGGCTGGACCCTGTCGCGCAACATTGCCAAGGTTGCCCAGACCGAAGCCACCCGCAACAAGCTGGCCGCCACCTCGGTGGCCATCATGCGCGACTACCAGTGCCAGGGCCTGGACCTGGACTGGGAACACCCGGTCACCGGCGGCGACTACGCGGCCGACGCCTCCGAGGCCGACCGCGACAACTACATCAAGCTGTTGCAGGCGCTGCGCACCGCGCTCGACGCCCAGGCCAAGAAGGACAAGGCCACCTACGTGCTGACCGCCGCCATCCCCAACACCGCCGGCGGCTGGGGCGTTTCCGGCTACGACCTGCCGCGCGCCGCCGAATTGCTCGACTGGGTGAACCTGATGAGCTACGACTTCTACGGCGGCTGGAGCGGCCACGCCGGCCTGCACGCCGCGCTCTACCCCACCCCGGGCGAGCCGGATGCCGCCATCCTCAACGGCGACGCCGGCGTGAAGTACTTCATGTCCAAGGGCTTCAAGCCGTCGCAACTGGTGTTGGGCGTGCCGTTCTACGCGCGCGGCCAGGGCAACGTCGAGCCCGGCCCCAACAACGACGGCCTGGCCCAGCCCTCCAAGGGCCCCGGCCTGACCAAGTACCCGGAGGCCGGCACCGCGCAGTACTACCTGGCGAAGAAGGACGTGATCGGCCAGCCCGGCTGGAAGTCGTTCCGCAGCAAGGAGGCCGGCGACGCGCCGTACCTGTACAACGCCGAGCTGAAGGAACTGGTGAGCTACGACGATCCGCAGTCGCTCAAGGTGAAGGTGGATTACGTGAAGGCCAACAAGCTGGGCGGCGTGATGATCTGGGAACTGACCCAGGACGATGCCGAGCATAGTCTGCTGAAGGCGCTGAAAAGCAACCTGAAGTAACAAGTAAATAGGGGTGGCCAACGTTGGCCACCCCTGCTGCCATTTTGCATTCTGAAAAAACCTCTCAAATACCTGCAATCATCAATGCCAACCATGCCAATACAAGGGGGCCTACGATCAATTTAAAAAGGACTTTATCCCCCTTACTAAACATAACCCCCGCCACCACGCCCGTCACGCCAGCCGCTAGCAACATCGGAGTGAAGGCCAGAAAAGCAATCCACGCAAATTGGATCTTCAAAGTAGAAAAAATAAATCCAGAAACGCCCACCACAGAAAAAAACAACATAACCACACCAGCCTTACCACCCAAGAACCTCCCCCAGAAGAAGGAGAAAAATACATACAAGACGACGCCCGTCAATAAGTCCAATTTGCAACCCCAAAGGATAGATTTCTCTGCCTCTGCACATCAAACAGGTTTCGGGAAGAATATCAAATCAGATGCACACCACACTCCGGGCAGTGGTCTGCCGTGCCCTCAATAGTCTTCCGGCATATTGGGCAAAGCATTTGGGTTTTCACAGCATAGCCTTCCCCACCACCTTCAGAATTTCTGGGCTCAGACACCTTAATAAAAGCATCAGTCTTTTTTTTGTCCTTCTCCCTTACCGGAATAAAAATCCCAAACATTGCAACAACATTTGACGCCAGCCAAAAATAGTAACCAGGAAGTAAATCAACCTTCACGATAGTCGGAGAACCTCCACCCCCACCAATCCAACCCGGAGGAATAACCAGACAGGAAGCAGCCAGCACGACAGCCAAAATAGCTAAAACACATATGAAAAACGGGGGTTTTCTTTCACTCAACACATAGCAAATCACAACAGGAAAAAACAAATTAACAACCCATCTTATCTCACCCAAGGACAGCAAACCAATAACCCCCACAAGCAATACCATCCACCCTGAGGCCGGGTCTCTAGAGTCCACAACGGGCATTGAAAGGGAAACAAAATACAAAAAAATCGACACAAAACCAAATGCAGCATTAAAGTAATGCGATGACTTCTTCGGCCTTTTCTCGAAATTCTCCATCTTCGTCCAAATCCAAATTAAAATCTTCAAAATTCGATCATAAAAAATTTGACAAAATGCCCCACCCACAACACTAGCAGCGTGCGCTTTTCATCCTATTGACCAGTGGCACTTGCAGGGCAAAAAAGAAGGGCCTTATTTGCAATCAAGTAAAGCGCAAAGAATTTATTCCCTTGATCACCGCTCACAGGCACTTAGGCCAGCGAGCGATTTTAGCTTTGATCAGCACCCACTACCAATCCAGTTCCGCGCCCTCCAGCAACGCAATCAACCCCCGCGCAATCGCCCGGTGATCGCGCGCCGACGGATGCCAATGGCAGGCGCGCAGGTCCAGGTCGCCGTATTCGAAGTACACCACCCGCGCATCGCCGGCCGCCCGGGCCTCGGCCACCGCGGTCCGCACCGTCGCCAGGAAAGTGCTGGACGGCGGGGTGGCAGTCGCGACCAGCAGGGTATCCGGGCCGTAGCGCTGACGCAGGTCGGCGAGCAAGGCGAGATACGCCAGCTTGAACTGCTGCGGAAAGGGATCGGCGATCAGCCCACCGATCTGCGCGGGCACGATACCGAAGTCATTGAGCCCCAGTCCGATCGCCACCACCTGTGGCCGCCAGTCCGCCGGCTGCGGCCAGCGGCTGCCCGGCTCGCTGGGCAGGGTGCGCTGGTAAAAGGCGGGAAACGCCGGCAGCGACGCCATGCCGTGGTAGTTGCGCACCAGCCCGATGCCGGAATACGCATTGATCTGCACGTCCGCGCCGAAATGCCGCGCGGTCAGTGCACCGTAGCTGCGCTGCGCGTCGGTGCGGTCGAACACTTCGGCGTCGCTGCACTGGTGCGTGGTGCTGCGCAGACCGTAGCCCACGGTATTGGAATCGCCGATGAACTCGATCTGCCGCGACCGCGCCGGCGGGGGCGGCAGCACGGCGCCGTCCCGATCCGCCACCAGCCCCAGAAAGCGCCCCACCCGATCCGGCGCCTCGCTGCGGCCGGCCAGCCGCAACGTATGCTCGCCCGGCGCCAGCCCCTCGACCCACACGGTGCGCCGGCCGGGCTTGCGCACGTCCGCCACCGGCTTGCCATCGACTTCGACGTCGAAGTGGTTGATCGCGTCGTCGAAACGCAGGCCGATCCGCGTTCCGCGAAACCGCCCCTCGAAATACACGCCGGGCCAGCCGTAGCGCGCGCCGTCGTCGTCGAGCTGAACCCGCCCCACCGCGCGCACCGTCGCCAGCGAAGTCGCCTGTTCCGCCGCGTGGAGCTGCGGCAGCGCCGTGACCAGCACCAGCAACGCCAGCCCGGCGCGACGCCTTCGATCTCCGATCCATCCCATGTCCGTTCCCTCCCTCGATGATTTGCCTGCATTGTGGAAAACCGGGCCGGGCAAATCCATGCAGCGGACGACACAGCACAAGTTGGGAACAATCGTGTATCCGGCGGCGATCACCGTACCGGCAACACCCGCGGCTCCAGTGGCATGGCGCGCGGGGTGGCGTGCAGCTGGCGCAGCATCTCGCTGGGGTTCACCCCGAAATGTCGCTGGAAGCGGCGGCTGAAGCTGGCGATCTCCTGGTAGCCGACGGCAGCCGCCACGTCGCCCACCCGCTCGCAGCCGGCCAGCATCAGCCGTTGCGCGCGCTCCATGCGTTGCGCGATCAGCAACTGCTGCGGCGTGCGCCCCAGGTGCTTCTGGCACAGCCGCAGCAGTTGTTCGGCGCCGACGCCATACGCGGCGGCGAGCGCTTCCACCCGCCAATCGTGCGCCGGATCCTGCCCCACCTGCTCGAACAGCGCGCGCAGGCGCGGCGCGTGCTCGTCCGCCGGCAGGCCGTGCGCCAGTGCGCGTTGCAGCAGGTCCAGCGTGGTGACCAGCGCCGCGCCGGCCCCGGCGGCGCGATCCCGCGCCTGGTGGCAGAACAGCGCCAGCGCGTGGAACAGGCTGTCCGCGCCGCCGATCGCCAGGCTGCTGGCGCGCGGCCCGGCGAAGCGCGCCCAGCGTGGGGTGGGATCGAGCAGCAGCCATGCCAGTTGCCAGTGCTCGCCGGTCAGGCGCAGCCCGCGCCGCGCGGGGCCGGCGGGCAGGATGCCGAGCATGCCCGGCCCCAGCGGCAGGCGGCGGTCGTCGTCGAGCAGTTCGCCCTGCCCGGCCACGCATACCACCGCCACGTGGAACGGCGCGTCGATCCGCTCGACCACGAATCGCTGCCGGATATCCGAATGGCCGGCGAAGAAGATGTCGTGGTCGGTGAGCGGCAGGTAGTGCAGCAGGTGATACACCCGCCCGCCGATGCACAGCTGGCGGCACGCCGGATCGATGTCGAACGATTCCTGGTAGGTGGCATTCATGGCGCTTGCGGAATTTGGACAAACCGCCGGCCAGATTGCGACATTCCCTTGGCATTTACAAGGCGGTAGCGTACCGCCTGCCTGTCGGATTCGGCCAAGCAGCCGGGGCGCGGGCGATACCGGACAATCGGCCGCGCTGACGGCCGGCAGAACGAGGATGGAGCAATGAAAAGAACCAGGATGATCGGCCTGCTGGCGGCGCTGCCGCTGGCGATGATGCTGATCGGCGCCCAGGCCAAAACGCTCAGTTGGGCGGGTTACCAATGGAACGTCCGCAGCGGCGGCGGCGGCCCGGGCCCCAATACCTGGGACGAGCGCAACGCCTGGGTGGACGAGAACGGCTACCTGCACCTGAAGGTGGCCAACCGCAACGGCGCGTGGTCGTCCGCCGAAGTGCAGTTGTTGAACCCGGCGCGCGTCGGCTTCGGCACCTACCAGTTCCAGATGCTGGGCCGGCCGGATCTGCTGGACCGCAACCTGGTGTTCGGCTTCTTCACCTATCCCAGCGCCGACGTCGGCCCCAACGCCACGCACGAGATCGACATCGAATTCGCGCGCTGGGGCAACGACACCTACCCGTGGGGCAACTACACGGTGTATCCGAACGAAGTCGGCATCGAGCAGAGCTGGGCCGGCTTCAACGACCCGCTGACCACCGACCGCACCACCCACCGCTTCGCCTGGAGCGGCGGCGGCGTGGTCTACCAGGCGTTGAACGGCCACGTGGCGGTGAACGACAACGCCGGCCAGTTCATGCGCTGGGAGTTTCCGCGCAGCGAGGACCCGAACAACTGGCTGCGCCGCAACAAGTGCCCGAACAACAATGCCGCGCGTTGCGTCTCGCAGAAGCAGCAACAGTTCCTGATCAACTTCTGGCAGTTCGAGGGCAAGGCGCCGGCCAACGGCCAGGAAGCCGAAGTGGTGCTCACCGGCTTCACCTACCTGCCGCAGGGCAGCAATCCGCCCACGCCGACCCCGACGCCGGTCCCCACACCGACCCCGACCAAGGCGCCGACACCGACCCCGGTGCCGACCCATGTCCCCACGCCGACGCCCACTCCCAGCGCATGCTACCCGGCGTGGGCCGCGGCCGCCGTGTTCAGCGGCGGCCAGCGCACCACCTACAACGGGCGCAACTACGAGGCCAAGTGGTGGACCCAGGGCGACAACCCGGCGCAGTCCGGCCAGTGGGGCGTGTGGAAGGATATCGGCGCCTGCGGCAACGGCACGCCGCTGCCCACCCCGCCAGCCACGCCGACGCCCCAGCCCACGCCCACGCCGGCGGTCACCCCGGTACCGACCCCCGTGCCGACGCCGGCCGGCAACTGCCCCGCCTGGCAGGATGGCCGCGCCTACGCGGTGGGCGACTGCGTCAGCTACAACGGCCGCCAGTACACCGCCCTGATCGCCCACACCGCCCCGGCCGGCGGTAACTGGACCCCGGAAATCGTGCCGGCCCTGTGGCGGGCGAAGTAACGCGCTGCGCGCCAACGAAAACAGCCCGGCAAGCGCCGGGCTGTTTTGTTTGCGTACCCTGTCATGGGTTAGCGGTAAGCGACTCGCGGGCCTGTTGCGTAGAGGCTTCGCCGCACGCCACTCCATCCACAGCACATCGATCCACTAAGCCTTCACCACTTCACGCCAGCCGTCTCCAGCAGCCCGATCAGGCGTCGCGCAATCACTTGGTGATCCCTCTCCGACGGGAGCCCATGGCAGCCGCACAAATCCAGGTCGCCGTATTCGAAGTACAGTACACGGGGGTCATCGGCCGCCCGGGCTTCGACAACGATCTCCCTGATCGTGGATTTGAACTGCGCGGGAGGCCGGATATCGGTAGCAGTCAGAACCAGCCAAGTATCCGGACCATAGCGTTGGCGAATGTCGTCAAGCAATGACTTATACGCCTGCTTGAACTGTTGCTTCAAAGGATCCGCAATTCTCTGGTCGCTTGGCAACGATGAAAAATCGTTGATCCCGAGGCCAATCACCACTACCTGAGGCCGCCAGTTGGGGGGAGTCGACCAATGAGGCTCGGCCATTCCGGGATATGTTCTTTCGTAGAACACACGAAAACCTGGCAGATCCGTCATTCCCGAAGCGTTATGGATCAGCCCCAGCCCCGAATAACCGTTGATCTGAGCGTCCGCACCGAAATGTCGAGCAACCAGCATGCCGTAGCTGAGCTGGGTATCGGTGCCTTCAAACACTTCCGAATCAGCGCATCGGGGGACACTGCTACCCAACCCAGACCCAACAATATGGGCATCCCCCACAAATTCCATCTGACGAGGACTCGCCGCGGGCGGAGCCAGCATTGCGCTATCTTGTCCAACGACAAACCCTAGGAATCTGCCGACCTGGCCCGGCGCCTCACTACGTCGTGCCACCCGCACGGTATGTTCGCCCGGACCAACACCGGGAACCCACAGCGTTACTTTCCCGGGCCGACGAACCACCATCTTCCGCACATCATCCACCAGCACATCAAACAAGTTGATTTGATCGTCGAACCGCAACCCAATCTGCGTGCCTCGAAAGCGCCCCTCGAAATAAATCCCTGGCCAAGCATAAAGGGCGCCATTCCGATCAAACTCCATCCGCCCTACTGCCTTGACATAGGCCATCCCCCCACCAGACGGGCGGATGGGCACCTCCACAGCTTGGCGCTTGTCGATCCCCGCACCATAAGTGTTCAAGTTCAATGCCAATACAGAAAACCCCACCACAGCGTGCACCAACCAACGACAATCCATAGCCCTGACTCTTCTTCTTTTACTCGTGAATAACCTTCAACACCCTGTTTTATAAGTCCAGCCAACTCCGTGCGAGGGCTGGAAAAGCAGCAAGCGAAGTGAAATGGTACCGGGCATTTACACGATTCGTGCAGCCTTGTCGTTCCAGCGCCCATGATCAGGCGAGCCCCCGGCCAAAACTCAGTTTGTCCTTCAGCAGCACCAGACCCCGCCCCTTCAGGGGGCTCTCCTTACCCCTTCAACCCCAGCCGCTGCGCCAGCTTGTGCAGGTTGCTGGAATCCAGTTCCAGCAACCGCGCGGCGGCGGCCCAGTTGCCCTGGCTGGCGGCCAGCGACTGTTCGATGGCCTGGCGCTGGCAGGCGGCGACGAGATCGCGCATCGGCAGCGGCATCGCCGGCGCGACCGGCGGCGTCACGCCGGGGGCGGCGCTGGGCGTGGCCGGCAGCTGGCCCGGGTCCAGGTCGAGCAGGTCCGGCTCCAGGGTGACGATATCGCTGCGGTCGGCGCCGCGGCCGATGGCCTTGAGCGCGGCGCGGCTGATGGCGTGTTCCAGCTCGCGCACGTTGCCCGGCCAGCCGTAGCGCCGCAGCGCATCCTCGGCGCCGGGCGACAGCCGCAGGCTGCGCAGGCCCAGCCGCGCGCGGTTGCGCTCCAGAAAGCGCCCGGCCAGCAGCAGCACGTCGTTGCCGCGCTCGCGCAGCGGCGGGATGGCGATGGGGTAGACCGACAGGCGATGGTAGAGATCGGCGCGGAACTGGCCCTGCCGCACCAGATCGCCCAGGCTGCGGTTGGTGGCGGCGATCACGCGCACGTCCACCCGCTTGGGGCGATCCGCGCCCAGGCGCTGGATTTCGCCATTCTGCAAGGTGCGCAGCAGTTTGGCCTGCACCGCCAACGGCAGCTCGCCGACCTCGTCGAGGAACAGCGTGCCGCCGTCGGCCGCCTCCACCCGCCCGGCGCGCTCGCCGCCGGCGCCGGAGAACGCCCCCTTCACGTGGCCGAACAGCTCGCTCTCGGCCAGCGATTCGGGCAGCGCCGCGCAGTTCACGTGCACCAGCGGCGCCGCGTGCCGCCGCGAATGGCGATGCAGCCGGTGCGCGAACAACTCCTTGCCGACGCCGGTTTCGCCCAGCAACAACACCGGCAACTCGGAATCGGCCACCACATCGATTTCGTGTAGCAACCGCGCCATCGCCTCGCTGCGGCCGACGATCTCGCCGTCGCCGGCCGGCACGCCCTCGCCCACCGCATCGCCGCGCAGGGCGCGCAGCGCGCGCAACTCGCCTTCCAGCTGGGTCACCCGCACGGCGGCCTCCACCGCCACGATCAACTGCCGCAGTTCGTCCTGCGCAATCTCGTCGAAGGCACCGACCTCCAGCGTGTCGAAGGTGACCACGCCCCACGGCCGCCCCTCCACGTAGAGGCTGGCGCCCATGCAGTCGTGCACCGGCAACGGCTCGCCGGCGTGGCTGTCGATCAGGCCGTCGTAGGGGTCGGGCAGGTTGCTGTCGTGGTGGAAGCAGGTGACGCCGCGCTGGCCGAGGATGGCCGCCAGCCGCGGGTGCTGGCCGATGGCGAAGCGCCGGCCCAGCGCATCGCGCACCAGCCCGTCCACCGCCACCGGCTTCAGATCGTCGCCCTCGCGCTGCAACAGCGCCACCGCGCCACATTGGAAATGCGTGCGCAGCCAGCCCGCCAGGCGTTGCAGGCGCACCGCCTGCGGCAGATCCGCGGCCAGATCGGCCAACATCAGGGGAAGCATCATGGTTCAAATCACCCTATCAGGTAAAACGAACCCTAACGCAATACGGTCGTTTGCACCACACCAACCTACAAAGCATTGATTTCATTGGCATCCGGCAGCTGGAACAGCGCTTGCTAAAGAAGAGGCAACCCCGGCAACCACCGGCCCGCATCCCCATCCGAACAAGGACCGACCATGGAACTCCTCGACCAACCCCTGGCAAAACTGGCCCAACGCATCGCCGGCGCCACCCGCGTGTTCCACGAACACCAGCTCGACTTCTGCTGTGGCGGCAAGCACACCCTGCGCGACGCCGCCGCCGCGCGCGGCGTGGATGCCGACGCTGTCGCCGCGCAACTGGCCAAACTGGCCGAATTGCCGGCCGGCGACCAGCGCGACTGGAGCGCCGCGTCCACCGCCGAGTTGATCGACCACATCCTCACCCGCTTCCACGACGTGCACCGCGAGCAGTTGCCCGAGCTGATCCGCCTGGCGCGGCGCGTGGAACAAGTGCACGGCGACCGCGAGGATTGCCCGCACGGTCTGGCCGACCACCTGGAATTCATGTTCCAGGAACTGGAAAGCCACATGCAGAAGGAAGAGCAGATCCTGTTCCCGATGCTGGCGGCCGGGCGCGGCATGATGGCCGGCGGCCCGATCCAGGTGATGCGCATGGAGCACGACGAACACGGCGAATCGCTGCGCCGCCTGGCCGAACTCACCCACGACATCACCCCGCCGCGCGGCGCCTGCAACACCTGGCGCGCGCTGTACCTGGGCCTGCGCACCCTGCGCGAGGACCTGATGGAGCATATCCACCTGGAGAACAACATCCTGTTCGAGAATGCGGGACGGACCGCGGCGTGATGCGGGATTGAACGAACTGGCCTCGTCGGCGATATGAGCGGTCGGGGCCAGTCAGGCGCACCTCGCGCCCGCTCAACCCGCCGCGCTCGTCACCCACGCCGCAAAAGTCGGCAGGTGCGCCACCACGGGCGTGGCCACCTGCTTGCGCGCAGCGGAGCCCGACGGATCGAACCAGACCCCTTGCACGCCAAAGCTGCGAGGATAGTGCGCATCCTGTTCATAGGAGTCGCCGATCATGGCGATGCCTGCCAACGGCACCCCCAGCCCGTGCGCGACGGCGGACCAGAACTCGGGCTGATCCTTGCGGCAACCCAGCTCGGTGTAACAGAAGATGTTCTGGAAGTACTCGTCGAAGCCCACGCGCCGCAGCGCAAGCTCGATCATCGCCCGCCCGGATACCGTGGCATTCGTCGCAATCGCCAGCGGCACCCTGCCCTTCAGCGCGGCCAGCGCTTCGGCGGCGCCCTCGATGGCTTCGACCCGAGGCCAAAGCCCCATCGGAAGATCGTCGGGACCGCCGTGCTCGGACATGAGCGTGCCACCCCAGTCGAAGCAGACGGCTTTGATGTGGTGGAGGGGGTTCATGGTTCAGGGTATTTCGAGAGATGGGAGCTGCTTATCTCCCTGACCCCGGGATATCTTGCTGGACACCTTGCCGAGCGGCGGCGACTTCCTGGAAATATCGTTTGGAAGCCGAGCCGAATGTGTACCGATAAAACCAAACCACCGGAAGCACCGACAAAACGAAGACAAAAAGCGCTGTACCGGGCGCTTGGGCAAACATCCCGAACGCAGCAAGGAAACCGGCGCAAGAGCCAAGCAACAGGAAAGCCAATACCGCTATCACAATCCGGCGGCCCACGATGGTTCCCGATAACGCGCCTATAAATCCGAGTGTAAAAATGACCTTTTGTACGAGCGACAACATTCCTGTCAGGTCCAGCGGATACCCACCCAGCAGGTAACTCAGGAACGAGAGCACGCCAAGAACGACCGTGGTCACGATCACAACGGGAGGCTTGTCTATTTTTTTGGATTCCACAGGGCACGCTTCCTGTACGACTTTGCGCTCAAATACTCTGAGCGGTGGTCTGGATGAATAATGGGCGAGGCCAGCCTTTGCAAAAGGCGCTTTTCTTCATGCGATCCGACTCCGCCACGCAATCTCACGACAAATCCACCGCCTCCGCACTCATCCTGAGGCTGGCCATCTGCATCGCGTAGATTCTCTGCACCACCAGCAGCGTCGCAATACTGGAAAGAATGCCGATCCAGTCGGAGATTTGCGTGGCGATGTTTGCCCACATGTATCCGTCGATCTCCTCCGCGTGCATCACCACCCACAATGCCACATTGCCGGCAACGTTGGAGGCAATCCACAGCCCCACCACCACCCCAGCAGGGACGCGACGGCCTTTGCTTCCAATCGCTCTGGATATCGCTGGCCTGCCAGATTTCCTTCATCGCCTGGAAGGGCACGTCGCAGGATCGATGAATGTCTCATCCTTGCTTGTCATCCCGTTCCCCTGCACTTGTTTGTTTTTTCTATGGCCGAAGCCGCCGCCCGCGACCCGCGCGGCTCCCGCTTTCTTGGTTCCCAGATGCGCCATCATGGATGGATCGTGATGGCGCTCCAGGCGGAACCGACGCGATTGATACTGCAAAACCACCGCCTGCGCCATCCCCGGATCAAAAAAAGGAGCCATTGCGCTCCCTTGTTCTTCGATTGATTCCCACCCCACGCCATGGCTTTATTCGGCGCCGTGAAGGCTTGGCGTATCGCGCAGGCTTTGTTCCGTGTTTTCGGTGTTCTCCCCGCCCTCGATATCGGCTGGCTTTCCAGCCGCCCCGCCTCAATCCCGATGGTCCGCCAGCCCATGTTCCACCGCATACACCGCCACCTGCACCCGGCTGCTCAGGTTCAGTTTGCGCAGCACGCTCTGGATGTGGATCTTGACGGTGCTTTCGGCCAGGTCCAGCCGGCGGGCGATTTCCTTGTTGCTCTCGCCGCGCGCCAGGCAGGCGACGATGTCGCGCTCGCGCGGGGTGAGCTTTTCGCGCTCGACCGGGGGCGCGGCGGGGGTGCTGGCCTGGGCGCGGAATTGCGCCACCAGCTTGCCGGTCATGCTGTCGGCGATCACCGGCTCGCCGCTGGCGGCGCGGCGGATGGCGGCCACCAGCGCGTCGGCGTCGATGTTCTTGATCAGGTAGCCGCGCGCGCCGGCGCGCAGTGCCTGCGCCAGCTCCTCGGCTTCTTCCGATACGGTGAGGATGACGACGGCGCACTCGGGCAGATCCTGCGCCAGCAGCTGCATGGTCTCCAGGCCGGACAGGCCGGGCATGTTGAGGTCGAGCAGGATCACGTCGGGGCGATGCTCTCGGGCGCGCTTGATGCCCTCCAGCCCGTCCGCGGCCTCGGCCACCACCGCGAAATCCGGCTGCTTCTGCAACAACTGGCAGACGCCGGAGCGGAACAGGCTGTGGTCGTCGATGACGAGGATGCGCAGGGTCATGGCGGGTTCCTTGGAATGGTTTGGCGTTCAGGCGGCCTGGCGCGCCTGTTCCGGCAGGCGCAGGGTGATGTGCACGCCCCGCCCCGGCGCGGTGGCGACGTCCAGCTCGCCGTGGATGCGCCGGGCGCGCTCGACCATGATGTGCAGGCCGACGTGCGCTTCGCCGCGCTGGGCGACTTCGGCCGGATCATACCCGCGCCCGTTGTCCTGCACGCTGAGCGTGAAGTCGCGCTCGTTGCGTAAACCCACCCGCACCTGGCTGGCCTCGGCGTGCTTGCGCACGTTGGACAGCGCCTCTTGCAGGATGAACAGCACCTGCAACTGCTGCTCGGGCGGCAGCGGAGGGCCGGCCTGCGGGGCGATGTCCAGCGCGACCGGGATGCCGGTCTGGCGGCGGAAGCGGGCGATGGTCTCCTCCACGCCGGCCAGCAGTTCGCCCTGCTCCAGCCGCGAGCGGAAGTTGAGCAACAGCTCGCGCACGTCCTGGTAGCTTTCCTCGACGCCGGCGCGCAGGCGCGGCACCAGTTCGCGCACGTCGTCCAGCGCGCCGGCGCGGGCGGATTGTTCCAGCATCTGCACTTGCAGGTTCAGGTAGTTCAGGCCCTGGGCGATGCTGTCGTGCAGGCCCTGCGCCATCAGGCTGCGCTCCTGCACCACGGCCACCTGCCGCGCCTCGGCGCCCAGGCGGCGGTTCTCCAGCGCCACGCCGAGGTGCTGGCCCAGCGATTCCAGCAACTGGGTTTCGGCCGGCAGCAGCACGCGGCTGTGGCGGAAGTGCAGCGAGAACGAGCCGAGCACGCTGCTGCCACTGACGATGCGGAACACGCCCAGGCCGGGAAAGCCTTCGCGGCTGCAATGGAAGGCCTGGCCCGGCTCGCTGCGCCCCAGGTCTCGGATGGCGATCATGCCCTGCCGGGTGGCCTGGCCGCAGAAGCAGCTTTCCACCGCCATGCAGTGTTCGTCGTGCGCCAGGGAATCGGGCAGGCCGTCGGACACCATCAGGTGCAGCCGTTCGCCGTCGGGGTCGATCAGGCGCACGCTGGCGCCGTCGGCGCCGAACTGGCGACGCACCCGTTGCAGGAAGCCGCCGCACAGCGCTTCGATATCGCCCGGCTGGTTGAGGAAAGCGGTCATGTCGTACAGCGTTTCCAGCTCGCGGTTCTGCGCCGCCAGTTGCGCGGTCTTGCCGGCGACGCGCGCTTCCAGGTCGCGGTACAACCCGGCCAGCTCGTCGGCCATGTGGTTGAAGCCCTCGGCCAGCGCGCCGAATTCGTCGCGGCTTTCCACCGGCAGGCGCACGCCGAATTCGCGCTCGGCCATGCGCGACAGTCCTTCGCGCAGCCGCAGCACCGGGGCGATGATCCACAGGTACAGCAGGTAGATCATGGCCAGGGTGCCGGCGCAGGAGATCACCAGCAGCACGGCCTGCGAGGCGCGCAGCAGCGTGGTCTTGCTGGCGTTGTCCTGCTCGATCATCCTGACCAGGGTGTCGGCCTCGGCGACGAACTGCGGCAGTTCGGTCATGTAGGCGCCGCTACCGTCGCCCGCCAGCACGCGTTCGGCGGCGACAGCCATGCGGCTGTGCCACGCCTGCGCCACGCGCTCGAACTGGTCGCGGATGGCGCTGTCCTGCGGCAGGAACAGCGGTCGCGCCGGCACGCCGTGGCGCAGCCGCTCCAAGGTCTCGTCCTGGGTCGCGATCAGGCCGCGGGTGCGCGCCGCGTAGCTGGGCACGCGTTGCAGCAGCTCGATGCCGACGCGGTTGGCGCGCATGCGCAGGCTGCCGGTGTCGTTGATGGCGGCGCCGGCACCTTCCAGTTGCCAGGACAGCCACAAGGTCCAGCACACCATGCTCACCACCACCAGCAGCGCGACGATGCTGCTGGCGACGATGCGCGTGGACAGCCGGTCGCGCAGGCGCGGCTCGCCTGGGGATGCGGGATCGGATGGCGATTCTGGCTGGTCGGTCATGCCCATCAGTCTAGAGCGGATCAGCCGCCGCGCGGCCGTCATGCGGCCGTCACGTCGGCATCCCACGCGCCCGACTTGCCGCCGCGCTTGTGCAGCAAGCGCACGCCGTCGATCACCATGCCTTTGTCCACCGCCTTGCACATGTCGTACACGGTGAGCAGCGCCACGCTGGCGGCGGTGAGCGCCTCCATCTCCACCCCGGTGGGGCCGACGGTCTCGGCCGTGGCGCGCACGGCGACGCCGTCGGCCTCGATGTCGAACGCCACGCCCAGGTGGCTGAGCGCCAGCGGGTGGCACAGCGGGATCAGGCTGGCGGTCTGCTTGGCGGCCATGATGCCGGCCAGCCGGGCGATGCCCAGCACGTCACCCTTGGCATGCCCGCCTTGGCGCAACAGCGCCAGCGTGTCGGGCCGCATGCGGATGCGCCCGCCGGCGATGGCGACACGCGCGGTGTCGGGCTTGTGGCCGACGTCGACCATGTGGGCGTCGCCGGCGGCGTTGAAATGGGTCAGTCGATCCACGCTTGCTCCTGCCGCGCCAGGGCGGCGGCATCGTTGAGGTTGTCGAAGGCGAAGTCGAAGTGCACGGCGCAGCCACCCACTGCGCGCTGCCAGCGCGCCACGCCGCGCTCGCCGGCATCCAGCCGGGCGCGCAGGCCGGGCAGTTGCGCGCGGTCGATCAGGCAGATGCCGGGATGATCGCGCTCGGTGTCGGCGGCCCAGGCCAGCGACGCCCCGACGTCGAGGGCGGCGTTCAGCGCGTGGAACAACGTCGGCGGCAGGCGCGGCACGTCGCACGGCACCACCAGCAGGCGCTCGCCGTCGCTGGCGAGCAGCCCGGCCTCGATGCCGGCCAGCGGGCCGGGGTAATCGGGCCGCAGGTCGGGCAACACCGGGCAGCCGCGTCGGGCGTAGTCATCGAGGTGGCGGTTGGCCGAAAGCTGGATGCGCCGCAGCGGCCAGCGTTGCAGTTGCCGCAGCGCGCGATCGACCAGCGCCTGCCCGCGCAGCAGCAGCAGGCCCTTGTCGCGCCCGCCCATGCGCTGGCCGCGACCGCCGCACAGGATCAGGCCGTCGACGACGGTCACAGCGCGCCCCAGCGCGCCAGCGCGGCCTGATCGCTGTCGCGGGCGTCCACCCAGTGGCGCGCGGCGCCGTATTCCTCGCACTTCCAGAACGGGGCGACGGATTTGAGGTGATCCATCAGGCAATCCACCGCCTGCAACGCGGCGTGGCGATGCGGCGCGGTGGCGACCACCAGCACGATCTGCTCGCCCGGTAGCAGCCGGCCGACGCGGTGCAGCACCAGCACGCCGTCCAGCGCGAAGCGCGCGGCCACCGCCTGCGCCAGTTCCTCCAGCACGCGCTCGGTCATGCCGGGATAGTGCTCCAGCGTCATCGCGGTCAGCGGCACACCGTCGCGGGTGTCGTCGCGTACCCGGCCGATGAAGCTGGCGACGGCGCCGCTGCCGTCGCCCAGCCAGCCCAGCTCGGTGGCGAAATCGAAATCGGCGTGTTGTACGGAGACGTGGCAGCGCGCCATCTCAGAGCCTGTCCATGATCTTTTCGCGGCAGCGTTCGGGGCAGTGCCGGTGTGCGGCAAGGCGCAGGACGCGCGGCGGTATGAATACCGTGAGCGGCGTACAACGCGGCAGCGCGCCGGCAATGTCCCTGAACCCCGAGGGCCGGGCCGGAAAAAGGTCATCCACTGCGTTGTACTCCTTGGTAATAACCGGTTATTGCCTGCGTCGTACGCCTTGTGCCTGACCTTTTTCCGGCCCGGCGCTGCCGTGAAAAGATCATGGACAGGCTCTCAGCCCCCGGTCACCGGCGGAAACAGCGCCACCTCGGCGCCGTCGACCAGCACGGTGGCGGGGTCGGCCATGTATTGGTCCACCGCCACGCGGAACACGCGGTCGCCGCCCAGCTCGCTGTCCCACGGTGCGCCGCGCGCGCGCAGCAGCGCCAGCAGGTCCGCCACGGTGGCGGGGCCGTCCAGGGTCAGCGTTTCGCGGCTGCGGCCCAGGGTGTCGCGCAGGCGCGCCAGGTAGAGCACTTCGAGGTGCAGCGGGGTGGGTTCGGTCGGGTTCATCCATGCAGTCCTAGGGCGTGTCATCAATGGTTTCGCGGCAGCGTTCGGTGCAGTTCGGGATGCCACGCAAGGAGTTGGTCGCGCCGCGGTATGAATACCGCAAGCGGCCAGCGACACCGCGTGGCGCCCGAAATGCACCGAACCCGCCGGGCTGGGCCGAAAAAACACCATCCACTGCGTTGCCCTCCTTGCCAATAACTGGTTATTGCCTGCGTCGCGCGCCTTGTGGCTGGCGCTTTTTCGGCCCAGCGCTGCCGCGAAACCATTGATGACACACCCTAGCCCATCGGATAACAGCGTACCCGATTGCCGGCCGCGAGCCGTGCCTGCGCCGGCAGTTCCAGCAGCACTTCGGCCTGCGCCAATGTGGCCAGCGCCGCCGAGCCCTGCTGCTCGAACGGTTGCACGTGACGGATGCCGTCCAGTTCGACGAAGCGGCCACGCAGGAAATGCCGGCGCGGGCCGGGGTTGTCGGCGGCGTCCAGCAGTGGGTAGGCCACCGTTTCCTGCGGCGGCGCGTGTTCGCCGCCGGCGCGCCGCACCAGCGGTCGCGCCAGCAGCAGGAAGGTGATCGCCGCCGCCACCGGGTTGCCCGGCAGCGCGACGAAGGGCTTGCCCAGCACGTGGCCGAAGGCGAACGGCTTGCCGGGCTTGATCGCCACCTGCCAGTGGGCGATGGCGCCGAGCGCCGCCACGGCGTCGCGCACGTGGTCGGCGTCGCCCAGCGAAGCGCCGCCGGAGCTGACGATCAGGTCGCACAGTTCGGTGGCTTCGCGCAGCCGGGCGCGGGTGGCGGCCGGGTCGTCGGCCACCGAGCCGAGGTCCACCGCCTCGGCGCCGACGCTGTCGAGCAGCGCCAGCAGTTGCGGGCGGTTGGCGTCGTAGATCTGCCCCGGCGCCAGCGGCTGGCCGGGGGCGCGCAGTTCGTTGCCGGTGGACAGCACGCCGATGCGCGGACGGGCGAACACCGGCAGCGCCGCCAGCCCTTGTGCCGCCAGCAGGCCGATATGCAGGGTCTTGAGACGCTCGCCGCGCTCGACCAGCACCGCGTCGCGCGCCAGTTCGCTGCCGCGCAACCGCATGTGGGCGCCGTAGCACAACGGGGCGGCCAGGTGGACGCCGTCGGCGTCGCAGCGCGCCTGCTCCTGCGCCACCACGCCCTGGCAGCCGCGCGGCAGCGGCGCGCCGGTCAGCACCCGCATCGCCTGCCCCGGCGCCAGCATGCCGGGATCGGCGTCGCCGGCGGCCACGTGGCCGACCAGGGCGAAGGGGCCGAGCGGGCGCTCGGGATGGGCGGCGATGGCGTAGCCGTCCATGGCGCTGGCGTCGAACGCCGGCAGGTCGTGCCCGGCACGGACGGTCTGCGCGCTGACCCGCCCCGCCAGCCGGTGCAGCGGTACGGTTTCGAGGCGCGGCAACGGCAGCGGCTGCTGGTTCAGCAGCGCCAGCATGGTTTCAAGACTGTGCATGGTTCAACCAATCGACGATAAAGGCCACCACCGCGGCGGGCTGGTTCAGATCCAGCCGCGGCAGGCCGCAGGCCACCGGCTGGTCGCTCACCAGCGCCAGCAGCCCGCTCAGTTCGGGATAAAGCGGCGGCATGCCCGCCGCGGGGCGGTGCACTTCCAGCCGGGGAATGGGGTCCTGCCTGAAGCCTTCCACCAGGGTGAGATCGGCCGGCGCCAGCCGCGCCAGTTGCGCGCCGAGATCGGGCTCCGGCTCGTCGCGCAGGTCGCGGTACAGCGCGAAGCCGTGCGGCGACGCCACCAGCACCTCCTGCGCGCCGGCCGCGCGAAAACGCGCGCTGTCCTTGCCCGGCGGCTCCAGCATCAGTTGGTGGTGGCTGTGCTTGACCACGTTGACGCGCAGCCCGCGCGCGGCGAACAGCGGCAGCATCGCTTCGATCAGCGTGGTCTTGCCGCTGCCGGAGCGGCCGACGATGCCGAGCACGCGCGGCAACGCCGTCGCGGCCGGGGCGGGGTCGGGCGTTGCGGTGCCCGGATCGATGCCGATCGCCATGGGTCAGCCCCCCGTCTGCGCCATGAAGCGCACCACCTTGGTGGGGCGGCTGGCGAAATCGTGGCGCTCGGGCTTGGCGGCGATGCCGGCGCGGATGGCGGCCAGCAGCTCGTCGTCGTCGGCGCCGTCGCGCAGCATGGCGCCCAGCGGCACGCGATCCTCCTGGCCCAGACACAGGTGCAGCGTGCCGTCGACGGTCAGCCGCACCCGGTTACAGGTGGCGCAGAAATGCTGCGACAGCGGCGTGATCACGCCCAGCCGCCAGCGGCCGTCGGCATCGGCCCAGTAGCGCGCGGGGCCGGCATCGCGCCCAGGCAGCGTGGGCACCAACCCGCGTCCGCCGGCCAGCCGCGCGCCCAGGCGGCTGACGTCCACCTGCCGCGCGCTGCGCCCGGTGTCGCCCATCGGCATCACTTCGATCAGGCGCAGCAGGAAATCGCGCGTCAGGGCAAAGTCGAGCATGCGCTCGACGTCGTGTTCGTTGACCTCGCCCTGCACCACCATATTGAGCTTGATCGGTGCCAGCCCGACGGCGCGCGCCGCCTCCAGCCCGGCCAGCACGGCCTCCAGCCGGTCGGCGCCGGTGATGCGGGCGAAGCAGCCGCGATCCAGGGTATCGAGGCTGACATTGAGCCGCCGCACCCCGGCCGCCTTCAGCGCGGCGGCCTGCGCCGCCAGCCGGGTGCCGTTGGTGGACAGCGACAGGTCGGCCAGCCCCGGCAGCGCGGCGATGCCGGCCGCCAGGTCCACCACGCCGCGCCGCAGCAGCGGCTCGCCACCGGTGAGCCGCACCTTGGCCACGCCCAGCCGCACGAACAGGCCCACCAGCCGCAGCATCTCGTCGTGCCGCAACCAGTGCGCCGGCTCCTCGAAGCCCTTGAAGCCCTTGGGCAGGCAATAGGTGCAACGCAGGTCGCAACGGTCGGTGACCGATACGCGCAGGTAGTCGATGCGACGGCCGAACGGGTCGATCAGGGCGGAGGGCGGGGCGGAATCGGACATGGGCGGCTATCCGGGGAGGGTGCTTCATTGTGCAAGGTGGCCGCCCACCCGACCATCCGCAAGGGGAACTAGTCCGGTCGGCGGGTAACGGCAAAAAGCCCCGCTTTGGCGGGGCTTTTCGTTGGGTGGGCGACGGTCGGATCGCTCAGGGTTGTTTGACTTCGGTGGCGGCGAGTTCGGGGGTGGGGTGCCAGGTGATCTCGAAACTGCCGGTGGATTCGTCCTGGGTGACGATCACTTTGCCGAGGGCAATGTTAAAGCCACCGGCAACGGTATTATTGTAGAACGGTACGGGTAAATCCTCGTAGGTCCGCTTTTGCGTCGCCACCCCGTACAGGTATTCATACCGTTTCCCCTGGATGGAAATGGCAAAGCCGCTGGAATAATTGAGCACCGACTCCGGTTCACCCATTTTTCCGTAGAAGGGTATGTCACTGCCGATTTCATATACCCCGGGCTCCAGCTTCGGCCCACCGGGCGTCAGGCTTTCGCAGGTCAGCGCACGCATCACCCGTTGCCAGCCACGATCATCGTATTTGATCGCCAAGACGCCGACGACATCATCCAGATCCGGCCTCGGTTTTCCTGGTGTCCAGTACCAACGCCAGAGCCCTCTTGGCCCTTTCAAATACATATCGTTGTAATACGGGTGAGTCGGCACCAACGAACCCGGCATTAGAAGCCATTCCACCCACTGGTTCCACAGTATTTCATCGTAGGGAAGCCCGTAATAGTCCAACACCAACGGCGCGCCTTGAAGCGCCGGGTTATCCGCATAGAGCGGATTCAGATTGCCGTTCATGGCCTTCATCGCCGCCACCATCCCATCCAACATCGCCTGTCGCCCATTGAGCGCCGGATTCAGATACACCTCCTTGAAGCCATGCCCGAGCAGGTCCGATTGGGTGCGCGGAATCTCGATGTTGTGCGGCAACACTTTGCGCAGGATGTCCAGGCTGGCGATCACCACGTCGTTGCGCGAGGTGAGGTAACTGCCGCCACCCAGCACCCGGTCGGCCGGCGACGCCGCGCCGTGGATGCGCAGGTCCTGCGGTTGCAAAGCGCCGCTGTCGGTCAGCAGCGTATACATGCGGTTGGCGAACAGGTTGCCCTGCGAATGCGGCACCAGCAGCACCTTTTCCGCCTTGGCGCTGGCGCTGCGGATGTCGCGCAGGATTTCGCTTTCCTCGTCCAGCGTCAGCTGCGCCAACGCGGCCTGTTCGGCCTTGGCTTGGTAATAGCGGATCGCGCCTTCGGCGATGCGCTGGTCCATGCCTTCGGGCGCGTTGCCGTAAAGCAGCGCTTCGGCGATCTTCTCGGGCGCGGTATCGGGGTCTTGCTGGCTGAGCTGGTAGAAGGTCTGGGCAATATCGGCGAAGAAACCGTGGGTTTGGTTGTAGGCGAGGTCGGTGGGGACGGGGTGGCCGAGTTCAGCCTCCAGTGCTTGCGTAAGCATTTCATTACTTTTCTCCGCATCAATACGGGTCGTTGTAATGCCGTTTATATGTACCGCCACAGGGATTTGGTCGCAATTTGTCAATTCGGCCCAAGCATTAGTTGAAAGCAAGAGTCCGACAATGGCAGTTTTAATTTTCATGACGGCCCCCTTAGTCGCACTGGTAACGAACAGGGGAACGGAACATCATGCCACCTACTAACTCATCTCCTTTCCTATAGGCGGTCATTCTGTCTGGGGTATTGGCATGTAACGCTTCATATCTCTTTGAAAAATTCAACCTCCATTCATACTCCTGCGTTGGCCCATATGTTCTTTCAAAGCAACTGGAAGACATACGCCATTGATTGAACAAAGCCCTTGCCTTTTCCCGATCATTCCCACCCGCCGTCAATATCTCTTGCTGGGTAATCCGCGCCATCTCCATCGCATATTTGAACCGCGCCGGATGTTTCCCCACCTCCTGCGCCAGAAAGCGCTGCACGTCGTCGCGCACACCGTCGTTATCGGCGTCGATGCCCGCCAGCGTCTTGCGTCCGGCCGCGCCGGGGTCGGGGGGGACTTTGATGCCGTTGATGGTGTCGGTATTGCCCGGCGGCACCGGGGTGACGGCGTCGCATTGTGCAATCGGCTGCCACAGCGCCGGCACCCGCGGCGGTTGCCATTCGGTGCCGGCGTGCGCGGTATGCGCCTGGCGGGCGCGGTAGTAGTCGCCCTCGTAACGGATCTGGTCGCCCAGTTGGTAGCTGTAGCCCGCCTGCCAGGGCGAACAGCGTTGCACCGGGCCGTGGTGCAGTTGCCACAGCGCGGGGGTGGAGGCGGGATTCCAGTTGGCCCCCTTTTGCGCGGTATGCGATTGCAGTGCGCGGTAGGTCTGGCCCTGGTATTGGACGGCGACGCCGATCAGGTAGCCGTCGCCTTCGCGCCATTCGGGCAGTGGCGGGGCGGCGAATGCGGGGACAAGCAAGGTGGTGGTGAGCAGTGCGGCAAGGAAGGGCCTGCGCATCGGGCGATCTCCTGGGGCGATGCCGGGGCATCGCGAACGTGAGCGGACGTATTCCCAGTGGTGCCGCTGCCCTGTGGCCGGGCAGTCGGAGGCAGCGCCGACTATACCCGTGCTTTTTTACACACCTCAACAGATTTCTATAAAGTTCAATCCATAGTTCTTACAAATCGAATTTTCGTGGCCTATCCGCGGGTATGGCTTGCCGCAGTCGCCACCTGCCCTACCGTAAGCGGCAGCGGTGTCCGCTCGGCGTCGAAAAGCCGCGTTCCAATCCGGCATCGGCCAGTGTCGGCGACGGTAGAACCATCTTCTTTGCCGGGGCTGGGACGAGTTGGCGGCGCTGGTCCGGAGCTGATCGGAGGATGGCGAGGACGGCGACAATCAGACAGTTTTAAGAAAGCAAACTCAGCCATCCAGCCACAGCGCCAACGCGCCCCATCCCCAAAGGCTTTGCGCCTCGCGTCTCTCCGCCGGCCGAAAAAAAACAGGGCGCATGGCGCCCTGGGAAGACGGAGCCTGGGCGGCGGCCCGCTCCGTGGAGTCGCGCTGTGGTCAGCGTGGCCGGACCAGTTGCCAGGCGCGGCCAAGGTAGGTGACCGAGCCGAAGCCGCTCCAGACGTGCACCAGCCGGGTGAAGGGGAAGATCACGAACAGCGTCATGCCCATGAACAGGTGGGCCTTGAACAGCCAGTGGGCGTCGACGATGAAGTCGGCGGCGCCGCCGCGGAAGGTGACGATGTGCTGCGCCCAGCTCATCAGCAGCACCATTTCGTGGCCGTCGCGGTGGCTGGCGGAGACGAAGATGGTGGACAGCCCCAGCAGCAGGGTGATCAGGATCCACAGCAGCAGGATCTTGTCGCCGGGGCGGGTGACGGCGCGCAGGCGCGGGTCGCTCAGGCGGCGATGCAGCAGGATGATCAAGCCGGTCAGGCAGAGGCCGCCCATCACGCCGCCGGCCACCATCGCCACCATCTGCTTGAAGCTGTGGGTGACGCCCAGCGCGTCCCATACCGCCACGGGGGTGAGCAGGCCGACCAGGTGGCCGAAGAACAGGCCGAGGATGCCGACGTGGAACAGGATGTTGCCCAGGCGCAGCCGGCCGCGGTGCAGCAGTTGCGAGCTGTCGCTCTTCCAGGTGTATTGCTCGCGCTCGAAGCGGGCGAGGCTGCCCAGGATGAAGATCGCCAGGGCGATGTACGGGTAGATGCCGAAGACGAAGTAGTGCAGGCCGTTCATGGCGCGACTCCTTGGAGCCTGTTCCAAGCGATCAGGCTCAGAGATAGACGAATGTGCGGTCGGGCCCCCGGCAAAGCCGGGCGCTCAGGATGGGTGGCACGCCAGTAGCGGCTCCATCTGGTCCATTCCACTCCCCCCGCCCTCGCCACCCGCGCCTTGCGTGCTTTCACGTGGCCTTGGTACTCGAACGGATGCAGGCCCCCGGCCAGGCCGGGGGCAAATCCAGTTGTGGAATGCCGATCACGGCCCTCGTTGATCGATTCCACTCCCCCCGCCCTCGCCGCCCGCGCCTTGCGTGCTTTCACGTGGCCTTGGTACTCGAACGGATGCGGGCCCCCGGCCAGGCCGGGGGCAAATCCAGTTGTGGAATGCCGATCACGGCCCTCGTTGATCGATTCCACTCCCCCCGCCCTCGCCGCCGCGAGGGAGCCTCGCCTTGCTCGAAGGGTGGATGAGCGATTCGGTTTATCGTGCGTTCGCATATTGGCCTCGCGGGTGGAAATGCACGGTGTGAGTGCCGCCCGGCTGCGGCTTGAGCAGCGGTTCGACGCCGTCGGCGCCGGGGCCGAAGGTTTCCAGCGCTTCGTCCATGTCGCGGATCGGTGGGTCGGTCTGATCGCGCGGCTCGACGCGGGTCAGGGTGCGCAGCACCTGGAATACGGCGGCGTACGGGCTTTCGTTGCGCGCCAGGCGGCGGCCGATGGCGGCCAGTACGTGGATGGCGTCGTCGAGCAGGGCCTCGGCTTCGTCCTCGTCGATCAGCCCGAGGAATTCGAGGAACAGCGGCACGTGGTCGGGCAGCTCGGCGACGTCGGGCTCGACGCCGTGGCGCTGGTATTCGGCCAGCAGGTCGACCATGGCCTGGCCACGGTCGCGGCTTTCGCCGTGGATGTGCTCGAACAGGTGCAGCGAGTGCGCCGGGTTGCGGTCGAAGGTGGCGACGTAGTTCTCCTGCAAGGCGATCAGCCGGTGCGCGGCGAGGAAGTCGGTCAACGGGCGCAGGGTGTCGCATGCGGCGGGGTGCGCCGCCAGCGCGGCGGCGATCTCGTCGCGGGCGTCGAGCAGGTCCTGCTCGGGGTAGCTCAGCAGGGCGGACAGGATGCGGTACAGGCTCATGTCCCCTCCCCTATGCGCCGTCGGCCGCGCGGCGGCGCGATTTGGGCATGTCGATGAAGATCACGCTGCCCTCGGGCTTCTTGCCGAACAGCGCGCCGGCCGAGGTGCCGCCGGAGCAGCCGTTGCCGAAGCTGAAGCCGCAGCTGCCTTTCTCGTTGAAGCTGTCCTCCACCACTTCCTTGTGGCTGGTCGGCACTACGAAGCGATCCTCGTAGTTGGCGATGGCCATGGTCTGGTACATGTCCTCGACGGTGGCGGCGTCCAGCCCCAGCGGCGCCAGCAGCGTTTCGTCGCCACGGCCGTGCACCACCTGGCCGCGCTTGTAGGCGCGCATGGCGATCATCCGCTCCAGCGCGGTGACGACGGGTTCCTCCTTGCCGGCGGTGAGCAGGTTGGCGAGGTAGCGCACGGGGATGCGCAGGCTTTTCACGTCAGGGATGATGCTGTCGCCGACGGCGCTGTGCGGCATCTGCCCCGCCTCGGCGGCGCTCTGGATCGGCGACAGAGGCGGGATGTACCACACCATCGGCAGCGTGCGGTATTCCGGGTGCAGGGGGAACGCCACTTTCCAGTCCACCGCCATCTTGTAGACAGGCGATTTCTGCGCGGCGTCCAGCCAGCTTTGGGCGATGCCCTGGCGCAGTGCTTCGGCGATCACTTCGGGCGAGTGCGGGTCGAGGAAGGCTTCGAGCTGGGCTTGGTACAGGTCCTGTTCGTTCTCGGTGGCGGCGGCCTGTTCGATCAGGTCGGCGTCGTACAGCATGACCCCCAGGTAACGGATGCGGCCGACGCAGGTTTCGGAGCAGACGGTGGGCTGGCCGGCTTCGATACGCGGGAAGCAGAAGGTGCACTTCTCGGCTTTGCCGGTGTGCCAGTTGTAGTAGATCTTCTTGTACGGGCAGCCGGAGATGCACATGCGCCAGCCGCGGCATTTGTCCTGGTCCACCAGCACGATACCGTCGTCCTCGCGCTTGTAGACCGAGCCGGACGGGCACGACGCCACGCACGCCGGGTTGAGGCAGTGCTCGCACAGGCGCGGCAGGTACATCATGAAGGTGTTCTCGAAGGTGGCGTACATCTCCTTCTGCACGCCTTCGAACAGGGCGTCGCGGCTGCGCGAGGCGAATTCGCCGCCCAGGTCGTCCTCCCAGTTGGGGCCCCACTCGATCTTGTCCATCTTCCTGCCGGTCAGCACCGACACCGGGCGCGCGGTGGGCGGGGTCTGCGACAGCGGCGCCTTTTGCAGGTGCTCGTAGTCGTAGGTGAACGGTTCGTAGTAATCGTCGATGGCGGGCAGGTTGGGGTTGGCGAAGATGTTGGCGAGGATCTTCATCCGCCCGCCCTGGCGCGGCTCCAGCCGGCCGGCGGCGTTGCGCACCCAGCCGCCCTGCCATTTGTCCTGGTTTTCCCATTCCTTGGGGTAGCCGATGCCGGGCTTGGTCTCGACGTTGTTGAACCAGGCGTATTCCACGCCGTCGCGGCTGGTCCAGACGTTCTTGCAGGTGACCGAACAGGTATGGCAGCCGATGCATTTGTCGAGGTTCAGCACCATGCCGACTTGTGCGCGTATCTTCATTTTGCTTCGCTCCTTGCGTCGCTCGGTGAGGGGGGAGGAGTGAGGGGTGAGGTGTTGCCTCGGCTCGCTCCCACCACCGTGGATTCGATGGTCGATGACGTCGGGGTGGGGGTTGCCCCCTCACACCTCACGCCTTACCCCTCACGCGCCGCGTCCCGCGGCGCTTCCAGCCACTTCACTTTCTTCATCTTGCGCAGCACCACGAATTCGTCGCGGTTGCTGCCGACGGTGCCGTAGTAGTTGAAGCCATACGCCTGCTGGGCGTAGCCGCCGATCATGTGGGTGGGCTTGAGCACGGCGCGGGTGACCGAGTTGTGGATGCCGCCGCGCTTGCCGCTGGTTTCGGCGCCGGGCACGTTCACGATCTTTTCCTGGGCGTGGTACATCAGGCACATGCCGGGCGGCACGCGCTGGCTGACCACCACGCGGGCGGTGAGCGTGCCGTTGAGGTTGAACACCTCGATCCAGTCGTTGTCGCGGATGCCGGCCTGCGCGGCGTCGGTTTCGGAGATCCACACGTGCGGGCCGCCGCGGCTGAGGGTCAGCATGCGCAGGTTGTCGGAATAGGTGCTGTGGATGCCCCACTTCTGGTGCGGGGTGATCCAATTGAGCACCAGCTCGTGTTCGCCGTTGCCGTGCCTGCCGAGCATCGGCGCGACGCTGCGGGTGTCGATCGCCGGCTTGTAGACGCACGAGCCCTCGCCGAAGTCGAGCATCCAGCGGTGATCCTGGTAGAACTGCTGGCGGCCGGTGAGCGTGCGCCAGGGGATCAGCTCGTGCACGTTGGTGTAGCCGGCGTTGTAGCTGACCTCTTCCGACTCCAGGCCGGACCAGGTGGGGGCGGAGATGATCTTGCGCGGCTGCGCCTGCACGTCGCGGAAGCGGATCTTGTCGTGCTCGCGCCCCACCGCCAGGTGGGTGTGGTCGCGCCCGGTGATCCTGCCCAGCGCCTCCCACGCCTTGACCGAGACGTGGCCGTTGGTTTCGGGGGCGAAGGTGAGGATCATCTCGGCGGCGTCGATGGCGCTGTCCAGGCGCGGACGGCCTTCGCTGATGCCCGGCTCGGTCACGGCGCGGGTCAGCCCGGCCAGTTCGCGCACCTCGTGCCTGGTATCCCAGTTGATGCCCTTGCCGCCGTTGCCCAACTTGTCGAGCAGGGGCCCGACGCTGGTGAACTTGCGATGGATGTCGCGGTAGTCGCGCTCGACCACGGTCATGTTGGGCGCGGTCTTGCCGGGGATCAGGTCGCATTCGCCGTGCTTCCAGTCGCGCGGCTCCAGCGGCTGGCCCAGTTCCCCCGGGGTGTCGTGCAGCAACGGCGTCAGCACCAGATCCTTGCGCGTGCCCAGGTACGGGCCGCCGATCTCGCTGAATTGCTTCGCCAGCAGCTTGTAGATCTCCCAGTCGGTCTTGCTTTCCCACAGCGGCTGCACGGCTTCGGACAGCGGGTGGATGAACGGGTGCATGTCCGAGGTGTTGAGGTCGTCCTTTTCGTACCAGGTGGCGGTCGGCAGCACGATGTCGCCGTACAGGCAGGTGGTGCTCATGCGGAAGTCGAGCACGGTGAGCAGATCCAGCTTGCCCTCGGCCGCCTGCTCGCGGTACGTCACCTCGCTGGGATGCACGGTGTCGCTTTCGTCGCAGAACAGCGCGTTCTGGGTGCCGAGCAGGTATTTGAGGAAGTACTCGTGGCCCTTGCCGCTGGAGCCCAGGATGTTGGAGCGCCAGACGAACATGTTGCGCGGGAAGTTGGCGGGATCGTCCGGGTCGTCGCAGCTCATCGCCAGCGTGCCGGCCTTGAGCTGGGCGGCGGCGTAGGCCACCGGGTCCTGGCCGGCGGCCTCGGCCGCGGCGGTCACCTGCAACGGGTTGGTGCGCAGTTGCGGCGCCGACGGCAGCCAGCCCATGCGTTCGGACTTGGCGTTGAGGTCGATCAGGCTCAGCTTGCCGTAGCGACCGCGATCGGCGGTGGGGGCGAGGATGTCGTCCACGTGCAGTTTTTCGTGGCGCCACTGGCTGGTGTGGGCATAGAAGAAGCTGGTGCCGTTCATCTGGCGCGGCGGGCGCGACCAGTCGGTGGCGAACGCCAGCGGCGCCCAGCCGAACTGCGGCCGCAGCTTTTCCTGGCCCACGTAGTGCGCCCAGCCGCCCCCGCTCTGGCCGACGCAGCCGCACATCATCAGCAGGTTGATGATGCCGCGGTAGGTCATGTCCATGTGGTACCAGTGGTTGAGCGCAGCGCCGACGATCACCATGCTCTTGCCGTGGGTGTCGTGCGCGTTCTGGGCGAACTCGCGCGCCACCTGGATCACCAGTTCGCGCTTCACCGTGGTGTGCTTTTCCTGCCAGGCCGGGGTGTAGGGCACGTCGTCGTCGAACGACGCAGCCACATTGCCGCCGCCCAGGCCGCGATCGACGCCGTAGTTGGCCAGTTGCAGGTCGTACACGGTGGTGACCAGCGCGCTGCCGCCATCGGCCAGGGCGATGCGCTTGACCGGCACATTGCGCACCAGCAGTTCGTCGTGCTCGCCGCCGAAGTACGGGAAGCCCACCCCGGCCACCTCGTCGCGGCAATCGATCAGGCTGAGCAGCGGATCGACCTCGCGCCCGCTGCCGCCGTCCTTCTGTTCCAGGTTCCAGCGGCCGACCTTGGCGCCGTCGTCCACCTTGCCCTCGCCCCAGCGGAAGCCAATGGTGCCGTTGGGCACCACCAGGTCGCCGGTGGTGGCGTCGATCTCCAGAGTCTTCCATTCGGGGTTGTTGGCCTCGCCGTGGTTGCCGGCCAGGTGCGAGGCGCGCAGGAAGTGGTCGGGCACCAGGCAGTCGCCATGCTCGCGCAGCAGCACCAGCATCGGCATGTCGGTGTATTGCTTGGCGTAGTCGCGGAAGTAATCGGATTTGCCGCCGTGATGGAATTCCTTGAGCACCACGTGGCCCATCGCCATCGCCAGCGCGGCGTCGGTGCCCTGGCGCGGCGCCAGCCAGATGTCGCCGAACTTGACCATCTCGCCGAAGTCGCTGGAAACAGCCACTGTCTTGGTGCCCTTGTAGCGCACCTCGGTATAGAAGTGGGCGTCCGGGGTGCGCGTCATCGGCACGTTGGAGCCCCACACCATCAGGTAGGTGGCGTTGTACCAGTCGGCCGACTCGGGCACGTCGGTCTGCTCGCCCCAGGTCTGCGGGCTGGCCGGCGGCAGGTCGCAATACCAGTCGTAGAAGCTGAGGCACACCCCGCCCAGCAGGCTGAGGTAACGCGCGCCGGCGGCGTAGCTGACCATCGACATCGCCGGGATCGGCGAGAAGCCGATGATGCGATCCGGGCCGAACTTGTCGATGGTGAAGGCGTTGGCGGCGGCGATGATCTCGGTGGCGGTGTCCCAGTCGGCGCGCACGAAGCCGCCCTGGCCGCGCTCGCGCTTGTAGCGGCGCGATTTTTCCGGATCCTGGCTGATCGACGCCCAGGCGGCGATCGGGTCCAGCGTGCGGCGCGCCTCGCGCCACATGTCGATCAGGCTGCTGCGGATCATCGGGTACTTCACCCGCTGCGCCGAATACACGTACCAGCTGTACGACGCGCCGCGCGGACAGCCGCGCGGTTCGTGGTTGGGCAGGTCGGGCCGGGTGCGCGGATAGTCGGTCTGCTGGGTTTCCCAGGTGATCAGGCCGTTCTTGACGTAGACCTTCCAGGAACAGGACCCCGTGCAGTTCACGCCATGGGTGGAGCGCACGATCTTGTCGTGCTGCCAGCGCGAGCGGTAGCCGTTCTCCCACTTGCGATCCTCGTCCACCACCGCGCCATGGCCGTCCGAGAAGGTGGACTTCACCCGCGACAGGAACTTCAGTCGATCCAGAAAGTGACTCATTGCTTGTTCTCCGTATCCGCCGCCGCGGGGGCGGCCGGCACTCCGATGGAATGCAACCAGCGTAAGGCGCGACGACGACCCGGCCCATTCGCCGGAAGACGGGGGACCGCCACTGCAAGAGGACTAGGCCGGTTGGGGGAACTGGATGGGGTGGGGGCGTTGGAAACCCTACACCTTGAACCACAGAGGACAGTGAGGACACAGAGGGGTCACAGAGAAAGACAAACCAAATGGAACGTGGGTCTTGATCGACTCACCCGCTGGTTTGGCCTTCTCCGTGGATCTCCGTGCTCTCACTGCCCTCTGTGGTTCAAGGTGTGGGGTTTCTTTCAACAAAGCTGTGGCGTTAAACCTCCAACCGCCTCAGCAAGGCATCGGCGCGTTGCGGCGGGCGTAGTGCCACCAGGTGATCAGCACGCAGCTGATGTAGAAGCCGATGAAGCACAGCAAGGCGGCGTCGACGCTGCCGGTCAGGGCCAGCGACGAGCCGAAGCTCTTGGGGATGAAGAAGCCGCCGTAGGCGCCGATGGCGGCGGAGAAGCCCAGCACCGCGGCGGCCTCCTTGCCGGCGTCGACCAGCGCCTGCTTCTCGGCCTGGGCGCCGCGCCCGGCCGCCGCGCGCTGGCGCTCGGTGAGGAAGATCACCGGGATCATGCGGAAGGTGGAGCCGTTGCCGATGCCCGACAGCGCGAACAGCACGATGAACATCGCCAGGAAGCCGACGAAGTTGCCGCCCTGCCCCGCTTGCGGCAGGAACTGCATCACGCCGATCACCGCGCCGATCATGCCGATGAAGGTCCAGAAGGTGACGCGCGCGCCGCCCAGCTTGTCCGAGATCCAGCCGCCCACCGGCCGCGTCAGCGCGCCCACCAGCGGACCGAGGAAGGCATAGGCGGTGGGATCGACCGTGGGGAACTGCGATTTGGTCAGCATCGCCAGCCCGGCCGAGAAGCCGATGAACGAGCCGAAGGTGCCCACGTAGAGCCAGCACATCAGCCAGTTGTGCTTGCGCTTGAAGATCACCGCCTGGTCGGCGAACGATGCCTTGGCGTCGGCGATGTCGTTCATGCCGAACCACGCCGCCACGCTGGCGATGGCGATGAACGGCACCCAGACGAAGCCGGCGTTCTGCAACCACATGCTGGCGGTGGCGCCGTCCTTCACATAAAGCTGCGGCGCGCCGCCGAGCGCGCCCAGCACGCCGGCCGAGATCACCAGCGGCACCACGAACTGCACCACGCTCACCCCCAGGTTGCCGATGCCGGCGTTCAGGCCGGTGGCCAGGCCCTTGCGGGCCTTGGGGAAGAAGAAACTGATGTTGGCCATGCTGGAGCTGAAGTTGCCGCCGCCCAGGCCGCACAGCAGCGCCAGTCCCAGCAGGGTGGGATAGCTGGTGGTCGGGTCGCGCAGCGCGAAGCCCATGCCGATGGCCGGGATCAGCAGGCTGGCGGTGGAGATCGCGGTGAAGCGGCGTCCGCCGACGATGGGCACCAGGAACGAATAGAAGATGCGCAGCGTGGCGCCGGACAACGCCGGCAGCGCGGTCAGCCAGAACATCTGGTTCTTGCTGAGGGCAAAACCGGCCTGGTCGAGATTGACCACCACCACGCTCCACAGCATCCACACGCTGAAGGCCAGCATCAGCGCGGGAATGGAGATCCACAGGTTGCGGTTGGCGACGCGGGCGCCGCTTTCCTGCCAGAAGCCGGGGTTTTCCGGCTCCCAGCGCTTGAGCACATAGCTGGACATGGGTCAGGACTCCTGGGCAATGGCGCAGCCGGCAGGCCGCGTCCGTTCAAACGGTTGGCCGGCCAGCAGGCGCCGGTCTTGCGACAGGCGCTCCGGACGGAAGCTGTAGTGCATCCACACCAGGCTGACGCACACGGTGCCGTACAGCAGCATGAAGGCGCTGCTGCGCACGCCAGTGAGATCGAGCAAGGCGCCGAACAGGATGGGCAGGATGAAGCCGCCCAGGCCGCCGGCCAGGCCGACCACGCCCGAGACGGCGCCGATGTTGTGCGGGAATTCGTCGGAGATGAACTTGAACACCGATGCCTTGCCGATGGCCATGGCGATGCCGACCACGAACAGCAGCAGGGTGAACAGCCAGGCGTTCAGCCCGAGGTGGAAGCTGCGCGCGCCGGCCACGGTCTGCACCGTGAACTGGGTCTGCGGGTAACTCAGCAGGAAGAACGCCACCCAGCACACCCACATCACCCACCAGGTGGTGCGGTAGGCGCCGTAGCGGTCGGACACCCAGCCGCCAACCGCGCGCAGCACGCCCCCGGGCAGCGAGAAACACGCCGCGAGCACGGCGGCCAGCTTCATGTCGAAGCCGTATTCGCCGATGTAGTACTTGGTCATCCACAGCGCGAGCGCCACGTAGCCGCCGAACACCACCGAGTAGTACTGGCAGTAGCGCCATACCCGCGGGTCGCGCAGCACGTGCAGTTGCTCGCGCAGGCTGGCGCCGCCCTTGACGCGGTGCCCGGGGCGGCTGTCGGACAGGAACCAGAACGCCAGCGCGGTGACCAGCATCGCCACCGCGTACACCTTGGGCACGATCACCCAGCTGCCGGCAGCGGCGATCAGCGCGGGGGCGACGAACTTGGTCAGCGCCGAGCCGGAATTGCCGGCGCCGAACACCCCCATCGCCAGCCCCTGCCGTTCCTTGGGAAACCAGCGCGCCACGTAGGGCGTGCCCACCGAGAACGAGCCACCGGCCAGGCCGACGAACAGCGCCAGCACCAGGAACTGCCAGTAGGCGGTGGCGTGGCTGAGCAGCCAGATCGCCGGCACGGTGGACAGCATCAGCAGGAACAGCACGATGCGCCCGCCGTAGCGGTCGGTCCAGATGCCGAGGGGCACCCGCACCAGCGAGCCGGTCAGCACCGGCATCGCGGCCAGCAGGCCGAACTCGGTTTCGTTCAGCCCCAGCCGGTCCTTGATCGGAATGCCGATCACGGCGAACACCATCCACACGGCGAAACAGATGGTGAAGGCCAGGGTGCTGGCGGCCAGTACCCGGATGGCGCCCTGCGGTACGGGTTCGGCGGATTTCATGGCGACGCTCCCAACGATGGATGGTTGAGAACGAGCTTATGGCGGGCAAGCGGGGGCGCCCATTCGCCGAAAGGCCGACCGCCGCGTCGCAGGCGAACTAGGCCGGTCTACCGATGAGGTGATCGTCGGAAACGACAACAGCCCGACGGGATCGGGCTGTCCGGGCTGGGCAATGGTGGGGAGGAGCAAAACCTGCCAAGCGATTCATCGGCCGGGACAAATCAAAGATGCCACCGCAAACCAGGAACGATGTGCGCCCGGCTCTGCCGGGGGCTGCTCACGGTGATGAAACCGCGACCGCCAAACCAGATCCAAGGCGCGGTGGCGGGGGGAGTGGAATCGACCAGGAAGCGTCAAATACCGGCATACCGAACAGGCTTCGCGCCCGGCTCTGCCGGGTGCCTGCGCGATCAAGCCGACAACCGCCGCCGGCTATTTAAAGCTCCAACCGCCCCCAGCGGCCGTCGATCAAACCCTCGATCGGGTGGTATTGCGTTTTGTAGGCCATCTTGCGACAGGCTTCGATCCAGTAGCCGAGATACACGTAGGGCAGGCCCAGCTGCCGCGCCAGACCCACCTGCCACAGGATGTTGAACACGCCGTAGCTGGAGCCGGGGATGTCCGGGTCGTAGAAGGTGTAGACCGACGACAGGCCGTCCTCCAGCTGATCGACGAGGCTGACCATCCGCACCACGCCGGCTTCGCGGAATTCGGCCAGGAAGCTGGCGACGTTGCTCTTGAGGATGAAGCTCTCGTACTGCTCGCGGCCATCTTCGTCCATGCCGCCGCCGGAATGGCGCGCCGCCTGGTAGCGCTGGTACAGCCGGAAATGCGCCTCGGAATACTCCAGCCCCAGGATGCGGGTCTTGAGGTTGGCGTGATGGCGCGCGGCGCGGCGCTGGGTGCGGTTGGGCTCGAATTCGGCCACCGGCAGGCGCACCGGCACGCAGGCCTGGCAGGCGTCGCAATGCGGGCGGTAGACGAACTGGCCGCTGCGGCGAAAGCCGTGTTGCACCAGCTGGCTGTAGGTGCGGGTGTCGATCAGTTCGGACGGCACCGCCACCTGCGAGCGCGCCAGCTGGTCCGGCAGGTAGCTGCACGGGTACGGCGCGGTGGCGTAGAACTGGAGCTGGATCGTGTGGCCGCGTGGGTTCATCGTGATGGCGTTCCCGGATTGTCGCAGTGGTAGTTCCAGGGCCCGGGCAGGTCGGGCCGACTCGTCAGTATGCCCAGCGTAGCAACAAAATCGTCACGTGCTATTTCGCTTGCACCGAAACGGGCGAGGTGATCCGTGCGCATCTGGC
This sequence comes from Chitiniphilus shinanonensis DSM 23277, assembly GCF_000374805.1. GTDB lineage: Bacteria > Pseudomonadota > Gammaproteobacteria > Burkholderiales > Chitinibacteraceae > Chitiniphilus > Chitiniphilus shinanonensis. Next base: position 49,098 of record NZ_KB895357.1, read on the forward strand.
AGTCGATCAGGCCGAAGCCCTGCTCCGCCAGCCAGCGCACCAGGTGCACGAAGGCGATCTTGGAGGCGTCCGGCGCGCGGGCGAACATCGATTCGCCGTAGAACATGCGGCCGAGCGCCACGCCGTACAGGCCGCCGACGAGCCGGCCGTCGATCCAGCACTCGGCCGAATGCGCATGGCCCAGGCGGTGCAGGTCGCCGTAGGCTTCGCGCATCTCGTCGGTGATCCAGGTGCCGTGCTCGGTGCCACGCGGTGCGGCGCAACCCGCCATCACCTGGTCGAAGGCGCGGTCGAAGGTGACCGCGTAAGGCTTGTTGCGCAGCACCTTGGCCAGCGAGCGCGGCACGTGCAGCGCCTGCGGCGGCAACACGGTGCGCGGATGCGGGCTCCACCACAGGATGGGCTCGCCGGGCATGTACCAGGGAAAGATGCCGCGCCGGTAGGCGGCCAGCAGCCAGTCGGGCGTCAGGGCGCCGCCGGCCGCCAGCAGGCCGTTGGGCTCCGCCATGGCGCTGGCCAGCGGCGGAAAACCGGGGGTACGGCCCAACCAGGGAATCATCGCGGCTGGGCCGGCTTACTTGCCCTTGCCGCGACAGTCGGCACAGACGCCGTACAGATAAAGCTCGTGTTCCTGGATTTCGAAATCGTGCTTGGCGGCGATGGCGTCCTGGCGCCGTTCGATCTCGGGATCGTAGAACTCCTCGACCTTGCCGCACTTCACGCATACCAGGTGATCGTGGTGGCCACCCTGGTTCAGTTCGAACACGGCCTTGCCGGATTCGAAATGGTGGCGCACCAGGATGCCCGCCTGCTCGAACTGGGTCAGCACGCGGTAGACGGTGGCCAGGCCGATGTCCGTGTTGTCGGACAGCAGCAGGCGGTACACGTCTTCGGCGGTCATGTGACGTTGTTCGCTGTTCTCGAACAGATTCAGGATCTTGAGGCGGGGGCCGGTGGCTTTCAGGCCGGCATCCTTGAGGTCGGTAGCATTGCTCATCGGGTTGTCTCCGCTAGGCTGCGGCAAGTGTCTAGTCAAGGTATGATATAGCGTTTGGCAAGCAACGAAAAACCAGAGCCTGCCCCAACCGCCGCCACTTGCGCTTGTGGCGGTCCGCCGCGAAAACCCGCCCGTCACAGATTCCTAGGCATGCAAACCATCAAACCGATTCTGCTTACCCTGACCCTGGTCGGCGCGCTGTCGGGCTGCGGCCTTCTCAACGCCGTGCCGCACTACAAGCTCGACATCCCGCAAGGCAACCAGGTGACCGCCGACAAGGTGGCCGGCCTGAAAGAAGGCATGAGCCACAACCAGGTGCGCTTCCTGCTCGGCACGCCGCTGCTGAACGATCCGTTCCATGCCGACCGCTGGGATTATGTCTACAGCGACGCCAAGGGCGGCAAGCTGCTGACCCGCCACGTGTTCACCGTGTTCTTCGAAGGCGACCGGCTGGTGCGCTGGGAAGGCGAAACCCTGCCCGCCGCGCCCGACACCACGCTGCGCATGACCAGCGAGCCCAAGAAGGAAGACGCTGCCGTGATCGGCTCCGAGATCAACCCCGGCTCGCCGGGCACGACCAAGGATGTCGAGGTCAAGCCCATCATCGACAAGGATTTCTGATGCCCGTGAAGATCGCCATCGCCGGCGCCTCCGGCCGCATGGGCCGCATGCTGATCGAGGCCGTGCTGGCGACCCCCGACTGCGCGCTGCACGCCGCGCTCGACCGCGCCGGCGGCGAGGCGCTCGGTCAGGACGCCACTGCCTTCCTGGGCCGCGCCTCGGGCGTGCTCATCACCGACGACCTGGGCGCGCTGGCCGGCGCCGACGTGCTGATCGACTTCACCCGCCCCGAGGGCACGCTGGCGCATCTGGCGCGTTGCCGCGCGCTGGGCGTGAACATGATCATCGGCACCACCGGCTTCGACGAGGCCGGCCGCGCCGCGATCCACGCCGCCAGCAGCGAGATCGCCATCGTTTCGGCCTACAACATGAGCGTCGGCGTGAACCTGGTGTTCAAGCTGCTGGAGGTGGCCGCGCGCGTGCTCAACCAGGGCTACGACGTGGAAATCGTCGAGATGCACCACAAGCACAAGGTGGACGCGCCCTCCGGCACCGCCATCGCCATGGGCGAAGCCGTGGCCCGAGCCTGGGAGCAGGAGCTTAAAGACATCGCCACCTGGTCGCGCGAGGGCATCACCGGCGAGCGTCAGAACGGCACCATCGGCTTTGCCGCGCTGCGCGGCGGCGACGTGATCGGCGACCACACCGTCGTGTTCGCCGGCCCCGGCGAGCGGGTGGAGATCACCCACAAGGCCAGCAACCGCACCATCTACGCGCAGGGCAGCCTGCGCGCGGCGCAGTTCCTGGCCGGGCGCCGTAGCGGGCATTTCACGATGCAGGATGTGCTGGGGCTGAATTGACCGACACCCCCATTGAAAAAGGACGCCACGGCGTCCTTTTTTCATGTGCAACCCAAGCCATCGTGGCCGACGGCACACTGGCCAATTAACAATAATTAATCTCATTTAGAGTATCGCTCGCGTACAGTGCCCTCCTGTCTGTCGCAGGGAGGTCCCATGATTCGTTACGTACTGGCCGCCGTGGCCGTCGCCACCGCCTTTTCCGCCCAAGCCGCCGAGTACCCGATCGGCAAGCCCGCCATCAGGAACGGCATGGAAATCGGCGCGGTGTATCTGCAACCGATCAAGATGGACCCGCCCGGCATGATGCAGGACGCCGCCAAGACCGACGTGCACCTGGAAGCCGACATCCACGCCGTGGCCAACAATCCCAACGGCTTCGCCGAAGGCGACTGGATGCCCTACCTGGTGGTGAAGTACGAGATCCAGAAGGTGGGCAGCAAGAACGTCATCAAGGGCGACTTCATGCCGATGGTGGCCAGCGATGGCCCGCACTACGGCGACAACGTCAAGCTGGAAGGCCCGGGCAAGTACAAGCTGAAGTACACCATCCTGCCGCCGTCGGAGAACGTGCACGCGCACTTCGGCCGCCATGTGGACAAGGAAACCGGCGTCGGCCCGTGGTTCAAGCCGTTCGAGCTGAACTATGAGTTCACTTTCGCCGGCACCGGCAAGAAGGGCGGCTACTGATGCTCGGACGCCGTTCGCTGGCCGGCGCGTTGCTGCTGCTGACGGTGGCCGCGCACGCGGAAGACCTGCCGGTGTTCCGCGTGTTGTTCAAGGACGGCACCATCGCGCCGACCCGCATCCAGGCCCCTGCCGGCAAGCGTTTCAAGCTGGAAGTGGTCAACGCCGGCAAGACACCGGTGGAGTTCGAAAGCCTGCCGTTGCGCAAGGAAAAGGTGCTCGGCCCCGGCGTGACCTCGTTCGTGGTGATCAAGGCGTCGCAGGCGGGCGAATACCCGTTCTTCGACGACTTTCACCAGCAGGCGCGGGGCGTGATCGTCATCAAATAAGAGCGGCTAACAAAACCTCCTGGCGGCGTCGCGCTCACTTGCAGTACTACCCGTACTGTCTGAGTTTCGCGCTTCTTGCCAGGACCGCTTCGCTGGTTTTGTTAGCGGCTCTAGAGCGGGCCACCCAGGCCGGGGCAAGTGCTCCGAACGTGGTCTTCAGCCGCGCCGCCGGCGCCCCGCCCCGTCCGCACCGCGCCACGGGGCGGGGGTCATTGCGGTTCGCGGTCGGGTGGTAAGCGTCGCTGCATGAGCGGTCGACAAAATCCGGTGTAGCGATTCCGGCAACGAGCGCGACACAGCCAGCAGGGTTTGGTTGGCCGATCCAAAGAGGTATTGCATGGAACAAGTTCTGTTCATCGTCTGGCGCGAAAGCGTCGAAGCGCTGCTAGTGGTCGGCATTCTCTATGCCTGGCTCAAGGCATCCCCCGCCGGCCAGCCCGGCATCAAGTACCTGTGGGGCGGCGTCGTCGCCGGCCTGGTGCTGTCCGCGCTGCTGGCGCTGGCCATCCTCGGTGTGTCGTCGTGGCTGTCGGACGACGGCCAGGAGTACTTCCAGGCCGGCATGGCGCTGGTCGCCGCCGCGCTGGTGGTACAGATGGTGTACTGGATGCGCAAGCACGGCCGCACGCTCAAGCGCGAGCTGGAAGGCGGGCTGTCCAACGCGGTATCGCGCGCCAACTGGTGGGGCCTGACGGTGCTGGTGATGGTGGCGGTGGCGCGCGAAGGCTCGGAAACCGTGGTGTTCCTTTACGGCAGCGTGGCCGGCGCCGACGCGGCGCAATGGCCGCACCTGCTCCTGGCCGGCGCGCTGGGCCTGCTGGCGGCGTTCTTCACCTTCTGGCTGCTGCAACTGGGCGGCAAGGTGCTGACCTGGCGCCGCTTCTTCGCGCTCACCGAAGTGCTGCTGCTGTTGCTGGCCGGCGCGCTGCTGGTCAGCGGCCTGGAGAAACTGGTCGATCTGGGCACCCTGCCCAGCCTGCTCGACCCGGTGTGGGACAGCTCCGCCCTGCTGGACGACAGCCAGTCCATCGGCAAGGTACTGGCCGATTTCGCCGGCTACCGCTCGCATCCGGCACTGATGGTGCTGCTGTTGTGGCTGGCCTATTGGGGCACCACCGTCACCCTGTTGCGGCGCGGTCGCGGATGAGGTCGGCCCCTGCGTTTTCCGCCCCGGCCGGCAGTGCGCTGCGCCGGGGCGCCTCCGTCTTCGGCGACTTGCTGCGCCGCCATTCGCGGCTGCTGCGCCGGTTGCAATGGGCCATCGTCGCCGTCTACCTATTCCTGTTGATCGTGCCGGTGTTCCTGCCGCTGCCGGACGAGACCGCGCACGTGTTCGACAACCTGACCGTGGCTGCGCAGTTCGCCTTCTGGGGCATCTGGTGGCCGTTCGTGCTGGTGTCGATGCCGCTGCTGGGACGCGCCTGGTGCGGCTGGCTGTGCCCGGAAGGCATGCTCGCCGAATGGGCCAGCGAACGCGGCCTGGGCAAGCCGATCCCGCGCTGGATGCGCTGGGGCGGCTGGCCGTTCGTGGCGTTCGCCTGTACCACCATCTACGGCCAGTTGGTCAGCGTCTACCAGTATCCGCGCGCGGTGGCGCTGGTGCTGGGCGGCTCGACGCTGGCCGCGGTCGGCGTCGGGCTGGTCTACGGCCGCAGCAAGCGCGTGTGGTGCCGTTACCTGTGCCCGGTGAACGGCGTGTTCCACGTGCTGAGCAAGCTGGCGCCGTGGCACTTCAAGGTGGACGGCGCGGCGTGGCATGCCTCGACCCGCCAGCCGCACCGGGTGATCCCGATCGCCGCGGTGAACTGCGCGCCGCTGCTGCCGCTGCGCCACATGCAGGGCGCGGCCGACTGTCACATGTGCGGCCGTTGCAGCGGCCATCGCGACGCCATCGCCCTCGCCCCGCGCTCGCCCGAGGCCGAGATCGTCGAGGTGGCGCAGGCCGACCGCTGGCAGACCCGGCTGATCGTGTTCGGCATGATGGGCATCGCGCTGGGCGCCTTCCTGTGGTCGGCCAGCCCGTGGCTGGTGGCGCTCAAGCAAAGCATCGCCGAGTGGCTGATCGAACGCGACCTGCTGTGGCCGCTGGCCGACAACGCGCCGTGGTGGCTGCTGACCCATTACCCCGAGGTCAACGACAGTTTCTCGTGGCTGGACGGCGGCCTGCTGCTGGGCTTCATCGCCACCAGCGGCGCGCTGGTGGGCGGCTGGCTGTACGGCGCGCTGCGCCTGGCCGACCGGCTGCTGCCCGGCCGCGACGCCGACAGTTTCGACCGGCTGGCGCAGGCGTTGATCCCGCTGGCGGGCTGCGGCGTGTTCCTGGGCCTGTCGGCCACCACCGTCACCCTGCTCAAGCACGAGGGCCTGACCAGCGTCTGGACCAACGACGCACGCTACGCGCTGCTGGCGCTGGCCACCGCGTGGTCGCTACGACTGGCCTGGCGGCTGGCGGCACGACGCGGCGCGGGCAAGGCACGGCGCACGGCGGCATTGTTGGCAACGGCGGTGGGACTGGCGCCGTTCCTGGGCGCGTGGGCGTTGTTCTTCAGCGTGTGGTGAACCCGTTGCGATACGAACGGGCAAAAGGAAACGGGGCGCCTGACTGGACGCCCCGTTTGTCTTCGAACCCAACACGTTTCACGAGTGCTATGCCTGGGCCCTAGTACGGGCTCATGTGCGCGCTAGGAGTTCGCGCCAGGAATCATCATCGTCGATCACGGCCAACTAACTTCGGCAAACGTGCCTCTAGAGGTTAAAGAACGGACTCTGATTCAATCAGCCAACAGGCTTGCGCTCGCGGGCCCGAAGACAGTTCCACCTTATGCCCGCCCCATCCGGCTTTCAAGTGCAGCAGCGTGAACGGTCGCAGCAAGGATGATCTGGATCAAGCCGCACTGCCGGCCGCGAAGCCGGACGACCACGCCCACTGGAAGTTGTACCCGCCCAGCCAGCCGGTCACGTCCACCACCTCGCCGATGAAGAACAGCCCCGGCACCGTGCGCGCCATCATGCTGCGCGAATCCAGTCCGGCGGTATCGACGCCGCCGCGCGTGACCTCGGCCTTCTTGTAGCCCACCGTGCCCGACGGCACCACCTGCCAGCGCTTCAGGCTGTCCTCCAGGCTGCGCAGCGCCTTGGCGGAATACTGCTTGAGCGGCTTGTTGTCGCCCAGCCCGGCGACGATGGCCTGCGCCAGGCGCTTGGGCAGCGCGTCGGCCAGCACGTTGGCCAGCAGCGCGTCGCGATTGGCGTCCGCCAGCAGTTCGTCCAGCGTACGCTCGGGCAGCAGGTCGATGACGACGGGCTGGCCCGGCTGCCAGTACGACGAGATCTGCAGCATGGCCGGACCCGACGCGCCGCGATGGGTGAACAGCGTGGCCTCGCGGAACTGCGTGCGACCGGTGGCGACGATGCTGTCGTCCACCGCCACGCCGGCCAGCTCCTCACGCAGATCCTCGGGCTGGAAGGTGAACGGCACCAGCGCGGGCGCGGTCGGCACGATCTCCAGCCCGAACTGGCGCGCCAGTTCGTAGCCGAAGCCGGTGGCGCCGATCTGCGGAATCGACAACCCGCCGCTGGCGATCACCAGCGATGCGCAATGCCAGGTCTCGCCGGGCGTGGTCACTTCGAAGCCGTCGTCCAGCCGGCGCACCGCGGTCACCGACGTGCCCATGCGCCAAGTGGCGCCGCCCTCGTCCACCTCGGCCTTCAGCAGGTCGATCACCGCGCCCGAGCCCTGGTCGCAGAACAACTGCCCCAGCGTCTTTTCGTGCCAGCTCAGGCCATGGCGCGCCATCAGCTTGAGGAAGTCGTGCTGGGTATAACGCGCCAGCGCCGATTTGCAATAGTGCGGATTGCGCGACAGATAGCATTCCGGCCGCACGTCCAGATTGGTGAAGTTGCAGCGGCCGCCGCCCGAGATGCGGATCTTTTCCGCCAGCCTGGTGGCGTGGTCGATCAGCACCACCGAGCGTCCGCGCGCGCCGGCGGTGGCCGCGCACATCATGCCGGCCGCGCCCGCGCCGATCACCACCACATCCGTCGTCCGTTGCGTCATGCGTTGTCCCTGGCTGCCGCGTCGATGCGGCCGTCGGGCGCGATTGTAGGGGAATCGGCCCGCGCGCGGGCCACGTGGCCGCGTCACACCGTCATCCGCTTGCTTTACACTGCGGTCCAACCTCTTCACGCCCTGCCCGACCATGCCGTTGCGCCTGCTGACCGCCCTGATCCTCTGCCTGCCCGCCTGGAGCCTGGCCGCCGTGCTGGTGACCGCCGTCGAAGGCGACGCGCGCCGCGAAGGCCAGCCGCTGGCCGCCTTCGCCACGCTGGAGCCGGGCGCGGCGGTGCAGTTGCCGGCCGGCGCCAGCATCCGCCTGGCCGATACCGAACGGGCGCGCCAGGGACGCTGGGAAGGCCCGGCCACGCTGCGCATCGACGCCGGCGGCATCCGCGCCGAAGGCCGGCAGACCGAACGCAACGCGCTGCCCGGCGCCATCCGCGCCGCGTTGCTGCGCGCACCGGCCAACCTGGCCAAGGTGGCCGAACTCGACGACGACCTGCCCAGCCGCCTGATCAGCGCCCGGCTGACCCAGGCACGCCAGCAATACCAGCGCTGGCGCACCCAGTTCGCGGCCGACGACGTGGCGCCCGAGCTGTACCTGCTCGACGTGCAACTCGCCGCGCGCGACGGCCTGGGCATCCAGGCCACGTTGGCCGAAATGGCGCGCCGCCAGCCGCACAACACGCAGCTGGCACGGCTGTCCGCGCACATGGTGTCGCTCAACCTGGCGATGAGCCCGGGCGACCCCGGCGCGCAGCTGGAAGTGAAGCCGCTGCTCACGCCCTGACTGCGTGCTTTATCCCATCCGCACCGAGGAACCCGCATGGCCGAACTGATCCGCCGTTCCAGCCCCGAAGGTCGCGTCAAGCGCGGCCGGCCCGATATCGCCACGTCGGGCGACATCCTGGAGTTCTGGTTCGGCGCGCCGGATGCGTCGGGCACGCTGCCGTTCCGTAGCGACTGGTTCAACGGCGGCGATGCGTTCGACGCCCGTATTCGCGCCCGCTTCCTGCCGACGCTGGAGGCCGCGCTCGCCGGCGAGTGCGCGCACTGGGCCGACCAGGCCGAAGGCACGCTGGCCCTGCTGCTGGTGCTCGACCAGTTCACCCGCAACGTGTTCCGCCGCAACGCGCGCGCCTTCGCCGGCGACGCCATGGCGCGAGCCCTGGCCGAGCGCCTGCTGGCGCAGGGCTGGCAGCGCGCGCTGGCGCCGGTGCAGCAGGTGTTCGCCTACCTGCCGTTCGAGCACGCCGAAACGCTGGCCGACCAGGATCGCGCGGTGGCGCTGACCTCCGGTTGGCGCAACGACCCCACCCTGGCCGATTGCCACGACTACGCGCTGCGCCACCGCGAGGTGATCCGCCGCTTCGGGCGCTTTCCCCATCGCAACGCCGCGCTGGGCCGCGACACCACGACGCGGGAAGCCGCCTATCTGGCCGAGCACGGCGGGTTCTAGGGCGAATCGACCTTCAAACGCGGGTGCGAAGGACGAAGGCCGGGATGCAGGGCAATGCGTGCCGAGCGAAGTGGGGTAATCCCCACGAGCGAGGCGCAACGCAGCCATGCGCCCGGCCTTCGACCTTCCCTGCGGGTTGGTCCGTGGGCCGGCGTCTGCTTTGTCGCACGGCTTGCAGATAGGAAGGCTATCTGCTGCGCCGCGCTTCGCGCAGCCATCCGGCCCACGGACCAACGCATCCCACGTTTGAAGGTCGATTCACCCTAGGGTGAATCGGATCGCCGTGAATTCGCCGCTCTAAGCACAATTCCGAATCGGTCGCCGCCGATGTAGCCGCTAAAATACGTGATTGCACATCGTTCCCGGACCCATCCATGTACCAGCTCATCGCCACCGACCTCGACGGCACCCTGCTCAGCCCCGACCACACGGTTTCCCCATACACGGCGGAAACCCTGCGCCAGTTGGAAAACCGCGGCCTGCGCTTTGCCATCGCCACCGGGCGTCATTACTGCGATGTGCGCGGCATCCGCGACGTGCTGGGCATCCGCGCCTACCTGATCACCTCCAACGGCGCGCGGGTGCACGATCCGGACAACCATCAGATCCACGCCGAGAACATCGAGCCGCAACTGGCGCGCGAGCTGTGCCAGCCGGAGTTCTCGCAAGGCACCTCGATCAGCCTTTACCTCGACCAGGAATGGCTGATCGGCGCGCCCTACGAACGCATGCTCACCTACCACCAGGATTCCGGCTTCGCCTACACGGTGGCGGATCTGCCCAACTACCACGGCGAGGATGTCGCCAAGGTGCTGTACGTGGCCGAGCACGAGCACCTGTTGGGGCTGGAGGACAAGCTGCGCGACCGCTACGGCGACGAGCTCTACATCACCTTCTCCGCGCTCGACTGCCTGGAGGTGATGGCGCCCACCGTCTCCAAGGGCCACGCGCTGACCGTGGTGATGGGCGAACTGGGCGTGCCCGCCACGGCGTGCATCGCCTTCGGCGACAACCTCAACGACCTGGAGATGCTGGAAACCGCCGGCCATCCCTTCCTGATGGGCAACGCCAACCCCAAGCTGGTGGCACAACTGCCGCAGGTGCCGCAGATCGGCCGCAACAGCGAAGCCGGCGTGGCGCAGCATCTGCGCCAGTTGTTCGGCCTCTGATCGCCCGTCACCCTCCCTGTCATCGACTTCTGCTAGAACATGACGAGAACATGTTCCTAGGCGGAGTCCATCATGAAGCGTGCCATCGTGGTTTCCCTGCTGTGTGCCTCCGCCTGCGTATTCGCGGCCGGCGGCGGGGGGGGTGGGGGCAGCGGCGGGGGCGGAAGCGGCAACGATCGCAACACCGCCGAAGTGACCGAACTGCTGAAGCAGGCCGAGAACGACATCCTGCACGGCGAGTGGGTGCCGGCGCAGGATGCGCTGGAAAAGGCCCGCAAGCTGGCGCCCGACAATGCCGACGTGTGGAACTGGCTGGGCTACGTCAACCGCAAGCAGGGGCGGCTGGAAGCCGCGTTCAAGGCCTACGACCGTGCACTGGCACTCAACCCCAAGCACCTGGGCGCCTACGAATACCGCGGCGAAGCGTGGCTGATGGCGGATCAGCCGCAACGCGCCGCCAACGATCTCGCCACCTTGCAGAAACTGTGCGGCAACTGCGAGCAGTACCAGGAGCTGGAAGAAGCGCTGCGCGACTATCGCGCCGCGCACGCGCAGCCCGCGGCCAGCCAGTAGCCGCGTCCCACCTTCGACGTCGATCCGCGCTGCACAACAAGCGCCGCACAAAAAAAAGGCCCCGGCAATGCGGGGCCTTTTGTCCGGTGGCGAGCGAACTAGGCGGCGCTGCCGGCCACCAGCGGCTTGAAGCAGTGCGAGCCGGCTTCGTACTGGTACAGCGCGCCCTCTTCGATGTTGAAGTACCAGCCCATCAGCATCAGCTCGCCGCTGCGCACGCGCTCTGCAATGAAGGGGAAGGTCATCAGGTTGTCCAGCGAGACGCCGATCGCGGCCATTTCGCACTGGCGCAGCTGGGTTTCGGGGTCCTCGCCGCTGGCGTTCGCCAGCACGGCCTGCCGCGCCGGATCGGCGATACGCACCCAGCGCCCGACGAAATCGGCCTCGGTCTGCGGCACGTGGCCGTTGAGCAGCGCGCGGATGCCGCCGCAACCGTAGTGGCCCAGCACGATGATGTGTCGTACCTTGAGTACACACACGGCGTATTCGATCGCCGACGACACACCGTGGTAAGCGCCGTCCTTCTCGTAGGGCGGCACCAGGCTGGCCACGTTGCGCACCACGAAGATGTCGCCGGGGTCGCAATCGGTCAGCAGCGCCGGGTCCACCCGCGAATCGGAACAGGCGATGAACAGGCTGCGCGGGTTCTGGCCGCGTTTGAGCTTATCGAACAGGTCGTTGGTCGAGTCGTTGAAGTACTTGTCCTGGAAACGGCGAAACCCGCCAATGAACTTCTCGATATCCTGCATTCGTTGCTCCATTCATGTGCCGCCGGCCCCGGTTTGGCGGCGGCCCAAGGGGCGGATTGTACAGGTAAATACCATTGCGGCCGGCTTGTAATTAAGATAAATAACTAAATAATTCTAGTTAGAACTATATGGAGGACAACACCATGCCACGCACCACTTTCCTGCCGGTCGTCCGCGAGCTCGCGCGCTGTTATCAGGCGTTCGAACGGCTGTCCGGGCGCCACATCCGCCAACTGGGCCTCACCGCCGGCCAGTTCGACGTGATCGCCACCCTGGGCGGCACCGACGGCATGAGCTGCCGTGAGCTTGGGGACGCCACCCTGATCACCAAGGGCACGCTCACCGGCGTGCTCGACCGCCTGGCCGAGCGCGGCCTGATCGAGCGCTGCGCCTGTAGCGGCGATCGCCGCAGCATCACCGTGCGCCTGACCCCGGCCGGGCAGGCGCTGTTCGACAACTCGTTCGACGCGCACTTGGCTCATCTCAAGCCCGCGTTCGATCAGTTGGCGCCCGATGAGCTGGCGGAAACCGCCGCCCTGCTCGCTCGGCTGCGCGAAGCCCTGGAGAATGAAGCACCCGATTGTTGCGAAATTCAGAACAATTAATTCCAATTTTTTCAAGCTCAGGGCGAAAACATAGCCGGTATGATTCCGCCCACAACGTCAAATTGCCTGAATGAGGAATCGAACATGTCCAAGACTCGATACGACGGGGTGCAGGTCGCTTTCCACTGGCTGATCGCACTGCTGATCGTCGCCGCCTTCGGCCTGGCGCTGTACGTGGACGACCTGCCGCTGTCCGCACTCAAGTTCAAGTTGTACTCGTATCACAAGTGGATCGGCATCAGCGTGCTGGCGCTGGTGGTGCTGCGGCTGGTCTGGCGCGCCTGGCGCGGCGCCCCATCCGCCCTGCCCGGCCAGCCGGCCTGGCAGGTGAAGGCCGCCGCCGGCATCCACCACCTGCTCTATCTGCTGATGCTGGCACTGCCGCTGGTGGGCTGGCTGATGAGCTCGGCCAAGGGCTTCCCGGTGGTGCTGTTCGGCGTGCTGCAACTGCCCGACCTGGTGTCGCGCAACGAAGCGCTGGGCCATCAGTTGGCCGAGGCGCACGAAGTGCTGGCCTACCTGTTGCTGGCCGTGGTGATCCTGCACGTGCTCGCCGCGCTCAAGCATCACTTCATCGATCGCGACGATACCCTGCGGCGCATGCTGCCCGGTCGCAGTTAAGCCGCCGGTCCTGCCCGGCGCACCGCTGCGCCGGGCGGAGATGGAACCAGTCGCCGATTCGACATACCAAGGCCGGATCGAGATCAGACGGCGATCACGCCGCACCGGCCGTACCCCACAAGTCACTCAACCTGGAGTAGCTGCACGATGAACATCCGTTTTCTCGCGGGCGCCGCGCTCGCGGCCGTCCTGGCCGTACCCGCCTTCGCCGCGCAGACCCTGGCGCCCGGCAAGAGCGCACTGGGCTTCACCTTCAAGCAGATGGGCGTGCCGGTGGAAGGCACCTTCAAGACCTACACCGCGCAGGTGAGCTTCGACCCGGCCAAACCCGAGGCCGCCCAGGCCACCTTCAGTGTGGACCTCGGCAGCATCGACGTCGGCGGCCCCGACGGCAATGCCGAAGCCCGCAAGAAAGCCTGGTTCGACGTGGCCACCTTCCCCAAGGCCACCTTCACCGCCAAGAGCGTGAAGGCGCTGGGCGGCGGCAAGTACGAAGCGCGCGGTCCGCTGGTGATCAAGGGCGTGAGCCGCGACATCGTCGCCCAGTTCACCGCCAAACCCGTCGGCAGCGACCTGCAACTGGACGGCGGCTTCCCGCTCAAGCGCCTGCAATACAAGCTGGGCGACGGCGCCTGGGCCGACACCGAGACCGTCGCCGACGACGTGCAGGTGAAATTCCGCTTCACCCTGACCGGCAAGCCCTGATCACCGGCATCCGCACCGGATACCGGGGTGAAACATCGCTCACCCCGACCCTTTGCTTCACCCCCCAAAACCTGGAGAAAACACCCATGAAGAAGACGCTGATCGCCAGCCTGCTGGCCCTGGCCGCCACCGCCGCCATCGCTGCGCCGCAAACCTACGAACTGGACAGCACCCACACCTACCCGCGCTTCGAGATCAACCACCTGGGCTTCTCGATCCAACACGGCACCTTCGACAAGACCAGCGGCACCATCGTGCTGGATGCCGAGAAGAAGACCGGCAGCGTGGACATCACCGTGGACACCACCAGCCTGGATACCGGCCTGGACAAGCGCGACGCCCACCTGAAGGGCGAGGATTTCTTCAATGTCGCCAAGTTCCCGACCGCCACCTTCAAATCCAGCAAGCTGAAGTTCGACGGCGACAAGCTGGTGGCCGTGGAAGGCAACTTCACCCTGCTGGGCGTGACCAAGCCGCTGACCCTGACCGTCGACAACTTCAAGTGCGGTCAACACCCGATGGCCAAGAAGCAATGGTGCGGCGCCGAAGCCACCGCCACCTTCAAGCGCAGCGACTACGGCATGACCGCCTATGTGCCGGCCGTGGGCGACGAGGTGAAGCTGACCATCCAGGTGGAAGCCGGCCTGAAGTAAGCGGCCCTTCCCGCCAACAAAAAGCCCCGCTTTGGCGGGGCTTTTTGTTGGGTGGGCGACGATCGGATCGCTCAGGATTGTTTGACTTCGGTGGCGGCGAGTTCGGGGGTGGGATGCCAGGTGATCTTGTAGCGGCCGGTGGATTCGTCCTGGGTAACGATGAGTTTGCCCAAGACCAGATTCACCAAGCCTCCCACATAAAAGCTGCCTCCATAATTATCCTCAATCTTTGATCCCGCAAAATCGTCGAACGAGCGTCGTTGACTACTTTCCAGGAATTGGTAGTCGTAATGCCGCCAGTTTCTTTGGACGACAAAACCAGTGCCTACGCCCTCCTGAATTTTGGCCGGTAGCGCGCCCAGCGCCGCCACATAATCTCCCGCCACCTCGTAGGTGCCCACCAGCAGATGGGCGCCACCCAGCGCAGGATCGGCATCACACGTGATCGCATAGACATTCTGGTATTGGCCTTTTCCCAGATCGAGGTTTCTACGTGCACTGATCAGGGGGGAAAAATCGTTGAAATT
>NZ_KB895358.1 GCF_000374805.1 Chitiniphilus shinanonensis DSM 23277
GCCGACCTGATGATGGTGGCCGGCAAGAAGATCGAGGAGCTGATCGCGCGGCTGGCGCAGAAGGCGCGCGCCGCCGGCATCCACCTGATCCTGGCCACCCAGCGGCCGTCGGTGGACGTGATCACCGGCCTGATCAAGGCCAACATCCCGACGCGGATCGCGTTCCAGGTATCGAGCAAGGTGGACAGCCGCACCATCCTGGACCAGATGGGCGCCGAGGCGCTGCTGGGCCAGGGCGACATGCTGTTCCTGCCGCCGGGCACCGGCTATCCGCAGCGGGTGCACGGCGCGTTCTGTACCGACGACGAAGTGCACCGCGTGGTGGAATACCTCAAGCAGTTCGGCGAGCCCGACTACGTGGACGGCGTGCTGAGCGGCGGCTTCGAGGCCGAGGCCGCCGCGGCCAACCTCACCGGCGGCGCCGAGCAGGACGCCGAGGCCGATCCGCTGTACGACGAAGCCGTCGCCTTCGTGGTGAAAAGCCGCCGCGCTTCGATCTCGTCGGTGCAGCGCCAGCTGCGCATCGGCTACAACCGCGCCGCGCGGCTGATCGAGCAGATGGAAGCCGCCGGCCTGGTCAGCGCGATGGAAAGCAACGGCAACCGCACCGTGCTGGTACCGGCCGGCAAATAGCGCAATGGACGCCGCCGCGCTGACCCGCTACCTGGAAACGGTGCTCGCCACCGCCCAGGCCGGCCTGACCTATTCGCGGGATCGCTTCGACATCGAGCGCTTCACCGCCCTGCGCGACGCCACCGCCGCCCTGCTGGCCGACGGCAGCGGCGAGCCGCCGGCGCGCATCCGCGACTGGATCGACCTGGACCGCCACTACCCCACGCCCAAGCTGGACGTGCGCGCGCTGATCCTGGATCGGGAGCAAAACGTGCTGCTGGTGCGCGAAGCCAGCGACGGCCTGTGGACCCTGCCCGGCGGCTGGTGCGACATCGGCGAATCCCCCGCCGACGCCGTGGTGCGCGAAGTGCGCGAGGAAACCGGGCTGGAAGTCGTCGCGACGCGGCTGCTGGCGCTGCTCGACAAACACAAGCACCCGCATCCGCCGCAACTGCCGCACGCGCTCAAGGCGTTTTTCCTGTGCGATGTCCGCGGCGGCGCGCTGCTGCGCCAGACCAGCGAAACCACCGACGCCGCCTACCACCCCGCCGACGACCTGCCGCCGCTTTCCACCCACCGCATCCTGCCGACGCAGATCCGGATGCTGTGCGAACAGGTGGCATCCGGCGCACTGGCGGCGCGGTTCGACTGAGAGCGGCTCAGACCAGCAAGCGCCCCGCTTCGTCGAACACCCAGCCGTCCTCGTAGCACACCTCGAACAGATGCCCGTCCAGATCGCGGAAATAACCCGCGACACCCCACGCCGTCTGCGTCGCCGGCTTGACCAGCGTACCGCCGTGCTTCACCACCAGCGCCAGCGCCTCGGCCACCTCCTCCGGCCGGCGGGCCAGATACACCAGCGCGCTGTGCGCGGCCTGGGACGGCAGCGACGCCACCTCGCCGGCATCAGCAGCCAGATCGCGCCGCGAAATCAGCCCCAGCACCACGCCCCCGAGGTCGATCTTGATAAACCCCGCGTGCGAACTCGGCGCCGCCCGCCAGCCCAACGCCGCATAAAAAGCCGCGCTGCGCGCGATATCGTCGACCCCGAGCAAAATCAGATTCAGGCGTGGCTGCATGGCTTCTCCAAAACGGAAATCAAGAATGCCAACAAAGTCACCCACAAGAAACGCGGAACGCAGGCAGGACCAGGTGATCAGCGGAGCCGATCCACCTGCGTGGCGTGACAAGAGGGTTTGTTGACCGCATTCAGAACGAACGTTCGATATTGCCACGATGGCTGCTGGACGTCATACCAGGATCGATCTTTCGCAGGAAACGTGGGCGATACATCGCACAGATCGGTTCATGCCAGCTTTCGCGGGGGAACAGGGCGGGGCAGTTCAGGGATTCGACAAGGACCGCAGTTCATCCCCGCTCACGCGGGGAACAGTCGGCGCAGGTCACCGCGACCGCAGGATGCCCCGGTTCATCCCCGCTCACGCGGGGAACAGCGCAGTCTCGACAGCGGTAACGTCTCACCGTTGCGGTTCATCCCCGCTCACGCGGGGAACAGGCCGTTTCCACCGCGAAGTTGTAGCCACGCTGCGGTTCATCCCCGCTCACGCGGGGAACAGACCGGCGCACGAAAGACTATGAACAGCGAAGTCGGTTCATCCCCGCTCACGCGGGGAACAGAGGTCGGATAGGGATCGGGCGATGCGGTCGATCGGTTCATCCCCGCTCACGCGGGGAACAGATCGAGCCGGTGGAATGATCCCCTCTGGAGACCGGTTCATCCCCGCTCACGCGGGGAACAGACGTGTGTTCAACATCCCGCCCACCCCCATGCCGGTTCATCCCCGCTCACGCGGGGAACAGCGAAGATGTCATCAGGTTTAACGCCCGCAGTGCGGTTCATCCCCGCTCACGCGGGGAACAGTTCCAGTTGAAGGCGCGCCTGCTGGGTGGCGCCGGTTCATCCCCGCTCACGCGGGGAACAGCTTCGCGCGCGGGAACTGATGGTGGAACTGCTGCGGTTCATCCCCGCTCACGCGGGGAACAGGGCGAAGCCAGCACGCTCAAGGTGCAAGAGGTCGGTTCATCCCCGCTCACGCGGGGAACAGTCGGCCAGGCCGCCCTGGAGCTGGCCGGTGGCCGGTTCATCCCCGCTCACGCGGGGAACAGGATGCCAAAGTAGTAAACAGGCCGCCCCTCATCGGTTCATCCCCGCTCACGCGGGGAACAGGGCTGAACACGTAATCGCCATGCTTATGCCTCCGGTTCATCCCCGCTCACGCGGGGAACAGCCCAGAGATGCCACGGCCGGCCCTTGGCTGGCCGGTTCATCCCCGCTCACGCGGGGAACAGTGCAGCGTGGCCGACTTGTATTTATCAAATAACGGTTCATCCCCGCTCACGCGGGGAACAGACCTTGTTCCCTGGCGCCCGAACAGGAAAGTGCGGTTCATCCCCGCTCACGCGGGGAACAGTCTGGATCACCACGTCCTCGGCCAGCATCGGCAGGTTCATCCCCGCTCACGCGGGGAACAGTGCGCTAAGAGAGACAATAGACCGCCGGATTTCGGTTCATCCCCGCTCACGCGGGGAACAGAGGCCGGTCTGCTCGACGGCGCGTAACTCTGCCGGTTCATCCCCGCTCACGCGGGGAACAGTTCAACGGCGACACCGATAGGTTCCACAATACCGGTTCATCCCCGCTCACGCGGGGAACAGGCTCTATTAAGCGCTATGACTGGAGTGTCAATCGGTTCATCCCCGCTCACGCGGGGAACAGGGTAAAAGGAGTTATTGACGGTGGGATTAGCTCGGTTCATCCCCGCTCACGCGGGGAACAGGTTCTTAGTCGGTTCAACGCTGCCATCAACGACGGTTCATCCCCGCTCACGCGGGGAACAGAAACTGGCGATAAAGAAAGACAAAGAAAGGCGCGGTTCATCCCCGCTCACGCGGGGAACAGGTTCTTAGTCGGTTCAACGCTGCCATCAACGACGGTTCATCCCCGCTCACGCGGGGAACAGAAACTGGCGATAAAGAAAGACAAAGAAAGGCGCGGTTCATCCCCGCTCACGCGGGGAACAGATATGAATATTTAACTTCTGATTTCAAACAAGCGGTTCATCCCCGCTCACGCGGGGAACAGATTGGCATCACGGCCATCAGGCCAATATAGATCGGTTCATCCCCGCTCACGCGGGGAACAGGACCTGTTTGGACTGGTTCCTGCCCGTGCCAACCGGTTCATCCCCGCTCACGCGGGGAACAGACCAAAGAAGAAAGGGGCCTCGCGGCCCCTTTCGGTTCATCCCCGCTCACGCGGGGAACAGCTGCTCGACGTGCTCACCACCGATCTCGGGGCCGGTTCATCCCCGCTCACGCGGGGAACAGAGCGGCCATGTCAGGGCCGCCGCCGGATCGGTCGGTTCATCCCCGCTCACGCGGGGAACAGTCGGAGTGAGTGGATGCCCCCCGGCTATATCGCGGTTCATCCCCGCTCACGCGGGGAACACGAGAGAGCACCGCACGGCGCGTTGCCGAGCTGCGGTTCATCCCCGCTCACGCGGGGAACACGCGATCAGTCTGCGACTGGAGTCCATTTTTGGCGGTTCATCCCCGCTCACGCGGGGAACACTCCAATTACAACACACTGATTCCTCAATCGAAATCCGCGCAGGCAAAAGCCACCAACCTTACAAGTACTTTCCCAACCACGCGCCGGGCCGCTGCACCACCGCTACACCCCGACCCAAGCCCCCTGCCTTGCCTGGCTCTCCAGCATCGCCTCGATGAACCGCAACCCCGCCACCCCGTCGTCCACCGTCGTCAGCATCAGCGATTCGGGGGGCGCCGGGGTGTTGGTCTGTTGGGCGACGATCTGCAATGCCGCATCCCGATACAACTGGGCGAAGGCTTCGAGGTAGCCCTCGGGGTGGCCGGGGGGGATGCGGGTGGCGTGGGCGGCGGCGGGGCTGTCGATGCGGCCTCGGGTCAGGCGGGTGGTTTCGCCGCCTTGCGGGGTGAACCACAGTTCGTTGGGCGATTCCTGGCTGAAGCGCAGGCCGGCGCGGGTGCCGTGCACGCGCAGGTTGAGGGCGTTCTCCTCGCCGCTGGCGATCTGGCTGGCGACCAGCAGGCCGCGCGCGCCGTTGGCGTAGCGCAGCATGGCCTGGACGTGGTCGTCCACCCGGCGGCCGGGGACGAAGGTGTGGACGTCGGCGGCGAGTTCGCTGGGGGTCAGGCCGGTGACGAACGCGGCGAGCTGCCAAGCGTGGGTGCCGATGTCGCCCAGGCAGCCGGCGGGGCCGGCCAGGGCGGGGTCGGTGCGCCAGCCGGCCTGCTTGTTGCCCGATTGCTCCACCGGGGAGGCGAGCCAGTCTTGCAGGTATTCGACGTGCACGTAACGGATGTCGCCCAGTTCGCCACGCGCGATCAGTTCGCGGGCGTGGCGCACCATGGGGTAGCCGGAATAGGTGTGGGTCAGTGCGAAGAGGCGCTGCTTGCGCCGCGCCAGCGCGGCCAGGGCCTGGCCTTCGGCCAGCGAGACGGCCAGCGGCTTGTCGCAGATGACATGGATGCCCGCTTCGAGGAAGGCGGTGGCCACGGGGGCGTGCAGGTGGTTGGGGGTGACGATGGCGACCACGTCGATGCCGTCGGCGCGCGCGGCCTCGGCGCGGGCCATGTCGCGGTAGTCGCCATAGCTGCGGGTCGGGTCCAGCCGCAGTTCGGCGGCGCTGGCGGCGGCGCGCGTGGGGTCGGACGACAAGGCGCCCGCGACCAGTTCGTAGCAGTCGTCCAACCGCGCGGCCAGCCGGTGCACCGCGCCGATGAAGGCGCCCTGCCCGCCGCCGACCATGCCCATGCGCAAACGTCGGTTCATGTCGGTTCTCCGGTAAAGATGAAATGGCCCCGGCCGGGGCCGGCGGCGACGCGTGCCGATCACGGCGGCCCGATGCGGTCGCGCCCAGCCCGTCGCGTCAGCCCTTGGCCGCCAGCCCGAGCAAGGCGTTCAGTTGTCCGGTATCGACGCCGCTGCCGGCGAAGTCGTCGAAGGCGCGCCCGGCCACGCGGATGATGTGGCGGCGGATGAAGTCCGCGCCTTCCGCGGCGCCATCCTGCGGGTGCTTGAGCGCGCACTCCCATTCCAGCACCGCCCAGCCGGGGAAGTCGTACTGCGCCATCCTGGAGAAGATGGCGCCGAAGTCGATCTGGCCGTCGCCCAGCGAGCGGAAACGCCCGGCGCGCTCGGCCCAGCCGCTGTAACCGCCGTAGACGCCCTGGCGACCGTCGGGGCGGAATTCGGCGTCCTTCACGTGGAAGGCTTTGATGCGGGCGTGGTAGCGGTCGATGAACGCCAGGTAATCCAGCTGTTGCAGCACGAAGTGGCTGGGGTCGTAGAGGATGCAGGCGCGCGGGTGATCGTCCACCGCGGCAAGGAAGCGCTCGAAGGTGACGCCGTCGTGCAGGTCCTCGCCGGGATGCAGTTCGTAGCAGAGATCGACGCCGGCGGCGTCGAAGGCCTCCAGGATCGGTCGCCAGCGGCGGGCCAGTTCGGCGAAGGCGGCCTCGACCAGCCCGGCCGGGCGCTGCGGCCACGGGTACAGGTACGGCCACGCCAGCGCGCCGGAGAAAGTGACGTGCGCGGTCAGCCCCAGCCGGCGCGAGGCTTGCGCGGCGGCGGTCACCTGGCCGATCGCCCACTCGGTGCGCGCGGCGGGGTTGCCGCGCACCTCGGGGGCGGCAAAGCCGTCGAACAGCGCGTCGTAGGCCGGATGCACCGCCACCAGCTGCCCTTGCAGGTGGGTGGACAACTCGGTGATCGCCAGGCCGTGCGCGGCGACGCGGCCGGCGATCTCGTCGCAGTAGTCCTGGCTTTGCGCGGCCAGCGCCACGTCGAACAGCCGCGGGTCGTTGGTGGGAATCTGGATGCCCCGGAAGCCCAGCCCCGCCGCCCATCCCGCCAAGCCGTCCAGCGTATCGAACGGCGCCGCCTCGCCCACGAACTGCGCCAGGAAGATCGCCGGTCCCTTGATGGTTTGCATGTCTTAACTCCTGTGAGGAGTGAGGGGTGAGGGGTAAAACATGTGAGGAGTGAGGTGTGAGGGGTGAGGTGTAAACCCCCCAGCACCAGCGCGGTTGCCGTTGCTTTTGACGTTACCCCTCACACCTCACCCCTCACTCCTCACTCGCGAAGCGCAAAGCGCGAAGCGCGCTCAGAACGGCGAATCCGGGAAGTAGAACTGCCTGGCGTTTTCCTTGGTGATCAGCACCGACGGGATGATGGTGGTCGCCGGCAGTTTGGCGCCCTTCAGCCGGGCTTCGGCGGTGAGCTTGATCGCGTCGTAGATGAACTTGGGCGAGTACGACACGTCGGCCTGGATGCGCTTGTCCTTGCCGTCGAGGATGGTCTTGACCATGCCCTTGGCGCCGGCGCCGCCGAACACTTCCTTGATGTCGGTGCGCTTGGCCTGGTCGATGGCCTTGAGCACGCCCACCGCCATGTCGTCGTCGGCCGCCCACACGGCGTCGATGTGCTTGAAGCGGGTGAGGTAGTCCTGCGTCACCTTGAAGGCGTCGTCGCGGTTCCAGTTGCCGTACTTGGCATCGAGCACCTTGATGTCCGGGTATTGCTTCATCACGCCCATGAAGGCGTTGTAGCGCTCGTTGTCCAAGGTGGTGGGAATGCCGCGCAGCATCACGATATTGCCCTTGCCGCCCAGGCGCTTGGCCAGGTATTCGGCGGGCAGCTTGCCGAAGGCGGTGTTGTCGCCGGCCACGTAGGCATCCTGCGCGCTGGTGTCGGTCAGGCCGCGATCGACCACGGTGACGTAGACGCCCTTGCCCTTCACCTGCGCCACCGGCTTGGTCAGCGATGCCGATTCGAACGGAAAGATCACCAGCGCGTTGATCTTATTGACGGTCAGCAGGTCTTGCAACTGGTTGGCCTGCTCCGGCGCGGAGCCGGCGGTCTTGACGATGATCTTCAGGTCCGGATGCGCTTTTTCCAGCTCCTGCCTGGCCTGGTTGGCCCACCAGACGATGCCGCCGGTGAAGCCGTGGGTGGCGGTGGGAATCGCCACGCCCAGGGTGACCTTTTCCGCGGCGAACGCGGTGCAGGCCGACAGAGCCAGCACGCCGGCCCCCACTGCGCGAATCAAGCTTTTCATGGTGTCGTCTCCATTGATTGGGCAGCCCAACCCCCGCCCGTGGGTGTGTTTCTTGTGTGAGGAGTGAGGGGTGAGGAGTGAGGGGTAACGTCAAAGGCAACTGCAACCACGCTGGCGCTGCGGGGTTTACACCTCACCCCTCACTCCTCACTCCTCACTCCTCACCCCTCACCTCCAGTTCACCGCCTGCCCCGCTGCATGAAGGCCACGACGATGATCACGCCGCCTTGCACCGCGGCGTTCAGGTACACGCTGATGATGCTGGTGAGGTTGAGGATGTTGCTGATCACCGACAGCAGGATGGCGCCGACCACGGTGCCGACCAGCCGTCCCTCGCCGCCCTTGAGCGCGGTGCCGCCGACCACCACGGCGGCGATGGCTTCCAGTTCCCACAGCAGGCCGGTGGTCGGCGAGGCCGAGCCCAGGCGCGGTACGTACAGCAGGGTGGCGATGCCGACGCACAGGCCCAGCAGCATGTAGGTCAGGATCTTCACCAGGTCGACGCGGATCGCGGCGTAGCGCGCCACCTGCTCGTTGGAGCCGATGGCCTGCACGTGGCGGCCGAAGGCGGTGCGGTTGAGCAGCACGCTGCCGATGACGGCCACGGCGGCGAAGATCCATACGGGGATCGGCACGCCCAGCAGGCTGGCGTAGTAGACGGGGCTGTAAAGGTCGGACAGCGCGCCGTCCAGGGTCAGTGCGCCGCCGTCGGCGAACCAGGTGAGGAAGGCGCGGAAGATCCCCAGCGTGCCCAGGGTGACGATGAAGGGCTCGACCCGGCCCTTGGTGATCAGCAGGCCGTGGGCACAGCCGAACGCCAGGCCCAGCACCAGCGCCAGCCCCATGCCCAGCGCCACCACCAGCAGCGGCGCGTGGCCGCCACCGGCCAGGCCGTTCATGAACAGGATCATGCTGCCGGCGATCAGCGCGGCCATCGACCCCACCGATAGATCGATGCCGCCGGACATGATGACGAAGGTCATACCCACCGCGATGATGCCGATGAAGGCGGTGCGGGTGAGCACGTTCATCAGGTTGTCCACGGTGGCGAAGTCCGGGTTGAGCGCAGTGCCCACGATGCACAGCGCCACCAGGCCCAGGATGGGGCCCAGGCCGCCGAGCACGCTGCGCCACTTGCGCGACACGGTGGGCGATTCAACGGGTTCCGGTTGCATGGGCGATCAGTTCCTCTTCGGTCAGGTGGTCCAGGCCGAGCGTGGCCTGTAGCCGGCCGGCGCGCATCACCGCCACGCGGTGGCACAGGCCGATCAGTTCGATCAGTTCGCTGGAGATCACGATCACGGCGCGGCCCTCGGCCGCCAGCCGGCGGATCAGAAAATAGATGTCGCGCTTGGCGCCCACGTCGACGCCGCGCGTGGGCTCGTCCAGCACCACCACCCGCGGATCGGGATGCAGGAACTTGGCCAGCGCCAGCTTCTGCTGGTTGCCGCCGGACAACATGCGCGCCCGCGCCGCCAGGTCGCCGGTGCGGATGCCGAACTCGCGCACCGCGTGCACCAGCGCGTCGCGCTCCTGGTCCAGCCGCAGCCACGGTCGCAGCACCATCAGCGTCAGGTTGTCGCGCAGGCTGAGGTCGACGTGCAGCCCCTTGCCCTTGCGGTCCTCGCTCAGGTAGGTGATGCCGTGCTTCATCGCCTGGCGCGGGTTGCGCAAGGCGACCGGGCGCCCGCCCAGCTCGACCTGCCCGGCGCTGCGTGGGCGCAGGCCGATCAGCGCCTCGAACGCCTCGGTGCGGCCGGCGCCCACCAGCCCGGCAAAGCCCAGGATCTCGCCTTCGCGCACCTCGAAATCCAGCTGCTCGGCCCAGCCCGGCACGCTCAGGCCGCTGACCTTGAGCGCGCACGGCGCGTCCGCCGGCGGCGGTTCCTTGTCGGGAAACATGTCGGACAGCTCGCGCCCGACCATCAGATTGGCCATCCGCCGCCGATCCACCTCGGCGGTGGCGGCACGGGCGACGAAGCGGCCGTCGCGCATCACCACCACCTCGTCGGTCACCCGCTCCACCTCGTCCAGCTTGTGCGAGATGTAGACGATGGTGGCGCCCTCTTCCTTCAGCCGCGCGATCAGCGCGAACAGCCGCTGCGTCTCGCCCGGCGTCAGCGTGGCGGTGGGCTCGTCCATGATCAGCAGCCGCGCGCGGCGCGACAGCGCCTTGGCGATCTCCACCAGCTGCTTCTCGGCGACGATCAGCCGGCGCACCGGCGTATCGGGGTCGGCCGCCAGCCCCACCAGCTGCAACACGCGCGCGGCCTCGGCGCGCATCGCCGCGTCGTCCAGCAGCCAGCCCTTCCTGCACTCGTGGCCGAGGAAGATGTTCTGGGCGATGGTCAGGTGCTCGGCCAGATTGAATTCCTGGTGGATCAGCACGACGCCGGCCGCCTCGGCCTGGCGCGAATCGTCGAAGCGCCGCGCCGTGCCGTCGATGCGCACCTCGCCGCCGCTGGCGCGCTCGTAGCCGGCCAGGATCTTCATCAGCGTGGATTTGCCGGCGCCGTTCTCGCCCAGCAGCCCATACACCCGGCCCGGCGCCAGCTCGAAGCTCACCCCGTGCAACACGCGCACCGCGCCGAAGTCCTTGGTCACCTGGTCGAACTGAATTGATAAGCTCATTTCAAGCGCTCGCTCTACAGATCAGCCGGTGCGGCAGCAACATGCCCGGCACCGCGACCCCCGGCTCGGCCAGCCGCTGCAACAGCAGGCGGGCCGCCGTCTCGCCCAGCTCGCGCATCGGCTGGGCCACCGTGGTCAGCGGCGGATCGACCTGCGCCGCCAGGGCGATGTCGTCGAAGCCGATCACCGCCACGTCGTCCGGCACGCGGCGCCCGGCGTCGCGCAGGCCGCGCAGCACGCCGATGGCCAGCGTGTCCGATACCGCGAAGATGGCGCTGGGCGGCTCCGGCAGCGCCATCAGCCACGCCGCCGCCTCGGCCCCGGCGGCGAAATCCAGGCTCCGCACATTGACCTGCCATTCCGGGTGCAGCCGCAGCCCGGCGTCGGTCAGCGCATCGCGATAGCCCTGGCGCCGCTGGCGGGCGTAGAGAAAACGCTCGTCCGAATTGATCAGCGCAATGCGGTGATGGCCCCGCGCCAGCAGGTGCTGCACCGCCTCGCGCGCGGCGGCGCGGTTGTCGATGCCCACGTAGGGCACTGCCGCCTCGGGGTCGAATTCGCAGCACGCCACCCACGGCAACGGCGCCGCTTCCTCGGCCAGCGCCTGCTGCACCGTGTCCGGGTCCAGGCAGATGGCGCCGTCGGCGCGCCGGGTGCGCAACAGGTCGAAATAGCTGCGCTCGCGCCCCGGGTCGGCGCCGGTGTCGCACAACAGCACGAAGTAACCCTGCTGCCGCGCCACGCTGTCGATGCCGCGCACGATCTCGGCATAGAACGGGTTGCCCACGTCCGGCACCATGGTCAGCAGCAGCCGGCTGGCCGCCGTGCGCAGGTTGCGCGCCAGGTGGTTCATCCGGTAGCCCAGCGCATCCACCGCCGCCATCACCTTGTCGCGCGTCTCGGCCTTGACCACCGCCTGGCCGTTGAGCACCCGCGACACCGTGGCCACCGACACCCCGGCCTGCCGCGCCACCGCGGAAATCGAGACATTCCCGGCCTCCCCAGGGGCCGTACCGGATCGAGGCATCGCTCGCACCAAAAATGTAATCGATTACATCGTGGATACGTTTTTGCGATTAATCAAGAAAAATGTAGTTTGCTGCGACGCACTACGAAATCGGTGCTAACGGGATGCTGCGGGGGAGAGCCCCCAACCCTGAACCACGGAGGATGCCGAGAACGGCGGAGATTGCGGTGATCACTGCTATTTCGTTCAAGATCAAACGGGTATCACGACCACCGAAATCCTGTATTGGCAGTTGAAGTGAACAAGTACATCGTTGGGCTGCTGTTGGCGCTGCCCCTTATTGGCCATGCTGCCGAAGACATCAACATCGACAACGCGCGCCTCACTCTCAAGAAATGGGGGATGGCGTATTGCCTGGGCACGTTCCAAAAATCAGAAACCGAAGACGAGGCCGGGTATGCGCGGGGGGGCTATTTCCAGTTGGGCGAGCACGCGGAGCCGGCATACCGCAATATCCGCAGCTATTTCAACAAGGTCATTCCGGAAGATAAAAAGGTCATGCAGGCAACAGGGAAAACCAGCAACCTGATGCGCTGCCTCGACGCCTACGAAGCCCCCGCATACAGCAAGCTGATCATCCAGCAGGACAAGTTCATCGGGGCCGAGATGGAGTAGCACGCCGCTGGACAAGCTGCCATTCGGCGACGGCTGGGTTGCGACGAAATGGCCCGCAACAGACCTGCTCATTTCCTTGCCTTCGGATTTTCTCCGTGAACCTCCGTGTCCTCACCGCCCTCAGTGGTTCAAGACCTGGGGTTCCGCAATCCCCCCTCAAACCAGCGCCGCCACGCCGTGGTAGCTCACCCACAGCCCCACCAGCACGATCAGCGCGCCCGACAGGTACGGCGCCTGGCGCGCCAAGTCGCCGAAGCCCTGCCAGCGTCGCGACGCATGCCGCACGCCGAGCGCGGCCAGGCTGCCCGACAGCACCAGGGTCAGCGCCAGGCCGACGCTGAAGCACAGCACCAGCGCCGCGCCCAGGGTGAGCTGCTTCAGCTGCAGGCACAGCAGCAGCACGGTGATCGATGCCGGGCACGGGATCAGTCCGCCGGTCAGGCCGAACAGCACGATCTGGCCGGTGGTCACGTCGCGCTGCGCGAAGCGGCGCTGGATCTGCTCGGCGTGTGCGCGCTCGTGGGCGTCCTGGTATTCGGCCTGCCGCAACGGCTCGGCGCCGCGCCGGCCGGCAACGAAGCGCACCGCGTAGTCGTGGGCATGGTCGCCATGGCGCAGCGACAGCGTCGCCTCGAACGCGTGTGGCGCCGGCACCGGCTCGGCCGACTCCAGGCTGCCCATGCGCGAGGCGAAGCCGAAGGTCCAGTGCTCGCCATCGGGGTGCGCGATGCGCACCGTCACATCGCGCGACAGCCAGTGGTGCCCCAGCTTGCCCTGCTGGCGCAGGCGGAAGCGCGGCGCGTCGTCGTCGGTCAGTTCCAGCCACACCACGCCGTGGCCGGTATCGATGCGGCCCGGCTCGACCGCGCCCTGCGCCGCCTCGGCCGCCTGTTGCGCGCGCCAGGTGCGCCACAGCATCCACAAGGCGATGGCGACGATCAGCACGCCCGACGCCAGCTGGAAATACGGCTCGGCCGTGGCCGCGTCCCAGTTGCGGCCCAGGTGCAGGCCCACCATCGCCACCGCCCATACCACCGCCGTGTGCGACAGCGTGGCCGCCAGCCCCAGCAGCACCGCCTGCCCCACCGTGCCGCGCACCGCCACGATGAACGCCGCCATCATGGTCTTGGAATGGCCCGGCTCCAGGCCGTGCAGCGCGCCCAGCAGCACGGCGCTGGGGATGAACAGCCAGGCGTTGCCCTGCTGCAACAACGTGGAGAACGGGTACATGTCGAGGTGACCGAGCGGAGGGACGAAGCCGCCGATGATACTACCCCCCAGTATCCGCGTGCTACGCTGCCGCCGTATTCGGACTTTGATATGGATCACCGATGGCGCACACGATCAGGGACAAGGCCAAACTGCTGGCGCGGGTGCGGCGCATCCAGGGCCAGGCCGCCGCGCTGGAAAAGCAGTTGTGCGACGAGACCGATTGCGGCGCGGTGTTGCAGCAGATCGCCGCGATCCGCGGCGCGGTGAACGGGCTGATGGTGGCGGTGATCGAAGGCCACCTGACCGACCACGTGGTGAAGGAGGCCGACCCGGCGCAACGCCAGCAGGACCTCGACGTGGCGTTGGGGGTGATCAAGTCGTATCTGAAGTAACCGCGACGGGATCGCCACGCGGCACCGTCGCAACCGCGCCTGGCGCGGGCTTAAAACCGGGGTGGCGGGCACGGCATTGCACCGCGCCTGCCGCCCCGGATGCCTTCAGGCAAACACCCCCAGCATCGCCGCCAGCTTCACCGCCGCCAGCACCCCGGCCTGCACGTCGGCCGCGTGGTCGATATCGCGCTTGAGCTGGCGCAGCGCGTCCAGATCCTCGGGCGTGGTCAGCACGCCTTCCTTGAACAGCGCCAGCCGCGCCTGGGTCATCTCTTCGGTGGCCTTGGTGATGGCCGGCTTCAGCTGCCAGCGCTCGGCGGGGCCGGCGGCGGCGTACTGGTCGAAGAGCGCGTCCAGCGCCGCCTCGGCCAGTCGGACGAATTCGCGATCCTGATCGTCGGCCATGTTCATTGCTCCTTGCCCGGTGCCGCGCAGGCGGCGATGTCGGCCAGCGGCAGCGCGCCCACCCGTTGCCAGTAGGCGCTGCCTTCCATATCGGTCTTCATCGCCTGCAACCGGCTGGCCGCGGCGCTCGCGTCGACGCCCTTGAGGGTGCCGGCGAAGGCGAAGCCGGCCTGGATCGCCCCCAGCAGGTTGGACAGCGACACGTCGTCGTAATGCGCCAGCATCGCGTCCAGCCGGCGCCCCTGCTCCACCGCCGCCAGCGTCAGGCGTTGCGCCGCGGCGTGGCGGGCCTCGTAGGCGGCGACGCCGCCGGCGAACGCGTCGAAATCGCGCCGCGCCAGGCCCTGATCGCCCTGGGCGGCGCTGCGCTTGAACTCGGCGAAGCGCTGGCGCAGCGCGCTCGGGTACAGCGGCTGCTGGTTCACGTCGTCGGCGAAGTTCACCAGTTGCCAGGTCAGCCGGGCCACCGCGTTGCGCCCGCACGAGACATAGCGCGCGCCCAGCACGCTGCCCTGCGGCAGGCTGTCGTAGGCGCTGCCCAGCGCGGCGTAGGCGGCGCGGATGTCGCCGAACTCGCGGGCGATGCCGCCCTGGATGCCCACGCCGTCGCGGGCGCCGACATTGCCCACGGCGTCGTCGAAGCTGCCGGCCTGTCCCTGCCGCGCCGCCGCGTAGGCGCCCTGGAACAGCTCGTCCTGCGAGGTGGCGGCCACCGCGCCGTAGTCGCGGAACATCGCCTCGTAGGCGTCCAGCGCCTCGCTGGATTTGGCCTCGAACGCCTTCACCGCCGCCAGCAGCGCCTCGGCCTTTTCGGGCGTACAGGCCGTCAGCGGCAGGATCAGCGCCAGCAGGCAGAGGGTTCTGGTGGCAATGCGCATGCTGGATTCCCGTCGTGATCGGGCCGCGGCGCGGCCCTCGCCACACGGTAGAAGATGCCAATTGCATGTTCAAGACGGATCGCGCGGCGCCCGGCGGGCAGCCGACAACCGTTTCGCCGGGCCGGCGCGGCGCTCCGATGTGGCCGGCGGCGCGTAATCCGCCGTCCTCCGC
The DNA here is from genome assembly GCF_000374805.1 of Chitiniphilus shinanonensis DSM 23277. Lineage (GTDB taxonomy): Bacteria > Pseudomonadota > Gammaproteobacteria > Burkholderiales > Chitinibacteraceae > Chitiniphilus > Chitiniphilus shinanonensis. The sequence continues at coordinate 15,069 of NZ_KB895358.1, forward strand.
GCTGCCGGGTCGCATCGCCCGATCGATCCTGTTGCAAAAATGACAAAAGCCAAATTTCACAAGAAAGTTTTCATAAGCAAAAAAGCAGAATCTTATGCTTATTTTGTCAGCAAACAGGAAGAATTGACCGCCTCGGCATCACGCCGCCGACCCCCGCTTGCATGCAGTCGACCACATCCGTGCGTGAGCGACCGTTGCAGCGCACCGCTGCCGCCAGGGCAAATGGCTGATTCGTCGCCCATCGCCAGATCGCGTGCCGATTGCGGCATTTGACCAATCGCCGCCAATGGGCCAGCCCCCGGATTGTCCAATCCAAAAAGATACTGACTTGAATGCCGGCAATTCGCCAGACCGAATCCGGCACACCATTTGTCACCTGATATTTTTATCAGGTTACGGCGTGCGGGGCGGCCGATTTTTAATTCGCGCAGTTTTTGGCGACCGATGCGGATTGGCGCAACAGCCTATAAGCGATGCGGAATGCGTTTTTTGATCGGCGACAAATTTCACTGATTGATCGATCGTTCATCCAATTGCAACAAAAGCTTGCACCGCATACGCCACGCAATTCAGGCATTGCCACGGCCCAATTGGCCCTTTTTTTGGAAAGACCATTGCGGGCGGTGCCCTCAACGATGAATTGCCCGATGGGCTGCGACGCCCCCGGCCAGGAGAAACCGATGCTGATCGCCGAGCAGAACGACCTCACCAACCACTGGTACCAGCGCGCCACGGTGCGCCATACCCCGCGCATCATCGTGCCCGATTACTCCGACGAGGAGCTGATCTACCCGCTGGCGCGCTGCGCGGTGTGCGACCACCCGATGATCCTGGCGCGCGGCCAGGCCACCCGGGCGTTCATCCTGGCGCAGGCCGCCTACCAGTTCCTCTATGGCGTGGGCCTGCTGGAGACCAAGTTCGTCATCCAGTGCAGCCTGGCGCTGCTGCACCACGAAATCCCCGGCATCGACGAATTCGCCCGGCTCCAAGCGCTGACCGTGGTCATCGACGAGGGCTACCACGCCCACGTGGCGCTCGACTACATCATCCAGATGCAGGCCAGGAGCGGCATCGTGCCGTTGCAGGTGCCCCAGTCCAATCACAAGCTGGACGCCGCCGCCCGCGCCAGCGCCACGCTGCCCGAGGCGATGCGCGCCGACTTCCAGCTGCTGGCGGTGACGCTGGCCGAGAACGTGCTCACCGACGAGATCGCCAACCTGGGCCGCGACAAGGGCCTGGCGCAGACCTTCACCACGCTGATGATGGACCACGTGCGCGACGAAGGACGCCATTCCAATTATTTCGCCGATTTGATGAAAGCGCGCTGGGCGCATATGCCGCAGGCCACGCGCGACCGATTCACCGCCATGCTGCCCGATTACCTGGACGATTTCCTCGGCACCGATCCATCGCGGAGTTTCGAGCGCAAGATCCTGCGCGCCTGCGAATTCTCCCCGGCGGAAACGGAACGGATCATCGACGAGACCCAGGGCGAATTCCAGGCATTGCACGATCAATTGACCGCCAAGACCAAAATCCGCCTGGATCGGCTGCTCAGGCAGATTGGCGTGCCCGATCCGGCGAATGCCGATTCCGCCGCCGCCCTCGATGCCGCCGTCTGATCAAGAACCGGGAATGGCCATGTGCAAAACGCTGATCGTCGATAATTTCGATTCGTTTACCTACAACCTGTACCAATACATGGGCGAGGTCTGCGGCGAAGAGCCGCGGGTGGTGCTCAATACCGCCGATTGGGACACCCTAAACCTGGACGACTACGACTGCGTGATCGTCTCGCCCGGGCCGGGCACGCCGGCGCGCACCGAGGATGTCGGTGTCAGTGCCGAGGTGATCCGGCGCAGCCGGGTGCCGGTGCTCGGAGTATGCCTGGGCCACCAGTGCATGGCGCACCTGCACGGCATGGACGTGGTGCACGCGCCGACGCCGGTGCACGGCCGCGTCAGCGTGATCCGCCACAACAACGACGGCGTGTTCAAGGGCCTGCCGCCGGATCTGCCGGTGGTGCGCTACCACTCGCTGGTGGTGCAGGCGCTCAAGCCGCCGTTCGAACTCACCGCCTGGGGCGACGACGGCATGATCCACGGCATCCGCCATACCGAGCGCCCGCTCTACGGCATCCAGTTCCATCCCGAATCGATCTGCACCGAAGCCGGCCTCGACCTGCTGCGCAATTTCCGCGACATCGCCGTGCATCACGCACGCCACGCCTGAAATCCCGTTTCGCGCCCATCACATAGGAGTCGGCGGTGAGCCTCTTCCAGATTGAAGTCCGCACCCTCGAATGCTGTCCCGATCCGTTGCCGGTGTTCCAACGCGAATTCCTGCACGCCCCCGCCAACTTCTTCCTGGAAAGCAGCGTGGTGCGGCCGGGCTTTTCGCGCTTCTCCTTCATGGGCGACGCCGCCGGACGCTACGGCGAAACCATCGTCTACGCCACCCAGCAGGGCCACGCGGTGATCGAGCGCGACGGCGCGCGCAGCACGCTGGATACCGGCGGGCTGTTCGAGCTGCTGAACCAGCGGCTGCGCCAGTTCCGCGCCGAGCTGCCCGGCGACCTGCCGTTCGCCTTCAACCTCGGCTACGTGGGCCTGCTGGGCTACGAGCTGAAGGCCGAGACCATCGGCGACGCCGCGTACCGCTCCGACACGCCCGACGCGGTGTTCATGCTGGCCACCCGTCTGATCGCCTTCGACCACGACCAGGGCCGCTGCCACCTGCTGCACCTGGTGGCCGACGAGGCCGACCGCGCCGCGGCGCACGCCTGGTTCGACGCCGTGGCCGGCCGGCTGGCGCAGCCCGCCGAGCCGTCGCCGCAACCGGCGCGGCGCGACCGCATGAGCCTGCCCGAAGTCGAGCGCTGGATCGCAGACCACGCCGCCATGCGCCATCCCAAGCAGGCGTACATCGACAAGATCCACCAGGCGCTGGACGAGATCGTCAACGGCGAAAGCTACGAGGTCTGCCTGACCAACATCATCGAATTCCCGTTCGCCGAATCGGCGTTCGACCTCTACCGCGTGATGCGCCAGCTCACCCCGGCGCCGCACGCCGGCTACTTCAACGTCGGCGGCTTCCACCACGTCAGCGCCTCGCCCGAGCGCTTCCTCAGCGTCAACGCCGAGCGTCAGGCCGAGGCCAAGCCGATCAAGGGCACCCGCCCGCGCGGCGGCACGCCCGAGGAGGATCGCGCGCAGATCGAAAACCTGATCGGCGACGAGAAGGACCGCGCCGAGAACCTGATGATCGTCGACCTGCTGCGCAACGACCTGGGCCAGGTGTGCAATCTGCGCTCGGTGCACGTGCCCAAGCTGTTCGACGTCGAGAGCTACTCGCACGTGCACCAGCTGGTGTCCACCATCCGCGGCCAACTGCGGCCCGAGGTGTCCGCGGTGGACTGCGTGCGCGCGGTGTTCCCCGGCGGCTCGATGACCGGCGCGCCGAAGAAACGCACCATGCAGATCATCGACCGGCTGGAACAGGGCCCGCGCGGCGCGTACTCCGGCGCGCTGGGCTGGTTCGGCCTGTGCGGCGCCTGCGATTTCAACATCGTCATCCGCTCGGTGACGGTGCACGACGGCCACGCCCGCTTCGGCGTCGGCGGCGCCATCACCGCGCTGTCCGACCCCGAGAACGAATTCGCCGAGACCATGGTCAAGGCGCGCGGCGTGGTGGAAGCGGTGGAACGACTGCGCGAGGTGCGCGCATGACCGCGCCCGCCTTCGCCCTAGTAATCGGCGCCAACGGCTCCATCGGCGGCCTGCTGGCGCGGCAACTGGCCGCCAGCGGCTTCGAGGTGGTCGGGCTCGACCTAGCGGCGACCGCGCCGCAGCCGGGCATCGTCACGCTGCAAGGCGACGCCACCCGCCCCGACGCCGCGCTGCAACGCCGGCTGGCCCAGACCGATGTGCTGGTGCTGGCGCTGGCGCAGCACGTGCTGGAGCGCGCCCTGCCCGCGCTGCTGCCCGCCCTGCCCGCGCAGGCGCTGATCGTGGAAACGCTGTCGATCAAGACCCCGTTCGCCCAATGGCTGGCGCGGCATCCCGTCGCCCAGCCGGTGCTGGGCATCAACCCGATGTTCTCCGGCGACCTGGAGCCGGCCGGCCGGCCGCTGGCCGCCGTGCCGTACCGCGACGCCGCGTCGGCCGACGCCTTCGTCGCCCTGCTGCGCCAGTGGCGGCTGGAGGTGGTGCCGCTGACCCCGGCCGCGCACGACCAGGCGATGGCGCTGTTGCAGACGGTCGGCCACGCCGCGGTGCTGTCGTTCGGCCGGGTGCTGGCCGCGTCGGCGGTGCCGCTCGACGCGCTGCTGCGCCTGGCGCCGCCGCCGTTCCGCGTGCTGCTGTCGCTGGTGGCGCGCATGACGCAGAACCATCCCGACGTGTACTGGGAGATCCAGGCCGACAACCCGTGCTCGGCGGTGGCGCGGCAGCAACTGCTGGCCGCCCTGGCCGCGCTGGACGACGGCGTGGCGCGCGCCGACCAGGGCGGCTTCGCCGCCGCGCTCGGCATGCTGGAACACACCCTGATCGCCGACCACCGCGACTACGTCGGCCTCAGCCGGCGGATCTTCGAATCGATCAACCCGCCGCCGGCGCCCGACAGCCTGCCCGCGTTCCGCGCCGCCATCGACCGCGTGGACGACCAGCTGATCGACCTGCTGGGCCAGCGCCAGGCGCTGATCGCCGACGTGGCGCGCTTCAAGAAGACCAGCGGCACGCCGGTGATGCAGCCGAACCGCGTGCTGGAAGTGGTGCAGCGCTGCAAGGCGCGCGGCCAGGGCTGGCACCTGCGCGGCGAGCTGATCGAGCAGCTCTACCGCCTGATCATCGAAGAAGCCTGCCACATCGAGTACGAGCACGTCGGCGGCCCCCGCGAATCCCTTCTCACCAGCAGCGCGCCGGCGTTCCAGGCGACAGGAGTGCAAGCATGACCCGAACCACCCCGCAGGCCCGCCACGTGGTCGAGCGCCTGAACAGCGTGCTGGGCCAGGATTACCGCTACCGCGAGGACTGCCTGAGCCTGACCGCCAACGAGAACTACCCCAGCGCGCTGGTGCGGCTGGCCGGCAGCGCCACCGCCGGCGCGTTCTACCACTGCTCGTTCCCGTTCGAGGTGCCGCCGGGCGAGTGGTACTTCCCCGAATCGGGCCGGATGGGCGAGCTGGCGCAGCAACTCAACGAACTCGGGCGTTCCTTGCTGGGCGCCGGCACCTTCGACTGGCGCCCCAACGGCGGCTCGCCGGCCGAGCAGGCGCTGATGCTGGCCGCGTGCAAGCACGGCGAAGGCATGGTGCACTTCGCCCACCGCGATGGCGGCCACTTCGCGCTGGAAAACCTGGCGCAGAAGGCCGGCATCGACATCTTCCATCTGCCGGTGGACCCGCAGACGCTGCTGATCGACGTGGCCCGCCTGGACGAGCTGGTGCGGCGCAACCCGCAGATCCGCATCGTCATCCTCGACCAGTCGTTCAAGCTGCGCTGGCAGCCGCTGGCGGCGATCCGCAAGGTGCTGCCGCCGTCGTGCACCCTGACCTACGACACCAGCCACGACGGCGGCCTGATCATGGGCGGCGTGTTCGATTCGCCGCTGCACTGCGGCGCCGACGTGATCCACGGCAACACCCACAAGACCGTGCCCGGCCCGCAGAAAGGCTACATCGCCTTCAAGTCGGCCGAGCACCCGCTGCTGGTCGATACCTCGCTGTGGCTGTGCCCGCACCTGCAAAGCAACTGCCACGCCGAACTGCTGCCGCCGATGTGGGTGGCGTTCAAGGAAATGGAAGCCTTCGGCCACGACTACGCGCCGCAGGTGGCGCGCAACGCCAAGGCGCTGGCCGGCCACCTGCACCGGCTGGGCTTCGAGGTCTCGGGCGAAGCGTTCGGCTTCACCGAAACCCACCAGGTGCACTTCGCCGTGGGCGACCTGCAACAGGCGCTCGACCTGTGCATGAACACCCTGCACCGCGGTGGCATCCGCAGCACCAACATCGAGATCCCCGGCAAGCCGGGCATCCAGGGCATCCGCCTGGGGGTGCAGGCCATGACCCGGCGCGGCCTGCGCGAGGACGACTTCGAACAGGTGGCGCGCTTCATCGCCGACCTGCACTTCCGCAAGGCCGATCCCGCCGGCGTCGCCGCCCAGGTGGCCGAGTTCCTGCGCGCCTTCCCGCTGGCGCCGCTGCACTACTCGTTCGACCAGGAGCTGGATCACGAACTGCTGCAATCGCTGATCGGGGAGGCCCTGCGATGAGCCGCGCCGAAGCCGCGATCTCCCGCGAGACCACGCTGGGCCGCCTGGTGGGCGCGGTGCTGGTCGAGCAAGGCATCGCCGACCTGTTCTGCATCCCCGGCGACTTCACCATGCAGCTGTCGCGCGAGCTGACGCAGGTGCACGGGCTGACGCTGCGCACCATGTCGCACGAATACGGCACCACGCTGGCCGCGCTCGGCTACGCCCTGGGCCGCCGCACCCCCGCCGCGGTGTGCTTCACCTACGGCGTCGGCGTGCTCAACGCCGCCAACGGCATCGCCCAGGCCTACGTCGAGCGCGTGCCGCTGATCGTGCTGTCCGGCGCGCCGGGCAAGCGCGAGCGCGAGGCGCCGGTGTTCCTGCACCACACCGTGGTCGACGACGACACCCAGTACCGGGTGATGCGCGAGATCACCGCGCACCAGATCCGCATCAGCGACCCGCACCGCGCGCAGGAGCAGCTGCGCGAGGCCGTCGCCGTGGCGCTGGCGCAGTCGCGCCCGGTGTACGTCGAAATCCCGCGCGACCTCTACCTGAGCAAGGTGCGCTACACCCCGGCCGCCGCGGTGCAGCCGCCGATGCCGTGCTACGACCAGGCCGCGTGGGATGCCGCGCACGCCACGCTGGCGCTGCTGCGCGACGCCCGCCGCCCGGTGCTGGTGCCCGGCCTGGAAATCAAGCGCTACGCGCTGGCCGACGCCGCGCGCCGCATCGCCGAGACCCTGGCGCTGCCCTGGGTGGCCAGCCCGATGTCGCGCCAGGTGCTGCCGATCGACCACCCCAACTACCGCGGCGTCTACGCCGGCCCGGCCTCGCCGGCCGACTGCACCCGCGACCTGCTGGCGTCGTGCGACGCGCTGCTGCTGCTGGGCGAGCCCAACGCCGACGTCAACATGGGCATCGCCAGCGCGATCCCGGCCGGACAACTGGTGCAGGCCTACGACGGCACGGTGCAGGTGGGCCGCCAGCGCTATCCCGCCGCCACCGCCGATTTCGTCACCGCGCTGGCCGAACTCTCGCGGCCGCGCCACGGCCTGCTGCCCGAACTGCAACGCGAACAGCGCGCCTACCTGCTGCCGTCCGCCACGCCCACCGGCGACGCGCCGGCCGACGGCGCGCTCACCCCCTACCTGGTGATCGACGAGCTGAACCGCCACTTCGCCGCCCACCCCGACACCCTGCTGGTGGCCGACTGCGGCGACGCCTTCTTCATGTCGCTGGGCATGCACCCGGCCGACGTGCTGACCTCGTCGCTCTACATGAGCATGGGCATCGGCGTGCCCGGCGCGCTGGGCTGGCAGCTGGGCAGCGGCAAGCGCCCACTGGCGCTGGTGGGCGACGGCGCCTTCCACATGACCGGACAGGAACTGATGCATGCGCGCGGCGCCGGCATCTCGCCCATCGTGATCGTGCTCAACAACCAGCGCTGGACCTCGCTGTCGTCCGACAGCGCCGACGTGGCGCTCACCCGGCTGCCCGCCATCGACTTCGCCGCGCTGGCGCAGTGCTACGGCGTGACCGGCATGGTGGCCGAAAGCGCCGCCGGGCTGCGCGACGGCCTGGCGCGCGCCCACGCGCTGGACGAGCCGGTGCTGATCGACGCCCGCATCGACCCATCGCAGCGCTCCTACCTGTGCGAACGCTTCTTCGACGCCATCAAGAACCAGCAGCATTTGCCCAGGGTTTGACCCTGCACCCGGAGCGCCCGCAATGCCCCACCCCGTCTACCCGCTGACCGCCGCGCAGCAGGCCATCTGGCTCGGCCACCAGCTCGACCCGCTCAGCCCCGCGTACAACGTCGCCAGCTGCCTCGACCTGCGCGGCGAACTGGACGCCGACCTGCTGGCGCGCGCGCTGCACCAGGCCGTGCACGAGTGCGACCTGCTGCGCACCCGCTACACCGAACAGCACGACGCCGACGGTCAGGCCGCCGTCGCGCAGCGCATCGAACCCGAAGTGCCGGTGACGCTGGCGCGACTCGACCTGCGCGGCGACACCGACGCCGACACCCGCGCCCGGCGCTGGATGGCCGAGGACTGCGCCCGCCGCATCGACCTGGAACACGGCCCGCTGTTCGGCAGCGCGCTGCTGCAACTGGCGCCGCAGCGCCACTACTGGTACTTCAAGACCCACCACATCGCGCTGGACGGCTTCGCGCTGTCGATGTTCTTCCAGCGCGTGGCGCAGTGCTACGACGCGCTGGCGCGCGACGCCGCGCCCGGCGCCAGCCCGTTCGCCGGACTGCCGGCGCTGCTGGCGGACGACGACGCCTGGCTGGCCTCGCCCGCCAGCGGCGCCGACCGCGATTACTGGCGCGACAAGTGCCGTGGCGGCGGCGACGTGCCCAGCCTGGCCGCCGACAGCGCCATGCCCGGCCACTACGCGCTGCGCCACGCGGTGGCGCTGCCGTCGGCGGATTTCGCGGCGCTGCGCGCGCTGGCCGGCGGCTTGTCCACCCACTGGGTGCCGGCGGCCATCGCCGCCTTCGGCGCCTGGCTGGCCCGCGCCACCGGCCAGCGCCGGGTGGTGCTGGGCGTGCCCTTCCTCAACCGCCTCGGCGGCGTGGCGAGCCGGGTGCCGTGCAGCGTGGCCAACGTGCTGCCGCTGCACCTGGACGTGCCGCTGGCCGGCAGCGTCGGCGAACTGGTCGCCGCCGCCGACGCCGAACTGGCGCGGATGCGCCCGCACCAGCGCTATCGCGCCGAGGACGTGCGCCGCGATTGCAACCTGGTCGGCGAAGGCCGCCGCCTGACCGGCCCGCAGATCAACATCGACCTGTTCACCGACGTGCTGCGCTTCGGCACCGCACGCGGCCGCGCCGAAGTGCTCAGCGCCGGCCCGGCCGACGACCTGTCGCTGCTGATCCAGCCCGACCTCGACAGCGACGGCCTGCTGGTGGTCGGCATGGCCAACCCGGCGCTGTACGACCAGGCCGCGCTGCAACGGCATGTCGAACGCTTCGTCGCCTTCCTGCCACGCTTCTGCGCCCGGCCCGATCTTCCCGTCGGCCGGCTCGACGCCTGGGACACCGACGACCTGGGCCTGTTTTTCGCCGAGACCGCCAAGCACGACGCGTCGCTGCCGACGTCGCCCGACACCCTGGTCGATCGCTTCGAGCGCTGGGCGGCCGACACCCCCGACGCCATCGCGCTGACCCTGGACGGCGAGCACCTGAGCTACGCCGAGCTGAACGCCCGCGCCAACCGCCTGGCGCACGCGCTGGCCGCGCAGCCGCGCGGCGCCGGCCAGCCGCTGGTCGCGCTGCTGCTGGCGCGCTCCATCGACACCGTGGTCTGCATCCTGGCGGTGCTCAAGGCCGGCGCCGCCTACGTGCCGATGGACCCGGACGCCCCGGCCGGGCGCATCGCGGCCATCCTCGACGACACCCGGCCCGGCCTGCTGCTGGCCGACCGCGCCAGCGCCGCCGCCGCGGACGGCGCCGCGTGCCCGCGCTGGCTGGTGGACGACGACACGCTGCGCGCCGACCTGGCGCGCCGCCCCGCCGCCAACCTGTCCGCCCGCCCCGCGCCGGACGACCTGGCCTACGTGATCTACACCTCCGGCTCCACCGGCAAGCCCAAGGGCGTGTGCATCAGCCACCGCAACGTGGTGCGGCTGTTCGACAGCACCGACGCCTGGTTCGGCTACCACCGCGACGACGTGTGGAGCATGTGCCACGCCTACATCTTCGACGCCTCGGTGTGGGAGATGTGGGGCGCCCTGCTGCATGGCGGCCGGCTGCTGATCGTGCCGGTGGCGACCACCCGCGCGCCGGACCAACTGCTGGAACTGATCGTCGATGAGCGCGTGACAGTGTTCGGCCAGATCCCGTCCGCCTTCTACCGCTTCATGGAAGCCGAGGCCGACCGCCCCGAGCTGGGCGCGCGGCTGAGCCTGCGCTACCAGTGCTTCGGCGGCGAAGCGCTGGACCCGGCGCGCCTGCAACCGTGGTTCGAGCGCCACCCCGACCACCAGCCCCGGCTGCTCAACATGTACGGCATCACCGAAACCACGGTGAACACCACCTACCAGTTCATCACCGCCGCCCACGCCCGCGCCGGGCGCGGCAGCCTGATCGGCCGCGCCTACGCCGACCTGGGCCTGCTGGTGCTGGACGACGCGCTGCGCCCGGTGCCCGCCGGCGGCTACGGCGAGATGTACGTCAGCGGCGCCGGCCTGGCGCGCGGCTACCTCAACCGCCCCGAGCTGGACGCCGTGCGCTTCGTCGCCAACCCCTACGGCCCGCCCGGCAGCCGCATGTACCGCAGCGGCGACGTGGCCGTGCTCGGCGACGACGGCGTGCTCGAATACATCGGCCGCGCCGACCAGCAGGTGAAGGTGCGCGGCTACCGCATCGAGCTGGGCGAGATCGAGACCCACCTGCGCGCCCATCCGCAGGTGTCGGACGCGGTGGCGTCGGTGCGCCGCGACGCCGCGGGCGACCCCAAGCTGCTGGCCCACGTGGTGCCCGGCGCCGCGAGCGGCGGCGAGGTGGACCTGACCGCGCTGCGCGATCACCTGCGCGAGCGGGTGCCGCCCTATATGGTGCCCAACGCCATCGGCGTGCTGCCCAGCCTGCCGTTCACCGCCAACGGCAAGGTGGACCGCCGCGCGCTGCCCGACATCCAGCTCGGCGGCGACGCCCAGGTGGAGCCGGCGCGCGACGCGCTGGACGAACAGGTGCTGGCCTGCTGGCGCGAGCACCTGCCGGTGACGCAACTGGGCATCGACCACAACTTCTTCGACGCCGGCGGCGATTCGATCAAGGCGATCCGGGTGTGCCGCGAACTGGACATCCCGGTGATGACGCTGTTCGACGCGCCCACCCCGCGCGCCTGCGCCGACTTCCTGCGCCAGCGCGGCGCCGGGGCCGCGCCCGCCGCGCAACGCATGCTGCACCGCTTCGGCCAGGGCGACAGCGCCGGCAAGGTCACGCTGGTGTGCGTGCCGTTCGCCGGCGGCAACGCCTTCGCCTTCCGCGGCCTGGTGGACGGCCTGTCCCCGCGCTTCGCCTGCGTGGCGGTCAACCTGCCCGGCCACGACGTGCTGCGCCCCGACGAAGCGCTCGAATCGATCGACACCGTGGCGACGCGCGCGGTGGCGGAGATCGTCGAACTGGCCGGCGGCCCCATCGTGGTGTACGGCCACTGCGCCGGCAACGCCATCGCCCTGGCCATCGCCCGCAAGCTGGAACAGGCCGGCGCCCCGCTGGCGGCGCTGGTGATCGGCGGCATGCTGCCCGACGCCGACCCGCAGGCGGTGGCGGCCGAGGTGGACACCCAGCGCGGCGAGGACATCATCGCCTTCCTGCGCAGCATCGGCGGCTTCAAGGAAACGCTCGACGCCGCCAGCCTGGCCGCCATCGCCCGCGTCACCAAGCACGACGCCGGCGAGACCGCCGCCTTCTTCGCCCGCGACGCCGCGGAGCGGGTGCGGCTGAAAGCGCCGATCCACGTGGTGATCGGCGACGAGGACCCGCTGACCCCCGACTACGCCACCCGCTACCTCGACTGGCGGGTGCAGGCCGACGACGTGACGCTGTCGGTGATCGCCGGCGGCGGCCACTACTTCGTCACCGACCAGCCACAGGCGCTGGCCCGGGTGCTGGAACAACGCTACGGCGCGCTGGCCCCGGCGCCGATCCGCGCCCCGCGCGCGCTGCGCGACTTCCACAATCCGTTCGACGACGGCGACGGCCGCTTCCTGCTGCTGGTCAACACCGCCGGCCAGCGCTCGCTGTGGCCCGCCTTCCTGGCGGTGCCGACGGGCTGGGCGGTGCGCTTCGGCCCTGCCCCGCACGGCGACTGCGTGGCGCGGCTGGGCGACGCGCTCGATACCATCCCGACGCCGCCCGGCCTCGACGCCCCCTACTGGCCGGCCGACTTCGCCGCCGCCTACCGCGCCAAGGGCTACTGGAGCGGCGACCCGCTGGACCGCCAGCTGCGCCGCCACGCCGCGCAGACCCCGGACCGGCTGGCGGTGGTCGATGCGCAGCGACGGCTGAGCTACGCCGCGCTGGACCTGAACGCCGACCGGCTGGCCAGCGGCCTGGCCGGGCTGGGCATCGCCCCCGGCGAGCGCGTGGTGGTGCAGCTGCCCAACTCGGTGGCCTTCGTCGAAACGGTGTTCGCGCTGTTCCGCCTGGGCGCAATCCCGGTGTTCGCGCTGCCGTCCGACCGCCTCAGCGAGATCGGCCACATCGTGGCGGCGTCCGGCGCGGTGGCCTACGTCATCGCCGACCAGGCCGCCGGCTGCGACTACCGCGAGATCGCCCGCGCCGTGCGGGGGCAGGCCCCGGCGCTGCGCCAGGTGATCGTCGCCGGCGACGCCCAGGAGCTGGTCGCCCTCGACACGCTGTACGGCGCCCCCGCGCAATGGCCCGAGCGCGACAGCCGCGAAGCCGCGCTGATCACGCTGTCGGGCGGCAGCACCGCGCTGCCCAAGCTGATCCTGCGCCGCCACGACGACTACCTGTACAGCCTCCGCGCCAGCGCCGCGTTGTGCGGCCTGGACCGCGACAGCGTCTACCTGTGCGCGCTGCCCGCCGGCCACAACTTCGCCCTCAGCTCGCCCGGCTTCCTCGGCGCGCTGCACGCGGGCGGCACCGTGGTGATGAGCGCCGACCCCAGCCCGGCGGCGGTGTTCGCCGCCATCGAGCGCGAGCGCGTCACCATCGCGGCGGCGGTGCCCAGCCTGGCGCTGGCCTGGCTGCACGCCGATCGCGGCGGCCACGACCTGTCCAGCCTGCGGTGCCTGCAACTGGGCGGCGCCAGCCTGGGCGAAGCGCAGGCCGCGGCGCTGGCCGAGGCGTTCCCCGGCGCCTTGCAGCAGGTGTACGGGATGTCCGAAGGGCTGGTCTGCTACACCCGCCCCGGCGACGGTCCCGAGCGCGTGCTCGTCAGCCAGGGGCTGCCGATCAGCGACGACGACGAACTGCGCCTGGTGGACGAACAGGACCGCCCGGTGCCCGACGGCACGCCCGGCCAGTTGCTGGTGCGCGGCCCGTACACCATCCGTGGCTACCTCAACGCGCCGGCCCACAACGCCGCGGCGTTCACCCCCGACGGCTTCTACCGCACGGGCGACGTGGTGCGCCGCCGCGCCGACGGCTATCTGGTGGTCGAGGGCCGGATCAAGGATCAGGTGAACCGGGGCGGCGAGAAGATCGCCGCCGAGGAAGTGGAAAGCCACCTGCTGGCCCATCCGCGGATCCGCGAGGCCGCCATCGTCGGCATGCCCGATCCGGTGCTGGGCGAGATCGCCTGCGCCTTCGTGGTGGCGGCCGCCGGCGAGCCGCTGGCCCCGGCCGCGCTCAAGTCGTTCCTGCGCGGGCGCGGCATCGCCCACTTCAAGGTGCCGGACCTGATCCGCCTGGTGCCGGCACTGCCCAGGACCACGCTGGGCAAGACCGACAAGAAGGCGCTGCGCGCGCGCCTGACCGAATGAAAGCGGTTGACAAAACCCTCCCGGCGGCGTCGCGCGCGGGCGCCGAGCCTCACGCGCCGCACGCCGGGTGCCGCCCGCGTTTCGTGCGTCCCGCCAGGACCGCTTTGCCGGGTTTTGTCGGCCGCTCCAAGCCCCCCATCCCTTTCCGGAGATCGACCGCATGGCCATCCCCCTGATCCAGGATTACCCGGTGCCGACCGGGGTGTCGTTGGACCGCCCGCCGCTGCCGTGGCAGGTGGCGCCCGAGCGCGCGGCGCTGCTGATTCACGACATGCAGAACTACTTCGTCGGCCGCTATGCCTCGGCCGGATTCGTCGCCACCCTGGTGCGGCGCATCGACGCCCTGCGCCAGCGCTGCCACGCGCTGGGCGTGCCGGTGTTCTACACCGCGCAGCCGGGCGACCAGCCGCGCGCCGCGCGCGGCCTGCTGATGGATTTCTGGGGCCCCGGCATGCCGCAGGCCGGCGACGGCCGCGCCATCGTCGCCGGGCTGGAACCGCGCGACGGTCACGACGAGGTGCTGGTGAAGCACCGCTACAGCGCCTTCGCCCGCAGCGATCTGCAAGCGCGGCTGCAACGCGCCGGGCGCGACCAGTTGGTGATCTGCGGCGTCTACGCGCACATCGGCTGCCTGGTCACCGCCACCGACGCCTTCATGGCCGACATCGAGCCCTTCCTGGTGGCCGACGCGCTGGGCGACTTCTCGCTGGCGCACCACGAGATGGCGCTGCGCCACGTGGCGCACTGCTCGGGCAAGGTGGTGTCCAGCGCCGAACTGCTGCAACGACTGGCGCTGGCCGCATGAACGCGCCCGCGCCCTTCACCCGCGCCGCCTTCGACGCCGACATCGCCGCGCTGCTGCACCTGGCGCCGGCCGAACTGGCGGGCCAGGACGATCCGCTCGACGCCGGCCTGGATTCGGTGCGGCTGATGATGCTGGTGGAAAACTGGCGCCGCCGCGGCATCGAGGTCGGCTTCGTCGAACTGGTCGAGCGCCGCAGCTTCGCCGCGTGGTGGTCGCTGATCGCCGCACGCCTTTGACGGAGGCCCGCATGGACCCACAACGCTTCGCCGGCCGCGCCGTGCTGGTGACCGGCGCCGCCCAGGGCATCGGCGCCGCCATCGTGCGCCGGCTGCTGGCCGACGGCGCCACGGTGCACGCGGCGGACCGCAACGCCGGCGAACTGGCGCACCTGGCCGAAGGGCTGGCGCCCGCCGGCCGCCTGTACACCCACGTGCTGGACATCGCCCGGCCCGACGCGGTGCGCGCCACCGTCGCCGCCATCACCGACGCCGCGCCGCTGCACGGGCTGGTGAACTGCGCCGGGGTGCTGACGCCGGGCAGCCTGCTCGACACCGACGCCGACACCTGGCGCCAGACCTTCGAGGTGAACGTGCACGGCACCTTCCACGTGTCGCAGGCGGTGGCGCGGCACATGGCCGGCCACGGCGACGGCGCCATCGTCACCGTGGCGTCCAACGCCGGCCTGACGCCGCGCGTCGAGATGGGCGCGTACTGCGCGTCCAAGGCCGCCGCCGCCATGCTCACCCGCTGCCTGGGGCTGGAGCTGGGCCGCCACGGCATCCGCTGCAACGTGGTGTCGCCCGGTTCCACCCGCACCCCGATGCTGACCACCCTGCTGGGCGAATGGAGCGCCGACGCCGACCGCCGTCTGGTCGACGGCGACCCGCAGCGCTACCGCACCGGCATCCCGCTGCGCAAGGTGGCCGAACCCGACGACATCGCCCGCGCGGTGGCGTTCCTGCTGTCGCCCGACGCCGGCCACATCACCATGCAGAACCTGGTGATCGACGGCGGCGCCACCTTCTGAGCCATCCCGAGGAATCGCCATGGACCTCTCCGAGCCGACCCAGCGCGAGCGCTGGCACCCGCACTGCTGGCGCGACAAGGAACACCGCCACATGCCGCCGTACCCCGACCCGGACCTGGCCGGCGTGACCGAGCGGCTGGCCGACCTGCCGGGGCTGGTGCGCCATGCCGACATCGCGCGCCTGCACGCCGACCTGCGCGCCGCCGCCGAAGGACGCGGCTGCGTGCTGCTGACCGGCAACGCCGAGGAACGCCTCCACGACGCCAGCCCGACACTGTTGCAGGCCCGGCTGCGCGCGACGGCCACGCTGCAACGCTACCTCGGGCTGGTGACCGCGGCGCCGGTGACCGCGGTAGGGCTGCTGGCGGGCAACTACGCCCGCTCGCGCCAGCAGCCGACCGAGGTGGTGAACGGCCTGACCGTCACCAGCTACTACGGCGACATGGTCAACGACCGCGCGCCCACGCCGTGGAGCCGCCGCCCGGACGCCAAGCGCATGCTGTGGGCCTACGAGGCGGCGCAGCTGGCGCTGTCGCTGCTGCAACGCGGCGGCGCCGCGCCGTACATCGCGCACGAGGCGGCCAACCTGCACTACGAGGCGGCGCTGGTGCGCCACCACGACGGCGCCTTCTTCGCCGCCAGCGCGCACCTGCTGGTGCTGGAGCAGATCAACCTGTTCCCCGACAGCAGCCACCTGGAATTCTGCCGCGGCGTGTGCAACCCGATCGCCGTGTGCGTGCCGCCGCAACTGGCGCCGGCGCGGCTGGCCGCGATCTGCCGGCTGCTCAACCCCGAGCGGCAGCCGGGCCGGCTGGTGCTGATCAGCGCGCTGGGGCGGCAGACGGCGCTGCTCGGGCCGCTGCTGGACACGCTGGACGAGGCGCGCATGCCGGCGGTGTGGCTGTGCGACCCGCTGCGCGCCAACGACGGCGCCACCGGCGCGCTGGTGGACGAGGCCATCGCGGAGCTGACGCGGACCGCGGCGCTGCACGCGGCGCGCGGCGGCCGGCTGGCGGGCCTGTACCTGCACACCGACCCCGGCGGCGACGCCCGCGCCCCGGCGCTGCCGTTCCCCGAAGCGCTGCAACTGTGCAGCAATCTCGCCCCCGCCCTGAGGAATGCCGGATGAAGACCGTCAGACACTTCGCCTGCGCCAACCCGCGCCCGGCCCAGGCGGTGAACCACCACGGCTCGGCCGTGCTCCAGGCGCTGGAGCAGCGCCACCCGGCGCTGGCGGCCGAATTCACCGCGCTGTTCAGCTATCCCACCGACGACGGCATGGTGTCGCTGGTGGCGCTGGGCAGCGAGATGCGGATCGAATCGGCCAAGGACGGCGACCAGGTGTCGCTGTGCCTGCGCCACGGCGACGCCGTCGAGCGCCGCGCGCTGTTCCGGCTCGACCGCCACCAGTCGTACCACGCGCAGGTGTTCCGCCTGGCGGCGGTGTTCCTGGACGAGATCCGGCCGATGCTGCTGGAGCGCCACGGCCTGGCGCCGGATACCCCCCTGCTGGGCGGCTGGCGCTGCGGCACCCGCCCCGAGCTGGTGGACGAGCCGCTGGTATTCACCCTGCCCCGGGTGCTGTGCCGCATCGACGCCGCCACCTGCCGGCTGCGCTACGTGGAAAGCGAGCACTGCCCCGCCGTCGATCCCGATCTGTTCGAGCAGGCGCGGGAGCTGCCGCCGCTGCCGCCGTTGCAGGTGACGCGCCGCCAGGAACTGCCCGAGTGCGTCGACTATGTCGATGGATTGGTCGACCTGCTGCGCGCCATCGCGCCGGACAGCGAGGAAAAGGTGGTGCTGGCGCGCGCGGTCAAATTGAAACTGAAGACGCCGGTGGCGCCCAACGCGCTGCTGCGCATCGTGGCGCCGCCGCGCGCCGGGGCCAACTACGAGTTCGTGTTCCGCTGGGACGGCGGCGACGCCTGGGTCGGCATCTCGCCGGAAACGCTGGTGCGCAAGGAGGCCGGCGAAGTGGTGGTGGAGCCGCTGGCCGGCACGCGCAAGGGCTCGGCCAGTTCCAGCAAGAGCGAGCGCTACCGCCAGGAGCTGCTGAACGACGGCAAGGAGCGCGAGGAACACGAAACCGCCGCCGGCATGTTCTACGACAACCTGGCGTCGGTCTGCCTGCCCGGCTCGCTGACGGTGCGCGCCTCGCGCAACGTGATCGACCTGGGCTACGTGCAGCACCTGAAAAGCGTGATCGGCGGTCAGCTCAAGCCGGGGATGAACATCTTCGACGTGCTGGCGGCGGTGTATCCGCCCGCCACCATCTGGGGCAAGCCGCTGGACCTGGGCGGCGAACGCATCCGCCAGTTCGAGCTGATCGACCGCGGCTTCTTCAGCGGCGGCCTGGGCTACCTGACGCTGGGCGACGACGCCAACTTCGCGCTGGCGATCCGCACCGCGCGCGTCGCCGGGCACGAGGTGCAGGTGTACGCCGGCAGCGGCATCGTCCAGGGCGCCGATCCGTACCGGGAATGGCTGGAAACCAGCAACAAGATGGCGCCGTTCCTGCTGAACCAGTTCGTCGCCCTGCCCGAGGCGCCGGAGCCGGCATGGCCCTGACCGCCGCGCGCCCACCGGGCCGGGGCGTCCGTCGGGCGGCGGCGCCGGTCGTCCAGGTTGCGCTGGTCATGCAGCGCGATTCGCCGTCGAATCGCGCGGCGGGTTTTCTGCGATGACTGGTGCATATTCTGAATATATCCCGATAAATACTTACACAAATAATCGATGATATAATCATCAATATAACTATTTGCTTAATATACCTCACCAATATGATTACGATTTCTTTGCCGGATGGCAGCAAACGCGAATTCGCCGAACCGATTTCGGTGCATGAACTGGCCTGTGCCATCGGGCCGGGATTGGGCGCCGCGGCGCTGGCCGGCAAGGTGGACGGCAAGCTGGTGGATACCGCCCACCTGCTGCGCCACGACGCCACCGTGGAGATCGTGACCGACCGCCACCCCGATGCGCTGGAAGTGGTGCGCCATTCCACCGCCCACCTGCTGGCGCAGGCGGTGCAGCGGCTGTATCCGGGCACCCAGGTGACCATCGGCCCGGTGATCGACAACGGCTTCTATTACGACTTCGCCGGCGAACGCCCGTTTACCGTCGAGGACCTGCCGGCGATCGAGGCCGAAATGGCGCGCATCGCCAAGGAAGCGCTGCCGGTGACCCGCTCGGAAAAGACCCGCGAACAGGCGGCGCAATTCTTCGAGGGGCTGGGCGAGCACTACAAGGTGGAAATCCTGCGCGATATCGCCGACGACCAGCCGTTGTCGCTGTACACCCAGGGTGAATTCACCGATCTGTGCCGCGGGCCGCACGTGCCCAATACCGGCAAATTGCGCGCCTTCAAATTGATGAAGGTGGCCGGCGCCTATTGGCGCGGCAATTCGGACAACGCCATGCTGAGCCGGATCTACGGCACCGCCTGGCTCAACGACAAGGATTTGAAGGCCTACCTGCTGCAACTGGAAGAAGCCGAAAAACGCGACCATCGCAAGATCGCCAAGCTGCTCGACCTGTTCCACCAGCAGGAGGAAGCGCCGGGCATGGTGTTCTGGCACTACAAGGGCTGGGCGCTGTGGCAGGCGGTGGAGCAATACATGCGCCGCGTCTATCGCGATTCGGGCTATCGCGAGGTGAAAGCGCCGCAGGTGCTGGACGTGTCGCTGTGGCAGCGCTCGGGCCACTGGCAGAACTACCAGGAGAACATGTTCCTCACCGAATCGGAAAAGCGCCAGTACGCGCTCAAGCCGATGAACTGTCCCGGCCATATCCAGATCTTCAAGCAGGGGCTGCGCAGCTACCGCGAACTGCCGATCCGCTACGGCGAATTCGGCGGCTGCCACCGCAACGAGCCGTCGGGCGCGCTGCACGGCATCATGCGGGTGCGCGCCTTCACCCAGGACGACGGCCACGTGTTCTGCACCGAGGAACAGATCGCCGACGAGGTGCAGGCGTTCCACCGCCAGGCGCTGAAGGTGTACGCCGATTTCGGCTTCGACAACATCGCGGTGAAGATCGCGCTGCGGCCCGAGGCCGGCAAGCGGCTGGGCAGCGACGAGGTCTGGGACAAGGCCGAGGCGCTGCTGCGCTCGGCGCTGTCGGCCTGCGGCGTGACCTGGGAGGAACTGCCGGGCGAAGGCGCCTTCTACAGCCCCAAGATCGAATACCACCTGAAGGACGCCATCGGCCGCGAGTGGCAGGTGGGCACCATGCAGGTGGACTACCTGATGCCCGAGCGGCTGGGCGCCGAATACATCGACGAGCACTCGCAGCGCCGCAGCCCGGTGATGCTGCACCGGGCCATCGTCGGCTCGCTGGAGCGCTTCATCGGCATCCTGATCGAGCACCACGCCGGCTACTTCCCCACCTGGCTGGCGCCGGTGCAGGCGATGCTGATGAACGTGACCGACGCCCAGGCCGACTACGTGGAAGCGGTGCGCACCGCGCTGACCCGCGAGGGCTTCCGCGTCGAATCCGACCTGCGCAACGAGAAGATCGGCTACAAGATCCGCGAGAACACCTTGCAGCGCATCCCCTACCTGCTGGTGATCGGCGACCGCGAGAAGGAACACGGCACGGTGACGGTGCGCAGCCGCGCCGGCGACGACCTGGGCACCATGACCCCGGCCGAGTTCGCCGCCCGGCTGCGCGAGGAAACCGCCATCGGCTGAGCGCCGCCCGACGCCGCCATCGACCGCGCCGCTGCCTTGCCGCCACACCCGTGGCGCGGGCGGCGGCGTTTTTTTTGTCCGCGCCTGGCAGCCATCCGGCCTACGGACCAACCCGCCGCGAAGGGCGAAGGCCGATTCGCCCTAGATCAGCATCCCCAGCATGGCCGCGCGCACCACCGCCGCCGTCTTGTTGGCGGTCTGCAATTTGACGATGGCGTTGCGGATGTGGAAATCGATGGTGGTCTTGGACAGCGACAGGATGTGCGAGATCTCCAGCGCCGACTTGCCGTCGGCGGTCCATTTCAATATCTCGCATTCGCGCGGGGTCAGCGCCTCGGTGGTCTCCAGCCGCAGACGGTCGCCCACCACCCGCGACAGCGTCAGGTGCGCCAGGCTGGCCAGCCACTTCAGCCGGTGCTCGCGCGCCGCCAGCTCCAGCGCTCCCAGCGGTTCGGCCGAGCGCGCCACGGTGAGCATGCCGCCGACGCCGCGCGCATCCAGGCTGGATTGCGCCCAGCCCACCCGCAGCCCGGCGGCGCGGGCCTCGTGCCACAGGCGCGGCGTGGCGGCGAACACCGCGTCGTCCCACAGCAGCGGCCGCTGCGAGCGACGGCCGTGGGCGATGGTCGGGTCCAGCCCCAGGTAGCCCTGCGCCAGGTAGTGCTCGCGCCAGGCTGGCGGATAGTTGTTGAGCCACACGATGCGCGGGCTGGACAGCGGATACGGCAGTTGCAGGCCATAGGCGCAGAACTCGAAACCGAGCTGGCGGGCCGCATCGCTCACATTGGCGAATACCACTTGCTCGGAGGTCGCCTGCTCGGCGATATCCAGCAAATCCGCTTGCCAGGTGTGCATGGGCCCTCTTCCATCCGCGCGATGTCGGTATCGGATGATACCACTTTCGGCCCCATATATTTCTACAAAATTACATAAACATAAGTTAAATTAATTTCATACTGACAATAAAAGACAACAAAGATGACCGAAGCCGGACCGCGTCGCGGGAGAGCACCCGCGCGGCGGCCGCATGCCCCGCCACACCGCGCCCGCCGGTCGCGCCCGGCAGCGGCCCCAAGCCGCGCGCTCTCGATTAAACTGGCGGCCATCGTGCAACCCCCACTGGATTTCCCATGGCCCAATACGTGATGTCGATGCTCCGCGTGAGCAAGATCGTTCCCCCCAAGCGCCAGATCATCAAGGACATTTCCCTCAGCTTCTTCCCCGGCGCCAAGATCGGCCTGCTCGGCCTGAACGGCGCCGGCAAATCCACCGTGCTGCGCATCATGGCCGGCGTGGACAAGGAATACGACGGCGAGGTGCAGCACCTGGCCGGGGTGAAGATCGGCTACCTGGAGCAGGAGCCCAAGCTGAACAACGAAGCCACCGTGCGCGAGGAAGTGGAAGGCGGCATGGGCGACGTGATGGCCGCGCAGAAACGCCTGGAGGAGGTCTACGCCGCCTACGCCGAGCCGGACGCCGACTTCGACAAGCTGGCCGAGGAACAGGCGCAACTGGAAGCCATCATCTCCGCCGGCGCCGGCGACAACACCGCGCTGCAACTGGAACTGGCCGCCGACGCGCTGCGCCTGCCGCCGTGGGATGCGGTGATCGGCAACCTCTCCGGCGGCGAGAAGCGCCGCGTGGCGCTGTGCAAGCTGCTGCTGTCCAAGCCCGACATGCTGCTGCTGGACGAGCCGACCAACCACCTGGACGCCGAATC
Source organism: Chitiniphilus shinanonensis DSM 23277 (assembly GCF_000374805.1). Taxonomy (GTDB): domain Bacteria; phylum Pseudomonadota; class Gammaproteobacteria; order Burkholderiales; family Chitinibacteraceae; genus Chitiniphilus; species Chitiniphilus shinanonensis. The sequence continues at coordinate 37,028 of NZ_KB895358.1, forward strand.
GGTGGAATGGCTGGAGCAGTTCCTGGTGCGCTTCCCCGGCACCGTGGTCGCCGTGACCCACGATCGCTACTTCCTCGACAACGCCGCCGAATGGATCCTGGAACTGGACCGCGGCCATGGCATCCCCTGGAAGGGCAACTACAGCAGCTGGCTGGAGCAGAAGGAAGCGCGGCTGAAGCAGGAAGAAGCCACCGAATCGGCGCGGCAGAAGGCGCTGAACAAGGAACTGGAATGGGTGCGCCAGAACCCCAAGGGCCGCCAGGCCAAGAGCAAGGCGCGGATCGCCCGCTTCGAGGAGTTGTCCAGCTTCGAGCACCAGAAGCGCAACGAAACCCAGGAGATCTTCATCCCCGTGGCCGAGCGCCTGGGCGACAAGGTGATCGAGTTCAAGGGCGTCTCCAAGGGCTTCGGCGACCGCCTCTTGATCGACAACCTGAGCTTCGCCGCGCCGGCCGGCGCCATCGTCGGCATCATCGGCCCCAACGGCGCCGGTAAATCGACGCTGTTCAAGATGATCGCCGGCAAGGAGCAGCCCGATTCGGGCGAGGTGGAGATCGGCAGCACGGTGCAGATGGCCTTCGTCGAACAGAGCCGCGAAGGGCTGGAAGGCGACAAGACCGTGTTCGAGGACGTATCGGGCGGGCTGGAGAACATCACCGTCGGCAAGTTCGAGATGAGCAGCCGCGCCTACCTGGGCCGCTTCAACTTCAAGGGCGGCGACCAGCAGAAGAAGGTGGGCATGCTGTCCGGCGGCGAACGCGGCCGCCTGCACCTGGCCAAGACCCTGCTCAAGGGCGGCAACGTGCTGCTGCTGGACGAGCCGTCCAACGACCTGGACGTGGAAACCCTGCGCGCGCTGGAAGACGCCCTGCTGGAATTCGCCGGCACCGTGTTCGTGATCTCGCACGATCGCTGGTTCCTCGACCGGATCGCCACCCACATCCTCGCCGCCGAAGGCGACAGCCAGTGGACCTTCTTCGACGGCAACTACCAGGAATACGAAGCCGACAAGAAGAAACGCCTGGGCGAGGAAGGCGCCAAGCCCAAGCGCATCCGCTACAAGCCGATTACGCGCTGAGCGCGGGCGCGTTCAGCGCTTTGCGCCGGGAAGGGGGAAGGAGGAAGGGAGAAGGGAGAAGGGAGAAGGGAGAAGGGAGAAGGGTAAAACCTGAACCCTAAATCTTGAACCACAGAGAGCACAGAGAACACAGAGTTTCACAGAGAAAACCTCAAGACAGAGCAAACCTTAAGGTTTTGTCTTTCTCCCGTTTTTCTCTGTGTTCTCCGTGTTCTCTGTGGTTCAAGATTTGGGGTTCAGGGGTTGCTCTTCCCTCTTCTCCCTTCCCATCTTTGCCTGCGCTGCCTTCCTTACAGCCTGCCCGCCCCTCCCATCGACGCCGCCGAGCCGGCAAGCGTATCTTCGGGTATCGCTTCGCAGGGGCCGTGTCATGACTTCCCAGACCGTTTCCACCCACGCTGCGCTGCGGCTGGGCATCGTCGGCTGCGCGCCGTTCACCCATGGCCGGATGTGGGCCGAGCAATGGCAACGCGAGCCGGAGCACGGCCTGGTGGCCGCGCGGTTGTGGGACGACGACCCCGCCGTGGCCGCGCAACTGGCGGCCCAGGTCGGCGCCGAGGTGGCCGCCACGCCCGAGGCCGTGGCCGACGGCTGCGACGGGGTGCTGATCACGGCGCTGGACGCCGGCCGCTACCTGGAACTGGCCCGCCCCCACCTATTGGCCGGGCGCCGGGTGTTCCTCAACCGCCCGCTGGCCGGCAGCCTGCCCGACGCGCGGGAGATCCTGGCGCTGGCCGACGCCCACGACGCGCGGGTGTATTCGGCGTCGGCGCTGTTGCATACCCACGCCGCCGAACGCATCCGCACCGTGCTGGCCGAGCTGGGCGAACTGCGCTTCTTCAGCGTCACCGGCCCCACCGACACCGCCGACTGGTATCTGCCGCACCTGTTCGCCTGTCTGGCCGGCACGCTGGGCAGCGGCCTCGCCCGCGTGCTGCATGCCGACCTGCCGTGCATCGACGGCGATCCGCACCGCCTCAGCGGCCCGGCCATCGTCAGCGTGGCATACCGCGCCGACGCCGCCGTCGGCCCCGCGCGCGGCGTGCTGGCGCTGGTCGGGCCGGGCAGCGACTGGTACGGCTTCACCCTCAAGCTCTACGGCAGCCTGGGCATCTCGCAGGATCTGGAATTCGACGTGGGCTATGGCTTGATGTTCGCCGCGATGCGCGACTTCTTCGCCAGCGGCGCCGAACCGCTGCCGCGCGCCTTGCTGCTGGAGCAGACCGCCGCCCACTACGCCGCCTTGCGCGCCGCGCGCCAGGGCGGCCCCGTCGAGATCGATTCCCAAGGAGCCTGACCATGAACCCGCTTCGTTTCGGCCTGATCGGCTGCGGCCAGTTCGGCGCCTTCCTGGCCAAGGCCGCCATCGCCACCGGGCGGCTGCGACTGGTGGCCGCCACCGACAGCGATGCCGCCCGCGCCGACGCGCTGGCCGCCGGGCATGGCGCCACCGCCTGCCCCGACACCGCCGCGCTGCTGGCCCATCCCGAGGTGGACGCGGTGCTGATCGCCACCCCGCCCGCGCTGCACATGCAGCACGCCATCGCCGCCGCGCGCGCCGGCAAGCCGGTGTTCCTGGAAAAGCCGATGGCGCTGGGCGAGCGCGCCTGCCAGACGATCAACGCCGCGGTGCGCGAGGCCGGCGTCAACCTGATGGTCGGCCACGTGCTGCGCTACTTCGAGCCGTACCGCGCCATCGCCGCCGCCTACCGCGCCGGCAGGCTGGGGCGCGCGCTGCACCTGTCGCTGTGGCGGCTGGAGCACGACTTCCTCGACATCTCGCCGTGGAAAGGCCAGCGCGCCGTCAGCGGCGGCTATCTCTACGAAGTGGCCGCGCACGAGCTGGACTGGCTGCGCGCCATGCTGGGCGAGCCGACCGCCATCCAGGCGCAGATCACCCGCCAGCCATCGTCGGCGCACCAGCTGGAGGACAGCGTGGCGTTGCAGCTGGTGTTCCCCGGCGGCACCGGCGTGCATTACCTGGGCGGCACCGGCTTCCCGCGCAACGAGCACGGCTTCCAGCTGCGCTTCGAATACGCCACGCTCACCAGCGACCAGGCGTTCGACCCGGCGCGGGTGCAAGTGGCCTCCAGCGCCGGCCTGACCGTCGCCGACCTGGGCTTCGGCGACGCCGACCCCTACGCGCTGGAGCTGAACGCCTGGCTGGACAGCCTGCAGGCCGGCACCCCGCCCCCCATCACCGGCGAAGACGCCGCCCGCACCGTCGCCCTGATCGAAGCGGCGTATCGCGCGGCGGGGTGGTAGGTGGTTGTCGGGGTTGAAACCCTAAATCTTGAAACACAGAGGACACAGAGAGCACAGAGTCACACGGAGAAAACCTGAAATCGGGAGCGTCCCCTTTTGTGGCCAGCGATTCTGGCCCACGATTCCTTTCGCCTTTCTCTGTGAAACTCTGTGTTCTCTGTGTTCTCTGTGTTTCGAGATTTGGGGTTTGGCCTCGCTATGCCCCATCGCTGCTAGACTGAGCGCCTTTCCAGTTTTCGGCGGCCACCATGCACGCTTTTTCCTCGCTGGCCCTGCCCGCGCCTTTCCTCGCCAACCTTGCCAGCCTGGGCTACCAGGAGATGACCGCGATCCAGGCGGCCGGGCTGCCCGCCGTGTTGGCCGGGCGCGACCTCATCGCCCAGGCCAAGACCGGCAGCGGCAAGACCGCCGCCTTCGGCATCGGGCTGTTGCACAAGCTGAATCCGCGCTATTTCGGCGTGCAGGCGCTGGTGCTGTGCCCCACCCGCGAACTGGCGGACCAGGTGGCCAACGAGTTGCGCCGGCTGGCGCGGCATCTGGACAACGTCAAGGTGCTGACGCTGTGCGGCGGGGTGCCGATGGGGCCGCAGATCGGCTCGCTGGAGCACGGTGCGCACATCGTGGTCGGCACGCCCGGCCGCATCCAGGATCACCTGTACCGCCGCACGCTCGACCTTTCCGGCATCAACACCCTGGTGCTGGACGAGGCCGACCGCATGGTGGACATGGGCTTCGTCGACGACATCGGCCGCATCGTCGAGGCCTGTCCGGCGCGCCGCCAGACGCTGCTGTTCTCCGCCACCTACCCGGACAGCATCCGCCGCATCGCCGCGCCGTTCCTGCGCGATCCGCTGGAGATCAAGGTGGAAAGCCAGCACGCGGCCAGCCGCATCGAGCAGCGCTTCTACGAAGTGACCAACGAGGACCGCAACGCCGCCGTGGCCGAAGTGCTGCGCCACTATCGCCCCACCTCGGCGCTGGCGTTCTGCAACACCAAGATCCATTGCCGCGAACTGGTGGCCCAATTGCAGGAAGCGGGCTTTTCCGCGCTGGCGCTCTACGGCGAACTGGATCAGCGCGACCGCGACGAAACGCTGGTGCGCTTCGCCAACCGCAGCGTCACCGTGCTGGTGGCCACCGACGTGGCCGCGCGCGGGCTGGACATCCAGACGCTGGACATGGTGATCAACGTGGACGTGTCGCGCGATACCGAAGTGCACGTGCACCGCATCGGCCGCACCGGGCGCGGCAGCGACAAGGGGATGGCGATCAGCCTGGCCAGCCCCGGCGACAAGCGCTGGGTGAAGCTGATCGAGGAATACCAGGGCGGGCCGGTGCGCTGGTTCGAGCGCGACACGCTCACCGACGACGATCCCGCGCCGTTGCTGCCGCCGATGCGCACCCTGAACCTGGCGTCCGGCAAAAAGGACAAACTGCGCCCCGGCGACATCCTCGGCGCGCTGACCGGCGACGGCGGCCTGGCCGGCGCCCAGGTCGGCAAGATCAGCGTGTTCGACTTCCAAAGCTACGTCGCCATCGACCGCACCGTCGCCGACGCCGCCTTCCAGCGCCTGTCCCGCACCAACATCAAGGGGCGGCAGGTGAAGATGCGCTGGGTGGAATAGGAAGGTGAGGGGTGAAGTGCAAAGGCAAACCACGGTCGTGGCAGTTGCTTTTGCCGTTACCCCTCACGCCTCACCCCTCACACCTCACACCGCACCCTCACCCGCCGTCAATCCTTCGTCGTCTCGTGCCCGATCACGCCGCCCACGGCGGCGCCACCGACGGTGCCGACGGCCGAGCCGTTGGTGAGGATGGCGCCCGCCGCGCCGCCGATGGCCGCGCCGGCCGCCGTGTTGCGGGTCTGCTTGTCCATGCTGGAACAGCCGCCCAGCGCCGCCAACAACAGCGTGGCGGCCAGTGCCTTGGTCAATGTCTGATGCATGATGTGCCTCCTTGTCGATGGGATGGCGCCCGCAGCCTGGGACGCATCATCGGGTTGGAGACACACGCCGCGCCGGGGTTGCGGCAGTCAGTCCTGAAATCACGTGGGACTTCGCCGACACCGCGCCCCGGTCACTCCTCCCCCAACGGCAACCACAACTCCAGCTCCACCAGCGCCCGTTGCGGGTGGAAGCGCTCGTCGTAGCGCTCGAATTCCGGGCCGGTGCCGCGCAGGTAGCCGGAGGCCGGCAGCCAGGTGCGGTGCAGGTGGAGCCAGCCGGCGGCGATCTCGACGCCGCAGTTCTCGGGCGGGGTGGGGGTGGTGGTCAGCACCGCGTAGCGGCCTGCGGGCAGCTCGCTCTGCTGCATGCCCTGCGGCAGCGGCTGCGCCGCCGGCTGCTCGAAGCCGGCCAGATAGGTGAAATCGCGGCTGCGCGCATCGAACTCGATCACTGCGCCGTAGATCGGTGCGCCCGCCGCCAGCCGGAACAGCGCACCGTCCTGGCTCAGTCGGCGCCAGAACGCCGGGATCTCCCGCAGGTTGCGCTCCTCGCGCAGGGAGGTCTTCAGGGCGATGCCGACCAGTGGGGTGGCCGGGCGGGTGCGGATTTCGACGTTCATGGCGGTTCCAGTGGCAAAGGTGCTACAGCGTAGTGTGGCGGCACGATCGCCGCCATCCCGGCTTCGACCGCGCCGAGCCGTCACGGTGCCCGCTTGCCCCGTCGGGCCGGCGTCAGGACAATCCCCACCCCATGCCCCATACCCTTGCCGCGCCGGTGGAAAGCCGGCTGGATCTCAAGAAAAGCGTCTTCCTCGGCCTGGTCGCGCCGGTGGCCGACCGGCCCGCCGCGCAGGCGCTGGTCGAGGCGCTGCGCGCCCGCCATCCGGATGCCGCCCACGTGTGCTGGGCCCTGCTGGCCGGCGGCCATTCGGCGGCGGTGGACGACGGCGAGCCGGGCGGCACCGCGGGGCGGCCGATGCTGGACGTGCTGCGCCATCAGGATCTGGACGGCGTGGTGGCCATCGTGGTGCGTTACTACGGCGGGGTGAAGCTGGGAGCGGGCGGGCTGGTGCGCGCCTATACCGACGCGGTGGCCCAGGCGCTGCTGAAGGCGGAGAAGATCGCCATCCGTGCCAGTGTCACCCTGGTGGCCGAAGTGCCCTACGCGCTGGAAGGCACGCTGCGGCGGCTGATCCAGCAGGCCGGCGCCCGGCTGGACGAGGTCGGCCACGCCAGGGCGGTGACACTGGTCGTCACCCTGCCCGCCGACGAGGCGGCCGCCTTCCGGGCCACGGCCGGCGATGCCTGCCATGGCGCGCTGCGCTGGCTGGCCCCGCCGGATGCCTGAGCGCCCGCCTTGCCGGATGCTGCGACCGCACATGGGCAAGCGCGCCGACTCGCCCTATCATGGCGGGCTCGATCCCTTCCCCGTTGTCCGCATGCCGTTCCGCCAGCTGTTGCTCGTCCCCCTGTTGCTCGTCCTGACCGCCTGCGGTCCGCGCACGCCGTCCGCTCCCAGTCTGGAGCGCAATACCGTGATGCCGCTGTTCTTCCCCGGCTGGGGCTCGCGCGATGGCCAACGGGTGCAGACCCTGCACCTGGAAGGTGCCGAGGGGCGGTTCGACGTGTCGCCGGTGCAGGTGGTGCGGCTGTCGGACCAGCGCGCGGTGCTGGTCACCGCCGCCACCGAGGTGGACGAGCACGGCGAGGCGGCCGCCGGCCACGACACGCCGGGGGTGCTGGGCGCCTACTGGCTGCGCCGCGACGGCGAGCGCTGGCTGGCCGACGGTCGCCAGGACGACGCCGGACGGGCCGGCTTCTTCGGCGAGGTCGGCAGCACCGACGTGGTCAAGCTGGCCGCCGGACGCTATGCGCTGTCGGTGGAATACAGCAGTTGCTGGCAAGGCGAATGCGGCGGCTGGCTGGCGCTGTACGAGCTGGGCGAGCACCGGGTGCGCCCGTTGCTGGGCGAGCCGATCGCCCTTTCCGCGCTCAATTCCGGTTCGGTGCCGCCGCCGGCCGATTGCGACGCCATCCTGGCGCGCGAACCGGGCACCACCGAGCGGCTGCCCGAGGAAGAAGAACGGCACGCCTGCTACGAAGTCACCGGCAGTTGGCAGATCGTGCCGGGCCACGACACCCCCGGCGACCTGGTGCTGGACTTCGTCAGCCTGAAGGAGGACTACACCGCCCAGCCCGAAGACGCCTCGGCGCCGCTGGTGTGGGCCGTGTCCAGCACCCGTCGCGCCACCCAGCGCATGATCTACCGCTACCGGGGCGACAGTTACCTGCCGTTTTCCGGCAGCAACCCGGTGCCGTCGTTCTAGGCGGATCGCCCGCGCCTTCCCGAACGACCACACAGCCGCCCTTCCACCCGCACAGGCCCGACCATGCACGACGACCCGACGGTGATCGAACGCACCCGGCAATGGCTGGAACACGCAGTGATCGGACTGAACCTGTGCCCGTTCGCCAAGGCGGTATACGTCAAGCAGCAGGTGCGCTACGCGGTCAGCCACGCCCGCCACCTGGACGCCTTCCTCGACGAGCTGGAGGCCGAGCTGCGCCGGCTGGCCGACGCCGATCCCGCCGAGCTCGATACCACGCTGCTGATCCACCCCGCGCTGTTCGACGACTTCGACACCTTCGTCGACCTGATCGCCGCCGCCGAAGGCGTGCTGGCCGACGCCGGCCTGGAAGGCACGCTGCAACTGGCGCACTTCCACCCGCGCTACGTGTTCGAGGGCAGCGACGCCGACGACCTCGGCAACTGCACCAACCGCGCGCCCTACCCCACGCTGCACCTGCTGCGCGAAGCCAGCATCGCCCGCGCGGCCGCCGCCTTCCCCGACCCTGCCGCGATCTACCAGCGCAACATCGATCTGCTGCACCGGATGGGCCACGACGGCTGGGCGGCGCTGGCGCGCCAGTGGGAGGCGCCGGAACAGCCCGGCGAGGCACCTGAGAGCGGCTGACAAAACCCAGCGCAGCGGTCCTGGCAAGAAGCGCGAAACGCAGACAGTACGTGTAGTACGGCAAGTTTCAGCTCGGCGCCCCCGCGCGACGCCGCCAGGAGGGTTTTGTCAGCCGCTCTAGTGCGCCGTCCCCCGCCGCCGCGCCCGCGCCTCGTCCAGCGCGTCGGCCAGTTCGATCACCGTGCGCTGGGCGATGGCCAGGTGCGACGGGCTTTTGTCATCGGGCTGGATCGCTCTGCGCAGGCCGTCGGCGTATTGCGGGCCGTTGATGTGGCCCGCGTCCTCCAGTGCGACAACGAGGTGGAGCACCATCTTGGCCACGCCTTCGATGCGCCCGGCCAGTTCGTCGAATTCCTTGTCTTCCATGGTCTTCTCCGCGATGTGGCGGCGGTGCGCGCCGCGCGTCAGTCCAGCTCCAGCCACAGCCCGGCGCGCGGGATGTAGAGCGCGCCGCGCGCCGGCAGGCCGCTCAGCGCGGCGACCGACGCCATGTAGTCCTGCAATTGTTCACGGTAGCGCGCCAGCATGCGTTCGGCGAAGGCGTCGCGCGGCTCGTCGGGGTACGGCGCGGTGGTCTTGTAGTCGACCACCAGCCAGCCGTCGGCGGTGCGCAGCGCCAGATCGACCACGCGCAGCAGGCCGTCGCCGTCGCCCAGCCGCCATTCGCGTTGCGCCGACTGGGTCAGCAGCCAGCGCCCGCGCTCGTCCGCCAGGGTGGCGATCAGGGTGTCGAGCACGGTGCGCGCCCCCGCGGGCAGGTCGGCCTGCGCCATGCCGGCGCGGCTCAACTGGCGTTCGATGGCCGGCAACGCGGCGCGCAGCCGCTCGGCATCCCAGCCGGTCAGGCCGTCGCGGCCGATGCGTTCCAGCCAGGCGTGGGCCACGGTGCCAGCCTGTGCTTCCTGGCGGCGCTGCACCCAGTCGATGCGGCCGAACACGGCGGGCGCCGCTGCCGGGAGGCCGGCCGGCGGCAGGTCGGCCAGCGCGGCGCGCGCCAGCGGCGGGCCGAGCAGCGCGCCGCCGCCCTCGCCCACCCCGCGCGCCGGGTCGGCCGGCGGCACCGGCTCGTCCAGCAGCGGCCACAGCCGGCCGAGCAGGCTGCTCGATTGCGGTTTCTTCACTTTGCCGTCGTCGGTCACCGACACCTCGCCCACCAGGTGCAGCCGGTGCCGGGCGCGGGTGGCGGCCACGTACAGCAGGCGGTCGGTTTCGTAGCCACCGCGCCGCGCTTCGCGCAGGCCCAGGTAGCGCGACACCGGGTCGGCGTCCTTTTCGGCCAGCCGCTTGATCGGGCCCATCAGCAGGCGCACGCCGTGCGGCGCGCGCAGCGGCTCGAAGCGCACCAGCGGCGTGCTGTCGGCGGCGCCCTTGCGATGCAGGCCGGGCAGGATGACGGTGTCGAATTGCAGGCCCTTGCTCTTGTGCATGGTCATGATCTCGACCCCGTCGGCGGCCGGGTCGGGCGCGGCGTACAGCCGGGCCAGCGCCTGATCCAGCTCGGCCGGGTCCGGCGCACCGTAGGGCGACAGCGTTTCCAGCAGCCGGAACAGCGCCTCGGCGTCGGCGGCGTCGCGCGGGTCGGCGTAGATGCCGTCGCCACCCAGGCGCCGCCACACTTGTTCCACCCAGGCGGCGAACGGCAGCGTGCCGGCGTCGTTGGCCGGATCGAGCAGGATGGCGGCGGCGCGTTCGGCGCGCGCGCGTTCGTCGTCGTCCAGCGCGGGCCAGCGCGGTGCGTGCGCCAGCAAGGCCGGGATCGGGGTGTCGTGGTCGTGGCCGAACAGCGCGGCCAGGCTGTTCAGCGTCAGGCCGCACCACGGCGCGCGCAGCACGCACAGCCACGCCAGCCGGTCGCCCGGATGCGCCAGCGCACGCGCCAGTTGCACCAGATCGGCCACCACCGGGCGCTGCGCCAGCGGGGTGAGGTCGATGGCGCGGTGGGCGATGCCGGAGGCGGCCAGCCGCCGGGCGATGGCGTGGGCATGGCCACGCGCCCGCACCAGCACGGCGATGCTGCGCTCGCCGTCGGCCTGTGCCTGGCGCACCAGCCGCAGCACGATGTCCTCTTCGCGCTCGGCCGGCAGCGCGCCTTCGCTGCGCCACGCCGGGTGGAACGCCACCGCCGGGCCGTCCAGCGCGGCGTTGAAGGCGGTGGATACCGCGTAGGCGATGGCGCTGCGCTCGCCGTCGTCGCGCTCGGGGAACAGGCGGACGAAGGTGCGGTTGACCCAATCCACCACGCCGGCCTGCGAGCGGAAGTTGTCGCGCAGGGCCAGGAAATCCGGGGCGATCTCGCCGATGCCGCGGTCGCGCGCGGCCAGGAACAGGCCGACCTCGGCCTTGCGGAAGCGGTAGATCGACTGCATCGGGTCGCCCACCAGGAACAGGGTGCGGCCGTCGCCGCCGCTGGCGGACTGCTGCCCCCAGCCAGCGGTCAGCCGCGCCAGCAGTTCGATCTGCGGCTGGCTGGTGTCCTGGAATTCGTCGATCAGCAGGTGGCGGATGCGCGCGTCCAGCCGCAGCAGCAGTTCGCTGGGATCGTCGGCCTGGCCCAGGGCGTCGATGGCGCGCAGGGCGATCTCGATGAAATCGACTTCGCCGGCGGTGCCGAACACCAGGGTCAGCTGGGCGGCGGCCAGCCGCAGCGTTTGCAGCAGCGCGTCCAGGATGCGCCATTGCGCGTCGCTGTAGCGCACCGGCGGCAGGTCGGCCACGCCGGCCAGGCGGGCGATCCATTCGGCGTCCGGCAGGTGGCGCGCCAGCCATTCGGCCATCGGCGCCTTGTGCGCACACTGGGCGGGAAAGCCGATGTTCTTGGTCAGTTGCTTGCGCAGGCCGCCGCTGGCGGTCAGCAGCAGTTCGGCCAGCGCGCGCCACTGCGGCAGGGCGTCGGGGCTGGCGGGCAGCGGGTCGTGCCACGCGCGCAGCGGCTCCAGCAGTGCGTTGCCCTCGGCCGCCAGGCATTCGGCGGCGGCGCGCGCCAGCGGCGGCAGTTCGTGCTGCCAGCCGATGGGCATGGCGTCGGCCAGCGCGCGCAGTTCGTCGCGCACCACGGCGTCCAGATTGGCTTCCAGCTCGGCGCGGTCGGCGCCGTGCAGCAGTGCCAGCCACTGGTCGCGACTGGCGAGCATGCCGGCCAGCAGTTCCTCGGTGCGGGCGAGGTTGACGTCCAGGTGCGCCAGCAGCGCGGTCACCGCGGGGCCGAACACCGCGTGGTCGGCCAGCGCCAGGGTGTCGCGCGCCGCCAGGGCGTAATGCGGCCGGGCGTCGTCCACGGTGGCGGGCATGCCGCCCAGTTGCGACAGGTACGGCATGCGCCGCACCAGCCCGGCGCAGAACGAATCGATGGTCTGGATCGCCAGCCGGCCGGGGTGCTCCAGCAGGTGCCAGCCCAGCTCGGCGTCGCGGGCCAGCGCGGCGCGCGCCAGTCGCCAGCTCTGGCGGCGGTTGCCCTGTTCGGGTTCGGGGCCGAGGGCGGCGGCCAGCTTCTGCATCACCCGGGCGTGCATTTCGGCGGCGGCCTTGCGGGTGAAGGTGATGGCGACGATCTCCTCGGGGCGCTGCACCGTGGGCAGCAGCGCGAGGATGCGGTCGGTCAGCAGCTCGGTCTTGCCCGAGCCGGCCGGCGCCTGCACCAGGAAGGAGCGGGTCGGGTCGAGCGCGGCCTGGCGCGCGGCGAAGTCGGACGGCGCGCGCTCGCTCATGCGTCCTCCTCGCGGTCCAGCATCACCCGCAGGAACGGCAGCACGTCGCAGTAGTCGAGGTCGGCCGGCACCAGGGTGACGTTGGCCGCCTGGCCGCCGGCGAATTCGTCGGCCAGCGCCTCGATGGCGCCGCGCCAGCGCGCCAGCAGGTCGGGCCACGCCATGCCGGCCAGCGGGTCGTTGTCCTTGAGCTGGTCCGGCGTCTGCACGCCGGGCACGCCGAGGTCGGCGGCGGCGATGCCCTTGGCCGCCACTTCGCGGGCGTTCAGCCGCGCCAGCATCAGGCCGTCCACGTCCTGCCCGAGCACGGCGGCGTACAGCGGCAGTTGCAGGTTGATCGGCCGCTCGCGCGCCCAGCCGGCGGTGTCGAGCGCGTTGCCGGTCTTGTAGTCGACGATGACGCGGCCGCCGTCGGCCAGGGTGTCCAGCCGGTCCAGCCGCAGCTTGAGGCTGAGCGGGCCGTGGCGCCAGGTGTGCGGCGACTCCAGCTCGGTGACGGCGAACGGCAGGCGCGCCGCCTCCAGCACCAGCCATTCGCCGAGCACGCCCTCGGCGCGTGCGGCCTCCAGCGCGCATACCGCGCGCGGCAGTTCGTCCAGGGTCTGCGCCGCCGCCTGCGCCACTGCCTCGGCGATGCGCGCCGGCAGGCGGCCGGCGTCGCGCTCGGCCAGCAGCGTGGCCTGATCGCCCAGCGCGCGCCACAGGATCTCCATCGCGCAGTGCAGGAAGCGGCCGCGCACCGGCGCCGCCACCTGCTCGGCGTGCGCCGGCAACTGCTGGGCGCCCAGGCGGAAACGGGCGAACGCCCACAGCGGGTTCTTGGCCTGCGCTTCCAGGATCTGGGTGCCGCCGGCCACGTGCTGGCGCTCGTCCAGCGGCGGCCCGGCGTGATCGTCCAGTTGCGCCAGCCGCAACGGCATGGCCGTGGCGGGCTGCGGCGGGCGCCAGTCGGTTTCGGGCAGGGCGGCGATCAGCGGCGAGGCGCGCAGTTCGCGCTCGCCGTCGCGTTCGGCATGGCTGACCATCACCTGCGGCGCGCAATGCAGCAATGCGGCGAACAGGTCGCGGGCGTAGTCCAGCTCGCGCTCGGGGGTGGCGCGCGGCGCGCCCGCCTGCTTCAGCGCGGACAGCGGCAACAGCGGGTTGGGCCGCGCCGGCGCCGGCAGCACGTCGTCGCTCAGCCCCAGCAGCCACACGCCGTCCCAACGCCCGCCCTCGGCCTCCAGCAGGCCCAGCACGTCCAGCCGCGCGCCGTGGGCGCGTTCGGGCTGGAACGGGGTGTCCTGCGCCAGCCGCGCCAGTCCCTGCACCGCGCCAGCGGCGTCCAGCGGCCCGGCCGCGGCGGCCAATCCGGCGAAGCGCGCCAGCAGCGCGCTGAATGCCTCGACCACCTGGAACGCGGCGCTGTCCAAACCGCCTTCGCCGGGGAAACCCAGCTCGGTGAGCGCATTGGCGAAGCGCTGCGCCCACACGTCGCAGCGCGCGCCGCGCCCGGCGAGCGCCGCCTGCGCCGGCCCCCAGGCGTTGGACAGGCGCGGGCAGGCGAACAGCTCGCGCAGCCAGTCGCCCTGCGACAGCGCCATCACGCCACGCCAGCGCCAGCGCGCGTCGAGCCGGGCGCGCTCGCCGGCCTCGGCCACGTCGCCAACGCAGTGGCCGGCCAGCAGCGCCTTGCCCAGGTCGGCCGGACGATACGGCGCGCGCGCGGCCAACACCGACAGCCACGCCAGCGCGGCGCGCGCCGCCGGCCATTCCGCCAGCGGCCGCGCCACCGATACGTTGAAACGCCCGGCGTCGCCCAGTTGATGGTGCAGTACCCGGCGCGCGAACGGCGCGCTGCCTTCCAGTTGCGGCGCCAGGATGGCGAAGCGGCCGTCCGGCGCTTCGGCCAGCCGCTGTGCGGCCCAGGCGGCGGCGGCGCGCCACTCGGCCTGGAGGTCGGCGGCGACGAAGCGCCGCGGCGTCGGCAGGAAATCGTCCGGCACCGCGTCGTCGAGCAGCGCCACCGCCACGCCCTGCGCCTGCAACGCGGCCAGCAGCGCCGCCTGGCGCGGCGACAGATCGCGGAATCCGGCCAGCACCAGCTGGCGCGGCAATGTCAGCCGACCCGCCTCCACCAGCGCCAGCACCTGTTCGGCGCGCTGCGGCGCGTCGTCGGCGTCCAGCTTGCGCAATTGCTTGCGGTAGGCGCGGCGCCACGCCAGGAAGCGCCCGGTCTCCTCGGTGGCGTCGGGCTGCTCCAGTCGCAATCGCCATTCGCCGGCCAGCGCGTCGGCCTGCTGCGCCAGCGCGGCCAGCCGGCGCTCGTCGAGCAAGGGCCGCTCGCGCTCGGCGGCGCCGATCACCTCGGCCCACACCAGCCGCGATGCGAAATCGTCCAGCCGCTGCGCCGGCAAGGTGGCGTCCGGCAGGAAGGCCGCGCTTTCCAGCAACGCGTCGAGCCACGCCGACAGCGGCAGCACCTCCGGCAGCACCGCCACCGCGCCAGCCGGCGCCAGCCGTCGCGCCAGTTCGCCGGCCAGTCGCCGCGCCATCCGGTTGTTGACGCTGGCCACCACCAGGCCCTCGGCCGGTTGCGCGGCAAGGGCGGTCAGGGTGAGCGAAGGCAGGTGGGACAGGGGCATCGGAAACAGCGGGCGGGGGATGGCGGGATGATAACAGTTGGCATCGGCCGGATGCCGGCGCCCCTGGGTTACAGCGACCGCAGGCTGGCGAGCACCACGCCGAGGTAATCGACGATGTCGAGCATGGCCAGATACAGCGCGGTGTGGTCGAGATAGGCCCCCAGCACGCCCAGCCCCCAGAACAGCCAGCCCAGCGGCGCCAGGGCCTTGGTGCGATAGCCGCTCTCCATCTCGCAATACGCCACGAACTGCGCGTGGCCGTGCCAGCCATTCGCCAGCCTGGCTGCCACGCGGGCAAAGCATGCCGCCGCCAGCCAAGCCGTTGCCAATGGAACGGTTGCAACCATCCAGTGCAATGGCCCGTGCCGCTTCAGGGCCACCAGCACCACGGCGCTGGCGGCCAACAGGCAATAGATCAGGATCACGGAGCAGCACTGGTCGATCACCCGGTTGCGACGCAGGGCCCGGTCATCCCAGAAGTAGCCGCAGCCGGTATATCCCCTCGCGGGAAACCAGCGTTGCAGCACCTTGGCGAGCAAGGCATTCAAAGACGGCGTCAACGCGATGATCAGCAGAGTGGCATTCACGACGGCAGGATCGAAACCAAAGCGCGGAGCATAGCCGACCCCGGGGCGAATCGACATTCGAACGTGGGATGCGTTGGTCCGTGGGCCGGATGACCGCGCGAAGTGCGGCGCGGCAGATAGCCCTCCTCTCTGCAAGCCGTGCGACACAGCAGACACCGGCCCACGGACCGACCCGAAGAAAAGGACTTCCTTCGTACCCACGTTCGAAGGCCGATTCGCCGTGGGGCGTGTCATCAATGGTGTCGCGGCAGCGTTCGGTGCAGTTCGGGATGCCGCGCCGGGAGTTGGCCGCGTCGCGCGCCTTGTGGCTGGCGCTTTTTCGGCCCAGCGCTGCCGCGAAACCATTGATGACATGCCCTAAGTCAGCCGTCCCGCGGCGCTCAGTAAAAAGCACATCCACCTTCGCCGACGGGTTTGCTAGAAACCGGGATGCCCTGCTTTTTCCTCGGAACCCCCATCATGTCGCGCCCCCGTCCTGCCGCTTTCCTCCTGGCCCTGAACTGCGTGGCGCTGCCATGGGTGCCGCCGGCCACGGCCTCGACGCCGGATGCGTGGAGCGATTCGCAGCGCGCGGTGGTGCAGGCGTGCGTGCGCGCCAGCAACCTGAAGAACGCGCAGGCCGGCGGCAATGTGATCGAGTTCGACGACCGCGCGGGGGTGACGGCGGTGGTGATCGCGGGGCGCTATCCGCAGCGGCACATGAAGAACCGGCCGGGACGCGAGCTGTGCGTGTACGACAAGGAGACGCGCAAGGCCTATGTGTCGGAGGCGGATTCGCTGTTGACGCCGGGGCGCTGACGCCGCTTCGGGCGGCGGGTCGGCCACCACCCCGCACGACTCAGGCCGGCATCCGGTTCTCTTCCCACGCGGTATGCAGCGCGGCCTTGCCTTCGGTCGGCGTGGCACGGTCCCTGGCCTGGAACACGCCCAGGCCGGGCGTGCCGCTGCCCGGTACGTTGGGAAAATCAGCGGCGGCGAGCAGTTGCGCGATCAGCGCGATGTGCTCGTTGGTCAGTTCCTGCAAATACGCCGTCTGGAAGCGGGGAATGGCCACGTCGATGGGCCGCTGGTCGTTGTCCAGCCGCAACGAGGCTTCCTGCAAGGCCACGTGGGCTTCTTCCTCCAGCAACAGCGGCACGCCGGGGATGGTCTCGACGGTATGCGTGGCGTTCAGCTCGATCCACCAGTGGTCGTCGATTACGTCGTTGTCATGGTCGGCGCGGGCAATGATGCGGTAAGGCGTCTGGGCCGCCGAAACCGTCAGCCCCGCCACCCGCAATGCCAGGTCGAACACGCGCTTGCGGGCTTGCGGGCGTCGGGTGTTGCGGTCGCCATCCAGGAAATCGCGGATCGCCACCAGTTCGCCACGGCGCTGGGCCTGTTGTTCCACCGAGCCACCGGCGAAATACGGCCACGCGCGGCACCGCTCCCAACATCCGTCGCGGGCTTCCGCCAACTGCTGGGCGTTGAAACCGCTGCTGCGCCAATCGCTGACGAAACCGTAGAGATCGCGCGGATTGGGGCCGTCGGCACGGATGCCGTACAGCGCCCAGTTCCAGCAGGCGGCGTCGTAAACCCCGGCGTTGGCGACGATGCGGGTGCGGTGGACATTGGCAAGCGCAGCAAGCTGCGCGCCGGACAAGGTGGTCGGCATGGGTGGCTCCTGGGTGGGCTCGGTCGGTTCCGAGCAGGCAGTCTATGCCAAAGTCATAGACAAAGTTGGCGATTCGATGACTTTCAGCTGACCAGCCCTCCAGCCAATGCCACGATCAGTATTTCCTCCCGCTTATCACCCGATTTCCGCCTTTCGCCCAACGGTCGGCTGCTCGAATGCGGTGTTGCGCGCGGTCCAAACAAACCGCGCAGCGTACTTCGACCCGTCTTCACGCCAGCTGCATTGCGGCCTGCGCCGTTCCTGACATCCCGCTCGAAAAGCTGACATGCCGACCTTGGCCGTCGATGCGCGATTCGGACAAACCTTCTCATCGGTTCGCGACATTCAACCGCGTGGAGCGTTGGATTAGCGTTTTGCCCAGGCTGCGCCAGGCATGCGATTGCCTGCGTGGCGCGACGGTTTCGCGGTGAAGCCGTCCATAGCAACGCCGGCCGCCAGGCACGGGGACCGGCTCGATTGGAGGAATGGCATGAACAAGCAACGTATCGGGATGCTGGCGGCGCTGCCGCTGGCGCTGTTGTTGATCGGCGCGCCAGTGGCCGGCAAGACCATCAGCTGGTCCGGCCACCAGTGGGAAGTGCGCTCCGGCGGCGGCGGGCCCGGCCCCAACAACTGGGACGACCGCAATGCCTGGGTGGACGAACAGGGCTATCTGCACCTGAAGATCGCCAACCGCGACGGCGTGTGGTCGTCGGCGGAGATCCAGCTGGCCAACCTGGAGCGGCTGGGCTTCGGCACCTACCAGTTCAAGATGCTGGGCCGGCCCGATCTGCTGGACAAGAACGCGGTGTTCGGCTTCTACACCTATCCGCCGGCCGATGTGGGCGGCGACTCCACCAACGAGATCGACATCGAGTTCTCGCGCTGGGGCAACGATTTCGCGCTGCTGGGCAACTACACGGTGTGGCCGGCGGTGAACGGCGCCAACCGCAGCTGGCGCGGCATCGATTTCACGCTGACCAGCGATCGTTCCACCCACCGCTTCAACTGGCAGTCGGACAAGGTGGTGTGGCAGTCGATGCAGGGCTTCGTCGATGTGAACCAGACCCGCGACGAATTCATGAACTGGACGTTCGACCCGCGCAATCCGCCGGCCAACACCGATACCCGCGACCTTCAGTTCTATTGCCGCTCGGGCGATCCGTTGCAGTGCATCGCGCAGAAGCCGCAGTACTTCCTGATCAACCTGTGGCAGGTGGGCGGGCGCGCGCCGTCCAACAACCAGGAAATCGAGCTGGTGCTGACCGAGTTCACCCACGTGCCCGGCGCCGTCTCGCCCACCCCGACGCCTGGACCGACACCGACGCCGCAACCCACGCCGACCCCCACCACCGTGCCGACGCCCACGCCGACGCAGCAGCCGACGCCGACCCCCACGCCCGGCAGTTGCTACCAAGCATGGTCGGCCAGCGCCATCTACACCGGCGGCCAGCGCGTCACCTACAACGGCGTGAACTACGAGGCCAAGTGGTGGACGCAGGGCGAGAACCCCACGTTGTCCGACCAGTACGGCGTGTGGAAGAACCTGGGCACCTGCGCCGGCGCCACGCCGACCCCGCAGCCGACGCCCACCCCGACGCCGGTGGTCACGCCCACGCCGACTCCGGTGATCACCCCCACCCCGGGGCCGACGCCCACGCCGGTCGGCAACTGCCCGGCCTGGACCGAAGGCACGGCCTATGCGGTGGGCGCATGCGTCAGCTACCAGGGCCGCCAGTACCGCGCGCTGATCGCGCACACCCCGCCCGTGGGCGGCGGCTGGACGCCGGTGATCGTGCCGGTGCTGTGGCAACCGATCTAGCCGCGCTCCGGGGCGCGACTCCGGGTTGATTCTCCACCTCTTCACGGCGCTTCCTCGGCGCCGTTTTTTTGCTGCGGCACCGGGGACACGGCACCGCTGGGAGATGGCGCGGATTGGCCTCGATGCGGCGACATGGTCATGCCGGGCGGCTGTCGCCGATGGCCTATGAACGGCAGTCCTTCATGAAGCACGACACGGTCTGGAAAACCTGGGGCGATTCATGCCGATCAAGCTTAAAGATTGTCTCCGACCCCGGCCATTGCCTGAACGGATGCCTTGTCGTTCAACCAGGTGTCGTCGAAGAAGGTGACTTCGCCGGTGGCCAGGTCGTGTTTGGCGCCGATGATGCCGATCGTGCCGGCGGCGACCATGTGCTCGAGGATGTAGCTGCGGTTGATGATCGAGCGCACCGAATGGCGGACGTTCAGGTCGGCGACGTTCTCGACGAACACAGGGTTCTTCGAATTGC
Source organism: Chitiniphilus shinanonensis DSM 23277 (assembly GCF_000374805.1). Taxonomy (GTDB): domain Bacteria; phylum Pseudomonadota; class Gammaproteobacteria; order Burkholderiales; family Chitinibacteraceae; genus Chitiniphilus; species Chitiniphilus shinanonensis. The sequence goes on from NZ_KB895358.1 coordinate 56,151, forward strand.
GCTTTGCCGGTTCCAGCGTCTGGCTTTCCTGGTACACGGCCGGCTGGATCTTCGACAGCAGTTCGGTCAGGTTCCCGAGTTCCACGTGGTCGCAGGCGCCTTTGATGGCGCCGCACGAGGAGTGCCCGAGCACCACGATGAGCCGCGACCCGGCCACGTTGCAGGCGAATTCGAGGCTGCCCAGGATGTCGGTGTTGATCACGCTGCCGGCGATGCGCACGGAGAAGATATCCCCCAGGCCCTGATCGAAGATGAGCTCGGCCGAGGTACGGCTGTCGATGCAGCTGACGATGGTGGCGAACGGCCATTGGCCATCGCGCGTTTCATTGGCCTGCTGCAACAGGTCGCGGCTCGCGCGCAGGTTGTTGACGAAGCGCGCGTTGCCCTCCTTGAGGAACTGCAGGGCGAGTGCCGGCGTGACGGTGGCCTGGGTTTCGGAGGTGTGCGTTTTCATGGGGAGTCTTATCCAGCTTTCCAGCGATGGCGCTGGGTCGGAATACTACTGACGTTGAAAAATAAGCAATAATCGATATTCACGATGATATTGATCGATGAATATCTATGAATGCCACCTTTCGCCAGTTGCGCCTCTTTCTGGCGCTGGCCGAGCGCGGTAGCGTCACTGCCGCCGCGGAGGCCTGTCATGTGACGCAGCCGACCGTCTCGATGCAGCTGCGCGAGCTGACCGAGGCCGCCGGTCTGCCGCTTTACGAGCAGATCGGCAAACGGCTTTTCCTGACCGCGGCCGGCGAGGCGCTGGCCGGAACGGCACGGGCGATGCTCGACGAGTGGCTCGCATTCGAGCAGACCCTGAATGCCATGAAGGGGCTGGAACAGGGGCGTTTGCGCGTCGCGCTGGTGAGCACGGCGAAGTACTTCGTCCCGCGCCTGCTGGGCAGTTTTTGTACGGAACACCCCAACATCGAGATTTCACTCGAAATCCTGAATCGCGACGGGGTGGTCGCGCGCCTGCGCGAAAACCGTGACGACCTGTACATCATGTCGATGCCGCCGCCGAACCTGGACCTGGAACAGCACGCGTTCCTGCCCAATCCACTGGTCCTGATCGCCTCCGACGGACACCCGCTGAAGGGGCGCCGCCTGCAAATCGCCGACCTCTCGGCCGAACGCTTCATCCTGCGGGAGCGCGGTTCCGGCACACGCCTGGCATGCGACGCGTTTTTCTCGGGCGCTGGCTTCGTTCCGCAGGTCAGGCTGGAATTGGGCAGCAACGAGGCGATCAAGCAGGCTGTCGCCGGGGGCCTCGGTCTTGCCGTGGTATCGCGTCATGCGCTGCCCGCGCGCCCGGCGGACGATCAACTGACCATTCTCGATGTGGACGGCTTTCCACTCCAATCGCGGTGGTTCACGCTTTATCCGCGCGGCAAAAGGCTTTCTCCGGTGGCGGCGGTTTTTCTCGAACATCTCGAACGGACCGCGTTGGAATGGAGCGAGCGGCGCGAGTCGGCGTTATAGGCGGCGAGGCCAGCCGGAAAGCCGCTTTGGCCGAATTGCGGACCAATCATTGCCCACCCCTCACCCCTCACCCCTCACCCCTCACCCCTCACCCCTCACCCCTCACCCCACACCCCTCACCCCTGTATCCGCATCGCCGGGGTTGCATGCGACCCAATATTTCCAATATTCTGGAAATATGGATGAAAA
>NZ_KB895359.1 GCF_000374805.1 Chitiniphilus shinanonensis DSM 23277
AGCTGACCGCGCCTGAGTAGTATTGCTTCTTCTATCGAATTGCGAGTTGTGACGAAGTACAGTCGTGACTCCAGAGTTACGTCTGGCGACCATAGCGAGTTGGCCCCACGCCTTCCCATCCCGAACAGGACCGTGAAACGACTTAGCGCCGATGATAGTGCGGATTCCCGTGTGAAAGTAGGTCATCGCCAGGCTCTTATGCGAAACCCCCGAGACCCAAAAGGCTCGGGGGTTTTACTTTAGGGGGTTTGGAACAGATCAGCGGTGGGGCAGGGCAATGGTCCGCTGCACTCCGGCCGCTACCGTTCGGCAATGGCAATTGTGCAGGCGGAACGACCACCCGCACCTCCTAAGATGGGCTTCCGCGCTCGAACCGGAGGCTCGCCATGAACGATGACAAGGCGCATCGCGCCATTGCCCATATTCAGTCCATCTCGGGCATCAAGCTCAGCCACGAGCAACTGGATCGATTGCTGGAAGAAGCGTCCCTCTTGCGCGACGCGGTCCGGCGCTGGAATGGCGAGAAAGGCGAAGCTGCCGGAATTGCCGGTGCGCTGGCCCAGACCATGCTCGGCGAACCCTGGCCCACTGAACCGCATGCCGGTCAGGGTGAGTTCGTTGACCGTTTGCAGGATGCCGCCACGCAACGTGGTTACGACATCGTTCCCATCGCCGATTGATCGATTCGACTTCCCCATAGCGTGTTGCAAGAACGGAGCGGGGCAACCCCGGTTCTTGGCGACCGGTGAGTCCCGCGTTCGCTGACCTCAGGGCGTTCCTGCTGTTGCGTGCTAGATTCAAAGGCAATCATGCTTCCAACCGGAGGCTTTCATGCCTTATGTCAAACGCAATGCCGCGGGCCAGCTCGTCGCCCTGTTCGACCAGCCCCAAGCGGACGCCGATGAATTCGTGCCGCATGCCGCGCCGGAGATCCTGGCTTTTCTCGGGCTACCGGGTGGGCGCGAGTCGTTCGATGCGCTCGATGTGGACTTCGTCCGGGTGCTGGAAGATCTGATCGATGTCCTTACCCAGAAGAACATCCTCAAGCTGACCGATCTGCCCGAGCAGGCGCAGGCCAAGTTGCTGGCGCGGCGCAGGCTGCGTGCCGATTTGCGTGCGCCTTCCATCCTGCTGGGCAATGACGACGTGATCTGACCTGACGACGTTGGGCTGCTTCAGCCACGATCCTTACAAGCGGAAACGATCATTCCTTGGATGGCAGTAAAAAAAGCCCACCCATTTTGAGCTTTTTCCGAGGTCATATTTCAGTCGACTGGACGATACTGAGACAACGTTCCGTTATCCCCTGACGCCTGATGCCATTAGGCGACCGCCATGCCGACGCCCACACCCTCAGAACACGAGCACTCCGATTGGAATCTGGGTGGCTCGCGTGCTCATTTCGACCCCTTGCTCGATTGCCTGGTGGAGATCACCCGCATCCATGGGGCACTGTGGACACACGAAGCGCTGTCGGCCGGCCTGCCGCTGTCCAATAACGTGATGACGCCCTCGTTGGTGCCGCGTGCCGCCGCGCGCGCCGGCTACAGCGCGCGCGTGGTGCGACGGGCGCTGAGCGATCTGCCGACCCGGCTGATGCCGATGATCCTGCTGCTGGATAACCGCGAAGCCTGCGTGCTGCTGGAGCACCTGCCGGGCGACCGGCTGCGCGTGCGTTTTCCGGAGGGCGGCGAGGACGGTGAGGAAATGAGCCGCCGCGAGTTGGAAACGCGCTATGCCGGCATCGCCATCTTCGTGCGGCCGCGTTTCCGCTTCGAGGCGCGTGCGCCGGAGCTGGGCAGCATTCGCGGCCGGCACTGGTTCTGGGGCGTGGTATTCGAGAACTGGCGGCTCTACCGCGACACCTTGCTGGCGGCGTTCCTGATCAACGTGTTCGCGCTGGCGTTGCCGTTGTTCACCATGAATGTGTACGACCGGGTGGTGCCCAACCACGCGGTCGAAACCCTGTGGGTGCTGGCGATCGGCGCCATGCTGGTGCTGGGGTTCGACTTCGCGATGCGCACGGTGCGCGGCCATATCATCGACGTGGCGTCCAAGCGGGTCGACATCAAATTGTCGGCGCTGATCATGGAGCGGGTGCTGGGCATCCGCATGGACCAGCGCCCCGCCTCGGTGGGCGCGTTCGCCGCCAACCTGCGCGCCTTCGAGGCCGTGCGCGATTTCATCACCTCCGCCTCCGCCACCACGCTGATCGACCTGCCGTTCGTATTCGTGTTCGTGCTGGTGCTGCTGTGGCTGTCGCCGTGGTTCATCGTCACCCCGCTGATCGGCATGGTGTTGATCGTCAGCTTCACCCTGCTGGCGCAGGACAAGATGCATCAGATGGTGGAACTCACCCAGCGCGCGGCCTCGCAGCGCAACGCCACCCTGGTCGAAAGCATGGTCGGCATCGAGACCATCAAGGCCCTGTGCGCGGAAAGCCGCTTCCAGCGGCGCTGGGAGCAGGCGACCATCTTCCTGGCGCAGGTCGGGGCGCGTCTGCGGCTGCTGTCCACCACCACCGTCAATTTCGCGCTGTTCATCCAGCAACTGGTCAACATCATCACCATCATCGTCGGCGTCTACCTGCTGACCGAGGCCAAGGTCACGCTCGGGGGCATCATCGCCGCCTCGATGTTGACCGGGCGCGCACTGGCGCCGTTCGGCCAGGTGGCGGGGGTGCTGATGCAATACCAGAACGCGCGCACCTCGCTGGCCGGGCTGGAGTCGCAGATGACACTGCCGGTGGAACTGCCCGCGGACAGCAACTTCCTGCATCGCCGCAGCTTCAAGGGCGATATCGAATTCCGCAACGTCAGCTTCGGCTACGACGAACACCAGCAGACGCTCAAGCACGTGTCGTTCCGGCTGCGCGCCGGCGAGCGCGTCGCCATCATCGGCCGCGTCGGTTCGGGCAAATCCACCATCGAGAAGCTGCTGCTCGGCCTCTATCACCCCTCCGATGGCGCGGTGCTGATCGACGGCATCGACACCCGGCAGATCTACCCGGCTGAGCTGCGCCGCGCCGTGGGCTACGTGCCGCAGGATCCGCTGCTGTTCTACGGCACCCTGCGCGACAACATCACCCTGGGCTCGCCGTTCGCCGACGACGCCATGGTGCTGGCCGCCGCGGCGGTTTCCGGCGTCAAGGAGTTCGCCGACGCGCATCCGCGCGGCTTCGAGATGCTGATCGGCGAGCGCGGCGAATCGCTGTCCGGCGGGCAGCGGCAGGCAGTGTGCATCGCCCGCGCGCTGGTCAACGATCCGCCGATGGTGGTGCTGGACGAACCCACCAGTTCGATGGATCACCAGTCCGAGGACAAGCTGAAGAAGCAATTGCGCTCGCTGCTGGTGGGCAAGACGGTGCTGCTGGTCACCCACCGCACCTCGCTGCTCGACCTGGTGGACCGGATGATCGTGCTCGACCGCGGGCAGATCGTCGCCGACGGGCCCAAGGCCCTGGTGATCGAAGCCCTGCAACAAGGGCAGGTGGCACGGGCATGATGAAGATCGAGATCCAGAAGCCGCCCGGCTTCGCCAAACGCATCTGGTGGCGCATCACCGCCTGGAGTTCGGGGCTGTTCGACCGCTACCTGTTCGCCAGCGAGAAGCGCGATCCGGCGGGCGACATCGATTTCGTCAGCGAGGCCGACTGGGCCATCGTCGAGCAGAATCCGCGCGGCGCGCGCATCCTGGTCTGGCTGACCGCGTGCAGCCTGCTGGCGCTATTGCTGTGGGCGTCGCTGGCCAAGGTGGACGAGGTGACGCGCGGCGAGGGCAAGGTGATTCCGTCGTCGCAGGTGCAGATCGTGCAAAGCCTGGATGGCGGCATCGTGCAGAAGATCCTGGTGCGTGAAGGGCAGCAGGTGACCGCCGGCCAATTGCTGCTGCGTATCGACCCGACGCGGTTCGTGTCGTCGCTCAACGAGAACCAGGCCCAGTCGCTGTCGTTGAAGGCCAAGGCCGCGCGCTTGTCAGCGCTGGCCAGCGGCAAGCCGTTCCAGCTGCCGGAAGAGGTGGTCAAGGCCGCGCCCGACCTCGCCTCGCAGGAAGAGTTGCTGTACCGCTCGCGGGTGGCCGAGCTGGATGCGTCGCTGGGCGTGGCACGACAACAGTTGTCCCAGCGCAGCCAGGAAATGAACGAAGTACGCGCCCGGCGCGACCAGGCGGCGCAGAGCCTGGTGCTGACCCAGCGCGAGTTGGATGCGACGCGGCCGCTGCTCAAGAGCGGCGCCGTGTCCGACGTGGACGTGCTGCGGCTGGAGCGCGATGTGGCGCGCTATCGCGGCGAGCGCGATGCCGCCGCGGCGCAACTGCCGCGTATCCAGGCGTCGATCGCCGAGGCCAGCCGCAAGATGCAGGAGGTGGAACTCGCGTTCCGCAACCAGGCCAGCGCCGAGCTTTCCGAAACCATGGGCAAACTTGCCAGCCTGAGCGAAGGGCGTGTCGCCCTGGCCGACCGGGTGAAGCTGTCCGAGGTGCGCTCGCCGGTACGCGGCACCGTCAAGCAATTGCTGGTCAATACCGAGGGTGGCGTGGTGCAGCCCGGCAAGGAGCTGGTGCAGATCGTGCCGACCGACGACGCGCTGCTGCTGGAGGCGCGCATCCTGCCGCGCGATATCGCGTTCCTGCACCCGGGGCAGAAGGCGCTGGTGAAGTTCACCGCCTACGATTTCGCCACCTACGGCGGGCTCGACGCCACGCTGGAGCAGATCTCCGCCGACACCGTGACCGACGAGAAAGGCAACGCCTTCTACCTGGTCAAGGTGCGCACCAAGACCGCGTTCCTCGGCGACGAGAAGCGCCCGATCATTCCCGGGATGGTGGCGGAGGTGGACATTCTCACCGGCAAGAAGACCATCCTGACCTATCTGTTGAAACCTGTGCTGCGCGCCAAGGCCACGGCGCTGACCGAACGATGAACAAGCTGCTACTTCTCTCGCGTGATCTGGCGCTTTGCGCCCACTGGCGCGGCTTTGCCGACGGCCACGACGTAGTGCTGGGCGCCGGCGTCGAGGCCCTCGACGAGCTGCCGCCCGACGGCATGGCCGTCTGCGACCTGGGCCTGCCCGGTCTGCCAGCACTGGACGATCAGCGCTGGCTGCGCTGGACCGCCACCCGCAAGCTGTTGGGCGCCGACGGCGTGCCATCGCAGGAGCGCAACGTCGCCGCGCTGGAGGTCGGTTTCCGGGGCTACGCGCATGCCTATGCCGCGCACGCCGACTGGCGCCACATCCTGGAAACGGTCGAAGCGGGCGGATTCTGGATCGGCCCCGAAGTGATGCAGCGCCTGCTGGGTGCGCTGCACCATGCGCAGCCGGCGCCGCAAGCCACGATGGATTGGCAGGCGCAATTGTCGGAACGGGAACGCGAGGTGGCGCTCCTGGCGGTGCATGGCCTGCCGAACAAGACCATCGCCAGCCAGCTGGGCATCACCGAGCGCACCGTCAAGGCGCATCTGACCGCCATCCTGGGCAAGCTGGGGGTGGCCGATCGGCTGCAACTGGCGCTGCTGGTGCTGGGCGCCCGCTAAGCGCGGCTGACAAAACCCTCCTGGCTGCGGCGCGCGAACCGGTCTGCGTTTCGCCCACCTGCCACGACCGCTGTGTTGGTCGCGCCAAAGCAAATCGGCCTTCCCCGATGGGTGAAGGCCGATGGTTTTCCGGGACATCGATCTGCCCCGATTTGCTGCGTTTGCGACGTTACAGCGTGACCGCGTGCTCGCGGGTGGCGTGGAACACCAGCTTGGGCCAGCGCTCCTGGGTCAGTTCCAGGTTGACGCGGCTGGTCGCCAGATAAGCCAGGCTGTCGGCGGCATCGCGCGCCAGGTTGTTCACCAGCTGCTTTTCGAAATCGGCCAGCATGCGCGCGTCGTCGCAGGTCACCCAGCGCGCGGTGTGGATGGTGGTCGAGTCGAACACGGCTTCCACGCCGTACTCATTGGCCAGCCGGCTGGCGACCACCTCGAATTGCAGCACGCCCACGGCGCCCAGGATCAGGTCGCTGCCGTTGAGCGGCTTGAACACCTGCACCGCGCCTTCCTCGCCCAGCTGCTGCAAGCCTTTCTGCAATTGCTTGATCTTGAGCGGGTTCTTGATGCGCGCGATGCGGAACAGCTCGGGCGCGAAGTAGGGGATGCCGGTGAAGGCCAGCGCTTCGCCGTCGCTGAACGAATCGCCGATCTGGATATTGCCGTGATTGGGCAGGCCGATGATGTCGCCGGCGTAGGCTTCCTCCACCTGCTCGCGGCCCTGGGCCATGAAGGTGACCACCGAGTTGGCGGCGATCTCGCGCCCGAGGCGCAGGTGCTTGAACTTCATGCCGCGCTCGAACCTGCCCGAGCACACGCGCAGGAAGGCGATGCGGTCGCGGTGGCGCGGGTCCATGTTGGCCTGGATCTTGAACACGAAGGCCGAGAATTTCTCTTCGGCCGGATCCACCGCGCGCGCGGTGGCGTCGCGCGCGCCGGGGGCCGGCGCCCAATCGACCAGCGCGTTCAGGATCTCGCGCACGCCGAAGTTGTTGATCGCCGAGCCGAAGAACACCGGCGTCAGCTCGCCGGCCAGGAATTCCTCCAGCACGAACGGGTGCGACGCGCCGCGCACCAGTTCCAGCTCCATGCGGGTCTGCTCGATCTCCAGCGGGAACAGTTCGTCCAGGCGCGGGTTGTCGATGCCATCGATCACTTCCACGTCGTCCAGCGGACCCTGGCCGGCCTTGAACAGCAGCACCTGATCCCGAAGGATGTGGTATACGCCGCGGAAGGTCTTGCCCATGCCCACCGGCCAGGTGATCGGCGCGCAGCGGATCTTGAGGATGCTCTCCACCTCGTCGAGCAATTCCAGCGAATCGCGCACCTCGCGGTCGTACTTGTTCATGAAGGTGACGATGGGCGTGTTGCGCAGGCGGCAGACGTTGAGCAGCTTGATGGTCTGCTCTTCCACGCCCTTGGCGGCGTCGATCACCATCAGCGCCGAATCGACGGCGGTGAGCACGCGGTAGGTGTCTTCCGAGAAGTCCTGGTGACCGGGGGTGTCCAGCAGGTTGACCACGTGTTCGCGGTAGTCGAACTGCATCACGCTGGACGCGACCGAGATGCCGCGCTGCTTTTCGATCTCCATCCAGTCGGAGGTGGCGAACTTGCCGCCCTTCTTGCCCTTGACGGTGCCGGCGAGCTGGATCGCGCCCGAGAAGAACAGCAGCTTTTCGGTCAGCGTGGTCTTGCCGGCGTCGGGGTGGGAGATGATGGCGAAGGTGCGGCGGCGGCCCACTTCGCGGGCGATCTCGGTCATGGTATTGAATGGATTGGGAAAAGGGCGGGATTGTACCCGATTCGCCGCCGTTTTGCGGGGCGCCGTGGCGGACGGCGCGGCGCTCAGCGCCCGTCCGCGGGCAGCAGCAGGGTGAACAACGCGCCGCCTTGCGGGTGCGAGGTGGCGAAGATCTCGCCGCCGTGGTCTTCCATGATCTGGCGGCTGATCGCCAGCCCCAGGCCGGTGCCGCCGCCGGTTTCGCGCATGCGGCTGCTCTGGATGAACTTGTCGAAGATCAGCTCTTCCTCGCCCGGCGGAATGCCGGGGCCGCGGTCGCGCACCGTCAGCCCGACCGCGGGCGTGCCGTCGTGCAGCAGGGCGGTGGCCAGGTAGCGGATTTCGATCGCCCCGTCCACCGGGCTGAACTTGATCGCGTTCGACAGCAGGTTGACCACCACCTGCGTCAGCCGCGCCCGGTCGAACACCGCGTACAGCGCCGGCGTGGCCTCGTCGATGTCCAGGTGCAGGCGGCGGGTCTGCAACAGCGGCGAGATCTCCTGCGTGGCGCCCAGTACCGTCTGTTGCAGGTGGCTGCGGGTCTTGTCGTAGGTCATGCGGTTGGCTTCCAGCCGCGACATGTCGAGCAGATCGTTCAGCAGCACCAGCAGGCGGTTGCCGCTGGAGTGGATGCGCTCGAAGTAGCGCGCCAGGTTGTTCGGCTCGGTGCGCCCCACCTTGGATTGCCCCATCTCGGAGAACGACAGGATGGCGTGCATCGGCGTCCGCAGTTCGTGCGACATATTGGCCAGGAACGCCGACTTGGCGACGTTGGCGGCTTCGGCCGCCTCCTTGGCTTCCACCAGGTTCTTCTCGATCTCCTTCAGGTAGGAGATGTTGGTCAGGAAGGCGAAGGCGTATTCCAGCCTGCGGTTGTCGTCGTGGATCGCCGCGGAGTTGACCAGGAACGGCATCGGCTGGCCGTCGAGCGTGCGCAGCGTCACTTCCTCGATGTGGTTGCGCGTGGTGTCGCGGTCGGCCAGGTCGGCGGGGAAGATCTGCTCGGCGGCCTCGCCCCACAGCAGCGTCGCCTGCTGGCCGATCAATTCCTCGCGGCGATAGCCCAGCAGCAGGCAGAACGCCTGGTTCACGTCGACGATGTGGCGCGCCTCGTCGATCAGGATGTAGCCGTCGGCGGTGGTGTCGATGATGGTGCGCTTCAGCCGTTCGGACTGGCGCAGCGCCTGTGCGGCGATGCGCTGCGAGGTGACGTCCTCGATCACGCAGATCACGCCCTTGCTCACGTCGCCGGGTACCAGCGCCTTGGCGTAGACCATGGCCCAGAAGCTGGAGTGGTCGCGTCGGTACAGCTCCATCTCGCCACGGAACACGCCGCCCGCCGACACGCGGGTCCACACCGTCTGCATGATCTCCTCGAAGCGGCTGGGCGAGGCGAACAGGGCGTGGGTGGGCAGGCCGATGATTTCGCTGCCTTCATAGCCGAACAGCGTTTCGAACACCGGGTTCACCAGGCGCACCGAGTTCTTCACCGACAGCATGATCGCCAGCGGGCTGGCGTCGAGCACGGTACGGATCTCGGCGGTGCGTTCCAGCACCAGATCCTGCAGGTGGTCGCGGTGACGGCGCAGTTCGCGTTCGGTGTTCTGCTGCTCGGTGATGTCGCGCACGGTGCAGCAGGCGTAGGCGTCGGTGTTGAATTCGATATGGCTGAAGGTGATTTCCACCGGCAGCAGGTGTCCGCCGTGGTCGCGCAGGTGGGTGTTGAGGATCATGCGCTTGTCGATGTGCAGCCGCGCCCAGATTTCCTCCCACTGCGCCTGGCCCATGTCGGGGAACAGGTCGGTCAGGCGCGACGCCAGCAGCTCGTCGTTGGCCAGCCCGGTGTTGCGTTCCGCCGCATGGTTGGCGTAGCGCAGGTAGGACAGGTGGTCGGCCCACAGCACCACGTCGGGCGACTGGTCGACCGTGAACTGGGTGAGATAGAGCCGGGATTCGATCTCCTCCACGTGCCGCAACTGGCGCAGCAACAGGTAGAGCAGCACCGTCACCACCAGGATCAGCCCGACCGCGGCGATCGAGCGCGTCAGCAGGTCGCCGCGGAACTTGGCCAGCGCGCTGCCCAGGTCGATCGACACCCGCACGATCAGCGGCAGATCGCTGGTACTGGTGTGGAACACCACCAGCCGCTCGTTGCGGCCGCTGGCGTCCAGCTCGCGGTAGGCCGAGGCGTGGCGCAGCCGGCGCGCCTCGAATTCCAGCGGCGCGCTTTCGCGCATGTTGCGGCCCAGCTCGGCCGGCTGGAACGGGAAGTTCAGCAGCACCATGCCGTCGGCGCGCATCAGTTCGATGCGGGTGGAAGGAGGCAGCTTGAGCGACTGATAGAAGCGCAGGAAGTACTCGGGTTCGACGCCGGCCAGCACCACGCCGCCGAAGCTGCCGTCGGGGCGGTTGATGCGGCGGGTGACCGGGATCAGCCACAGGTTGTCGGTACGGCTGATCACCGGGCGATCCATGCGCAGGCGCAGGTCGTCGAAGGTGCGGTGGTAGACGAAGTAGTCGCGGTCGGCCAGGTTGACGCGCCGCACCGGGTATTCCAGGCCGTGCGCGCGGATGTAGCCCTGGTCGTCGATGGTGATCAGGCCGCGCGTCTGCGGGGTGAGCTGCGTCTTGTCGCGCAGCAGGATGTGCATCATGTATTCCTCGGCCCGGTCCACCCCGCCCAGGCCGTTCAGGCTTTCCACGATGTTCTGCATGCCCTGTTCGACCGAGATGAAGGTGCGGGTCGCGTGCTCGTCCAGCGAGCGCGCCAGCGACAGCTGCTGCCGTTCCAGGCCGTCCATGGTCTCGCGGTAGTCGCGCATCGTCATCCAGGCGAGGCTGGCGGCCACCGCCACCAACAGGATGCAATAGAACACGATCAGCCCGGTGCGCAGCGGTCTGAGCGACGGCTGCGGCGTGGCGGAAGGGCGAAGGCGGAACAGCCGGTTCATCGGGCGCTTGCGTCGCCTAGCGGCGCGCCTCCAGGGCTTCCCAGCGCTCCAGCTTGTCGAGCAGCTCGGCTTCGATGGTGTCGATGCGCGCCTGCATCTCCTTGGCCTTCAGCGGGGCGCTGCGGTACAGCTCGGGGTCGAGCAGGCCCTGTTGCAGCGCCGCCTGTTCGGTTTCCAGCGCCTCGATCTCGCCGGGCAGGCGCTCCAGTTCGCGTTGTTCGTTGAAGCTCAGTTTCTGCGAGCGCGGCTTGGCGCGCTCGGCGGGCTTGGCGGCCGGCTCGGCCTTTTTTGCGATGGCCGCGCGGCTGGCTTCGGCGCGGGCGCGCGCCGCCTGGTAGTCGCTGTAGCCGCCGGCGTTCTCCATCAGCACGCCGTCGCCCTCGAAGGCGATGGTCTGGGTGACCACGTTGTCGAGGAAGGCGCGGTCGTGGCTCACCAGGAACACCGTGCCGGGGTAGTCGGCCAGCAGTTGCTCCAGCAGGTCGAGCGTGTCGATGTCCAGGTCGTTGGTGGGTTCGTCCAGCACCAGCACATTGGCAGGGCGGGTGAACAGCATGGCGAGCAGCAGGCGGTTGCGCTCGCCGCCCGACAACGACTTCACCGGGCTGCGTGCGCGCTCCGGCGCGAACAGGAATTCCTCCAGGTAGCCCATCACGTGCTTGCGCGCGCCGCCGATCTCGACGTAATCCTTGCCCTGGCCGATCACGTCGACGATGGCGGCCTCTTCGTCGAGCTGGGTGCGGAACTGGTCGAAATACGCCACCTGCAGGTTGGTGCCGCGCTTGACGACACCGCTGTCCGGCTCGATCTCGCCCAGGATCAGCTTGAGCAGGGTGGTCTTGCCGGCGCCGTTGGGGCCGATCAGGCCGATGCGGTCGCCGCGCATCAGCCGGGTGGTGAAATCGCGCATGATCACCTTGTCGCGGCCGGCGGCATCGCGGAATACCTTGCTGGCGTGCTCGAACTCGGCCACCAGCTTGCCGGAGCGCTCGCCGGCGTCAAGCTGGAAGCTGACGTTGCCGACCCGGTCGCGCCGCGCCGCGCGTTCGCGCCGCAGCGCCTCCAGCCGGCGCACGCGGCCTTCGTTACGGGTGCGGCGTGCCTCGATGCCCTTGCGGATCCACACTTCCTCCTGCGCCAGCACCTTGTCGAACTTGCGGTTGACGGTCTCCTCCTGCGCCAGCAGGTCGGCCTTGCGCGTCTCGTAGGTGCTGAAGTTGCCGGGGAAGCTGGTCAGCCGGCCACGGTCGAGTTCGACGATGCGGGTGGCCACGTTGTCGAGGAAGCGCCGGTCGTGGGTGACGAACAGCACGCTGCCGGCGAAATTGTTGAGCAGGCCCTCCAGCCATTCGATGGCGGACACGTCCAGATGGTTGGTCGGCTCGTCCAGCAGCAGCAACTGCGGCTGGGCCACCAGCGCGCGCGCCAGCGCCACGCGCTTTTTCCAGCCGCCGGACAGCTCGTCCACCTTCAGCTCGGGCGCCAGCCCGAGGTGCGACAGCGTGGTGGCGATCAGGGCGTCGAACTTCCAGCCGTCGCGCGCTTCCAGCGCGTGTTGCAGCTCGTTGAGGCGCGCCATCGCCGCTTCGCTGCCGTCCTGATGCAGCGCCACGTGGTGGTAGTCGGTCAGCAATTGGCGCAACTCGCCCAGGCCGTCGGCCACCGCTTCGAACACCGTCGCGCCGGGCGCGAACTGTGGTTCCTGCGCCACGAATGCCACCTGGGCATCCTGCGCCAGGCGGATCTCGCCGTCGTCCAGCCGCACCACACCGGCGATGGCCTTGAGCAGCGACGACTTGCCCTGGCCGTTGCGCCCGATCAGCCCGACGCGCTCGCCCGGCTCCACCACCAGGTTGGCGTGGTCCAGCAGCGGCCAGTGGCCAAAGGCGAGGGAGGCTTGTTCGACGAGCAGCAGGGGCATGGCGGGGACGGCAATAGGGTGGCGGAGTCGGGCGATTATACCTATCGGCGGGTGTCGCAGTCCGGCCCACGGGCGAATCGACGCAGGTTGCGCATCCTGCGCAGGCAAATAGTTCACCCTGTCGGGCGGGAAGGGGACGTTGCCGGGGTTTTGTGGCTAGAATCGGCGGATGCGCACGATCTATTCCATATGCATGGCGGGCTGCCTGCTGCTGGCGCTGGCGACCTCCGTCCAGGCCGCCAGGCCCAAGGTGGCCACCGCCGATGGCGAGCACCCGCAACTCGACGCGCCCACCGAGCTGGCCGACAGCGACTACGATCCGGCCAACCCGCCGCGGCGCCTGCGGGTGCTGGTCGCCAAGGGCGCGAGCACTTTCTTCTTCCGCAACGGCGCGCCGCATGGGGTGGAGCACGCCATGCTCTACCAGCTCGAACTGTTCCTCAACCGCAACCGCCCCGCCAGCCGCGCGCCGACGCGCGTGCTGTACGTGCCGGTGGAGCCGGGCGAGCTGATCCCGGCGCTGATGGAAGGACGCGGCGACGTGGCCGCAGGCCTGATGCCGGTGATTCCCGGCGTCGGCCAGTTGGTGGAGTACACCGAGCCTTACCTCAGCGACAGGTGGTGCCTGGTGCGCCATCGCAGCCGCCCCGCGCTGCCCGGGCTGGACGCGCTGGGCGATACCCCACTGACGCTGCCCAAGGCCAGCTTCGCGCGGCGGGTCGCCGCCGGCGAGCCCGGCCTGCGCATCATGGACGCGGCGGAGGGCGCCAGTACCGAGAGCCTGCTGGTGTCGATCAACGGCGGCAGCGACGCGGTGACGCTCGCCAGCGAATACGTGTTCAAGCTATGGCAGAAACGCCTGCCCAACCTGCGCCAGGACGGCTGTATCGACGGCCCCGTGGCGGTGTCGTGGGCGGTGGCGCCGCACCACCCGCAACTGCTGGCCGAACTGAACCGCTTCGTCGCCGCCAAGGGCGGCAAGCTGGCGACGCAGGCCGCCGCGCAGACCCAGCGCTTCCTGCCCGCCGACGGCCGCGCCGACCTGCCGGAAAGCCCGTCGTCCGGCCTCGACCGGCTGGCGGTGCTGGCGCCGGTGTTCCAGGTGGTGGCTGCCGCCAACGACATGGATTGGCTGCTGCTGGCCGCCATCGGCCAGCGCGAATCCAAGCTCAACGCGGTCACCCGGCAGAACGGCCCCACCGGCATCATGCAGGTGAACCCGAGCACCGCGCGCAAGATGGGGGTCAAGGATCCGCACGGCACCGAGGGCAACATCACCGCCGCGGCGCGCTATCTGGCCTATCTGCGCAAGATGTTCACCCGCAGCGAGATCGCCGAGGACGATCAGCTCTATTTCATGCTGGCCGCCTACAACGCCGGCGAGGGCCGGGTGCAGCAGATGCGGCGGCAGGCCGCCAAGGAAGGGCTGGACCCGAACCGCTGGGGCGGCAACGTGGAGGTCGTGGCACGGCGCATGGTCGG
The DNA here is from genome assembly GCF_000374805.1 of Chitiniphilus shinanonensis DSM 23277. Lineage (GTDB taxonomy): Bacteria > Pseudomonadota > Gammaproteobacteria > Burkholderiales > Chitinibacteraceae > Chitiniphilus > Chitiniphilus shinanonensis. The sequence continues at coordinate 13,665 of NZ_KB895359.1, forward strand.
GCAGCGCCTGCTGGACTACGTGTCGTCGGTGAATCGCTTCTACCTGGCCTATCAGGCGTCCGAGCGCGACGGCGCGCCCAAGTCCAGGGCGGCCAGCATCGCCGAGCGCGACTGATACGGCGCATCGCAACGGAATGAAACAGGGAGTGCCGCGGCACTCCCTTCGTTTTTCAGCCCGACCGCCGCGCGGTGGCCGCGGCGTCGGCGCTCAGGTCGCCACCGCCTGCAACAGCGCGCCTTCCAGTTGCAGCGCCGCCTGTTCATCTTCCAGCAGCGTGCCGCTGACCAGGAAGTTGTCCTCGGCGCGTTCGCCCAGCGTCATGATCTTGGCCGAATGGATGTCGATGTGATGGGCGGCCAGCACCCGCGCGATGCTCGACAGCAGGCCGGTGCGGTCGCCCGCGGTGATCGACAGCACGTGGCGGCCGCGCTCGTCGGCACGGATCAGCACGTGCGGCGTCACCGGGAAGTGCCGCTGCTGGCGCGAGATGCGCGCCTTGGTCGGCGGCGGCAGCGGCCCGCCCTGGGCGATGGCGGCGGCGAGTTCGTATTCGACGAAGTTGGTCAGGTCGCGGTAGTTGTCCACCCGCTCGCCGGGGATGTAGACGTAGAAGCTGTCCAGCGCGTAGCCGTGGCGCGTCGAGTGCAGGTGCGCGTCGAAGATGGTGTAGCCGGCGCGCTCGAAGAAGCCGCAGATACGCGCGAACAGGTCGGGCACGTCGCGGGCGTATACCAGCACCTGCAAGCCCTCGCCCGATTCGGACAATTTGGCGCGCACCACCGGCTGCGCGGTATCGACCCGGCCGTAGAGCTGGCGGGTGTGCCAGGCGATCTCGCGCGCTTCGTGGCGCAGGAAGTACACGGTGTCGAACTGCTGCCACAGCGCCTCGTGCGCGTCCGGACGCAGGCCGTACAGCCGCAGCAGGCGCAGCGCTTCTTCCTTGCGTTCCTCCAGCCAGGAACGGGTATCGACGTTCTGTTCGCGCAGCGAGCGCAAGGTGGCGTGGTACAGGTCCTCGAGGAGCTTGGCCTTCCAGGCGTTCCACACCTTGGGACTGGTGCCGCGGATGTCGGCCACGGTCAGCAGGTAGAGCGCGGCCAGCCGGCGCGCGTCGCCCACCATGGTGGCGAACTCCACCACCACGTCCGGGTCGTACACGTCCTGCTTCTGCGCCACGTGCGACATGGTGAGATGGCGCGCCACCAGCCAGGGCACCAGCGCCATGTCGTCCGGGTGCAGCGGGTGGCTGGCGCAGAAGCGCGCGGCGATCTCGGCGCCCAGTTTGGAATGGTCGCCGCCGCGCCCCTTGCCGATGTCGTGGAACAGCGCGGCCAGGTACAGCGCCTCGGGGCGCTCGAATTCCTCGATCAGCCGCGAGCACAGCGGGTATTCGTGGGTGAAGGCGGGCACGGCGAAGCGGCGCAGGTTGCGCAGCACCATCAGCGTGTGCTCGTCCACGGTGTAGACGTGGAACAGGTCGTGCTGCATGCGTCCGACCACGTGGCCGAAGTCGGGGATATAGCGCCCCAGCACGCCGTACTGGTTCATCCGCCGCAGCGCGCGGGTCAGGCCGCGCGGTTCGCGGAACATCTGGATGAACAGTTCGCGGTTGTGCGGATCGGTACGGAAGCGCTCGTCGATCAGCGGCCGCGCATGCCACAGCGCGCGCAGCGTTTCCGGCGCGATGTCGGTGATGGCGCGTTCGCGCTCGGTGAGCAGGAACAGCTCCAGGATCGCCGACGGCTCGCGCTGGAAGGTGTCGGGCGCGGCGATCTCCAGTACGCCGCCGCGCAGGTTGAAGCGCGGGTTCAGCGCCACCAGCTCGCTGCCGACCTGCGAATAGATGCGTGCGCGCAGCGCCTGCACCAGCAGCGGCACCAGCTGGCTGACGACGCGGGCGGCGCGGTAGTAGTGCGCCATCAGTTGTTCGCTGGCGCGGTTGAAGTGGTCGTCGATGAAGCCGAAGTCGGCGGCGAGGCGGTTCTGGTAATCGAACAGGATGCGATCTTCGCGGCGGCGCGCCAGCCGGTGCAACTGGATGCGCATGGTGCGCAGCACCCGCTCGGCGCGGCGCAGCTTGAGGCTTTCCTCGCCGGTGAGCATGCCCTCGGCCGCCAGCGCGCGCCAGTCGTGGCCCAGGCGCAGCGCGGCGGCGATCCAGCCGACCAGGTGCAGGTCGCGCAGGCCGCCGGGGGCTTCCTTGATATGCGGTTCCAGCTTGTAGGTGGCGTTCTGGAAGCGGCCGTAGCGCGCCTGCTGTTCCAGCAGCTTGGCCTCGAAGAAATCCTTGGGGTCGATGTGCTGGAACACCGCGGCCTGGAACCCGGCGAAGCGCTCGGCGTCGCCGGCGAGGCGCCGCGCCTCGATCAGTGCGGTCTGCACCGTGATGTCGCGGGCCTCGGCCAGGCATTCGGCGATGGTGCGCACCGCGTGCCCGACCTCCAGCCCGATGTCCCACAATTCGCCGATCAGTCCTTCCAGTTCGGCGAGCAGCGCCGGCGGCGCGTCGTCGGGCAGCAGGATCAGCAGGTCGATGTCGGAATACGGGTACAACTCGCCCCGGCCGTAGCCGCCGACGGCGACCAGCAGGGTGTCGTGCGGGAAAGCGTGGCGCGCCCACAGCGCTTGCAGGGTGCGGTCGGTCAGCCGCGCCAGGCGCCGCAGCAGCGGGGCGGACAGGCGCGGGTTGGCACAGTTGTCCAGCAATTGCTGCTTGGCGTCGGCGTAGGCGATGCGCAGCGCGGCGAGCGAGCCGGGTTCGGCGGTGGCGGGCGAGGTGGGCATCGGGGTTCCTGGGGCGGCGGTCCGCCAAAGCGGAAGGGCCGGGCAATGCCCGGCCCCGCGTTCAACCGAGCAGCCAGCCTTCCGGGCGCGGCGGCGTGCCGTCCGACACGGTGAGGATCTCGTAGCCGGTCTCGGTGACCAGCACGGTGTGCTCCCACTGCGCCGACAGCGAGCGATCCTTGGTGACGATGGTCCAGCCGTCGGCCAGCCCTTTGATCTCGCGGCGGCCGGCGTTGATCATCGGCTCGATGGTGAAGATCATGCCGGGCTTCAGTTCCGGGCCGGTGCCGGCGCGGCCGTAATGCAGCACCTGCGGCTCTTCGTGGAACACCTGGCCGATGCCGTGGCCGCAGAATTCGCGCACCACCGAATAGCCGGCCTTCTCCGCGTACTTCTGGATGGCGGCGCCGATGTCGCCCAGATGCGCGCCGGGCTTGACCTGGTCGATGCCGATCCACATGCAGTCGAAGGTGATGCGCGCCAGCCGCTGGGCGTGGTTGGCGACCTCGCCGACATTGAACATGCGGCTGGTGTCGCCGTGGTAGCCGTCCTTGATCACGGTGACGTCGATGTTCAGCACGTCGCCGTTCTTCAGCGGCTTGTCGTTGGGAATGCCATGGCAGACCACCTGGTTGATCGAGGTGCAGACCGAGGCCGGGTAGGGCGTGTAGCCCGGCGGCGCATAGTTGAGCGGCGCGGGCGTGGTGCCCTGCACCTTCACCATGTAGTCGTGGCACAGGCGGTCCAGCTCGGCGGTGGTGACGCCCGGCTTCACGAACGGCGTGATGTAGTCGAGCACTTCGGAGGCCAGCCGGCCGGCGATGCGCATCTTGGCGATGTCTTCGGTGGTCTTGATGATGATGGGCATTGATGCTCCCCGAAAAGACAAAGAGAGGCTGCGCCTCTCTTTGTGGAATCTATGCAGTCAGTAGCGGATTTTAGCGCTTTGCCGCCTCGGGCAAAACGATATTCACTTCCAACACCTCGAAGTCGTCCTTGCGGTCGAGCTGTACCTTGATGTCGTCCGGGTTGACGGCCACGTATTTGGAGATGACCTCGATCAGCTCCTTTTGCAACTGCGGCAGGTAATCCGGGGTGTTCCGGCCGGCGCGTTCGTGGGCGAGGATGATCTGCAGGCGCTCGCGGGCAACCGACGCGCTCTTTTTCTTCTCTCCGAAAAAGTAACTGAGAATGGACATGGATCAGCCTCCGAACAGCCGTTTCCACAACGGCTGCTTCGGCGCTTCGATGAAGCGCAGGGGTTTTTCTTCGCCGAGGAAGCGGGCCACGACGTCCTTGTAGGCTTCCGACACGTCGGAATTGGCCAGGTGGATGGCCGGCGTGCCGGAGTTCGATGCCTGGAGCACGGTTTCCGATTCGGGCACCACGCCGATCAGCGGAATGCGCAGCAGGTGCTGCACGTCGTCCAGCGACAGCATCTCGCCGGTATCGACGCGCTTGGGCGAATAGCGGGTGATCAGCAGGTGGGTCTTCACCGTGCCACCTTCCTCGGCCTTGCGCGACTTGGCGTCCAGGATGCCGATGATGCGGTCCGAATCGCGCACCGAGCTGACTTCGGGGTTGGTGACGACGATGGCCTCGTCGGCGAAGTAGGCGGCCATCAGCGCGCCGGTCTCGATGCCGGCCGGGCTGTCGCAGACGATGTAGTCGAAGCCGTCGTGGATCAGGTCCTTGATCACCTTTTCCACGCCGTCGCGGCTGAGCGCGTCCTTGTCGCGGGTCTGCGAGGCGGGAAGGATGAACAGGTTGTCGCAGTGCTTGTCCTTGATCAGCGCCTGCTTGAGCGAGGCTTCGCCGTGGATCACGTTGACGAAGTCGTAGACCACGCGCCGCTCGCAACCCATGATCAGGTCGAGATTGCGCAGACCCACGTCGAAGTCGATCACGGCGGTCTTGAAGCCGCGCAACGCCAGCCCGGAGGCGAAGCTTGCGCTGGTGGTGGTCTTGCCGACACCACCCTTGCCCGAAGTTACGACGATGATTTTCGCCACTTGATGAATCCCCTAGGTTCTTTGAAACGACGGCCCCCGGCGCGGGTGCCGTGCGGTGATGGTGCGGATCAGCCCGCCAGCGCCTCGATCACCAGTTTGTCCTGGTCGAGCAACACCTGGGCCGGCTTGGATTTGAGCGACGCCGGCAATGCGTCGTCGAGCGTACGGTACACACCGCCGATGGAGACGAGTTCGGCCTCCAGACAGGTAGTGAAGATGCGCGCACTGACGTCGCCGCGTGCCCCGGCCAGGGCGCGGCCGCGCAGTGGCGCGTAAACGTGGATATTCCCGTCGGCGATCACCTCGGCGCCGGCCGACACCAGCGCCAGCACCACCAGGTCGCCGCCGCGGGCATAGACCTGCTGGCCGGTGCGCACCGGGCGGCTGACGATCATCGCCGGCACCGGCTTTTCCGGCTGGCGCGATGGCGGGACCACCGCGGCGGCCTCGTCGGACAGCACCACCAGCCCGGCTTCGCGGGCCGCCGCCTGCTGGTCGGCATTGCCGCCGCGCGCGGCCACCGGCTTGAGGCCGAACTGGCGCAGCAACTGCATCAGCGCGGAGATCTCCATTGCGCTGGGCAGGGTGGGCAGGCTGTCGAAATCGATGGCGAGCTGTTCGCCGCTGAGCATGTGCTCGCCTTCGCCCAGCTTCTCGCGCAGCGCCGTTTCCAGGCGCGCCGCATCCAGCGTGGCCGGCACGAACGACAGCAGCTTGAGCGACAGGCTCTTGAACTCGAAAGCGACCGGCGTATCGACGGAAGGGTGGAGCGGCATGGGGATCGGGCGGGGTTTGCGGGTAAAGCCGGCAGTTTACCGTCTGGCTACCGCTGGCGAAAGCGCCGCCAGCGGGGGCGGTCAGTACACCCGCCGCTTCATCCCGGTGCGATGCATGATGGTGGTCGCCAGCTCTTCGATCGACAGGCTGGTGGTGTTGAGGAATGGAATGCCGGCCTGGCGCATCAGCAGCTCGGCCTCCTCGACCTCGCGCTTGCAGATCTCGGCCGAGGCGTACTGGCTGTCCGGCTTGCGCGCGTGGCGGATCTGCGCCAGCCGCTCCGGCGAGATCGAGATGCCGAACAGCTTGTTGCGCAGCGGCATCAGCGCGCGCGGCAGCGTGTGCGCGGCGAAATCCTCGGGCGTGATCGGGTAGTTGGCGGCCTTGATGCCGTATTGCAGCGCCAGGTAGAGGCAGGTAGGCGTCTTGCCGGCGCGCGATACGCCGATCAGGATGATGTCGGCGTCGGACAGGTTGCGCGAGATGCCGCCGTCGTCGTGGCTCATCGAGTAGTTCACCGCGTCCAGCCGGGTCTGGTATTCCTCGAAGTTGGCGATGCCGTGGGCGCGGCCGGCGGTATGCGACGACTGCACGCCAAGCTCTTCCTCCAGCGGCTTGATGAAGGTCTCGAACATGTCGAGCGTCACCGCCTCGGGGATGAAGAAGCGGGCGCGCGTCTCCTCGTTGATGAAGGTGGAGAACACCACCGGCTTGCAGCCGTCGGTGCGTGCCTGCTCGCGGATCTGCGCCAGCGCCGCTTCCACCTTCTCGGGGGTGTCGATGTACGGGAGGGTGATGCGGCGGAAGCTCACCTCGTCGTCGAACTGGCTGATCAGGCTGTGGCCGAGCATCTCGGCGGTGATGCCGGTACGGCCGGAGACGAAGAACGCGGTGCGGGGCATGAAACCACTCCAGTTTGATGGACGGTGCTGCGGGGTTGTTGTGCTGCGGTTTCCCGGAGTCCGGTGCGATCAGTAGTTGCGGCGGGTCAGTCCGGCCTGGTGCATGATCGTGGTCGCCAATTCCTCGATCGAGCGCGTGGTCGAGGCCAGGTAGGGCACGCCGACGTGGCGCATCAGCGCCTCGGCCTCGTTCACCTCGAACTGACAGTTGTCGAGCGCGGCGTACTTGCTGCCCGGCTTGCGTTCCTCGCGGATCTGGGCCAGCCGCACCGGGTCGATGGTCAGGCCGAACAGCTTGTTGCGGTAGGGCAGCAACAGGCGTGGCAGCGTGTGCTGGCCGAAATCCTCGGGGGTCAGCGGGTAGTTGGCGGCCTTGATGCCGTATTGCAGCGCCAGGTAGAGACAGGTGGGCGTCTTGGCCGCGCGCGATACGCCGATCAGGATGATGTCGGCCTCGTTCAGGTCGCGCGGCATCACGCCGTCGTCGTGGATCATCGCGTAGTTCACCGCGTCGATCCGCGTCTTGTATTCCTCGAAGTTGGTGATGCCGTGCGATTTGCCCACGGTGTGCGACGATTTGCGCGACAGCTCCTGTTCCAGCGGGCCGATGAAGGCCTCGAAGAAATTCAGGGTGAAGGCTTCGTCGATCTGGAACGCGGTGCGCAACGCCTCGTCGACCATGGTGCAGAACACCAGCGGCCGGCATTGGTCCAGCCGTGCCTGCTCGCGGATCTTCTGCACCGCCTCCTGCGCTTTTTCCGGGGTGTCGACGAAGGGCAGCGTCACGCGGTGGAACTTCACGTCCTCGAACTGGGTGAGCAGGGTGTGGCCCAGCATCTCCGAAGTGATGCCGGTGCGGTCCGAGACGAAAAAAGCGGTGCGGGGCATGCGTCGCTCCAGGCATGGTTGCGCTGCACAATCGCGGCAGCATAAAGGGGCGGTGCGGGGCTGCCATTACGGGATATCCCCCATTCTGGCATTTAAGAGCCTGAACAGGCTCTAAGACGATCACCGCCAGTGTGCACCATTCACCGTGCCGCCGGCGAGGATCGCAACCGCCGTGGCCTGTCCAGGGGTACCTCGCGCCAGGGCGCGCCGCCGCTGGCTTTGCGGCAGGCGCATCAGGCGGACGCCGCCCGCCGATTCATTGTGGATTACCCCACTAGGCGCTCCCTCGTCACCGCCTAGAATGGGACCAATCCATTTTTGCAACGCACCAGAGGCCCTGCAATGAGCCCGACTCTCAGCGAACAGTACGTGATCGAGTTCTCCCACCTGCGCATGACCGACGTGGAACACGTGGGCGGCAAGAATGCCTCGCTCGGCGAAATGATTTCCCAGCTCGACGCCAAGGGCGTGCGGGTGCCCGGCGGGTTTGCCACCACCGCGCAGGGTTATCGCGAGTTTCTGGCCCACAACAACCTGGCCCGCCGCATCGACGACGTGCTGTCGTCGCTGGACGTGGACGACGTGAAGGCGCTGGCGCAGGCCGGGCGGATGATCCGCGAGCAGATCGTCGGCACGCCGTTCCCGCCGGCGCTGGAGGCCGAGATCCGCCAGCACTACGCCCTGCTGGGCGACGGCGCCACCGTGGCGGTGCGGTCGTCGGCCACCGCCGAGGATCTGCCGGACGCCTCGTTCGCCGGCCAGCAGGAAACCTTCCTCAACATCGTCGGCATCGACAACGTGCTGCACGCCATCAAGGAAGTGTTCGCCTCGCTCTACAACGACCGCGCCATCGCCTACCGCGTGCACAAGGGCTTCGACCACAAGCTGGTGGCGCTGTCGGCCGGGGTGCAGCGCATGGTGCGTTCCGACCTGGGCGCGGCCGGCGTGATGTTCTCGATGGACACCGAAACCGGCTTCGACCAGGTGGTGTTCGTCACCGCCTCGTATGGCCTGGGCGAGACGGTGGTGCAGGGCGCGGTGAATCCGGACGAGTTCTACGTGCACAAGCCCACGCTCCAGGCCGGCCGGCCGGCGCTGGTGCGCAAGCACCTGGGCGGCAAGGCGCTCAAGATGGAATTCGACACCGAGGCCCGCGCCGGGCGCTCGGTCAAGACCGTGGACGTGCCGCTCGAACAGCGTCGCCAGTTCTCGATCAGCGACGCCGAGGTCGAGGAACTGGCGCGCTACGCGCTGATCATCGAGGCGCACTACCAGCGCCCGATGGACATCGAATGGGGCCGCGATGGCGTGGACGGCAAGCTCTACATCCTCCAGGCCCGCCCCGAGACGGTGAAATCGCAGGAAAGCGCGGTCGACAAGCTGTCCAAGTTCCGCCTCAAGGAAAAGGGCGAGGTGGTGACCCACGGCCGCGCCATCGGCCAGAAGATCGGCCAGGGCAAGGTGCGGGTGATCCGCGACGTGTCGGAGATGGACAAGGTGGCGCCGGGCGACGTGCTGGTGTCCGACATGACCGACCCGGACTGGGAGCCGGTAATGAAGCGCGCCTCGGCCATCGTCACCAACCGCGGCGGGCGCACCTGTCACGCCGCCATCATCGCGCGCGAGCTGGGCATCCCGGCCGTGGTCGGCTGCGGCGACGCCACCCGCGTGCTGCGCGACGGCCAGGAAGTCACCGTCTCCTGCGCCGAGGGCGACACCGGCAACGTCTACCAGGGCCTGCTGGCGTTCGAACGCCAGGAAGTGGCGCTGGAAAAGATGCCCGTCCCGCCGGTCAAGCTGATGATGAACGTCGGCAACCCCGAGCTGGCGTTCGAGTTCTGCCAGTTGCCCAACGAGGGCGTGGGCCTGGCGCGGCTGGAGTTCATCATCAACCGCATGATCGGCGTGCACCCCAAGGCGCTGCTGGCGTATCCCAAGCTGCCGGCCGAGCTGAAGGCGCAGGTCGAGGAGCGTATGGCCGGCTATCGCTCGGCGGTCGACTTCTACGTGGACAAGCTGGGCGAAGGCATCGCCACCCTGGCGGCCGCGTTCTGGCCCAAGAAGGTCATCGTGCGCCTGTCCGACTTCAAGTCGAACGAATACGCCAACCTGCTGGGCGGGCCGATGTACGAGCCGCACGAGGAAAACCCGATGATCGGCTTCCGCGGCGCGGCGCGTTACGTCGATGCCAGCTTCCGCGATTGCTTCGAGCTGGAATGCCGCGCGGTGAAGAAGGTGCGCGACGGCATGGGGCTGACCAACGTCGAGGTGATGATCCCGTTCGTACGCACGGTGAAGGAGGCGTCCGAGGTGATCGACCTGCTGGCGGCCAACGGCCTGAAGCGCGGCGACAACGGGCTGCGCGTGATCATGATGTGCGAGATCCCCGCCAACGCCGTGCTGGCCGAGCAGTTCCTGCAATACTTCGACGGCTTCTCCATCGGCTCCAACGACATGACGCAGCTGACGCTGGGCATCGACCGCGACTCGGGGGGCCCGGTATCGGCCAGCTTCGACGAACGCAACGACGCGGTGAAGGCCATGCTGTCGATGTCGATTCGCGCCTGCCGCGCCCATGGCAAGTACGTCGGCATCTGCGGCCAGGGGCCGAGCGACCATCCCGACTTCGCGCAATGGCTGGTGGAAGAGGGCATCGAGACCATCTCGCTCAACCCCGACACCGTGGTCGAGACCTGGCTGTACCTGGCGGGTCAGGCACGCTGACGCGCGACCGCCGTTCCGGCCCCGGGCGGATGGTTCGGTCATCCGCCCGACGCACCCTCGGCGCGATATTCATCGCGCCGGGCTTGTTTTAAGATTCGGGTTTTCCGACCCGCCGCCCACAAAGGACCCGCAATGTCGCTCTCCCGCTCCGATTTCGATCAGTACATGGTGCCCAACTACGCCCCCGCCGCCTTCGTGCCGGTGCGTGGCGCCGGCAGCCGCGTCTGGGATCAGGAGGGGCGCGAGTACATCGACCTGGCCGGCGGCATCGCCGTCAACTCGCTGGGCCATTGCCACCCGGCGCTGGTCAAGGCACTGACCGAGCAGGGCAACACCCTGTGGCACGTGTCCAACGTGTTCACCAACGAGCCGGCGCTGGCGCTGGCCGAGCAACTGGTGGCGGCCACCTTCGCCGAGCGCGTGTTCTTCTGCAATTCCGGCGCCGAGGCCAACGAAGCCGCGCTCAAGCTGGCGCGCCGCGCCGCCATCGAACAGCACGGCGAGCGCAAGCACAAGGTGCTGTCCGCCTGGAACAGCTTCCACGGCCGCACCTTCTTCACCGTCTGCGTCGGCGGCCAGGCCAAGTATTCCGACGGCTTCGGCCCGCGCCCGGCCGGCATCGAACACTTCGATTTCAACGACCTCGACAGCCTCGCCCGGCTGATCGACGACGACACCGCCGCCGTCATCATCGAGCCGATCCAGGGCGAAAGCGGCGTGCTGCCCGCGTCGCGCGAATTCCTGCTCGGCGCGCGCGAACTGTGCGACAAGCACGGCGCCTATCTGATCTTCGACGAAGTGCAGACCGGCGTCGGCCGCACCGGCCACCTCTACGCCTACATGGATTACGGCGTGGTGCCGGACATCCTGAGCAGCGCCAAGGGCCTGGGCGGCGGCTTCCCGATCGGCGCCATGCTGACCACCGCCGAGCTGGCCAAGCACCTGGCGGTCGGCACCCACGGCACCACCTACGGCGGCAACGCGCTGGCCTGCGCCGTGGCCGGCGCCGCCATCCGCACCATCAACACCCCGGAAGTGCTGGGCGGCGTGTGTCGCCAGCACGACCGCGTGATCGCCGGGCTGGCGGCGCTCAACGCCCGCCACGACGTGTTCGGCGAAGTGCGCGGCAAGGGCCTGCTGATCGGCGCCGAGCTCAAGGCCGAGTACGCCGGCCAGGCGCGCGAGATCCTGGCGCAGGCCGCGTTGCAGGGCCTGATGGTGCTGATGGCCGGCCCCAACGTGATCCGCTTGGCGCCGTCGCTGGTGATCGAGGACGCCGACCTCGACGAGGGCCTGGCGCGGCTGGAACGCGCCATCGCCGCCTTCCTGGCGGCGCGCGGCTGATGTCGCTGGCATTGATCGCAGCCGTCGCCCGCAACCGGGTGATCGGCGTGGACAACCGGCTGCCGTGGCGCCTGCCGGACGACCTGAAGCGCTTCAAGGCGCTGACCATGGGCTCGCCGATGCTGATGGGCCGCAAGACCTTCGAATCGCTGCCCGGCCTGTTGCCCGGCCGCCGCCATCTGGTGGTCACGCGCAATCCGGGCTGGTCGGCGCCGGGGGCGGAAACGTTCCCCGACCTGGCCAGCGCGCGCGCGGCGGCGGGCGAGGGTACGCTGTTCGTGATCGGCGGCGGCGACATCTACCGCCAGGCGCTGCCGCTGGCCGACACGCTCTATCTCACCGAAGTCGACCTCGCGCCCGAGGGCGACGCCTGGTTCCCCGAGATCCCCGCCGGCGAATGGCGCGAGGAAGGCCGCGAAGCGCACCAGCAGGCCGACGGCGTGCGCTACGACTTCGTCACCTATCGCCGCGCCTGAACGGCAAGGCGAACCGACCCGCGCCGTGGCGCGAAGGTCGATCCACTCCAGGCCGCTCCGCGCCGGTTGAAATCCAGCGCGGGGCGCGCATCTAACGCGCAGGGTCACGCCGTTCGCGGCAAAGCCGACCTACCGGGCCGGAATGTGCCCGGTGCCCGCCACGCGTTTCGCGTCCCTTCATCCCGCACCCGCCTGTCCGTCCGCGCCGCAGGCCAGGAGCCGCCATGATTCCGTTTTCCGTTCTCGACCTCGCGCCCATCGTCGCCGGCGGCGACGCCGCCCAGGCGTTCCGCAACACGCTGGATCTGGCGCGCCATGTGGAAAAGCTGGGCTACCGGCGCTTCTGGTTGGCCGAGCACCACAACATGAGCGGCATCGGCAGCTCGGCGACCGCGGTGCTGATCGGCCACGTGGCCGGCGGCACCTCGACCATCCGCGTCGGCTCGGGCGGGGTGATGCTGCCCAACCATGCGCCGCTGGTGGTCGCCGAACAGTTCGGCACGCTGGCCTCGCTCTATCCGGGCCGCATCGACCTGGGGTTGGGGCGCGCACCGGGCACCGACCAGCGCACCGCGCGCGCCTTGCGGCGCGAGATGACCATGAGCGCCGAGACTTTCCCGCAGGACGTGCTGGAGTTGCAGGGCTATTTCGCGCCGGCCACGCCGGGGCAGGCGGTGCGCGCCGTGCCTGGCGCCGGGCTGGAGGTGCCGATCTGGCTGCTCGGCTCCAGCCTGTTCAGCGCACAACTGGCCGCGTCGCTCGGCCTGCCGTTCGCCTTCGCCTCGCATTTCGCGCCCGACTACCTGCGGGCGGCGATCGAGGTGTACCGCAGCCAGTTCCGGCCATCGGCCGCCTGGCCGAAGCCGCATGTGATGCTGGGGATCAACGTGTTCGCCGCCGACAGCGACGACGCGGCGCAGCGCCTGTTCCTGTCGCTGCAACAGCAGTTCGTCAACCTGCGGCGGGGCCAGCCGGGCCCGCTGCGCGCGCCGCAGGATTGTGAGCCGGACGACTGGTCGGAGATCGAGCGCGCCGGCGTGGCGCACGCGCTGGCCTGCGCCGTGGTCGGCTCACCGGAGACGGTGCGCCAGGGGCTGGCGGACTTCATCGCCGACACCGGCGCCGACGAGCTGATGGTCACCGGGCAGATCCACGACCACGCCGCGCGACTGCGTTCATTCGAGATCGTGGCGCAGGTTCGCGAGCAACTGGCCGGAACGCCGCGACCGTTCGCTTTCTGAAGTCGGGCCGGGGGTTGGCGCCGCCGGCCGATGCAACCGCGAGCAAAGCGAGCCTACCTCGCGGCGGCGAGGGCGGGGGGAGTGGAATCGACCAAGAAGCGCCGTTGCCGGCAGACCCGTACCGTTATGCGCCCGGCTCTGCCGGGGGCCTGATGCCGCTGGGTGATCAGCGGGAGATGCAAATTCGCCAAGGTGCGGGCGGCGAGGGCGGGGGGAGTGGAATCGACCAAGAAGCGCCGTTGTCGGCAGACCCGTACCGTTATGCGCCCGGCTCTGCCGGGGGCCTGATGCCGCTGGGTGATCAGCGGGAGATGCAAATTCGCCAAGGTGCGTGCGGCGAGGGCGGGGGGAGTGGGATGGATCAGGGGAGCCGGCCGTTTGCGCATCACAGGGCTTGCGCGCCCGGCTTGGCCGGGGGCTTGCTACCGTAAAAGCTGCGCGACCGTTGGAATGCTAGCGCCGGCTCAGTCGGCTCAGTCGATGAACTCCAGCACTTCGGAGAAGAAGCGGATCACATGGTCCGCGCCCATCTCCTGCACGTCGCGGCCATAGCCGTAGCTGACCAGCACCGACGGCGTGCCGGCGGCCTTGGCGGCCAGCACGTCGTTCTTGGAGTCGCCCACCATCAGCAGTTGCTCGGGCGACAGCGACAAGCGCTCCAGCACGAACTGCAACGGCAGCGGCGACGGCTTCTTTTCCGCCAGCGTGTCGCCGGAGACGATCACGTCGAAGCGCTCGGAGATGCCCAGTTCGCGCAGCAGCGGCAGCGTATAGCGCTCGGGCTTGTTGGTGACGATGGCCAGCGGGTATTCCAGTTCGTGCAGCGAATGCAGCGTTTCCTGGACTTCCGGGTAGAAGCGGGTGGCGATGGTGAGGCCGGCCTTGTAGTGCACGTCGAAGCGCGCCATGGCCTGCTGTTGCTCGGCGGTGTTGTGCCAGTTGGCGGCGTGGTCGCCCGCCAGGGTGCGCGCCACCAGGCTGGCGGCGCCGTCGCCGACGAAGCCCTGCACCGTCTCCTCGGCCAGCGGCGGCAGCCCCAGGTCGGCGCGCGCGGCGTTGGCGGCGCGGGCGAGATCGGCGATGGAGTCGACGAGGGTGCCGTCGAGGTCGAAGGCGAAGGCGCGAATGGTCATGGCGGGTTCCCTGGGGCAAGAGTTGCCATGATAGCGGATGCCGGCCACCGCGCTTTGCGCCGGATTATGCCCAGGCGCGCGAGATCAGGGCGATGACCCAGATCGTCGCCTGCGCGCCGCACAACAGCACGAAGACCCGGACCAGCCTGCGCGTGCCGCGCCAACGATCCGCGAGCGGGCGTGCGCCTTCCTCGGGCGCGGGGCGGCCGAACAGTTCGGCCAGCGCCTGGTCGAACGCCGCCGCGTCGGCGCCGTCCCGGTACAGCACGCGGAACAGCCGTGCATCCAGGGCCAGCCGCAGCGCCAGGTACTGCACGCCCAGGCCCAGCGTCACCACCGCGGTCATGGTCAGCCACAGCGGGAGCGGCACGCCGCCGCTCAACAGCCAGCCGGCGTGCAGGGTGAACGCCAGCGAGAGCCAGCCCAGCCGTGCGCAGCAATCCAGCAGGGCGATCAGGGTGCCGCCGGCGGTGGCGTGGGCGCGTTGTGCTTCGTTCAGGGCCATGGGATGGGCGTGGTGGCGATGATGGGGTGCGAGGCGTCGAGCGCGCGGAGGTGGGTGGTATGCAGTACCACGGCGGGGTGCGCGGCGCGCAGCCGGCGCAGCGCGTGCCCGGTGTCGGGCTCGCGGCCGCTGGCGACCAGCCATGCGGCGACGACCGTGGCGCTGCGCGACAGGCCGAGCGCGCAATGCACCAGCACGGCGCCGTGCTGCTGCCGCAGCTGTTCCAGCCGGGCGACCGCCTGCGCCAGTTCGTCCGGTGTCGGCGGCAACAGGTCGAGCAGCGGCACCGCGGCGTAGGGTTGACCCGGCAGCGCGCGGCGCGGCAGTTCGCCGCAGACGTCGAGCACGGCGGCGCAGCGGGCGAGCGTGGCGGCATCGGGATGGCAGCCGAGCCACACCTCGTCGTCGACCCGCGTCAGCCGTGCCAGCCGGGGCCGATACAGGCGGAACGAGCACCACGCGCCCAGGCGATGCGGTGCCAGCAGCAGCCACGCCGCCAGCGTCTGCCGGCCGGCGGCATCCTTCTGGAACACCGCCGGCCCGGCATGACCGTAGCCCCAGGCCAGCAATGCCAGCGCCCAGGCCGGCCACAGCAACAGCCAGCTCCAGCCGCCCCAGTACAGCGCGGGCGACAGCAACGCCAGCCCGCCGATGGCGTAGCAAGCGGCCAGCCGACGCGCGCGCGCCGGATCGGCGCTGCGCCAGCGCGGCCAGCCATGCGGCGGCATCGGCAGCGCGTAGGCAATGAACAACCCCACCGCCAAGCCGCTGACCACGTCGATCATGTGGTGCTGCCAGGTGGTCAGCACCGACAGCCCGATCAGGAAGAACCAGCCGTGCAGCAACGGCCGCCAGCCGCGCGGGGTGTGCGCGGCATAGCGCAGCCACAGCAGCCACAGCAACGAGATATGCAGCGACGGCGCCTGGTTGTACGGCAGGTCGAACGCGGTCAGCGAATCGAACAGCGCGCCGAATACGCCGTCGGTATCGGGTCGGACGAACGAGAAGCGCAGTGGGAACAGCAGGAAGCCGACCACCGAGATCGCGGTCGCCGCCGCCAGCCGCAGCGCATGGGTGTCCAGCTCGCGCCGGTCCAGGCACAGGAACAACGACGCCGCATACAGCAGATCGATGCTCCAGTACGGCACGATGGTCCACGGCCAGAACGGAATATGCCGCTCCCAGCCGTAGACCAGACTGGGGACCTGCGGCAGTTGCGCGGTATACCAGTTGGCGAAGCCATAGGCGCCGAAGAAGAAGGGCCCCAGGAACAACAGCCAGAGTAGCGCGCGCCGCCACGGCCGGCCCGGAGCGGCCGCCGCAACCGGCACGGAAGGAATCAGCGGATCAACAGACATGGGCCGTATGCTCCTGGGCAACGCGAGGTTCGCTCGCGGCGCCGAAGACGGTAGGGGTGGAATCGATCAAGGCACGCCACCGGATCGCCGCAAGCTTGGTTGAGAGCGCCCCCGGATGGCTGGTGCATCTGGCGGACGGATCGCGGACTCGTCCAGGCGCCCCAAGCAAAGCGAGGCCCCCTCGCGGCGGCGAGGGCGGGGGGGATTCGACCAGGAAGCGCCGGTGCTGGCATGCCACGGCTGTCGCGTCCCCGGCTTCGCCCGGGGGCTTGCCACATCAGACCAACCACCCAGCATGAATCGAGCGCCAACCGAGCGCAGCGAGGCTCCCTCGCGGCGGCGAGGGCGGGGGGAGTGGATTCGATCAGGAAGCGTCGGTGCTGGTGCCACAGCCCCGCTTCGCGCCCGGCTGTGCCGGGGGCTTGCTCCAGGTGGCTTTTCATACACGAGCGAGAGGTTCACCCAGACGCTGCGCCAGCGCCACACTGAAAATCCCCCACTGGTCGATGCGCTGGACCAGCTTGCGAAAGCCGGCGGCCTCCACCAGCGCGTCCATCTCGGCCTGGGTGCGGCGGCGCATGATCCAGGGCTTGCCGTCACGGTGACTGGTCAGCGCGCGGGCGATCATCTCCAGTTGCGGGTGCCACGGCTGGTTGGTGTAGATCAGGTAGCCGCCGGGCGGCACGGCGTCGGCCAGGCCCTTGAGCGAGGCGAGGATCGGCGCGTTTTCGGGGAACAGCTCATACAGGCCGGAGACGATGGCCAGCGTCGGGCGCGGCGCCAGCGTGGAGAGACTGTCGCGGTCGAACGCGTCGCCCTGGACGAAACGCGCCTTGTGCGCCAGCCCGCGCTCGGCGATCAGCCGGCTGCCGGCTTCGACGTTGAGCGGGCTGTAGTCGCGCAGCAGGATCTGCTCGGCGTCGGGCACCTGGGACAGCGCGTCGAGGACGTAGCGGCCATGCCCGGCGGCGATGTCCACCACGCGGATCGATTCGCCGCTCTGCTTCAGCCGCGCGGCGGCATCCTGGATCAACTGTTCCAGGTGCGTCTTGCGCACGCGGATGCCGCGCCAGCCGATGCTGTCCAGGTAGACCTTGTCGGCCAGCCGGCCCAGCGGCGTGTGGCCCTGCACCCGGTTGCGGTAGACGTAGTCGAGCGTGCTGCCGGAGTCGAAGCCGGTTTGCAGCCCCAGCTTGATGCCGTGCGACAGGCTGCCCAGCGAGCGCATGTTGAGCCGGGTCAGCCGGTAATACAGCGCCTTGGGCGACAGCGACGGCAGCGGTTGCTGCAAGGTGCGGTATTCGTGCGCGGTATAGCCGTGGCGGTCGGCGACGGCGTAGTCCGGTTGCGGTGCGGGGGCGGCGTACAGCCGGTCGAGAAAGTCGCGGATCAGGACAAAGGCGCGCTCGCGCTCCAGTTCGCCCAGCGTGTCGTGATAGAAGCCTTCCAGCACGTGCTTTTCCTTGACCGCGCTGCCCAGGCGCTCGAAGAACGCGTGTTGCGGTGCGTGCTGTACCACCCAGTCGGCGCCGGAGATCAGCAGCTGCGTCGGCACGGTGATCGCGCCCGCATCGGCCACCACCCGTTCGGCGGCCTCGTACAACGCCAGCAGGATATGCGAGGCGATGGGGCGGGTGATCAGCGGATCGTTGTCGTAGGAGGCAATGCGCGCCGGGTCGTGGGTCAAGAATCTGGCCTTGACGTAGCTGTTGACGAAGAACTGCCCGCGCAGCTTTTCCAGCACGCGCAGGCCGGGGCGCGCCAGCGGCACGTACAGCTTCACCTCGAACGCCGGCGACGCCAGCACCATGCCGCGGATCTTCGGCGCGTAGTCGTGCACCCAGGTGGACACCAGCACCGCGCCGACGCTCTGCGCGATCACGGTGATCTGCTCGATGGGCACGCCGGATACCTCGGACGCGTGCCGCACGAAATCGTCCACATCGCGCACCGAGGCGGCCAGGCTGGGGCTGAAGCCGCGCGGCCCGGGCGAGCGACCGTGGCCGCGCGCATCCCAGGCGAACATCGGCACGTCCGGCAGGGCCAGCTCGTCCACCACGTGTTGCAGGCGCCCCGAATGCTCGTGGCCGCGATGGAACAACACGATGGCGCGGCTGGGCTGGGTGCCCTGCGTGGCCGGCCAGTAACGGTAGAACAGGTGCTGCTGGTCGAAGGTCTGGAACTGACGTTCTTCGGCTTGACGCATGGATTGACTCCTCGGCGTGGATTCACGCGACATCAGAGGGCCGGCCCCGTCGGGCCGACAAGGTGGCGCATCACTTGCCATGCACCGCGTTTCGGTGCACGGGCGCTTCGTCGGCCAGCCCGGCCGCTTTCTTCTGCAAGGCCACGAAGCGGCCCTGCACCTCGGCCTTGAAGGCGGCCTTGTCCTCCTGCCACGGCAACGGGCGGTCGACGTGTACATCGACGAAGAACGGCACCGGAATGCGCGAACCCTTGCCCATCGAGCGTCCCAGTCCGTGCATGTACACCGGCACGATCGGCACTTCGGGAAAGCGTCGCCCCAGGAACCACAGCCCGGATTTCACCTCGGACAGCCGCTCCGGCTCGCCGCGCGTGCCCTCGGGGAACAACACCAGGATCCGCCCGGCCGCCAGCGCGTCGTAGCAACCGGCCAGCGGATCGACGCTCTTGCTTGCGCCGCCGCGGATCACCGGGATGATGCCGACCACGTGGGTGGCGAACCACGCCAGCGCGCGGCTGCGCAGGAAGTAATCCGCCGCCGCCGCCGGCCGCACGTTCAGCACCCGCGACAACGGGAACAAGGTGTACAGCGTGAGGATGTCCAGATGGCTGTTGTGGTTGGCGACGACGATGGCCGGCCCGCGCAGCGGCAACCGCTCGCGATGACGGATCGCCAGCCCCAGCCACACCAATGTCACCGGCCACGCCACCCCGACCACGAAGCCCAGCCGCAGCACCGCGTGCCACAGCCGTCGCAGGAACGAGGGCCGATCAGTCATGGCGGACCTCCGACACATCCGCCACCGAGCAGGCGGTTTTGATCTGCTTTTGGGACCACCACAGCAGGCTCGACAAACCAGCATTTCGAGCAAAGCGAGGCCCCCTCGCGGCGGCGAGGGCGGGGGGAGTGGAATCGATCGGGGAGCGCCGGTGTCGGCATCCCAAGGTGGTTGAGCGCCCGGCTTTGCCGGGAGCTTGCGTCAGGCAGCACGCCCTCGGCGGTTGCTTAATCGCCAAGGCGCGCGCGGGGGGCGTGGAATCGAGCAGGGAGTGCCGGTGCTGGCATTCCACAGATGCCGAGCCCCCGGCTCTGCCGGGGGCCTGCTTCCCCTTACTCATCTGCAATGCGCGCATATAAACCCGGCACTCAATAGTACAGATAACGCAAATAGTGGAAAAACAGCGGCGCGGTGTAGGTCAGCGAATCCAGCCGGTCGAGGATGCCGCCGTGGCCCGGCAGCAGGTCGCCGCTGTCCTTGACGCCGAGGTCGCGCTTGACGGCGGACATCACCACGTCGCCGACGAACCCGGTCACGCCGATCAGCAGGCCGGCCACGGTGGCGTGGACGGTGGACATCGGCGTCAGCACCGGGCCCAGCAGGCAGCCCAGCACCGTAGTGGTGGCCACTCCGCCCAGGAAGCCCGCCACCGTCTTGTTGGGGCTGACCTTGGGAATCACCTTGATCCGGCCCAGGCTCTTGCCCCACAGGTACTGCGCCACGTCGTTGAACTGGGTGAGCGCCACCAGGAACAGCACCAGCAGCGCGCCGTCGCCCTTCATGCTGCCGGTGACGTCGCTGGGCAGCACCAGCAGATAAGCCATGTGCGACAGACTGAACACCGTGGTCATCAGCCCCCAGTGCAGCGTGGACGCCGCGCGCAGGAAGCCCTGGGTGTCGCCCAGCAGCACCATGCGCATCGGCAGGAACAGAAACGCATACACCGGGATGAAGATGATGAACATGCCGTACCAGCCGTCCCAGATCCAGAAATACTGGATCGGAATCGCCAGGTAGGCCCACAGCAGCGGCAGGTGGTCGGCGCGGCGTGTCGGCACCAGCGTCAGGTATTCCTTGAACGCCAGGAAACTGACGAAGCCCAGCACCAGCAGCGACACGGTGCGGTTGACCGAGATCGCCAGCACGAACACCGCGACGATCCACCACCAGGTGCGCACGCGCTGGCGCAGTTCCAGCCAGTTCTTCTGCGGAAAGCGCCAGCCCAGCACGGCCACGCTGGCGCTGGCCGCCAGCAGCACGGCGCCGATGATCAGCAGCGCGTGGAACAGCGTGTCGGAAATCGGGAACGGATTCATGCCGGCTCCTTCAGTGCGGCGCGGGCGCGGTTGAGGCAGGTCAGGGCGGACAGCGCCGCCAGCGCCCAGAACAGCCAGCCGCTCCAGGCCAGCGCCGGCGCATACAGGTTGATCGCCAGGGCGTAGGCGCCGAGCGCGAAGGCGCGGTCGCTCTTGCCCAACGGGCCGTCGTAGCGCCGTGGTGCGCCGATGGTCTGGCCGGCGACGCCGACGAACTCGCTGAGATTGGCCAGCAGCACCATCACCACCACGGCGGCGGGGGCGGCGCCGGGCAGCAGCGCGAACGGCAGGTAGAGCGCGGCGTCGGACAGCACGTCGCCCACCTCGTTGAGCAGCGCGCCCAGGCGCGACTGCTGGGCGAATTCGCGCGCCAGCATGCCGTCGATGGCGTTGAGCGCCATGCGGATGAACAGGAACGGGGGCAGCAGCAGGAACCACAGCGGGTCGGGGTACAGCGCCAGGACAACGCCCAGGGCCAGCGACAGCAGCAACGCCAGCAAGGTCACCTGGTTGGCGGTCATGCCCGCGCCGGCCAGCCCGCGCAGCAACGGGCGCAGCAGCGCCTGGAAGCGCGGCTTCAGATCGTAAAGCGTCATGAGTGGAAGCTTGTTATTGGTTTTGTGACGGTGAAGTGATGCGGATGGTGTTACCAAACTTGCATAAGTGCAAGCTTTTCTTGGTTTTGAGTAAGCTTCAAAACAAAAAGCCGGCCATGGTGGCCGGCTTTCGCACTGGGATGCCGCTTCAGATCGCCTTGGCGATCTCTCCCCGCATCTGGTCGATGATCGCCTTGTAGTCCGGGTGACCGAAGATGGCCGAGCCGGCGACGAAGGTGTCGACCCCGGCGGCGGCGATCTCGCCGATGTTGTCCACCTTCACCCCGCCGTCGATCTCCAGGTGGATGCGGCGGCCGCTCTTTTCCTCGTAGGCGTCGAGCCGGGCGCGGCAGGCGCGGGCCTTGTCCAGCATGGCGGGAATGAACGACTGGCCGCCGAAGCCGGGGTTCACCGACATCAGCAGCACCATGTCCACCTTGTCCAGCACGTAGTCGAGGTAATCCAATGGCGTGGCGGGGTTGAACACCAGCCCCGCCTGACAGCCGTGATCGCGGATCAGGCCCAGCGTGCGGTCCACGTGTTCCGAGGCCTCGGGGTGGAAGGTGATGATGCTGGCGCCGGCCTTGGCGAAATCGGGCGCGATGCGGTCCACCGGCTTGACCATCAGGTGCACGTCGATGGGCACGGTGGCGTAGGGCTTGATCGCTTCGCACACCAGCGGGCCGATGGTCAGGTTGGGCACGTAATGGTTGTCCATCACGTCGAAGTGGATCAGGTCGGCGCCCGCGGCGATCACGTTCTTGACTTCCTCGCCCAGGCGAGCGAAATCGGCGGAAAGGATGCTGGGGGCGATGCGATGGCTGTGCATGGGCGTTCCCGGACGGTTGGCGATCCTGCGATTGTAGCCGCTGCCGCCGGCCGTTTGCCGGCACCGCCTGTTAAGATTGCGCAGACGCAAACCCCGGAGCGCCGGCAGATGACAGACGAGGACGACGACAAGTACCGCGTGACGGTGGACCCGCGCGCCATGTATATGGCCGAGCAATCGGACGAGGAAGGCGAGCGCTACGTGTTCGCCTACCACATCACCATCACCAACCTCGGCTCGGCCACGGTGCAGCTGGTGTCGCGCCACTGGGTGATCCGCGACATGCACGACAAGGTGCAGGAAGTGCGCGGCCTGGGCGTGATCGGCGAACAGCCGGTGCTGGAGCCCGGGCAGTCGTTCGAGTACATGAGCGGCGCCACCCTGGAAACCCCGGTGGGCACCATGCGCGGCTGCTACCAGATGCGCGCCGTCGACGGTACCGAGTTCGAGACCGACATCCCCGAGTTCGTGCTGTCCATCCCCCGCACCCTGCACTAGGGTGAATCGACCTTCAAACGTGGGTGCGAAGGACGAAGGCCGGGCGCAGGGCTGCGTTGCGCCTCGCTTGCGGGGATTGCCCCGCGGCACTCGGCACGCCTTGCCCTGCATCCCGGGCTTCGTCCTTCCCTGCGGGTTGGTCCGTGGCCAACGCATCCCGCGTTGGAAGGTCGATTCACCCCGGGCGGCCCGCGCCGCCCGCTCCGCGGCGGCTTGCAGCCTTGCAATGCCGTCGCCGCGCCCCTATCTGTAGCCGATTCCCCCGCAGGACCCGCCCATGGCCGACACCCCCGCCCGCCGCAACGACTGGAACACGCTGCGCACCCTGTTCCCCTACCTGTGGCGCTACAAGAACCGCGTGCTGCTGGCGCTGGCACTGCTGATCGCCGCCAAGTTCGCCAACGTGGCGGTGCCGCTGGTGCTCAAGGACATCGTCGACGTGCTGGACGGCAGCAAGGGGGCGCTGGTGATGCCGCTGGCGCTGGTGATGGCCTACGGCGCGCTGCGCATGTTCTCGTCGGTGTTCGGCGAACTGCGCGACGCGGTATTCGCCAAGGTGGCGCAAGGGGCGATCCGCAAGGTGGCGCTGGAGGTGTTCGAGCACCTGCACGCGCTCAGCCTGCGCTTCCACCTGGAGCGCCAGACCGGCGGCATGAGTCGCGACATCGATCGTGGCACCAAGGGCATCGCCTTCCTGTTGAACTTCATGCTGTTCAACATCCTGCCGACCCTGGTCGAGATCGTGCTGGTGGCGGTGATCCTGCTGCAACGCTACGACTGGTACTTCGCCGCGATCACCTTCGGCACCATCGTCATCTACATCGGCTTCACCCTCGGGGTGACCGAATGGCGCATGGCGTTCCGCCGCCAGATGAACGACATGGATTCCAAGGCCAACACCAAGGCCATCGACAGCCTGCTCAACTACGAGACGGTCAAGTACTTCGGCAACGAGCGCTGGGAATCCGAGCGCTTCGACGCCAGCATGGCGCAGTACGAAGCGGCGGCGGTGAAGAACCAGGTGTCGCTGTCGCTGCTCAACGCCGGCCAGGCCGTGATCATCGCGTTGGGTGTCACCGCGCTGGTGTGGCTGGCCGCCGCCGAGGTGGTGGCCGGCACCATGACGCTGGGCGATCTGGTGCTGGTGAATGCCTTCCTGTTGCAGCTCTACGCGCCGCTCAACTTCCTGGGCTTCGTCTATCGCGAGATCAAGCACTCGCTGGCCGACATGGAGCGCATGTTCACCCTGTTGCACCAGAACGCCGAGGTCGGCGATGCGCCGGATGCCCAGGCGCTGCGCGCCGGCGAAGCGCGCGTGGCCTTCGAGCACGTGGATTTCGGCTACGAGCGCAACCGGCAGATCCTGCACGACGTGAGCTTCACCATCCCCGCCGGCGGCACGCTGGCGGTGGTGGGGGCGAGCGGGGCGGGCAAATCCACGCTGTCGCGGCTGATGTTCCGCTTCTACGATGCCTGGGCCGGGCACATCACCATCAATGGCATCGACCTCCGGCAACTGACGCAGGAATCGCTGCGCGCGCATATCGGCATCGTTCCGCAGGACACGGTGCTGTTCAACGACAGCATCTACTACAACATCGCCTACGGCCGGCCCGGCGCCACGCGCGAAGAGGTGATCGAGGCCGCGAAATCCGCCCACATCCACGACTTCGTCACCCGTCTGCCCGAAGGCTTCGACACCCTGGTCGGCGAGCGCGGGCTGAAGCTGTCCGGCGGCGAGAAGCAGCGGGTGGCGATCGCCCGCACCATCCTCAAGAACCCGCCGATCCTGATCTTCGACGAGGCCACCAGCGCGCTCGACTCCAAGACCGAGAAAGCGATCCAGGCCGAACTGCGCGAGATCTCGGCCAACCGCACCACGCTGATCATCGCCCACCGGCTGTCCACGGTGGCCGATGCCGACGAGATCATCGTGCTCGACGGCGGCCGGGTGGTGGAGCGCGGCACCCATCGCGCGCTGCTGGCGGCCGAGGGCGCGTATGCCCGGCTGTGGGCGCTGCAACTGCACGAGCAGCACGATGCCGACGCGCCGCCGCCGGCCTGATCCGGCCGCTGCGGCAACGCTCGGTGGCAGCTGACAGCCGCGTGGAATCGCGTGGCGCAACCCCTTTCGTCAGGGGCTATAACGGCAGACAGCACCGTGGAATTGCGGTAGATTCGCAACGTCATTCATTCACCCAAGGAGTAACGGGGCCTGTCTTGTCCCCGCGTATGAGTCGACCTCGATCTTGGCGCTTCGATGCGCAACCTGGGCCGATGCCCGCCATCTTTTCCGATCACGCCCACTTTGCCGTGATCCTCCGCCCGCCAGCGACCTCGCTCCGCCCGAACCGCGGCGCTCGCCCAACCGAAGGGGAGCCGTCGTGGAAATCCTGATTCTTCTTGGCCTGATCCTGCTCAATGGCGTATTCGCCATGTCCGAGATCGCGCTGGTCACCGCGCGTCGCGCCCGTCTGGCCAAGCTGGCCGAGAATGGCGACGTCGCCGCTGCCGCCGCCATCAAGCTCGGCGACGATCCCACCCGCTTCCTGTCCACCATCCAGATCGGCATCACCTCGATCGGCGTGCTGTCCGGGATCATGGGCGAAGCCGCCTTGGCCGAGCCCTTCGCCCTCTGGCTGGAATCGCTGGGCCTGCCCACGCAGGTGAGCGAAACCGGCGCCACCGTGATCGTGGTCGCCGTGGTGACGTACTTTTCGATCGTGCTGGGCGAACTGGTGCCCAAGCGCGTCGGCCAGATCAATCCCGAGGCGATCGCCCGGCTGGTGTCGCGGCCGATGGAAAGCCTGGCCTTCCTGGCGCGCCCGTTCGTGATCCTGCTGTCGTTTTCCACCACCACCGTGCTGCGCACGCTGGGGGTGAAGAGCACCGCCGGCCCGTCGGTGACCGAGGACGAGATCCACGCCATGCTGGAGGAAGGCTCCGAGGCCGGCGTGATCGAGCAGAACGAGCATGCGCTGCTGCGCAACGTGTTCCGCCTGGACGACCGCCAGATCGCCTCGCTGATGATTCCGCGCTCGGACATGATCTACCTCGATCTGGAAGACGAGCCGGAGATCAACCTGGCCAAAGTGGCCGAGGCCGACTACACCCGCTTCCCGGTGTGCCGTGGCGGGCTGAGCAACGTGCTGGGCATCGTCAGCGCCAAGGATCTGTTGCAGCAGACGCTGGGCGGCAAGCCAATCGACCTGCCGGCCACGCCGTTGCGCCCGGCGGTGTTCGTGCCGGAAACGCTGACCGGCATGGAACTGCTGGAACAGATCCGTGCCTCCGGCGTCGAGATGATCTTCGTCGTCGACGAATACGGCGAAGTGCAGGGCCTGGTGACGTTGCAGGACGTGCTCGAAGTGATCACCGGCGAATTCATGCCGCACGACACCGAAAACGCCTGGGCGGTGGAGCGCGAGGACGGCTCCTGGCTGCTCGACGGCCTGATCCCCATCCCCGAGCTGAAGGACAAGCTGGAGCTGGGTACCGTGCCCGAGGAGGACAAGGGCCGTTACCACACCCTCTCCGGCATGATGATGCTGCTGCTGGGCCGCCTGCCGCATACCGCCGACATCGCCACCTGGGAAAACTGGCGGCTGGAAGTGGTGGACATGGACGGCAAGCGCATCGACAAGGTGCTCGCCAGCCGCATCGTGCTCGCCGACGATGAACCACCCGCGGGCGAGTCGGTCACAGGCTCCTAGGGCGACCTGCTTGTCCAGTCCCCCGGACGGGTGAAGCGGTGTTCCGCGCCCGTCCGGCGGCGAGTCGCCCCGGCGCCCCCCTTGAATCCATGCCGTGAATCCATACATCCATCCAGACGCGGGCAATCGCGTGCACCTTCGATAAAAGACGAGAGAGGATCATGAAACGAGTCGTTCTGTTCATTGCCACCAACCTTGCGGTGATGCTGGTGCTCAGCGTCGTGGCCAGTCTGCTGGGGGTGAACCGCTATCTCACCGCCAACGGCCTGAACCTCGGTGCGCTGCTGGTGCTGGCCGGCATCTTCGGCTTCGGCGGCGCCTTCATCTCGCTGTTCATGTCCAAGATGATGGCCAAGTGGAGCACCGGCGCGCAGGTGATCGAAACGCCGCGCAACCCCAGCGAGCGCTGGCTGGTCGATACCGTGGCCAAGCTGGCGCAACGCGCCCAGATCGCCATGCCGGAAGTGGCGATCTACGACGGTGCGCCCAATGCCTTCGCCACCGGCCCCAGCAAGAACAACTCATTGGTCGCCGTTTCCACCGGCCTGTTGCAGACCATGAACAAGGAAGAGGTCGAGGCGGTACTGGCGCACGAGGTCGCGCACGTGGCCAACGGCGATATGGTCACGCTGACGCTGATCCAGGGCGTGGTGAACACCTTCGTGTTCTTCCTGGCGCGCGTGGTCGGCTACTTCGTCGATTCCTTCCTCAAGCGCAACGACGACAACGCGCAACCGGGGCAGGGCATCGGCTTCTTCGTCACGGTGATCGTCTGTGAAATCGTGTTCGGCATCCTGGCCAGCATCATCGTCGCGTTCTTTTCGCGTCATCGCGAATACCGCGCCGACGAGGGCGCCGCGCGCTACCTGAACACGCCGCAGCCGATGATCAACGCGCTGCGCCGCCTGGGTGGCCTGGAAGCGGGCGAACTGCCGTCCAACATGGCGGCCTCCGGCATCGCCGGTGGCGCGCATGGCCTGATGGCGCTGTTCGCCAGCCACCCCAGCATCGAGCAACGCATCGCCGCGTTGCAGACCGCCGCGCGCTGATCGCGACATCCGCTGTAAAAAAGCCCCGGCATGCCGGGGCTTTTTGCTGGGCGTCGCCAATGTCCGGATAGTAAATCGCCGTATCGTGCTTTGATCGAAATCGCCGGAATCGGCAGGCGTTGATGTTTTTGACCATCGGCTTGACGTGCGTCAAGGTGTGGCCCGGCTCAGCCATTAGCCTCGACCCCTTCCACGTGGGTACACCACCGCGTAATGCAACAAAGGAAAGGCTATGAGTCAGGAGCAGGAACTGTTTCACTGGACCGGGGAATTCAGCATCGGCCTGGAGGAGATCGACGAGCAGCACATGGAGCTGGTGCGGCTGCTCAACGAATTGCACCAGGCCATCATCGAGCGCCACGCCACCTCCACCTGTCGCGAGATCCTCGGCGCGCTCACCGACTACACCCGCAC
Source organism: Chitiniphilus shinanonensis DSM 23277 (assembly GCF_000374805.1). Taxonomy (GTDB): domain Bacteria; phylum Pseudomonadota; class Gammaproteobacteria; order Burkholderiales; family Chitinibacteraceae; genus Chitiniphilus; species Chitiniphilus shinanonensis. The sequence continues at coordinate 41,209 of NZ_KB895359.1, forward strand.
CCACTTCGCGGTCGAGGAAAGCCTGATGCGCATCTCGGGCTATCCCGAATTCGCCGAGCACAAGCAAAGCCACGAAGACCTGATCGCGCAGGTGCTGGCGTTGCAGGACAAGCTGGATTCGGGCGAAGCCAGGATCACCTTCGAACTGCTGCACTTCCTCAAGCAGTGGCTGATCCATCACATCAACGAATCCGACCGGCGTTTCGGCCAGTACTTCCTGAAGGCGGGCGGACGTCCGCGCGGTTCGGCGGAGTTCAAGGCGGCAATGCGCGAGCGCAAGCCGTGGTGGAAGATCTGGTGAATCCGATTGGCGGGACGCGCTTCCTCGCGCCTGTATGAAGCAGACACGGCCGCCGGATCATGTCCGTGCGGCCGCGTCGGGTTTCGGATCAACTCAGCGCTTGAGGCAGCGCTCGTCGCCCGCGTTGATCCGCGCCTGCATCGCTAGCAACGCGCGGTAGTCGGTGTGCAGCGTGCCCTTGCCCAGCTTGGCGGTGGCGGCGTCGTTCCATACCGCGAAATCGGACAGCCGCAAGGTCAGGTCGGCGATGGCGGCGCGGGCCGACGGCGTATCGGTGCCCGGGTGGATCGCCAGGTGACTGATGCCGGCAGGCAACTGCGCGAACAGGTCGTCGTAGCCGGCGTAGCGCTGGCCAGGCCGGCGCTGGGGCGGGTCGTAGCGCATGAAGAAGGCGTCGGGCGTCAGCACGCCGTTGACTTGCAGGTCGTGCGTGGCGGCCAATTGATCCGCCACCGGCATGCCGCTGCCCTGCATCACCACCGGGATACCGGTCTCGCCCGGCAGGCTCACGTAGAGCTTGAACAGGTCCGGACTGGCGGCCCAGAACACCATGTGGGCATCCAGGTGGGTGAGGGTCAGCCCGGCGGCCCGCGCCTTGGCGATCTGCGCCAGCAGTTCCTTCCTGGCTTCCTCGGGCTTGGCGTGCCGGGCGACCTCTTCGGTGGTGGCCCACAGGCGGCCCTGCGGGTTGTACAGCGACGGCACCTCGGCCTTCGGTAGCACCGTGCCCCACGGCTGGGCCGCCTGCCATTCGTTGGTCAGCGTCAGGTGTACGCCGACAGGCAGCTTGCGCGACTTGGCCATCTGCGCCGCCTGCGCGAAGTTGGGCGTCGGCGGCATCAGCGACAGCGACTGGATCCTGCCGCTGTCGATCAGCGCGAACGCCGCGCGATCCAGGTCGGGGTGCATGCCGACATCGTCGGCGTTGACCACCAGCACCTTGTCGCCCGGCTTGAAGCCCAGGCATTCGCTCAACGGGCTCGCATTTGCCAGCTGCGCCGCGATGGCGGCGGCCAGCGTCAGCAGGCGCAATGGCAGGCGCGGCAGGCTCGTCATTTCGCTTTCTTCCATTTACCGCTGCTGCGGGCTGGTTTCTTCGGCGGGGGCGGCGGCGCCAGGTCGGCTTCGCTGTCGTAGGCGCCGCGGATCGCCGACGCCAGTTCGAACACCGCGGCGGCGTAGTGCTTGCTGCGGTTGTAGCGGGTGACCACGTAGAAGTTGGTCAGGCCCAGGTAGTAGCGCTCGACGCCGGGTTCCAGTTCCAGCGTGAACAACACGGCGGGCTGCGCGGTATCGAGTTCGGTCAGCGGCATGGCGCCGCGCTGCATCAGCTCGGCGACGCTGTGGGTCAGGTCGAACGGCTTTTCCATCACCTCGGCCAGCGTGTTGTCCTCGCGCACGTTGACCGGCAGGTAGCTGTCGCCGTGACGCTGCCAGCCGTGCAGTTCCAGGTAGTGCGCCACGCTGGCGATCACGTCCTCGGGCGTGCTCCAGATGTCGCGATGATGGTCGCCGTTCCAGTCCACCGCGTAGGTGCGGAAGCTGGACGGCATGAACTGCGGCCAGCCCATGGCGCCGGCATACGAACCCATGAAGCTGAGCGGATCGCTTTCCTCCTCGCGCGCCAGCAGCAGGAACTCGGTCAGCTCCTTGCGGAAGAAGTCGGCGCGGCGCGGGTAGTCGAACGCCATGGTGGTCAGCACGTCCAGCACGCGGTAGTTGCCGGTGAGGCGGCCGTAATTGGTCTCGACGCCGACGATGGCGGTGACGATCTCCGGCAGCACGCCATAGCGCTGGTAGACCGCGTCCAGGATCTTCGGATAGCGGCGCATGAAGCGCGCGCCGCCCAGGATGCGCGACTCGCTGAGAAAACCCTCGCGGAACTGGTACCACGGCCGGCTGGTGCCGGGCCGGTCGAAGATCGGCAGGATCGCCGGCTGCGGCGTCACCCGCAGGAACAACTGGTCGAGCGCGGCGCGATCCATGTTGTGTTCCATGGCGACGCTGTCGAGGTATTGGCGCACATCGTCGCGCTGGAGCAGCGCTTCATCGGCATGGGAAAGGGGGGCGAGCAGGGCGAGGCAGAGCAGGAGCGGGCGGAAGCAGCGCATGGAGGATCCGGTTGCGGTCGCGGGCGGGATGCCCGCGCCTGGGTTCAGGAAAGCGACAATGCGTTGGAGAGCAGGCGGGCCGTCACGTCGACGATGGGGATGACCCGTTCGTAGGCCATGCGGGTGGGGCCGATCACCCCCAGTGTGCCGACCACCTGGCCGTCCACGTGGTAGGGCGCGGTGATGACCGAGCATTCGTCCAGCGGCGCCAGGCCGGATTCGCCGCCGATGAAGATCTGCACGCCGTCGGCGGCGCAGCCGCTTTCCAGCAGTTGCAGCAGCGCGGCCTTGCGCTCGAACAGCTCGAACAGCTGCTTGAGACGGTTCATGTTGGCGGCCAGTTCCGCGCTGCCCAGCAGATGGTGTTCGCCGGAGATCAGCACCGTCTCGCCCTGGTCGCCGGTCGATTGCGCCAGCGCCGCGTTGAGCAGGCCGACCAGCTCGCCGCGCAGCTGGTGCATCTCCGCCTCCACCGTGCCGCGCAGCGAGCCCAGCGTGCGGCCGGCGCAATGCGCGTTGAGGAAATTGGAGGCTTCCAGCAACTGGGCCGGATCGAGGTCGGTCTCGGTGTGCAGGATGCGGTTCTGCACGTCGCCGTCGGTGGTCACCAGGATCAGCAGCACGCGCTTGTCGGACAGCTTGAGGAATTCCACCTGCTTCAGGCGCACGTCCTGGCGCTTGGGCGCCAGCACCACGCCCGCGAAGTTGGTCAGCTGCGACAGCAGTTGCGACGCCGACATCACCGCGCGCTGCGGGTTGTCCGACAGCAGGCTGCCCGGATGCGCGCGCAGGATGTCGTCGGTGGACAGGCGCTCGGGCGGGGTGACGGCGAGGAAGTGATTGACGAAGAAGCGATAGCCGCGCGCGGTGGGGATGCGGCCGGCGGAGGTATGCGGGCTGGCGACGAAGCCCAGTTCTTCCAGATCCGCCATGACATTGCGGATGGTGGCCGAACTGACGTCCAGCCCGGAGTAATGGGTCAGTGCCTTGGAGCCGACCGGCTGGCCGTCGGCGATGTAACGCTCGACCAGCGTTCGAAGCAGGATTTGCGCGCGTTCGCTTAACATGGGCCGATTGTAGCGTGCGCGCCGCGTCGTGCGCACCCCGCGCGGCGTATGGTTAAATGCGGATCGAAAGCGCGGCCCGGCGGCCGCGCGCGCCCCTCGGAAAGCCCATGCAAAGCCTGTTCAAGACCATCGCCCTGGTGCCGCGCCACAACACCCCCGCCATCGCCGAACCGATCAGGCGGCTGGCGCGGATGCTGGCCGACGAAGGCGTGCGGGTGCTGATCGAGACCGAGTCGGCGCAGGAACACGGGCTGGGCGATTTCGACTGCGTGGATCGCGAGGACATCGGCAAGGTGGCCGACCTGGTGATCGTGCTGGGCGGCGACGGCACCATGCTGGGCGTGGCGCGGCTGGTGGCGCCTTACCGCACGCCGCTGATCGGGGTGAACCAGGGCAAGCTGGGCTTCCTGACCGATCTGCCGCTGGGCGACATGGAACGCATGGTGCGCGAGATGCTGAACGGCGCCTTCGAGCCCGAGGAGCGCATCCTGCTGGAGACCTCGGTCTGGCGCGACAATGTGGAGATCGCCCAGGCGCTGGCGTTCAACGACGTGGTGTTCAGCCGCGGCTCCACCGGCGCCATGATCGAATTCGAAGTGTTCATCGACCGCAAGTTCGTCTACAGCCAGCGCTCCGATGGGCTGATCGTGGCCACGCCGACCGGCTCCACCGCCTATTCGCTGGCCTCGGGCGGCCCCATCATGCACCCCAGTCTGCCGGCGCTGGCGCTGGTGCCGATCTGCCCGCAATCGCTGTCCAACCGCCCCATCGTCATCAACGACACCTGCGATGTCGAATTCTTCCTCACCCGCGGGCACGACGCGCGCGTGTACTTCGACAACCAGTCCGACTGCGAACTGCGCGAGCAGGACCGGGTGATGATCCGGCGTTATCGCAACACGCTGCGGATCCTGCATCCCACCGGCTACGACTACTACGACACCCTGCGCCTCAAGCTGCACTGGGGCGCGCGGCTGCACTGAGCGCCCTTAGAGCCTGTTCAAAATCTTTTCGCGGCAGCGCCGGGCCGGAAAAAGGTCAGGCACAAGGCGTGCGACGCAGGCAATAACCGGTTATTTCCAAGGAGCACAACGCAGTGGATGACCTTTTTCCGGCCCGGCCTAGCGCGGCCCGGCCCCAAGGGTTCGGGGCATTGCCGGCGCGCTGCTGCGTTGCACGCCGCTCACGGTATTCATACCGCAGCGCGTCCTGCGCCTTGCCGCACACCGGCACAGCCCCGAACGCTGTCGTGAAAAGATCTTGAACAGGCTCTTACTGCCATCGACCATCCATGCTCAGCACCCTCAGCCTCAAGAACTTCGTCATCGTCGACGACCTCACGCTGGAGTTCGGCGCCGGCCTGTCGGTGCTCACCGGCGAAACCGGCGCCGGCAAGTCGATCATCCTCGACGCGCTCGGCCTGCTGCTGGGCGACCGCGCCGACCCGGCCATGCTGCGGCACGGCACCGAGCGCGCCGAACTGGCGGCCGAGTTCGACCTGACGGCCGTGCCGGCCGCCCGCGCCTGGCTGGCCGATCACGAGCTGGCCGGCGACGAGGCCGACAGCGTGCTGCTGCGCCGCACGCTCGACGCCGCCGGCAAGAGCAAGGCCTTCATCAACGGCGCGCCGGCCACGCTGGCGCAACTGAAGGCGCTGGGCGAAACGCTGGTGGACATCCACGGGCAGCACGCGCACCAGCAACTGTTGCGCCCGGAGGTCCAGCGCGCCTTGCTCGACGACTACGCGGGCGCCGCCGAACTGGCGGGGCAGGTGGCCCTGGCCTGGCGCGGCTGGCGCGCCGCCGCCGCCGAACTGGACGATGCCGAACGCAACGCCGCCGCCTACGCCGCCGAGACCGAGCGTCTGCAATGGCAGGTGGACGAAGTCGCCGCGCTGTCATTCGCCGCCGAGGAATGGCCGACCCTGTCCGCCGAGCATGCGCGCCTGCATCACGCCGCCGGCCTGATCGACGGCGTGCAGAGTGCGCTGCTGGCACTGTCCGAGGGCGACGACAACCTGCAAGGCTGGCTGTCCGGCGTGACCGGCCGGGTGGGCGAGCTGATCGACTACGACCCGGCGCTGGGTGAGGTGGGCGAGCTGCTGGGGGCGGCCGAAGCCAGTCTCTCCGAGGCGGTGCACGCCTTGCAGCGCTACGCCGACCGACTGGAACTGGATCCGGCGCGGTTGGCCGAGGTCGAGGCGCGCATGGACGCGATCTGGCGCACCGCGCGCAAGTACCGCGTGGAACCGGAGCGGCTGCCGCAATTGCTGGGCGACTGGCAGGCGCGGCTGGAGGTCATCGGCGGCAGCGGCGGGCTGGCGGCGTTGCGCCAGCGCGTGGCGACCGCCGAGGGGCTGTACCGCACCGCCGCCGAGGCGCTGTCGGCGCGCCGTGCCGCGCATGCCGCCACGCTGGCCGAGGCGGTCACCCGCGAGATGCGGCCGCTGGCGCTGGCCGACAGCCGCTTCGAGATCGCGCTGGTGGCGGGCGAGGCCGGCGCGCACGGGCTGGAAGGCGTCGAATTCCGCGTGGCGCACGGCGCCACGCCGGCGCGCGACATGGCGAAGATCGTGTCCGGCGGCGAGTTGTCGCGCATCAGCCTGGCGTTGCAGGTGATCGTGAGCAACCTGTCGGGCGTGCCGACGCTGGTGTTCGACGAAGTGGACGTCGGCATCGGCGGACGCGTGGCCGAGATCGTCGGCCGGCTGCTGGCCGGGCTGGGCCAGGCGCGCCAGGTGCTGTGCATCACCCACCTGCCGCAGGTGGCCGCCTGCGGCAGCCATCACTTCGTGGTCAGCAAGCGCAGCGACGCCGACGGCATCGTCAGTGCCGTCACCGCGCTGACGCCGGCGCAGCGTGTCGAGGAGATCGCCCGCATGCTGGGCGGCCTCGAGATCACCGAGACCACCCGCCGCCACGCGGCCGAGCTGCTGGGCCATGACTGAACCGGCGGTCGCGCCCGCGTGGGGCGAGGACGACTACCGTTTCATGCGCGTCGCGCTGCAACTGGCGGCCCGCGCCGCCACGCGCGGCGAAGTGCCGGTGGGGGCGGTGGTGGTGCACCAGGGCCTGATCGTCGGCCGCGGCTGCAACGCGCCCATCGCCCGGCACGACCCCAGCGCGCACGCCGAGATGCTGGCATTGCGCCAGGCCGCGCGCCGCCTGGGCAACTATCGCCTGCCCGAATGCGAGCTGTACGTCACGCTGGAGCCCTGCATCATGTGCGCCGGCGCGATGATGCACGCGCGGGTGGCGCGGCTGGTCTTTGCCACGCGCGATCCCAAGACCGGGGCGGCGGGCAGCGTGATCGACCCGTTCGCCGACCGCCGCCTCAACCATCACACCCACGTGGTGGGCGGGCTGCTGGCCGACGAGGCCGCGGCCCAGCTGTCCGGCTTCTTCGCCGAACGGAGAAGGCTGCAAAAGCAGCAAAAAAGCGGCTGAGGCGCAGCAAGCGGGGATAAATCCAGCCCGCTGGATGCTGTTAGCATGGCCGCACGCCATTTTTGGTGCATTTCAATTTCAATATGAGCGGCTAACAAAACCCAGCGAAGCGGTCCTGGCAAGAAGTGCGAAACGCAGACAGTACGTGTAGTACGGCAAGTTCGCGCGACGCAGCCAGGAGGGTTTTGTTAGCCGCGTTAACACGAGAGGAGTTCATCCAATGCGTCAGCACCTTCTTGCCCTGCTGCTTGCCGCCGCGTTGTCGCCGCTGGCGGCCCAGGCCGCCGACACCCCGGCCGCCAAGCCCGCCGCGGTCGCCGTCCCCGAAGCCAGCAAGCCGTACCGCGTCGTCGCCTACTACATCTCCTGGGGCGCCTATGGCCGCTCCTATTTCCCGTCCGACATCGACTACAGCAAGGTCACCCATATCAACTACGCCTTCGCCAACATCAAGGACGGCGAAGTGGTGGTGGGCGATCCGGGCGTGGACGATGGCGGCAAGAACAACTTCACCGCGCTGCGCAAGGCCAAGAAGGCGCATCCGCACCTGCGCAACCTGATCTCGGTGGGCGGCTGGAGCTGGTCCAGCGGCTTCTCCGACGCCGCCGCCACGCCGGAGGCGCGCAAGCGCTTTGCGGACAGCGCCGTGGCGTTCATCCGCAAATACGGTTTCGACGGCGTGGACATCGATTGGGAATACCCGGTGGAAGGCGGCGCCGAGAACATGAAGCACCGCCCGGAGGACAAGCAGAACTACACGCTGCTGACCCGCTCGCTGCGCGAGGCGCTGGATACCGCCGGCAAGGCCGACGGCAAGTACTACGAGCTGACCACCGCCGTCTGGGGCAACGACAAGTTCATCGCCAACACCGAGATGGACAAGGTCAGTCGCGACTTCGACTTCATCAACGTGATGTCCTACGACTTCAACGGCACCTGGAACAAGTTCTCCGGCCATAACGCGCCTTTCGTCAACGATCCGGCCTACGACAAGCCCGGCATCGGCAAGACCTTCAACGTGGTGTCGGCGGTGGAGGCCTACCTGAAGGCCGGCGTACCGGCCGACAAGCTGGTGGTCGGCGTGCCGCTCTACGGCTACAGCTGGAAGGGCTGCGCCGCGGGCGAGCGCAACGGCGAGTACCAGGACTGCAACGGCAAGGGCCGCGGCACCTGGGAGGACGGCAACCTCGACTTCACCGACATCGAGAAGAACCTGCTGAACAAGAAGGGCTTCAAGCGCTACTGGAACGACACCGCCAAGGCGGCGTACCTGTACAACGCCGAGACTGGCGAGTTCGTCACCTACGAAGACCCGCAGGCGCTGAAGATCAAGCTGGATTACATCAAGTCCAAGGGGCTGGGCGGTGCGATGTATTGGGAAATCACCGCCGATCGTAAGCAGACCCTGGTCAATCTCATCGCCGACGAATTGCTGACCAAGTCAGTGAAGTAACACGCCATTTTGCGGACATTGCGGGATGCCTCGCCCCGATGGTGGGCCAGCCCGCCACCGCGAATCCCGCAACGGCCGGCGCTGCACTGCACGCCGGCCGTTGCGCGTCCGGCACGGCCGTTGCAAGGCGCCTGACAGCGCGGGAGCACCATGCTATATACGATGCTTGGCGCGGCGAAGCACGTGTGGATGGATCGCCGGTGCTGATAACAAACATCGGTCATTCCGACCGGTGCCCCGGAGGAAAAAAATGAAGAAGCTGTTTCTGCCCCTGCTGTTGGTGGCGGCATTCGCCCATGCCGACAAGGTGGTTCTGGAAGAGACGTTCGATGGCGACCTGGACAAGCTCTGGGTCGGTCAGAACGGCGACGGAACCGTTCCGATGCACGCCACCATCGTCGACGACCCGCTGCGTCCCGGCAACAAGGTCATGCGTTTCGACAAGCCGGTCTTCGGTGGCGATATCTTCAGCAAGGAGAAATTCCCCGAAGGCAAGTACAAGCTCACCTTCGACTACCTGGGCACCTGCAAGAGCAACTGCGGCGGCGTGATCGGCATCACCGCCGAATTCCCGGGCCGCGACTACTGGGTGGCCGGCACCGCCAGCTCCGGTTTCCCGGAGCGCATCAAGGACACCGGCAAGTGGGAGTCGTATGACTTCGACTTCAAGGGCCGCTTCGACTTCCACCTGGCGCTGGAGCAATGGGTGCAGTCCAACGGCGCCGGCGGCGACGTCTACTTCGACAACATCAAGCTGATCCAGAAGGGCGACGGCGACGCCAAGGTCAAGGAAGCCGCGGCCCCGGTGGTCGCCACCGTGGCGGCGGGCGATGCCCCGGCCGGCAAGGGTCCGCAGATGGTCTACTACTTCACCAGCTGGGGCACCAGCCGCGGCTACTGGGTGAAGAACATCGAGACCAGCGGCGCGGCGGCCAAGACCACCGTGATCCAGTACGCCTTCGGCAACGTGGTCGACAACAAGTGCTCGGTCGGCGTGGAGAAGGACGGCGTCGGCAGCGCGGGCATCGACTACTGGAACCCGATCCCGGCCGAGCACACGCTCGACGGCAAGGAAGACAAGGGCGACAACGGCCTGTTCGGTCACTGGAATCAGCTCAAGCAGCTGAAGAAGAAGTATCCCAACCTCAAGGTGCTGATCAGCCTGGGTGGCTGGAACTGGTCCAAGGGCTTCTCCGATGCCGCGCTGCCGGCCAATCGTGATGCGTTCATCAAGTCGTGCATCGACGCCTACATCAAGGGCAACGTGCCGGACAAGAACGGCAAGGTGGTGCCGGGCCTGGCCGCCGGCGTGTTCGACGGCATCGATATCGACTGGGAATACCCCGCCAGCCAGGGCGCCCCGGGCAACGTGGTCCGTCCCGAGGACAAGCAGAACTTCACCGCGCTGCTGAACGAGTTCCGCAAGCAACTGGATGCGACCAAGCCGGGTTCGCTGCTGACCATCGCTTCCGGTGCGCCGTCCAACATCCTGGCCGGCATGGAACTGGAAAAGATCCACAAGCCGCTGAACTGGATCAGCGTGATGACCTATGACTTCAACGGCCCGTGGTCGAACAAGTCCGGTCACCTGGCCACCTTGTACGGCTCGTCCGCCGAAGTGACCACCTCGGGTGCCATCAAGGAGTTCATCGAAGGTGGCGTGCCGCCGCAGAAGCTGGTGGTGGGCGTGCCGTTCTACGGCTACGGCTGGGTCCTGAGCAAGACCGACAACAACGGCATGGGCCAGCCGATCAAGGGCAAGGCCAAGGGCACCTATGACGAGGGCGCCGCCGGCTACACCGACATCAAGGCCATGCCGGGCAAGGTGTTCCGCGACGACAAATCCCGCGCCGTGTGGAAGCTGGATGGCGATGTGATGTGGGTGTACGACGACGTGCAGGCCATCAAGGACAAGGTCGAGTTCGTCAAGAAGAACAACCTGGGCGGCATCATGGCCTGGGATCTGGTCGGCGACAGCCAGGGCGAACTGGTCGATACCGTCTACCAGGGACTGACCAAGAAGTAATCGATCGGGCAGACCAGAAAGGGCAGCCGGCTGGCTGCCCTTTTTTTTTGCGCTGGATCAGGCGAAAGTTTGAGCCAGATCAAACAAAAGGGCCATTTGGTGTACCGCGGTACAATGGCCCGGTTATCGCCGTGCTCATAAATTGTTAACAACCGTCATTGGTTGTATGCAGGAGCACGATCATGGCCACACCCGCTCAAGCAACCATCGTCCACATCCTGGGCGATGCCTACCTGCGTGATGCCACCGGCAAACTTACCGCACTCAAGCCGGGCGATCACGTCAACGAGAACCAGGTTGTCGTCACCGGTCCCGACGGCAGCATGGTCCTGCAACTACCCAATGGCGAACAGGTCGCCATTGGCGAGGACCGTTCCCTGCTGGTCGATGCGGCCTTCCTCGGCACCGCCCCGGCCGAACCGCAGGACGCCGTACTGAGCCAGGTGGACCAGGACACCGCCCAGGTGGCGCAGGTGCTGGCCCAGGGCGGCGACATTTCCGAACTGCTCGACCCCGCCGCGGCCGGCCTGACCGCCGCTGGTGAGAACAGCGGGCACTCGTTCATCCGCCTGATGCGGGTGGTCGAATCGGTCGATCCGCTGGCCTTCAACTTCGGCCAGACCGGCAGCGAAACGCCGCCCGACATCGATCTCGGGCTGGCCGCGGCAGACCAGGCGCTCGCCAATGCCGCGCCGGTGGGCGCCGATGCGCACCACGTCATCGAGGAAGACACCAGCGTCACCGGCCGCATCGTCGCCAGCGACCCCAACGGCGACCCGCTGAGCTTCACCATGGCGGACAACGGCATGCCGACCCACGGCACCGTGGTGCTCGGCCCGGACGGCACCTACGTCTACACGCCGAACCAGGACTACAACGGCAGCGACCGCTTCGTGGTCGAAGTGTCGGACGGCCGCGGCGGCACCACCACCGTGGTGATCACCATCGACATCACGCCGGTCAACGATCCGCCCGTGGGCGAAGACCAGGCCATCGTGACCAACGAAGACGTGCCGGTCTCCGGCCAGCTGGTGGCGCACGACGTGGACGGCGACCCGCTGACCTTCACCAAGGCCAGCGACCCGCAGCACGGCACCGTCGTCATCAACCCGGACGGCAGCTACACCTACACGCCGGCCCAGGATTACAACGGCAAGGATTCCTTCACCGTGACTGTCGATGACGGCCAGGGCGGCCAGGACACCATCGTCGTCACCATCGACGTGATGCCGATGCCCGATCCGGCCATCATCACGCCCGCCACCCCGGGGGCCGACCAGGGTCTGGTCAAGGAAGACACCATCTTCACCACGTCCGGCAAGCTGGACATCGTCGATCCGGATGCCGGCGAAGCCGTATTCAATGCCGGCACCATCCAGGACGGCCCGTACGGTTCGCTGACCATCGACGCGGCCGGTAACTGGACCTACACGCTGAACAACGCCGATCCGGCGGTGCAGGTGCTGAAGGAAGGCGAGAGCATCGTCCGCCCGATCACCGTGACCAGCGCCGACGGCACCACCCATGTCATCACCGTGACCATCCAGGGCACCAACGAAACCGCCACCCTCGGTAGCGGCACGGTGCAGGAAGACACCACCCTCACTGCCGATGGCACCTTGGTCGCGACTGGTGTGGCGACCTTCGTGCCGAGCACGCAAGC
>NZ_KB895360.1:0-28113 GCF_000374805.1 Chitiniphilus shinanonensis DSM 23277
AGGCGATCAGCCGGTCCTGCGCGTCGTAGCTGGCAGCGATGCCGTTGGCCTGGGTGCGATTGCCGTTGGCGTCATATTGGTATTGACCGATCACGCTGCCGTTCTGCGTCACTTCGATCAGCCGGCCGGCCAGGTCGTAGCGATAACCGTAGGTTTTGCTCGGGCCGTTGCCGCTGACGGTCTTGCCGACGATCTGGCCGACGCTGTTGCGGGTGTATTGCTCCTGGAACAGCACGCTGTCGCCGTGTTGGGCGGTAAAGCGCTCGATCTGGCCGTAGGCGTCGTACTGCTGGCTGGTGGCGATCTGGTCCAGGGTGCTGCCGGTGGGCAGCCCGTTGGCGGCGTCGCGCGTCACGGTCAGTGCACCCGCCTGGGTCAGCAGGCCGTCATCGTCGTAGCCAAACGCGATATCGGTGCCGGCAACCGTCATCTGCTTCAGGCGGAAGAAGTTGTCGTAGCCGAAGGCCAGTTCGCCGGTAACCGGGCCGCTATGCTGGATGCCGGTGAGCAAGGCGCCGTCGTAGGCGAACGTTTGCGCGATGCCATCGCTGGCGATGCTGCCCAGTTGGCCGCTGGCGAGATAGCCGTAGGCGATCTGTCGCTCGCCCGATTCCACGTTGCTCAGGCGGCCTGCCGCATCGTAGCCATAGGTGATGGCTTGCCCATCCGGACGCTCGACCTTGGTCGGCTGTTGATCCAGGTTGTACTCGAAGCGGGTGGCGACGTCCGATGCCCCCAAAGCCGGCGGCGCGTAGCGGGTGGCGAGGTCGATGTTGTTGAAGTCGAAGCCGTGGGCGGGCCGGCTGGGCGGGGTGACGGCGGTGAGGTTGCCGTTGGCGTCGTAGCCAAAGCCGATTTCGCGGCCATCCGGGGTGGTCACCCGGGTGACGCGGCCGGCCAGGTCGTAGCCGTAACCGGTCACGCGGCCCAGCGCGTCGGTCACGCTTTCCAGTTCACCCAGCGCGTTATAGGCATAGCGCGTGGTGCGAGTGCCGTCGCCGCTGCCCTGGCTGAGGGTACTCAGGCGACCTTTGGCGTCGTAGGCGTAGTCCACCGGCAGCAGGCCGGGCTGGGTCAGTTGCAGGGGGCGGCCCTGGGTATCCACTTTGACCGTGCTTTGGCGCAGCAGCGGGCTGGTGCTGGTGTAGCTGCGCTCAGCCGCTTGATACACCGTGCGGAAAGCTTTGCCATTGACGGTGAAGGTATCGGTCTGGCTTTGCAGGCTGAACAGGTTGGCGGGATCGGCCAGCGCCGCCTGCCGGACATGGGTCTGTGTCATGGCCAGGCCGGAAGGTGTTTTGACGCTGAGCTGGGTGGTCAACGGCGCCTGCATGCCGAAGCGAGGGTCCGGGCCCTCGGTCCACGTGGTGATGGTGCCGTCGGCGGCTGTGGCGACGTGGGTGCCGTCCGGCTTGCTCACCTGTTGCGTGGTCGATTGGTCCGGCAGCACCGTGCCACGTGTGGCGGTTCCATCCGGCTGGGTCTGCACGCCATAGGTGGTGGTGCGGCCCATCTCGCTGCGCTTGGTCACCTGATAGCCGTCGTCCAGTTCGGTACGCGCCAGATGCCAACCGCCGCCAGCGGCGTTGCGGTCGCTGGTGAGGCGGCCGTTGGCGTCATAGCCGAAGGTACTGGTTTGGTTACGCGGGTTGGTGAAGGTCTGCATCAGGCCATCGCTGCCATAGGTCATGCGCGTGGTTTCGCCCGCCGGATTGGTCACGCTGGCGAGATAGCCATTGGCATCGAGCGTGAAGGTGGTGCGCTGGCCGTTGGGCGCGATGATGGCGGTGGGCTGACCGGCGCCGGTGCGTTCGATGGTGGTGATGTTGCCGTCGGCGTCGGTCACTGTGCTCAACAGCCCTTCGGTGGTATAGCCAAAGCGATACAGATCGGTATTGGTGGTGGTGGAGCGGGTGGCGATGTGGCGACCATCATGATCGAACTGGTAAATCTCTTCGCCAGATTCATCGGGAATAGCAAAGTCCGCGGAATCAAAGTCGGGTAACGGCGGGCTGATTTTCATCACCACGTTTTCGTAACCGGAAAAGTAGACGTAGCCTTGCATATCAAGGGCCACGCTCAGTGGCATGCCAATGTCGTTGCTCTGCGGCCCCTCAAATGGTATCCACCCACCGGTGAGATAACGGGGCATTTTTCCCTGCGCCACGGAGGTGATGATCCCATCCGCTGCCACACGCCGAATGCGGCGATTTGAAGCATCCGCAATGTACAGATTCCCTTGCGCATCTACAGTCACATCGGTGGGCTGTGCCAACGAGGCAGCAATAGCCGGGCCGCCATCGCCCAAGGCATCAGCGGCTGCCCCTCCCGCTACGGTGCTAATCGTGCCATCTGGTGCGATGCGGCGGATTCGAGCATTGCCTGTATCCGCGATAAAGATCACACCTTCCGAATCCACGTCCATGCCCTGCGGTTGGTTCAGCAATGCTTCATTCGCCGGGCCACCATCACCGGCAAAACCAGCTTCACCGGTTCCGGCGATGGTGCTGATGATGCCGTCTGGCGATATCTTGCGGATGCGGTGCGCAGCAGACTCCGCAATATACAAGTTGCCGTTGGCATCGATTGCCAAGCCTCTCGGGTCAAACGAAGCGACCGATGTAGCAGGTACAAAATTGTCCGCTCCCTGCTGATGACTTTCAAAGCCCCCTGTGACTGCTAATACCTCGCCCTCCGGCGTTATTTTTTGAACACGCCAGTTAAACCCGTCTGCAACGTAGACGTTCCCATCTCTATCAACTGCTACATCGTAGATTTTTGATGTGCCCGTTCCGCGCTCCAACACGCCTTTTATGATTCCACTAGGCAATATTTTTCGCACATCTCCATATAATTCATTCCCCAGATACAAAGCACCTTCATCGTCAAAAACGAGGCCACGTGGAAAGTTCAGCGCTGCGACAACGGCCGGGCCATCATTTCCACTGGTCCCGGAAAACCCTGTTCCCGCGACAACCTCCAGCACATTTGAAATTGAATTCCCCTTACGGATCGCCCCACCTCCCAGCGACAATACGCCACTCTCAAAATTGTAATGATGATTAACATTGAGCGACCAGCCACCAATATCGAATAAGGCTGCCAGGCCGTGGGCCATCAACGGATATGTCTTCTTTTGCCAGAGAGTCACTTCGTTGCGGTTGCTACTCCCAGAAATCGCATCACGTCCAAAACTTTCAAAGGCTTGACCGAACTCTGCTGGCTGATAGTACTTCGCCTTATAAACATATCCAATATTGATTTTGGCAAAATGGCTTCCAAACATCGACCGTCCAAAAGCATCACCACCATCCCATTCAAAGTTGAATTTCTGATTCGCTTCAGGCGGAAAGCTCTTTTCCAGGCGTTTCCCCGCCACCTCAACGATCAAATCAATCCGCTGCAACCCAGGTGGCGTGCTATTACCAGTCAATGGAATCGCAATTTCAGTTTTCCGCACATGCCGGCTACTCCGGTAATTGATGGTAAATGGCGTCCCCACAATCGCCAGCGATTCGCCGAGCGCCTGGTTCTGGCATTCGATAATGGAACCCGATTCACAATCCGGCTTTTCTTCTACCGTTGGCGTTTCCGGGAATTTCGCCTTCGGCGCTTCCGCCCCCTCCGGCGGCCCATACGGCCAGTTGTAATCCCAAGGCGTGAAATGCCTGACCGGCACGCGCCACAAGCTTTTGCCCGCCGCGTACAGCCTGCCCAGTTGGGTGCGCTCTTCCAGCGTCATGCCGATGGCGCTCAGGCGGGTGTCGTCGTCGGCGTTGCCGTCGCCATCGCTGTCGATGCTGGCGATGCCGCCTTCCACGGCCAGTACCTCGATCACCACGCCGTTGTCGGACGGTATCCAGGCGGCTTTGTCGCGGTCGTAATAGCCGGCCGGCACGACGCCGCCGACGGGGAATTCGAGGAAGTTATCGGTGTAGCTGTAGACCGGCTGGCTGAACTGCACGCTTTTGGCGCCGGCGGCCATGGCTTCGTCCACGCTCAGCTCCACCGCGTAGGTGTAGCCGCTGGTGGGCGGCAGTTCTCCGGGCATGGCGTTGGGGCCGGTGGCGCCGACGGTGTATTCGGTGGCGCGCACGGTGGCGGTGGCGAGCGGCTGGGTGGTGCCGTCGGGCAGGATCATCTGCGCGGTGGTGCCCTGCGGGAACAGCAGGGTGGCCTGGCGGGTGCCGTCGCTGTCGGTCACCGGGTTGCCGCGCGCCACCTGCATGGTGGTGGCGCTGGCGAGGTCGATGGGGGTGGCCTGCGCATCCAGCCGGATCAGGGCCACGGCGGGAGCGATGGTCCAATCCTGCCAGCGGGTCTGCACGGTACGCTGCACCGGCAGAAAGCCATCCTTGCTGTAGTGCACGGTGAGCAGGCCGCCGCCGTTGGCAACCAGGTCGAACATGCCGTCGGCGCGGCTGTGGGTCTGGCCGTATTCCGGGTGGTTCAGGATCCGGACTTTCACGCCGGGCAGCGGCTTGCCGTCGCGGTCGGTGATCTGTCCACGCAGCACGGCGGCGCGCTTGGCCTCGATGGTGCCGGGCTCTACGCCGGTCTGGATGGCATTGGGTCCGGTGTAGAGGAAGGCGGTGCTGTCGGCCAGCCGGGTGGGTACGGTGGGATCGAGCGGCGGCGCCAGGGTGGCGGGGTCGGGCGGGACGATGCCGGGGTCTGCCGGTTCGTCCGGGTTGGGAACGGTGAGTTGGATGGCGTCGCTCTGGCCGCCCCATTGGTTGCGGGCCACCACCGACAACACATCGCCGCCTTGCGCCGCGATCCGTGCGGAAAAGGCGCCTTCGCCATCGGCGGTCGCCACGATCTGCTCGCCGCTGCGGGTGTTGGTCACCACCACTTGCAGCCCCGGGGCCACGGCCCCGGCGGCGCCGCTGACCGTGACGTTGCCTTCGGTGACGGCGCCCGCGGTCACCTGAGCCACCGCGGGCTGTGCCGGCAAGGTCGGGGCAAAGGTCAGCGTATGGCGGTATTCGGTGCGATTGCCGGCAACATCATAGGCCGTCAGGGCGATGTCGTTGGCGCCGGGTTGCAGGTGCAGCGTCCAGGCGAACTGCCGGGTGGCCGGGTTGGTGCCGCTGGCCTGCCAACGCCCGGCGTCGTTCAACAGCACGGTCGCCAGGGCGTCGTCCACCTGGCCGGACAGCACTACGGGCGACGTGGTGACCACTGCGCCCTGGGCCGGCAGCATCGATTCGAAGCGCGGCGCGATGCTGTCCAGCACGAAGGCGTGATCGATCACCGCGCTGCGCATGCCGAAGCGGTCGGTGACATAGGCGCCGAAGCGGTGCGGCCCGTCCACCAGCGCCTCGGCGGGGATAAAGCTGGCCACGCGCTGCGCGGGGTCGAATTGCAGCTGCGCCGAAACCGCCGCGTCGTCCAGGCTGGCGTGCCATCGATAACCGGCGAAATGCTCGGCGTCGAATCCGCACGGGCTGCCGTTGCAGTGGGCGTCGTAATGCAGGGCGAACGTCGGGCGCGGCTGGTTGATCGGCGACGGCCCCGGCTGTTGCAGGGTCAGCGCGGGGCGAAGCTGGAACACGTTGGCGCCGAGGATCGAGCGCCCGGTTTCCACTGCCTGGGCCGGATACGCCGCGCCGTCCACGGCAAACGGCGTGAGCTGGCCGGCGCTGTGCAGCCAGAACAACTGCCCCAGCGCGTCGAAGCGCAAGCGTTGCGGCTGGATCAGCCCGCGCGTCGCCAGATCGACTTGAAGGCGTGGCTGGGTATCCCACCCGTAGACGCGCAGCGTCGTGTCGCTCACCAGCCACAGTTCGCCGCTCCTGGGGTTGATCGCGACATCCACCACCGCCTCAGGCAGCTCGATGGTCCTGACGTCGGCATGCGGTTGCGCGGGCACCGTCGGCGGCGCATCCGGCACGGGCGACCACAAGGTCGGAGCATTCAATGGGGTCCAGTCGGAGCCGGGGTGAGTGGTGTGCGACGCCAGCGCGCGATAGGCGATGCCCTGGTACAGCACCACTTCGCCGATCTGGTAGAAGCTGCCGATCTGCCACGGCACGGGGGTCGGCGCCGGCTGCAACGCGCCCACATGGGTCCACAGGGCCGGGGTGGCCGGCGGGGTCCAGTTGGCGCCCACCGTCGCGGTATGTGCGGTGCGCACCCGGTACACCTGGCCGGCAAAGCTCACCGTCTGGCCGACCTGATACGTCACCCCTTCGCGCCATGCGGGCGGCGCGATGTCCGAATCCAGCTGCGCCGGATCGAGCTGCCACACGCGCTGCGGCGCGATCAGCCACAGCTTGCCGCCCAGATCGTCGAAGGCGATGCGGGTCACGCCCGGATAGCGCGCCGACAGATCGAAGCGCCCCAGCTGGACGCCATCCGCGCGATAGCGCAGCAAGGTGCCATCGGCCAGCGCCCACAGCGTGCCGTGCAGATCGACCTCGATCAGCGATATCGCCGCGCCCGCCTCGCCGTGTCCAAGCAGTTGGCCTTCGCGATCCAGGTGAATGAACGAATGGCCGGCCGCCAGCCACAGCGATCCGTCGCGGCCATCCACGGCCAGCAGGCCCGAAGCGGCATCGGTCTGTGCCGCGATGGCGGCGGCGGCCCCGTCGGCGTGGCGCTGGCGCAGCGGCACCAGATCGATGTGGGCAACCGCCTGGCCGGCTTCGTCGTAACGCGAGACACGCTGGGCTTCGCGCACCCAGACGCCACAGCCCTGGTCGCCCATGGCCAGCGCCAGCAGCGAGGGCGAAGCGACCCGGGCGGCGGCCGCCTGCTGCGCGAATCGCAATTGCGACGCGCCCTGCCCGTCGGCAAACCACACGCATGAACCACCGTCCGGTGGGGTGGAGGCCAACACCGGCATGGCAGCCAGCGTCACGAGACAAAACAGGGCAAACCTGGAAATCGGCGCACGCATGATTCTGATCACCTTACGGCGCCGGCTCGGCGCCACACTGAAGAAGAGTCGTTCTGAAAAAGCAAGGCAGTCGCCGCAAGCCTTCGAGAAAGAGGCTGATGCAGCGCCGGTCAATGATTTACAGACAGTGGAAGGTGATCAACGCGGAATCGGCCCGAAGTTGAGCCAGGTGGAACAGCGCCGTTTGCGTGGCCGCAACGAGTGCATTTGTTTGCGCTCATCAAGACTTGGCGCGGCTGATTATGCGAATGGCGTGAGGCACCTTGTGTCCGGCCGCCTGCGACCGGGGCGGGGGAACGCAAGGCGAATCGTGGGACGACCGCATTCGGCCGGCGCCAGGGAAGCCGCGCCGGGGCGGGGTCGCGGCCATGGCGCGCAACGCCCCTGCGAGCGCCGTTTCAGATCGTGTACCATCTCGCACCGTTCGCCCGCGCCTCGCCGGGCGTCATCCACCGACAAGGAATCCATCATGGCTGGAGCCAGCCTGCTGACATTGCTCGACGATATCGCCACCGTGCTGGACGACGTGGCGCTGATGACCAAGCTGGCGGCGAAGAAGACCGCCGGGGTGCTGGGCGACGATCTGGCGCTGAACGCCGAACAGGTGACCGGGGTGCGCGCGGAGCGCGAGCTGCCGGTGGTGTGGGCGGTGGCCAAGGGCTCGTTCCGCAACAAGCTGATCCTGGTGCCGGCGGCGCTGGCGATCAGCGCGGTGATCCCGTGGGCGGTGATCCCGCTGCTGATGCTGGGCGGCGCCTTCCTGTGCTTCGAGGGCTTCGAGAAGCTGGCGCACAAGCTGCTGCATGGCAAGCACGAGGAAGCGGCCGAGCACGCGCCGCACGTCGAGGCGGTGGCCAATCCCGCCATCGATCTGGTGGCCTACGAGCAGGACAAAATCAAGGGCGCGATCCGCACCGACTTCATCCTCTCCGCAGAGATCATCACCATCACCCTGGGCACGGTGGCCGCCGCCAGCTTCGGCGTGCAGGTGGCCGTGCTGGCGGGGGTGGCGATCATCATGACCGTCGGCGTCTACGGGTTGGTGGCGGGCATCGTCAAGATGGACGACGCCGGCCTCTACCTGTCGCAGCGCGGCGGCAACCTGCAACGCGGCTTCGGCCGGCTGTTGCTGAATTCGGCGCCCTACCTGATGAAGCTGCTGTCGGTGGCCGGCACGGTGGCGATGTTCATGGTGGGCGGCGGCATCCTCACCCATGGCGTGCCGGCGGCCAACACCCTGATCCACGATTGGGCGCACCACGCGGGCGCCGTCGCCGGCATCGGCCCGGTGCTGGAATTCCTCGCCCCCGCCGTGCTCAACACCATCGCCGGCATCATCGCCGGCGGCATCGTGCTGGCGCTGGTCACGCTGGCGACCAAGCTGTGGCGGGGCGTGCGCGGCAGGTAGGCTGGGGGAAAAGGGCCACTGCAAACCTTGAACCCCACCCCACATCTTGGAACACAGAGGGCACGGAGCGCCCGGAGAACACGGAGAAAAACAGGGAGGAAAGCAAGGAATCCAGAGCCGGATTTGCCTTCCTCAGGTTCTTCCTGGCTTTTCTCCGTGCCCTCTGTGTGCTCTGTGTTTCAAGATTTGAAGTTGTTTTTCAGCGTCATTCCACCCGGCCGATCCCGTAGCGCGACCGCTTGTGGTCCTGGTACGCGTCCTTGGCGTGATCGTCCAGCGCGACGCCGGTGCGCGCCGCCTCGCTCCACCACTTGCCCAGCTTCTGCCCGATCCTGACCTGCGCCGCCACCGGGTCCATCTTCTGCACGTTGGTGTATTTGTCCCACTTGGCTTCGAACTTGGCCTTCTTGCGGTCGAAGGTGTGGTCGATGGTGGTGTTCAATGCCTCGTGCAGGTTGAAGGCCGTTGCCTGGTAGTTGCTCGCCGTGGCGCTGGTTCCGCTTCGCTTGTGCTCCGCGCTGACCTGATCGGCCAGGTCGGCCGCGCCGTCCTTCTTCAATTGGCTGAGATGCCCGCTGAGATAACCCTTGAAATCGCCCAGCATCGCCTTGTCGTCGTCGCTATGCGTGGACGGATCGTTGCCCAGCGCCAGCTTGGCCCGCAGGAAGGTGGCCCGCACGGCGGAGCCGGTAAAGCGGGTATTGGCGGCATGCAGCCCGGTGAGGTCCTCGACGAACGAGGTGACCGCCGGGCTCATGAAGGAGAAGGCATCGCTTTTGGCGGCGCTGTCGTTGATCCGGCGTTTGTCGGATGGGGTGTTCCTGACCGTCTCCTCGACGCCGGTCGCCTTCCGCTTCACCTGGCGGGTGGCAGGCGCGGTGTAGTCGCCCAGGTCGGAGGTCTTCACCGGCACGCCCATGATCGACTTGATCGCGCGGCCGTACTTGGTGGCGGAATCCAGCGTCAGCGTCTGCGGCAGGATCTCGTTCCAGGTGGTGCCGTGCCCGAAGCCGGTCATCATGCCCTGGGTCCACTTCTGCTGGTCGTTGGCGCGCACCTGCTCCTTCAGCTGGTATACCGCGTTCACCTGATGCTGCTCGCGTTGTCGCACCCCTTCGCTTCTGAACTTGACCGGGAAGGTGGTGCCCAGTTGGGTGCTGATACGCCCTCCGCTTCCCACCTCGTCCAATTGCTGGCGGAACGGATTGCCTTGTACCGGAACGGTCGAAGTGATGGGGGAGACATTCGGCCCCGAGAAATCCTCACGCTTGATCTTCTTGGTCGGCCTCGGGCTATCGCCCCCGCTGCCGCCCGTGCGCTTCTGGGGTAACAGTTTCGGATCCACGGTATTGGTCCTTATCGGTGGATGGATCGTTGCGCGGCGCCACGGCGCACGCCCGATGTGCGCCGGCCCGAAGCGATGCTGCGCGCGGGGTCAGAGGCCATGTCGGGCCCGCAGTTCGTCCGCCCACCCGCCCGGCACCTGACCCAGCCCGTGCTTGTTGAACTTGTGCTGCACGTACTCACCCAGATGTGCGCCGTACCCCTTGTCCAGCCCGCGCTGGCCGGCCGCGAGCGCGGCGCTGAAGCGCGAATCGGCGATCTGCTGCACCAGCGGCTCGGTCTTCTGCGCCCGCGCCTTCTCCACCGTATCCAGTTGCGGAAACTTCTTCGTCAGCCCGGCGAATGTGGTGGCCATGTCCGGCGAAGCCAGCTTTTGCGATTTGGCCGACCATTTCTCCGACAACGCCTGTGCCATCAGGCCGGTGCCGGCGTCATGGGTATCGCTGCCCATGACTTCCGGACCCAGCACAGTGGAGGCTTCATTGACCCGCAGCAGCGTCGCGGTGAGCAAGCCCCGATCGCTGAACGTCTTGCCGCGCCAGTTGTTGCCGCCCGATGGCGGGCTGAGCATGTCGCTACGCCCCGCCACCAGCGCCTTGTTGGCGCGCGTCAGGTCGGTCATGTGCAATTCGGGGGCCAGATTCTTGTACTTGGTGCTCATGGTGCTCGAAGGCGTCGCCACCTGCTGCCACCAGTACTTGCCCGTGGTAGGCGCCACGTGGCTGGTCCAGCCTTCGTAGACCCCGAAGCTGCTGCCGCCCGGTTGCACCTTGAAAACGTTGCCCGATTGCGATGCCGCGCGTGCCTCGTCCAGGCTTTTCACCCGCGGCACCTTTTCCGGGTTCATCCCACCGCCATGCTGGTAATCCATGTCGCTTCCTCGTGTATCGTTAAGTGGTTTCCTGCCCAGGCCGCCGCATATGCGCAACAAGCCCCTGTTCCTGCCCTACCCGCTCGGCCTGCGCGACCGGCGCCACGAAGTGCGCGTGCTCAAGCCCGACGGCGCGAAGCACGCGGTGCTCGGCACCAGCCAGCCGCTGGAGGACGACCGTCGCGCCGCGGTCTACCGCCAGTGGGGTTTGCAGGCGCAATCGCCACGCCAGCCACCGCCCCCGGCCATCGATACCCCCCTGCCGCAGCGCAGCCAGACCATCCTGTCGCACCAGGTTTCCGAACTGACCCGCGCCGAACTCAATGGCGGCGCCACCCCGACCAACAACCAGCCCAACGCCAACGACCCCGTGCCGCGCACCGAACCGCTGGGCCAGCCCGGCGAAACCCCGCAGTCGGTGATCACCGTGATCGGGCCGAGTATTTCGGTGAGGCTGGGGCGGTAGCGCTTCGAAGCTTGAAAACCAAACCCCAAATCTTGAAACACAGAGGACACGGAGAACACAGAGCTCCACAGAGAAAAACAGAGAAAGAAACGAGAGGAGGGCGAGCCGGTTCCTGTGGCGATTCATCAAGCCAAATAGACGTGCATTTCCCTCGGACTTCCTCCGTGAATCTCCATGTCCTCTGTGTTTCAAGATTTGGGGTTTGGCTTTCGAGACTTTTCCCGCCGCCTAGAACTTCCGCCCGTACTGCGCGAACACGCTCTTGAAGCGCGGCTTTTCCTTGCCGGTCTTCTTGCTGATCCCCGGGTTGTCGCCGCGGTCGTAGACCACGCCGACGGTGGAGCGGTCGTGGCTGTCCACCGCCATGTGCATCACGTTGCCGTCGCCGTACTTCTCGAATTTCTTCATCGCCATGCGCTCCATGTGGCTGTCCACGGCGATGTTCGGGTAGTGCGGCGCCCACACCGTCTTGAAGGTGTTGCCCTCGGTGCCGACCAGGCTGTACGGCGCGCGGTGGGCGCGGTCGTACTGCACGTCCTCGTTGTAGGGATTGGGGCTTTTCGGGTAGGGGATTTCCTTGTCTTCGGCGCTGTCGCCATGGCTGAACACCCGCGACATGGTCATCATGAAACCGTCGTAGGCGCCGCCCTTCTGCGGGTTGCTGCGGAAATCCTGTTGCACCACGTTCACCTTGCCGCTGCGCAGGTTTTCCATCGCGCTCAGGGCGAACGGCGGCACCACGTCGGACAACTTGGCGCCGCGCGTGGCGGTCTTGGAAATATCGCGATGCATGGTATGGCGCTCGGTATCGTCCAGCTTGCCCTGCTTGCTGTCGCTGTGCGCCAGCTTCATGGTCGAGGTGGTGTCGAAGCCGGTGTGACTCAGCCCGCCCAGGCTGGCCATCTGGCGCTTGTTGCTTTCCTCCAGTTTCTGGAAGTTGGTCTGCGAGCGCAGGGTGCGCTTTTCGCTGCTCATGGGGGTTCTCCAGTGGTGTTGTGGCGGCCCCGATCACGGGACGCTCTGAGGGCTTATTTATGTACGTCGCCGAACCGGCGGGCTAATAAGGGCATTTACCGCCCGCGTTGAGGCAGGGGATAGTGATCTTTGGTCTCCGCTAGTACGAGTTTGTCTATAGGGAACTTGCCGCCAAGTCCGTCCCCTGTCATGGGAATGAACTTGAGCCCAAGTCCCGTTTCGAGAAATAGTTGCCCATGTAGTTGTAAGCCCCCTTCGACTAGTTCTTGAGCCGGTATTTCTCAACACTGCTTCTGTCGGATTTAGTGCCCCTCCAGACTGAGTCGAAATAATCGGAAAATTGTATCGGCTTCCGCCACCATGGCTTGTCATCACAATTACTCCTGAGTATTAACGTCGACCCGGGCCTATCAATGCCCGGAAAAAACGCCATACCTCAAGACCCCGACCATTCCACCTATTTTCAAAATCCGCCATAAGGTCGATATGTATCTTGAAAGCATGGCTTGCCACGCTGAATAACAGCGTTTTTCGGAGTCAATCCCCCGATCTATTTGCAAGCCAATACCCAATCGATAGCGATCCACCGGCCTATATTTCGCCGTTCATCCCGCCATCCATTCCATATCTCCAGTTTCTTTTTCTATCACCACCGATTCGCGCCGTGGCCGCGCACCTGCCCTATTCCATATCCCCCGCCAACACAATCGGACTCTCCAACCCCCGCAGCAGCCGCGCCAACCCCGCCACGTCCCCCCCTGCCGGCCAGCGCATGAAGATCAACCCGTCGTCCGGCGCCGCGGCGCGGCAGTCCAGCGGGGTGAAGCCCACCCGGTCCAGCACGCGTCGGGAGCGGTGGTTGTCGCGGTAGACCGAGGTGTAAAGCTGCGCGCCGTCGGGCATGGCGCACAGCGCCAGTTGCACCGCGCGCGCGGCCAGGCCGTGGCCCTGCCAGTCGGCGCCCAGCCAGAAATGCAGGTAGGCGGCGCCGTCGTGCCAGGCGGCGGAGACCACGCCGATGGCGCCGCCGTCGGCGTGCAGCACCGCGTAGCCGTGGCGGTTCGACGCGGCGGCTTCGCCCAGCCAGTCGGCCATCGCGCCGGGGGTATCGAAATCCGGCAGGCGCGTCATCACGCCGATCTGCGGGTCGCGGTATTGCGGGAACAGCGCGTCGGCGTGTTCCGGGCCCAGCGGTTCCAGCGTCAGTTCACCATCGCGCGGCAGCGCGGCCGGGCACCACGACAGCGCGGCGCGGGCGGTGGCGCGGGACTCGCACTGCGCCAGCAACGCCTGCAATGCTTCGTGGTCGGGATGCGCGGCCAGCGCCTGCCGCAGCAACGGCGGCGCCAGTTCGCCGTGGCCGGCGGCGATTTCCACTTCGGCCAGCAGGTGGCAGACGTCGGGATGCTCGGGCCACTCGGTGCGCAGCCACGTCAGCTGGTGCCGCGCCAGCGCCAGGTCGCCCAGCCGCCACGCGGCGCGGGCCAGCTCGTACTGGAACGGGCCGTCCAGCAACATTGGTTGCGCGGCGACGCCGCGCAGCGCGTTGCGCCAGGCGCTGCGCGCCACGGCGTCCTCCGGCGATGCCTCCAGCAGCGCCGGCAACAGGCGGCCGCAGACCTCGGGGTCGTGTTCGCTGGTCTGCAACAGCGCCAGCCGGGGCGGCAGGTGTTCCGCCGCGTCCAGCGTCGCGGCGTGGGCGTCGGGGCCGCAACCGGCCAGCCGTTCCGCCAGCAGGTCGGCCAGCGCCGTGCCGTCATGGGCCACGTCGCACCATGCCAGATACATCACCGCGCCGGCGGTGTGCTGCTGGCTGGCGCGCACCGTCGCGCCCTGCGCCTGCTGGCGGCAGGCGATGGCGTGCAGGTTGAGCGGCAGCCGGTCGCTGCCCACGGTGAATTCGGCCGGCGGGTGCAGCGCGCCCAGGCGCACGTCGCGCGCCTCGACCACGCCGTAGTCCACCGCCAGCAGCAGGAAGCGCCCGGCGCTGGCCTCGGCCAGCGCGTCCAGCCGCGCCAGCGTTGCCAGCGGCACCGAGAAACCGGCGCTATTCACGTGCGCCAGATAATCGCCCGGCAGCACGCCGAGCACTGCCGCGTCCAGCGGCTGCCAGTCGCAGCGCAGGGTGTAGCGGTGCGGCGCGTCGCCGGGCGTGGCCAGCAGTTCGCCGCGCAAGGTGCGTTCGTAATGCACGCCGAACAGCGCCGGCAGCGGCTGGCCCAGCGCGCCGGCCGCCAGCCAGACCACCGGGTTGGCGCCCGGCGCGGCGACGTGGTCGTCGTCGCGATAATCCACCTGCCAGTGCCCGCGTCCCAACGCCGCCAGCCGCGCCTGCACCCGCGGCAGCAACGAGGCGCACAGCCGGCCTTCGCCCGGCGCCAGGTCCAGCACGGTGAACGGCGCGGCGGCATCGATGCCGCCCGCCGCCTCGGCCGCCAGCCAGCCGTCGACGATGGCGTCGGCCCACGCCTGCGCCAGGCGCGGCGTAGCCAGCCAGTCGGCGAGGTCGGGATGCACACCGGCCAGGCCGGCGAACGGCACAGCGGCGAGCGATTCGTCGCCGGGATCGACTTGCGGGGCGGCGGTGGCTTGCATGCGTGGCTCCTTCGACCGGCGGACAGGTCGTCCGCCGGGGATTACGGTTACTTGTTGATCGGCTGCGGCGGCAATCCGAACACCGCACGCCGGCCGTTACTGCTGATCCAGCGTGCGCCGCTGGGTGCGCGGGCTGAGCGGCGGGTGTTTGTCGTCCGGCGCTTCCTCGATGTTGAAAGCGAGATGCGTCTTGAGCCGGGTCTTGTCGAACAGGTCGTCGCCACGCATGGGGGTTTTCGCGCCCTTGGGCTGGTGCTGCATCGGATCGAGCACGCTGGTCGCCGAGTGCACGGTGCCGTCGGGAGCCGTGGCGAGAAAACGGTCGTGCTCGAATTTCGCGCCCACCTTGTCGTCCTGGTGATAGCGCTCGAAGACTTTGAAATCCTTGCCGTGCGCGTTCATCGTGGTCAGCAGGCGCACGTCGGTCACGTGCTTGACGGTGGAGCTGGTCTTGCCCTGCTGCGTCTGGATTTCGGTCAGGTGCGGATAGCTGCTCAAGCCGAATTCGCCGTGCGGCGAGGTGAACGACGCGGTGGTCACCGTCGGCGGCTTGGTCTTGTAGCTGGTCTCCGGCGTGCCGCCCACCGTTTCGGTGGTCCGCCCGGTGAACACCCGTTCGCTGGGCAGCTGGGCGCCGCGGTCCGATCGTCTTTTGTCTGATGCCATGTCTTCTTCTCCCCTTCATTCAACAGGCGCCACGGTCAGTCGCGCCAAATGGACAACAAGGGCTAGCCCTCGCGCTTGCCCGCCTCCAGCCCCAGCACCTCGAAAATGCTCAACTGCCCGCCCAGCCGCAGGAACACTTCCTGGTACAGCTCCACGGTGTTGAGGTTGCCCCACTCGATGGCGCGGCGGATCAGGTAGGGCACGGGGCTGTGCGGTTCGATGTGTTGCAGGTAGTCGGCGGCCTCGGACAGCCGGGCGTAGGCGTCGGCGCGGCCGGCGATGGGGCCGTTGGGGCCGCCCACCGGCGGGTAGAAGTCGTCCTCCTCCACCAGCGGGTCGGCGCTGGCCGGCTCCGGCTGCGGCGCGGCGAAACGCAGGGCTTCGCCGTGGATGCCGCGCTTGTGCAGCTCGCCGCCGATCAAGCCCTGGATCTGCTCCAGCATGCCGGCCAGGGTGCGCAGGCTGGGGCCGTCGGCGCCGAACAGCGCGTCGGCGCGCGCCGCCAGCGTGGCGATGGCGTCCAGCGCGTCGGCCAGGGTGCAGTACAGCCAGCCGTAGGCGTCGCTGGCGGTGGCGCTGACCGCGGCGCTCACTTCGGCCAGCGACGGCCCTTCCAGCGCGGGGGCGTTGCGCGTGCCGGCCGCGCTTTTCACCTGCTCGTTGCGTCGCGCCTGTTCCCAGTCGGCCCAGCTGAAATCGCGGTCGCGCCCGGTGGCGGTGATGGGAATGCAGCGCAGCGCGGGCAGCAGCTTTTCGTTGGCCCAGCCCAGCATGTTGGCGCGGTAGTCGAGGTCGCCGCCTGGCGCCGGCGGGTACAGCCCGTCCCAGAAGCGCTCGCACAAGGCGTCGATCAGCGCGACGCAGGCGGCGATGCCGGCGAAGCCGTTGCGGTTGATCTCGGCCTCCAGCAGCCAGATCGCCAGTTGCAGGTCTTTCGACTTGCCCGCCAGCGCGCCGGCGGCCAGGTGGCTGACCCGGTCCCAGTCGGCACGCTTCAGCTCGTGCTCCCAGGTGCCCTGCGGCAGCGTGGCGTCGTCGGCGCGCCGCGCCTCCTCGATGCCGCGATAGACGGCGCTGCCGCGCAGCGATTCCCCGGCCGGGTTATCGCCGGCAATGGGCGCCAGCAACGCTTCAAAATCGCGCTCGAGGTTCTCGCGGCAATAGCGGTCGATGCGCGTGGAAAGATCAGTCATCGCCTTGTTCCTTTAAAAAACCAAAAAACAAACCTGGGGAAAAACAAACCTGAAAAACAAATCTGTAGACACAGAGAACGGGGAGAACACAGAGAGCACAGAGAAAACCAGGAAGGATTTCCCCCCAGGGTTCTTTTCTCCTTGGTTTTCTCCGTGTTCTCTGTGTGCTCCGTGTTCTCTGTGACCCCGGATGTGGAAGTTGCCGTTGAAGTTGAAGTTGTCCTCATCGCCGTCACCACAGCAGCGGTGCCGTGCGCGGGAAGGCGTCCGGCAGGGTCAGCGCGGTCATGGCGCGGGTTTTCGGGTCCTGGCCGGACAGCTTCAGGCCCAGGTAGGCGCGCATCGGGCGTTGCTCTGTGCGGCCGTCGGGCTGGCCGGGGTTGGCGGTGGGCACGTTGAACTCCAGCAGCAGCCGGGTCGGGTCGGTGGGATCGCGGGTCAGCGTGCCGCGCGGGGCGTGGGTGCGGATCAGGCGCAGCAGCGCCCATTCGCCCAGCGACACGAAGCTGGCGGTGCGGCCCTTCACTTGCAGGTCGTCCTGGCGGCCGTCGGCCAGCGGGTACCACATCGAGCGGTCGGCCCATTGCAGGTCCAGCACCAGCATCTGGCCGTAGGGCCATGGCAGCGTGGTAGCGCGGTTGGGATAGCCGGCCATGCGCTCGCCGCTGGTGAGGGTCCAGTTCACCAGTTGCTCGCTGCCGGGCGAATCGGCCACTTCGGCGCGGAAGGCCACATCCAGCTGCACCGGCTGGCTGATGTCGCCGGCCACCAGGTTGCTCTTGAAGAACGCGTTGATGGCGTCGAGCTGCGCCAGGAAACGGTTGGCGGCTTCCAGATGCTCCACCGGGATGTCCTCCAGCAGCTTTTCCAGGTCGGCGCGCTGCGCCTCGTAGTCGGCGAAGAACTGCTTGACCGTGCCCAGCGGCGCGTCGCGCGCGGTCAGCGGGCCGAACGGGTAGCGGCCGGACAGATCGCGGTTGAAGCGGGTGGCGAAGTCGCGCCAGGCTTCGAAGGCGGCGGCCTTGCGCTGGTCCTGGCAGCGCCACTTCACCTGCTGCTCCAGCAGGCGCCGCCGCTCGGAGAACAGGTCGTTGCCGAATTCGGGCGACTTGTAGTCGGCCAGCGTCTTGCGGCAGTTGGCGTAGTCCAGCGCGGCGAACTGCTTGAGGAACAGGTTGTCCAGCTGGCCCACCTGCCCGGCCGGCTCCTTGAACTGCACGTAGCGGTTCAACTCGTCGATGGTGTTGGTCCAGTAGGTGACGGTCTGGGCGTTGTCGAGCTGGGCGTCGTCGATGACGGCGGCGTTCTTCAGGAACACCACGTAGGGGCTGGCGTAGCCGGACAGCACCTCGCCGCGCGATACCTGCCGCGCCAGGTAGTCCTTGGTCACCGGGGTGGTGCCCAGCGAGAAGAAACTGCCGTCGGTGGGGCCGTTGCTCGGGTCGTACAGGCGGCTGGCGCCGGCCAGCGCGTCCACCCGCGCCAGCGTGTCGCCGGCGTAGTCGCGCACGCACTGGGTCACCTTGGAGCGGCTGGCGGCGAAGCCCATCTGGTCGTACAGCCGCAGCACCGACAGCAGCGGATCGACCACGCGGGAGAAATCCTCGCTTTCGCCGGACAACTGCTGGTCGGCGTTGGACAGCGTCTGCAGGCTGACCTGGGTCAGCGTCGGCTGGTCGGCCTCGGGCTTCTGCGCCAGCAGCATCACGTGGTCCATCACGCTGTTGAGCTGGCGGCGCGCCAGGCGGTCGAACAGCGGCCGGTCGATGGCGCTGGCCTGCGGCGCCACGCCCTGGCGCCGGGCGTAGTCCTGGTATTCGCGGGCGTAGCGCGTGGCGGTGGCCAGCGCGGTGGGACGCCAGCCGGACATCGCCGGGCGGCAGGTGAACGGGCGCGGCTGCTGCACCTGCATGTAGTCGAGCGCCAGCAGCGCGTTCAGGCCGCTCATCTCCGGCAGCAGCGCCGGGTTGAGCACGTAGCCCTTGCCTTCCTGGGTGAACAGCAGGCCGTAGGGCGGCAGTTGCAGCGACACCAGCTTGTCCATCGCCGGGCGGTAGCAGACGTCGTCGTTGAACTTGGCCACCGAGTTGTGCAGTAGCGCGTACTCGTGGTTCTGCCCGTCCAGGTCGCGCACGTAGTTGCCGAAGGCGGTGCGGATGCTGCTGCACGGATCGGCGCGTCCGCCGCTGCGCAGCCATTCGCCGCGCACCCAGCCCAGCCACCAGGTGAAGTGGTTGGTGTTCTCCAGCACCGGCTCCTGCAAGGCCAGCAGTTCGCGCAGCAGCGCCTGGCCCTGCCCGACTTCGTCGTCCAGCGCGCTGCGCAGCTCCATGGCGCGCTGCTCCAGTTGCCGGGCGAACTGGGTGGGCATGGCCTGGGGCAGCACCAGCGGCTGGTCGTACTCGACGTTGGCCAGCGCCTCGCCGTAGGCGCCGCGCTCGTGACGCAGCTCGGCCGGCGGCGGCGCGCGGTACACGTATTCCAGCAGGTGCGCGAACATGCGCTTTTCGTCGGTGTTGGGCAGCGACGACGGCTTGGACACCTTGTCGAAGATCTCGATGTTGGCTTCCAGCTGGCGCACCGCTTCCAGGTTCTCCATCAGCCGCTTCAACGCCACCTGGTAGGCGCGCGCCGAGGTGTTGCCGTCGGGCTGGCCCAGCTCCTGGAAGGTGTAGGTGGCGCGCTGCTGCAAGTGGCAGGCCACGCTGGGCATGATCACCTGCTCGAAGGCGTCGTCGGCGATCAGCTGCGCCGCCTGGCGCCGCGCCGCGGTATCGACCAGCGACACCGGAATCGCCCAGTAGCCCAGGTCCGGGTCGATGCGCGCCAGCTGCTTGAGCAGCCCGTAGACACTGTCCTTGCTGGCGCAGTGGGTGGTTTCCTGGCGCTTGGCGATGATGCGGATCTCTTCCAGCGAATCGGCCAGCAGGTCCACCTGGCGATACAGCGAGAACGCCGACCACGCCAGCGCCACCGTCAGCAGCCCGGCCAGCACGCAGCCGGCCACCTGCATGCCGCGGATCAGCTTGTTGCGCGACCACACGCCGTTGCGGGTGCGCCGCGCCAGCAGCGGCTCGGCCAGCACCTTGCCTTCGATCACGTCATCGACGAACGACACGTCCTCGCGCCGGTCGCCCGGCTGCCCCACCGCGCCCTCGGCCGGCACGCTGCCGCTGAAGTACATGCCGCGGAAGAAGAAGCCCGCGTGCCACGACGACGAGCGGAACACGATGGTCAGCCAGCGCGCCAGCGGCTCCTGCAACTGCTGGAAATGACGCGGGAACAGGAAGAATTCGTCGGTGCGGTCGATGTGGTCCAGCTCGGCCGCGCTATCGAGTTGCAGCGTCTTCAGGCGTTCGAACAGCACGTCGAACGCGTCCTCCGTCCATTCCTGCGCGGTGCGGCTTTCCGCGCTGGCCGGCGCCGACCAGCCGAACATCTGCCCGGTCTTGCGCGAGGCTTCGTCGTCGCGCTCGCGCAGCGCGCTCCAGTAGGCCGAGAACCCCTGCACCGCGTCGCACTGGGTGACCATCACGTACACCGGCAGCGCGAACTCCAGCTTCTGCTGCACCTGGTACAGCTGGCGGTAGACGCGGTCGGCCAGATCCTCCAGTTCCTCCTGCCCGGCGGTGAGCAGCGTGCGCGCCGACACCAGCACGATCAGGCTGTCCAGCGAGCGCTCCGGGCGCAGGTCGTTCAGTTGCTGCAACAGCGCGCGCCAGGATTGTTCCTCCGGCGTGTTGGGCAACGCGCAGGCCCAGTCGCCGCGCGGATCGATCAGCACGCCGTGGTTAAAGAAGTGCCAGTCGGTGCCGATCGCCTGCAAGCGCCGCTCGCGGTAATCCGGATCGCGCCGCAGCAGCGGCGAGGTGGACGCCACCAGGCTGGACTTGCCGGCCCCCGCCTCGCCCAGCAGCAGCACCCACGGCTGCTGGTAGCGCCATTCGCGGCGGGTGGCGATGTAGTCCAGCGAATCGAGCCAGCCCCGCGCCCGTTCGCGCAGCCTGCGCTTGGGCGCCGGCCCGCCGGTCTCGGTGGAAATGGGCACCCCGCGCCGGGCCCGCCAGATCAGCCACCCGGCGATCAGGGCAACGAGGGCGGCGGCCACGAGCAGGCCGATGAAGAGGTGGTTCATGGGGACACCTGTGCGGTGGGGCGGGGCCGGCGCGCGGCGTGGCGGGAGGCCGGCTGCGCGCGAGGCGTGGGTTGTTGGGTGGCTTTGGTGAGGGCTTTAGTGGGGGTTGCGGCGGTAGTTGTAACGGCAACGACAACAGCAACTGCAACACCTGAAACGCCTAGCGCCTGCGGCGCGGGTTGTTTGATGCCCTTCGCGACCGGGCGGGCCGGTTCATTTCTTTTGCTTCTCCAAAAGAAACGAACCAAAGAAAAGGAGCCCCGCGTCTGCGCCCCTCCGGGGTGCCCTACGTCGGTCGCGAGCCTAAGGTCTCGCTCCACTCCTCGGCGCCACGTAACGGGAGGAACCCCCGTTGGGTGCGGCGGGAAGTTGGAAAAAACAAAGAGTGTTTTGCGCTTTTGGGTCAGCAAAAGGCGCGCGCGCGTCTGCTGGCCGTCGCACGCGTCACCCCTTCCCTTCAAGGGGAGGGGACGGGGAAGAGGATGGTCTGCCCGGGGCCCCTCAGCAGCGCCGAGAGGAAGACAAGCGGGCGGGAATTCGGCGAGGACTGTCTGAGTGAGCGCAGCGAGCGAGTTCCGCAGCCACCGCCCGATTGTCTGGAGCGAGGGGACCCCGGCTTGCCGGGGCGCGTATGCGGGGCGGCCTTTTCTTTGGTTCGTTTCTTTTGGCCGCGCAAAAGAAATGAACCCGCCCGCACGGCGGCAGAGGGCGTCAATCATCCGCGCCGCAGGCGCTAGGCGTTTAAACGCCTTTGCAGTTGCAGTTGCAGGCACGGTCGCCATCACAGCAGCACTCATCATCACCCGTCTCAAAACTGGATCACACCCTTCAACGGCGTCAGCGCCGCGAACCAGATCGCCTTGCCGGCCAACAGATAGATCAGCAACGCAATCCCCCCCGCGATCAACCACGGCGACAGCGGCGCCAGGCGGTCGCCCTTGCCCTCCCCGCGCTTGCGGTGCTCCGGCGCATACGCCTGCCAGAACAACTGGCGGTCGTCGCGCTCCTGCGCCCGGCTCTGCACGAAGGTGTGCAACGCCATGCGCTCGCGGCGCAGACGCTCGTCCCAGTGGCGGCCGCGGTAATAACCCTTGAAGCCCAGCTGCAACGCCAGCAGGAACACCGCCGCCAGATCGCGGTGCAACTCGTTGCGCGTGCCGGCGTGGGTCTGCAACAGGCGCTCGGACAGCTCAAAGAAGCGCCGGCCGGCGCAGCGGGTGTGGAACAGCTTGTATTCCAGCAACACCTGCAACCACGGCTCGCGGCCCGGCCAGTCCAGTTCGAGGATGAACACCTCGTCCGCCAGCGCCACCATCACGTAGCGGGCGATGTTGTAGGCGCGCATGTCGGCGTCGGAGCCGTTGTCCTTCACCCGCCGCGCCTGGCTGGCGAGGATGGCGGTCAGCCGCGCGCTCACCCGCGACGCCAGCTCGGCGCCCCGGGTGGGCGGGGCCTCGTCGCCCACCGCCAGCAGGCTGGGCAGCTTGCCCTCGCGCACCGCCAGCTTGATGGTGGCCACCTCCTCGTAGAACTCGGCGAACAGGCCGAGCAGGAAGTGCGCCGCGCGGCCACGGGCGCGCGCGCCTGCCCTGGCCCCACCACCGCTTGGCTGCGGATCGGCGGCAGCAGGCCCCCGGCCAAGCCGGGCGCTCACCGGCATCGATACGCCAGAACCGGCACGCTCCTGGTTCATTCCCACATCCCCCCGCCCTCGCCGCCGCGAGGGAGCCTCGCTACGCTCGAAAAAGGTGCCTTCCGACCTTGCCGGATCGGCGGCTCAATGCTGGCATCAGCCATGAGTCGGCTCCGCGATCGCCGCCTTGGCCGGCGCGGCGGGCTGTTCGGCCTTGTTGCGGAACAACAGGATCGCCGCCGGCTCGCCGCGATCGGCGGTGCCCAGCACCACCAGCTTCTCGCCCGGCTGGTAGGCGTCTTCCAGGTTGCCGTTCACCTCGATGCGCTCGTTCTTCACCAGGAAGAACGCCCCGCCCGGCGGCAGCTTGCGCAGCACCATCTCCGACGACGACAGCGCCTGCACCGTGGCGCCGGTGAGACGGCGCGCCTTGAGCACCGGCATCAGCGCCTCGCGGCCGATGCGGCACTCGGTCAGCCAGCGCGCCATGTCGGTCAGCGTCTGGCCGGTGCGCGCCTTCAACTCGATCAGCACCTCGCCCGGCACCTTGGGCAGGCGGTGGTAAAACACGCCGTCGCCCTGGTGGACGAAAGCGTCGCTGTCGTAGCGGGTGTCGATCAGCGCCATCTTGTCGCGGATGTACTGGATGGCCCGGTCGAACTGCGGCTTGCAGTCGCTGTGCTGGTAGCGATCCGGAATCGGCGGCACCGGGTTGGCGCCGATCGACGCCGCCGCGCCGACCACGTTCATCAGCGTGGCGTACAGCTGTTCGGGATGGGTGTCGCCACTGGCCACCGCCACTTCCAGCGCCGGCAGTCCCAGCGCCAGGTAACGCGCGGCGCGCAGCGCCCGGCGCTCGTCGCCGGCCGGATCGTCGTGCTGCGCGTCGCGGCGGTCGCTGCGATCGCCCGCCAGCGTGCGCACCTTGTTCCACAACTGCCCCGCCAGCGTGCGCAGCTGCGCGTCCAGCCCGCTGTCCTCCAGGAAGGCGCTGGCGCCCATGCGCAGCAGCGGCGGGTGGTAGTCGGTCAGGCGGATCAGGCCCTTGTCGTCGCGCACCACCTCGGCGATCGGGCACGCCACGTAGCGCGCCGGCACGTCGCCGACGATCAGCGTCAGCCGCGGCCGCAGCCGGTTGATCTCCACCGCGCCCTCGCCGGTGTTCTCGTCCGCCGCCAGCTCGCCCGCCACCGGGTCGAAGCGCTGCACCGCGCTGCCCAGCGTGGCGGCGCTGTCCAGCCGCGCCGGCACCGCCAGCCACACCTTGAGCGGCCCGGACTTGTTCTCCAGCGGCTTCTTCAGATCCACCTCCAGCGAGGCGTGACCGTAGTTGCCGGGGTAGAGCACCGCCAGGCCGTCGGGCATCAGGCAGTCGATCGACTGCACCGACAGCGTGCCGCCCTCGATGCGCTTGGTATCCAGCCGGAATTCGCGCACGCCCCAGAAGTTGGGGTTGCGGCACAGCAGGCGGTGGGTGAGCTGCTGGTGCAGGTAGATGTCGTGTTGTTGCAGGTGCTGCGGCGACAGCAGTTGGCCTTCGAACCATTGCAGGGCGTCGGGCAGGGCGATGGTGTGTTCCATGGTGGAGTCCTCGAAGGGTTATCGGGTCGCGGCGGCGCGCGAGCAAATCGTGGAAAAGTTCGGTCGGTTCACGGCGCGGCCTCACCCACCTGGATGTCGCCACTGCGCAGCCGCAGCGTGGGTTTGCGGTAGCGGGTGAGATCCAGCACCGGCTGGCCCTTGGCGTCGATGTAGTTGGGGAAGGCATAGATGCCGACCGCGTCGCGGTAGCGCTTGGGCAGCGGCACCGGATCGACCACCGCCGCCGGCGGCAGCTGCAACGGCACCACGTCCACCGTCGGCCCCAGCGTCGCCAGCAGCGCCGTCTTCTGCGAAAACCAATCCGGCCCGGTCTTGGGCAGCATGGCGATGCCGTTGGCGCTGTAGACCAGCACCACGTCCATGGCGGTGGCGGTGTTGCCGTTGGCGTCGGTATCGACCAGCACGCGCATGCCGCGCAGATCGGTGCGCGGCGGGTCGCCGTAGACCCATTTCTTGACGGTGGCGACGGTGCCGCAGCCGGTGAGGAGGGAGGCGGTCAGCAGGGTGCTGGTGAGGGTGTGGAGCCAGGTGGGTCGGTTTTGGGTTGCCGGGGCGGCGGTGTGGCCGGCTGCATCAACGGCAACTTCAACTGCAACACCTGAAAAGCCTAGCGCCTGCGGCGCGGGTTGTTTGATGCCCTTCGCGACCGGGCGGGCCTGAACAACCACCCCACTAAACGCCGAGCGCCTGCGGCGCGGTGGATTGACGCCCTCTGCCGCCGTGCGGGCGGGTTCATTTCTTTTGCACGGCCAAAAGAAACGAACCAAAGAAAAGGCCGCCCCGCATACGCGCCCCTGCGGGGTACCCTCGCGCCGGACAATCGGGGCGGCGGCTGCGAAACTCGGTCGCTGCGCGCCCTCAAACAGTCCTCGCCGAAACCCCGCCCCGCTTGTCCTCTGCTCGGCGCTGCTGAGGGGCCCCGGGCAGACCATCCTCACCCCCAGCCCCTCCCCTTGAAGGGAAGGGGTGACGTGTGCGACGGCCAGCAGGCGAGCGCGCGCCTTTTGCTGACCCAAAAGCGCAAACCAGTGTTTGTTTTTTCCAACTTCCCGCCGCACCCAACGGGGGTTCCTCCCGTTACGTGGCGCCGAGGAGTGGAGCGAGACCCTAGGCTCGCGACCGACGCAGGGAACCCCGGAGGGGCGCAGACGCGGGGCTCCTTTTCTTTGGTTCGTTTCTTTTGGAGAAGCAAAAGAAATGAACCGGCCCGCCCGGTCGCGAAGGGCATCAAGCAACCGCGCCGCAGGCGCTAGGCGGTTAAACGCCTTTGCAGTTGCAGTTGCAGTTGCAGTTGCAGTTGCAGTTGCAGTTACAGCACCCCTGACAATCGCAAAGGCAGCAGCAGCAATCATCCTCATCCCCCTTACCCCAACAAAATCACCCGCACCTGCGCGGGCGTGATCGACATGCCGGCCGTGTTCGGCAACATCCCGTTCTGCAACGACAACGACGTCAGCCGGTTGGCGAACACCCCCCCCACCAGCATCTTGATGCTGCCCAGCAACTGCCGATCCGGCCCCACCACGATGTTGGAGATCAGCCCCGTCGCCACCCCCGGCTCGTCGCCGTTGCTGACCGTGCCCTGCGTCAGCATGTTTTCCGCCAGCCCGCAGCCGAACAGCACGTTGAACACCGACGGCACGTGGGTGGTGGACATCGCGATATTGGGAAACGGCAGCGGAATCGGCCCCACCGGCGTGGGCACCTTGCACACGTCGGGAAACGCGAAATTCATGACGCCGAGGTTGTTGTTGGCAAACATGGTCTGGTCCTGTGATGCGTTGGTGTTCTTTGTTACCGGGAAGAGGGAAGGGAGAAGGGGGAAGGGTAAAAGCCACCCCCAAAACCCGCCGCAGCCCCGCCTTTGCAGTTGCTTTTCACCCTTCCCTCTTCCCCCTTCCCTCTTCCCAGCGGGCAAAGCGCCCGCTACCCCACGCTGATCCGATCCGCATCCACCTTCACGTCCTTTTCCGCCGTCAGCAGGGTCTGCTTGCCGTGCATGCGCAGCAGGGCGCGCACGCTGAGCAGGTAGTGCTCGGCGCGGGCGATGCGGTGGCGGGTCTGTTCGACCAGGGTGTCGGTGACGCTGGTAAAGAGGTTGCGGGCGTTCAGGTGCACGGTGCCGGTGGCGGCGTTGAGGTGCAGGTCGCCCAGCGCGCGCACCTTGACGCTGTCGCTGGCGTTGAGCGCGATCCGGGCCTGGCTCAGCGACAGGGTGGCGGCGCCGGGCACGCTCAGCACCGCCTCGTCGTTGGCGCGCGCCAGCAGGTGGACGATGAAGCTGTCGCCGTCGGCGCAGCCGGCCACCAGCGCGCGGTCGCCCGCCTGCGGCTGCACCAGGCACGACGCCGCCTGCTGGGCGATGCGGCCGTCGTGCAGCAGGAAACGGCCGTCGTCGAGCGCCACCGCGATGCGCGCGTCGCTCCACTGCGGCATGGCCACGGCCTGGGTGGCGGGGGTGTCTTCGAGTCGCATCATGATCTCTCCTGGGTGTCCCATCGTTGTCATCGCCCCGGCGCGGCGGCACGCTGCGCGGCCAACAGGCCGGCTTCGGCGGCGAGCAGGAAGTCGTCGGTGCCGCGCGCGCTGCCGCGCCGGGCGCCCTGCCAGGCGACGCGGGTGAACGCGGTGTTGTGCAGGCTGGCGTGGTCCAGCCGGGCGCGGCCGAAATCCAGCGCGTCGCCCTGGGCATGGTCGAAGCCGGCGAAGGTCAGGTCGCAGCCGGCGAACGACACCCGCTCCAGCCGCGCCTGGCGCCACACCGTCTTGACCAGCGTGGCGTCGTCCAGCAGGCAGTCGGCCAGCGCCGCCTCCTGGAACACCGAGCCGGAGAAATCCGCGCCGCGCGCGTCCACGCCCTGCCACTGCGCCGCCAGCATCAGCGCGCCCGCCCCCGCCAGCCGCGGCATGCGCGTGCCGGCAAAGCGCGCGCGGTGGCAGTTAGCACCGGCCAGCACCGCGCCCGACAGGTCGGCCTCGCTGAAGTCGGCCTGCTGCAAGGTGCAGCGCGCCAGCCGCACGCCCGCCAGCGCTTTGCCGGCCAGGTTGGCGCCGATCAGCACCGAGGCGTCGGCATCCAGCCCGGCCAGGTCCACCGGCGCCAGGTCGACATCCTGGAGCGCCACCTGATCCAGCCGCGCGCCGTTCAGGCGCAGCCCATCGGCGTTGCCGCCCAGCAGCACGCAACGCGTCAGCCGCGCCTCGCCGAAGTCCGCGCCGGCCAGCTCGCATTGCGTCCACATGCTGGTGTTCAGCACCGCGCCGCGCCATTGGCTGAACGGCGCGGCGCACTGCATCCACGACACCAGCTCCCCGCCGGCCCAGCGGGTGTGCGGCAGACGGCATTGCAGGAACTGGGTGGTGTGCAGCGTGGCCTGGGTGAAGTCGACGCCGGAGAGGTCGCAGTCGATGAACTGCGTCTGCGACAGATCGACCCCGGCGAGGTTGGCGCCGGCCAGCCGCACGCGATGGAAGGTGAGGTGCGCCAGCGAATGGCCGCGCGCGTCCAGGTCGGTGAGGTCGGCTTCGGTGACGACGCGGCTCAAGCGTCGGGCTTTGTCGAGGGTGGCCCAGAGGTCGGTCATTGGCGGGGTTCCTTGTCATGGCGGAACACCCGCGATTCAGAAGCAACGGCAACGTCTGAAACGCTGAGCGCCTGCGGCGCGGATGGTTTGATGCCCTCAACGGCCGGGCGGGCCTGAACAGCCACCCCACTAAACGCCGAGCGCCTGCGGCGCGGTTGATTGACGCCCTTCGCGACCGGGCGGGCCGGTTCATTTCTTTTGCACGGCCAAAAGAAACGAACCAAAGAAAAGGCCGCCCCGCATACGCGCCCTTCGGGTTCCCTCGCGCCGGACAATCGGGGCGGCGGCTGCGAAACTCGCGCGCAAGCGCGCTCAGACAGTCCTCGCCTCCATCCCGTCAAGCCGGGACACCGCGTCGCTAGGCGGCAAGCCGCCAAGCTTTGGCGTTGCCCCGCCCCGCTTGTCCTGTGCTCGGCGCTGCTGAGGGGCCCCGGGCAGACCATCCACTCCCCCGGCCCCTCGCCTTGAAGGCGAGAGGGGACGCGTGCCAGTACCCGCGGGTTTATCAGCGCCTTTGGCTGCCCCAAAAGTACAAAACCGAGTTTGCTTTTCACCACTTCCCGCCGCACCCAACGGGGGTTCCTCCCGTTACGTGGCGCCGAGGAGTGGAGCGAGACCTTAGGCTCGCGACCGACCGAGGGAACCCCGGAGGGGCGCAGACGCGGGGCTCCTTTTCTTTGGTTCGTTTCTTTTGGAGAAGCAAAAGAAATGAACCGGCCCGCCCGGTCGCGAAGGGC
>NZ_KB895360.1:28213-37849 GCF_000374805.1 Chitiniphilus shinanonensis DSM 23277
GCAGTTGCAGTTGCAGTTGCAGTTGCAGTTGCAGTTGCAGTTGCAGTTGCAGTTGCAGTTGCAGTTGCAGTTGCAGTTGCAGTTGCAGTTGCAGTCGCGGCCCCCGCAACAAAAATCTCGCCTCTCATGCCACCCTCCTGTTCCCTTCCAACCGCACCCCATCGAACCGCGCCCCCTCCACCAACGCCCCGCTGCAATCCGCCTGCACCAGATTCGCGTCGCGCAGGTCGGCCTCGCGCAGGTCGGCGCGGCGCAGCAGGGCCTGGAAGAAATCGGCGCGGCGGGCGCTGGCGCGGGGCAGTTGCGCCTGCATCAGCAACGAGCGCGCGAACACGGCGTCGGTCAGGGTGGCGCCGGACAGGTCGCACTCGCCCAGCTCGCAGCCGATCACCCGCGCGGCGGTGAGGTCGGCGCCGGACAGGTTGGCGCCATGCCAGCCGCAGTTGCCGGCGTTCAGCCCCATCAGCCGCGCGCCACGCCAGTCGGATTTGCCCCCCAGCGCGCAACTGTCCAGCGTGGCGCCCTGCCAGCTGCTGCCGACCAGCGTGGCATCCATCAGCACCGCCTTCACCAGGGTGGCGCCGGCAAAGTCGGCGCCGTCCAGCCGCGCCTGCAACAGCACGGTCTTGGTCAGTTGCGCGCCGCGCCAGCGGCTGGCGACGGCGCTGGCCTGGGTCAACAGCGCGTCGGTCAGCACGGCGCCGTCGAGCACGGCGTCGGCCAGGTCGATGCCGGTGGCGATCCAGCCTTGCAGCACGGCGTCGCTGAGGTCGGCGCCCTGCCAGGCGGCGTCGAGCGCGATCACCTGGCACAGCGAGGCGCGGCGGAATACGGCGCCGCCACGGCTGGCGCTGAAGTTGGCGCGATCCAGTCGCGCGTCGCTGAAGTCGGCGCCGTCGAGGGTGGCGGCGGTGAACACCGCGCCGCTCAGGTCGGCGCCACAGAAAGCGGCACCGCGCAGGTTGGCGTGTTCGAACTGCACTTCGCGCAGGTCGGCGCCGGACAGGTCGACGCCGGCGAGGTCGATGCCGGCGAGGTCGCGTCCGGCGAGCACGGCGCCGCCGCGCAGCCATTCGCGCGCGAGGTCGCCCAGCCAGGCGGCCAGCTCGGGCGACAGCGCCGCGACGGTGGGTTGCGGCGCGGCGCGGCGGGCGGCGCGACGTTGCGCGGCGGCGCCGGCCTGGGCGGCCCGGGCCTGCGCCACCTGCGCCGGCGACAGCGGCGCGCCGGCGGCGACGGCGGCGTCCAGTGCGCCGGCCAGCGCCAGTGCGTCCTCGTCCACCTGCGGCGCGCTGTCGGGCAGCAGGTCGGCGGCCGGTACGCTGGCGCGGGCGTAGACCGCTTCGCGCTCGGCCAGCGGATCGGGCGCGGACGCGGGCGGCGATAGTTCGGCCTGGACGGCGGCCAGTTCGGCGCGCATCGCGTCGGCCTGGGCCCGGGTCTGCGCCACCAGCGCCTGGGTGGCCTGGTCCAGCTCGACCAGGTCGAAGTCGCTCTCGGCCAGTTGCCGCTTGCTGGGGCCGGGCAACAGCGGCTCCGGCGCGCGCGGCGGCTGATGGTCGGCCGGGCGCGGCATGCCGGATTCGGCCCAGAACTCGGCGTCCATCTCGTCGAGCACCGCCTGGCGCCGCGCCTGCTCGGCGGCACGCTCGGCGGCATCCTGCACCGCGTGCCGCGCGGCCTGCGCCGGCGGGTAGGAGGCGGCGAGCTGCGATTCGTCCAGCGCGTGCAACGCGGCGGTGGCCAGATCGCTGCGCAGCGCCAGCACCTGGCGGTAGTGCGCCAGGTCGCGGCGGTCGTGCGCGGCCTCGTAGCCCACCATCACGGCGGCGATGTCCAGGCCGTCGGCGTCGTGGCTGGCGATGTCGCCGTGCCACACCATCAGCCCCAGCAGGTGCTCGGGGAAGAACCACGCGGTGTCGCACGCCAGCGGCACTTCCTCGGCCTGCGCGGGGGTCTGGTCCACCCGTTGCACGAAGGCGCGCGCGCCCAGCGCCGGCAGGCGGCCTTCGATCACGGCCTGTTCGGGATGCAGCCCTTCCAGGCGATACGCCTCGCCACCCCGCAGGTAGCCCGGCAGGCGCTGGTCCAGCGGCGCGCGCATGAAGAATTCGGGATCGACATCGCCCGCCAGCCCCGGCGCCTCGCGCTCCAGCCAGTTGGCCTTGTAGGTGCCCGATTGCTTGACCCGCGGCGTCCAGCGCACGTCCAGCGGGCCGAAGCCGGCCGGCTCCAGCCTGCGCAGGTGGCCGCGCACCGGCTGGCCGGGGTATTCCAGGTTGGGCATGGCGCCGCGGTTCTGACCGATGAAGCCCGCCACCGGATTGGGCCGGTAGCCCTGCCCCAGCGGATTGGCCGGATGATCCGGCCCGCCGAAGGCGCGATCCCAGCCCAGCGGCATGCGGGCGAACGGCGCGGGTTCGCCGATGTTGAGCCACGGCACCAGGCCGTAGTACCAGTCGCGATCGCCCAGCACCGCCAGCGTCTTGTCGACACCGGCGCAGGCCAGCCGCACCGGCATCCGCGGCACCGGCACGCCACCCGCGGCAAACGCCGCGCCGCCCAGCAGCACCTCGGCGCGCGGCTTGGGCCAGGCTTCGTCCAGCGGTTGCAGCGGCGGCAGCGCGGGCAGCGCCAGCGGCCATTGCAGGTTTTCCATCAGGAAGCGCGGGTTGTCGGCACCCAGGCGGAAGAAGCCCAGCGCGGTGACGGCGAAGCGCTGGCGACCGCCGATGCTGTAGGGGCGATGCAGGATGCCGAGGGTAAGGGGCTTGATGGTTTTCATGGGGTGGAGCCCATTGCTGCGGTTGGCGTGGCGGTGGCGGTTGCTGCAACTTCAACGGCAACGGCAACGGCCACTGCAACTGCAACACTTGAAACGCCTAGCGCCTGCGGCGCGGGTTGTTTGATGCCCTTCGCGACCGGGCGGGCCGGTTCATTTCTTTTGCTTCTCCAAAAGAAACGAACCAAAGAAAAGGAGCCCCGCGTCTGCGCCCCTCCGGGGTCCCCTGCGTCGGTCGCGAGCCTAAGGTCTCGCTCCACTCCTCGGCGCCACGTAACGGGAGGAACCCCCGTTGGGTGCGGCGGGAAGCGGGAAAAAACAAACGCAGGCTTGTACTTTTGGGCCGGCAAAAGGCGCGCGCTCGCCTGCTGGCCGTCGCACGCGTCACCCCTTCCCTTCAAGGGGAGGGGCCGGGGGTGAGGATGGTTTACCTCGGGGCCCCTCAGCAGCGCCGAGCAGAGGACAAGCGGGGCGGGGTTTCGGCGAGGACTGTCTGAGGGCGCAACGCGCCCGAGTTCCGCAGCCACCGCCTCGATTGTCCGGCGCGAGGGAACCCCGGCTTGCCGGGGCGCGTATGCGGGGCGGCCTTTTCTTTGGTTCGTTTCTTTTGGCCGCGCAAAAGAAATGAACCCGCCCGCACGGCGGCAGAGGGCGTCAATCCACCGCGCCGCAGGCGCTCGGCGGTTAAACGCCTTTGCAGTTGCAGTTGCAGTTGCAGTTGCAGTTGCAGTTGCAGTTGCAGTCGCAGTCCCAGTCGCAATGACAGCAGCAGTCATCATCGTCCCCCTCACATGATCAACCGCACGCCGGACATCACCTCGACGATGACCTGCTTGAGATCGCACTCGACCCGCTGGTCGACGCCGCTCTTCAGACCCCCGAGGATGATTTCCGCGCCGACCTGGTTGTCGACCACGCTCAACGAACTGCTGCTGGCCGTCAGGCTCAGCGACGCGCTGGTGCCGGTCATGCTGATGCTGCTGCTGTCGCCGGTCAGGTTCATGCTGGTCGCCATCCCCACCATGCCCATGCTGGTGGTCATCCCGGTCATGCTGGTCTCGTTCACCATCCCGGTCATGGTGGCGGCGGTGCGCATGCCGGTCATGCCCATGCTGGTCACCATGCCGGTGGCTTCCATGCTGGTGACACTGCCGGTGGCGGACACGCTCTGGTGCGAGCCGGTCATCGACATGCTCTGGTTGCTGCCGGTAATGCTGGTGCTCTCGGCCATGCCGGTCAGGTTGGTGTTGCTGGTCATGCCCACCATGCCGACGCTGGTGGCGACGCCCACGGTGCTGAGGCTGCCGGTCATCGCCGTGACCGAGGTGTTGAGATCGACGTTGTGCAGGCTGGTGTTGCTGGCGATGCCGGTCATGATGTGGGCGTTGACGGTGTTGCCCACTTGCAGCGCGGACGACAGCGAGTTGCCGACGGTGACCGACAGCGCGTCGCTGTTGCCGATCATGGTGTTGTTGACGCTGCTGTTGCCGAGCTGGGTGCTCTTGTTCCAGGTGTTGCCGAAGGTC
This sequence comes from Chitiniphilus shinanonensis DSM 23277, assembly GCF_000374805.1. Lineage (GTDB taxonomy): Bacteria > Pseudomonadota > Gammaproteobacteria > Burkholderiales > Chitinibacteraceae > Chitiniphilus > Chitiniphilus shinanonensis. The sequence continues at coordinate 32,522 of NZ_KB895360.1, forward strand.
TCGACCACGCTGGCGTCCACCGCGCCGGCGGCTTCGGGGTAGCTGGATTCGTCCAGTTGCAGGCCGGTGTCGTACTTGCCGCGCACCATGTGGCTGAAGCTGCGGCCGGTGGCGGAGAAGTTCTTGTTCTCCTTGGCCCAGCTGTTGCCGTAGCCGCAGCCATACGACCACGATTCGCTGAGCATGCCGTCGGCGCGCTGTTCGGAGGTGTTGTAGCTGTAGTTGCCGCCCTGCGAATAGCCGGCGTCGCGGAACACGCCGCGGGCGTAGGCGGCGGTGACGATGTTGACGGCGTTGTCGAGGTCGTACTTGGAGGTGAAGCCGAAGCTGATGCGCTTGCCGTCGCTGTAGCTGGTGGAGAAGCTGTTGCCGACGTGGCTGTTGGCCTGCCAGCCCGAAGGCACGATGGTCTTGCTGCCGTTGCTTTGCAGGATGCTCTGGATCTCCGGCAGCTCCGATTCGTCCTGCGCGCGCGAGACGGTGACGGTGGTGCCGTACTCGGGCACGGTCTGCATGTAGGCCGCCAGCTTCACCCACACCGGCTCGCTCTGGTCGTCGTCCACGGTGAAGCGCACGTAGACGCCCATCGCCTTCAGCTCTTTCTGGTCGCCCTCGCCGTCGAGCAGGCTGGCGGTCTCGGGCGAATAGACGTTCTTGTCGTACCAGCGCCAGTTGGGCGGGGCCGGCGGCGGCACCACGGTGGCCAGCACCGAGCCCTGCTGGGTGTCGGCCAGCGAGAACGGGTTGAGCGAGCCGCCGGCGTCCACCGCCTGGAACTGGTTGCGGTAGCTGCCATCCAGGCTGGCCTCGTGCTTGACCGAGGTCAGCACGAACGCCTGCCCTTCCAGCGACAGCCGCACCGGCTGCGGGTTGGCCTGCCACGGTTTGGCGCTGACGCTGAACTGGTGCCCCGGGTGGAACAGCGGGCAGGTGGCGGCGCCGGAGAACTGGCTGCCGGCGGTGGCCAGCGCCAGCTGGGTGCGGCCGGAGAACTCCTGGAGTTCATCCTGGCTGCAGCCGTACTGGTAGATCTTGTACTGGCGGAACGGCAGCTCGCCGCTGTCGGCCAGCACCGCGTGGTGGTAGGCGGTGGTGGTGGCCACTTCGTCGCGCTCCCACGCGGCCTCCTGGCGGGTGGAGGTACCCGTGACGCCGCTGGTCTGCAACGACTGCTGGTAGCTGAACTGGCTGATCAGGTCCGGCTCGTGCAGGCCCAGCTCGTCGAGCGCGGTCTGGGTGTAGCGCAGCGGGCGGCGGTCGGCGTGGACCTGCGGGTAGTCGGCGCGGTTGAGGAACACCACGGTGTGGCCGGTGGCGCTGTGGCTGACGTAGTAGCTGATGTGCGCCTTGCCCATCAGCCGGCGCAGCAGCTCGTAGTCGCTCTCGCCGGCCTGCATCCAGTCCTGCACCCGCTCGGTGGCCAGGTTGTCGGGGCCGGCGATGCCGGTCACCGAGTAGGCGATGCGATGGCGCTTCATCAGCGTCTCGATCACGTCGCGGATGCTCTGGTGGCTGTAGATCTGGTAGCGGTTGGTCAGCGTCAGCTTGTACAGCGCGGGCTTCATGCTGGCGCGGTAGACGCCGGGGTCTTCCATCGAGAAGCTGGCGACGATGCCGTTGAACAGCGCCAGCCCGTCGCCCGGATCGCCGCCCCGGATCGCCTGGGCGAAGCGCTCGGCCACCGCCACCGGGCCGGCCGGCGACGGCAGGTGGATGCCGACGGTGACCGGGCGGCCGATCAGGTCGGAAAAGCGCAGCGCGCGCGTCTGCCCGACGAATTGCGCCTGCTTGGGCACGTCGCTGTCCGACTGGGTGTCGGCGTGCAGTTCGAGCTGGAAGTCGAACGGCTCGGACACGCCCTCCTGGCCGGAGAAGCTGGTCAGGCGGAAGGTCTCGTCGCCGATGAAGTTGTTGCTGCCGGGCAGGAAGAAGGCGCAATGCAGGTACGGCGCCTGGTTGGCGACGGTCTGGATACGCATCTGGCCGATGTCGGCGTTCAGGACGCGATCGTTCATGAGGCGACTCCGAAGGCGGGCAGCAGTACGCGCACTTCGCGCGGAGCGCGCGGGGCGCTCAGCCAGGCGTCGGTGCCCAGCCGGCGCTGGCCGGCGGCGCGCTGCAATTGTTCGCGGTGGGTGGGTAGCCAGGCCGAGCGCGACAACCGCATGCCGCCGGCGCCGAGCGGGCGCGGCGGGATGCTGTCGTCCAGCACCTGGAACACCACTTCGACGTCGAAGCGGCGGTCGAGCAGGAAGGCCACCAGTGCGACGAAGGCGCCGTGGCCCGCGCCCTCGCCGCGCTGGCGCGCCGCTTCGGCCGGATCCCGCGGCGGATGGCTGGGCGCCAGGCTGGCGCCGGGCAGCAGTTCGGCGACGCGCGCATACGGCAGCGGGTCGACGGTGAGGCGCACCCGCGCCTGTTGATCCCACACCCGGCCGCCCAGCAGGCAGGTCTGGCCCAGCCGGTTGCCGCGCCGCCCCAGCAGCTGGCGGTCGCCGTCCTCCAGCTTGCGCCAGGCGCCCACCATCTGGGTCAGCCGCACCGGCACGCCCAGGTACTGCCCGAGCACGTGCTCGACGGTGGCGCCGGTGCGGCGGCAGTTGGCCATCAGCCCGGCCAGCCCCAGCCAGGCGCGCGCCGGCAGCGGCAACTGCTGCGCCAGCTCGGGCAGGCCCACGCCCATCAGCGCGCCCAGGTACTGGGCATAGCGCGTCTCGGACGGATACAGGTGGTTGACCGCGATCTCCTGTCGCCCCTTGAGGTTGTGGCGCAGCACGTTCATGCGGTGGTTGAACAGGTCGAGGAAGGCGGCGAACGCGGGCGAGCCGGCGCGTTGCTGGTCGCGCACCCATTCGGTGTACGGCTCGGGCAGCGGCCCCAGTTCGCCGGCGACGCAGTAGTTGGCGGTGGCGAGGTCGATGCGCTCGGGCGCGCCGTGCCTGCGCTCCGGCGCGGCGGTGTGCGGTGGGCGCGGTTGCAGGCCGGTGACCTCGCGCCCGGGGAAGGCGGCCGACAGGTCGCCGCGAAAGCGCACCCGGTCGTCCATGCGGTACACCGCCAGCGGCAGCCGGCGGCCGTGCGCGTCGTGGGCGCGCGGCTTCCAGCGCAGCAGGCGCACCAGCTGGAACACGTTGAAGCGCCCGTAGTCGGTGCGCAACTGTTCGCTCAGAGGACGGGCTGTGCGCCAATCAGCGGCGGCCATGATTTCAATGTTCCCTTGACGTCATGCACGTCGAGCGACAGCTCGACCAGCGTGTTGACCGAGGCGTACAGCGCCAGGAAGCGGCGCAGCACTTCGGCGAACAGCACGGCGCTCGCCTCCTCGAAATTGCTGCGGTCCAGCTCCAGGCGGATGTGCACGCCCTGGGCGAAACCGCGCCAACCCTCGCGCCCGATGTGGCGCACCACGGGGCGGCAATGGATCTCCTTGATGCCGTCGATCTGTTTGAGTCCGTTCACGCTCATCGGCCCGACGTGCAGGCTGAGCATGTCCTTGAGCGCCGTCAGCGCCAGCGGGCCGTCGGCCAGCGACAGGTGGTTCAGCGCCAGTTGCGACGCCAGCGCCCACGGCCGGTCGCCGATCAGTTGCGGCGTCTGGTGCGCGGTGGGTTTGCTCACCACGCGGATGGTCTGCACCGGCCCGGCGCCTTCCAGCTGCATCGCGTCGCCCACCCGCAACTGCTCCGGCAGGCGGCGGTTGGTGCACAGCGCGCGGCCGCCGATCACTTCGTCGGTGGGCTGGTCGGGGTCGAACTGGGTGTCGAGCAGCGACACGAAGGTTTCGGTGCCGGCCACCTGCGCCAGCTGGCTGGCCTCGCGCCGGGTGACGTAGAAGTAATCCTGCTGCGCCAGCTTCTGCGCCTCGTCCATGGCGAAATACGGCGCCAGCGGGCGCGGGCTGGCGTTGGGGCGGATCGAGACCAGTTCTTCGATGGCGTAGATCTCGACGTTGCGGTGATGCTGGATGTCGGCGCGCAACCGGTATTCGTAGTGGGTCTGGTCCAGCGGCAGCGGCTCGATGCGCTGCGAGAACAGGTTCACCAGCGGCACGCAGTTGAGCTTGAGCACCCCCGGCATAAAGGTCAGCGCCTTGTTGGGCGGCAGGTCGAACAGGAACAGCAGCTCGGCTTCCTCGTCCGCGCCGGTGAAATCCAGCCCGGCCAGGTCGAAGAACAGGAATTTCTCGGGGAAGGCGAAGTATTCCTGCAACAGCCGGTAGCCCGGATGGGTATGCGGGCTGGCCACCAGCATCGCCTCGTCCGCGTCGAAGCCGCACCACGACAGCGCGCTGGCCGGCAGCTTGCGCAGGTGGCCGCCGGCGCGCAGCGCCACCCCGACCAGGTTGAGCGCCAGCATGTCGTACAGCTGCCAGGCGTGCTTTTCCTCGTCGTTGACGTAGAAGCGCAGCCGGGCGGGGTTGATGTCTTGCAACCGCTCGTTGCCCTGGCGCCGCAGCGTCACCCGCAGCACCGAGCGGGTGTCGCGCAGATCGGGCTCGCCCGGCGCGTGCCGGCCCTTGAGGAAGTCGTATTCCTCGGTCGGCGTGACCTTGACCTCGGTCACCGTCAGCGGCCACAGCGGCGTCTCGGCGCAGGTGCGCATGCGACACGGCAACCGCCGGCCCTGGTCGTTGACCGCGTTGACGTACATCTGCCGGTCGCGCGCCAGCGTCACGCCCTTGGCGAAATTGGCGCCGCTGGGATTGACCTCGATCTCCGCCACCATCATCGACGGCACCGGCGCTTCCAGGTGCGGATAAAGGAAGTGCAACAGGGTATTGGGCAGCGTGGCCTGCTGCACTTCCATCTGGTAATTGAGCCGCCCGGCCAGGAAGGCGAACGACTGCATCAGCAGTTCGACGTGCGGATCCTGGCTGGGCCCACGCGACAGCGACAGCGCCTGCGCCACTTGCGGGTAGCCCTGGGCAAACTCCGCCGCGTCCTCGCGCAGGGCGAACAGCTCGCGGACGAAGTAGTCCTTGAGGCGGGTGCCGTAGGCGGGGGTGGTCATGCGGGCACCTGCGCGGGGGGCGTTTTTGGGGCGGTGGCGATGGGCATCGCGGCTGCAACGGCAACAGCAACTGCTTTGAACCCCTGTTGGCGCCTGCGGCGCGGGTGTTTGACGCCCTCTGCCGCCGTGCGGGCGGGTTCATTTCTTTTGCACGGCCAAAAGAAACGAACCAAAGAAAAGGCCGCCCCGCATACGCGTCCCGGCGTTGCCGGGATTCCCTCGCGCCGGACAATCGGGTCGGCGGCTGCGAAACTCGGTCGCTGCGCGCCCTCAGACAGTCCTCGCCTCCATCCCGTCAAGCCGGGACACCGCGTCGCT
>NZ_KB895361.1 GCF_000374805.1 Chitiniphilus shinanonensis DSM 23277
CCAGCGTTCAATCTGAGCCAGGATCAAACTCTTTCGTTCAATCGCTTAGCTTATTTCGTACTTTGGCTCGTACTCAAAGAAACCATCTCTGGTTCTTTTACGTATGAGCGCTGATTCGTCATCAAGCACTCACACGCATCGGCTGTAATTTGTTAAAGATCAGTCCACCGGACACCGCGCTTTTGAAACCTGCTAAACTCTTCGTTTCGCTTCGTTCTGCGCTGCGTCTGCTGCGGAGAAACCGAACTATACGGACACCCCCTCACACCGTCAACTCCCCGCTTCAACAAAATTGTCATCCGCACCTTAACCTGCTGATCGGCAAGCACACATTACGTTGGCATCGCCCGCAAAACCCCACTGCAACGCAAAACAGGCCGCCCCAAGGGCGGCCTGTTTTGCTTGTTTGCGGGATATTTATTCCCATTCGATCGTTGCCGGCGGCTTGCCGGATACGTCGTACACCACGCGGTTGATGCCACGCACTTCATTGATGATGCGGTTCGACACCTTGCCCAGCAGCTCATAGGGCAGCTCGGCCCACTTGGCGGTCATGAAGTCGCTGGTCTGCACCGCGCGCAGCGCCACCACGTATTCATAGGTGCGGCCGTCGCCCATCACCCCGACCGACTTCACCGGCAGGAAGACGGCGAACGCCTGGCTGGTCTTGTCGTACCAGTCGAAGGCACGCAGTTCGTCGATGAAGATCGCGTCGGCGCGACGCAACAGGTCACAGTATTCGCGCTTCACTTCGCCCAGCACGCGCACGCCCAGGCCGGGGCCGGGGAACGGGTGGCGGTAGACCATCTCGTGCGGCAGCCCCAGCGCCACGCCCAGTTCGCGCACTTCGTCCTTGAACAGTTCGCGCAGCGGTTCGAGCAACTTCAGGTTCAGAGTTTCCGGCAGGCCGCCCACGTTGTGGTGACTCTTGATGGTGTGAGCCTTCTTGGTCTTGGCTCCGGCCGATTCGATCACGTCCGGATAGATGGTGCCCTGCGCCAGCCACCGCGCCTTGGGCAGCTTCTGTGCCTCGGCCTGAAATACTTCCACGAACTCGCGGCCGATGATCTTGCGCTTGGCTTCCGGATCGGTCACGCCGGCCAGATGGCCCAGGAACTGCTCGGTGGCATCGACGTGGATCACTTTCACGCCGAGGTGCTTGTTGAAGATGTTCATCACCTGCTGGCCTTCGTTCAGCCGCAGCAGGCCGTTGTCGACGAACACGCAGGTCAGCTGATCGCCGATGGCGCGGTGGATCAGGGCGGCAGCCACCGACGAGTCGACACCGCCCGACAGGCCCAGGATCACTTCCTCGTCGCCGACCTGCTCGCGGATGCGCGCGACAGCCTGGTCGATGTAGTTGGGCATGGTCCACGACGGGGCGCAGCCGGCCACTTCCAGCACGAAGCGGTTGATGATCTCCCGACCCTTCAGCGTGTGGGTGACTTCCGGGTGGAACTGCACGCCGTAGAAGCCACGCGCTTCATCGGCCATGGCGGCGATCGGGCAGGCCAGCGTTTCGGCGATGACGCCGAAGCCCTGCGGCAGTTGCGCCACCTTGTCGCCGTGGCTCATCCACACTTCCAGGTAGCCTTCGCCGTTGGGGCCGCTGCGATCCTCGATGCCGTTGAACAGCTTGCTGTGGCCGCGCGCGCGGATTTCGGCAAAGCCGAACTCGCGCACCAGCCCCGCCTCGACCTTGCCGCCCAGCACTTGCGCCATCCATTGCATGCCGTAGCAGATGCCCAGCACCGGCACGCCCAGGCCGAACAGCGCGGAATCGGCCTGGTAGTCGCTGGCATAGACCGAGTTCGGGCCACCGGAGAGGATGATCGCCTTGGGGTTGAATTCCCGGATGAAATCGATGGACACGTCGAACGAATGCAGTTCGCAGTAGACGTGCGCCTCTCGGACGCGCCGGGCGATCAGTTGGGAGACTTGGGAGCCGAAATCGAGAATCAGGATCTTGTCCATGCCGGGCCTTAATGTGCCCGCGAGCGCGGGCGGATGGAAAAACGCGATATTTTACCGTTACTTGCCGCCGCGAGCGAGTTTGCCCCAGCCGCCGTCGCCAACCCAGTCGAGCAAGGCGTCCAGCGCCGGCCCCGCGGCGGGCGCGGCGGCGTGATTGACGATACCCACCACCGCGTAGCGCCGCCCATCCTGCGCCTGCACGTATCCGGCCACCGCGCGCACGTCCTTCAGTGTGCCGGTCTTGACGTGGGCCGCGCCGGCGATGCCGCTGCCGTTCAGGCGACGTTTCATGGTGCCGTCCACCGCGACGATGGGCAGCGACGAGATGAACTCGGCCGAATACGGCCCCTGCTCGGCGCGCAAAAGCAGCTGCGCCAGATGACGCGCGGAAATCCGCTCACGACGCGACAGACCGGAGCCGTTCTCCAGGCTCAGCTCCGGCCAGGACAGCGCGTTCTCGTCCAGCCATTCCCGCACCGCGCGCGCGGCGCTGACCGCGTCGTTCGCCTCGCCCGGTTGCCGGTATGCCGCGCCCAGCGACAGGAACAACTGTCGCGCCATCAGGTTGTTGCTGAACTTGTTGATATCGCGGATCACCCCGACCAGATCGGGCGAGGCATTGGCGGCCAAGCGGGTCGCGGTCGACGGCACCGCGCCTTCGCGGGTCCGCCCGCCGAGGTCGCCGCCCAGCTCCCGCCATAGGGAGCGCACCAGGGCTGCGGTGTACGCCGGGGCCTCCAGGTAGGAAAGATAACGTTCGACGCTGCACCCTTCGGGCAACGCGCCGGAGATCCGTACCCGCGTCGGGCCACCCTGGCCATCGCCGTCGAACCGCAGGTTGCCGATGGTGCATGGCGCACTCGGCGCCACCCGCACCGCGTTCTCCACACCGACCTCCGCCAACGGCGGCTCGACCACCACCCGCGTTTTGCCCTGGCTGGCACTGACCCGGAAACGCTGTGCCTTGAAGCCGGCCAGTAATGCATCCGGAGTAACCAGGAACGCGCGCGCCAGATCGTGTTCGTCATCGTCGAATTCGTTGGGCGGCGGCAGGCGCAACGCATTGCGGTCCAGCACCAGGTCGCCGCTCACGCGCTCGATGCCCGCCGCGCGCAAGTCGCGCAACAGCACCCAGACCCGCTCGAAGGTGAGCTTGGGATCGCCCGCGCCCTTCAGGTACAGGTTGCCGCGCAACACCCCGTCGACCACCGGACCGTCGCCGTAGAGTTCGGTCGTCCACTGGTAGGCCGGGCCCAGCTTTTCCAGGGCGACCTGGGTGGTGACCAGTTTCATCACCGATGCCGGGTTGGCGGGGATATCGGCGTTGAAATACAGCCCATCCTGCGGCGACGCCAACGGCACCACCGCCAGCGACAATGCAGCGACGGGCACTTTGGCCGCACGCAGCGCAGCGGCCACCTCCGACGGCGGCGACGCCAGCGACGTCTCCGCCTGCGCGCCGTTCGCCAACAGCATCAGGCCGATCCAGGCCATCAAGGACCGCTTCATGGTGCCGCCCGCCGCGTGGCCTGCCGGGCCTCCCACTCGGCCAGATCCTGGCGGTAACGGCGCTGGGCGGCGGCGTAGGTATCGAAGATACAGGGGTCGCAACCGTTGCCGCAGCACTCTTCCAGTGCGGGCTCGATAGGGGGCTCGGGACGCGGATCGTCCGCGTCGGGCATGGCGGGGAAAGACTGGGAATTCATTGCAAGGCTGTCCGGTATCGGGATCGCTGTGGGGCAAAGGCGATCTGTTAGAATCCGCCGCATGGCTTATCAAGTACTGGCGCGCAAATGGCGCCCCCTCAATTTTGCCCAACTCGTGGGGCAAGAGCACGTGATCAAGGCGCTGGCCAATGCGTTCGCCAACGGCCGCCTGCATCATGCCTATCTGCTGACCGGTACGCGCGGCGTGGGCAAGACCACCATCGCGCGCATCATGGCCAAGGCGCTCAACTGCGAGACCGGGGTGACCGCCGAGCCTTGCGGGGTGTGCTCCGCCTGCACCCAGATCGACGCCGGCCGCTTCGTCGATCTGCTGGAGATCGACGCCGCGTCCAATACCGGCATCGACAATATCCGCGAGGTGCTGGACAACGCGCAGTACGCGCCGACCGTGGGCCGTTTCAAGGTCTACATCATCGACGAAGTGCACATGCTCTCGAAGAGCGCATTCAACGCGATGCTGAAGACGCTGGAAGAGCCTCCCGGTCATGTGAAGTTCATTCTGGCGACCACCGATCCGCAGAAGATGCCGATCACCGTGCTCAGCCGCTGCCTGCAGTTCTCGCTGCGCCAGATGACGCCGCAGCAGGTGGCCGGCCACTTGCAGAAGGTGCTCGACGCCGAGCAGATTCCGTTCGAGGCCGGCGCGCTGCCGGTGCTGGGCCACGCGGCCAACGGCTCGATGCGCGATGCGCTGTCGCTGTTGGACCAGGCCATCGCCTACGGTGCGGGCCAGGTCGAGGAATCCGGCGTGCGCGCGATGCTGGGCGCGGTCGATCAAAGCTATCTGTTCGAGATCCTGGCGGCGCTGGTCGCCAAGGACGGCCAGGCCTTGATGAAGGCTGCGGCGGGCATCGCCGAGCGTGGGCTGTCCTACGAGGCAGCGCTGCACGAACTGGCGCACCTGCTGCATCAGGTGGCCGTGGCGCAGGCGGTGCCGGGCGCGCTGGCCGACGATCTGCCGCAACGGCCGCAGATCGTGGCGGTGGCGCAGGCGCTGGCGCCGGAAGACAGTCAGCTTTATTACCAGATCGCGCTGCACGGTCGGCGCGACCTGCCGTTGGCGCCGGACGAATACGCCGGCTTCACCATGACCTTGCTGCGCATGCTGGCATTCGCGCCCGCCACGCCCGGACAGATCAGGCTCGCGCCGGCGGGCGAGCCGGCGACGATGGCGCCGCAGGCGCCCCCTGTCCCGCCGGTGGCCCAGCCCGCGCCCGCGATGCCGGCAAGCAGCAGCGTTGCGCCGGCGCCGGTGGCCTCGCCGGTCATCGCGCCGGTTGCGCCTGCGCCAGTCAAAGCTGAACCAGCCCAGGCCATGCCCAAGGAGCCGGCGCCGTGGGAGGAAGCTGCGTCGGACGCGACGCCCCCCAAGGCAGCGATCGAGCCCCCGCCACCTGAAGTCGAGCCGGAACCCGTCTGGTCGGAACCCGCGCCGGAACCGGCCGAGAGGCTCTATGTACCCCCCGGGCCCGCGGCGATGCCTGAGGAGGAACCCGAACCCGCCCTTCCCGCGGCACCGCCCGAATTCGATGGCGATTGGCGTGCATTGGTGGTGCAGTTGAAGCTGGGCGCGGCCGGCATGCTGGCGCAGCATGCGGAGCTGGTGGAGTTCCAGTCCGACCGCTTCATCTTCCGTGTCGCCGAAGCGCACAAGGCGGTCGCCACGCGCGATTACCAGGAGAAGCTGCGCGGCGCGCTAACCGATCATTTCGGCCGGCCGATCCAGGTCGAGGTGGCACTCGGGGAAGCCACCGGCGACACGCCGGCCGCCATCGCCCTGCGTGAAAAGCACGCGCGGCAGCAGGCCGCCGAAGCTACGATCCAGAACGATCCATTCGTCCAGGCGCTGGTGCGCGATCTGGGCGCGACGGTAGTGCCGGATTCGATCCGGCCACTCTGATCCCCCCTCGGGCCGACAGGGCCCGAACCATTCCATTCGAAACCAAGGAGCAGCCATGTTCAACAAAGGCGGTTTGGGCAACCTGATGCAACAGGCCCAGAAGATGCAGGAAAACATGAAGAAGGCGCAGGAAGAGCTGGCCAACCTGGAAGTGGAAGGCCAGGCCGGGGCCGGCATGGTCAAGGTGGTCATGACCTGCTCGCACGCGGTGAAGCGCGTGTCGATCGACGATTCCCTGCTGTCCGACGACAAGGAGATGCTGGAAGACCTGATCGCCGCCGCGTTCAATGATGCCGCCCGCAAGGCCGAGGCCACCTCGCAGGAAAAGATGGCGGGCTTCACCGCCGGCCTGCCGCTGCCGCCGGGATTCAAGCTGCCGTTCTGATCGACGGACCTGGCCGGCGTGGGCACCGCTCACCGCCGGCCCCACCCGCCCCACCTTTCCCATGGCCGTGACCCCGTCCTCCCTCAATCAGCTGATCGAAGCGCTGCGCGTGTTGCCCGGCGTCGGCCCCAAATCCGCCACGCGCATGGCCTACCACCTGTTGCAACGCGACCAGGGCGGCGCGGTGAATCTGGCGCACGCGCTGGAATACGCCATCGCCACGCTCAAGCATTGCCGCCACTGCAATACCTTCACCGAGGCGGAAGTCTGCGACATCTGCGCGGACGAGCAACGCGACCACAGCAAGCTGTGCGTGGTGGAGATGCCCACCGACCTGATGATGGTGGAGCAGACCCTGGCCTTCCACGGCCTGTACTTCGTGCTGATGGGCAGGCTGTCGCCACTGGATGGCATCGGCCCCAAGGACATCGCGCTGGAACGCCTGCTGACGCGCGCCAGCGACGGCGAGGTGCAGGAGGTGGTGCTGGCGACCAATTTCACCGTGGAAGGCGAAGCCACCGCGCACTATCTGTCCGAAATGCTGCGGGCCCGCGGGCTGTCGGTCAGCCGCATCGCCCGCGGCCTGCCGGTGGGTGGCGAGCTGGAACACGTGGACCCGGGCACGCTGGCGCAGGCGCTGGTGGAACGCCGCCACCTCTGAACCGATCCCCGACATGAAAAAAGCCCCGCGATTGCGGGGCTTTTGCCTGGCGAAGCCGATGAGCGTTCAGCCCAGGCGCGCTTCGCTCTGCGGATCGAACAGCACCACCTTGCCCAGGTCCAGCTTCAGCCGCATGCTGTCGCCCGGCCGGCCGGCGGCCCGCGGATGCACCCGCGCGATCACTTCCTTACCGTTGATCTGGGTAAAGATCATGGTGTCCGGGCCGGTGGGCTCGGTAAGGTGCACCTTGCACAGCAGCGCCGGTTCATCCTCCTCGGCCACTTCGATCTGCTCGGGGCGGACGCCCAGGATCACCTTCTGGCCCAGGTGCCCGGCGAAGCGCTGACCATCCGGCAACGACACGAAGCGCGCGCCGCCCTCGCTTTGCAGGCTGACGCCGACGGCGCCGTCCTGCTCGGCCAGATGGCAGTCGATGAAGTTCATCGACGGCGAGCCGATGAAGCCGGCCACGAACAGGTTGGCCGGGCGCTCGTAGATTTCTTCCGGGCTGCCGAACTGCTGGATCACGCCATCCTTCATCACCGCGATGCGGTCGCCCAGCGTCATGGCCTCGATCTGGTCGTGGGTGACGTAGACGATAGTGGTCTTCAGGCGATGGTGCAGTTGCTTGATCTCGGTGCGCATCTCCACGCGCAGCTTGGCGTCCAGGTTGGACAGCGGTTCGTCGAACAGGAACAGCGTCGGGTTGCGCGCCAGCGCACGCCCCATCGCCACCCGCTGGCGCTGGCCGCCGGAAAGCTGGCCGGGCTTGCGGTCGAGCAGGTGGTCGATCTGCAACATCTTCGCCACGCGGGCAATGGTTTCGTCCTGCTCCTTGCGGGGCACGCCGCGGGTTTCCATGCCGAAGGCGATGTTCTGCCGCACGTTCATGGTGGGATACAGCGCGTAGCTCTGGAACACCATGGCGATGTCGCGATCCTTGGGAGCCACGTCGTTGACCACGCGGTCGCCGATCTGTACCTCGCCCGAGGTCGGGGCCTCCAGGCCGGCGATGATGTTCATCAGCGTCGATTTGCCGCAGCCCGACGGGCCGACCAGAATCAGGAACTGCCCGGAATCGATGTTGATGTCGATGCCCTTGAGGATGTGGGTGTCGCCGAAGCGCTTGGTGACGTTTTTGATGGCGAGAGCGCCCATGTGTTTCTCCGTTTTTGGATGCGGGCGCCATGCCGTCGCGGCGGCGCCCTGCTTTGAAGCGATAGGCCGGACGATCAGCCCTTGACCGCGCCGGCGGTCAGGCCGCGCACGAAGTACTTGCCCGCCAGGACATAGACCACGATGGTCGGCAGCGCGGCGATGATGGCGGCGGCCATGTCCACGTTGTATTCCTTGACGCTGGTCGAGGTGTTGGCGAGGTTGTTGAGGCCGACCGTGATCGGCTGGCTGTCGCCGGAGGAGAACACCACGCCGAACAGGAAGTCGTTCCAGATCTGGGTGAATTGCCAGATCAGCACCACCATGACGATGGGCGTCGACATCGGCAGCACCACCTTGAAGAAGATGCGCCAGAAGCCCGCGCCATCCAGTCGCGCCGCCTTGATCAGCTCGTCCGGAATGCCGACGTAGTAGTTGCGGAAGAACAGCGTGGTCGAGGCGATGCCGAACACCACGTGTACGAAGATCAGCCCGGCCACCGAGCGCGCCAGCCCGAACCAGCCCAGCGTCTGCGCCATCGGCAGCAGCACCACCTGGAACGGGATGAACACGCCGAACAGGATCAGCGCGAAGGTCAGTTCTGAGCCGCGAAAGCGCCACTTGGACAGCACGTAGCCGTTGATCGCGCCCAGGCTGGTGGAGATCAGCACCGCCGGGATCACCATCTTCACCGAGTTCCAGAAATACCCGGACAGACCACCGCAATCGACCCCGGTGCAGGCGGACGACCAGGCCTTGCTCCAGGCATCGAAGGTGATGCTCATCGGCAGCGCGATCAGATTGCCGGCGCGGATCTCGTCCATGCTCTTCACCGAAGTGGTGACCATCACGTACAGCGGCAGCAGGTAATACACCGCCGCGTACAGCAGTACCCCATACAGCGCGATGCGCCACAACTTGTTCTGGTTATCCATGGCGGCTGCCTCGCAGTTCGGAATAGAGATACGGCACCACGATGGCGGCCACGGTGGCCAGCATCATCATGGCGGACGCCGCGCCAACACCCATCTGGCCACGGGTGAACGCCGAGGCGTACATGAAGGTGGCGGGTACGTCGGACGAGAAGCCAGGGCCGCCGCCGGTCAACGCCATGACCAGGTCGAAGCTCTTGATGGCGATGTGCGCCAGGATCATCAGCGTGGAGAAGAACACCGGACGCAGCGCCGGCAGCACGATGCGCCAGTAGATGCGCGGCAGGGTGGCGCCATCGATCTGCGCCGCCTTGATGATGGAATCGTCGATGCCGCGCAGGCCGGCAAGGAACAACGCCATGACGAAGCCGGACGATTGCCAGATGCCGGCGATCACCACCGTGTAGATCGACATGTCGGGGTTTACCAGCCAGTCGAAGGTGAAGCTGGTGAAGCCCCAGTCGTGTACCAGCTTTTCCAGCCCCAGCCCGGGATTGAGCATCCACTTCCAGGCGGTACCGGTGACGATGAAGGACAACGCCATCGGATACAGGTAGATGGTGCGCAATACGCCTTCGCCGCGGATCTTCTGGTCGAGGAAGACCGCGAGCAGGATGCCCATCGCCATGCCGCCACCGATGAACAGGCTGCCGAAGATGAAAAGGTTCTTCACCGCCACCCAGGCGCGCTCGTTGGCGAACAGCGTCTCGTACTGTGCCAGTCCGACCCATTCGTAGTTGGGCAGCAGGCGGGAGGCGGTGAAGGACAGATAGCCATTCCAAGCGATGAAGCCGTAGATGAACACCAGCGTCAGCAGGAATGACGGGGCCAGAACCAGTCGCGGCAGCCAACGCTCCGCGAAACCGTACTGCGCCGGCCCATTGAATTGCGTCATGATCGTTTCTCCAGACGTTCCCGCAGGGCGCAGGAACCGGCGGCCGCCGTTGTGTCACGACGTGCCTCCGATGAGAGGAGCCCGGCCGTGAGGGGCCGGGCGCTACAGCGGGATTACTTGACCTTGGCAGCGGCGACGAGCTTGTCCGCGGCTTGCTTGGCGGTCATCTTGTCGTCGTTCCAGAACTGCGAGATCGCGTCGTAGTAGGCGCCCTGGGTGGCCGAATGCATGGCCATGCCGTGGGCGAACGACGGCAGCAGGGAGCCCTTCTTCGAGGTGGTCTGGAAATCCTTGGCCGATTGCTGGCCGCAGGCATCGAACTTGGACATGTCCATGCCCGCGCGGACCGGGATCGAGCCCTTGTTCAGGTTGAACACTTCCTGGAACTGGGTGCTCATCACGGCGGAGGCGAAGTCCTTCTCGCCCTTTTCCGCATCCTTGTTCGGCAGCTTGAACATGGCAAAGCTGTCGATGTTGAAGGTGTAGTCCCCGGCGGTGCCCGGCGCCGGCAGGCACAGGAAGTCCTTGCCCGGCACCTTGCCGGCGGCGAGGAATTCGCCCTTGGCCCAGTCACCCATGAACTGCATCGCCGCCTTGCCGTTGATGACCATGGCGGTCGCCAGGTTCCATTCGCGGCCGGCGCTGTTCTTGTCGGTGTAGGGCTTGATGCGCTTGTAGGTTTCCAGCGACTTGATCATCGTCGGGCTCTTCAGCGCATTGGCATCGAGCTGGACGAAAGCCTTCTTGTAGAAGTCCGGACCGCCCACGGCCAGGGCGACGGTTTCGAACACGGTGGCGTCCTGCCACGGCTGGCCGCCATAGGCCACGGCCTGGATGCCGGCCTTCTTCAGCGCTTCGGCGGTGGCAAAGAATTCATCCAGCGTATTCGGCGCCTTGGCGTTGGCCTTCTTCAGCAGCTCGGGGTTCACCCACAGCCAGTTCACGCGATGCACGTTCACCGGCACGGCCACGTAGCTGCCCTTGTACTTCATCACGTTGGAGACCACTGGCGGCAGCAGCTTGTCCCAACCTTCCTTCTTGGCGACATCGTCGATCGATGCCAGCACGCCCTCTTCGCCCCATTCCTGGATGGCCGGGCCCTTGATCTGGGCGGCCGTGGGCGGGTTGCCGGAGACAACGCGCGTCTTCAGTGCGGTCATCGCGTTCTCGCCCGCGCCACCGGCGACCGCGAAGTCCTTCCACTTGTGCCCCTTGGCCTCGAGCATTTTCTTCAGTTCTGCGGCAGCCTTCGCTTCACCGCCGGAAGTCCACCAGTGCAACACCTCCACTTCCGCGGCATTGGCCGCAAACGCGACCGCCATCGTGGCGGCACAGAGCGTTATACGCAAAGCTTGCATTTGTTATATCTCCTAGGCACGAGCCGCCCCATGGCGGTGCTCGATGCACCAACTGTAGTCACTCGCAATTGGCTACGGAATGAGGAGTGCTATGTAAGGCGATTGCTGTATTTGCGAATGATTGCGAATGACCGGATTGGCACACTGGCACGAGGAGGCGCAAGGCCAGAAAGGGATAAAAAAACAGAAATGAAAAAAGGGCAGCCGAAGCTGCCCTTTTCAAGCACTAGTCAATTCAGATGAATTGATTAGAAGCCGGTCCAGGTACCAACCAGAACGCGGGTGACGTTGTCGTCATCGCTGCCCAGGCCGTCCAGCTGCCAGCCGCCGAAGCGAGTAACATTGTCATCCAGCATTTGGTGACGGATCTGCAGGAAGGCAACCGAGTTCTTCGACAGGCTGTAGTCCCATTCGAAGGCGATTTGCTGGATCGACGAATCGTCGATATCGCTGAAGTCGGTCCAAATCTGGTAGCCCAGGTTCAGAGCGTGCTTGCCGAAGTTGTAACCACCACGAACCAGCCATTGGTCGTTGTCGATCTTGCTGTCGGCCGAAACGAAGGCATTGCGCCATTCGTTGTGACGATACGCGCCGGTGATGTTGAAATCGCCGAACACATAACGAGCACCGATCATGTAGGACGAAGCTTCGACGTCAGTGGCGTACTTGCTTTCGTCTTCCTTACCCCAGCCAGCAAACCCCGGAGCAACAGCTTCGGTACCGGAGGAGTAGCCTTCGGTGTGCATGTAGCCGCCGTTGATCGACAGGCCACCAACGCCGTAGTTGGCGGTGATTTCGTAGGAGTAGCCGTCAGCGCCAGCGGCGTTGTCAGCAGTACCGGTGCCCAGGTCGTATTGAGCAGCGAAATTGAAGCCGCTGAAGTCCGGGGAGAAGTAGCTGATGGCACGCGGGTATTGAACTTGGTGAGCGCCAGCATCGGCCCACAGGTTACCTTGGCCCTTCCAGCCGTACGGCCAGTCTTGCATCAGGTAGAAGTTCGAGAATTGGTTACCGAAGCGAACCGAACCGAAGTCGCCCTTGTAGCCGATCCAGGCTTCACGTTGACCCCAGCTGTCGTAGCGATAGTCGGTAGCAACCTTTTGAGCCAGCTTCCATTCCAGGGTGGCACCGTTGTCCAGCTTGTCGCTGCCGGAAACGTTCACCACGATGGCGATTTCTTCCAGGAACTTGCCATCGCCATCGGCGTTTTGGTTGGTACGGTACATGAAGTCCATCTCGGCGGAGCCGCCGATGGTCACGTCAGCAAAAGCCGGGGCGGCAAATACGGCTGCGACGGAGGCAGCAACCAGAGCACGCTTGAACATTTATAGGTCTCCTGATTTAAGAGTTGGTTTTTACACCAGCTTGTAAGCGGTTAGGCCTTCTGTTCATTTCACATCCGGCTTTACCCTAGGGACGAAGAATAAAGAAGCCCCCAAGCACCCGCAAACCTGAAACATCTTCGACCCCGGGTTTGTCGCTTGTACGCAACAATCCACCGCTTATCTAAAACGATGGCATGAAAAAACCGCCGGCTAAGCGGCGGTTTTATTGGGTTTCGGCCCGGTTTTTACTTGGCGTTCCACAGTGCCTTGGTTGTGTCGAGCATGCGGTTGGAGAAGCCCCACTCGTTGTCGTACCACGACAGCACCTTCACCAGCGTGCCGTTCGAAACCTTGGTCTGCGATGCCTCGTAGGTGGACGACGCCGGGTCGTGGTTGAAGTCGTGCGACACCAGCGGCAGCTCGTTGTAGTTCAGGATGCCCTTCAGTTCACCTTCCGACGCTTCCTTCAGGATGGCGTGGATTTCTTCCTTGGTGGTCGGGCGGGAAGCGGTGAAGGTCAGGTCCACCAGCGATACGTTGATGGTCGGCACGCGCACGGCGAAGCCATCCAGCTTGCCGTTCAGTTCCGGCAGCACCAGGCCGACCGCGGCGGCGGCGCCGGTCTTGGTCGGGATCATCGACTGGGTGGCCGAACGGGCGCGACGCAGGTCGCTGTGGTACACGTCGGTCAGCACCTGGTCGTTGGTGTAGCTGTGCACGGTGGTCATCAGGCCGGAGACGATGCCCAGCTTGTCGTGCAGCGGCTTGACCAGCGGGGCCAGGCAGTTGGTGGTGCACGAGGCGTTGGAGATGACGGTGTCGGTCGCCTTCAGTACCTTGTGGTTCACGCCGTAGACGATGGTGGCGTCGACGTCGGCGCCGCCCGGAGCCGAGATGATGACCTTCTTGGCGCCAGCGGTCAGGTGAGCCGAAGCCTTTTCCTTGGTGGTGAACAGGCCGGTACATTCCATGACCACGTCCACGCCGAGATCCTTCCACGGCAGTTCGGCCGGGTTGCGCACGGCGCAGACCTTGATCTTGTCGCCGTTGACGACGATGTATTCGCCTTCCACCGAGACGGTGCCGTTGAAGCGGCCGTGCACGGTGTCGAACTGGGTCAGGTGGGCGTTGGTCTTGGCGTCGCCCAGGTCGTTGATGGCGACGATCTGGAATTCGTCGGTACGGCCCGATTCATACAGCGCGCGCAGAACGTTACGGCCGATACGGCCGTAGCCGTTGATTGCGATGCGGATTGCCATGTTAGTTGCTCCTGGAAGATCGATTCCAAAAAACCGTATTGAAAACTGCCGCGCAAGTATGACCACAGACAAGCTGCGTCATTTTGCGCGGCCGCAAAGCCTTACGCCACGGGCTTTGCCCAAGGCAAGAATCACTATTATTAGCGGAAACCGGCGGCTTCGCGCGCCAAAGCAGTGATCGCGGCCCAATCGCCGGCGGCCAGCTTGTCCTTCGGTGCCAGCCAGGAACCGCCGACGCAGCCGACATTGGGCAGGGCCAGCAACTTGGGCGCCGATTCGGGGGTCACGCCGCCAGTGGGACAGAACAGCACCTGCGGCAGCGGGCCGCCCAGCGCCTTCAGCATCCCCAGGCTGCCTGCCTGCTCGGCCGGGAACAGCTTGAGCGCGTCGAAGCCCAGTTCCATTGCGGCGATCACTTCCGACGGGGTCATCACACCGGGCAGCAGCGGAATACCGGCTTCCTTGGCCGCCAGCGCCAGCTTCTCGGTCAGGCCCGGTGTCACGGCGAACTTGGCGCCGGCCGCCTTGGCCTGGGCAAACTGCTCGGGGCGCACCACGGTGCCCACGCCGACGATGGCTTCCGGCACGGATTCGGCAATCGCCTTGACGGCGGCCAGGCCGGCTTCGGTACGCAACGTCACTTCCAGCACGCGGATACCGCCTTCCGCCAGGGCACGTGCCAGCGGCACGGCGTGTTCGATCTGATCGATCACCAGCACCGGCATCACCGGGCACGAACGCATGATTTCGCGGATTTGCATGTTTGACTCTTCTTGCAGATTGAATACAGCGGTCGGCGAACCGGCCACGCCTATGCCAGCTGACCGCCAGCCAATCGAATCACTGAATAATTAATGCGCCAGACCGAGCGAGATCGCGCCCTCTTCCGCGCCGGTAGCCGCCGCACGGAACGACGCGAACAATTCGCGCCCCATACCGTGGCCGTTCCGGCTCAGATCGGCCGTCGCCACTTCGCGCGCAGCCCACTCGGCCGGGTCGACCTTGGCCTCGACCACACCGGCCTCGGCATCCAGGCGCAGGATGTCGCCATTGCGCACCTTGCCCAGCGGGCCACCGGACACCACTTCCGGCGTCATGTGGATGGCGGACGGCACCTTGCCCGACGCACCCGACATCCGGCCATCGGTCACCAGCGCCACCTTGAAGCCGCGATCCTGCAACACGCCCAGCGCCGGGGTGAGCTTGTGCAGTTCGGGCATGCCATTGGCGCGAGGCCCCTGGAAGCGCAGCACGGCGATGAAGTCCTTTTCCAGTTCGCCGCGCTTGAAGGCTTCGAGCACGTCGTCCTGGTCGTCGAACACGATGGCCGGCGCCTCGACCAGCCGATGTTCCGGCGCCACGGCGGAGATCTTGATCACCGAGCGGCCCAGGTTGCCCGCCAGCAGGCGCAAGCCACCATCGGCGCTGAACGGCCGGGTGGCGGGACGCAGCACGTTGTCGTCGCCCGAAGCGCTCGGCGCCGGGCGCCAGACCGCCTTGCCCTCGGCCAGGAACGGCTCTTCGGCATAGTGACGCAGGCTCTGCCCGGCGTTGGTCAGCACATCCTCGTGCAGCAGACCGGCGTCGAGCAGTTCGCGGATCAGGTAGCCCATGCCGCCGGCCGCGTGGAAGTGGTTCACGTCCGCCGAGCCGTTGGGGTAGACCTTGGCCAGCAGCGGCACGATCTGCGACAGGTCGTCGAAATCGCTCCAGTCGATGACGATGCCGGCGGCGCGGGCGATGGCGATCAGGTGGATGGTGTGATTGGTCGAGCCGCCGGTCGCCAGCAGGCCGACGATGCCATTGACGATGGCGCGCTCATCGACCACCTTGCCCACCGGGGTGTATTGACTGCCCAATGCGGTGATCGCCGCGGCGCGTTGCGCGGCGGCCACCGTCAGCGCGTCGCGCAGCGGGGTGTTGGGATTGACGAAAGCGGCACCCGGCAGGTGCAGGCCCATCACTTCCATCAGCATCTGGTTGGAGTTGGCCGTACCGTAGAAGGTACAGGTGCCGGGGCCGTGGTAGCTGCCCTCTTCCGAGGCCAGCAATTCGTCGCGGTCGCACTTGCCTTCGGCGAAGCGCTGGCGCACGGCGGCCTTGTCCTTGTTGGAGATACCGGAGGTCATCGGGCCGGCGGGAATGAACACCGCGGGCAGATGGCCGAATTGCAGCACGCCGATCAGCAGGCCGGGAATGATCTTGTCGCACACGCCCAGACAGACCACGCCATCGAACACGTTGTGCGACAACGCCACCGCGGTGCTCATGGCGATCACGTCGCGGCTGAACAGGCTGAGCTCCATGCCCGGCTGACCCTGGGTCACGCCGTCGCACATGGCGGGTGTGCCGCCGGCGAACTGGGCGGTTGCCCCGACCTGGCGCGCGGCTTCCTTGATCAGCGCCGGGAAGGTCTCCAGCGGCTGGTGGGCCGACAGCATATCGTTGTACGACGAGACGATGGCGATGTTGGGCTGGCGCATCTCGCGCAGCATCAGCTTGTCGCCGCCGGGCGCAGCGGCCCAGGCGTGCGCCTGGTTGGTACAGGCGAGGCCCTTGCGTACCGGCTCCTTCTGGGCGGCGGCCTCCAGACGTTGCAGATAGCGGCCGCGCGATTCCTTACTACGCGCTGCAATACGGGCCGTGATCTCGGCAAGGCGGGAATGGAGAGGCATGACGAACTCCAGAAGCAGGACGATGGAACCAGTAGCGACGAGCAATGACACTACAAGAAGTAGACCGTAGTTTTACTACAATGGCGTAACAACTTCAACCGGCATTTACCCGCCGCCACCGCGTGCTGCACCGCAACAAAATCCAGCATCGGCGCGGGTTCACGGGATTCGGATCGCCGCCAAGTCAATATTGGCGCGGCCCCAGGAGAAACCGTTTGCGCGGTTTTTTGTGTACGTAGTAAGATTACATAGTCTTACTACATTCGGCAGCCCCGGCCTGGCCGGCATGCGGCTGGCTTCTCCCACGAGGAAGGATAGTCATGACCCCTATCGAAGCATTCGACATGGTGCTGTTCGGCGGCACCGGCGACCTGGTGATGCGCAAGCTGTTGCCGGCGCTGTACCACCAGCATCAGGACGGCAATCTGCCCACCGCCGGTCGCATCATCTGCCTGGGCCGCAGCGTCGCCGACACCTCGGCCTATCTGTCCAAGGCCCACTCCCTGGCCCAGGGCTATCTGGGCAAGCACTACAACGATGCCGACTGGCAATCGTTCGCCGAGCGCATTTCCTACCTCAAGGTGGACGCCACCATCCCCGAGGAGTTCCAGGATCTGGCCGATGTGCTCAATGAATTCCCCAACCGGGTGCGCGTGTTCTATCTGTCCACCGCGCCCGACCTGTTCGCCCCGATCTCCAAGAGCCTGGCCGGCGTCGGCCTGAACCAGGGCAACGCCCGCGTGGTGCTGGAAAAGCCGCTGGGCCACGACCTGGAATCGTCGAACAAGATCAACGACGAAGTCGGCGAGCACTTCGAAGAACACCAGATCTACCGGATCGACCACTACCTGGGCAAGGAGCCGGTGCTGAACCTGATCGCGCTGCGCTTCGCCAACACGCTGCTGGAGCCGCTGTGGCGCCGCGAGTGGATCCGCGACGTGCAGATCACCGTGACCGAACAGGTGGGCGTGGAGACCCGTGCCGACTTCTACGACAAGGCCGGCGCGCTGCGCGACATGATCCAGAACCACCTGTTGCAGCTGCTGACCATCGTCGCCATGGAGCCGCCGGCCAGCATCGACGCCGACGCGGTACGCGACGAAAAGCTGAAGATCCTGCGCGCCCTCAAGCCGCTGACTCCCGAGACCGTGCTCACCAACGTGGTGCGCGGTCAGTATCGCGCCGGCGCCGTATCGGCCAAGCCGGTGCCGGGTTACCTGGAAGAGCCCGGCGTGCCGGCCAATTCCCGAACCGAGACCTTCGTCGCGCTCAAGGCCGAGATCCAGACCTGGCGTTGGGCCGGCGTGCCGTTCTTCCTGCGGACCGGCAAGCGGCTCCAGGAACGTCTGGCCGAGATCGTCATCAACTTCCGCGAAGCACCGCACTCCATCTTCGGCCGCAACACCACGCCGAACCGCCTGGTGATCCAGTTGCAGCCGGACGAATCGGTACGCCTGTACCTGATGGCCAAGGAGCCGGGCAATCAGTTCCGCCTGCGCCCGGTGCATCTGGACCTCGATTTCAAGGAATTCTTCGAGAGCCGCAGCCCGGAAGCCTACGAGCGCCTGTTGATGGACGTGATCCGCGGCGACCTGTCGCTGTTCGTGCGCCGCGATGAACAACGCGCCGCCTGGAAGTGGGTCGAGCCCATCCTCGAAGCCTGGGAAAACAGCCTGGACGCGCCCAAGCCGTACACCGCCGGCACCTGGGGCCCGGCCGCCTCTTCCGCCCTGCTGTCGCGCGAAGGCGTAAGCTGGCACGAAGAAGGCTGATCGCGCAGGCCGCCTTGCGCGGCCGCACCGCCTGGCATGCCCGTCCGATCCGGGCGGGCGTGCCGATCCAGCGTCCCGCCCACCCTGCCGGACACGCCGGGATCGCCCCGCATCAGCAGCCACGCATCGCACAGACCGCCCGCTCTTCGCCACGTCACACGCGGCCACAGAGCGGCAAGCGGCAAGGTTTAGAGATACTTTGAGGGTTTCCGATGTCCCTGCAATGGCATGAATACGCGTCCAAGGACGAACTGGACCACCAACTGGCCGAGACCATCGCCCAGGCACTTGCCGCCGCCATTGCGGCGCGCGGGCAGGCCAGCGCGGCCGTCTCGGGCGGCCGCACCCCCGCCGGCATGTTCAAGGCGTTGTCCGAGAAGGACATCGACTGGTCGCGCGTGTCGCTGACCCTGGTCGACGAGCGCTGGGTGCCGGTCGCGCATGCCGACAGCAACGAGCGCACCGTGCGCCAGAACCTGCTGGTCAACCGCGCCGCCGCCGCGCGCTTCGTGTCGCCGGTCTCCGCCGCCGACACCCCGCACGCCGGCCAGGCCGAGATCGAAGCGCGCTTCGCCACTCTGCCCCAGCCGTTCGACGTGCTGATCCTGGGCATGGGCGACGATGGCCACACCGCCTCGCTGTTCCCCGAGGCGCCGGAACTGGAGGCCGCCTGCGCTTCGACCGCGCTGGTCGCCGCCGTGACGCCGCCGGTCGCGCCGCATCGCCGGATCACGCTGACCTTGCCGACCATCGCCAAGGCGCGCGAAGTGATCGTGCACATCACCGGCGAAGGCAAGAAGGCGCTGCTGCACACCGCGTTGACCGAGGACAAGCCGGTCACCGCGCAATATCCGATCCGCCGCGTGCTGGACGCGGTGGCCGGTGAGAAGCACGTATTCTGGGCGGCTTGATACCAGATACAACAGGGAGCGGGGCCGCGACACGGCCCCGCCTTCACAAGGGCACTGCCTAAAAATCAGGGGCGTGGTTTCATCCAGATCCGCCCCGTCGTTTGAGTGAGACCATCCCATGCTCGAACGCATCAAGACCGTGATCGACTCCCTCTCCAAATCGGAGCGGAAAGTCGCGGAGCTGGTGCTGGCCCAACCGAATCTGGTGGCCAACGCGCCGATTGCGCAGATCGCCGATCTGGCGGACGTGTCGCAACCGACTGTCATTCGTTTCTGTCGCAGCCTCAATTGCTCGGGGCTGCAGGACTTCAAACTGCGGCTCACCCGCAGCCTGGTGTCCGGCGTGCCCTACGTGCACTCGATGGTGTCCGCCGACGATTCGGCGCACGACCTGGCCAAGAAGCTGTTCGACAACAACATCTCCCACCTGCTGCGCTGTCGCAACGAGCTGGATACCGAAGCGCTGGAAAAGGCCATCCGCGTGCTGGCCAACACCCACAAGATCGAAGTGTGGGGCCAGGGCCAGTCCGGCGCGGTGGCCATCGACGCGCAGAACAAGTTCTTCCGCCTGGGCGTGCCCACCGTGGCCTATACCGACCCCCACATGCACGGCATGAGCGCCTCGATGCTCAAGCCCGGCGACGCGGTGGTGGCGGTCTCGAACTCCGGCCGTACGCTCGACCTGATCCGCTCGGTGGAGATCGCCCGCGATGCCGGCGCCGATGTCATCGGCATCACGCACAGCAAGAGCCCGCTCGCCAAACGCTGCTCGATCTGCCTGTACGCCGATACCATGGAAGACCCGGACCTCTACACCCCGATGATCACCCGCATCGTGCACCTGGTGATCATCGACGTGCTGGCCGTCGGCGTCGCGCTCAAGCGCGGCCCCGAGTTGATCGACCAGCTGGAAAAGATGAAGCGCAACCTGAAGGAAAAGCGGGTGCGCGGACACGAAAACTGATCCAGGCCCACCCTGGACGACTGCACCCTACGCCTCTTGCGATAAAGGAACCCCTCCATGTCCAAGCTCACCACCTCGCCCGCCTGGCAGGCCTTGGCGGCGCACTACCAGGAAGTATCCAAGCTGCACATGCGCGATCTGTTCGCGCAGGATCCGCAGCGCTTCGACAAGTTCTCGTTCGAATCGGGTGGCCTGTTCTTCGACTATTCGAAGAACCGCATCACCGAGGAGACCATGTCGCTGCTGTTCGACCTGGCGCGCCAGAGCGGTCTGGAGGACCGTATCAAGCACATGTTCTCGGGCGAAAAGATCAACCGCACCGAGGACCGCGCCGTGCTGCACGTGGCGCTGCGCAACCTGGACAAGAACCCCATCTACGTCGACGGCGAAGACGTGATGCCCAAGGTGAACGCGGTCAAGGAAAAGATCTTCCGCTTCTCCGACGAGGTTCGTTCGGGCGAGCGCGTCGGCTACACCGGCAAGGCGTTCACCGACATCGTCAACATCGGCATCGGTGGTTCCGACCTCGGCCCGCTGATGGTCTGTAACGCCCTCAAGCACTACGGCCACGAGCGGCTGAAGATGCACTTCATCTCCACGGTGGACGGCGATCAGATCGTGTCCACCCTGAAGACGCTCAACCCCGAGACCACGCTGTTCATCATCTCGTCCAAGACCTTCACCACCCAGGAAACGCTGACCAACGCCCGCACCGCGCGCAAATGGTTCCTGGACCGGGTCGGCAACGAATCGCACATCGCCAAGCACTTCGTCGCGGTCTCGACCAACGCCAAGGCCGTGTCCGAGTTCGGCATCGACACCAATAACATGTTCGAATTCTGGGACTGGGTCGGCGGCCGCTACTCGCTGTGGAGCGCCATCGGCCTGCCGATCGCCATTTTCCTGGGCAAGCACGATTACCAGGACTTGCTCCATGGCGCATACACCATGGACGAGCACTTCAAGAACAAGCCGCTGGAACAGAACCTGCCCGTGATCATGGGCATGCTGGGCGTGTGGTACGTCAACTTCTTCGGCGCCCGCACCCATCTGGTCTCGCCGTACAACCAGTCGCTGTACCGCTTCCCCGCCTACCTGCAACAGCTGGACATGGAATCGAACGGCAAGACCGTCACCCTGGACGGCGAGCGCGTCGACTACCAGACCGGCCCGGTGGTGTGGGGCGACGCCGGCATCAACGGCCAGCACGCCTACTACCAGCTGCTGCATCAGGGCAGCCAGCTGGTGCCGATCGACTTCATCGGCTCGATCGAGCATCCCAACATCCCCGAGCCGCACAGCACCATCCTGATGGCCAACTTCTTCGCCCAGACCGAAGCGTTCCTGCGCGGCAAGAACGAAGCCGAAGTGCGCGCCGAGCTGGATAAGCTGGGCATCACCGGCGAGGCCCAGGACGCGCTGGTGCCGCACAAGATCTTCGAAGGCAACCGCCCCACCAACACCGTGCTGATGCAGCGCCTGACGCCGCGCCGCCTGGGCGCGTTGATCGCGCTGTACGAGCACAAGATCTTCGTGCAGGGCACGGTGTGGAACGTCAACTCCTACGACCAGTGGGGTGTCGAGCTGGGGAAGCAGCTGGCGAAGGCCATTGAGAACGATCTCACCACGCCGGGCCTGACCACCACGCATGACGGCTCGACCAACGGACTCATCAATTACTACAAGCGTAACGCGCCGCGTTGATCCACCACGGCGCAAAAACGCGGGATATACGGCTGCCCGGAGACCCCGGGCAGAACGCAAGGTCGGCGGGGACCACCCACCGGCGGCGGCATCAACCCTAGAACAAGGTAGAGATTAAATGGCAGAGCAGATTCACGACCACGACCCTCGGGAAACGCAGGAGTGGCTTGAAGCCCTGGATGGCGTCCTGGAAAACGAAGGCGCCGAGCGTGCCCACTTCCTGGTCGAAAAGCTGATCGATCATGCGCGCAAGGACGGGGTCAACATCCCCTACACCGCCACCACCGCGTACATCAACACCATCCCGCAGCACCTGGAAGCCAAGAGCCCCGGCAACCACGCCTACGAAGAGCGCATCCGCTCCTACACGCGCTGGAACGCCGCGGCCATGGTCGTGAAGGCCAACCGCGCCAATGGCGACCTGGGCGGCCACATCACCTCGTTCGCCTCCGCCGCCACCTTGTACGACGTGGGCTGGAACCACTTCTGGCATGCCCCCAGCGACGCCCATGGCGGCGACCTGGTGTACTTCCAGGGCCACAGCGCGCCTGGCATGTACTCGCGCGCCTTCCTCGAAGGCCGGATCAGCGAAGAACAACTGAACAAGTTCCGCCAGGAAGTGGATGGCGGCGGCCTGTCCAGCTACCCGCACCCGTGGCTGATGCCCGACTTCTGGCAGTTCCCCACCGTGTCGATGGGCCTGGGTCCGCTGATGGCGATCTACCAGGCCCGTTTCATGAAGTACCTCGACGACCGCGGCTTCAAGCAGAAGGGCGACCGCAAGGTCTGGGCCTTCATGGGCGACGGCGAGATGGACGAACCCGAATCGCTGGGCGCGATCTCGCTGGCCGGCCGTGAAAAGCTGGACAACCTGGTGTTCGTCATCAACTGCAACCTGCAACGCCTGGACGGCCCGGTGCGCGGCAACGGCAAGATTATCCAGGAACTGGAAGGCGACTTCCGCGGCTCCGGCTGGAACGTGATCAAGGTGGTATGGGGCTCCGGCTGGGATGCCCTGCTGGCCAAGGACAAAAAGGGCCTGCTGCAACAACGCATGATGGAAGTGGTCGACGGCGAGTACCAGACCTACAAGTCCAAGGACGGCGCCTACGTGCGCGAGTACTTCTTCAACACGCCCGAACTCAAGGCGCTGGTGTCCAACATGTCCGACGACGACATCTGGCGCCTGACCCGCGGCGGCAACGACCCGCACAAGGTGTACGCCGCCTACAAGGCCGCCGTCGAACACAAGGGCCAGCCCACGCTGCTGCTGGTCAAGACCGTCAAGGGTTACGGCATGGGCAGCGCCGGCGAATCGCAGAACGTCGCCCACCAGACCAAGAAGCTCACCGACGACGACATGCTGCACCTGCGCGACCGCTTCAAGATCCCGCTCTCCGACGAGCAGGCCAAGGCGTGCACCTTCTACGCGCCGCCGGCCGACGCCCCCGAAATGCAATACATGCACGAGCGCCGCGGCGCCCTGGGCGGCTACCTGCCGTCGCGCAAGCCGGTGGACGAATCGCTGCAAGTGCCTAGCCTGGATGCCTTCAAGGCGCTGCTCGACAGCACCGGCGAGCGCGAGATGTCCACCACCATGGCCTTCGTGCGCCTGATGGGTACGTTGGTCAAGGACAAGAACATCGGCCGCCGCGTCGTGCCCATCGTGCCCGACGAATCGCGCACCTTCGGCATGGAAGGCATGTTCCGCCAGTTGGGCATCTGGAGCCACGTGGGCCAGCTGTACGCCCCGCAGGATGCCGACCAGCTGATGTTCTACAAGGAATCCACCGACGGCCAGATCCTGCAGGAAGGCATCAACGAAGCCGGCGCCATGGCCGACTGGATCGCCGCCGCCACCAGTTACGCCAACCACGGCGTGACCATGATCCCGATCTACATCTACTACTCGATGTTCGGCTTCCAGCGCATCGGCGACCTGGCCTGGGCCGCCGGCGACCTGCGCGCGCGCGGCTTCCTGGTCGGCGGCACCTCCGGCCGCACCACGCTGAACGGCGAAGGGCTGCAACACCAGGACGGCCACGGCCACCTGTTCGCCGACTTCGTGCCCAACTGCGTCTCCTACGACCCCACCTTCGCCTACGAACTGGCGGTGATCGTGCAGCACGGCCTGAAGCGCATGTATCAGGACCAGGAGAACGTCTACTACTACCTGACCGTGATGAACGAGAACTACACCCACCCGGCCATGCCGGAAGGCGTGGAGGAAGACATCATCAAGGGCCTGTACCTGTTCCGCGAAGGCAGCAAGGACGCCAAGCTCAAGGTGCAACTGATGGGTTGCGGCACCATCTTCCGCGAGGTGATCGCCGCCGCCGAACTGCTGGAGCAAGATTTCGGCGTCGCCGCCGACATCTGGTCCGCCACCAGCCTGAACGAAGTGAAGCGCGACGGCATGGCCGCCTCCCGCTACAACCTGCTGCACCCCACCGCCGAACCCAAGGTGCCGCATGTGACGCAAAAGCTGCAAGGCCGCCAGGGCCCGGTGATCGCCGCCACCGACTACAAGCGCATCTTCGCCGACCAGATCCGCGAATACGTGCCAGTGCGCATGGTCAGCCTGGGCACCGACGGCTTCGGTCGTTCGGACAGCCGCCAGCAGTTGCGCAAGTTCTTCGAGGTAGATCGCTACCACGTGGCCGTGGCCGCGCTGAAGGCCCTGGCCGACGACGGCAAGATCGAGCGCACCAAGGTTGCCGAAGCCATCGCCAAGTACGGCATCGACACCGAACGCCGCGCACCCTGGACTGTTTAAGGGAAGGGAGAAGAGAGAAGTGGGAAGGGTGAACACCCGCCCGTCTTCTCGCTCCACATCCGCAGCAGGGTGGAGGGTCCGGGGAAGCACGCCTTCCCCCGCCCCCTTCCCCCTTCTCAGAAGGAAGAGCAATGAGCAACATCATCGAACTGAAGATCCCCGACATCGGCGGCCATGAAGGCGTCGACGTCATCGAGGTGCTGGTCAAGGCCGGCGACACCATCGACAAAGAGCAATCGCTGGTCACGCTGGAAACCGACAAGGCCACCATGGAAGTGCCCGCCACCGCCGCCGGCGTGGTGAAGGAAGTGAAGGTCAAGGTCGGCGACAAGGTCTCCGAAGGCAGCGTGGTGCTGCTGCTGGAAGCCAGCGAAGCCGCCGCGGCGCCCGCCCCGGCAGCCGCTGCACCGACCCCCGCCGCGCCCGCGCCTGCTGCGCAGCCCGCTGCCGCACCGGCCGCCGCGCAACGCATCGAGGTCCGGGTGCCCGATATCGGCGGCCACGACAACGTCGACGTCATCGAAGTGCTGGTCAAGGCCGGCGACACCATCGAGAAAGAACAGTCGCTGATCACGCTGGAAACCGACAAGGCCACCATGGAAGTGCCCGCCACCGCCGCCGGCGTGGTCGAGAGCGTCGCCATCAAGGTCGGCGACAAGGTGTCGGAAGGCGCGCTGATCCTGGTGGTGCAAGGCAGCGCCGCAGCGCCCGCCCCTGCCGCCGCGGCACCGGCCCCACAGCCGGCGCCCGCACCCGCCGCCCCGGCCCCCGCGCCGGCAGCGCAGCCCGCCGCCGCCCCGGCGCCGGCAGCCGCCAGCGCCGCCTTCGACGAAGCCAGCTTCAGCAAGGCCCACGCCTCGCCGTCGGTACGCCGCTTCGCGCGCGAGCTGGGCGTGGACCTCGGCCGCGTCAAGGGCTCCGGCCCGCGTAACCGCATCCTGCACGAGGACGTGCAGAACTACGTCAAGGCCGTGATGGCCGGCCAGGCCGCCGCGCCGGCCGCCGGTGGTGTGGCGGGCGGTGGCGCCGGCATGGACCTGCTGCCGTGGCCCAAGGTGGATTTCGCCAAGTTCGGCCCGATCGAAACCAAGCCGCTCAGCCGCATCAAGAAGATCTCCGGCGCCAACCTGCACCGCAACTGGGTGATGATCCCGCATGTCACGTTCAACGACGAATGCGACATCACCGAGCTGGAAGACTTCCGCAAGAGCATCGGCAAGGAATGGGAAAAGAGCGGTCTCAAGCTGTCGCCGCTGGCCTTCATCATCAAGGCCGCCGCCGAAGCGCTGAAAGCCTTCCCGGAATTCAACGCCAGCCTGGACGGCGACAACTTGGTGCTCAAGCAGTACTACCACATCGGTTTCGCCGCCGACACGCCGAACGGCCTCGTGGTGCCGGTGATCAAGGACGCCGACCAGAAGGGCCTGAAGCAGATCGCCAAGGAACTGACCGAACTGTCCGGCCTGGCGCGCGAAGGCAAGCTCAAACCCACCGACATGCAGGGCGCCACCTTCACCATCAGCAGCCTGGGCGGCATCGGCGGCACCAGCTTCACGCCGATCATCAATGCCCCCGAAGTGGCGATCCTCGGCGTGTGCAAGAGCCAGATCAAGCCGGTATGGAACGGCAGCGCCTTCGAACCGCGCCTGCTGTGCCCGCTGTCGCTGTCGTTCGATCACCGCGTGATCGACGGCGCCGCCGCCGGCCGCTTCACGGTATACCTGGGCAAGCTGCTGTCGGACATCCGCCGCCTTGTTTTGTGAGGCGTGAGTAGGCGCGCGCCACGCCGCGCGCCTACCGCACGCATGGAGGCGCCACGCCGCGCCTCCCATCTCACCCCTCACAGGAAGAACCCATGAGCAACATCATCGAACTGAAAGTGCCGGACATCGGCGACCACAGCAACGTGGACGTGATCGAGGTCTTTGTCGCCGCCGGCGACAGCGTCGCGGTGGAACAGAGCCTGATCACCCTGGAGACCGACAAGGCCACCATGGAAGTGCCGGCCACCGCCGCCGGCGTCATCAAGGAAGTGAAGGTCAAGGTCGGCGACAAGGTGTCCGAAGGCAGCGTGATCGCCCTGGTGGAAGCCAGCGCCGGCGCCGCGACCGCCGCGCCGCAACCGGCCCCCGCACCCGCCGCGGCCGCCCCGGCCCCCGCGCCGGCGGCCCCCGCGGCCGCGCCGGTCGCCGGCAGCTACGGCGGCCCGGTGGACATCGAAACCGACATGATGGTCCTGGGCGGCGGCCCCGGCGGCTACTCGGCCGCGTTCCGCTCCGCCGACCTCGGGCTCAAGACCGTGCTGATCGAGCGCTTCGCCACCCTGGGCGGCGTCTGCCTCAACGTCGGCTGCATCCCGTCCAAGGCGTTGCTGCACAACGCCTTCGTCATCGACGAAGTGGCCCACCTGGCGGTCAACGGCATCAAGTTCGGCGCGCCCGAAGTCGATATCGACGCCCTGCGCGGTTACAAGGAAAAGGTGATCGGCAAGCTCACCACCGGCCTGGCCGGCATGGCCAAGGCGCGCAAGGTGGAAGTGGTGCGCGGCATCGGCACCTTCCTCGACGCGCACCATATCGAAGTGCAGCTCACCAGCGGCGAAGGCAAGGCCACCACCGGCGAGAAGAAGGTGGTGCGCTTCCAGAAGGCCGTCATCGCCGCCGGCTCCAGCGTGTTCAAGCTGCCGTTCGTGCCGGACGATCCGCGCGTGGTCGACTCCACCGGCGCGCTGGAACTGAAGCAGGTGCCGGGCAACATGCTGATCCTGGGCGGCGGCATCATCGGCCTGGAGATGGGCACGGTCTATTCCACGCTGGGCGCGCGCCTGGACGTGGTGGAAATGACCGACGGCCTGATGCAGGGCGCCGACCGCGACCTGGTCAAGGTCTGGGAGAAGTGGAACGCCCACCGCTTCGACCAGATCATGCTCAAGACCCGCACCGTGGCGATCGAGCCCAAGGAAGACGGCATCTGGGTCACCTTCGAAGGCGAGAACGCGCCCAAGGAACCCAAGCGCTACGACCTGGTGCTGCACGCCACCGGCCGCGCGCCCAACGGCAAGAAGATCGGCGCCGACAAGGCCGGCGTATTGGTGGACGAGCGCGGCTTCATCCACGTGGACAAGCAACAGCGCACCAACGTGCCGCACATCTTCGCCATCGGCGACATCGTCGGCCAGCCGATGCTGGCCCACAAGGCGGTGCACGAAGCGCACGTGGCGGCCGAGAACGCCGCCGGCGAGAAGGCGTACTTCGACGCCCGCGTGATCCCCGGCGTGGCCTACACCGACCCCGAAGTGGCCTGGGTGGGCGTGACCGAGGATCAGGCGAAGAAGGACGGCAAGCAGATCCTCAAGGGCGTGTTCCCCTGGGCCGCTTCCGGCCGCGCCATCGCCAACGGCCGCGACGAGGGCTTCACCAAGCTGATCTTCGACGCCGAGAACGGCCAGATCATCGGCGGCGCCATCGTCGGCCCGCACGCCGGCGACATGATCGGCGAGATCTGCCTCGCCATCGAGATGGGCGCGGACGCGGTGGACATCGGCAAGACCATCCATCCGCACCCGACCATGGGCGAATCGATCGGCATGGCCGCCGAAGTGGCCAAGGGCGTCTGCACCGACCTGCCGCCGCAACGCAAGTCGCCGCGCTGACGCGCAACCGGCAGGGCGCGCCGCAACGGCGCGCCCTGCCCGCTCCCTCACGCCTCACGCCTCACGCCTCACGCCTCACGCCTCACGCCCGGCACGGTGATTGGTATTACCCTGCCACGCCATCGCCACTTGTCACCGCCTCGCCGCCAGCCATCAAATTAGCAATGGCGAATATGACGCGACAAACCCTGTGGTTTCGCGCCTTTCCCAGACAACGGTGATTGGTCTTATCTTTCCCCCTGCCTTGAATCCAGTTATCGCCCCGCATAAGCTAGCGGCGCTGCGAATGGCGTAGAAACGTCACGCGGCCCGGCGCCCACCACAACAAGCCAAGCAGTGTCGCGCCGTCCCACCAAAAACGAGGAGATCACATGAAGCCGAGAACAACCTTGGCGGTGAAGCCGCTGTCCTTGTCGCTGGCCCTGGCACTCGCCCTGCCTGCCAGCGTGTTCGGCCACGGGTCGATGGAAGTACCGGTCAGCCGCGTGCTCAACTGCTTCAACGAAGGCCCCGAATCGCCCAAGTCCGCCGCCTGCCAGGCAGCCGTCGCGCTGTCCGGCCCGCAGATGCTGTACGACTGGTCCGGCGTCAACCAGCTGCCCAACGGCGACCACCAGGCCTTCGTGCCGGATGGCCAGCTGTGCGCCGGCGGCAAGTCCAACTACGCGGGCCTCGACCTGCCGCGCCAGGACTGGCTGACCACCCCGATCGCGCCCGATTCCAACGGCAACTTCGAATTCATCTACTACGCTCCCGCCCAGCACGCCACCAAGAACTGGGTGTTCTACGTGACCAAGGATGGCTGGGATCAGACCCGTCCGCTGAAGTGGTCCGACCTGGAAGCGTTCTGCACGCTGGGCAACGTGGCCGGCGATGCCGCCAAGCGCTACCACCTGACCTGCCCGCTGCCGAAGAACAAGACCGGCCGCCACATGATCTACAACACGTGGCAACGCTCGGATAGCGCCGAAGCGTTCTACTCGTGTTCCGACGTGACCTTCTCGGCCGTGGTCTCCAACTTCAAGGAACTGGGCCAGATCCGCTCCTCGCAGGATCTGAAGGACGAAACCAAGGTGACGTTCCGCCTGTTCGACGCCAACGGCGCCGACCTGGAAACCTTCACCGTCACGATGACGTACAACTCCACCAACGGCGACCAGATGTTCCTCGCCGCCAACTGGCCGTACTACCTGGCGCAACAGGTGAACGCGTCCTCGCGCTACATCAGCGTCGGCGTACTGGGCGGCAACGGCACCGTCTCGCCGGTGAAGAGCACCCAGGAAAACCGCGTGTACTCGCGTGACGGCGGCAACTACACCTTCCGCGTCGACGTCGCGGGCGCGGTGACGCCGACCCCGACGCCGGTGACCCCGACGCCCACCCCGGTCACGCCCACGCCGACCCCGGTGGTGACGCCCACCCCGACGCCCGTGGTCCCGACCCCGACGCCGGTCACCCCCACCCCGGTTCCCGTCACCCCGACGCCGACCCCGGTCGTGACCCCGACCCCGGCACCCGGCGGCTGCTATGCCGCCTGGGCGGAAGGCAACACCTACAACGCCGGCACCCTGGTGACCTACAACGGCCGCAACTACCAGTCGCTGGTCACACACACCGCCTACACTGGCACCAACTGGAACCCGGCCAGCAGCACCACGTTGTGGAAGGATCTGGGCGCCTGCACCGGCGGCACCGTGCCGACCCCGACGCCGGTAACCCCGACGCCGACACCGGTCACGCCGACGCCCACCCCGGTGACGCCGACCCCGACGCCGGTCACGCCGACACCGACCCCGGTCAGCCCGACCCCGACGCCGTCCGGCAGCACCTGCGCCGCGGCCTGGACCGCCGCCAACGTGTACGCCGCCGCCAACACCAAGGTGAGCTACAACGGCCACAACTACCAGAACAAGTGGTGGACCCAGGGCGACAACCCCAGCCAGTCCGGCCAATGGGGTGTCTGGCAGGATCTGGGCACCTGCAACTGATTCTTGGAGCTTAAGAGGCCGCAACGCCTCGACAGAAGCACTGAGCCCTCCAATGGAGGGCTCTTTTTTTGGCTGCGCGTCCGTCGCCGCCGTCTGCGCGCACAGCGTGGCGACGCGCCCGGCGGCGGCTAGGGTGAATCGACCTAGAGCGGATCGACCTAGGCTCAGCCCGCCACCAACGAGGATCCACCCCATGCGCCATACGCTTTCCATCCTGGCCGGCCTGCTGCTGGGCATTGCCGGCAACGCGCTCGCCGCCTGCCCGCCGTTGCTCGACAGCCGGGTCAAGACCCTGCAGGGCGACACCGTTGACCTGTGCCAGTACGCCGGCAAGCCCATCCTGGTGGTGAACACCGCCAGTAAGTGCGGCTACACCCCGCAATTCGAGGCCCTGGAGGCGCTGTACCAGCGCTACCGCGCGCAGGGGCTGCTGGTGATCGGCTTCCCATCCAACGACTTCAAGCAGGAACTGGCCAGCAACAAGGAGATCGGCGATTTCTGCCGGCTGACCTACCTGGTGAAGTTTCCGATGGCCGAGGCCTCGCACGTCACCGGCGACGACGCCAACGCCCTCTACCGGCGCCTGGCCGCCGCCAGCGGCAGCGTGCCGAAGTGGAATTTCCACAAGTATCTGATCGCGCCGGACGGCAAGACCGTCACCGCCTTCCCTTCCAAGGTGGTGCCGGACGACCCCGCCATCACCGGCCCGATCAAAGGCTGGCTGGCGCCGCAATGACCGTCGCCCCCGCGCACCGCTCGCGCAGAGCAGCTGACGAAACCCAGCGAAGCAGTCCTGGCAGGAAGCGCGAAACGCGGACAGGACAAGTGGTATGGCAAGTTTCGGCTCGGCGCCCCCGCGCGACGCCGCCAGAAGGGTTTTGTCAGCCGCGCTCAGCGCAGCAACAACTGCGCGCTGTGCAGCAACAACCCGATCAACCCGCCCACCAGCGTACCGTTGATGCGGATGAACTGCAGATCGACGCCGACGTTCAGTTCCAGGCGTTCCACCATCACCCGGTCATCCCAGCCCTTCAACTGATCGGCGATGAAGGCGCCGATCTGCTGGCGGTAGCGCGCCACCGCCCGTGTCGCGGCATTGCGCACGCTGCTGTTCACCCACTCGGCCAGGCGTGGATCGACGCGCAACTGGTCGCGCAGGCGCCGCGCCGCGCTGGCCACGCGCGCGCGCAGCAGCGAATCGGGCTTGTTGAAATCGCCATGCAGCGATTGCGTCAGCCCCTGCCACAACGCATCGAAACGCCGCTCGAACGCCGGCGCCTCCGCCAGCCCCGCCACCCAGGCCCGTGCGCGTTCGCGCAGCGCCTCGTCGTGTTGCAGGCGCAGGATCAGCGCATCCAGCTCGCTGTCCACCAGGCGGCGCAACGGATGCTCCGGCTCGACGCGCACCCGCTCGAACTCGTGCGCCACCGCGGCCACCAGCTTGCGCGCCACGTAGCGCCCGCCGGCCTCGTCCAGCGCCACCCATTTCAGGTACGACAGCTCCTGCGCCACCATGCCCGACAGCAAGGTCTGGATATCCGGCTGCGCCAGCCGCTCGCCCACCTTGTCCAGCACCCGGTCCAGCAACTGCTGGTGCTGGCGTTCGGCCAGCAGCACCGCCAGCAACTCGCCACCGTGTCGTGCCCAATCCAGCTCGGCCATGCCCTCGCGCAGCACCCGCCGCACCGCGTCGCGCACATGCGGCTCGTCCAGCACCGACAACAGATAACTCGCCAGCTGCTGCGCCTGCTCCGCCAGTTGCTCCACGTGCGATGGCCGCGACAGCCACGACGCCACGCGCCGTGCCGGGTTGAAGGCATCGATGCGTAGCGCCACCTGCTCTTCGGACAAAAAATGCGTTTCGATGAAGCCACCCAGGCTATTGGCGATGCGCAGCTTGTTGCGCGGAATGATCGCGGTATGCGGAATGGGAATGCCCATCGGGTGGCGGAACAGCGCGGTCACGGCAAACCAGTCGGCCAGCGCCCCCACCATCGCCGCCTCGGCAAACGCCCCGACGAAGCTCCAGAACGGATGGCGATGGATCAGCGCCTCGGCCAGCAGGAACAGCACCAGCGCCGCCACCAGCAGGCAGGTGGCGACCGTGCGCGCCTGCCGCAGCCGCAAGCGCTTGGCGTCCAGTTGCGCGCGTTCGCGCTCCAGATATAGCGGATCGTTCATGCCTGCCATGATAGGCAGCCACCTCCGCTCCCGTCTGCCGTTCGATTCACGTTAACCTCCCTTCAGCGATTGGCTGGCGCGGTGTCGGCCGGCGCCACACAAGGCGGAGCCCCCATCGCGAAGTGCCGGCGGGTCATCCACGGATCAGTTGCCGCACTGTGCGCCGGCGATGATGGCGGCATGCTATAAACGGGTTTCGCAAATCCAAGAGGCGGCAAGGCCGCGGTCGGGCATGAAAAAGGCAATGCTGGTGGTACTGGTGCTGTTGTTCGGAACCCTGCTGTTCCTGGCCGGGGTATTCGCCCCCGCCTCGGTGCGCGGCAGTCTGGGCCGGGGCGCCACCGACACCTTGCAGGCCGTCAGCCGCCTGCCGCTGGGCGACCGGCTCACCGCCGGACTGCTGCCGGCCAAGCCCGCCGCAAAGCAGGCCACGGCATCGGCGCCCGCGGACGCCTCGGCGCCGCCGGCCATCCCCGCCGAGCAGATCGTGCTGCCGGCCATTCCGCCGGCCAAGGCCGAATACGCGCTACAGGCCACGCAACGGGCCGACTATCGCGAAGCACAGGAACTGGTGACGCAGGCACAGGCCGAGAAGCTGCCCGCCAGCGTCATCACCATCGCCGAGGACGACGGCCAGCACTGGTACGTGGTGGCGATCGGCAAGTACGCCAGTGTGGAGGATGCCCGGAGCGGGCGGGTGCGCGTAGCGCAACGGCTGAACCTGACCGGCGGGCTGCCGGTGATCCTGCTGCCCGCCCCACCCAAGAAGAAATAGCGGCTACTGCCAGCCTTCGTCCCAACTGCGCTGCAACGACAGCCAGCGCTCGGCCCAGCCGATCTGCCACTGGATCCAGCGCTCCGCCACCGAATCGGTCAGGCGCCCGCACAGCCAGAACAGGCCGGATACCACCGCCCCGGCATCCGGCAGATCGCCGATCAGCGTCGGATCGACCACCACATCGATCTCACCGCCCACGGTGCTCACCAGCAGCCAATGGTAAGGATGCCCCGTCAGCGGATTGCGCAACTCGGCGGCACGCAGCACGTGTCCGCTGAACATCGCCTTGGCGTGGTGCTCGTCGACCACCTCCCGCCCGAGCAACCGCGCCGGGATGAACGAGCCCGTGGCAAGCTGGCTTTCGGCGGTTTGGGTCGCGTGGAATGCATCGTCCGACTCGTGCACCTGCAAGGTCTCGGCAAACGCACTCAGGTGCACCCGGCGCAAGCTGGGCAGCGACAGCGCCGGGTGGCAACCGGCGTCGGCCAGATCGAACAGGAAGGGAAACATCCCCGAGTGGGGGTCACCAGCCGGCGGTGCCGCCCAGCCATAACACGCACCTTCCAGCGGGGAATCGTCGCTGCGATGCATCTGCTCGACCAACCCCACGCGCAGGCTGCTCTGCCCTTCGAAACAGGGAGTCACCCCGATCATCGCATCGTGGCGGTCGAACTGGATCCACAGCGAAGCCCCCTGCTCGGAGCGCCAATGCCGGTAATAACCGCGGGGACAGGGAACATGTTCGGCCTCCTCCGCCGCGCGACGCAGCTGCGCCACGAACTCGCCGGGATGCTCTGTCTGGAAGCCAATGGAAGAGAAATGACTGCTCATACCGCGCCTACACTCCGCTCGTTGCATTGAGTCGGAAACGGCGCCAGACAGCGATGACCATCACCGCGCCGGGGTCGAGCAGGATCAGCGCCTGCCGGGCAAGTACCTTGAACATGGGGACTCCAATCGATGGGGTATCAGAAAAGCCAACCGCAACATGCCGCGGATCATCCGGTTACTTGCGTTGCACGCAAGTAATGCGCAGAGGCATATCCCAACATTAACACCCCGTTACAAGCAGTCCACCCAGAGAGGGTTGGCCCCCCGACGAAGCCGAAGAATGGGGCAGAAAATCCATTTTTTCATTTAAAAACAAATGCATTTTCTTGTTAACGGGCCTTTCCCCCACCCTAAAACCACCCCATCCAGCCCCATACCAATCCCCTGCCTGGCAGATACGCGATGCGGGCACATCTGCTCATGACTGAAAGCTTTCGTGCATCTATCCATCGCCTGAGATAGGCCCCGATTTCCTGCCTCACCTCGTCGGCCGGGCCATTCACCACCAGCCGCACCGAGCCCGGGTGGTGGGTGATGATCCAGGAGGTTTTCCCGCTCTTGGTCAGGTGGGGCGGCGGCGTCGATTGTTAATTCACCATTAAAAATCTCCCTTCTTTTTTTCTCGATGAATTCGTTTAATTTCCTCCACAGCAGGCCCCCAAAAGAACACAACAATCACCCAAAAACATAAAAGAACAATAGCTCGCGCAGCCGACGAAGTTATTTCAATACCCAATGCGTTACATACAGTTAGGCCGTATACCTCCCAAAGAAAAGAAAATAATATTAGCAGCGCTGACGCTACAAACGTATGAAAGAAAACTTTTCTATAGAGAAGTAAATTTCTCATTCTCCACACTCGCAATCATTTCCAGCCCTCAATACAGCCAAGGTCACAGCCTACCCCCCAAAAAGTCCCGTCGCCCTGGCCGTCGATCACGTAATCCAGCTGGCCGCCGCTCGCCAGCGTTACCTGGC
The DNA here is from genome assembly GCF_000374805.1 of Chitiniphilus shinanonensis DSM 23277. Lineage (GTDB taxonomy): Bacteria > Pseudomonadota > Gammaproteobacteria > Burkholderiales > Chitinibacteraceae > Chitiniphilus > Chitiniphilus shinanonensis. The sequence goes on from NZ_KB895361.1 coordinate 34,782, forward strand.
GCAAATTGCCGAAGGCGTCGTATTGGTATTGACCGATCACGCTGCCATTCTGCGTCACTTCGATCAGCCGGCCGGCCAGGTCGTAGCGATAACTGTAGGTTTTGCTCGGGCCATTGCCGCTGACGGTCTTGCCGACGATCTGGCCGACGCTGTTGCGGGTGTATTGCTCCTGGAACAGCACGCTGTCGCCGTGTTGGGCGGTAAAGCGCTCGATCTGGC
>NZ_KB895362.1 GCF_000374805.1 Chitiniphilus shinanonensis DSM 23277
ATTGCCGCCGCCGGCGCCGTCTTCACGCTTCTGCTGGGTGTAGGTCCACTTGATCTTGCCGTAGCTCAGGCTCACCGACTCGGACGGGAAGCCGTCGTCGTTGGCCGCGCCTTGCGGCTGCACCTTGGAGATCAGCACCTGTTCCAGCTTCACTTCCAGATACTTCACCTTGTCGCCGCCCGCGCGGCACAGTTCCAGGGTGACTTCCTTGATGTGCTTGCCGGTGCAGCACGCTTCGTACAGCTTCGGGCTGGCCTTGTCGATCAGGTGCACGATGTCGAAGGTGCTGTGGTTGACGCGCTCGGCGGTGGCGCCGCCGACCGAGCTGGCGGTGGCCGACGCGGGCTGTTCCAGCTTGTGGGCGAAGGATTTGATCTCGATCCAGTCCTTGTGCTTGTCGTCGGTGCTTTCGCCGGGGATGCCGTCGATCTTGATGAAGGCGTCGAATGCCATGTTGAGAACTCCTGGGGTTTGAGTGGACGATCCCACCCGGGGCCGTACTCTCGGTCTTGTTGGGTGCGAAAAGCAGACTGAACTGTAAGTTGGGTGGATCTGGCGCCAAGATTACGTGCAAATTGCCGTTATACGTGAGGCGCATATCGGGCAAATCCGGCCGTTCAACCCATCGGCTCGGCGAGGTTGCTTGCATGCGCGGCAATTTTCATAACTGTCAAGTTTCTGTCAATATGCCGCGGGTATTTTTTAGTGCCCGGAACATGCCCCGGGTGCTACCTTCGGGGGTGCGGGCGTGGTTGCCGCGGCCTGCGCCGCGTCGGCAATCGGCGAGAAACGTACGCGAAAAGCGTGCCAAAATACGCACTTCGCGCACTTCGTGGCGGAAACCTGCGGTTTCCAGTGAACCGAATACGCTGCGCGCTGTTTAATCAATGCAAATCAACTTCCGTGCCGCGCCCAGCCGCGGCCGGCCCGTGCCCGGACGCCGCATGCCCCCGCTGCGTCCGGGTCGCGTTCCCGCGCTGCCACTCATAACCATAAGGAACTGCGATACGTGCCTCACGATATCAGTCTGATCACCACTATCTCCGCCGGCCTCGGCCTGGCCCTGATCCTCGGCTTTCTCTGCGCCCGCCTGAAGATTCCGGCATTGGTCGGCTATCTGGTGGCCGGCATGCTGATCGGGCCGGCGACGCCGGGCTTCGTGGCCGACGTGCATCTGGCCGGCCAGCTGGCGGAGATCGGGGTGATGCTGCTGATGTTCGGCGTGGGCTTGCATTTCTCGCTGGAGGATCTGCTGGCGGTGCGCAAGATCGCGCTGCCCGGCGCGGTGGTGCAGATCGCGGTCGCCACGCTGCTGGGCATGGGCGTGGCGATGTGGTGGGGCTGGAGCATCGGCGGCGCGCTGGTGTTCGGCCTGTCGCTGTCGTGCGCCAGTACCGTGGTGCTGCTGCGGGCGCTGGAAACGCGCGGCGTGCTCGAATCGGTGAACGGCCGCATCGCGGTCGGCTGGCTGATCGTCGAGGATCTGGCGATGGTGCTGGTGCTGGTGCTGCTGCCGGCGGTGGCGCCGATGCTGGGCGGCTCGGTGGCCGGACACGAGGCCGGCGGCAACCTGTGGTGGACGCTGCTGCGCACGCTGGGGCAGGTGGCGGTGTTCGTGGCGCTGATGCTGGTGGTCGGTCGCCGGCTGTTTCCGTGGCTGTTGTGGCAGGTGGCGCGCACCGGCTCGCGCGAGCTGTTCACGCTGTGCGTGATCGCCGCGGCGCTGGGCATCGCCTACGGCTCGGCCAAGCTGTTCGGGGTGTCGTTCGCGCTGGGCGCGTTCTTCGCCGGCATGGTGATGCGCGAATCGGACCTGAGCCATCGCGCCGCCGAGGAATCGCTGCCGCTGCGCGATGCGTTCTCGGTGTTGTTCTTCGTCTCGGTCGGCATGCTGTTCGACCCGCGGGTGATCATGGACCAGCCGCTCCAGGTGGTGGCGGTGGTGCTGATCATCATCGTCGGCAAGACCCTGGCGGCGTTCGGCCTGGTGCTGCTGTTCCGCTATCCGCTCAATACCGCGCTCACCGTCTCGGCCAGCCTGGCGCAGATCGGCGAGTTCTCCTTCATCCTGGCCGGCATGGGGCTGGCGCTGGATCTGCTGCCGCGCGAGGGGCAGAGCCTGATTCTGGCCGGGGCGCTGATCTCGATCGCCTTCAACTCGGCGGTGTTCGCCGCCATCGAGCCGGCGCAGCGCTGGATCCGCGCGCGCTCCAACCTGGCGCGGATGCTGGAGCGGCGCGACGATCCGCTCGCCGAGCTGCCGATGGAGGTCGATCAGGCCAAGCTCACCGGGCAGGTGGTGCTGGTGGGCTATGGCCGTGTCGGGCGCCGCATCGGCGATGCGCTGACCGAGCAGGGCATCCCGTTCGTGGTGGCGGAGCAGAACCGCGAGATCGTCGAGGCGCTGCGGGTGCAGGGCATCCCGGCGGTGTCGGGCGACGCCGCCGAGCCGGCGGTGCTGATCCAGGCGCATATCGCCAACGCCGGCATGCTGGTGATCGCCACGCCCGACAGCTTCCACGTGCGGCAGATGGTCGAGATCGCGCGCACGCTCAATCCGGGTATCGAGACGGTGGTGCGTACCCACAGCGAGGACGAGGCGGTGCTGCTGGCGCAGGAGCAGGTGGGGCAGGTGTTCATGGGCGAGCACGAGCTGGCCAAGGGCATGACGCGCCACGTGCTGGAGCGCATGGGCAAGCGCGCAACCGGCGCTGCCGATCACCACTGACGACCCCCACGCGACGCCGCCCGGCGTCGCGCCCCTGACGGCGCCCTGCCGGCAACCGTGGGTCACGGCGCACGCCCTGCCGTGAGCTTTATTTGCCCATCGTTACTTTCTGTCGTTGATCCGCCGCTTCGGGAGCGGCCATGATCGTCTCGATTCTTTGACTCCCCCTCCAACGTCGACGGTCGGCGGGACACCACCTGTCCCGCCGATTCCACATACTGCGCCGCAGCACACTGTGTTCCCCCCGAGACCAAGCGGGCGCCGGCCGTCAGCAGGCGCGACAGCTTGGCGACATCGTCACCCCCAAAGAGAATTCGACCATGTCCCAGAAAGGCACACACGATCGCCTTGCCCATCGTCTGGCCTGCACCCTGATCCTACTCAACCAAGGCAGCAAGCTCACCCCCAAGGGGCTGGCCGACAAGTTCAACGTTTCGGTGAAGACCGCGCGCCGTGACCTCGACCGGCTCGACGCCATCGGCTTGCAGCAGGATGAGCAGGGGCGCTATTTCCTGCCGAGCTACCTGCTCGGCAAGCTCACTTTCCATGAGATCGACCGGCTGATCATGCTGTCGGGAATCAAGGATCTATTCCCCGAAACCGGGGCCGGCCTGCTGCACGACCTGTTCGACCACATGGCACAGAATGCGCTGCTGTCCGATGCCCAGGGCGCGCGCGTGTCGCGTTGCGTGGAGATCCGCCAGGCCGAGGCGGCGGTGGCCGAGCGCCGACGGCTGGATCTGCGCTACCGCAACGGCGGGGCGGTCGATCTCTACGCCGGCCTGGCGCCCTACAAGGTGTTGTTCGAACGCGGGGCCTGGTATCTGGTGGCGGCCGACGGCGACCAGCTCAAGACCTTCCATTTCGACAAGATCCGCACGCTGGTGCTGCTCGATACCCATTTTCAGCCGGACCCGGCGATGCTGGCGCGCATCCAGGCCGGCGACAACCTGTGGTCGCGCGAGGCGCTGAACGAAGTGCTGGTGGCGGTGGATGCCGAGGCTGCGGACTACTTCAAGCGCCGCACCGTGCTGGCGCGGCAGCATATCGTGCAGGAACGCGCCGACGGCAGCCTCGTCGTCTCCACCGAGGTGATCCACCCGTCGCAGATCCTGCCCATCGTGCGCTACTGGATTCCGCACGTGCGCATTCTCGATCCGCAGGAGATGCAGGTGTCGCTGGAACGCCAGCTGCGCGCCTACGTCGGCGGCGTGGACGCATGAAAAAGCCCGGCGCGAGCCGGGCTGGAGAGGGGCGAGGGGACGCGTCTAGCGTCGTGCCGCTTCGCCGAGGCGGCGCGCTGCATCCTGCGCGCTCATGTTGGCATTGGTCCAGTAGGCGCCGATCACATCGAAGAATGCCGAGCGGACATTGTCCTGCACCGCCATGTTGTGCGCCCACGACGGCACCAGCACGCCCTTGTTGGCGGCGGCGGCGAAGTCCTTGGAAGACTGGCGGGCGTAGTCGTCGTAGCGGGCCATGTTGACGTCGGTGCGCGCCGGGATGTTGCCCTTGTACAGGTTGAACACTTCCTGGCCTTCCTGGCTCATCAGCAGGCGCACGAAGTCGCGTTGCGCGGCGATGCGCAGCGGATCGGTCTGCTGGAACATGGTCAGCGTGTCGGCGGCGAAGCTGTAGTCGCCGCTCTGCGTCGGCGCCGGCCAGCACAGGTAGTCGCGGCCCTGCTCCTTGCCGGCCTGGACGAATTCCGCCTTGGCCCAATCGCCCATCAGCTGCATCGCGGCGCGGCCGTTGATGACGTCGGCGGTGGCGAGGTTCCAGTCGCGGCCCACCGGGTCCGGCGTCACATAGGGCTTGAGCTGCTTGAGCGTTTCCAGTGCCCGCACCATCTTGGCGCCGGTCAGCGCGCCCTGGTCCAGCTGGCTGAATGCCGCGCGGTAGAAGTCGGCGCCGCCCTGGCCCAGCGCGATGGCCTCGAACACCGTGGCCACCTGCCAGCTCTGTTCGCTGTGCGCCAGGATGGCGATGCCGGCCTGCTTCAGCTTCTCGGCCATGGCGAAGAAGTCGTCCCACGAGTGGGGCGGGCGCAGGTTCAGGCGGCTGGCCATCTGGGCGTTCACCCACAGCATGTTGGTGCGCGCGGTGCCCAGCGGCACGGCGACGTACTTGCCGCCGGACTGGATCATCTGGTCGAACACCGCCGGCAGCACGCGCGACCAGCCCTGCTCGCGGGCGATGTCGGTCAGGTCGGCACAGAAGCCGTCGCGTGCCCAGTTCTGGATCTTCACGCCACCGATGGCCGCGGCGGTCGGCGAGTTGCCGGCCTGTACGCGTGTCTTGAGCGACGCCATCGGGTTCTCACCGCTGCTGCGCGCGTCCATCCAGTGGTGGCCCTGCTTGTTCAGCAGCGCTTTCACTTCCGACACCGCGCGGGCCTCGGACGACGACAGCCACCAGTGCAGCACCTCGATGTCGGCCAGCTTGAAGCGGCCGACCAGGTCCAGCAGCTTGCCGGCGCGGCCGTCGAGCTGCGCCAGCGTCTGACCGGACTGGCGCAAGGCCGAATCGGTGGCCTGGACCATGTTGTTGATCTGCTCGGCCGAGTGCGCCATGGTGTTGGTGGCCGACGACTGCTCGCGGGTCGATTCGGCGATCTGCCGTACCGCTTCCACCACGTGCGTCATGCGCTCGCCGATGCCCAGCATGTGCTGGCGGGCGTCGTCCGCGCTGCGCACGCTGCCGTTCACCTGTTCGGCGGTCGAGCCCATGCTGTCCACGGCCACCGTGGTCTCGCTGCCGATCGATTCGATCATGCGGGCGATCTCCACCGTGGCGCTGGAGGTGCGTTCGGCCAGCTTGCGCACTTCATCGGCCACCACGGCGAAGCCGCGGCCCTGCTCGCCGGCGCGCGCGGCCTCGATGGCGGCGTTCAGCGCCAGCAGGTTGGTCTGGCCGGCGATGTCCTTGATCACGCCGACGATGCCGCTGATCTCCTGCGAGCGCTTGCCCAGGCTGTCCATGGTGGTGCCCAGGGTCCGCATCGCGTCGGCGACGCCGCCCACTTCCTGGAGCACCCGGCTGACGGCGTCGGCGCTGTCGGCCGCGGTCTGCTGGGTGGACGACACCACCTCGTCCACGTCGCGCGCGTTGTCGGCGATGTGATCGATGCTGACGGTGATCTGCTGCACCGTGGCGGCGCTGGCGGCGGCGAAGTCCGATTGCTGGCGCGCGTCCTTCGCCATCTGTGCGTTGACCACCGAGACCTCGTGCAGGCCGATGGCCAGGCCTTCCATTTCGCGCTGCACTTCGCGCAGCACACCCTGCTGGCGCGCGACGAAGGCGTTCAGTGCCTTGGCGATCTGGCCGATCTCGTCGTTGCCCTCGGGCAGGCGCAGGTTCAGGTCGCCCTGCTCGCTGGCCAGGCTTTGCAAGGTGGTGCGCAGGCGCGTGAAGGAAGCCATGCCCTTGCCGACGCCGAAGAACAACGCGGCGGCGATGCCGCCCACGCTGACGAGCGCCAGCAGCAAGGCAACGGTGACGACACTGCCGGGCAGGTTGGCTGCACTGAGAAGGTAGCCGAAGGTAACGGCAAAGCCGGCGACAACGGCAGCGAGCGGTACGGCGATCATCCAGCTGCGTAGTGACATCATGATGTAAAGCTCCTGCGGCGACCCAACGGTGGGAGTGCCCTTGATGCATAAAAGAAATTTGGCTGCAATTCTTGGCACCCATCCCACCCGAATGGCGTGGGGTAGTTAGGATTATTCTTACACACTTGCAGCATAGCCTAGAGTGCTTGCCGATGTGCGGCCATAAGTGGAAACACGCATGATGGTGGGCGATTGTGCCAGTTAGATCATTGGTTTAGCGCCGAGATGGCGTTTTTTTCCTTAGGTGCGGCGCACCATTTTTGCCGCAGAATCCCCGCGATCCGCTCTACTTTGGAACATCCGTTTTAAATTTCTGTTTTTGTAATTATCTATCTGATCACGCACGCATTTTCTTCGCAAGGCTTTCAGCTATTTCCAAGGCGAGAGAATGCGTAAATCGTACTGGGTATGCAAGCTGGCGGGGGCGGCCGGATTTTTTACGCAACTGATCGGTCGGGCCGATGGGCGGCGGTGTCGCGGGATGGGGGATCGGGCGGGAAACCGGCAGAAATGCTCGGAAAATCGCGAAGGGCAGCCACCCGTGAGGCGGGTGGATAAAGAAAAAGCCGGGCGATGCCCGGCTTTTCGAATGATGGTGCCGACAGTGAGACTCGAACTCACACGGCCGCAGCCACTACCCCCTCAAGATAGCGTGTCTACCAATTTCACCATGTCGGCCTTGCGAGGCCGGACATTGGCGTCCAACCTGCAAAGAGGCCGGATGTTAACCGGCGCGCGATATTGTGTCCAGCTTGGCGAAGGCGGCTTTCGCTTGCGGAATCCGTCGGTTGCACGCATTGCGGCAACATCCTTTGCGGTACAATGGGCTGGTTTTTCTGCAAGCTTCATTCTTACATCCACAGAATGTCCGACGCGTTGCTCGATCTCCTCAATCGTTACGATCTGGCCGACCGCTACCCGCGCCTGCTGGCGGAGCGCTATCCGCGAATCATCAGCCGCATCGTGGATTTATGGGGGACCCCGTCGCTGTCCGCCTACTTCGAGGAACTGCTGATCATGGATCGGCCCGACCGCCAGGGCTTTCCCCCGGAAGTCGGCGCGGAATTGATGTCGCTGGCATTTGCTTACGATAACGTGGTGTTGCCCCGTCAAGAGCAGGACGACGTGTGGGCCCATGTCAATGGCAAGGCGCAGGAGGAACTGGCGCAGCTGGGCCTGATGCCCAACGCCAAGGATTTCCACACCAGCGTCGGTCGCGGCGAGCAGCAGATGATCGGGCTGTTCCTGCGCGCGGGCTTGTCGATCGATGCGCGCGACGAGCAGGAATGGACGCCGCTGATGCGGGCCTGCTTCGAGGGCAACTACGACATGGCCGAGGCGCTGATCCGCGCCGGCGCCAGCGTCCACGCGCAGGATTACGACGGCTACAGCCCCCTGCACTGGGCCGCGCTCAATGGCAACGAGGCGCTGGTGGAATTGCTGCTGGCGAACGGGGCGCGGGTGAACGCCACCAGCAACCATGGCTTCACCCCGCTGATCCAGGCCGCGTCGTGCGGCCATACCAAGCTGGTGCGCGGCCTGATCGCCGTCGGCGCCAACGTGGCCGCCACCACCGTCGATGGCTGGACCGCGCTGCACAAGGCGGTGTCCAACGGCCACCTGGATACCTGCGTCGCGTTGCTGGACCAGGGCGCCGACCCGCTGGCGCGCTACCAGGACGGCACCACGCCGCTGGAAATCGCCCAGCGCGGCAACCGGCAGCAACTGGTCAAGCTGCTGGCGATGGCCGCCAGCCTGCGCCAGCGCCACCCCGAGGCGCTCAATCCGGCGAGCAAGAAGTAGCGGCTGTGTCGCGGCCGTGGCGGTGCTGTCGCCCGGCTAGCAACGAAAAACGCCTGCGTTCCCACGCAGGCGTTTTTGTTGGGCGGGTAGGGCGGATCAGCCCACCTGCACCGACCGACCACGACGGTTGGTGGTGGTGAACGCTGCCAGCGTCACCTTGCCGCTGACCGCCACCGGGCCGGTGTAGGCCGGCGAGGCAGCCGTCGGCTCGCTGCCGTCGGTGGTGTAGCGCAGCACGAAGCCCGGGCTTTCGATGTTGGCCAGCAACTTGCCGCCTTCCAGGCGCGCACCCGGCACCGGCACGCGATAGCCGTAGCCGCCGAGGAAGCCGTCCAGCCGTGGCAGCTCGCGCTGACCCAGGCGGTTGGCGAACTGGTTCCAGTCGGCCTGCATGCGACGGTCGCGCTCGCCCTTGTCGGCGATGAAGGTCCAGCCCGGATCGGCGGCCCAGGCGCGTTCGGCCAGTGCGACGATACGCGGCATCGCGAAGTGCTCGATGCGCGCGCCGCTGCGGGCGTTCTCGCCCCACAGTTCGCCCTGGATGCCCAGCACGTTGCGGGTGCCTTCGGCGGTCAGGCGAGCCTTGTCCTTCAGCGAGTCGCCCAGGTCGGCGCCGAACAGGTTGACGGTGGCGGTGGTGTAGATATCCAGCGGGCAGAACTCGAACGCCTTGCGGGTGTTGATGAAGCCGCCCCAGTAGTAGCCGGGCTCGCGCGGGTCCTTTTCATATGCCAGGTCGAAGTACAGGTTGGTGACGTTGCACAGCACCACCTTGTAGCCGGCGTTGGCCAGCTGGTAGGCGAAATCCTCCTGGCCCCAGCCCCACACGTTGTTCCAGACATAGGGCTGGAAGTTGGCGTTGACGAACTTGGGGTTCGGCTTGTGCACCACGACGCCGTCGACGGTTTCGTTGGTGAGGGCGATTTCCTCCCAGCCGCCGAAGGTCAGGTCGTACTGCTTCAGGATGTCGCGATAGCGCGCGAGGAAGTGGTCGAGCAGTTCGCGGGTGTTCTTCAGGCCGTTCTGCTGCATGAAGGCCTGGCACTTGGGCGAGCCTTCCCACACCCCGGCCGGCACTTCGTCGCCGCCGGTGTGCATGGTCTTCCAGACCACGCCGGCTTCGGCGTACATCTGCTTCACGTCGCGGATCACCGTCTCGATGAAGTGATACGCGCCGTCGAGCGCGATGCAGATCACGTTGTCGTGCCACAGCTGCACCGATTCGTACTTGGACGCATCGTCGAAATCGGCCAGCAGGTAGTGCTCGGCCTCGGCCTGCTTGCCGGCCTTCACCAGCCGGTCGTAGCGCACGTTCATGGCCTTGATCGCGGCACGGGCGTGGCCCGGCACGTCGAACTCGGGCACCACTTCGATATGGCGCGCGGCGGCGAACTTGAGGATCTCGACGAACTCGGCGCGGGTGTAGAAGCCGGTGCCGTGCGAGTGCTCGACCTCGGCGCCGGAGCCGAAGCTCGGCACCAGGTTGTCGGTCTCGCTGGTGGTGAAGCCGCGCAGGCTGCCGATCTCGGTCAGCTCCGGCAGGCTCGGGATCTCCAGGCGCCAGCCTTCGTCGTCGGTGATGTGGAAGTGGAACTTGTTGAGCTTGTACAGCGCCATGCAGTCGAGCAGGCGCAGCACGGTCTGCTTGGACGAGAAGTTGCGACCCACGTCCACGTGCATGCCGCGGTAGGCGAAGCGCGGGGCATCCTTCACCTTGCCGAACGGCACGCTCAACGTCGGCTGCGGGTTGCGCCACGCATCCACCGGCAGCAACTGGCGCAGGCTCTGGATGCCATTGAACACGCCGTGCGCGCTGGCGCCGGTGATGACGATGCCGTCGGCGCTCACGTCCAGCGCATAGGCTTCTTCCGGCGCGCCGCTGTCGACGGCCACCTGGCCCAGTTGCAGCACGATGCCCTTGCCCTGGGCGGCGCCGTGGAATTCGGTGCCGGTCAGATCCTTCAGCGCCTGGCGCAGGAAGGTGGCTTCGCGTTCCAGCTCGACCGGGAACACCACCGGGGTGTCATGCGAGAAGGTGAAGCTGCCACCGCCGAAGCTGGATTCCAGCGGGGTCGGGGTGATCCTGCCGACCTGATCGGCGGGCAGCAGGGTCAGCGCCTCGTTGTCGGCGTAGCGCGTTTCCGCGGTGACGTAGGGCACCTTGTCGCCCAGCGAGCGGTTGCGCTGCTCGGGGCGGGTGAACGGCACGATCTCAGGGTCGCCGATCACCTCGGCGCGGGCGTCGGCCTGGCCGTCGCCGTAGACCACGTAGAAGCCCAGCGGGGCGTCGGTCTCCTGGATCACCCAGAACAGGCCCACGTAGCGGATGCTGCGGCTTTCGCCCGGGGCCAGCGTGCCGAAGTCGGCGCTGGGCACCAGCTTGGACAGGTCGCCGTTCACATGGACGATGTCCACGCCGCCGGTGACCGTGCCCGGTTTGACCTTGCGGCAGGCGTTGAAGTAGATCGCCCAATCCTTGCCCGAGAGCGGCGCGTCGGACTGGTTGGTCAGCGTCAGTTCGGCCAGGAAGGTGTCGCCGTCGTAGTGGTTGGAAATACATTCCCAGGTGAGCTTGAGTTGTGATCCGGCAGGACGGCTCATCGGTCTACTCCAAGATAGCGTTGGGGGTACATACGGCTCGCGACGCCGTAAGGAAACGGGGTGCCTGTGAGTGTAGAGCGATTGCCTGACCCTCGCCAGCACTCGTTTTGCCCAGGTTGTCGCGAGCGGCCCGCCGGCGGGACGGCCATGCACCGGGCTGGAAGGCGCTTGTCGCCAGCCGTCGGGTGGGTGGAGCGCCATCGCGGTGGGATGCGCCGTCGCGACCTGATGTGTCTGTTGCCGCACATGGCCCGCTGGCGTCGAGCCGCCTGGACATCCAGGGCAAAGCTTGCTTCCGCACGTAGAAAAGTGCGGCAAATCAGCTTCAGGTTTTGTCATCGGCCGCGCGTCAGCAAGCCCCGGCCGACGTATGCCGTCCCGGTCGTCGCCCGAACGGCGCGCAACGACCCGGGAGGCCGCGCCGCCAGGGGCGCCGTCCACCGCGGCGACGTGGGCGGCCGCGCAATCGGCGCGGGTTCCGGGCCGGGCGACGGCAAGCTTTTCCGGTATCATTGCGCCTGAATTTCAGCGCGGGGGTGCTGCCCGCCGCGTTTCATTTGTCGCGACCCCTACGGATCCGAATCATGGCTGATGTCCTCAAGCTGCGCGGTGGCGCGGCGCTCTCCGCTTTCCGCATCGAAAAACTCCAGGCCGCACTGGCCGCGCAAGGCATACCGGCCCGGCTTTACGCCGAGTTCTGGCATTACGCGGAAGTCGACGGCGAACTGGACGCGGAACAGCGCGCGGTGCTGGAGCGCGTGCTCAGCTACGGCGAACCGGCGCGCAACGACGACGCCCGCGGCACGCTGCTGCTGGTGCTGCCGCGCCTGGGCACCATCTCGCCCTGGTCGTCCAAGGCGTCGGACATCGTGCACCACTGCGGGCTGGAACAGGTGGCGCGAGTGGAACGCGGCATGGCGGTGTATGCCAGCCGTGCCGACGGCGCCCCGCTGTCCACCGCCGAGAAGAGCGTGCTGATCCCGCTGATCCACGACCGCATGACCGAGCAGGTGTTCGAGACGCTGGAAGCCGGCGCCGAACTGTTCCGCCACTTCGCGCCGCGCGAGCTGGTCAGCGTGGATGTGCTGGGCGGCGGGCGCGAGGCGCTGGCCAAGGCCAACGGCGAATTCGGCCTGGCGCTGTCCGAGGACGAGATCGACTACCTGGTGGAGAACTTCGGCAAGCTGGGGCGCAACCCCACCGACGTCGAGCTGACCATGTTCGCCCAGGCGAACTCCGAACACTGTCGCCACAAGATCTTCAACGCCAGCTTCGTCGTCGACGGCGAGCCGCAGCCGCACAGCCTGTTCGGCATGATCCGCGAAACGCACAAGGCGCACCCGGAAGGCACGGTGGTGGCGTATGCCGACAACGCTTCGGTGATCGAGGGCGCCGAGGTCGACCGCTTCTTCCCGCGTCCCGGCACGGCCGAATACGCGTTCGACCGCCAGCAGACCCATATCCTGATGAAGGTGGAAACCCACAACCACCCGACCGCGATCTCGCCGTTCCCCGGCGCGGCTACCGGCTCCGGTGGCGAAATCCGCGACGAAGGCGCCACCGGGCGCGGCTCGCGGCCCAAGGCCGGCCTGTGCGGCTTCACCGTCTCCAACCTGAACATCCCCGGCGCGGTGCAGCCGTGGGAAGACCCGGTCTACGGCAAGCCCGACCGCATCGCCAGCGCGCTCGACATCATGATCGAGGGCCCGATCGGCGCGGCGGCGTTCAACAACGAATTCGGCCGTCCCAACCTGTGCGGCTACTTCCGCACCTTTGAGGAAACCTTCGACGGCCAGCGCCGCGGCTACCACAAGCCGATCATGATCGCCGGCGGCCTGGGCAGCATCGCCGCCATCCACGTCGGCAAGAACGCCTTGCCCGACGGCAGCCTGCTGATCCAGCTCGGCGGTCCGGGCATGCTGATCGGCATGGGCGGCGGCGCCGCCAGCTCGATGGCCACCGGCGCCAACGCCGCCGACCTGGACTTCGATTCGGTGCAGCGCGGCAATCCCGAGATCCAGCGTCGCGCGCAGGAAGTGATCGACCGCTGCTGGCAACTGGGCGCGGCCAACCCGATCCAGTCGATCCACGACGTGGGCGCGGGCGGCATCTCCAACGCCTTCCCCGAGCTGGTCAACGACGCCGGCATGGGTGCGGTGTTCGACCTGCGCAAGGTGAACATCGAAGAATCGGGCATGGCGCCCAAGGAAATCTGGTCCAACGAATCGCAGGAACGCTACGTGCTGGGCATCCATCCGAGCGATCTGCTGGCGTTCGAGCAGATCTGCGAGCGTGAGCGCTGCCCGTTCGCGGTGATCGGCCGCACCACCAGCGAACGCCAGCTGGTGGTTGAGGACCCGCATTTCGGTAACAAGCCGGTCGACATGCCGATGGAAGTGCTGCTGGGCAAGCCGCCCAAGATGACGCGCGACGTGGCGCGGGTGAAGCCGCAGTTCCAGGTATTCGATTCGTCGGGGTGCGACCTCAAGGATTCGCTGTACCGCGTGCTGCGCCTGCCCACCGTGGCCAGCAAGAACTTCCTGGTCACCATCGGCGACCGCACCGTGGGCGGCCTGACCGCGCGCGACCAGATGGTCGGCCCCTGGCAGGTGCCGCTGGCCGACGTGGCCGTCACCACCATGGGCTTCGCCACCTATCGCGGCGAGGCGATGGCGATGGGCGAGCGCACGCCGCTGGCGTTGCTGAACGCGCCGGCCTCCGGTCGCATGGCGGTGGCCGAGGCGCTGCTGAACATCGCCGCCGCGCCGATCGCTTCGCTGGGCGAGGTCAAGCTGTCGGCCAACTGGATGGCCGCCGCCGGCCACCCCGGCGAGGACGCCAACCTGTACGACACGGTGAAGGCGGTCGGCCTGGACCTGTGCCGCGAGCTGGGCGTGTCGATCCCGGTGGGCAAGGATTCGCTGTCGATGAAGACGGTGTGGCAGGACGGCGCCGACAAGAAGGAAGTGGTCGCGCCGCTGTCGCTGATCGTCTCCGCCTTCGCCCCGGTGGGCGACGTGCGCCGCACCCTGACCCCGGTGCTGCGCGCCGAGTTCGACACCGACCTGATCCTGGTCGACCTGGGCGACGGCAAGTGCCGCCTGGGCGGCTCGGCGCTGGCGCAGGTGCACAAGCAGGTCGGTACCTGGGCGCCCGACGTGGTCAGCGTGCCGCACCTGAAGGCGTTCTTCGACACCGTGCAGAAGCTGAATGCCCAGGGCCGGCTGCTGGCCTACCACGACCGTTCCGACGGCGGCCTGATGGCGACCGTGGCCGAAATGATGTTCGCCAGCCATGTCGGTGTCACCCTGGAGATCGACGAGGTCTGCATCGAGCGTCGTCGCCGCGCCCGCGAGGAGGACGAACTGTCATCCGAGGACGTGGCGCGCGCCGAGATGGGCCGCGTGATGGGCGTGTTGTTCAACGAGGAACTGGGCGCGGTGCTGCAGGTGAAGCGCAGCGACACCGCCGCGGTGATCGCCGCCTTCTCCAACGTCGGCATCCGCAGCGAGCTGCACGTGATCGGCACGCTGAACCACGACGACCGCCTGAAGGTGAAGAAGCGCAACCGCCTGCTGCTGGACGAGGCGCGCGTCGAATTGCAGAAGGCATGGAGCGAAACCAGCTGGCGCATCCAGCGCCTGCGCGACAACCCGGCCTGTGCCGATGCCGAGTTCCACCGCCTGGAGGAACGTCACGACAAGGGCCTGTTCGCGCAACTGTCGTTCGAGCCGTCCGAGGACGTCGCCGCGCCGTTCATTGCCAAGGGCGCGCGCCCCAAGGTGGCGGTGCTGCGCGAGCAGGGCGTCAACGGCCAGATCGAGATGGCCGCCGCCTTCACCCGCGCCGGCTTCTCCGCCGTCGACGTGCATATGAGCGACCTGATCGCCGGCCGCGTCAGTCTGGCCGATTTCCAGGGCATCGCCGCCTGCGGCGGCTTCAGCTACGGCGACGTGCTGGGCGCCGGCGAAGGCTGGGCCAAGAGCATCCTGTTCAATGCCCGCGCCCGCGACCAGTTCGACGCCTTCTTCCATCGCGCCGACACCTTCGGCCTGGGCGTGTGCAACGGCTGCCAGATGATGGCCAACCTGGCCGGCATCATCCCCGGCGCCGAGGCGTGGCCCAAGTTCACCCGCAACCAGAGCGAGCAGTTCGAAGCGCGGCTGGCGATGGTGGAACTGCCGGAATCGCCGTCGCTGTTCTTCGGCGGCATGGCCGGCAGCAAACTGCCGGTGGTGGTGAGCCACGGCGAGGGCTACGCCAACTTCGGTCAGCAGGGCGACCTGAAGCACGCCATCGTCGCCATGCGCTACGTGGACAGCCACGGCAAACCGACCGAAGCCTATCCGGCCAACCCCAACGGCAGCCCCAAGGGTGTCGCCGGCGTGACCACCGCTGACGGCCGCTTCAGCATCATGATGCCGCACCCGGAACGGGTGTTCCGTACCGTGCAGATGAGCTGGCACCCCGACCATTGGGGCGAGGATTCGCCGTGGATGCGCATGTTCCGCAATGCGCGGGTCTGGCTGGGCTGATCCGGCCCACAATAAAAAAGGAGCGCTCCGGCGCTCCTTTTTTTGTGCGATCGATAAAACCCTCCTGGCTGTGCCGCACTCAGCCCCGCGCGTGGTCTGCGCGCGCCTTGCGCCGCCGCGCCCAGCCGACCAGCCCGCCACCGGCCAGCAGCAGGGCGGCGGTGGCGGGTTCCGGCACCGGGGTGGTGATGGCGTTGAAGGCGATGCGTTGCAGATAGAGATCGGCGCCGCCCAGGTCGGCCTGCCACATGTAGACCGGCACTTCCCCATAGATGGGCACTTCGATCAACGGGCAATCCGGCTGCCCGACGCAGAACGGGTCTTCCTGCCAGTCGGTGCCGATCTGGACGATCTCGGTGCCGACCTGCACTTCGGTCCAGTCGATCGAGCCCTGCGCCTCGGCGTAACCGCGCAGCGCCGGGGCGGTCGGGTCGTTGTACTGCAACTGCTGTACGAACGAACCGCTGCCGTAGCTGAAGCCGGTCCATCCCACGGCATCCACCGCCATGCCCACCCCGCCGGGATACTCGGTGTTGTAGCTGCCGATGAAATCGACGGTGTAGCCGACGATCTTGTGGCCGGGCTTGGCGGTGAAGGAGAAGGTGGAATCGAAGAAGGCGTGCACGGGCAGCAGCGGGTCGCTCTCGTTGATGGCGTAGTCGAACAACGAGAACTGGCTGCCGAAATCGAGCAGCACGCCATTGCTGGATGCGCTGTAGCCCACGCTGTTGGGATCGAGGTAGGTGGTCCAGCCGTAGTCGTACTGGTCGATGCCGAAGGTGAAGGTGTCCGGGTCGAAATCCACGGTGACGTGGTTGGAATCGATGGTGGTGGGGATGGCCAGTGCGGCGTGGCAAAGCAGCGCCCCGGCCAGGGCGGGCAGGACATGGCGAGCAAGCATGACGATAACCTCCGTTGTATGGGTGCCGGTGAGGCGACATCAGGCTAGAGCGCGCTTTGCAGAAATTCCGGTATGTCTGTGTTTGAGATTATTCGAATGTGCCGATAAGCCTGCATCAATCGTCACCTGCCGGTCAGCTTGCCCGGATAACCATGTTGCGGCGCAGCGTGCCTGAGTTGCCAGCTTGCGTAGCCCCGGCTCAACCGTGGGCGCGCGGGCACGAATCGAGCCGTCATGCTGACTGCCTATGACATGTGTATTGTCAGCGACCGCTGGTCATGTCGTGAGCGGCGCGGGGCACGGATGGTGTTCGCGCAACAAAAAAGGCTGCCGGGGCAGCCTGTTTTTGTCGGCATGCGGTACTGCGGCGGTTACTTGATCAGGCGCAGATTGAACGGCAGGCGGTAGGACACGCCCTTGCTGGCGTTGATGGCGCCGAGGATGCAGAACACCAGGTTCACCAGTGCCACGATCCAGGCCAACAGAATGCCGATCACGATGAACACCAGAATGCCGGACACCGCGTAGGCGATGATCACGGTGATGGCCCAATTGAGCGCTTCCTTGGATTGGTCCTGCACAAAGGCATCGTCTTTCTTGACGAGATAGAGAATCAGCGCGGGAATGAAACTGAAGAAAATGGTGCCGATCCAGACCAGGACGGCAATGGTGGTGGCATCGTTGGAGGGCGGCTGAGCACTCGGTTGGATATCGGTCATCTCGGTTTCCCCTGTTTTGTGGTGCGCGGAACTGCGCTGCCCCATCTTAGTGGCGGAGTAAACCAAGGGTCAAATTCGCCCTGACATCCCTCACACAAGATTGCACAAACAAAAAACCGGCCCTGGGGCCGGTTGTTTGCGATGCCGCCCGCTCAGCGGGTGAGGGTGCCGGTGGGCGAGATCATCGTCAGCTCGACAAAGCTGGAACCCAGGCGCTTGTTGGCGCTGAAATCGATCACGTAGCCGCCCAGATCCAGCCGGTTCATCGAGGTCAGCGCGTTGTAGACGGCCTGGCGGGTGGGGTTCTTGCCGGCGCGCTTGAGAGCTTCCACCGCCAGCCGCGCCGAGAGGTAGCCTTCCAGCACCGCGTAGCTGGGGTACTCGCCGCTGCGCAGGACGGCGCCGGCGTCTTCCTGGAATTCGCGGATGAAGCGCAGCTGCATGTTGGACGGATAGGGATAGACCTGCGAGATGCCCAGGCCGTGCGCGTCCTTCTTGCCGGCGATGCGGATCACGTCCTCGAACTGGATCAACGAGATGCCGTAGAGCTGGCTGGTGCCGCCCGCGGCCTTGAACTGCTTGACGAAGTTGGCGGCCGGGCGCGAGATCGCCAGCACGATCACCGCCTGCGGGTTGGCCTTGGCCAGTGTCTTGGTGGCGGCGGCGACGTCGCCGCTCTTGGCGTTGAAGGTGGCTTCCACTTCCAGCTTGAGCTGGCGCTTGGTCAGCGCGTCCTTCAGCGACTTGAGCGCGGCCTGGCCGTCGGCGTCGTCCTGCACCAGCGCGCCCACCCGGGTGATCCCGAGGTTGCCGGTCAGCAATTGGACGGTCTTTTCCAGCTCCTGCGTGTAGCCGGCGCGGGTCTGGAAGATGTTCGGATCGGCCGGCAGGCGGATCAGCTCGGCGCCGCCGTGCACGCCCACCAGCGCGACGTTGGCGTTGGCCAGCACCTTGGAGCGGGTCAGCTCGGTGGCGGTGGCGCTGCCGTAATAGTTCACCAGCAGCGCGGCGCCTTGCTTGTCGAGCAGGTCGCGGGTGTTCTGGACCGCCTTTTGCGGATTGTTGCCGTCGTCCAGCACCTTGTGGTTGACCACGGCGCCGTTGATGCCGCCCCGGGCGTTGACGCGACCGAAATACAACGACGCGCCCAGCGCCAGCGCCTTGCCGGTGTCGGCCGCGATGCCGGTGGTGGGCACCGACTGGCCGATGACGATTTCGGATTCGGGGGTGCGGTTGACGGCTTCGACTTCCTCGTCCTCCGGCGCGGCATTGGCCGTGGCGAGGACACCCGCGATCAGGCAGGGCAGCAGGAACAACTTGCGCAGCATCTTGATCTCCCCCTAGGGCTGAACCTCCTTGCTGGAGGCCGTTTTTGCTATGTCCGGGGCATCTTAAATTAATGTCCACCGATGGTATAGTGGCGGCTCGTTTCAACGATGAGGGTTCAGCATGCGGCGCGGCGTGTATGCGGGCAGCTTCGATCCGGTCACCAATGGCCACCTGTGGATGATCGAGCACGGCACCCGCCTGTTCGACGAAATGATCGTGGCCATCGGCGAGAACCCCGATAAGCGCTACACCTTCAGCGTCGAGGAGCGGGTGGCGATGTTGCGCGAGACCACCGCGCACCTGACCAACCTGCGGGTCGAGATTTTCGAGAACCGTTTCCTGGTGGACTACGCCCGCGAGGAGAACGCCGACTACATCCTGCGCGGCATCCGCGAAGCGGCCGACTACGAATTCGAGCGCAAGATGCGCTATGTGAACGCCGACCTGGCGCCGCATATCGACACCGTGTTCCTGATGCCGCCGCGCGAGATCGCCGAGATCAGCTCGACCATGGTCAAGGGCCTGGTCGGCCCGGGCAACTGGGAAAGCGTGGTCTGCCAGTACGTGCCGCAGCCGGTGTTCGAACGCCTGCTGGCGTGGCGGCAGACCCAACGCAGATAGCCTGCGTGAACCGGCGGTCGAAGCGCAGCAAGCCCCCGGCCAGGCCGGGCGCGCGCCGCTCGTGGTGCGCGGGCAACTGCTCCTTCCTGTCTGGTTCCCACACCCCCCGCTCTCGCCCCGACGAGGGAGCCTTGCTTTGCTCGGGACGCCCTATTTTGCTTTGTTGATCGATCGCTCAGGTCGGTCCATCACCGGTTTTTGCAGTGACCACGGGCACGCCGCCATTGGCGGGGCAGCCCTTCATCTTTTCAGGTAAGTCATGTCCGAGATCGCCAGCTATACCAACCGCCTTGCCAAGAACGCCAAGCACTGGGGCAAGTGGGCCCGCCGCCAGGGGCTGTCGTGCTACCGCATCTACGACCGCGACGTGCCCGAATACCCGGTGATCGTCGATTGGTACGACGGCCATGTCCACTTGCAGGAATACGACACCGGCTGGGTGCAGACCGACGAGGCGCACGAGGAATGGCTGGCCGAGATCTGGGAAGCCACCGCGCACGCGCTCGGCGTGCCGGAGGAACAGGTCTCGGTGAAGACGCGCCGCCGCCAGGAGGGCGACACCCAGTACGAAAAGACCGGCCGCGCCGGCGAGGATCTGGTGGTCGAGGAATTCGGCCTCAAGTTCGTCGTCAACCTGGATACCTACCTCGATACCGGCCTGTTCCTCGACCATCGCAACACCCGCCAGCGGGTGCGTGGCGAGGTGAAGGGCAAGCGCTTCCTCAACCTGTTCTGCTACACCGGCGCCTTCACCGTCTACGCCGCGGCGGGCGGCGCGCGTGAAACCATGTCGGTCGATCTGTCCAACACCTACCTCGACTGGGCCGCGCGCAACCTGGCGCTCAACGGCTTCGCCGACGGCCTGCACCGTCGGGTGCGCCAGGACGTGTTCCAGTTTCTGACCGAGGCGCTGGACGACGGCGCGCAGTACGACGTGATCGTGCTCGACCCGCCGTCGTTCTCCAATTCCAAGAAGATGCAGGGCGTGCTCGACGTGCAGAAGGATCACCGCTGGCTGGTCGAAGCCTGCCTGGAGATCCTCTCGCCCGGCGGCGTGCTGTATTTCTCCAACAACCTGCGCAGCTTCAAGCTGGACCCGGCGCTGGCGCCGCTGTGCGAAGACCTTTCGGCGCAATCGGTGCCGGAGGATTTCCGCAACAAGCGCATCCACCAGTGCTTCCGCTTCGTCAAGGCCGCGGCCTGAGGGGCGCGAGCGTTACATGGAAGGCTGGCGCTACCCCGAACCGATGGTGCTGGTGGACCTGGAAACCACCGGCGCCAACCCGCTGCGCGACCGGGTCACCGAGATCGGCCTGATCGAGATCGACGCCGACGGTCTGCGCCGCTGGAGCACGCTGGTCGATCCCGGCGTACCGATTCCCGAGTTCATCCAGCGCCTGACCGGCATCGACGACGCCATGGTTGCCGGCGCGCCGCGCTTTGCCGAGGTGGCCGACGAAGTGGCGCAACGCCTGCGCGGGCGCCTGTTCGTCGCCCATAACGCGCGCTTCGACTACGGTTTCCTCAAGAACGAATTCAAGCGACTGGGCCTGCCGTTCCACGCCACCGTGCTGTGCACGGTCAAGCTGTCGCGCCGGCTGTATCCGCAGCACTTCAAGCACAACCTGGACAGCCTGGTCGAGCGCCATGGCCTGTCCGTCGAAGGCGAGCGCCACCGCGCGCTGACCGATGCCGAACTGCTGTGGCAATTCCTCGGCGCCGCGACGCGCGACCATCCCACCGCCGAGGTCGAGGCCGCCATCGCCGAGCTGACCCGCCAGCCCGCGTTGCCGCCGGGGCTGGACCCGGCCGCGCTGGACGACCTGCCGGAGCTGCCCGGCGCCTACGTGTTCCGCGGCGAGGACGCCACGCCGTTGTACGTCGGGCGCAACGCCAACCTGCGCAAAGGCGTGCTGGCGCACTTCGGCGCTCGCGCCAAATCGCTGCCGTGGCTGGCCGCGATCCGTGGCCTGGAATGGCACGAGGCGCCGGGCGACCTGGGCGCGCGCCTGCTGGAGCTGCGCCTGCTCAAGAACCTGGCGCCGCTGCACAACGCGCGCGGCAAGCCGGCCCGCGAACTGTGTGCCTGGCAACTGGTCGAGCACGACGGCCTGCTGGTGCCGGAGCGGGTGGACGTGGCGCGGCTCGACTTCACCCGTACCGAGCGCGACCGCGTGTTCGGGCCGTTCCGCAGCCGGCGCGACGCCAACAAGCTGCTGGACAAGTTGGCCGAGCCGTTCCGCCTGTGCCGCCGGGTGCTGGGGCTGGAGCCCGCGCCCAAGTCGGGGCAGCCCGGTTGCGCCGACTGCGGTGGCCGCTGCAAGGGCGTGTGCGTCGGCCGCGAGAGCGCGGCGCAGCACAACGCCCGCCTGCTGTCGGCGCTGGCCAGGAGCGCCTTCGCCCCATGGCCGTTCCCCGGCCCGATCGGCCTGCCCGAAGGCCCGGAATGGGCCAGCCGCCTGCACGTGATCGACCGCTGGGTCTACCTCGGCACCGTCGCCGATCCCGCCGAACTGCCGGCCTTGCTCCAGACCCCGCGCCCCGCGTTCGACATCGACTTCTACCAGCTGCTGCAACAGGAACTGCGCCAACGCGGCGAGCAGGTGGTGGTGCTGGCGACGTCAACGTCAACGTCAACTTCCAAATCTTGAAACACAGAGAACACGGAGAACACAGAGCGACACGGAGAAGGCCAAACCGATAAATCCGGCCCGTTCCTGCGTTCGGGTTGGTTTTCTCTGTGTTCTCTGTGTTCTCTGTGCTCTCCGTGTTCTCTGTGTTCCCAGATTTGAATTGGCAGTTTGCCTTGCCAGTTTGAACTGGCCTTCCCCAGCAGTTTTTATCTTTCCTTTACATCCTGCCTTCCGCCTTTTACCGCGTCTTTATGCCCTGCCCGCCACCATGCAGAGCGTGGGGGCGGCGTGATGCCGCGTCCCGTACACGGGAGCAAAAAGATGGATGCGATCTACCTGGGCCTGGTGGTGCTGTGTTTCGCCGCCACGGCCGGATTGCTGGCCGGCGTGGCCCGGCTGGGAGGCCAGCGATGACCTGGCTCTACGCGGTGGCGGGCGCGAGCGCCGCGCTGCTGTTCGTCTACCTGATCTATGCGCTGTTGCGCGCGGAGCGTTTCTGATGACCACGAACGCCTACGCACAACTCGCGCTTTATCTGGCGCTGCTGGGCCTGCTGGCCTGGCCGCTCGGGCGTTACCTGGCCGACGTGATGGCCGGGCGCTCGCGCGTCGTCACCGGCCCGCTGGGCGCGGTGGAGCGCTGCGGCTACCGGCTGGCCGGCGTCGATCCGGCGCACGAAATGGACTGGAAGCGCTACGCGCTGGCGCTGCTGCTGTTCAACCTGCTCGGCGCGCTGTTCGTCTACGCGCTGCAACGCCTGCAAGGCTGGCTGCCGCTCAACCCGCAGGGCTTCGGCGCGGTGTCGCCCGATTCCGCCTTCAACACCGCCATCTCCTTCGTCGCCAACACCAACTGGCAGGGCTACGCCGGCGAAAGCACCATGAGCCACCTGACGCAGATGCTGGCGCTGGCGGTGCAGAACTTCCTGTCCGCGGCCACCGGCATCGCCGTGGTGTTCGCGCTGATCCGCGGATTGGCGCGGCACGGCGCCGCCACCGTCGGCAACTTCTGGGTCGACCTCACCCGCGCCACGCTCTACGTGCTGCTGCCGTTGTCGCTGTTGCTGGCGGTGGTGCTGGTGGGGCAGGGCGTGGTGCAGAACTTCCAGGCCGACCGCCAGGCGCAGACCGTCACCACGGTGCAGTACCAGCGACCGTTGCTCGACGCCGCCGGCAACCCGGTGCGCGACGCCGCCGGCCAGCCGCGCACCGAAACCGTCACGACTCGGGCGCAGACGCTGCCGCAAGGCCCGGTCGCCTCGCAGGAGGCGATCAAGATGCTGGGCACCAATGGCGGCGGTTTCTTCAACGCCAACTCGGCGCATCCCTACGAGAACCCGACACCGCTGTCCAACCTGTTGCAGATGCTGGCGATCCTGTTGATCCCCGCCGCGTTGTGCTTTGCCTTCGGTCGCGAGGTCGGCGACATCCGCCAGGGCTGGGCGGTGCTGGCGGCGATGACGCTGCTGTTCGTGGTGTTCGCACTGGCGGCGATCTGGGCCGAGCAGCAGGGCAACCCCGGCTGGCGCGCGCTGGGCGTGGATCAGGCGGCGGGCGCCTGGCAGGCCGGCGGCAACATGGAGGGCAAGGAGACCCGCTTCGGCATCGTGGCCTCCGCCCTGTTCGCCACCGTGACCACCGCCGCGTCGTGCGGCGCGGTGAACGCCATGCACGACTCGTTCACCGCCCTGGGCGGGCTGGTGCCGATGTGGCTGATGCAGCTGGGCGAAGTGGTGTTCGGCGGCGTCGGCTCCGGGCTGTACGGCATGCTGGTGTTCGCGCTGCTGGCGGTGTTCATCGCCGGGCTGATGATCGGCCGCACCCCGGAATACCTGGGCAAGAAGATCGAAGCCTTCGACATGAAGATGGTGGCGCTGGTGATCCTGGCCACGCCCACCCTGGTGCTGGCCGGTACCGCGCTGGCGCTGCTGGTCGAGCCGGGCCGCGCCGGCATCCTCAACCCCGGTGGACACGGTTTCTCCGAGGTGCTGTACGCGCTGTCCAGCGCCGCCAACAACAACGGCTCGGCCTTCGCCGGCCTGTCGGCCAACACCCCCTTCTACAACGTACTGCTCGGCCTGGCGATGTGGTTCGGTCGCTTCGCCGTGATCGTGCCGGTGCTGGCCATCGCCGGCTCGCTGGCCGCCAAGCCGCGCCTGGCCGTCACCGCCGGCACCCTGCCCACCCACGGCCCGCTGTTCGTGCTGCTGCTGATCGGCGCGGTGGTGCTGGTGGGCGCGCTGACCTATGTGCCGGCGCTGGCCTTGGGGCCGGTGGCGGAACACCTGGCCCTGTGGGCCCGCTGAGGGACGGATCATGACAAACAGACAATTATCGATGTTCGACCCCGCGCTGCTGCGTCCGGCGCTGCTGGACAGCGTGCGCAAGCTGTCGCCGCGCGTGCAGTGGCGCAATCCGGTGATGTTCGTGGTCTACCTGGGCAGCATCCTGGTGACGCTGCTGTGGCTGGCGGCGCTGGCGGGCCATGCCGAGGCGCCGGCCGGCTTCATCCTCGGCGTGGCGCTATGGCTGTGGTTCACCGTGCTGTTCGCCAACTTTGCCGAGGCGCTGGCCGAAGGGCGCGGCAAGGCGCAGGCCGCCAGCCTGCGCGCCGCCAAGCAGCAGGTGCTGGCCAAGAAGCTGGGCGCGCCGCGGCGCAACGCCGGCTACCAACTGCTGGAGAGCACCGCCCTGCGCGCCGGCGACGCGGTGCTGGTCGAAGCCGGCGACGTGATCCCCGGCGACGGCGAGGTGCTGGAGGGCGTGGCGTCGGTGGACGAATCGGCCATCACCGGCGAATCGGCGCCGGTGATCCGCGAATCGGGCGGCGATTTCAGCGCCGTCACCGGCGGTACCCGCGTGTTGTCGGACTGGATCGTGGTGCGCATCACCGCCAACCCCGGCGAGGCCTTCCTCGACCGCATGATCGCCATGGTCGAGGGCGCCAGGCGGCAGAAGACGCCCAACGAGATCGCGCTGACCATCCTGCTGGTGGCGCTGACGCTGGTGTTCCTGCTGGTGGTGGTCACCCTGCTGCCGTTCTCGCTGTTCGCGGTGGACGTCTCCGGCGCCGGCGCGCCGGTGGGCATCACCGCACTGGTGGCGCTGCTGGTGTGCCTGATCCCGACCACCATCGGCGGCCTGCTCAGCGCCATCGGCGTTGCCGGCATGAGCCGCCTGATGCGGGTGAACGTGATCGCCACCTCCGGCCGCGCGGTCGAGGCCGCGGGCGACGTGGACGTGCTGCTGCTGGACAAGACCGGCACCATCACCCTGGGCAACCGCCAGGCCACGGCCTTCCTGCCTGCGCCGGGGGTGAGCGAGGCCGAGCTGGCCGACGCCGCGCAATTCGCCTCGCTGGCCGACGAAACCCCGGAGGGGCGCAGCATCGTGGTGCTGGCCAAGCAGCGTTTCAACCTGCGCCAGCGCGCGCTGGGCGAGCACGGCGTCGGCTTTGTGCCGTTCACCGCGCAGACGCGCATGAGCGGGGTGGATTGCGACGGCCGCGTGATCCGCAAGGGCGCGGCGGACGCGCTGCGCCAGCACATCGGCGCACTGGGCGGGCATTTTCCGGCCGAGGTGACCCGCAGCGTCGAGGACGTCGCCCGGCGTGGCGCCACCCCGCTGGTGGTGGCCGACGGCGCGCGGGTGCTGGGCGTGGTGGAGCTGAAGGACATCGTCAAGGGCGGCATCAAGGAACGCTTCGCCGACCTGCGGGCCATGGGCATCAAGACGGTGATGATCACCGGCGACAACCGCCTGACCGCCGCCGCCATCGCCGCCGAGGCCGGGGTGGACGACTTCCTGGCCGAAGCCACGCCCGAGGCCAAGCTGGCGCTGATCCGGTCCACCCAGGCGGAAGGCCGGCTGGTGGCGATGACGGGGGACGGCACCAACGACGCGCCGGCGCTGGCGCAGGCCGACGTGGCGGTGGCGATGAACACCGGCACCCAGGCCGCCAAGGAGGCCGGCAACATGGTCGACCTGGACAGCAACCCGACCAAGCTGATCGAGATCGTCGAGATCGGCAAGCAGTTGCTGATGACGCGCGGCGCGCTGACCACCTTCAGCGTCGCCAACGATCTGGCCAAGTACTTCGCCATCCTGCCCGCCGTGTTCGTCGCCACCTACCCGCAACTGGCCGCACTCGACGTGATGCGGCTGGGCAGCCCGCAGAGCGCCATCCTCAGCGCCGTGATCTTCAACGCCCTGGTGATCGTGTTCCTGATTCCGCTGGCGCTGCGCGGCGTGCGCTACCGCGCCGTGGGCGCCGCCCGGCTGCTGCGCGACAACCTGCTGATCTACGGCCTGGGCGGCCTGATCGCCCCGTTCGCGGGCATCAAGCTGATCGACATGACGCTCAATCTGCTGTGAGCGGGAAGGCGAACCCCACACCTTGAACCACAGAGAACACAGAGAACACGGAGAAAACCAGGAAGAACCTGAGGAAACCCTTGGGAAATCGATGAGATCCGCGGTGCTTTCAATTTCTTCCTCGCGGCAAATTGTCGTCCGCCTTCCTCCCGTTTGTCCTCCGTGTTCTCTGTGTTCTCTGTGGTTCAAGACTTGGGGTTTGCCCGTCAACCAAACCAAAGGAGCAAAACCATGAAACTGATTCGTCCCGCGCTGGTGTTGTTCGCCGCGCTCACGCTGGTCACCGGCGTGGCCTATCCGCTGGCCGTCACCGTGGTCGGGCAGGCGTTGTTCCCCGCGCAGGCCGACGGCAGCCTGATCGTGCGCGACGGCGAGCTGGTCGGCTCGCGCCTGATCGGCCAGTCGTTCACCGACCCGCGTTACTTCTGGGGGCGGCCTTCCGCCACCGGCCCGATGCCGTACAACGGTGGCGCTTCCGGCGGTTCCAACCTGGGGCCCGCCAATCCGGCGTTGAAGCAGGCGGTCGAGGACCGCATCGCCGCACTGCGCGCCGCCGATCCCGGCAATGCGCGGCCGGTGCCGGTGGAACTGGTCACCGCCTCCGGCAGCGGGCTGGACCCTCACATCAGCCCCGCCGCCGCGCAATGGCAGGCCGACCGCGTCGCGCGCTTGCGCGGCTTGTCGCCGGCACGGGTGCGGGCGCTGATCGCCGCCCACACCGAAGGCCGGCAGTGGGGCTGGCTGGGCGAGCCGCGGGTCAATGTGCTGGCGCTGAACCTGGCGCTGGATGCCGCGCGGTGATCGGCTTTTTGCCCGGCTTGGCGAACAGCATCATTCTGGTGCGTGGAACTGCCCGGTGCGGAACTCGGCACGCTCCGCGACGGTCTGCACCGCTTCCTCGCCGGGGCTTCACCCGGCGACAGGCGCCTGTTCCGGATCCCGGCACCGCCCACAAAGCGGTCGCGAAAGGAGCCCGGAGCAGGCGCTTGCAGGCCCGCTTGCCGAGACCTCCCATGTTCTTTGAAATCGATCGCAGCCGATACGGCGCCGTCCTCGCCTTGCTGGACGGCCGTCATCCCCATGAAATGCCGCTCCAGGGCGTACTGGCCGGGCCGCATCGCGGCCACGTCCACGTCGACAACCCCACCAACCCCAGCGTCGCCGTGGTTTCCGCCACCGGCATCGGCGCCTACTTCCTGGGCGATGCCCACCACTCGCGGCTGCGCCAGCACCTGGACGATTTCGTCGAGCACACGCTCAAGCCGCGCGACCAGGCCGAGATCGGCGCCGAATGCTTTATCGGCATCGCGCTGCACGAAGCCTGGTATCCCACGCTGGAGGCCGCCTTCGCCCCGCGCGAGCCGGAGTGGGGCCATTACCGGCTGTTCCGCTTCGAACCCGGCCGCCTGCCGCTGCAACCGCGCCTGCCCATCCTGCCCGACGGCTGTCGCCCGTTGCGCATCGACCGCGCCATGCTCTGCCACCCCGACAACGCCGCGCTGCGCCGGGACCTGCTCGAATTCTGGCCGGACTGCGCCACCTTCCTCGCCCACGGCATCGGCTACGCCATCTGCCACGGCGCCCATGCCGTCAGCGCCTGCTTCTCGTGCTACGCCGTCGGCCGCCACCACGAACTGGCGGTGCGCACCTACCTGCCCCAACTGCGCCGCCGCGGCCTGGCCACCCACGTCGCCCTGTCGTGCGTGCTCCAGGCCCGCAACACCCGCTGCATCCCGCACTGGTCCACCGAAGACGACAACCACGCCTCGCTACGGCTGGCGGAACGCTGTGGCTTCGTGTTCGAGCGGCGGGTGCGGTATTGCGAGTTTGATTACTAGGCGGATGCGCCGTGCGGGCTAAAGAGGCCAACTGTGGATATCGGGAGATAACGGTCGGTTTGGCTTGGATCAACGGATGATCATTTGGGTACATCCGTGCATGGAAGTCGATTGACTGTCTGGCGACGGTTGTTGTTTATTGCGTCGTAGGAAAATATTGCGTCGTAGGAAAATGCTCATCCCCACTTTACAGAATGGGAATAAGCAGCATGCAGGCCCCGCTATATGAATGACGCCTGCAAGTAAAAATATGGGAATGCCTGAAGAGGAAGTGGCGATGACTCACAACCCAAACAGCACCGATCAGCATTCGTTGTTCAGGCAGGCCAGCGATCCGGATACGAGCGTCCAGGTGCTGGCCCGGCTGGCGGGGGCGGAGGACGAAGTCATCCGTGCCGCGGTGGCCTTCAACGCGGCGACGCCGAAGCCGGTGCTCGACGCCCTGTTGGCCGACCCGAGCGAATATGTCAGGGATTGCGTCACCAAGCGGATATTGCAGACCGTCTCTGCCTTGCGGGTCCATCCCACTGCCATCGTGTCGAATGAAGCCCGGATCGGTGAGAATGTCGTCATCGGCGCCTATACCATCGTGCGCGGGAATGTATCGATCGGCGACGGCACCGTCATCGAATCGCATTGCGAAATCGGACATCCGGCCCACACCGCCCTGGACGAGCCGCTATTGCACATTGGCAGAAACAGTTTCATCCGTTCGCACAGCATCTTTTACGAAGGATCCACATTCGGCGATAACCTGGTGACCGGGCATCGCGTCACAGTCAGGGAAAAGACCAAGGCCGGGCGCAACATGCAAATCGGCACTTTGAGCGATATACAAGGCCATTGCGAAATCGGCGATTTCGTCAGGCTTCATAGCAATGTCCATATCGGCCAGCATGCCCGGATCAAGGACTACGTCTGGATATTCCCCTATGTGGTATTGACCAATGATCCGCATCCGCCCAGCAATGTGATGTTGTCCGTCACGCTGGAGAATTACGTCGCGGTCGCCACCATGTCCGTCGTGCTGCCGGGCGTCACCGTCAAGGAAGGCGCGCTGGTCGGCGCGCACAGCGCCGTCGCCAGGGACGTGGAGCCCGATACGGTGGTGGCGGGCTCCCCCGCGAAATACATCTGCGACACCAGCAATATCCTGCTCAAGGATGGGTCCGGCCGGAGTGCCTACCCCTGGCGCAGACATTTTCATCGCGGCTATCTGCCGGACACGGTCGCGAAATGGATGGCGGAGTTCGCGGGGCGGCCCGGGCTGAATTGATCCGGCCGTGGCTTTGGCGGCGGGGCATTGGTTTTTGGGGCCAGCCTGCGTAGCCTTGGCCCCACGTTTCCGTCCCCTGTCGCACTCCATGACCACCCATCGCCCCGACCCCGACCAACTGCTCGCCGACCTGCGTCGCGAGGAACACCAGGCCGCCCGCGGGCGGCTGAAGATCTTCTTCGGGGCCTGTGCCGGGGTGGGCAAGACCTACGCCATGCTGGAGGCCGCGCAGGCACGGCAGCGCGAGGGCGTGGCGGTGCTGCTGGGCGTGGTGGAGACGCATGGCCGCACCGAGACGGCGGCGCTGCTGGCGGGGTTGCCGGTGTTGCCGCCGGCGCAGGTGGCGTATCGCGGGCACACGCTGGCCGAGTTCGACCTGGACGCGGCGCTGGCGCGGGCGCCGCAACTGGTGGTGGTGGACGAGTACGCGCACACCAACGCGCCGGGCAGCCGCCATGCCAAGCGCTGGCAGGATGTCGAGGAACTGCTCGCCGCCGGCATCGACGTCTACACCTCGCTCAACGTGCAGCACCTGGAAAGCCTGAACGACGTGGTCGGGCGCATCACCGGCATCGTGGTCCGCGAAACGGTGCCGGATCGCGTGTTCGACGCGGCCACCGAGGTCACGCTGGTTGATCTGCCGCCGGACGAACTGCTGGCGCGGCTGGCCGACGGCAAGGTCTACCTGGGCGCGCAGGCCGAGCGCGCGGCGCAGCATTTCTTCCGCAAGGGCAACCTGCTGGCGCTGCGCGAGCTGGCGTTGCGCCGGGTGGCGGATCGGGTGGATGCGCAGATGCGCGCCTATCGCGCCGACCAGGCGATCCGCCCGGTGTGGCACGCCCGCGAACGGCTGATGGCCTGCATCGGCCCCGGCGGCGGCGCGGACCAACTGCTGCGCAGCACGGCGCGGCTGGCCGCCAGCCTGCACGCCGACTGGCTGGCGGTCTATGTGGAAACGCCGCGCGAGCAGCGCCGGCCCGACCGGATGACCAGGGCGCTGGCCTTGGCGCAGGAGCTGGGCGCCGAAACCTGCGTGCTGGCCGGCGCCGACGCGGCGGCCACGCTGCTGGCGTATGCCGAGAGCCGCAATGTCTCCAAGCTGGTGCTGGGCCGCTCGCCCGCGACGGGCTGGCGGCGCTGGCTGCGGCCCGGGCTGGCGGATCGGCTGGCGCGGCGCACCCGCGACATCGACCTCTACGTGGTGGCGCATCCCGACGGCGAGGCGCCTCAGCCCGCCGGCAATGCCCTGGCCGGCTTCTATGGCGACACCGAGGCGCCACGGCGCGCCGCGCGCGGCTACCCGGCGGCGGTGCTGGCGTGCGCGGCGGTCACCGGCATCGCCGCGCTGCTGCACCAGATGTTCGACCCCGCCAACGTGGTCATGCTCTACCTGCTGGCGGTGATCGGCGTGGCGCTGCGCTACGGGCGCGGGCCGGGCGCGGCGGTCTCGCTGCTGGCGGTGCTGTCGTTCGATTTCTTCTTCGTGCCGCCGCGCCTGTCGCTGAGCGTGTCGGATACCCAATACCTGCTCACCTTCGCCGTGATGCTGGCGGTGGCGCTGGTGGTGGGCCAGCTCACCGCGCGGCTGCGCTTCGAGGCCACCGTGGCCACCCAGCGCGAGCGACGCACCCGCGCGCTGTTCGACCTGTCGCACGAGCTGGCCGGCGCGCTGACCACCGAGCAGATCGTCGAGACCGCCACCCGGCACCTGTCGGCAGTGTTCGGCGCACGAGTGGCGTTGCTGTTGCCGGACAGCGCCGACCGCGTGCGCGCCGCCGCCGACGGCATGCCGGTCGACGCGGCGGTGGGGCAGTGGGTGTACGAGCATGCCGAGCCCGCCGGACGCGGTACCCGCACGCTGCCGGCGGCGGACGCGCTCTACCTGCCACTGGTGGCGCCGATGCGCACCCGCGGCGTGGCGGCGCTGGCCGCCGACGAGCCGGCGCTGGCGTTGCCGGAGCAGCGGCGGCTGCTCGACACCTGTGCCAGCCAGATCGCACTGGCGCTGGAGCGGGTGCATTACGTCGAGGTGGCGCGCGACGCCATCGTCGCCATGGAGGGCGAGCGCCTGCGCAACAGCGTGCTGTCCAGCGTGTCGCACGACCTGCGCACGCCGCTCACCTCGCTCACCGGTCTGGCCAGCCTGCTGGCCGAGCGCGAACTGCCGCCGACGCAGGCGCGCGAGCTGGCCGCCAGCATCCGCGACGAGACGCTGCGCCTGTCGCAACAGGTGACCAACCTGCTGGAGATGGCGCGGCTGGAGGCCGGCGTGCAGCTCAACCCGTCGTGGCAGCCGATCGACGAAGTGATCGGCGCCGCCCTGCGCAGCGCGGCGCCGCGCCTGGCCGGACATCGGGTGCGCACCGCGCTGGATGCCGGCCTGCCGATCCTGCGTTTCGACGGCGTGCTGATCGAGCGGGTGCTGGTCAACCTGCTGGAGAACGCCGCCAAATATGCCCCGGCCGGCGGCGAGATCGTGATCGCCGCCCGCGTGGCCGACGGCGCGCTGGCGGTGGCCGTGAGCGACGACGGACCCGGCCTGCCGCCCGGCCCGGCGGCGCGGCTGTTCGACAAGTTCACCCGCGGCGACGCCGAATCGGCCGTCCCCGGCGTCGGGCTGGGGCTGGCGATCTGCAAGGCCATCGTCGAGGCCCACGGCGGTATCATCCAGGCCGCCGACCGCGCGCCGCGCGGCGCGACCTTCACCTTCACCCTGCCCATCGAGGCCGCACCGAGCCTGCCCCATGAATGAGCTGCCCATCACCGTCGTGGTCATCGAGGACGACACGCAGATCCGCCGCTTCCTGCGGGTGACGCTGGAGGGCGAGGGCATGGCGGTGCACGAGGCCGACACCGCGCGCCAGGGCCTGATCGACGTCGGTAGCCGCAAGCCCGACCTGGTGATCGTCGACCTGGGCCTGCCGGACCTGGACGGCGTCGAGCTGATCCGCAAGCTGCGCGCCTGGGCCACGCTGCCGATCCTGGTGATCTCCGCGCGCAGCCAGGAAGCGGAGAAAGTGGCCGCGCTCGACGCCGGCGCCGACGACTACCTGACCAAGCCGTTCGGCATCCCCGAATGCCTGGCGCGCATCCGCGCACTGCTGCGGCGCCACGCCGGCAACGCCGCCGGCCCGGCGCAACGCTTCGGCTTCGGCGACGTGAGCGTGGACCTGGCCGCGCGCCAGGTGACCAAGGCCGGCCAGCCGGTGCACCTCACCCCCATCGAGTTCCGCCTGCTGGCCACCCTGATCCGCCACGCCGACAAGGTGCTCACCCAGCGCGACCTGCTGCGCGAAGTGTGGGGGCCGTCGCACACCGAAAGCAGCCAGTACCTGCGGGTCTACATGGGCCACCTGCGGCAGAAGCTGGAAGACAACCCCGCCGACCCGCGCCATATCCTGACTGAGACGGGGGTGGGGTATCGGCTGGTGGGTGGGAATGGCAGCTTTATGCGGTGATGCTATCAGGGCAATTTCTGTTTCTGCATGCGGAAATCAGCGCTCACTCGAGCATAGCGAATAGGGCTGTCATGGCCCCTTGTAAAGATTGGTTGTAATGCCCCACATCGGCCAGAGCATAAATATTGCCCTGAGGATTGCACTGTTTGAGCCGACTTTTCGAGCTATCCATTTGTTGGGTTTCTGGTCAGCGTCGATGACCTCCTCCCAAAAAACCGTAGCGTTCAAAAGTAGAGATTTCTGGCAAATTTGAGCCCATCCGGGCAGGAGATTTGTCATGAAAAAATCGAAGTTCACCGAAGAGCAGATCGCATTTGCGCTGCGCCAGGCCGAGTCGGGCACGACGGTGGTAGAGGTCTGCCGCAAGATGGGTGTATCGGAAGCGACCTTCTACAACTGGAAGAAGAAATACGGTGGTCTGGGCGTGTCCGAACTACGCCGTTTGAAGCAGCTGGAAGAAGAAAACGCCCGGCTCAAGCGCATTGTGGCCGACCTGAGTCTGGACAAGCAGATGCTGCAGGAGGTCATCCAAAAAAAGCTGTGAAGCCGGCTCGCAAACGCGAGCTGGCGAATTTTCTGATCAGCGCTTACCGCGTCAGCATTCGTCGCGCCACGGCGGTGATGCAGTTGCGCCAAGCCACCTACTTTTATCGGCCACGGCCCCGAGATGATCGCGCCGAGCGCCAGCGGATCCGGGAGATTGCCGCCACGCGCATCCGCTACGGGGCCCGGCGCATTCACGTGCTGCTACGGCGCGAGGGCTGGCTGATCAATCACAAGAAGACCTACCGGATTTACTGCGAGGAAGGGCTGAATCTGCGGCGCAAGCGGCCAAGACGGCGTGTGGCTGCAGCACACCGGCAGGAGCGGCCGGCGATCTCCAGTTTGAACGACTGCTGG
Source organism: Chitiniphilus shinanonensis DSM 23277 (assembly GCF_000374805.1). GTDB lineage: Bacteria > Pseudomonadota > Gammaproteobacteria > Burkholderiales > Chitinibacteraceae > Chitiniphilus > Chitiniphilus shinanonensis. The sequence continues at coordinate 33,327 of NZ_KB895362.1, forward strand.
AGCATGGATTTCGTCGCTGATCAGCTGTTCAACGGCCAGAAAATCCGGGCGTTAACTGTGGT
>NZ_KB895363.1 GCF_000374805.1 Chitiniphilus shinanonensis DSM 23277
GGTACGGCGGGCGCCCGCTACCTGGTGGTGCCCCAGGCGCAGGTGATCTGGTCCGACTATCGCGCGTCGGACCACACCGAGCAGACCGGTACCGTGGTGCGGGAGATCTCCGACCGGACCGTGACCACGCGGGTGGGGCTGCGCTGGGAACAGACCGCCGCCACGCTGGCGGACGGGGTCACGCCCTTGCAGCCGTTTGCCGAACTGAACTGGTGGCACGGACCGGGCTCGCACCGCATGGTGTTCGATGGCGACGTGGTCACCGAGGCGTTGCCGGCGAACCGAGGCGAGCTGAGGCTGGGCGCGCGCGGCGATGTGGCGAAGGATGTGAGCGTCTGGCTCACGCTGGGCGCGGAGATCGGCGGGCAGGACTATGTGCGCGGATCGGCGCAGGTGGGGGTCAAGACCCGCTGGTAGCACCGCCCCGCAGCGGGCGCATCGGACAGCGACTTCAGGGGGCCGCTCATGGCTTCCTGGAGTTGCTGGCCTTCATCGCAAGCCAGGCAAACGGTGGGCATTCCTGTTTTTCGTAAAGAGCCATTTCACTGGCGTGGATTCCTAAGAGCTTTGCGGGTGCCGGGCGACTCCGGGATGGTGATCCAGCCCGGCCAGCGTTGGCACCTGCTGCTACGTCGGTGGCCGGCATCCGCGGCAGCGCCAAGGCGTTCCGCTACGAGTTCCCGGTGGGTGGGTCGGTGGCCCGGCCGGAAGGATTCGGCAGTTCGCACCTGACCGGCACCTTCTGGGTGGGATTGGCGTTGTAAACAAAAGTCAAATCAGGTTTTACAAAGAAAAATAAATATATATTTGCAACTCGTTCCAAAGGGAGGGTTGAAATGAAAATTGCAAGATTTATTGTGTCGGCTGCTGTATTGGCAATTCTGGCCGCCTGTGGCGGCGGTGGTGGTGGTGATGGTGGCAATGATGGTGGTGGCGATCCGCCCGATCCGACTTTACCCCCGACTTCGACGCCTACGCCTACGCCGGTGGTCAGTAGCGTGGATGCGCCTTTTGTGGTTGGTTCTGAGAGCCGGTATATGGTCTACAGCCCCTCGCTGACGCAATTGGGCGGCTCGGCGAGCGGGGCAGTACCTGACGAGGCTGGCGTCATCCGTACTTTTGGCACGACGCAATTCAGCGCCGATACCCAGGTCGTCGATCTGATGGGTGACGCTTCCTATGTCGTCGCCGGCTTCACCAATGGCCAAGTCACGACCAGCACCAATCCGGGCGGCATTGCCATTTCGGATACCAGCTACTGGTACACGGCGGCGTTCAATCGATTTGCCGCAATGCCCGCCGATGCGGCGCCCACCTGTGCCGGCCGCTTTACCGTGCCGACCAGCGGCAGCGTCAAAGGCACCATCCAGGGCACGGCCAGCCTTGCCGTGGTATCGGGGACCGCGACTGCAACCATCCAGCTGGATATGACCCCGGCCGGCGGCGCCGCAGCGACCACGATTGGCCAGACGGCCACTTTCGATGCCAGCTCCTTGAGTTCGGTGAAGGTGAGTGGTGGTTTCCTTTCCAGTGGTTCCGGCATGGCGACCGCGTTGGGCGAAGGCGTCAATGGCGGATTCGTCCTGGTCAGCCCCTGGAAGATCGTCCTGGCTAATAACACGCTCTACAGCGGCATTGCCGTCTTTACCTGCAATTAAATAAATGGCCGATATGGCCGGCCTGTAAAGCCGGCCATATTCCGTTGCTCGCAATATTGTCGCGATTTTCGAATTTGAGTGGCCTGCTTTGGCGAGCCATCCGGGCAGGGCTGACACCAGAAACCCGTTGGCGCTCTGATCGGGTCATGGGCATTCAATTCGGCACTGCCCCGTTTCCGCCAGTCCATCATCGCCCATGGATTGAAATCCCGATTCACACCGGAGCGCATACATTGACCGACGCTCCGGCCTTCGTGCCATTCGGCCTGGCCATATAAAGCCATCCTTCCCGCTATTTACGCACTTGTTGTTGGCCTTCGGTATCGCGCGGACGATGCCGAGTGCCGACGGCAAGCAGGGCGCCCGCGACCTGCGGCAAACCGCCCCCTTCAGCAGCAGCGACAACCTCCAGGTCAAGAAACGGTTTGGTGCGGGTCGCCGATACCCTCAACCCAGCCGGGCGGGCGCATCGCCGCGCAGCACCTGAACCTGAACGCGCGAAGATCTGAGCGCGGAGGGCAGCGTCTCGGGGCATCTGGTCGGCTTGAGGGCCGCCGGTTGTGACCTGTCTACTCGACACCACTGGCCGGCATACCGTTTGTCGGTTGGATGAGAGCGAGAATCGGCGCTTTTCGCTTTCACGTCATTCGCCATGGGCCCGGGGCCGGCCACGTCAGGCTGAGACATCAGCGGGAGCGCGCCTTCCCGGGCCGAAGCGTCGGATTCCTGGATCATCGATGCACCTTCACCCCGCATATCAGCCGCCGCTGATCGGCCTAACACACGTTTTCCGTATTGCGCTAGCCGAAGGCTTTCCCCTAGTATTTGTGGCAACTCGGCGTCCTGGACACAATATCTTGTGTTTGTTCACAGGGCGCCCACAGCTTGTTCACATCTTGTCCCCAGAACATCCTTCAAAAGGAGCCGTGCATGTACGCCGCACTGGAGAGCACCACTGGAAGCCGTATGACGACCGAAACCCAGACCCATTTCGACCAGCAGGACAACAGCCGCTACGCGGCCTACAAGACCATCCGCCGCAACGGCTCGGTGGTTCCGTTCGAGCCGAGCAAGATTTCGGTGGCGGTGACCAAGGCGTTCATCGCGGTGCAGGGCAGCCATGCCGCGTCCTCCTCCGCCGTGCGCGAGCGCGTGGCCGCGCTGACCGAATCGGTGGTCGCCGCGCTGATGCGTCGCAAGCCCGAGGGCGGCGCCATCCATATCGAGGATATCCAGGACCAGGTGGAACTGGCGCTGATGCGCGCGGGCGAGCACGACGTGGCCCGCGCCTACGTGATCTATCGCGAGCGCCGCGCCGCCGAGCGTGCCGCCAAGGGCGAGGATCAGCCGGGCGAGGCGCTGTCCTCGCTCAACGTCAAGTACGAGGACGGCAGCGCCCGCCCGCTGGATCTGGGCCGCCTGAAGGCGCTGATCGCCTCCGCCTGCTCCGGCTACGAGAGCGTGACCGACCAGGGCGTGATCCTGGCCGAAACCCTGAAGAATCTGTACGACGGCGTGCCGGCCGAGGAAGTACGCAAGTCCGCCGTGCTGTCGGCCCGCGCGCTGATCGAGCAGGAGCCGGCCTACAGCTTCGTCACCGCTCGCCTGCTGCTGAACATCCTGCGCCGCGAGGTGCTGGGCGAGGAAGTCAGCCACGAGGAGATGGCCGAGCGCTACGCCGATTACTTCCCGCGCTTCATCAAGCGCGGCATCGAAGCCGAGCTGCTGGACGAAAAGCTGGCGCAGTTCGACCTGGCCCGCCTGGGCGCCGCGCTCAAGCACGAGCGCGACTACCAGTTCGGCTATCTGGGCCTGCAAACCCTGTTCGACCGCTACTTCCTGCACGTGCACGGCGAGCGCATCGAGCTGCCGCAGGCGTTCTACATGCGGGTGGCGATGGGCCTGGCGCTGAACGAGGTGGATCGCGAAGCGCGCGCCATCGAGTTCTACAACGTGCTGTCCACCTTCGACTTCATGTCCAGTACCCCGACGCTGTTCAACTCCGGCACCCGTCGCAGCCAGCTTTCCAGCTGCTACCTGACCACGGTGGCCGACGACCTGGACGGCATCTACGAGGCGCTGAAGGAAAACGCGCTGCTCTCCAAGTACGCCGGCGGCCTGGGCAACGACTGGACCCCGGTGCGCGCGCTGGGCAGCCACATCAAGGGCACCAACGGCAAATCGCAGGGCATCGTGCCGTTCCTCAAGGTGGTGAACGACACCGCCGTGGCGGTGAACCAGGGCGGCAAGCGCAAGGGCGCCGTCTGCGCCTACCTGGAGACCTGGCACGCCGACATCGAGGAATTCCTTGAGCTGCGCAAGAACACCGGCGATGACCGCCGCCGCACCCACGACATGAACACCGCGAACTGGATTCCCGACCTGTTCATGAAGCGCGTGATGGAAGGCGGTGACTGGACGCTGCTGTCGCCCAGCGAAGCCACCGATCTGCACGACCTGTACGGCAAGAAGTTCGAGGAAGCCTACCTGCGCTACGAGGAAAAGGCGGCGCGCGGCGAGCTGCGCGTGGCCAAGAAGCTGCCGGCGCTGACGCTGTGGCGCAAGATGCTGACCATGCTGTTCGAAACCGGCCACCCGTGGTTCACCTTCAAGGACCCGTGCAACATCCGCAGCCCGCAGCAGCACGTGGGCGTGGTGCACAGCTCCAACCTGTGCACCGAGATCACGCTGAACACCAACGACAACGAAATCGCGGTGTGCAACCTGGGCTCGGTCAACCTGGTGAACCACCTGAAGGATGGCCAGCTCGATTCCGAAAAGCTGGCGCGCACCGTCAAGACCGCGATGCGCATGCTCGACAACGTCATCGACATCAACTACTACCCGGTGCGCAAGGCGCGCAATTCCAACCTGAAGCACCGTCCGGTCGGCCTGGGCATCATGGGCTTCCAGGATGCGCTGTACAGCCTGCGCACCCCGTACGCCAGCGATGCTGCTGTCGAGTTCGCCGACCAGTCGATGGAGCTGATCGCCTACCACGCCTACTGGGCCAGCACCGAGCTGGCGCAGGAACGCGGTACCTACCCGAGCTTCAAGGGCAGCCTGTGGGATCGCGGCATCCTGCCGCAGGATTCGCTCAAGCTGCTGGCCGAGGAGCGCGGCGGCTACCTGGATGTGGACACCACCGAGCGCCTGGATTGGGCCACGCTGCGCCAGCGCATCGCCACCTACGGCATGCGCAACAGCAACTGCCTGGCCATCGCCCCGACCGCCACCATTGCCAACATCGTCGGCGTGTCGGCCAGCATCGAGCCCACCTACCAGAACCTGTTCGTCAAATCGAACCTGTCCGGCGAATTCACCGTGATCAACGAATCCCTGGTGCGCGATCTGAAGGAACGCGGCCTGTGGGACGAAGTGATGATTTCGGATCTGAAGTACTTCGACGGCTCGGTGTCGCGCATCGATCGCATCCCGGAAGACCTGCGCGCGCTGTACGCCACCGCCTTCGAGATGGAGCCCGCCTGGCTGGTGGAATGCGCATCGCGTCGCCAGAAGTGGATCGACCAGGCGCAGTCGCTGAACATCTACATGGCCGGCGCCAGCGGCAAGAAGCTGGACGAGCTGTACAAGCACGCCTGGGTCCGTGGCCTGAAGACCACCTACTACCTGCGCACCCTGGCCGCGACCAGCGCCGAGAAATCCACCGGACGTGGCGGCGAGCTGAACGCAGTGCCGTCGAGCGGCGGCATGGCCGCGCCGGCGCCGGTGATCAGCGCCGCGCCGCAACTGGGCGCCGGCGACGGTGCTTCGGAAGGCGCCAAGTTCTGCAGCATCGACAACCCCGAGTGCGAAGCCTGCCAGTGACTCCTGGCCGCTGAGGCCGTCCCCGCGGTCGAGTCGCCTGCGCCTTGCGCGCAGCCGGCCCGGCGCGGTGGGCGCGCCGCCCGCTCGCTGCGCCGCTGGTGGGGCAGGCTGGGCCGGGCGGCGCCGCGCTGGTGGAGCAGGGCGTCGTGGAGGAACGACGTCGGGTGACAACGATTTTCATAACAACAAAACAGGCAGGAGTCCCATGAAAAGAGCGCTAGCCGCCGTGGCCGCATTGTTCGCCATGCATGCCCAGGCCGATGACGCCCCAGCCCCCCAGCCCGCTTCGGCCCCGACCGAGGCGGCAGCCCCCGCCGCGCCCGCCGCGCCGCCGGTGGAACTGAAACGCCTGAACGCCCCGGACGGGCGCGCGCTGGCGGTGTTCAGCCTGACCTTCGACGCCCCGCCGGGCGGCAGCGACGGTTACGCCACCCTGGTATACGAGGGCCCGGGCGGCGCCAAGCAGGTGACGGTGAAGGCGCGCGACCGCGTCCTCAACTTTGCCGGGCAGGCGCCGGGCGTGGGCAAGCTGTTGCAACTGACCTTGCCGCCTGGCCCGTACCTGATGCGCTACGTGTATGGCAGCTACCAGCCCAAGGGCGAGGACAAGCGCCGCGAATTCTGGGTGCCGCTGGGACAGCGCTTCCTGGTGGCGCCCAACGAAGTGGCGTATCTGGGCAACCTGCACGTGATCCTCGACGGCACCCCGGTGGCCGTGGTGTCCGACCAGCGCGCGCGCGACTTCTACGCGCTGGCGCAGCAGGACGAGATCAACGACATGAGCAACCTGCAATTGCGTTTGCCGCAGGCCGCGGGCTTGCCCTATCCCTATTGAGACGGGACCGCCGGCCGCATCAACGGCCGGCACCATCCCTCACGCCAGGAGTCATACGTCTTTGCAGTCCAGCCAGGAGCGGATCATGCGTAGAGTCATCGTCGTCCTCGCCGCGTTAGCCCTCACCGCGTGCGCGGCATTCCGCCCCAAGGTGGAGAACGGCCAGTTCGCGGTGCTGCCGGGGCAGGGCGCCGCGCTGATCGCTGTCACCATGACCACCTTCGATCCGGATACCGCCCAGGCCGGCGTGGTGATCAACGGCGTGGGCGGCAATACCTCGGTGCTGGCGCAGCAACTGACCGACTACATCCGCGCGCCGGGCGACGAGCCGGACGGCAAGGGCCGATTGTTCCTGATCAGCCTGCCGCCGGGCGACTACCGCATCACCGAGGCCTACGGCAGCTGGATGCAGGAGATCGGCGGCTGGCGCTATCGCGAATACGTGAACGTGCCGCGCAACGATCCGTTCCACGTGGATGCCGGCCGCGTGGTCTACCTGGGCCAGATGAACGTGAACCTGAACTACCGGCCCGATGCCCAGACCAGCGACACCCGCGTGCGTGACCTGAACCACGCCCAGGTACTGTGGGGCGTGACCGATACCAGCAACATCGACTTCCGGCCGCTATCCGGGCCGGGCAAGCCCTGAGCCCGCGGCAAGACCGCCAGGCAGGCGCCAAGAACACCACTGCGCCCGGCAGCACCGGGCCGATACCGAACGCCAAGCAAGAGGACCAAGCACCATGTTGAGTTTCGACGACGACATCATCACCCCCGCCGCCCCGCGTCCCGCCGCACCCCAGGCCGACGCCGCCCCCGCGGCCCCGGTCGCGGCCAGCCCGGCCAACGGGCGCGTCAACGTGGTGGACAAGCGCATCATCAACGGCACCACCGACGTCAACCAGCTGGTACCGTTCAAGTACAAGTGGGCATGGGAGAAGTACCTCGCCACCTGCGCCAACCACTGGATGCCGCAGGAAGTGAACATGCAGCGCGACATCGAGCTGTGGAAGAACCCCAACGGCCTGACCGAGGACGAGCGCCGGCTGGTGAAGCGCAACCTGGGCTTCTTCGTCACCGCCGACAGCCTGGCCGCCAACAACATCGTGCTCGGCACCTACCGCCACATCACCGCGCCCGAATGCCGCCAGTTCCTGCTGCGCCAGGCTTTCGAAGAGGCCATCCACACCCACGCCTACCAGTACATCGTGGAAAGCCTGGGCCTGGACGAAGGCGAGGTGTTCAACGCCTACCACGAGGTCGCCAGCATCCGGAACAAGGATGAATTCCTCATCCCGTTCATCGACGCGCTGACCGACCCCAACTTCACCACCGGCACCCTGGAAACCGACCAGCAACTGCTGAAATCGCTGATCGTGTTCGCCTGCATCATGGAAGGCATGTTCTTCTACGTGGGCTTCGTGCAGATCCTGGCCCTGGGCCGCCAGAACAAGATGACCGGCGCCGCCGAGCAGTACCAGTACATCCTGCGCGACGAATCCATGCACTGCAATTTCGGCATCGACCTGATCAACACCATCAAGCTGGAAAACCCGCAACTGTGGACCGACAGCTTCAAGGCCGAGGTCGTCGAATTGTTCAAGAAGGCCGTGGACCTGGAATACGCCTACGCCGAGGACACTATGCCGCGCGGCGTGCTGGGCCTGAACGCCGCCCAGTTCAAGGAATACCTGCGCTTCATCGCCAACCGCCGCCTGCAACAGATCGGCCTGGACCCGCTGTTCCCTGGCGTGACCAACCCGTTCCCGTGGATGAGCGAAATGATCGACCTGAAGAAGGAAAAGAACTTCTTCGAAACCCGCGTGATCGAGTATCAGAGCGGTGGGGCGTTGAATTGGGATTGAGGGCTGGTCGTCGTCGGGCGACAGATAATTTTTCATTTACGACGCATAATTTTTCACCCGACGACACAAAATTTTTCATTTCTTTTGAGAAATGAAACTGGCGAGCGTATTTCGAATATGGAGCGGGGCTTGATAGCGTGTGATCCAAAACTGCTTAGGAACCCCTAGAGATAGGGTACGCAAATGGCGCACTTACGCTAGAGAGATCGGTTTGCCAAGGCCTCTACAGCTAGGAAGATAGAAATTTGCGCCGGAACGTAATTGGAGCAGCCCTCTGCCGCTCATATATGCATCAATTGGCAGTACCGAGTATTTGGGGACTATACCGAGTGGATAGGGAGAAAAACTAATGGCAATCCCACAATCCGAATTGTTGCGGGCCGGTCAACGGCGGCCGCTTCTCAAATCTCAAGCCCGAGCCAGTTTGCAAAAGACGGCTTTCCTGTGCCATAGCCACCGTGATGATAAGCTCGCCGAGGGGTTGCAGGCACTGCTCGCAGAACAGGGGGTTGAGCTGTACATCGACTGGAAAGACGCGTCGATGCCACTCCAGCCTAATCGAGAAACAGCGTCACGTATCCAGCACCGCATCAAGACTTGCGACTGGTTTCTGTTTCTGGCCACTGCTAACTCCATGGCCTCGCGCTGGTGCCCGTGGGAATTAGGCTATGCCGATGGCCAGAAGCAGCCGGACCGTATTGCTATCGTCCAGACATCTGACTCTACGACCACGCATGGCAACGAGTACATGCAGTTATACCGCCGTGTCGACATGTCCAGTGCTGGCGAATTGCTCTGGGTGCCGGCCGGCAGCAACCAGGGACAGTTCGTTCGCACCGTGCCGTTCCTGTAAGGAGGGCGTTCGTGGCGCTCTATCAATGCCTGCTACTGGGCTCACCGACCGATCTGCAGACCTCTGTCTTTTCGGCGACGCTTGACGAATGCCTCGGCCTGTTTGGCTTGCTGCATGGCCGTGACTACACGATCGACCGTGGCATCACCGCCGACTTCAGCGATACGACAGCCACGGTGGCCGTCTTTTTCGGCTCCGAAGGCGCTGAGTATCCTGAAGCGGCCCGGCTGGCCAAGTTGGGAGTGCCCATAGTGCCCATCATCAGCGCAGCCGCCCGCGTCAGTGCCGAGTTGCCATCCGAGTTGCGAAGCATCAATGCGATGTTCCATGATCCTGCTGATGCTGGCCTACGACGGGTCGTCACGGCTGCATTGCAATGTCTGGGCTTGCTGCCGCCCCAGCGGCGTGTCTTCGTCAGTTATCGCCGTGAGGAGTCGGCAGACGTCGCCTTGCAGCTCTACGAGGCGCTGTCCGCGCGGCACTTCGACGTGTTTCTGGACACGCATTCGGTCTCCGTAGCCGCTGATTTCCAGGCCGCGCTCTGGCATCGGTTGTGCGATTCTGATGTGCTGGTCATGCTCGACACTCCGGGCTACTTCGTCAGCCGGTGGACAACGGCTGAGTGGGGGCGGGCAATCGCCAAGCACATCTCCATGCTGCAGTTGGTTTGGCCCGATCACACGCCGGTACGTGAATCGCACTTGGCCACATCCAAGAAGCTGACCAAAACGGATTTCAACGGCACCCGCCTCACCCCCGCCGCTGTGGCAGACATCGCGCTGGAGTTGGAGCGTGTGCGAAGCGTCAGCGTGGCGCTCCGGCACTCCAACATGGTCGGTACGCTCCGCACCGCGATCCAGGATTTGGGCGGCAGCGTAGAAGGCGTAGGCCAAAAGCGCTCCGTCATCCTGAAGCTGCCTTCCGGTAATCAGCTCGTGGCCTACCCGGTCGTCGGCGTGCCGACGTCGGTCGATGTCCACGACTGCATTGACCTGAGCGACTCGCGTGCTGCGGCTGTGGTCTACGACCACCTTGGCATCAGCGAGGAATGGCGGCGCCACTTGGACTGGCTCGCTTCCCGCGTCGGCGCTGTTAAATGGCTGCGAAGCCGCGAGGCCGACTGGCAGTTGGCCGATATCGAGTAGTAGCCGTGGGCGCGATCTTTCTTTCTGCTAGTGTGCCGACGCGCGAGCCATACAGCTCGGACTGCCGGCCACAGGAGATTCAGGCCGCCGTCAACGCGCTAGCGCTGGTAGTGCTGGGTCGCAAGAAGCTGGTTTGGGGCGGCCATCCAGCGATCACGCCATTGTTGTGGTCTGCTGCCCAAGCCGTTGGTGTTGAGTACACCTTGGCGGTCGAACTGTTTCAGTCGCGGTTGTTCCAGAAGGTGCTGCCCGCCGAGAACAGGCACTTTGCCAATGTAAGGCTGGTCGACGCGGTCGGCGAAGACGTTGAAGCTAGTCTGCTGGAAATGCGCAAGGCCATGTTCACTTCCACTGAGTTCGAGGCTGCGGTCTTCATCGGCGGCATGCATGGCATCTTGGACGAGCACAAGCTCCTCACCAGCTATTGGCCCAACGCAACATGCATCCCCATTGCACAGACCGGAGGCGCCGCGCGCCAATTAGCGAGCGACTTACATTACCTGCCACCTGACGATTTGGCCCCCTTGGATTTTGTGGCGCTGCTGTATCGTGGCTTGGGTATCCGGCCCAGTCAAAAACGTGAAACTTTCGTAGACCTAGGAGGAGACCATGGCGCGAGTGCCGGTGTTTTATAGCTTCCACTTCGACAATGATGTCATGCGGGTGCAGCAGATCCGTCAGATGGGCATGATCGATGGAGACGAGCCCGTCTCTAAGAACGACTGGGAGACTGTCAAGCGCAGCGGTTCTAGTGCCATCGAGCGCTGGATCGATGCGAACATGAAGTACAAGCGCTGCGTAGTCGTGCTAATCGGCACCGAGACGCACGCGCGGCCTTGGGTTCAGCACGAGATCAGAAAGGCCTGGACAGAGAACCGCGGCCTACTAGGTATTCATATCCATAGCCTGCGTTGTCCGAATCAGGGCATTTGCGCAAAAGGCATCAACCCATTTGACCAGTTCGAGTTCCGGGACGGTGGCACCATCGTCCGGCCGCCAGTGTATGACCCGCCTTCACACGATGCCTACAACCACATTAAGAACAACTTGGCGGCTTGGGTCAACGACGCTATCGCCCGCCGCACATAGAGCGAGTACCCGGCATGTCCGACATTTCCAACAAGCACAAACATCTAGAGTTTATCCAAGCCTCTATCAGCCGAATGTCGGGCAATCTGTTCTTGCTAAAGGGCTGGAGTGTCACGCTGATCGCGGCGCTTTTCGCACTGGCGGCCAAGGACACCAATAAAGCTTACATCGTTGTTGCCTACTTTCCCCTGTTCATCTTCTGGTTCTTGGATGGCTACTTTCTTGCGATGGAGCGGCGCTTTCGTTCACTGTACGAGCACGTACGACAGATTAAGGAGGAGGATGTCGATTTCTCGATGAACACAGAGCCGTACAAGAGCGACCCACGAAACCGATGGTTCTCGGCCTTGTTCTCACGGACCTTGTTCCCGTATTACATCACTTTGGGCCTTCTGATGATTCTGCTGTCTTTCTTTATCCGCTAGAAACGACGTGGGCGGTCGGGCCCTATAGTATGTACGTATATATTGGTCACCCCAGTGTGCACCTAAAACGTCAAACCAATCAGCATCTGAAAACAATACTGCACCTCAAGCCAATTCCAGCGGAGACAAAAAGTGGCTCGCAAAGTATTTTTTAGTTTCAAATACGATGATGTGCATCGCGCGATGAACGTGCGCAACAGCAACATCATTGGCGGTGTTATGAAATCCGGCTTCATTGACAAGGCCGAATTTGAAAAGGTCGAGCGTGAAGGTAATAAAGCCATCCAAACATGGATAGATAATCAGTTGAATGGCACATCCGTCACCGTAGTTCTTATCGGCGCGAGCACCCATAAAAGTAAGTGGGTTAAATATGAAATTGAGCAAAGTATCGCCCGTGGCAACGGTCTACTGACCATTGACATTAGCAAAATTTCGGACATGCATGGCAATACAACAGACTGCTGCTCGCTGCGCGTAAACGGATATAAGCACTATCTCTGGAACAAGGACAACGGTCGAGACAATCTCGGCGCTTGGGTCGAAGCTGCCGCAAAGGCAGCAGGTAAGTAGTCCGTTCTTTTCGCTTCCTCATCAGCCATAGATTGGGACTCAATGCCTTTCGATGAATACATACTGAAGATACTTGCATCAAATCCTGCTTGAAACCGGCCTTCTGCCCATGTTTTTGTGCGTAGCTAAGGAGCCACACATCTATCAATGGCTGTGATAGATCAGCGCTTGTCTTCGGCGGCCATCTGCAGTAACTGCTTGCTGTCCCCGAGTTCGAATGGACAAGGTTTCATCCTTGGTGCGCTTTGTTTACCCCCGGATGCTCTCATCAGTCCAGCCGAGCAGCTTCTGCTGCAATGTGACCAGCCAATGCGGCCACAAACGTCTTAAGACTCGTCATCGACGACAGTTCCGTGAATTCGCCAGTATCCACTGCGCTGCGCTCCGCCGCGATAACGGCGGCAGTGGTGTAAAGCTGCTCCTGCACTAGCCGCTGGCACAGAAGGTCGTACCGCGTGAGGTATGACGCTCCTTTGAATTCCTCGAACACCGGAAAGTGCGGTGACGAGTCGCGCACGGGCCTGCGAGATTCCGGTGCATCCTCAACCATCATCAGCCACCCAACGAAGGGGCGCGGCTGCTTGCCAAACGCCTCTTCCCGGAAGGCAGTCCAAAGGTCATGCGCTGTCCCAATGGCTTCCTCGGTTCGGTTATTGAAATTATTCCCGAACGATGGACCAACTTGACTCTTCAGTTCAATGGCTGCAATCAATTCGCCCTTGTAGATCACCAACAGATCCCACAGCTTTGTTGGGCGGAAGTAGCCTGGCAAGGTCAACATCGCCTTGTTCTGGTGGATCTCTGCATGGGCCATCCCGTTGGCTTTGATGATGTCGAGCACCAAAGCTAGAAAACCATCCATGTTCTTGCCGCCAGTGACGCCTGCACGTTCACCTTGGTCGGCCTTCCCTGATTCAATCTGCTTCTGTCGCGCAGCTTCGCGGTTACCCCAAAACGCCTTCACAGCGTCATGGGCTTTCTGTTCGTAATCGACGAGATCAAGTGCCATTTATTCTCCATTGCCTCCAAGGGCAGATCGTTCTTCGTAGCTCAAGCCGTAGAGTTTGAATACGGCCTGGTTACAGGCTTGCACATCTCGCTTGACGGCAGACTCGGCCAACTCGCGTCGCAGCGGTTCAGGCACATCTGACCAGCGCGGAATGCGAATGCGGCGCAGGTACTGCGCTTGGAAGCGCAGGAATCCACCCCGCATTTTCGTTGAATAGGTCGCCACAAACAGGCGAGTGACAGCGGACAGCAACACAGCCTGCAAGGCCCGCAAATCCCATTCATCTGACGTTACGTAGTAGAGGTTGTGATGGGGATACAGCTCGCCACCTTCAAAGACGATATGCGACTCACCCTTGATGTCTGGGATCAGGAGCTTCTGCCTCGCAGCCAGCGCCGGGGTGATGCGGTCAATCGTGCGATACCAGTTGGCTGGAGCCTTCTGAGCACAGTGGCGCCTGGCGATCACCTCTCGTCGAGCCTCAAGGTAGCGTCTTAGGCGTGGATAGTCATCGAGATCGACCAATCCGCCCGATTCGGCAAAGGGATTAATGACGGCCTGACCGCGCCACTTCACCTCACCGGACATGATGTCCTTGGTCGTTACCAGCGGCAGCTTCCTGTCTGGCTCGACGTCAATAGCATCGAAGTCACCGATGAAGGCCTTGTCTGCACCGGTTGCGACGCCAATCCCAACCTTGCAGCCCACCTCTTCCAGCAATGGGAAGCGGCCTTCCAGACGACGAATAAGCGCCATCTGGTCGGCTGACTCAAGTAGCCACGGCTCTGTGCCATTGGTGACTCGGGCAAGTTCGCGCACTGGGCCAGCTTCTTCCGGCAGCGTCTGCGCAAGAAGCGCACCCGCCAGTGCGGTCAGCGTCGCCCGGTCAATAGCCGGACGGTGGGCAATGCGCGTTGCCCTAGGCGCTTCGCGGCTGATAACGGTGATAGCGGGGTAGGCAATTACATCCGAGTGGAAAGCCGGCGTATCCACCATATCGACATAGACTTTCAGGTGAAACCGTTCGGCCACGAGGCTACGCAACGGCCCTCCATAGCGGTTCTTCATCCAACGATCTGCACAGATAAAGCTTAGACTGCCGCCGTCCGACAAGACAGACAGCGACCTCTCAATGAAGGGGATGTAGATGTCGGCCCGGTCATACATCGTCTGGTAGCGGCTGCGATATTCGGCCAGTAGTGGAGCCGGGATCAGCTCTTGGCGGACATAGGGCGGATTACCCACTACGAAGTCGAATTCGCCCTCCAGCGGTGCCAGCAGGAAATCCCCCTGCGACAGCCAACGACCAGCCAAGGTCGTCGCGGTATCGGGTGTCATCCCCTCGCGCTTGAGAAGCGCGATAACGGCAGCATGGGTGCCGTGGAAGGTATCGTGGTGCAGCTCGACTGCCCGGATCGCATCGCCCAGCTCGTCGACTGCGAGATCATCCGGAGTTGACATCCCCCATGATCTCAACAGCCGCTCAATGATTGGCAGCAGGAAATCTCCACCTCCAAACGATGGTTCCAAAAGCCGTTTTTTGTAGAGCGGTTGATCTTCCGTGTAACCAGCTAGGTCAAGGATGAAGGAAACCACTTCGGAGCGCGTGAAGATAGCCCCGCGAGCCTCGATCCCTCCATCTGTAGCGAGAACTTCGGTTGCTGCTCTAACGGGGCAGATAGCAGAAGTGCCTCGGTCTTGGGTTGTACGGGGGCTGACCTTGTGCCTGGTGCTTTCGGCTGCATTTATTGGTCCGAGCATTTTCATCTTGTTCTCATTGACGCGGCATGATCACGCCAACATATTTGTAAAGGGTGGTGCGTGATACGCCGTAGCGACGGGCAACTTCTGCCACAGGTATGTCCCGATCGCGCAAAAGTGCTTTGATTTCCCGAACCTGTTGATTGTCCAGCTTGGGCTTGCGTCCTCCGGCTCGTCCACGGGCGCGGGCGGCAGCCAGGCCGGCCTGCGTGCGCTCGCGAATCAAGTTCCGCTCGAACTCCGACAGGGCAGCAAACACATGGAAAACCAGCCTTCCCGCTGCGCTGTCCGTTTCGATCTTCTCGGTCAAGCTCTCAAAGCCGATGCCGCGCTGCTCCAGCTCGGCCACAATCTGCACCAAGTTCGACAGGCTGCGCCCGAGTCGATCTAGTCGCCAAACCACGAGGGTGTCACCCTCTCGCAGCGCCTTGCGGCACTTCTCAAGCTCAGGTCGAGCGGTCGATTTTCCGCTGACCGCTTCCTCGTAGATGAGGTTGCAACCAGCTCTCGCCAGTGTGTCCCTCTGCAAATCAAGGTGCTGGTCATCCGTCGAAACGCGGGCATAGCCGATGCGTTGTTTCATTGACAGTATCAAAACATAGAAAAATTTACGGCAATCTTAACAAGTCGGGCGCGTCTGGGATAGGTCAATCGGCGATCTTGCGGGAGGTCCAGAAAACGACCGTTTTCTGAACATCTGCTCACATCGCAGCATAGGACTGAACGGCGCTCAGCCCGAAGCGTCACCTGTGGGGCACATAGTAAAAACCAGAATTCCAACAGCCATTTCTAGCGGCTGACTAAAAAGGTTTGATGATAAAAAACTAATAACATCAACCACTTGAGGCTGGTTTGACGTTCGGGTAAGTTTGTCTTGGAACTTCGTAAATTGGAGGTCACGCACATGACTCGGACCACGTCGGACGTGCTGGAAGAATTCCGTCTACGCGGTATCTCTGTGGCGGAATGGGCGCGCCATAACGGTTTCAATCCCACCTTGGTGTATCAGGTGCTGCGGTCGCGGCACGTCCCGACACGGGGGCAGAGCCACCGTATTGCCGTTGCGCTGGGAATGAAGAGGGGACTTTTGGAACAGGACCTGAGCCTGATGAACCAGGTTGCTCAGTAAGGGGACACGACAAGACGCAGATCAAACACTGAACTGAACCCATAAACACAAACGGACCCTTTCGGGTCCGTCTGCGGTTGCGGCATCAGAAGACACTCACAACGGGTTAGCACCTAAAGTGTCTTCCGAACGCAGCCCGTCGTCAAGTCACGCCCGTACTTCGGGCGGGCCGCGCTGATGCACGTCCCCCAGATGCCTCGTCTGGCCGCGTATTGGCGTGTTTTCTTCGGGAGACACCATGCTTTTGCAGCACGGTGCTGGTATACCTTGCCAGCCGTTACTTCACGCCTCGAATGAGGTTGCCTGGCCGATTCTGGCCCAGATCGATGCCGCATTCCGGCATTCCCCCTCTATCGCCAACACCCTGCATGGAGTGCGGCGTATCCACCAAGGCGCACGAGGCCGGAGTACCTCGCTGTTCCCCAGCCGCAAATCGGGTGGCGCGATTCCGCTGGAAAGTAAATTGGAGCTGGCCTACGCAGCCGTGCTGGAACGCTCGCCAGCGGTACTGCGCTATCGCACCCAGGCGGTTCACATCCCGTTGCCAGCAGGGCAGTCGGCTTTCCCCGATTTCCTGGTTGAGTTGGTGGAGGGTGGCTTCGAGCTGCACGAGGTGAAGCCATCGATAGCCCACCTATCCCGAGCGTATCTGGACCGGTGTGAGCTGATCAGCAGCGTGTTACAACCAGCGCAGGTGCCTTTTCGGCTGGTGGATACGGCGCAACTTCCAAATCGGAAGCACCTGGAATGGCTGCTGCAGCGCTACGCGCGCGGGCATCTACAGGTATGGACCGCCGCCCAAGTCCAATTGGGGGCGGAAGTGCTGGTTGCATTTCAGCCGACTTCGCTTGCGCAGGCCCATCGCCATCTCACCCAGGCCGGATTTCCGGCACAGTTGGCGGACTACTTGGCCTTCCATCGTCACTGGCACTCGCCGGAGGAAATCGCGCTGGAGGGTGCGCTATGACCGCTACTGTCATCGACCCCCAAGTGGGGCTGCGCTTCGAGTTCTATGGTGAGGAGTTCGAAGTCGCCTTCGTGGCCCGAGGCATGGTGCGCTATGCGGCCACGGCAGGCGGTCAGCAGCACAAAATGCCCCTCGCTGACTTCGCCGAGCTTGCGCGGACTAACAAGATTGCGGTGAAGAGCGAGTCGGTACGCCGCACCGTGCATGCACACAATGCGCCGGCACTGGTTCGCAAGCACCGTTATGTGGAGGCGGTACTGCGCCAGCTGCCGCATCCCACCGCGCGCCAAGCCCTCAATGCCGTGATCCAGCAGGTTGCGGCTGAGCTGAATGATCCAACCCCACCCACTGACAGGGCCGTCATTTATTGGCTGCGGGCCTTTGAGTTGCATGGCGAACAAGGCTTGCTCAGGAAGAGGGGATCAGGCAACTACGCCTTGCAATTCGATCCTGAGGTCGAGTTGCTCATCAATGAGGCGATACAGCAGATTTATTTGAAGCCTGAGCGCTCCAGCGCGGTCGATATTCGCAGCTACGTGGTCGGCAAATTGGCTGAATCGGGCTTGTGCTCGGCATTCCACACCGACATTCGCGTGCCGACGTTGCGTTCGATTCAGCGCCGGCTCAAGCAGCTTGATCCCTATGTCGTCGCCCGCGCTCAACGTGGTGAGCTTGCCGCGAACCGGATAGCCCGTGCGGCCGGCAGAACACGGCGAGCGGGCGCGCTGCTTTCCGTGGTCGAGATGGATACGCACTATTTGGACATCCAGGTCGTCGATCCGGATACCGGGGAGGTGTTAGGGCGGCCGTACCTGACTTGCCTGTTTGATGTGTGTACACGTGCCGTAGTAGGCATGCATATCAGCCTGTACCCGCCGAGCGCTGCAACGGCCTTGGCTGCATTGCGCGACATGCTGACCCGACCGAATCGCGGCCTGCCGGGCGGTGTTGCGATCATTATCGTCCCCGACAACGGGGTTGAGTTTAAGAACACTGCGTTTATGCGCGTCTGCGAGGCGCTGGCGATCATCCTCTCGCCAGCACAAATCAGAGACCCCAATGGCAAGGCGCATATCGAGCGTTTCTTCTACATCCTGACCCGAGGGTTGATCCAGAAGCTGGCTGGGACGACCTTCTCGAACCCGGTAGCGCGCGGTGACTACGACTCGGCCAAGCACGCGTGCCTGACGCTGAATCAAGTGGCTGACCTGATCGAACAATGGGTCAACGAGGTGTATCACCAGACCGTCCATAGCCGCACCGGCCGCGCACCAATTCTGGCTTGGGAAGATCTGGCCAAGGAGATCGCACCGCTCGCGCTTTCGGTTGAGGATGTCGATGCCCTGGCACGACGGCCGGAGATGCGGACCATTCAGCGTGGCCGGGTGCAGGTCGATAACATCGAATATTTTTCGCATGCCTTGGCAACACTGGAAACGCAAGGGTTGGATCGGGTCACCGTGCTGGTCAACGATCTGAACCTGCACTCGGTATTGATTCAGCATCCCGCCGAAAAAGACACCTTTATCCTCGCCGAATCGACCGATCCGGAATACACGGTCGGGCTCGATTGCTATATGCACGCCGAGTCGAAGCGCATCAAAAAGTCGTTTTCACAGGCCGATCTCAAAAAGCTTGGCCCTAACGCGAATGCCCTGGCTCGCGCGCGATTGCTGGAGGAGATCCGTAGCGCCAGCCAAATCGGCAAAAAGCGCCTGCGCAAGCTCACCAATGGTCAGGGCCGCGAGACCAGCGCGTCGCAGCAACAGACCCAGATGACAGAGGCCAAGCACCGCCGTCCGTCCGTGGCGGGCCCGAGCCAGTTTATGCCAGCGCCCGAACTGCCCAGTCCCGAGGCCGTCCATGTCGGCGCAGCGGAGGCAACTGGGTCGTACACCGCGTTCGAGCTGGAGTGGTGAGCATGCAAACCATCACTACGCTCCAACGCGTTGCGCTGCTTGATAAGGTCGTCATCCCTCATCCTGCTTGGGCGCAGGCCATGCAGGGCATCCAGGACTGCGTCGCAAAATCCGAGGTCTACCGCGAGCCAGTGGGCAGCCTGCTCCTAGCTGATGGCGGCATGGGTAAAACCACCGTCTGCCGGGCTATTCTGGCGCAGATGCCTCGCACCACCAAAGTCGAACAGCGGCTGGAAAAGACCCTCATCCCAGCCTTCTATGCAGAGGTGCCATCACCCGCAACCGTCAAAACGGTCGCCGCCAGTTTGCTGGCCAGACTGAATGATCCGAGTCCATTGGCGGGAAATACGGCGCAGATGACTCAGCGGCTCTGTAGGCTGCTGGGCGCGTGTGAAACGAAGCTGGTGCTTCTGGATGAGTTTCACCATCTGTTCGATATCCGCAAAACCAGCACGCGAATCAACAGCAACGTCTGCAACTGGATCAAGTCCTTGGTGAATGAGACCAAGGTCACGTTCTGCTTGGTCGGCTTGCCTCAGTTCGCTCCGATCCTTGCCATCGACAGCCAGCTTGCACGACGTTTTCCGCTGGAGTTTGCGCTACCACCCCTGCGGGTCGGGACGACGGCGGAACCTGGTGCGTTGCTGCTTTTCCTTGCCCAGATCAAGCACACCCTGCTGCACAAGCTGCAATTTCAAGCTGTGCCGCATCTGGATCGGCACGATATTGCCCTGCAAATCTATGCCGCAACGGGCGGCTCCCCGGCGTTCGTCATGGCCTTGGTCAAGGAGGCCGTGCGCTTTGCACTGGACGCGCAATCCAACCAGCTCACGCTGGAGGATTTTGCCTTGGCTTGGCATGCCGGGATCACGGCGAAAGCCAGCCTGAGCCGAGACAATCCGTTCAAGAGTTCGCCGGCGACGCTTGCAGCCGCGCTGCGGGAGGGTAGATGAAAACCTCCCCCATCCCGGTTCGACCGCTTCCCTACGAAGACGAGTCGCCGGCCAGCCTGCTGATCCGTGCCGCTGAGGCCAACGGCCATGCTTCGGTCTATCAGTTGCTCTCGCAAATCTGCACTGTCTCCAGCGAGGAGGCGTTGATCGCACACTGGGCTGATCCCAAACGGTATCGCCAGTTAGTGCAGGCCCTTGGGCTTGGCGAGCAGGCAGCTGATTTGGCTTGGCTGCGCGCCGGGCCTACCTCGCGTAGCCCACGACTGTTCAGGTCGCTACCCGTCACGGATTCGCTGTTCGTGCTCGACGGCACCCGATTCTGCCCGCTGTGCTTGGGTGAATCGCCGTATTGGCGGCGGCAATGGTCCATCTTGCCCTTTGCGGGCTGCATTGCTCACCGTTGCCTGCTGTTGGACCGGTGCACCGCTTGCGGCAAAGCCTTGAGCCCCGGCCGTGGCGGCTTGCGACGCTGCAATCACTGCCAAGCATCGCTGACCACGATGAAGGCCGCTCGGATCAAGCCATTCCCCTTGTTTGCCCTGGAATCGCTGTTTGAGCAGAACAACGCTGCTGCGGTCACCAGTGTGCTGAGCTTCTGGGACGCGTTGCGCCAGTTCGACGGCCGGGGCGACGCACCGCAAGTGGCGTTTGACCGGCTTGTGATGGCGGTCGCTTGGTTCAGCGACAGTCCTACCGTCGTTGACCAGCTTGCGGATCAGTTGGCCCAGGACAAGACAACGCATCCCCGCATCCGGATGCTGCCTTTTTTGACTGCTGATCCTGCCATCGCCGAGTGGGCAGAGCAGGTACTGAATAAAGTGTCGTGCGTGGAATGGCAATACACCCCCGGTCGACCTGTCGCAGGGGCGCTGACCAAGCGGGAAGTGTGTGCCGTGCTGCGCGTCTCGGCGGCGGAACTGGCGACGCTGATCCGAACTGGCGCGCTGCCATGGCCGGCAGCAGGAGGGCGACAGCCCAAAATCCCGCTCGCCCAGATCGAGGCCTATTTGGATCGCCAACGCGTACCCAATGCTCAGCCGGATGTTCGAAGCGATCAAAGCGAGCCTGTCGCCGACGATGCCTGGCTCGATGTGACCATGCTGGGATCGCGCTGGCAGGTGCACCCGGAGGTGATCCGCTCACTGATTGCAGCGAAATGGCTCCCCGGCCGGAATCGCACCGTTAACCGCTGCCGCAAGATGATGGTCTCACTCGATGAAGCCAGTACCTTCGAGCAGCAGTTTGCGTTGGTCGGCACCTTGGCGCGGGAATGGGGCGTCAACGCCACCAACCTCGCCGAGAAACTCAAAAGCCTGGGTATCAAAGCCATCGGCGGCCCCGGCATTGATCGGGTGCTGACTTCGCTGTTCAAGCGCGCCGATATTGTGGGTGTAAACGCGGAGAGGCTGCAGACCATCACGCAATACCCCACACGCACCGGCCGCAAGCGTAAAGCAGACCACCAGCGCGATGCCCAACAAGACGGGATCGCGACAGCAGAGGTCGCGGAGCTGCTGGGGATCAGTACCCAACAGGTCGCGGTACTGCTGCGACGCGGGGTGTTAAAGCGGACGGCAAAGATCCATCGTCCAGCCCGTGTTGAGCGCGACTCCTACTGGAAGCTCGCGCGCACCCTGCAGCGTGATGATCTGCTGTCGATCGATGCTGCCGCCGAGGCACTTGGCGTGGGCGTACCTTGGTTTCGTTCGAACTGGGTCATCACCGGCATCATCAAGGTGATCGATCTGGGCATTTGGCGTTTCGTGACCCGCGACGATGTCGAGACGGTGAGGCAGCTGCGCGGGCGGTATTTCACCGCAACGGAGGCCGGACGGGTGCTGGGCATGCACCGCACGCACATGTTCAACCTGGAGAAGCAGGGGCTGGTGCAGCCGCACCGGTTTGGCAAGAACAAGCAGCTGCGTCTGTATCAGCGCGATGCAGTACGGGAACTGGTACGGCAACAGCAAGTGGCTTCAGATCACACGGCAGAGGAGCGCTCTCGCGACAAAACCTCTTCACTTGGACAAAACGGGCACGACTGGCTGCCATTACCCGATGAGGACGCTGTAAACGGCGGACCACCGCGTTTGACGTGGGAATCATTTTGGGAGGGGAAGCTGGAGGGCTGGGAAGAAGTCGAGCCCGCAGTGCAAGCTGCTGAAGCTAGACCTGCCACCAAGCCAGCTGGGTCATGAACTGATGCGGCGGTGTTTTCAGCGCATGCAACCAGTCGGCCAGCTCAACCACGTCCAGACGGCGGTCGAGGTTTTCCACCTTGGCGACATAGGACTGCGGCTTGTCGAGCAGATCGGCAAGCTGGGTCTGGGTCGTGCCGCGCGCTTCCCGCAGCGCAATAAGCTGCTCGATAAACTGCCGGTAGCGCGGATCGTGGATGGACTTCATCCACGCATGGGACCATTCAGTCTAAAATATCCCAAAATAGGATATTTGGACGATTTGACCCCCTAGGAGGACGAGGTATGGCTTTCCATCGCATCGGCGATTCGGTTTACTCCGACGAGGAGCTGCGCGCGCACAACGAATCCACCATGAACATCCTGGTGCCGGCCGTGGTGACGGCAATCGGCATCTATTTCCTGCATGGCTGGCTCAGCCCAATGGCGTACTTCATGGTGCACACCACGACCGCCAAGGTGATCTATCTGGTGTCCGGGCTGATTCTGTTCTGCCTGGGCTACACCTTCCGCAAATTGATCGTGGCGTTGGTGGCCCTGCTGGTGGTGGTGGGGATTTTCTTTTTGATGGGCGCAATCGTCTGGCAATGGCTGAGCGCATGAGTGCAATCACCAGAAGAAGAGGGGGCTGAATGTGATCCTGGTGATCGACCTGGAAGCGACATGCAGTAACGACGGGGCTATCCCGCCGCATGCGATGGAGATCATCGAGATTGGTGCGTGCTGGGCCGGGGTGGATGGCCGCGTCGTTGACCAGTTCCAATCGTTTGTACGCCCCATCGAACGCCCGGTGCTCACGGAGTTCTGCACCCAACTGACCGGTATCCAGCAACAGGACATCGACCCTGCGCCGACCTTTGCCGAGATCAGCAAAGCGTTGAAGGCATTTGCTTTACAGCATGCCCAAGCTGAGTCGGTGTGGATGAGCTGGGGTGCCTATGATCGCAAGCAGATCGACCTGGAGATCGCCCGTCATGGCATCGCGAACCCGATTTCCTTGCCGCACATCAACGCCAAAAAGCAGTTCACCAAGCTACAGCGCGTCGGCAAGGAGGTCGGCATGTCGCGTGCGCTGACCATCTGTGGATTGGAATTGCAGGGTGCACATCATCGCGCATTGGACGATGCGCTCAATATCGCTCGTATGCTGCCGTGGATCACCGGTGACCGATTACTCAGCGACGAGAGAAAGCCAGTATGGCGACCGTACTGAAGCCCATTCGGGCGGTCGTGTTTGATGTCTATGGCACCCTTGCGGAGATCCGAAATCGCCGCGCGCCATTCAAGCGGCTGCTGCGCTACGCCGAGGAACAGGGGCGAGAGCCGCAAGCGGATGATGCCGCGCTGGTCATGGCACAACACGGCAGTCTCTCAGAGGTGGCTGCCCGACTCGGCGTTTCCCTGCCGGAAGATTTATATCAGCAGCTAGAAGCTGATCTGCAGGCTGAGCTATCGAGCATCCGGTTGTTCGATGATGTCAACAGCACCTTGGCGATGTTGCGTGACCGCCGGCTCAAGCTCGCGCTGTGCTCAAACCTCGCAGAACCCTACGCTGCGCCGATCTTGGCCCAGCTCGGCCTACCCCTCGACTGCTACGCCTGGAGCTTCGAAGTAGGGGCGGTCAAGCCCGACCCGAGAATCTATGCCTATGTGCTGCAGCGACTGGGCTGTGCCGCGGAAGAGGTGCTTTTTGTGGGGGATTCAGTCGAGGCAGACTTCGCTGGCCCCACGCGGATAGGGATGCGAGCTCGACTGATTGAACGAGGTAGGCGGCGGGCGCTTCAGGTGATGATGGAAGGTCTCAACGGTATATTGCAATGAAAGTGGTAGCGCCCTGCTAACGGCTTCATAGCTCACTAGACTAGCGGGTTAGTCTTGTATCCTGCCGGTGAGGCCACCGGTATCAGAATAATCTTTGCTGTGTATCTAGTTCGTTATCCGGTTGGTGCCTCCCAATTTTTTGTTGCTTGAGCATTTCAAACAGATGATCTGCTGCTTTTTTGGAGAGTGCTATGGCGCGAGGCGCTGGATTGGAAACAGCGAAGAATAATGAGAACATAGGGGCGCCATTAGGCGCGTACAGAATGATTGGTGCGCTCACCCAGCCTTTGAATAGCGTACAAAGGCGGCCGTGCATGTAACTCGCAATTTCTGCGGGCGAGGATTCGCGTTGTTTGATAACCGCTTCCTTCTGCGTTAGTAGGTCTGTAGTTGATCGCTCTATATAAAAAACATTCCTCCAGTCTGTGGTTCCCAGCACTTTGTCAAGTGACGCAGCCTTGGAAGGAACTACGTCGCTAAAATTTATGGCGGCTTGTCGATAGACAGCGCTTAGCGGAAATAAATACCATACGTCTAAGGCTTTTGTTGCAGCGATCTGTTCTACAGTAGTCCAGTCAACGGACATGCCATATGGATCAAGAAATAAAACCCCGCGTGTTGATTTCCAGTTTGTACTGGACAAGATATTTTTGAGTGCACCGTTGCAATCGTCCTTATAAATGTGCACGTTCCGTTCAGGATGACTATCTGCAAGGGCACGCAATTCTCTTGCATGTGCTGCTTTAAGTTCAACCAAGTGCAGCGCATCAAATGCAGGTGTACATTCCAGTGCGTGCAAAGCCGAGCCCGTTATAGTCCTAGTGGCTCCGTCCGATACCTTGACATCGCATTTTCCGGTTCCTGCAAATGCATCAATATAAACTCGGTGAAACGGATTCTCTGCCGAAGGTTGATTTTGCAATGCAGTGTTAAAGAATTGCAGATAGCGCCGCAATAGTTCCAGCTTGATAAGTGTCCAAGGTCCACCAAAGATATGCTTCAAAATTGGCTCCAAGTACAAAATACGATTTTTATGAGAACTGCTATGCACACTATGCCCACGAACTTTATGGGGGCATGATGCAACTCGATAAAATTTGGACTCAGTTCCTTGTGAATTTCTGAAGAGGGTCGGACTAGAATACGCTGTGATCTGGGCTGGAACGACTTCTCACCTTATAGAAGCAGTCGCTCAAAAAACGAAGGACCGCTGTGGCAGGAGATAGATCCTGTCCGAAGCAACGATACTGGCCGCAGCCGTTCGCCTGCCACCCGTTATGCTGGAAATACCGATTTCACGTTGAGCGGCAAGCTCAGCGACAACTTCTCCGAAAATCCTTGCTGTCGCTGGTGTCTGGTTGCAATGATCCGAAAACAGTTGTCCAAACGTAATCCCTTGGTCGTACTTTCTGACCAAGCGCGCTATCTGCTCTAGCATAACCGATTGACTCATCGCCTTTGCGCTATCATCGAACCCGTACGGCAGCGTGTTCTGACCCCGGAAAGCATCATCATAGACCGGATCATATCCATTCATCTGGAACATATCGAGACCAGCGCCACCATAATGAATAAAGTAGTTACTGTTTTGCCAATGCACTTCGGTCATGACGTCTCGTGCACGAGGATGATGCGACAGGTGCAGCAACCAATAATCGCCATGCCCATCCTTGTTTCGGATGAAAAATGGGGTGTAGTAACGAGCGCCGGAGCCTTCTACCAGACGATGGTATAAACAGGACTGCACGAAAAGTCGCCAATGCGGCTCTGAACTCTTGATTTCCTCAAAAGTACGGCCGCCGAAAATATCAGGCATCTGGATTTTTTCCAGAGCGTTTTCCAGATTCTTGTCATTGGCGTAGTTGAGCAGAGAGTCGACCGCAAATGTAAGGATAATTTCTGCTGTGGGTAATAATTGCATAATCTGGCGCATCTGCGGAACAGGCACCTCGTTATATCCATACTGATCCAAAACAAAAATAGCGCGCCCGTTGCGAGGACTTTTTCTTTTGATAAACTCAAGGATTCCGGGTAACTCCCTTTCGAACTTGTTTCGACGTAAGAAAATTGATTTATCGAACTCCCTGCCGTACCCGCGTTTCTCAAGAGACTGTTTGAGAAGGCCAAAACCATCACGATTTTTTTCGATAAAGAAGTGGGAAACATCAAACCGGACAGGTTTTTCTCGCTTCCGGTTCACAAGAAATTCTGCTTCTGATGCAGCCTGCAAAAGGATCAAGGGAGAGCCTTCAACCAAGGCTTCCGTATCCTGGTGTATGTATTCGCCAGCCCCCGCAAAGCCATCCACTACTGTGAGCCGAAATTCATTTCTCGCACGCTCTCCCACAAGCGTTTGATAGTAGGCCGCCATATAAGATTGCAAAATGCGATGTTTCGCAATGCTGTGCTGCTGAATCTTATCTGGCCCGTTGGAGTAGTTGTACTGGCGCCTCGACATATCCTAAAGATTCACCCCTCTTGGCATTTCGTCATAAGTCCGGCCTCTTAGCTGTCGCCCGTTGTGTTTCTTAGCACGGCGCTTACCATCTGCGCCCCAGCCGCCCCATTGCTTGAAGAAAAAAGCCACATCCTGTTCTTCACACTGCACCTGGACGGCTTCTACCCACTCAGGTTTCATGGGGCGTGCTTTTGGCCCTGACTCTCCGCCCACAATAACCCAGTGTATATCCGTAAGATCGATGATGCCAAGGTCTTCAAGCAAAGGCTCAACAGATAGAAATCTGACTGTCGCATCGACCGTCCTCAGATCATCAATTCTTGGCAAACCATACTTTCTGTCCTCAACAGATACACCGAGCCAGGCATTCGGCGGCGCGACTTTCCCTTTGAAGTAAGCAGCCAAGCGGTCAGCGCGCTTGGTTAGGATTTGGAAGGTGTGCCAGTGCGCGGCACGGATGGTGGCAAACACTTTGTCGATGAATTCGAATGGGATGTCTTCATGAAAGAGGTCAGACATCGAGTTGACGAAGTACACCGTCGGCTTTTTACGCCCGAGTGGGTCTTCTAGGCGGTTTTCCAGTAGCTGCAGCTTGAAACCCCGCTCGTAACCAGGCGTGCCCATGGCCTGCAGGCGCTCTGCCATCACTTCGGCGTAACAATGCTTACATCCCGGGGATATTTTGGTACATCCCACGGTGGGATTCCACGTCATCTCTGTCCATTCGATTTTGCTGCCCGTTGTCATGCCATTACCTCTTTCACATCAATCTTGTTCAGATAGACCGCTTCGACCAGTGATCCCAGCAATTTTGCCCGACTCATGCCAGTTCTTTGGGTGATCGCCCGCAACTGAGCCAACGTTTCTTCAGGCACCCATTCCTGAAGCCGCCGACACCCTTCATCCTTTTTCCGTTTGCGGAAGACGTTCTGGGCATCTGCAACTTGACGGATCCGGACAGAGGATGGAGGTGAGTTCTGCGTAGTTTTTGGCATATGATCACATCGAATATGATTACAGTGTAATCATATTTGTTTTATGGGAATAGTCAACAAATTCAGTAAATTAAGTGGGCTGGAGTGTTAACGAGCGTGAGGCGATTAGCTGTCTAGTATCGGCTCATAATTTACCGACCCGCAGTTGGCGTCTCTACCTGGCTCGATCAGTTTTGAGTACGCTTCGCGCCGCGATTGCCGAGTCCCGCATATGAACCTCCGTTTGCACGGGCGCGCCCGGACTACCCCGGCTGTCCGCGCCGAAATCCAGGCTGCACCGCCCTCCATCACCGATGCCGAGTTGGCTCGCCGTTATGGCGTCAGTAAACCCACCATCGCCAAGTGGCGCCGCCGCACCAGCGTGCACGATGAATCCCATACGGCGCATCGGCTGCAAACGACGCTGACACCCGCGCAGGAATACATCGTCGTCGAACTGCGCAAACTGCTGCGTCTGGCGCTGGATGATTTGCTGGTGGTCGTTCGGGAGTTCCTGAACCCCGACGTCTCCCGGGCCGGGCTCGCCCGGTGCCTGGCTCGGCATGGCGTGGGTCGCCTGCAGGCGCTGGAGTCACAGCCCCCCACCGACAAGGGCAAGCCGTTCAAGGCTTATGAGCCTGGCTTCGTACACATCGATGTGAAATACCTGCCGCAGATGTCCGATGAAACAGCGCGGCGCTACCTGTTTGTCGCCATCGATCGGGCGACCCGCTGGGTGTTCGTGCAGATCAGGCCACACAAGACGGCGACCGCCGCCCACGCCTTTCTGAGCGCCTTGAACAAGGCCGCGCCATTCCGGATTCGTACGGTGCTAAGTGACAACGTACTAACTGCAAGTGGCTTTTCCTCGCCAGGCAACACTTCGCCTCAGGCAACTCGATTGCCCATATAACGGCTTTTCCGGCACATGCCGATCCGATGCTTCCACCCATTGAAGGGAAACCCTGCTCACCATAATTGACACAGGATCCGGCATCGAACCGGCCCTGACCTTACCTAACACAGCATGGGGATCCCGGTGGAAGGCCCAAGCATTATCTACGAGGTCATGTCTGCCTCAACGGCCCGCACGAGAGGGGTCAATCCACCGGGTACAGCGTGCTCGAAATAGCCCTGAT
>NZ_KB895364.1 GCF_000374805.1 Chitiniphilus shinanonensis DSM 23277
TCCTCCCGTTACGTGGCGCCGAGGAGTGGAGCGAGACCTTAGGCTCGCGACCGACGTAGGGAACCCCGGAGGGGCGCAGACGCGGGGCTCCTTTTTTTTGGTTCGTTTCTTTTGGAGAAGCAAAAGAAATGAACCGGCCCGCCCGGTCGCGAAGGGCATCAAACAACCGCGCCGCAGGCGCTAGGCGGTTAAACGCCTTTGCAGTTGCAGTTGCAGTTGCAGTTGCAGTCGCAAACCCAGATACAACAGCCACACCCCGCCCCCTGCCTTCGGCCCGGCAGCCAGCCACCAACAAAGCAAAGTGCAGGAAGGGGTTCATGTCTCTTACCATTCTCAAAAAAAGCAACGCTCGAGCACCGCGAGGCTCCCTCGCGGCGGCGAGGGCGGGGGGAGTGGAATCGACCAGGGTTGAGCCCCTGCCGGCATCCCCACGCCGGCGAGCGCCCGGCTTGGCCGGGGGCTTGATTCCAGATGAGCCGCAGCCCATGCGCGCCCGGTCATCGGGCTCAATGTTGTGGTAAAGCAAAATGAAAAAGATGAGCCTGGCCGCTCTCGGCCAACACCCCGCTTACCGCCAGCCGCCACGGATGCAACGCGTCGTGCGGCACCGGCTCCACATTCACCACCACGTCCCGCAGACGCGGCTCGTACTCCGCGATCAGTTGCGCCAGCCGCACGCCGTAACGCGCCAGCTGACCACGATTGTTCAACGCCAGATCGGTCACGTTCTCGATCCCGAAATCGAGCAACCCCACCCGCTCGCCCGTCACCCAGGCGCGGGTGGACACCAGCCGCCCGATCTGCGCCGCCACCGCCGCCGCGGGATCGAAAGGCTCGGTGCCGCCACCGGGCAAGGCCGGCTCGCCGACCAGACGTTCGAAGAGGAATCTCATCTGCTTAACCCCGGGGAAGAGGGAAGGGAGAAGGGGGAAGGGAACAGGCAACGACAAGGCCGCTGCATGCCCGCGCGGGCTTCGGGTTGGGGTTGGCTTTTACCCTTCCCCCTTCCCTCTTCCCCCTTCCCGGCGGCAACGCCGCCCCCCCTTAATCCGTGAACTGCCCGATCGGCCGGTTGCGGGCGATACTCCAGCCGGCCGACAGGTTGCCGGCGGTGGTGGTATCGGCCTTCTGCACCGTGTAGGTCCACAGGATCTCGGTGAACGACAGCTTGAACTGCTCGGTGGGCATGTCGTCCGGGTGCGACTGGAACTGGATCTCGCTGATGATCGCGTCACGCAGGGCGATGGTCAGGATGTTCGCGGTCTTGTCGCCCGAGTTGCGCGCGATGTAGAGCTTGGTCGGCTGGTCCTTGCCCTTGCCCAGGGGCTGGGCGCGCAGGCAGTACTCGAAGAACTTCACCGAGGTCTTGTCCACGTACTTCACGCAGGTGAACTCGGTGATGATCGGCCGGCCCGAGGTCCGCGCGGAGTTGCTGACGTCGGTGGTGATCTGCTGCTTCATGCCCTGGTGCACCGACACCAGTTCCAGGCACTTGCCCAGGTCGAGCACCTCGTCGCGCCACTCGTTGTCGATCAGGCTGCCGCCGTTGTCCCAGCTGTTGTCGCCGCCGAAGATGTCGGAATCGCCCGGTTGTAAAAGAATCAGGTCCATGTTGGTTCCTTCCCTGGTTTACTTCGGCAGATTCGCCACCAGGCGAATCGACGTGGTCAGCTCTTCGAGCTGGAAGTGGGGTTTCAGGAATACCGTGGCGCGGTAGGCGCCCGGCTCGCCCGGCACCTCGGTGACGACGACGCTGGCCTGGCGCAGCGGGTAGCTGGCCTTCACTTCCTGGGTGGCGTTGTCGTCCAGCAGCACGTACTGGGCGATCCAGGTGTTGAGGAACGACTCGACATTGCCCCGGGTGAGGAAGGTGCCGATCTTGTCGCGCATGATCACCTTGATGTAATGCGCGAAGCGGCTGGCGGCGAGGATGTACGGCAGCATTGCCGAGATGCGCGCGTTGGCGTTGGCGTCGTCGGTGATGTACTTCTTCGGCAGGTTGGTGGTCTGGCCGCCGAAGAACGCCGCCTTGCCCGCGCCCTTGCAGTGGCACAGCGCGATGAAGCCCAGGTCGTTCAATTCCTTTTCGCGGCGGTCGGTGATCGAGACCTCGGTCGGGCAGAACAGCTCGCGGGTGCCGGCGTCGGTGTCGTACACGTATTGCGGCAGCCCTTCCACCAGGCCGCCGCCTTCCACGCCGCGGATCGCCGCGGTCCAGCTGTAGAGGGCGAAGGCGTTGGTGATGCGCTCGGCCAGCACGTAGGCGGCGTTGCCCCACAGGAACTTGCGGTTGTCCTGGCCGGCGACGTCCTCGGCGAAGTTGATGCCTTCGGCCGGCAGGGTCTTTTCGCCGTAGGGCAGGCGCAGCAGCACGTGCGGCAGCACCAGCGACACGTAGCGCGAATCCTCCAGCTGGCGGAATTCGCGCCATTCGCCCAGGTCGGCGCCTTCGAAGATCTTGGCCAGGTCGCGCGGCTTGGCCAGCTTGTCGTAGCCGTCCAGGCCGAACAGGCGGGGATCAGCGGCGGCCAGGAACGGCGCGTGCGCGGCGGCGGCCACTTCGGTGATCTTGCGCAGGAAGCGGATGTCCTCGCCGGCGCCGCCGAATTCGTAGCCGCCCAGCAGCAGGCTGTAGGGCGCGCCGCCGTAGGTGCCGTATTCGGCTTCGTAGATCAGCTTGAAGATGGTGCTCTGGTCGAATTCGACCGCCTTCTCCATATCCTTCAGCAGCTCCTGGCGCGTGGCGTTGAACACGCGCAGCTTGAGCATGGTGCCGGTCTCGGTGCGCGACACCAGGTAGAACATGCCGCGCCAGGTGGCCTCGATGGTCTGGAAGTTCTCGGCGTGCATGATCGCCGACAGCTGCTTGGACAGCGCGGCGTCGATCTCGCCGACGCGGGCGTCGATCAGCGCGGTGGCGCCCCGGGTGACTTCGAAATCCGGGTCGGCCTTGAGCTTGTCGTTCAGCGGCGCCACCACTTCGGCGACGAAGCGGCCGACCAGAGTGTTGGCGGCCTCTTTCTCTTCCGGGGTGGATTGGTCGTTGACCCAGCGGCCCAGCAGCTTGGCGTCGACCTCGGCGGTGGGATCGAGCGACGGGGTCACCGCCGCGGCCTTCCACTTGTCGGCGCCGTCGGCCGGGGCGTAGCTGGCCACCAGCTTGTCGCGCAATGCGCCGCCGGTCTTGGGCGCGGTCACGGCGTCCAGCAGCGCGGCCAGGGTGTCGTCGGTCTCGGAGCGCGCCTGCACCATGCGGATCTGGGTACGCGCCACGTAGCGCTCGTTGAGCAGCGGCACGGCGGTGACGATGTTCAGCGGCTCGAAGTCGTCCAGCGTCTTGAACACGATGGCGCCGGACAGCTTGCCCGGCTGCTCGGAGAGCAGGTCGTCCACGCCGGACAGCTTGACGCGCGGCGCGGCGGTCTTGAGCACGTCGTTGAAGTTGTCGCGGTCGATATCGACCATGGTGCGTTCCTTCAACGGCGGAAACGCCTCCGGATCCTCGCGGTCGGCCGAGAGGTCGGCGAACACCCCGACGATGAAGGGCAACTCGCGTTTCTCGATCGCCCCGCCGGTTTCCACGTCGTAGGTGATGCGCACCCGCGGCGGCCGTATCCGCAGCAGGCGCTTCTGAATGCTTTCGGTCATCTTGAACCTCGCTCTGTCAGCAAAAGAAGTTGCTTGGAACCCATCCGCCGCGGATGGCGCGGATCGGCTCCCCGTCGCGGCGATCTCGACGGTGCGCGCCCCCGGCTGCCCGACCCTCGGATCGGCCAGCCTGCACACCAGGAGCCCCGCGCCGGCGACGACCGTGGCGCGGCCATGCTTCGGCCACGTCTTGGTCCTCCCCGGCATTTGGACTGGGCATCACACCAGTCGAGCGCCGGGATCGTCCGCCCGGGCCAGGGTTAACAAGAGGCGTGCCAGGCCGCGCATTTTTTACAATGCGTTGATTTTCAAGAATTTTCTGATCGCGGCGCGCGACAGGACGGGAACAATTCCACCCAGGGCGGGTGGCTGGCGACGCGGTGCCGGGCAAGCAACGGCGCCGCGTGCGGGCGGGTGGGACGATTTCCGCCCCACGGGGCAAGGAATCACCCGCCGCCACCGCCGGCTGGCCCGGTGCGGCGGATGGCATCGCGGCGGCGGAGGCCGGCGGCAAATCCATTCAATACATTGATTAACAAGGGTTTTATACCCTGACCGGTACGCCATCCGCCCCACACCGCAAGGTCTTTCTTCCGGCCCGCCGATTTTGAAGAGTTATCCCATTGGCGCCCGCCCCCCGCCGCGGACAATTTCATCCATGGACGACCACGTTCGCGCTGCCGCCGGACTGCCTCATCGGGCATCCGGCCCATCGCACGTTGTGGAGCAAGCGAGATGAAACTCACCACCCTGTTGATTCCCCTGGCGATGGTGGGCGTGCTGGTGCATTGCGGCAGCGGCCCCAGCAGCGCCCTGGCGCCGGCGGCGCCGGCGATCCGACCCATCGGCCAGGCCACCGGGCCCGCCACCCCCTTCCCCACCCCACCCAGCGGCTGGCTATTGCACGGCGGCCAGGGCAGCGCGCTGTTCGGCGCGGTGGCCGGCGACTTCATCGGCCGTGGCAGCGACGCCTGCCCCGCCGCACCGGTGGCGCTGGACATCCGTCCCGCCGACGGCGTGCTGCTGGGCATGACCGCCGACCACACACTGCTGGCGATCGCCCCGGCGCAAGGGCGCTGCGAGCCGCAGCCGCTGGGCCCGGTGGGCGAGGCGCTGGATCAGCTCGGCCTGCCGGTGCGCGGCTTCGCGGTGAACGACGATGGACTGTTCGCGGTATTGCTGGACGACGGCGAGCAGGGGCGGCTGGTGACCTTCAAGCCCGGCGACCGGGCGTTGCGTTCCGATCTCACGCTCTGGGCGCAGACACCCGGCCAGATCGAACGCCACGCGGTGGCCTTCGGCATCGATTTCAAGACCGGCGACAGCCGCCAGCTGGTGGTGCTGTCGCGCCGCGACGCGCGCGAGACGGCGCACGTTGTCACCTACCGCGCCGACGGCAGCTTCGCCTACAGCGCGCCCACCAGCGTGCTCAAGCACGGCGGCGGCCTGCATGACGGCGACATCGCCATCGTCGGCAATGCGCTCTACCTGCGCACCGGCCACCACGGCGAGGTGCCCGGCACCATCGAGGAATACGCGCTGGACGATTTCACCCTGCGCGACTACCGCGGTGGCACCGGATCGCTGCCGCTGGCCGCCCGCCACGACACCGGCCCCGCGCTGGCGGTGCGCTTTCCATGAAAGCCGCCCGCTGTCACGGCGGCCCACGCTCGGCGCGCGTGGTCCAGCGGTGGCGCGGCCGGCGCATCGGGCGGTACTGGCCCAGCCTGGCCGGGCCACTGCGCCGCCTTCGACGATGACGCAACCGGTCATCTGACCTTTCATCACGGACAGGCGGCAGATTTTCAGACGGCCCTCCTTTTGCAATCCGCCATGCGCCTGGGATGTTTGAGGCACGTCAAGCAAAGCCCAACACCCAAATCCGACTATTGAAAGCACGCAGACAGCAAACCCCGATGTCGCGTGACGTCGCAAACACATCCCCCACCCGAAGATTTTTTCTCAATCTTGTGAAAGGAAATGACGATGAAACTCGACGCTAGACTCAAACCCACATTGATTGCCCTGGCGTTCTTCGGCGCGCTGGGCCTGGCCTCCTGTGGTGGTGGCGGTGGCGATGGCGGCAAACCCACGCCGACACCGACCACCACCCCGACCACCACCCCGACTACGGTCCCGACGCCGACACCGACCCCGACGCCGACACCGCCTCTGCTCGCCGGCTGGATCAGCTACAACGCCGCCGCGGGTGTCGGCACCGCCTGGTACGACACCGACACCGGCGCCTACTTGCAGAACGGCACCGACAACTGCGCCGACAAGCCGGTGGCCATGGATTTCCGTCCCAGCGATGGCGTGCTGATGGGCATGGCCGCCGACGGCAAGCTGATGACCATCGATGAAACGGGCACTTGCGATGTGGTCAACACCGGCGCCATCGGCACCGCGCTGGCCGCCCTGGGCCAACCCATCATCGGCTTCGCGGTCAACCCGGCAGGCGTCTACGCGGTGCTGGCGGACGACGGCGCCAACGGCCGCCTGATCACCTTCAAGGAAGGCGATGCCGCGTTCAAGTCCGACACCACGCTGTGGGCCGGCGCGACCGCCACACCGACCCTGACCGACAGCCGCGCCTTCGGGATCGACTTCATGGATACCGGCGACACCAACAGGCTGGTCGTCGCCACCCGTAAGGCCGTCATCCCCAACAGCGACGAATGCGGCTCCACCCACCTGTTCGTCTACGACGCCGACGGCGCGCTGGTCAGCGACACGGCGGGCGGCAAGTCGTGTTACAGCCGTTACAACCCGGGGAACAACGACATCGCCATTGCCAATGGCCGGCTGTACCTCCGCGAAGGGAACAACGCGACCGCGGCGGGCTACGTGGTCAATTTCGACCCGATCACCCATGTCCAGTCGCGTTACAACGCCGACAACTATGTGTTGTGGCTGGACAGGACCAGCACCACCAACCCGACCAACACCGCCCTGGCGGTGCGCTTCCCGCCCGCGGACAACTGATCGCTGTCCTCGGGCCCTGCGTGGGCCCGCTCCCGAGGGCGCGCCCGCCGCGCCCTCGGGCTTTCAGACCCGCGGCAATCTCCGGTGCACAGACCTGCGTGCACCGCCCCCTCCTCTGGCATGGCAATCCCGCCAACCAACCCGCGATGTTGCCACGCATCAAGCACGGGCCCGACCGGCCGGCCGACCATCGTAGAAACGGTGATGCGCCAAGCACTTTCCAGAGCAAGCCCGACCATGCCACGGCCTGCGCCGCAGGCGATGCCCGAGGCTCCTTCAAAAGGGAACGAACATGGACATGAAACCAACCCTGATGTGCGCCGCGGTGTTGGCCGGCCTGGCCCTGGCCAGTTGCGGTGGTGGCGATGGCGACGGCGGTATTCCGCCCACCGCTCCGCCCACGCCACCGGTGTCGCCCACGCCGACACCACCCGATGCTCCGACACCGACACCACCCGATACGCCCACACCCACGCCGCCGGTGTCGCCGACACCCACGCCGACCGGTATGCCGACACCGACACCACCCACACCGACGCCGAGCGGTGTGCCGACGCCGACACCGACCGCGCCGCCGGTCACGCCCACGCCGGTCCCCACGCCCACGCCAACCCCGGGGGCCAATCCCAGCGGCTTCTTCCTGTATGGTTCCGGCGGCGGCAGTGGCCTCCAGCAATACACCTGGGTCGACGACGGCATCACCACCTCGCAGTTCTACGACTGGCCCGCCGGTCGCAGCATCGACCAGTGCACCGCCAAGCCGGTGGCCACCGATATCCGCCCCAGCGACGGTGTGCTGGTCGGCATCGACGCCAATCGCAACCTGATGGAAATCAACCGCGTCACCGGCGCCTGCACCCCGCTGCCCAACCTGGCCGCCGCCGCGCCGTATTTGACCACCGGCGATGTGCGGGGCTTTGCCATCAGCGACAACGGCACTTATGCGGTGTTGCTGTACCACGTGGGCATTCCCACGCTGGTGCACCTGCGCATCGTGCGCTTCAAGCCCGACCAGGCCGCGATCATCTCGACCCACGAGCTGTGGGACTTCGGCACCGACGCGACCACGGCGCCGCCGCCGGCGGGTATCAATGCCAGCGATCCGGTGGTCGCCATCGACTTCGCCCCGGCCTCGGCGCCCGAGGAAATCCTGACCACGGCGATCAACCGCAGCAACCAGAACTACTGGACCGTCGGCTTCCGCTACGACCTGAACACGCCGGGCGCGCTGGTCACCATGACCAATGCGACGCCCACGCGGATCCAGGTCGGGCATCCGATCACCAACCCGCTCACCGACATCGCGGTGGTGGGCGATCGGCTGTGGGCCGTGTACCCCGCCAGCACCACGCCGATCTATACGATGCATCGGGTCAACGGCACGGACGGGTACAACGTCCAGATGACGCTGAACGCCCCGGTGGGCAGGTCGCTGGCGGTGTCGAAGCCGACCCCCACGCCTTGAGTGAGCCCCACCACGAAACAGGGCGCCATGCGGCGCCCTGCTTTTATTTCATGTGCGGAAGGTTACAGCCCCGCCTCCACCAGCATTTCGCGGGTGAGCAGGAACACGAAGCCGTCGCCGGCCGAGGTATCCAGCCACACGAACGGCAACTGCGGGTAGGCGGCTTCCAGCGCGTCGCGGTTGTGGCCGATCTCCACCACCAGCACGCCCAGCGGGTTCAGGAACTGACTGGCCTGGGCCAGGATGCGACGGGTGACGTCCAGGCCGTCCTCGCCGCTGCCCAGCGCCAGTTCGGGCTCGTGCAGGTATTCCTGCGGCAACTCTTCCACCGAGTGGGCGTCCACGTACGGCGGGTTGGAGATGATCAGGTCGTAGGTCTCGCCGGCCAGCGGCTCGAACAGGTCGCCATCGACCAGATCGATGCGCTCGCCCAGGTTGTAGTCGGCCACGTTGAGCTCGGCCACGTCGAGCGCGTCGCTGCTGAGATCCACCGCGTCGATCTCGGCATCGGGGAAGGCGTCGGCCAGCAGGATGGCCAGGCAGCCGGAGCCCGTGCACAGGTCGAGCGCGCGATGCACCAGTTCCGGCTCTTCGATCCACGGCAGCAGCGCGTCGTCGCGCAGCAGCTCGGCGATGAACGAGCGCGGCACGATCACGCGTTCGTCCACGTAGAAGCGGTAGTCGCCCAGGAACGCTTCGCGGGTGATGTAGGCCACCGGCACCCGTTCCTCGGCGCGGCGCTGGATGGCGCTGACCACGGTGTCCAGTTCCTGGGGCAGCAACACGGCGTCCAGGTAGGGTTCGAGCTGGTCCAGCGGCAACTGCAAGGTGGCCAGCACCAGGTAGGCGGCCTCGTCGAAGGCGTTGTCGGTGCCATGGCCGAACGACAGCCCGGCGGCGTTGAAGCGGGATACGGCGAAGCGCAGGCAGTCGCGCACGGTGGTCAGGCGGGTGCGGGCAAGATCGTACATGGTGGGGCCTCCGGTCGTGCGCGGCGCGGTTTGCCCGGCCGCAAGCACCCAGGTGGGTGCAAAAATAGCCGCAGTTTAGCCCAACGCACGCCGCGCGGTATGCAGCCCGCCCGCGTTGGTGTTACATTTCCTGCTTTTCTTCAAATACTTGGCGAATTCTTACGGCGTTCGACGCTGGGAATATCGTGGATAAGGGTCAATCAGGCATGACGTTTGCAACGCTGGGGCTGGCGCCGGAAGTTCTCAAGGCGGTAGCGGAAGAAGGTTACGAGCATCCCACCCCCATCCAGGCACAGGCGATTCCGCACGTGCTCTCCGGGCGGGATCTGCTGGGCGCGGCGCAGACCGGCACCGGCAAGACGGCGGCCTTCGTGCTGCCCATCCTCACCCGACTGGCGCCCCACGCCAATACCAGCGTCTCCCCCGCCCGCCACCCGCTGCGCGCACTGATCCTCACCCCCACCCGCGAACTGGCCGACCAGGTATTCGAAAGCGCCAGGTCCTATGGCAAGCATCTGCCGCTGCGCAGCCACGTGGTGTTCGGCGGCGTGGACATCAACGGCCAGATCCCGCAATTGCGCGGCGGCGTCGAGGTGCTGGTGGCCACGCCGGGCCGCCTGCTCGACCACGTGCAGCAAAAGACGGTGAACCTGTCGCAGGTCGAGATCCTGGTGCTGGACGAAGCCGACCGCATGCTGGACATGGGCTTCATCCTCGACATCAAGAAGATCATTTCGCTGCTGACCAACCGCAAGCAGACGCTGCTGTTCTCGGCCACCTTCTCGCCGGAGATCAAGAAGCTGTCCGGCGAATTCCTGAAAGACCCGGCGCTGGTCGAGGTGGCGCGGCAGAACGCCACCAACGACAACGTCGAGCAGATCCTGCATCCGTGCGAAACCTTCCGTAAGCGCGCGCTGCTGGCGCACCTGATCCGCACCCACGACATGGGCCAGGTGATCGTGTTCAACCGCACCAAGCAGGGCGCCGACCAGGTGGCGCGCGACCTGAAGCGCGACGGCTTCGACTGCGAGGCCATCCACGGCGACCGCGACCAGCGCTCGCGCCTGGAGGTGATGGCCCGCTTCAAGGAAGGCCAGCTGAAGATCCTGGTCGCCACCGACGTGGCGGCGCGCGGGCTGGACATCAACGAGCTGCCGTTCGTGGTGAACTTCGAGCTGCCCAACAGCGCCGAGGACTACGTGCACCGCATCGGCCGCACCGGCCGCGCCGGCGCCAAGGGTGTCGCGATTTCGCTGGTCGATCCGGGCGAGGACAAGGCGCTGGCCGGCATCCAGAAGCTGATCAAGAAAGAGCTGCAACTGACCCCGGTGCCGGGGTATTCGCCGGGCACCACCCGCGCGCCCGAGCCGCGCCGCGAGGAAGCGCCGCGCCGTGGCGACCGCAACGAGCGTGGTGATCGTGGCGACCGTCGTAACGGCGAACGCAATGGCGGCGAACGCAATGGCGAACGAGCCGGCGAGCGCGACGCCTATCGCGGCCGCGAGCGCCCCGCCGCCCGCGCCACCCACGCCGCGCTGGAGCCGAGCATTCCCAGCATGCCGCTGCTGCGCGACAAGCCGCTGTCGCAGATCCCGGCGCTGTTCCTGCCGCCGCGCCAACCGCCGCAACCCGCCCCGGCGCCCGTGCCGGCCCCGGCGGTCGCGCCCGTTCCCGCCGCCGAGCCCGCTCAAGACTGAACACGTTGAACGCGGCCTCCCCCGAATTCGCCCCGCACTGGCAAGCCCGCCTGCGGGGCGGTTTTCCATTGCTGGACGCGATGCGCGTCGAGGTGCGCGGCGACGCGGATGGCTGGGCGCTGCACGCGCCGTTCGCGGTCAACCGCAACGACCACGGCACCGCTTTCGGCGGCGCGATCTCCACCCTGGCCACCATCGCCGGCTGGATGGCGGCGCTGCTGGCGGCCGCCGACGACGCGGACGCGGTGATCCAGTCCGGCGACACCGAATTCCTGCTGCCGATCCACGGCGATTTCCACGCGCGGGTGTTGCCGCCACCGGCGGACGATGTGGCGCGCCTGCGCCGCGCGCTGGCCCGTGGCCGGCCCGGGCGGCTGCATCTGGTGGTGGAAATCCGCGATGACGCCGACGTGCTGGCCGCGCGTTTCGCCGGCCGTTACGTGGTGCAGGCCGCCGACGCGCGCTGAAGCCGCTTCGCGCCTGCCGGTCGCCGCACCGCCAGGCAGCCTTGCCCGATGGCAGCCGCACGCCTGAGCGGCAAAAAAAGAAGCGGAGGGTTTGCGCCCTCCGCCCAGGATGAAATCGTCCCACCGTCGGCGTGCCGGGAGTGGACCACGCCAACGACCAGACCACGCAGGCACCCGCGTTGCGCGATGTCACCTGCCGAGCACCGCGCGCGCAATCTCGCCATCGCCCGCACGGAGGCGATACGGCAGGCTCTCCGCGCAACGGGGCCGCATCGGCCCCACGCACCTGTCGTATCGCCCGCACAGCTTCGGGGTCGAGGCCGGCGCTGACAACGGCCCAGGCCGGCCCGTTTCACGAATCGCGCAACCAAACCCTTTGGATTCAAACGCTTGGCATCACATTGCACCGGCGACGATTTCACGGACAACGTCGCCCGCCGTGCCCGATGGCGGTGCCTGCCCGCCCGGCGTCGGCCCGGGATGGCCATCAGGGTTTTTGTCTGCGCAGCGTGCGCCGTCTTGTCATTACAATCGCCCGATCACGCGCGCCCAGGGCGAATCGACCTTCAAACGCGGGATGCGTTGGTCCGTGGGCCGGATGGCTGCGCGAAGCGCGGCGCAGCAGATAGCCTTCCTCTCTGCAAGCCGTGCGACAAAGCAGACGCCGGCCCACGGACCAACCCGCAGGGAAGGACTTCCTTCGCACCCGCGTTTGAAGGTCGATTCGCCCAAAGCGCGCCACAAAACAGAG
This sequence comes from Chitiniphilus shinanonensis DSM 23277, assembly GCF_000374805.1. Lineage (GTDB taxonomy): Bacteria > Pseudomonadota > Gammaproteobacteria > Burkholderiales > Chitinibacteraceae > Chitiniphilus > Chitiniphilus shinanonensis. Next base: position 11,985 of record NZ_KB895364.1, read on the forward strand.
CCACCGCCGCAACCGGCGCGGCGTCGACGACATCGCCCGGGCGACGCGTCGGCGACCGTCGCCACGGACGGATGGCTCGCGATAAAGAAGGGTCGGGATGGAGCGCACGAAACCTTGGCGATGGCTGGTCATCGCGGCATGGGGCTGGCTGCTGGCCGGGCAGGCCCTGGGGCGAATCGACCCGCCCGCCTCGCCCGTGGTGGCGGGCTATTTCGCGTCCTGGGCCACCTATCACCGCCCCGCGCCGTTCGAGCGCATCGCCTTCGGCCGCCTCACCCACCTGATCTACGCCCACGCCGCACCGACCGCCAGCGGCGACGTGGTCGCCGCCGATTTCGTCGCCGACCTCAATCACGCCTACCCGGCCGAGAACGGCCTGCCCGCCGCGCGCGGCAACTACGCGCGGCTGCGCCAGGTGCGCGCGCAGTACCCGGGGCTGCGCACGCTGATCTCGATCGGTGGCTGGGATCGTTCGCGCGACTTCCCGGCCATCGCCGCCGACCCCGCGCTGCGCCAGCGCTTCGCCCAGCGGCTGGTCGCCTTCCTGGCGCGGCACGGTTTCGATGGCGCGGTGATCGACTGGCGCTACCCGGTGGTGGGCGGCGCGCCCGACCTGCGCGCCGGTCCGGCCGACGCGGCCCATCTGCTGGCGCTGATGCAGGCATTGCGCAACGCCTTCGACGCCCAGGCCCCGGCACGGCACTACACGCTGGCGCTGACGCTGGGCGGCAAGCTGGAGCAGTCGCGCACGCTGGATGTGCCGGCGCTGGCCGCGCTGAGCGACTTCGTGGTGCTGCTGGCCTACGACTACACCGGCACCTGGCGCCGCACCACCGGCCACAACGCACCGTTGCGCGGCCCGGACGGCGGCGTGGCCACGCTGATCGACGCGCTGGCCGCGCGCGGCGTGCCCGGCGACAAGCTGGTGCTGGGCATCGACAACCAGGGCAACGCCTGGACCGGCGTGCCGCCACAGGCGCACGGCCTGGGCCAGCCGTCGTCCGGCGCGCTGCTCGGCAGTTGGGACGACGAAAACAGCGGCGCCACCGGCCTGCTCGACCACGACGAAGTGCTGACGCTGGCCGGCGAGCCCGGCTTCGTCCGTCATTGGGATGAACAGGCCGGCGCCGACAGCCTGTACCACGCCGGCAAGCGCCTGTTCGTCACCTACGAAAGCGCGCGCGCCCTGCGCGCCAAGCTGGCGCTGGCGGACGCCCACGGCTATCGCGGCGTGGCGCTGTGGGAGTTGTCCGGCGAGGTCGGCGGCGACGCCAGCCTGCTGCGCCAGGCGCACCTGCACTACGACCCGCTCGGTGGCCATGCGCAGAACGTGCTGGAAGCCTGGCGCGCCCGGCCGCCGTGGGCCGATCCGCTGGCCGGCGCGCTGGCCGCGCTGTTGCTGGCGCTCGGCGGTGGCTGGGGCTGGCGCCGTTGGCATGGGCGACGACAGCAGGCGCTGGCGGTGCGCCAGCACGCGGCGCAGCTGTGGTTGCTGCTGCCGCTGTTGCAGCGTCTGCGCGATCCGGCTCTGGCGCAGCGGGTGGACCCGTCGCGCTCGCCGGGCTGGGTGGCGCTGCGCGACCGCGCGGCGCGGCTGGAAGCCCACCTGGCGCTGGCCGCGCCGGCGCGACCGTCCCCGCCCGCCGCGGTCATCGACGTGACACCGCTGCCCGACGCCGCGCCGGCCGCCGCCGAAGCGCCGTCGCCGGCCGGCCGCCTGGCCGAGCTGAACGCACTGCTGGCCACGCTGGGCGAGCACAAGAGCGCGGAGCGGATGCTGGAAGTGATGATGCAGTTCCTGGCCGAACGGCCCGAGGTGGCCGGCGTGGCGCTGATGCAGGACGGCGCGCCGGTGCGCCAGGCCGGCGACGCGCCGGCCGAGGCCGAAGGCGTGCTGGCGCCCGGCGTGCATTTCAGCGACGACCGCCGCCGCGCCTGGCTCAACGCCGACGACGGCTCGGATTACCAGCTGACGCTGACGTTCCACGCCCCGGCCGACGCCGAGGACGAAGCGCTGCTGCACCATCTGGCGCGGCAGATCGCGCTGGTGCGCCAGCATCTGACCGAACTGACGCGCCAGCCGCACGTGCTGTCCGAGCTGTACGAGATCGCGTCGCGCCGCGACAAGCTGCTGTTCATCCGCGCCGACAAGGGTTACAGCGGCATCCACACCGCCGACGGCGGCATGCCGCTCTACGTGACGCTGCGGCTACGCGCCATCCGCCTTTACTTCACCGAGGACGTGCTGTTGCAGGTGCACCGCTCGTATCTGGTGAATCCGCGCCGCGTGACGCGCGCCAACCATGTCGGCAAGGGCCAGTACGAACTGCTGGTGGGCCGCAGCGCGGTGCCGGTACGTCGCCAGGTGCTGCCCCGCCTGCGCGAGCTGTATCCACAGTGGTTCGGTGCATGAAACTGCAACAATTCCGTCACCCCGACGCCACGCTGCGGTAAACAGCGCTCCCGATAATCGCTCCGCCCGAACAGACGGCTTAGGCCCTGAAAAACGAGAGCGACGAGCAAAACCCGGCCCAGCTTCAGCAAGCAGCGAGACCCACCGGCGATACAAGGCGCCTGGCAGATTCGCGCGGCGCCGCCAGGGTTTTGCTGGCCGCTCCAACCACTGGAGCGCATCATGAGCACCTTCGACCACGACGACATTCCGTCGAACCTGTCCGACAACGAACACTTCAACGACGTGGTGCAGCGCGTCGTGTCCCGCCGCAACATGCTCAAGGGTGGCCTCGGCCTGTCCGCCGCGATGTTCCTCGGCGGCTCGCTGGCCGCCTGTAACAGCAGCGACGGCGGCAGCGCCACGCCGACACCGACACCGACGCCCGGCCCGACCCCCACGCCGGCCCCGACCGCGCCCAAGCTGGGCTTCACCGCCGTGCCCGCCGGCTCGGGCCACAGCATCGTGGTGCCGCAGGGCTATCGCTACCAGGTGATCGCGCCCTGGGGCAGCCCGCTGTTCAACAACTCGCCCGCCTGGAAGGGCGACGCTTCCGACACCGGCGCCGACCAGGCGCTGCAGGTGGGCGACAACCACGACGGCATGCACTTCTTCCCGCTGACCGGCGCCGACGGCAAGGAGCTGAGCGACGAAGGGCTGCTGGTGATGAACCACGAGTACTGCAACTACGAGTACTTCTTCAAGCCGGAAGCCGGCCAGACCTATCCCAACACCTGGACGCTGGACAAGGTGCGCAAGGCGCAGCACGCGCACGGCGTATCGGTGATCCACGTGAAGCGCGTGAACGGCGAATGGCAGGTGCAGGTGGGCTCGGCGTACAACCGCCGCATCCACGGCAACACCCCCATGCTGCTGACCGGCCCGGCCGCCGGCCACGCCATGCTCCAGACCAGCGCCGACCCGACCGGCACCATGGCGCTGGGCACGCTGAACAATTGCGGCAACGGCTGGACGCTGTGGGGCACCTATCTCACCTGCGAAGAGAACTTCAACAGCTACTTCGGCACCGTCAACGCCACCGACAGCCGCGACGCGGTGATGAAGCGCTACGGCCTGTCGGCCAAGGGCACCGGCTACCGCTGGGAGGAACTGGACAAGCGCTTCGACTACGCCCAGGAGCCGAACGAATCGAACCGCTTCGGCTGGATCGTCGAAATCGACCCGTGGGACGTCAGCTCCACCCCGAAGAAGCGCACCGCGCTGGGCCGCTTCAAGCACGAGAACTGCGCCATGACGCTGGCCAAGGACGGCCACGTGGTGCTGTACATGGGCGACGACCAGGCCAACGACTACGTCTACAAGTTCGTCACCGCCGGGGTATACGACGCCGCCAACCCGCTGGCCAACCGCAACCTGCTCGACAGCGGCAAGCTGTACGTGGCGCGCTTCGACGCCGGCGCCGCCACCGGCGACATGATGGGCACCGGCCAGTGGATCCTGCTGGACAAGGCCGCCAATCCCACGCTGGCCGCCGACGCCGGCTTCGCCGACCAGGGCGCCGTGCTGGTCAAGACCCGCCTGGCCGGCGACGCGGTGGGCGCCACCAAGATGGATCGCCCGGAATGGGTGACCGTGCACCCGACCACCGGCGAGGTCTATCTGAGCCTGACCAACAACACCGGCCGCACCGTGCCGGACGATGCCAACCCCCGCGCCAGCAACGCCTTCGGCCAGATCATCCGCTGGCGCGAAACCGACGGCGACGCCGCGGCGCTGACCTTCGAGTGGGATCTGTTCGTGCTGGCCGGCAACCCGATCGCCTTCCCGGATCGCAGCGACCTGCGCTCGGGCTCGGCCAACGTCACCGCCGACAACACCTTCAACAGCCCGGACGGCCTGGCGTTCGCCCCGAACGGCCTGCTGTGGATCGAAACCGACGGCAGCAACAGCAACACCGGCATCAACCAGGGCCAGGGCAACAACCAGTTGCTGGTGGCCGACCCGGCCACCAAGGAAATCCGCCGCTTCCTGGTCGGCCCGGACGGCTGCGAGATCACCGGCATCACCTTCACCCCGGACGTGAAGACGGTGTTCATCAACGTGCAGCACCCCGGCGAAGTCAGCGGCCCGAACGCTCCGGTGCCGCCGGCCGGCAAGACCATCACCGACGTGCTGCTGGCCGACCCCACCGCCTTCAGCAAATGGCCCGAAGGCGCGCCCGGCATCAGCGGCGCCATGGGCCGCCCGCGTTCGGCCACGGTGGTGATCTGGAAGGAGGATGGCGGGGTGCTGGGGGTGTGATGCCCCCGCGCCTCCGGCGTGGATCGCCACGGTAGGATGCCTCCGCCCAGGTGCAGCGTTTGCGGCTGCCCTGGGCGGCGGCACATCGGGCGCCGCCACGATCAGGGCGAAGCGAAGGTCACATCGCTTCTTTGGTAGGCATGATCACGACCTGCTGAAGGTTCACGTGCTTCGGCAGGGAAACCAAAAAGCGCACCGTTTCCGCGATGTCTTCAGGCTTGAGGAAGTCGATGCTCTTGGCGGCTTCAGCCAGCCAGTCCCTTGCGCCCTGAAACGTCACATGACCTTGCAACTCGGTCGATGTGATGCCCGGTTCCAGCACGGCCACGCGGATGTTCTTCGGTCCGAGCTCAACCCGCAGGTGGCGGGAAAGATGGCTCACAAAAGCCTTGCTGGCCGAATAGGCGGCGAAGTAACCGAAGATGTTCTGGGCCGTGATCGACGACGTGTTGATGAGATCCACCGTCCTGCCTTCGGCTGCGGCGGCCTCCAGCTGCGGCAGAAAAGACTGGATCACCCGCATTGCGCCCGTCACGTTGAGGTCGATCTGACGTTCCCATTCGCTGATGGGTTGGGTGCCCATGGCGCCGGGTAGCATCAGGCCGGCATTGTTGAACACCAGGTCGGCGTTGCCGTACTCGCGTTGCACCGCGAGCGCGGCGGCATCGGTCGACATCTGGTCGGTCACGTCGGCGACGATCACCAGCGCCTCACCGCCGCCCCAGCGTATTTCCTTGGCGACTTCCTCCAAGGCGGCTTGGCGACGTGCCATCAAGGCAACCTTGGCGCCACGCGAAGCGAGTGCGAGGGCGGTGGCACGACCCATGCCACTGGAAGCGCCGGTAATCACCGCAACGCGGCCTGCGAGTTCTTGCGTCATGACATTTCTCCTTGGGATGGTTCAGGTGTCGGAATCGACAGGCGCCATCCTAGGGAGCGGTCATTGTTGCCGGTAGAAGGCCCTCCGGCATATGACTATTAACCGCAAGTTAACAGTGGTGCAGGATCAGGGCTTTCCGCTCAGCTCGCGGCCGTGAAGGTAGAAGTCCTCGCTGGTACGCAGCCGGTCACCGGCAAAATCGATGAAACGGCGGACCCGTGCCGGCATATCCAGGCGCTGGGCGTAGAACAGATAAAGCCCCATGCGTTCGCTCACGGTGTCGGTCAGGAGCGGCACCAGCTTGCCGGCACGGATGGCGCTGGCGGCGTTGATGCTGTCGATCTGGCCGATGCCCATCCCCTCGATCACCGCCTGCATCTCTGCTTCGGGGTCGCTGCAACACACGCTGTATTGGTTGTGCAGGTACGTTGTTTCGCCATTTGCGTGGAACTCCCACGGCACGGGCCGACCCGTGCCGGGCTGCCGATAGCCCACGCAGCGGTGATGGATCAGATCGGCGGGTTGGTCCGGTGGACTGCGGGTTGCCAGATAGGAAGGGGCGGCGCAAACGATCAGCTGGATGGGAAACAGCCGCCGCGCCACCACTTGCGCGGTAGGCGCATTGCCGGCTTTGAACCCGACATCGATGCGCTTGATGACCGTATCGGTGGTGCCGTCTTCCAGTTCGAGGTCAAAGCTGATGCCGGGATAGCGCTGGCTGAACTCGGCCAGCAAGGGCATCAGCACCTTGCGCCCGACGGCGCCACCCGCGCTGATGCGGATCAGCCCCTCTTCATCCTGTGCGGCATTGCGCGTGCGGTTCAGCGAGGCGATCAGCCCCGCCATGTTGTCTTTGACCGAGTCGAAGAACAGCTGGCCGTCTTCGGTGAGCGCACACTTGCGCGTCGTGCGGTGGAACAGGCGAACACCCAGATGTTGCTCGAGCTGACGTATCGCCTTGCTCACCGCCGCGGCCGAAACACCCAACTGAGTGGCGGTCCTGTTGAAGCTGCCAAGCTCGGCCACCTTGATAAAGGTCGCGATCAAACGAAGTTCGTCCAAGGTGTTCCTCAATCAGACAGCGTCAAGTACGTCTCCTGGATGATAACTGCTCTTGATACAGCCAAGCTGCTGCGGCAACGCCGCGGCGCTGTTTGGGCGGGATGGTTCAAAGATGCCTGGATGGATGGGAAAGCAAAGGTTGCTCAACCGAGTTGCGTGTCCGATTCGAGCCGGTTGCCGCCGGCATCACCGGCGTCATGCGCAGCCCACGCTCGGCCACGGGGTGATCTGGAAGGAGGATGGCGGGGGGCTGGGGGGTGATCCCGAAGTCATGGTTTAAGAAAAAAAGCCGGGCTGAATGCCCGGCTTTTTCATAGTTTGGCTTGAATCAAGCTTTGCCTTGCCAAAAGACAATGCTGTTTTGACTTTCCGTTTCCGACAGATAAAATCACGCCGACATAGCATACAGCTTGAGCACGGATGCACCGTGCCTGCCTCTCCTCTTCACTCTCCGTTACGTATAAGGTGCCGTCGCCATGGTCGCGATCGTCAGTGGGAATGCCCTCGGCCTGCTCAACAGCCAACTCGCTCCCCAACTCGGCTCAGGATCCGCCACCGCCACCACCGGCCGTAACGGCGAAGCCGCCTCCGTCAACGTCGCCAACGGCAACCTCGTCCTCCAACGACGCGACGAAATCCTGCGCGCCACCGGACTCGGCGCCTCG
>NZ_KB895365.1 GCF_000374805.1 Chitiniphilus shinanonensis DSM 23277
ACCATCACCGCGCAGACCCTGAGCCAGAGCGGCACCCTGGCCGCCGGGGTGGACGGTAACGGCGCACTGACGCGCAACCAGACCCTGCACCTGACGGTGGGCGACACCCTGACCTCCAGCGGCGCGCTGCTGGCGGGCGGCACGGTGCAGGCCCAGGCCGCCACGCTGAATCTGGCGCAGGGCAAGGTCGAAGGGCGCCAGGGTGCCACCCTCAGCGGCACGCAGGCGCTGTCCGCGCGCAATGCGCAACTCACCAGCGGCGGCGGGCTGACACTGACCACGCAGGGCGCGCTGGATATCGAACAAGGCTTGATCGGCGCGGCCGGCGATCTGGGCGTGACGGCGGGGCAATTGACGGGCAACGGCGTGTTGGTGGCCGGCTTGCAGGACGACGGCACGCTGGGCGGCGACGGCCAGCTCACCGCCAGCGCCAGCCGCATCGACCTGCAAGGCAAGGTACTGGCGGGCGGCGGCATCGACCTGAGCGGCAATGACGTGGCGCTGCGCAGCGCCACGGTGAGCGCGGGTGGCGATGCCGCCATCCGCGGGCGCGACAGCCTGGCGGCGGGTGGCGCCGCACTGATCTCCGGCGGGCAACTGACGCTGAGCAGCCAGGGCACGCTGGACAACGCCGGCAAGACGCTGACCCTGCAAGGCCAGCAGATCACCGTGAACGCCGCGCGCGTCGACAACCAGGGCGGCAAGCTGGTCAAACTGGGCAACGGCCTGCTGAACGTGGCCGCCGCGACCCTCGACAACCGCAGCGGCGAAATCGCCAGCGGCCAGGACCTGACGTTGAGCACCGCCAACCTGCTCGACAGCAGCAGCGGCCGCATCACCGCCGCGCGCACCCTGAGCGTGACCGCCAACGGCCTGAACAACACCGGCGGCCTGCTGCAAAGCGGCGGCGACACCACGCTGGCGCTGGGCAGCGGCACCCTCAGCAACCTGAACAACAGCAGCCAGGGCATCCTGGCGGGCGGCAAGCTCACCGTCGACGCCGGTCGCATCGACAACCGCCAGGGCTGGCTGGGCGCCAGCGGCGACCTCACCCTGCGCACCACGCAGGACCTCCAGAACGCCAACGGCGACATCCAGAGCGGCGGCCTGTTCAACGTGACCGCCGCCAGCCTGGGCAACCAGGGCGGTCGGGTCATCGCCGTCCAGAACGGCAACGTCAGCCTGAGCGGCGACCTGAACAACGCCGCCGGCAAGCTGGTGGGCGGCGCCGGCCTGACGGTGACCGCCGCCAACCTGAACAACACCGCGGGCGGCCGGCTGGAGGCCGACCGGCTGCAACTCAACGTCGCCGGCGGCACCGTCGACAACCAGGGCGGCCAACTGGTGGGCGGCACCCGGCTGGGCCTCACCGCCGGCACCCTGGACAACCGCCATGGCATCGCCAGCGCCGCCGGCAACGCCGTGGTGGACGTGGCGCTGCTGCGCAACCAGGGCGGCAAGCTGCAAGCTGGCACCCGCCTGGACGTGACCGCCACCGCCGTCGACGGCATCGGCACCGTGCAGTCCAACGGCGACCTGGCACTGACCGTGCGCCAGGACCTGTACCAGGACGGCGTGGTCGAAGCGGCCGGCACCGCCACCGTCAACGTCGGCGGCACCCTGACCAACGTCACCCGCATGGCGGCCAACCACACCCTGAACGTGAACGCCGGCGCGCTGAACAACAGCGCCGGCGGCGAACTGTACGCGCCCAACCTGAACGTCGCGGTGAATGGCCACCTGGAGAACCAGGGCCTGATCGACGGCGGCGCGGTGCGTGTGGTGGCCGGCAGCCTGAACAACGGCGCGCGCATCTATGGCGACCAACTCGCCATCCAGGCCGGCAGCCTGAACAACGCCAGCACCGCCGTGATCGCCGCGCGCGACCGGCTGGACCTGGCCGGCAACACCATCGCCAACCAGCGCGACGGCCTGATCTACAGCGTGGGTGATATGACCATCGGCGGCAGCCTGGACGGGGCCAACCGCGCCCAGGGCTGGGCGGGCACGGTGGACAACCTGTCGGCGCGGATCGAGGCGGGGGGCAACCTGAGCATCGGGGCGGGGGCACTCAACAACATCAATACCGATTACGCGACGCAGCGGGTGGAGACCGGGCGGGAAGCGGTGGTCGATTACGTCATCAATGCCCGTACCGAGCATTTGTCCACCAGCCAAGCGGTGATCAATGGCAGTTGGGATCACGGGCGGCTGGTGGTGGAGTCCAGCCGCTACCCCATCGCGATCTACGGCAGCGCGCCGTTGTCGCTGATCGAAACCAAGCAATGCAGGCCCGGCGCGAACTGCTCGGGTGGCGCCAACATGGAGCTCTATTTTGCTTATGGGGTAACCGACCCGATCTGGGCAAAGTGGAATGTCGCGCCGCCCACGGTTGCTATGCCGACCAAGCCAAGCCAGTGCAATGGCACACGGCCCGACCTGATTCCCGAGTGCGGTGTCTACGACGACGACAAAGAAGTCGCCGATGCGGATTGGTTGGCGGCCTATGCCCGGTTGAATGCGGCTATCGGTGCCTTCAACAATGACCTCTACCAGCGTTCGTTCAAGGACTGGACCGAGTACCGCTACACCCGCGTCACCACTGAGGACGTCACCCTGCGCAGCGCGCCGGCGCAGATCCTGTCTGGCGGCAACATGACGCTCGACGGCAACACCCTGACCAACGACAAGAGCCAGATCGTCGCTGGTGGGGGGCTGTACGCCAGCTACAGCAGCGACCCCAACAACATTGGCGCTCAAGGCCAGCAGATCATCAGTATTGAAGACGGCACCGGCGAATATACCCATCTGGTGTCATCCGGCTTGTTTGGCGGCGATACCGACCGTAAATACGAAGGCAAGGAACGCTATGCGCCCGCCCCGCAGGCCCAGAGCATCGGCCTGCCGGTCTACCGCTTCGATGCCAACGACGCCGGCGCCGCCCAGGGCGCCAGCATTGGCGCCAAACCCCTGGTCCAGATCGCCGTCGGCACCCTGGCCCGTGATGGCACCGGCCTGATTCGGACCGGCGCCGTCCAGATCGACGCCACGTTGGGGCCGCAATCGATCGCCGCGGTCGGCCGCACGCGCCTGGGGAATGGCCCCGGCGTGGGGCAACTGCCACGGATCCAGATGGGCGAAGTGCTCGATCCGCCCACCCTGCTGGCCGAAGGCACCCGCCGCAGCCCGGTGATCAGCCTGACCCCGGCTGAAGCCGCCGGCCGCCTGTTGCTGCCGCCGCTGGGCGGCATCCTGGAGCTGCCGCAACCGGGCGGCCTGCAAACCATCCGCGTGCCGTCACCCACGCTGACGCTGCCCACCAACCAGCTCTACCAGACCCACGTCGAACCGGGCCACCCCTACCTGATCGAGACCGACCCGCGCTTCCTGGGCGGCAAGGCCTGGCTCAGCTCCGACGCCCTGCTGCAACAACTCAACACCGACCCGGATCGCGTGTTCAAGCGCCTGGGCGACGGCTTCTACGAACAGCAACTGATCTCGCAGCAGATCATGCTGGCCACCGGCCAGCGCTATATCGGCGACTACACCAGCAGCGAGCAGCAATACGCCGCGCTGATGGCCGCCGGCGCCGCCTTTGCCCAGCAATACCAGCTGAACATCGGCGTGGCGCTCAGTGCCGAACAGATGGCCGCGCTGACCACCGACATCGTCTGGCTGGTGGCGCGCGACATCGTGCTGGCCGACGGCCGCGTCGAGCGCGTGCTGGTGCCGCAGGTCTACCTCAAGGTGGCGGCGGACGACCTGCGCGGCGACGGCAGCCTGATCGCCGCCCGCGACATCCAGCTGGAAACCCAGGGCACCTTCACCAGCAGCGGCGACCTCCAGGCCAAACAACGGCTGGCGCTGACCGCCGACACCCTCAACCAGTTGGGCGGGCGCATCGCCGCCCAGGACCTGAGCCTGACCACTCGTGAAGACCTGAACCTGGGCGGCGACATCCAGGGCGATCTGGTCAGCCTGGTGGCCGGCCGCAACCTCAACCTGGCCAGCGCCACCAATACCACCAGCGCCGCCGGCGGCACGCGGGTGAACATCGACCGTATCGCCACCGTGCATGCCGGCGAGCTGTACGCCGAAGCCGGGCAGGACCTGAACATCCTGGGCGCGCAAGTGAAGAGCGACGGGCAACTGGTGCTGACCGCCGGGCGCGACCTGACCATCGGCACGGTGGCCAGCCGCAACGACTGGCAGATCGACGGCTCGATCAAGGTGCGCGACAGCAGCGTGCAACAACTGGGCAGCCAGCTCAGCGCCGGTGGCGACGCCATCCTGCTGGCCGGCAACCAGCTCACCGTGCGCGGCAGCAGTCTCGACGCCGCTGGCGAACTGACCGGCATCGCCAGACAGATCGACATCGTCGCCAGCCACGACACCCGTGACGCCGACTACACCACCACCGAGCAATCCCGCCACGGCAGCGGCTACACCCACACCGTGAGCGGCGACGACACCGTCAACGGCAGCGTGCTGCAAAGCGGCGGCGACCTCACCCTGATCGCCAAGGACGGCGATCTGAACCTGATCGGCAGCCAACTGAAGATCAGGGAAACCGACACCAGCGCCCTCAATGCCTTGTTGGGCCAGGGCGGCACCATCCAACTGGCCGCCAGCCAGGACGTCAACATCAGCGCTGACGTCGATCAGCACAGCATCGACAACGACTATCGCAAACAGACCAAGAACGCCGTCGGCAAACGCGAAAGCTGGGGCAACAGCAGCGAGGCCAGCAGCACCGCCGTGGCCAGCCTGATCAGCGGCGACAGCGTCGCCATCCAGGCCGGGCGCGACCTGAACATCCTGGGCAGCCAGGTGGCCAGCACCCTGGACCTCGACCTGCTGGCCGGTCGCGATGTGAACATCGGCGGCGTCGGCGAACAGGACCGTCGTAGCAGCGAAGACCACAAACGCGGCAGCGGTATGTTCCAGAGCGACATGGGGGTGACCTTCGGCAAGCAGAGCAGCGACGGTACCAAGGACCAGGACGCCCAGCGCCTCGCCGGCAGCCTGATCGGCAGCGCCGCGGGCGACGTCACCGTCTACGCCGGCCGCGACGTTGGCATCCAGGCCAGCGACCTGCTGGCGGGTGGCGACCTGAGCATCAGCGGTCGCAACGTGCGGATCGAAGCGGCGGCCGAGACCCAGCACTACGCCGAGACCCAGAAGCAGAAGCAGTCGGGGCTGAGCATCGGGCTGGGCGGCGCGCTGGTGGACATGGCCCAACAAGTGGCCACCAACCTCGACCAGGCCGGCGACGCCGAAGACGGTCGCCTCAGCGCCGTCAAGACCCTGCAGGCCGCCGACAGCATCTATCGCATGAGCCAGTTGGCGGGCGCCAAGGCGATGGTGGACGGCAAATTGGTCGATGCCCCCGACAGCCTGAACAACATGGGCGTGCAACTGCAGATCAGCGTCGGCAGCAGCAAGAGCGAATACAACCTGGCGCAGGACCAGCAGACCGCGCACGGCAGCAGCATCAAGGCCGGCGGCGATATCGCCATCGTCGCCCGCGGCGACGGCGAAACCGGCCAGGGCAACCTGACCATCCTGGGCAGCCAGCTCGACGGCAAGAACATCACCCTGGACGCCGCCAACGACCTTACCCTGCGCAGCGCCGAAGAACTGGCGCGCGAACGCAGCGACAACAAGAGCAGCGCCTGGGAAGTGGGCGTCGGCATCGGCGCCCGCAACGGCGGCATCGGCATCAGCGTGTTCGGCAGCGCCAGCCAGAGCAAGGGCTTCACCAACGGCGACGCCACCACCTACAAGGAAACCACCGTCACCGCTGGTGAAACGCTGACGCTCAAGAGCGGTGGCGACACCAGCCTGATCGGCGCCCAGGCCACCGGCAAGACCGTGATCGCCAACGTTGGCGGCGACCTGCTGATCCAGAGCCAGCAGGACGACATCGACTACCAGGCCAAGCAGCGCAGCAGCGGCGTCAGCGGCAGCTTCACCTTCGGCAGCATGAGCGGCCAGGCCAGCGCCAGCTTCAACAAAGCCAAGACCGACAGCGACTACCTGTCGGTGCAGGAACAAAGCGGCCTGTTCGCCGGCGAAGGTGGCTTCAACGTCTACGTCGAAGGCCATACCCAGCTCAACGGCGGCGTGATCGCCAGCAGCGCCGACCCCGCCAAGAACAAACTGGACACCGGCACCCTGGGCTTCAGCGACCTGCAGAACGAGGCCGAATACAAGGCCACCAGCGTCGGTATCAGCGTCAGCACCAGCGGCAGCCTGGACCAAGGCTTCGGCAAGGCCGGCTTCGCGCCCAAGGGCAACAGCCAGAGCGGCGAATCCAGCGGCACCACTCACGCTGCGGTCAGCGAAGGCACCATCACCATCCGCGACCAGGCGAACCAGAAACAGGACGTCGCCGAACTGAGCCGCGACACCAGCAACGCCAACGGCGCCATCGCGCAGATCTTCGACAAGGAAAAAGTTGCGGAAAAGCAGGCCATGTACGACGCCATGGCCGAACTGGTGAAGCCGTACGCGGCCATGGCGGCCAAAGCCATCGGCGACACCTTCGACGAAGGCAGCCCCGAAAAGATCGCCGCGCACGCCGCCCTGGGTGGTGCCCTGGCGGTGCTCACTGGCGGCAACTGGCAAGTGGGGATGAGCAGCGGCGCCCTGGGCGACCTGCTCCCCAATGCGCTGGCGCAGGCGTTCGAAAAGGACGAGCTGGGCAACATCAAGCACCCGGACCTGTTCATCGCGGCGACGCAGGTGCTGACGGCGGCGGGGATCGGGCTGGCGGGTGGGGATGTGACCAGCATGGCCAACGGCACGGCGATTGCGCAGAACGCGGTGGAGAACAACTACCTCAAGCACCAGGACAAAGCGCGCAAGACCGAACTGGAACGCAAGCGGGACAAGGGTGAGCTGAGCAAAAAGGAAGAGCAGGAACTGGCAGCGCTGGATGCCAAGGACAAAAAAGCCGATGCCGCGTTGCGGGCCGCCTGCGAGGGCAGTAACCAATTTGCCTGCGACGTTGAACGGTACAAAGCGCAACAGGCAGCCAACACCTACCCCAACCTGGGCTACCAGAACCCGAAAGAGCAGCAGGCTGGTTATCAGCAGATCATGTCGTTACTGTATGAAACCAGCCCGGAAGCGAAGCAGGCAAGGTTGCTGGAAGAGGCGAAGCTGTACAACTTCAGCAACTTCTTTGGGCTGGACGAAGACAGCGGCAAATACTGGTATGGCTATGCCAAAGCGGCTACGGCGCTGGGCACCGGGATTCTGTCGGCTATTGCCTTGAACAAGGCGGGACTGGAGGGGGATATTGCGGGCAAGCCGGTGAAGCCTGTGAAGCCGACGACCGCACCGCGCGACCCCTCGCCGGTGGACGCGGAGATGGTGGGGCAGGATCGGCCGGTGGCGCCGTTGCAGGGTGGCATTCCAGGTGTCCCTGCTACGCTGGGCCGCGCTAATGGCACCTACTCGTATGTCAATCCCGGGCCTTTGCCTGACAACTTAGCTGGAACCTTTACAGGGGGGCGATACACGGTTATGACTTTGGAAAAAGATACTGTTCTGTATCGGGCGGGTTCTAGTAGTCAACCTCTTGGTCAGTTTTTCAGCTTAGAAAAGCCGAATGGAATTTTACAAGAGCGTATTGATAAAGCTGTGTTGCCGGTCTGGCCGGGTGGGGCAAAGTCTCCAATAGATACAGCATTTGAAGTAAAAATTCCGGCAGGAACAAAGGTGTACGTTGGCGAAGTTGCTCCTCAAGGTGGGGTGTACGTAGGGGGGACGCAACAGATAGTCGTGGAAAAACCTTGGCTGATTAATGGTGTTAAGGTTATTGATTCGAGTCCGTTGAAATGAAAAATTTGAAAGAAATTGAATTTGTTATGACAAGGATGATTGAGTTGCTTCGCGCGGGAGGAGGCGATGAGTGGGCTGGCGCATTTGAGAGATTAAAGGGTGATCTGTTAATAAATAGTGGTGATGTTTTATTTAAAATAATATCTATGTATGGTGGGATGGGCTCTTTAAATGATGTCGTTTTGTATGAAGGGGGGCAGCCCATGATTTCTGAAAATAATGAATTTGATAAATTAAGAGAGAAATTATACTTTTTGTGTCAAAGGTGAAAACCGACGATGATCGAGCGTAAGTGCCGTTCCTGCGCCAGGCTCAGCGTGCTCCCGGACCAATAGTGGCGACCCCGTGTTTTCGACTTCAGCCCCGCTTCACCTTCCGCTGAATAGCGTCTGGACCACGCCATGACTGTGCTCAGGTGCACCCCAATCACCGTGGCGATGGTCTTCCATGGCAAATTCAATTCGCGCATTGGCATTGCTTGCCGACGCATTTGGTCTTGCGCGTCACGGGGTAATTTAGGGCATCAAATTTTTCATGCGCGAAAGTACATCACAATTGTATTATGGATTAAAAAACGAAGTCGCCACTTCAATTGATCGAGTAGCCTATAACGAAAATTGAGACGTGAGAAAAAATGAGGAAAGACTATCAATTTATTGAAGACAACCTGGATTTTTTTGCTTAATGAGATCAGGGGGCAACCGGAGGTTGCTGTGCACTTTCCCTCTGAACAACTCTCCTATGAGGCTCAGATAGAACAGCTAACTGGATGGCTCCAGGAGGCAGGCGAATATGGTTTAGTCTATGAAAGCATAGTCTCTATGCTTGAGCTTTTTCCGTTTAACGTTTCGGGAAAGGCTGCCATCAAGCTCTTGGAGGTTGGATTAAAATTTGGATTTAAGACTGACTCGGAAATTGATAAAGAATTCGATTGGCGGTGAAATTTAGCCCGATAGCTCGCCGTCGCCTGTAGACCGACAAGCGCTTCCTTTCCTTTAGCCCCATTTACAACTGCACCCATCCGGCCTATGCTTCCGCTGTCGCGTTCAATCACGCGACCGGGCTTGGACTCCCGGAATTGAAAAGGCGGACATCGCCGCGCAAGCGGCTTTTTTATGTCCGTTGCATGGTGCTGTCCTTTGGGTGGGCCGTGTGGGGCAGCGCGAGCTGCGCCGGTTCCTTTTCCCGGTAGTCCAACCTGCACGGTTCCGCCCACCTCGCTTGGACTCGGGGTGACGGATGCACAATCCCCGAAAAGGAATTTCACCATGCCTCATCCCAACCCCGCCGTCCCCACTACCACCCCTTGGCTCGCCTGCATCGCCTCGCTCGATCAAGCCATCGACCAAGCCGCGCAAGCCCGACAAGGTTTCGTCGAATTGGCCGCACTGTTCCGCGCCATAGCCGAGCTTTCCACCGTCCACGCCAACGCCCATGACTTGGCTGGGATCGGAAGTCGCATGGCCGAAGATTGGGCCAACCTGTGCGACGTGGAACGTGAAGAACTTGAGCTTTGCTGCAAGGCGTTGCAAGCGCCTGTGCTGAGCTGATCCCCATCGGGTGGCACCCATCAGTGCCACTCCATTCATAGGCATCCGCTCTTTATGCGATCCAATGACTAGATATAGGTAATTGCTTACCCCAAGATCATTGATTGCCGCGTGCAATAAAAACTGAATCGCTTTCCAATATCCCATTTCATCCTGATTCGCGTATATTGAATCGCGCCATAAAACGTCATTCTTATTAATGCGGCCGATTCGACCATCCCTCCAGCTTTTCCTTGCCAGCTTGCTGTTGCTGTCCGGGATTGCGCAAGCAATGCCGGGATCAAGCAATAGGCAGGTCGCGCGCGACCTGCTGCACACCGGCGACGTCACCGTCTACGCCGGTCGCGACGTCGGGGTGCAGGCCAGCGACCTGCTGGCCGGTGGCGACCTGAGCATCAGCGGTCGCAACGTGCGGATCGAAGCGGCGGCGGAAACGCAGCACTACGCCGAGACGCAAAAGCAGAAGCAGTCGGGGCTGAGCATCGGGCTGGGTGGCGCGCTGGTGGACATGGCCCAACAAGTGGCCACCAACCTCGATCAGGCCGGCGACGCCGAAGACGGCCGCCTCAGCGCCGTCAAGACCCTGCAGGCCGCCGACAGCATCTACCGCATGAGCCAGCTGGCGGGCGCCAAGGCGATGGTGGATGGCAAGCTGGTCGATGCCCCCGACAGCCTCAACAACATGGGCGTGCAACTGCAGATCAGCGTCGGCAGCAGCAAGAGCGAATACAACCTGGCGCAGGACCAGCAGACCGCGCACGGCAGCAGCAT
>NZ_KB895366.1 GCF_000374805.1 Chitiniphilus shinanonensis DSM 23277
CCCAGGCGCCCAGCAGCACGGCGGCGGCCAGCCCGCCCAGCAGCGCCGGGGCCGGCCAGCCGCGGCGCAGGCCGGGCAGCGCCAGCCACAGCGGCAGCAGGGCGAACAGGGCGTTCCCCCACGCGGTGGCCGGGCGCAGGTCGCGCTGGTTGAGCAGGCCGTCGAGCACGGTGGCGATCACTTCGACGCCGGGCATCAGCGCGTTCTGGCTGGCCAGCGGGGTGGCGTAGGAGTCGCCCAGGCCGGGCGCGGTGGCGCCGACCAGCACGATGCGCCCGGCCAGGGCGCTGTCCGGCACCCGGCCTTGCAGGACGTCGAGGTAGGCGTAGCGCGGGTAGCTGTCGGCGGGGCCGATGAAGGTCAGTTGCTGCCAGTAGTCGCGCGCCCAGCTGCCGCCGTCGCTGCAACAGGCGGTGTCGGGGCGGCGCGCGCCGGGCAGGCCGTTCGCCGGCAGGCGCTGGCCGGCGGCCTGGTACACGGCGAGGGCGAAGTGATCCCACCATTGCGGCGGCTGGCCTTCGCGCAGGAACACGCTGCGCACCACGCCGTCGGGGTCGAGTTCGGCGTCGATGTGGCCGACGGCGGCGGCGGCCTGGGCGAACGGCGGCCAGGGCAGCACCGGCTGCAACGGCTGGTGCTCGCCGCCTTCGACGTACATCGGCAGCACCACGTTGCCGGCGCGGCGGATGGCGGCGGTCAGGCGCAGGTCGTCCTGGGGGTGGTCGTCGTCGGGGTCGGCCAGGATCAGGTCGAGGCCGATGGCGGCCGGGCGGGCGGCGTGCAACCGTTGCAGCAGGGCGACGTGGACGTCGCGGCGCCAGGGCCAGCGGCCCAGGGTTTGCAGGCTGTGGTCGTCGATGGCGACGATGACGATGCGCGGGTCGGGCTGGCGGGTGTGCAGCGCGGCCAGGCCGTCCTGCACGGCGGCCTCGATCCGGCCCAGGCCGTTGAGGGCGCCGAGGGCGGCGACCAGCAGCATCAGCGCGATCCAGGGCAGTGCCTGCCAGCGGGTGGGAGGTCGGGGCCGGCCGCGCGTGCTCACCAGGGCCTGTTCATCCACTTTTCGCGACAGCGTTCGGGGCCGTGTCGGTGCGGGGGAAGGCGCCGGCCGTGCTGCGGTATGAATACCGTGAGCGGCCGACAACGCCGCAGCGCGCCGGCAATGCCCCGAACCCGAAGGGCCGGGCCGGCAGACGGTCATCCACTGTGTTGTGCTCCTTGGAAATAACTCGTTATTACCTGCGTCGCACGCCTGGTGGCTGACCGTCTGCCGGCCCGGCGCTGCAGCGAAAAGTGGGTGGACAGGCCCTAGCCGGCGCTGCCCCGGCGCACCGAGCGTCCGTCCTGCTGCATCACCGGCTCGCCGCGCGTATCGCACACCGCGCGGTCGGGATCGACGCGGCGTGGCGGCGAGAACGCCGATTGCAGGCCGTACTGGTCGATGGCCTGGAGGCGGATGAAATACGGCCGGCAACGCGCGCCGACGTCGAAGCTCACCCGGGGCTCGTCGACGGTGGTGTCCGCCACCAGCTCGGCGAACGCCAGATCGCGCGCCAGTTGCACCCGGAAGCGGGTGTCGGGCACCGCGCCCCAGTGCGCCTGGATCCGTTCGCCGGATTCCAGCGTCAGCACCGGCGCCTGCGGCGCGGGCACCACGCGCAGGCGGCTGGCGTCGCTGAACGGGCCGCGCTCGGCGTCGTCGCCCATGCCTTCCAGCGTGGCGACGCGCCAGTAGAGGACGGCCGGCCGATCCTGCGCCAGCTCGAAGCGGCAGTCGCGCGCGCGTTCGCTGCGGGTGGCGGCGGCGGTGAAGCCGGCGTCGGGGCCGTATTGCAGCAAAAAGCCCGCGGCGTCGGGGATGCCGCTGCATTGCACGGCGATGCGGCCGGTCGGCAGCACCGCGTCCTGCACCGGCGCCTGCGGCAGCGGCGCCACCGGCGTGGTCTTGAGGCGGAAACGGTATTCCAGCGCGACGCCGGGCAGGTCGTCGGCGTCCAGCGCGCGCAGCCGCAGGTAATGGATGCCGTCGGGCAGCCCTTCCAGCCGCAACCGCGGCGCGGCGACGGTCCACTGCTGGCGGATGCGGGCGAAGCCGTCATCGTCGGCCAGTTGCGCCCGGTAGCCGTGCTCGCCCGGCTGCGGCGTCAGCGCCAGCACCACCGGCAGCGCGTCGTAGCGCTCGGCGGCGCCGTCGAGCGCCGGCGCCGGCAACAGGGGGCGCACCGCCGGGGCGTCGGCGCCGCCGGCGACCACCGCGCCCTCGCCCGCCGCCACCCGGCGCGCGCCGCCGCGCGTGGCGTCGACCTCGACCACGCCTTCACTGACGTCGGTCAGCGCCGCGCCGTCGCGCTCGCGCACCTGCACCCCGAAGTGCGTACCGCGCACCCCCGTCACCGCCAGGCGGGTGCGCACGTCGAAGCGCGAGTCGGGCGGCTGCGGCGCCGCCTTCACGTCGACCCGGCCCTTGCTCAGCGTCATGGTCTTCTGGCTGCGGCCCAGTTCCTTCACCTCGCGCAGCCGCTCCAGCCGCATGCGTGCGCCGGGGTGGACCTCGATGTCCGAGCCGTCCGCCAGCCGCAGCGCGGCGAAGCCGCTGGCGCCGGCCTCGATCCACTCGCCTTCGCGCAGGGTGTCGCCGCTGGCCAGCGGGCGGCGGCGGCCGTCGGCGCCGATGGCATCGGCCGGCGCGCGCGCGTACAGCACCGTCGCCCGCTGCGGCGTGCCGCGCAGCAACGCCGCCGGCAGGCGCAGCGTCATGCCCGGCGGCAGCCGCAACGGATCGGCGACGCGGTTCAGTTCGGCCAGGCGCTGCCATTGCGCCGGATGCTGCAAGTAACGTTCGGCCAGCAGGTAGAGGTTGTCGCCGGGCCGCACCCGGTAGTCCACATAATCCTTGCCGGCGCCGTGGGCGATGGCCGACGCGCCCAGCAGCCAGACCAGCGCCAGCGCGCGGTTCATGGCGTCTCCTCCGCGTTGCGCGCCAGCGGCTCCAGCCGGTAGCCCTGGCCGTAGGTGGCGCTGAGGCGGAAGCCGCGTTCGGGCCGCAACTGCAACTTGTTGCGCAGCGACGAGACATGGGTGTCCAGGGTGCGGCTGGGCAGGTCGGTCGGCACGCCCCACACCGTTTCGATCAGGTAGCCGCGCGACAGCAGGCGGCCGGCGTTGGCGAACAGGCAATGCGCCAGGTCGAATTCCTTCTGGGTCAGTTCCACCGCCTGACCCTGGTAATGCACGCTGCGCGCGTCCAGATCGAGCACGTAGTCGCCGCAGGACAGCACGCGCTTGACCTGTTCCGGGTAGTTGCGCCGCAGCGTGGCCTGCACCCGCGCCTTCAGCTCCGCCAGGCGGATCGGCTTGGACATGAAATCGTCGGCGCCGTGGTTCAGCGCGGTGACCACGTCGCGCTCCTGGTTGCGACAGGTGAGCAGGATCACCGGCAGCGCCTGCTGGCGGTCGCGCCGCAGCCATTGCAGCAGCTCCAGGCCGCTGATGTCGGGCAATTCCCAGTCGAGCAGCAGCAGGTCGAAGCTTTCGCGGCGCAATTGGTGCATCAATTGCTGGCCGCGCGAAAAACGCACGCAATCGTGACCCAGGCTGGCGACCAGGCTGGCGATGAGATCGAGGTGCATGGGATCGTCATCGAGCACGGCAATTCGCATGGCTTGCAATTCCTTGTCATGTGATCTGTCGCGACGACGCACGGCCCCTGGGGCGCGCGCGGTGACGGCAAACGGAGAACGGCAGGTATGGCGGTGGGAGGGGCGTGGCCCGCCGGAGCGCGCGATACGAGGCGGCGCCCGCAGTATATCGAGTCGCCACCTGGAATCGGAGCCCTCATCCTTTCGTATGGCCCTCCCTGGAGGGCCGCAGCCGGATATTCGGGTGATCCAGCCGCGGGCTACAAGATTGCTGACACTTCTTTACAAACATCCAGAACGGCAACCCGGGAAAACCACATCGCGGCGGAGCGTTTGCCGGCCGCTCGGGGCGGCCGGCAAAATCCAGCGAAGCGGTCCTGGCAAGAAGCGCGAAACGTCCTGAAAAGCGGTAAATCGGACTTCCTTCGCTCGCACACAGTACGTGTAAGTACGGCAAGTCCAGCCCGGCGCCCCCGCGCGACGCAGCCAGGAAGGTTTTGTCGGCCGCTCAATACACCGCCAGCACGTTGATGAACCAGCCCCGGCTGCGATACGACAGATCGGTCAGGTCGTCCGAGAACCGCGTGAAGTTGTAGCCCACCCCCGCCTTCACGTTGTTCCCCAGGTGCCGGTACACCGCCACCAGCGCCCCCTGCTCCGCATCCCCCGCCTCGCGCGCCGCCAGCCGGCGCCATTCCACCAGCGCATCCCACTGCCGCACCAGGTGCCAGTCGGTCCGCGCCACCACCAGGTTGGCGCTGCTGCTGAACCATTCGCCGTCGCCCCGGGTGGCCTTCAACTCGCCCAGCCGCATCGCGTACTTGGCCCCCACCGACAACCACGGCCACAGGTCGTAGATCGTGTCCACGCTCACCACGTGGCTGCGCTGGGCGTAGTCGGCCATGCCCCCGCTGTCGGTCACCTGGCCCGGCGACGGCAGGCTGTACAGGAACTGGTAGCGCAGCAGGGTGTTCCAGCGGTCGTTGTCCACCGGGCGGTAGGCGCCGGCCAGTTCGGTCTCGACGTAGTTGCCGTCCAGGTAGGCGCCCTGGCTGGCTTCGCTGTACGAGGCGTTGACCTTGGCCATCAGTCGCCAGGCGTCGCTGAGCTGGTTGCCGTAGCTGTTCTGGGTCAGCCAGGTCTGGCGCTTGCCCGACTGGTCGCCGCGTTCGGTGCGGTATTCCAGGGTGCTGGCGAACTTCTCGCGGTCCTTCTTGTAGGCGACGCTGCCGCTGACGGCGTGGCGCTTGAGGTCGCCCGCCAACTCGTCGCTGACGGTGCCCACTTCGAGCTGGCCGCCGAAGGTCCAGCGGTCGTTGGGCGCCAGTTCCAGGCCGAAGGCCTGGGTGATGCTGTCCTGGCCGCTGTTGCGCGAGGCGCGGTTCTCGGCGTAGACGTTCACCTGCTCGGACGCCTGGTAGCGCCCGCCGGTGACCAGGCTGTTGCTGCGGCCGCGATAGCCCAGGTCGGGGCGCTCGGTCTCCTGCACGAATTGCAGGTAGGCGTTGCTGCGGTCGGCGATGCGGTAGTCCAGGCCGAGCTTGCCGCCGACGCCGCCGTTGCCGTCGGACACTTCGCCGTCGGCGCGCAGGCGTTCGGTCAGCTGGTAGCTGGCGCCGACGCCGACGCGGTTGTTGGCCTGGCGGCTGTCGTCGCGCTCGACGGTGCCCTGGCCGTAGCCGTAGACGGCCCAGTCGGCCGGCACCGCCTCGCCGTCGGGGCCTGCCACCGTGGGGGTGTAGTCGGCGCGGACGATGGCGTCGGTGCGCTGGCCCGGGGCCGACAGGGTGGCGCTGGCGTTGGCGGCGGTGACGTCGCGCCGGTCGTGTTTGGCGCCGGCCGAGACCGCCCATTCGGGGCTCAGCTGCTGGTGCACGTCCACTTCGGCGGCGCGGTAGTCCTGGGTGTCGGCGCGGCGCTGGTCGGCCTTGACCTCGACGGTGGTGGCTTCCCCCAGCGGCAGGCTGGCGCTGACGCCCTGCTCGGTGACAGCCTGGCCGTCCAGGGTGTCCATGCCGGGGCCGGAGAAGCCCTGGTCGCGGTGCTGGTGGTAGGCGCCGAGGCGGCCCTGGCCGCCGTCGATCACGTCGGCCAGGGCGACGGCGGCTTCGATCCGCCGGGCGCCGGCGTCGCGGCCGTCGCCGCGCAGGGCGCCGAAGCTGAAGCCGCCGTCGATCGAGGTCAGGGTGCCGCTGCCGGCGCCGCTGGAGCGGGCCACTTCGGCTTGCAGGTAGGTGCCGTCGCTGTGCCGCAGCAGCAGGTCGGCGCCGTGCACCTTCTGTTCGGCGCCGGGGTCGCCCTGGCGGTAGCCGGTGACGCCCAGGCGCAGGTGCTCGCCCAGCCACTGGCTGCCGCGCAGGCCGTAGGTGCTGCCGTCCAGGGCATCGAGCCCGGGGGTGTATTCGTAGCTGACCACCAGCCAGGCCGGGTTGCCGGACTGGGAACCGGTGCGCACCAGGCTGCCGCTGTCGCTGTGCGAGGCCAGCGGGCGCGCCAGGGTGAGGCGGCCCTGCAGGTAGTTGACGTCGTAGTCCTGCCCGGCCACCAGTTGCCGCCGTTCCAGCACCAGCCCGGAATCGCGGTCGCGCACTTCCAGCCACACCCGCTCGGAGCCGTTGGTGATGTCGAGGTGGCGCAGGTAGTACAGCGAGCCGCCGGTGCCCTGGAACGCTTCGCGCGAGTTCATGGTGCCCGGCTCGGCGGCGAAGGCGTTCAGGGCGCTGGTGCGCCCGCCGGTGGGCGCCTGCTCGTCGCCGTACCATTGCAGGTTGGCGCCGTACAGGCCGCGGCTGTACTGGGTGAGTTCGGTGCCGCTCCAGGCGGTGCGGAAGTCGCCCCACATCAGGCTGGAATCGCCGCGTTCGACCTTGACGTAGAACTTGCCCTGGGTGGGGGCGTCGTCGACGATGCTGCTGTCGTCGCCGTACACCGGGTAGAAGCGGTCGGGGTCGAGCCGGCGCAGCAGGTAGCGCGGGTCCTTGCTGGCGAAGTTGCTGAACATGTCGTCCAGCGGTTGTTCGCCGGTGTCCATCGAGGCGGTGACGCGGTAGTCGTCGCCCAGCCGCCCCTTGAGGTAGAAGGCGCCGCGGCCGTCGAGGTAGTGCGAGCCGTCGTCCTCGCGCCGGTTGTCCTCGACCGCCAGCAGCGCGGGGCCACTGACGCGTTGCTGGCCGAGGGTGAGGTCGCCCATGGCCACCAGGAACCAGTCGCGGTCGGGGATGGTGAGGTTGCGGCGGTAGTGGGTGCCCTGGCCGTCGGGGTCGAGCACGGCGACCTCGACCGACTGCGGGCCGGACGGCACGATCTGCCGCACCGCGAAGCGGCCGTTGCGGTCCACCGGCACCGGCGCGCCCAGCACTTCGACGGTCTGGCCGGCGGCGACGCCGCTGCCGCTGACGGTGACGGTGCCGCCGTTGACCGGGATGCCGGCCAGCTGGCGGGCGTTCTCGCCCCAGCCGGTCAGCGCTTCGCGTGCCGGGTCGTCGGCGTCGGCCGCGACCGCCATCGGCAGACCGGCCAGCAGCAATGGCTTGGCGACGGTCTCGTCGTAGCGGCCGCGCGCATCGTATACCCGCAACACGTACAGCAATTCTCCCGGCGCGTCGGCCGGCGGGGTCCACGCGACCTCGCCGCCGACGGGGATCGGCAACGTCCACAACGGCTCGCCCCGGGTGCCTTGCCGGCGCGGATGGATGCGGATCTCGGCGCGTTCCAGGTAGCGCACGTAGTTGCTGTAGCTGAAGAAGCGCACGGCTTCGCCGGCGGGGATGCGCTGGCGATCGGTCCAGCCGTTGAGCGACGGGGTGGCGGCCAGATCGTCGTACTTGATCTGGAGGTCGGCGGCGGCCAGCGCGACGTCGACGCAGCGACGGGCGTCGGCTTCGTTCACCGGTTCGCCGGCCTGCTGCGGTACGCCGTCGATGGTGACGCGGAACGGCGCGTCGCTATGGCCCACGGCGGCGCAGGCGGTGGGGTCGGCCGGCGGCGCCGGCGTCGGCGCGGGCACGGCCGGCGCCACGTCGTACCACACGCGGATCTCCACCCGGCGGTTCTGCGCCATGCCGTCGGCGGTGGCGTTGCTGGCGATGGGTTCGCGCTCGGCGCGGCCCTCGACGCTGAAACGCTCCACCGGCAGCGCCAGTTGCTGGCGCAGGTACTCGGCCACCACCAGCGCGCGCGCTTCGGACAAGCCCTGGTTGTCGCGATAGCGGGCACGGGCCCGGGGCGACAGGCGCTGGGCGTCGGCGTGGCCGATCAGCTGGAAGCGCAGGTTGCGCTGGTCGCGCAGCGTGGCGGCCAGTTGGTCGAGCTGCGCGCGGTCCTCGGCCGACAACCCGGTCATGCCCGAGTCGAAGCGGGAACGGGCGTCGTCCTGCCGGGTTTCGGGGCGCAACTCGCGCGCCAGTACCGGCGGCGTGGCGGGCGCGGCCTGGCCCAGCATGCGACGCACGGTGCTGGCCGGCACGCCGGCCACCGGCTCGTCGCGCTCGCTGTTGGGCGGATTGTCGCCGTTGCGCTCGACCACCAGGGCGTTATGCAGGGTGTTGCCGCGCAGGCACGGGCGCTCGTCGGCGCCGCACACCGGCTCGGGTTGGAAAGGCTGCGCCCAGGCGGGCGCGCTGCCGAACAACATGCCGATCAGGCAGGCGATGCGGGTGGGTGTGTTCATGGCGCGGGGCAGGTTCATGGCGCCACCTCCAGGAGTTCTTCCTCGATCTGCAACGGGTAGGCGTCGCCCAGGGCGCGCCAGCGTGCGGCGATGTCGCGGCGCAGCGCGTCCAGGCGCTGGCGCGCCAGTTCGGGCGTGGCGCCATCGCGGCGGTAGGCCAGCCGCAGGACCGAGGGATGGGGTTGCAGTTGCGACGGCAGCGCCTGCCAGCCGGCCTGCCAGGCCGGGGCCAGCGCGGTGTCGCCGGGCACGAAGGCGGCGTCGTCCAGCTCCACCCGCACCACGCGGTGCACCGTGGCGCCGAAGTTCAGCTTCACCAGCTTGCCGCGGGTGAGCCGCACGTCACGCGGGTTCTCGGTGGTGAGCCGGTAGCCCGACGGCAGCGTGCGTTCGTCCAGCTTCATCACGAAGTTGCTGCCGATGTCGCTGCGCGGGATGTCCGGGCACGGCACGTGGAAGCGCCCCTGCGCGTCGGTGGTCACCAGCAGTCCGCGCGGCGTGGCCATGCGCACCGCGGGCAGGCCCGGCTCGCCGTCGTCCTGGTAGCCGTTGCCGTTGCGGTCGTCGAACACCTTGCCGATCACGTCCGGGCAATCGAACAGCGGGTCGGGCACCACGCGCACGGTGGCGCTGCCGACGTTGGAGATCTGGGTGCCGGTCGGCTGGTTCAGCGCCCACGCCTGGTTGACGTAGTCGCCCTGGTTGACGCCGGTGCCGACCACCAGCAGCAGCTTGACGGTGCGCTGCTGCCCCGCCTCGAAGTCGAGGCCGGACCAGGTCAGCGCGCGCCCGGCCACGGTGGGCTCCTGGCGCACGCCGTC
>NZ_KB895367.1 GCF_000374805.1 Chitiniphilus shinanonensis DSM 23277
CGCCCCGGCATCGACCCGGATCGCCGACGCGCTGCCGCGGCCTTCCACCACGCCGGAGCCGGGGCCGCCGAACACCAGGTTGGCGCCGGGGCCCACCTCGATCGCCGCCCGGCCGTCGGTGGCCAGCAGATGCGCGCCACCGCTGTTGTTCAGCGTGGCCGAGGCGCCTTCCAGATAGACCGCGGTGCCGTGGACCTCGAGGTCGCCGCTGTTGTTCAGCGTGCCGTTCAGCACCCGCGCCCCGTAGGAATCCTCGCCGCTCAGCACCAGCTTGCCGCTGTTGTCGATGCGCGAGCCGGCCTCCACCAGCAGGCCGACCGAATCCGTCCCGGACAAGGTGAAGGCGCCCGAATTGCTCAGCATCCCACCGTGGCGGGCCACGTAGCCGGTGACCTCGTCCACCGTCGAATTCAGCGCCGCCTGGGTCACCAGCAGCGTGCCGCTGCCGAAGCCGGCCGCGCCGGCGGCCTTGCTGGCGTCGGCCAGCACCCCGGCGATCGGCGCGCCCATCGCCCCACCGATCAGGTCGTGCGCCTGGCCATCGACCACGCCGACGATCGAACCGGTCGCCGCAGCATTGGTGATCTGGAGATCGGCGCTGCTGCTGATCTTGCCCTGCGCGCCGCCTTCCACCAGCACCCCGATGGTGTCCGGCCCCGCCAGCGCCAGCGTCATCCCGTTCGAGTTGTACGACGACACGATGCCGCCCGAGGTGCCGGTGGCCACGATGCCCTTGCTGCCCTGGCCGGATGCGGTCACCGCGCCACCGGCACCGGCCACGCCGGCGTAGCTGGCCCCGCCGCCGATACGGAACAGCGTCGAATCCTCGGTGGTGACCGCCTGCGACGCCGTGCCGTTGGTGAGGATGGTCGCCCCTGGGCCGTACAGGTAGTAGCCGATCTGGTGGGTGCCGGCCGAGAAGTTGACCACCCCGGCGCCCGACACCGCCACCTGGCCGCCATCGCGCGCATGCACGCCGATGGCCCCCTCGCCAGTCAGGTTCACCGCTCCGGACAGGCCGACGGCGGAACCGCTGCCTTCCGCCCAGATGCCATAGCTGCGCAGGCCGTTGGCCGTCACCGCGCCATCGACATTGATGGTGCCGCTGGAGGCCGCCTTGCCGCCGCTCAGGGCCTGGATACCGATGGCATTGACACCCGATACATCGATGGTGCCGGCGTTGTTGGCGGTGCCGACGGTCGTGGTGCTGTACAGGCCGACATTGGCCAGCGGGGTGTCGTTGTAGTGGCCGTTGACCTTGATGGTGCCGTTGTTGATGGCGGAGGTAGTGCTGTTGGCGCCGGTCACCCAGATCCCCCAGCCCTTCTGCACCTTGTCGCCGATGACGATGGTGCCATTGTTGACGGCCTTGCCACCCACCGAAACCTGGATGCCGATATCGCCGTTGGGCTGCGCCACGTCGGCGCCGCCGCGATCCTCGGGCAACAGGGCGACGTTTTCCGACGGGGCACGGCCCAGGTAGATCACGCCGCCGCTGGCGTTGGTGAATTGACCGCCATTCAGGACATTGACGCCGACACCGGAAGGCGAGGCCGGCGAGGGATTGACCCCGACATTGACCGTACCGTTGTTGGTACCCGCAGCCCCCGATTGGACAGTCAGCCAGGTACTGACCGGAGAACCACCCAGGGCGGAATAGTTGTAGAGATAGAGATTGACGATGCCGTTATTGATAAAGGTCGTCCCGGCATCGCCAATCGAATCGGCCTTGACCTCGCCAATCACCCCATTGCCGGCATCGCCTACATGACGCACGCCGTTGTTGATCAGATGCGCACCGCTTTCGGCCGCCATGCCGGTCCCCAGCCTGACGCTGCTGACGATGCCATCGTTGACGATGGTTGCCCCATTCCTGGCTTGAAGCAGCGTGCCGCCGACCGAGTTCCAGTCGCCGGCGATCTTGCCGGTGGCGCCCACGTGCCCTATTGCATTGGCGCCATCGGCCAGCAGACCAATCATCGTCCCCGCCGGCTCCAGCATCGGGTCGTTCGGCCCGACGGTGCCATCGGATTGATTGACCGTATAGTTGAGCGTCGTATTGGTATAAGCCAGGGCCAGGGCCTTTTCGTAATTGGTCTGTGCCACGGCCCCCGATCCCAGATTCCCCGCCTGGAGCTGCGTGATCAGCCAATCGTTGTAGGCCACCATTTCGGCCAGGTTGGAGACCGATACGTTGTGAACGACGCCAAATACGTCCGTGACCGAAAAAGCGCCGTTGTAGCTGGTCATGGTGGCCGTCACGGCCTTCGCCGCCAGGTCAGCTGCGGAGAGCACCTGTTTCAACGCGACAAACATCACCTTGGTGGAACCGTTCCAATTGACCACCCCATCCGTCACCTGGACAAATGTGGTATTGCGTGTCGTGCCATCACCGAGGGTACCGCTGGCATCGAGATTGAATGTCCCGCCACCCGAAACATCCGCCAGCGAGGCATCGATGAACGGGCCATTGCCAGTGGTGGCCGAATAAATGCCAAACCCCACGCCATAACCGGCCGCTTCCTGGGCGAAATTGGCGCTGTCATAGACATTCGCCACCGTCTTGCCCATGGTGGCCGTATCCAGCACCTCCACCCCTTTGGTCTTGGATCCCAATAGCAGGAACGGCGTCGTGGTCTTGGAAACCTCAAACGGCCCGACGACATAGCCGGCGTTATAAAGCTCCTCAAGCGTCTTGGTGGTCACTTGCGTTTCGCTGGAGCCGCTGAAATTGATCGTGCCATTCAAATTGGTGACACCGCCATTCACGCTGATCATGGCCAGATCGTGATTGGCCGTAATGGGGGTGTACGAAGCAGGCGCGGTGATGTCGGTATCCGCCCAGGCCAACCCTGGCGCGGTCACCACCACGCCAGCTGCAACCGCCGTGCGCCGGGCAATGCGCAACGCGCTTTGCGCGCGGCCATGCCCCCGGGCCAATTCCGATGCGGCGACCCAGGTATTGAGCGTGGCGTTCCAGACGTTTCGATAGATTTGGTTCATATTCCTGCTTCCAATGATGGCTACTGCCAATCCAGGGCCCGAAATGAACGCATATCGAATTCGGATTCGGATTCGCACCCGGAAATAAATGTATTGCGCCTCAACGAGCGAGGCTATACGAACAGCCGTCGCCCGTCCTTAGGATAACTCCCAAAGAAAAGGCAAATTGCAAACATTCATCAAATGCAAGAGACGATCGCTTATTCCTGGCAATACCGCAGCGGACAAAAAAGCGCATAATTTCCGACGCCAGCCTGACAAACAAAACAAACACCCTTCAAATTCGGGAAAATAAAAGAAAGCCATTGAGCACTTTCGATTCATCCCGAGCAAAGCAGCGGCAGGCATTTGGGGCGGGCGCCATGCAGTTGGCCTCGCCCCGGGGCCCAATCAAAAAAACCAGCGCGGCAGTTCCGGTGGGAACCGCCGCGCTGGCTTTTGTCGGGAGTCTTCAACGTCGCGACGCCAGTGCCAGACGCGCTCGATGACATTTGCATTTTTTGTGGCAACGAAGCCGCTTGAACCCCGCCTCGCGGCCCATCACATCGCCAGGCTGCCCAATCGGGTCGCCGGTGCATCGGATGGCGTCCCACACTGCCCGCGCTTGCGGCAACGGCGCCATTCCCAGGGCGACATGGGCGCCGGGGCCTGCCACAGGCCGTAGCGGCCTTGCCTGGCCAGCACTTCCGCCTGGGCGATCCGGGTATCGTGCTGCGCGGTGCGGCTGGCCCACGCCATGCCGGCCAGCACCATTGCCAGGTTCACGTTGACGCCGGCGCAGTGCACCTGCGCGACGCGCGGGGCGGCGGCGCTCTTCTTCTCCACGCGGATCCGCGCCTGTTTCTGGTAGCACAAATCCACCAGCGCCAATTCCGCCGCATTACTGAAAGGCTGGCCCGGCTCCGGCAATTCGACCCCGGCAAGGCGCACCCGGAGCATGGCCCCGGCCTCATTCCTGGCCACCACCACGCCGCCGTCGGCAATTCCCACCACGCGCCCCACCCAATCCGCCGCGGACGAAGTGTTTGGCAGTGCAATCAGACCCAGCATCATCAGCAATCCACCGACCGACATGATCCGCTCCCAGTGACCTGGGGAAACTCTTGCACAAAAAGCAGAATTGAATTGCAAACAATCATCCAGCGGGGCAAATCCGGAACCTGGATGAAATTTGACAAACCCGATCCGAAATCGGACTTATCTTTAGGGTTGAATCGTTTCGCAAATCTTCTGGTAAAGGAGTTCTTCCATGGATCTGTCCACCGGCACCGGCGACTGGCCGAAAAAACCAAATGAGCATGCGCTCAATGCCCAGCTCGACGAAATGTTCTATTCGGAATGCGTCCTGCCCCTGGAAAGACTGCATGAAATGCAGCCCCAGTGGACCGGCGCCCACAAGGGCCTTCAGGATCTGTTGAACGACTGGTGGAACCACCTGCCCACCCGGGTTGCGGAAAACCTCTCCCGTCCTCAATTGGGCAAGATGGCGGAGAGCGCCATGACCGCGCTGTGGGAACTGGCCCTGACCGAGGCGCACCACATGGCCCAGGCCACCGCCGAAGCCGCCACCCGGGATGCCATGGCAAACATCGCGCTGGCGCAGGAACGCGCGCAGAAGGCCGAGGCCACCCAGCGCGCGCTGGAGGAAACGCTGGCGCAAACCAAGACCAACTACGCCATCCTGGCCACGCGTTTCAATGCCTCCGAAACGCGCGCGGCGGAATTGAGGAAGGACCTCACCCGCTTGCAGAAAGTGTTGTCCGACGTGATGACCGAACGCCGCGAATTCCAGGAACGCTGCACCGGCGCCGAGGAACATTGCCGCGGGTTGATGGATCAACTGGTCGAAGCGCACCTCAGGATCGAAACGCTCGAACGCGCCAATCGCGATATCGCGGTCAAGCACAGGATCGATTCCGTCTATTTTGGTGGATAAGCCCAATTCTTCCGGAATCAGGATAAAAAAAGCGCCACATCGTTGGATGTGGCGCGAACGCGGCTGAGGAGCGCCGCGGAGGATGGAACCCCTGCATTGGTTACATCGCCCAATACACCATCCCTAGCCAGTTCAATACCTTCATCTACAACCCCCCGGTTTTACCCTCCCTTCTTGTTCCTCATATCCATGCAACGTCCGACCGCCTTTAATTTATCAAGATAATTCGCTTATATGAAGATGCCTTGACAATGGTTTTGATTTGCAAAGAATTGAAAAGGCCGCCATTCATTGCGGCGGCCTTTTCAAGGCAAATTGCAAATCGATCGGCATGAATCAGCGGATTTGGAATGGCCGACAAAGTCTGGCGCAATGGTTCTGGCAAGGCGTACCAACTATCCCGAAAGGCAATCAGTGCATCATCGCCGGCCACCAAGGCTGTTCAATACCATGGTCATCGCAAACCCATCGATCGTGTGGTCCATGACCAGGCCGCCACCGTGCCGCTGCGCCACCGTATGCACAAACGCCAGCCCCAGCCCGAAGCCACGCGCGTCCCCCGCCTCCACCCGCTGGAACCGCTCCAGCATCGACGCCCGCGCCGCCTCCGGAATCCCCGGACCCTGGTCGATCACCGCGATCCGCCACAGCCCGCCGTCGCGCCGCAGCACGCAGCGCACCACCCCGCCCTCCGGACCGTACTTCAGTGCGTTGTCCAGCAGGTTGGCCAAGGCCCGCGCCAGCATCAGCGGGTCGCCCACGCATGGCGACGGCTGATCCGGCACCTCGGCGTCGATGCGGCCGCCGCGCGCCTGGGCCTGGTCCCACAGCTGGTCCACCGCCTCGATCACGATGTCGTTCAGGTCCAGCGCTTCGCGGTGCAGTTGCTCGGACTGCGCCCGCGCCAGGCGGATGAAGTTGTCGGCCAGCGCGAGGGTGCGCCGCGCCTGGGCGGCGATGCGTTGCAGCAGCGCCTGCTCCTGGGCGTGCTGCGGCTGGTGCAGTTCGATCAGGGTCAGGATCGACGCCTGCGGCGAGCGCATGTCGTGCGACAGGAAGTCCAGCGCTTCGTC
>NZ_KB895368.1 GCF_000374805.1 Chitiniphilus shinanonensis DSM 23277
TGTAGTTGCGGGTGGCGACGTAGTTGACGGTCTGACTCTGGTTGACGGTCTGCGGGGTGTAGGTGGTGTAGTTGATGGTGCCGTAGACGGGGGTATAGCCGATGACCTGCCCTTCGTTGTTGTAGATGGGGGTCTGGCCGGTGACGGCGGTCTCGGTGTTGTTCTGCGGCACCTGGACGGTGTAGCTGTAGGACACCTGCTTGGAGACCCAGAATGAATCCGGGGCGCGATAGCTGTTGAAGTAGTTGGCGTAGGTGGCGGGGTTGTCGAGGTAGCGGGCCAGGTTCAGCGCGAACTGGTTGAACTCGTTGACGTTGGTGGTGGCGACGTTGTCGTCGGCCCGTTTGGGCATGCTGCCGGCGGTGATGCGCTCGTAGGTATCGTATTCGGGCAGGGATACGGTCGTACCGGTACCGGGGACCAGCACGCCCTCGTTGTAGACGGCGGGGACATAGCCGGTGGTGGTGCCATTGCGGGTGTAGCCATCCATGACCGTCCAGGGCGCATCGATATTAGGGCGGCGGTCATCCAGGTCGAGGCGGGAGTAGTCGACCTGGGCGATCATGCGGCCCTGATCGTCGTAGGCGTAGAACAGCCAGTGGGTGAACCCGCTGTCGATGGCACCGGTACCGGCGGTATCGGTAGAGAGGTGCATCTGGGCGCGTTCTTCCACCATGCGGCCGCGCCGGTCGTAGAGATAGGCGTAGGTGTTGTTGCCCAGGTCGGTGCGGTTAAGCAGGCGGCCGAAGTAGTCGTAGTTCCAGCGCAGGCTCAACTTCTGGTTGCTGTTGCTCCGGCTGGTCTTGATATCGGCGATCTTGTTGCCGCGGCTGTCGTAGCTGTAGGTTTGGATGTAGTTGTTGGCGTCACTGTTGTAGGAGACGACGCGGCCGAAGTCGTCATAAGCATAGGCCTCACCCAGGGCCGCACCACCACTGAAGCGGGTGCTTTGATAGACGAGCTGGTTGAGGGCGTTGTAGGTGTAGGAGAGGGTACGGGAGCCGATGAGGGCGGCGGTGCGGCGATTGGCCTGGTCGTAGGTGAAGCGGGTGGCGGTTGTATAGCCGGTGTTGCCGGACTCGCTGACGCGGCGGCCGAACAGGTCGTAGGTGTAGACGAAGTCGGCGGCGCCGGCGGCGCGGTCTTCCTTGATGAGGTTACCGGCGGCGTCGTAGTGGTAGGCGATCAGGTTGCCATTGGCATCGCGTTCGCCGACCTTGCGGCCGAGGCCATCGTAGTAGGACTCGGCGAGGACCTTGCCGACCAGGGTGCCGCTGCTGACGACCCATTGGGTGCCGTTGGTCGCGAGGGTGGCGCTGTAGAAGGTGTTGGTGACATCGCTGGCGGCGAGGCCGTTGCCTTGGTAGATCACCTGGGCGAGCTGGTTGCCGCGGTAGGTGTAGCTGAAGGTGGCGCCGTCGTAGCCGGTTTCGCTGGTCTTGTCGCCCCATCGGTTGTAGCTGGTGCGGATGCTGGCGACGCTGGTGTCGCCGAGGGTCCGGCTGGCCTGCCAGGTCTGGATGTTACGACCGAGCGGGTCATAGGCCATGCGGGTGGCGACGGCACCGGTCATGTCCAGGCTGGGGGTATTGCGGTAGGAGAGGAAGGTGGCATCGAGCAGGTTGCGCGAATCGCTCTCGATCTGCAGGGTGAGGTTGCCGAAGGCGTCGTAGCGGTAGGCGTGGGCGACGCCGCCTTGATAGTCGGCGATGAGCTGGCCGGCGCGGTTGTAGTGGAAGACTTCCCAGCCATTGCCGAAGTAGCTGTCGCCCTTGCTGACGATTTCGCCGAAGGCGTTGTAGCCGGCGTACTGGATCAGTTGGGTGGTATTGAGGCCGGTGCCGGAGCCGGTATTGTAGGTATAGGTCTGTTGCAGGGTGGCGGTCTGTCGGCCGGTGGCATCGTATTCATAGCCGCGGACCTGCTGGCGGGAGCCGGTGGGATTGAGGCCGTTGGCGGTAATCCATTCGTAGGCGACGCGCCCGGCGGCATCGTAGCGGGAATACTGGTTGTCGCCGACGGCATTGACCTGCCGGATGGCACGGCCGTGGGCGTCGTATTGGGTGTATTCGATCTGATCGTTGGCGGATTCGGCGTTGACGGGCGGGATGACCAGGGTGCCGTTGGCGGCGACGGTGCCGCCGCTGGCGTAGCGTTGTTGTTTGACGACGTTGCCGTAGACGTCGCGGAAGAAGATGGTGAGGGGTCGCTGGATGGCGCCGCCATCGACGACGCGGGCGACGTCGAGCACGGCCTGGGTGCGGCCGAGTGCGTCGTACCAGGCGTAGCTTTGGTTGCCGAGGCCGTCCTGGGTGTAGATCAGGTTGCCGAGGGCATCGTAGCGGTAGGTGGTGGTGAGGTCGGTGAGGGTGGCATTGACGGCGTTGCCGTTGGGGGTATAACCCTGGACGCGGTATTGGGTCTCGGAGGTTTTACGGCCGAGGAGGTCGTAGGTATAGGACACTTCGCGGTCGAAGCCGGCACTGCTGACTGCGCCTGCACTGGCTAAAGCGGCGGCCCCCTTGGTGTAGCCGCTTTGAGTGACATTGGTTGCAATATTGGCATATTCGATGCGACGGATCAGATTGCCGGCCGCATCGTATTGCATTTCGGTCAGGTAGTTATTGCTATCGTAAACCCCACGGTCGATGCGGGCGATTTGTCGGCCGAGGCCATCGTAGTAAAAAACACTTACTAAGCCGTTCAAACAATACTCGGTGCCATTGTTCAGCACCATACCCAGTACTTTTTTATCCACCACATGCCCGAAGGCATCGTAGGCCTGCAGGGTACGTTTGTACCCTAAATAGGACACCCCATTGGCCCCATTCACATACCCGGTGGTGGGGTCGCTCTGCATCACCTGCCGATTCAGCTGGTCATAGCCATAGGTGATGGTGCGATCGTCTTCGGCATTGAGCTTGTTGCCGCCGGTACTGAACGCGGTATTGAGCTGAGCCAGGGTTTCCGGCACGGAGGCGGAGGGAGCCCGATAGTAGTTGGCATGCCGGGTGACCCGGGTGCGATTGCCGAAGGCATCGTAGCCATAGCTGGTCACATAGCCGTTGGCATCGATCTCATAGGCGACCTGCCCGGCCGGGTTGTAGACCACCTGGCTGGCCTTGCCGGCGGTGTCGACCTTGATCACCACCCGACCCAGGGCGTCGTAGACCACGGTTTCGGTGGGTTTGCTGGCGCTGACCAACTGGCCGAGGTTATTCCACACTTCCACCTGGGGGTGGATGGTCTGAGTCTGCCGTCCCAGGGCATCGTAGCGATATTCGGTGGTACGGGTTTCGGGCAGGCCGTCGGCTTCGATCTTGCTCAGCACATTGCCGAGGGCATCGTAGGTGTAACGGGTCTGGATGACGCCGCCCAGTTCGAGGGTGGTGAGGGGGCTGGCAGGGGTTTCAGCGAGGCGGGAGTAGGCGAGCGCGGGGGTTTTTTCCAGCACCAGTCGGCCGGCGGCATCGTAGGCGTAGGTCCACTGGAGATTGGCGGCATTGGTCCAGCTGGTTTTGTTGCCGAGGGCGTCGTAAGTCCATTTCTGGGTCTGGCCGAGGGCGTCGGTCTGGCTGAGCGTGCGGCCGACGTTGTCGTAGACGTAGCCGGTGATGCGGCGGTTGGAATCGCTCTGCTGGGCGGCCAGGGCGGCGACCATGGCGGCTTCGCTGGCGGTGGCACTGACGGCGACCGGTATGGCGTACTCGATGTTGGCCGTGACCTGGCCGAGGGCGTCGTAGCGGTTTTCCTTGACGTAGCCGGCGTCGTTGATGCTGAAGCGCAGGTTGCCGCCGGCATCGTAGACCTGCCAGAGCTGCTGATCGGCGGCGACGGGGACAAGCGCGGCGCGGACCTGGGCCTCGGTGGGGGAACCGGCCAGGGACACGGCATTGGCGTAGCGGGTGCTTTGGACGATGCGGCCGTTGGCGTCGTACTTGTTTTCGGTGACGTAGCCGGCGGCGTCGATGCTGAAGCGCAGGCGCCCGTCCTTGCTGTAGACCGACCGGGT
>NZ_KB895369.1 GCF_000374805.1 Chitiniphilus shinanonensis DSM 23277
GCCGGCCAGGTCATCACCCTGCCCAACCGCGTCAGCAACTACTACAACAGTTCCGCCACCTTCCGGCCCTACAGCGCCGAGCGCATCATCGGCGATCTCAGCCCCAAGCTGCCCGACCCGCCCCCGCCGCCCAAGAGCAAGTGCGGCGGCCTCGGTCAGATCATCATGGTCGTCGTCGCCATCGTCGTTACCGCCGTCACCTACGGCGCCGCGAGTGGCCCCATTGCCGCGGCACTCTCCAGCAGCGCCATGGGCACGGCAGCCTCTTCCGCCGCCATCGCAGGCGGAGCGGGCACATTGGCCGCCGCAGGGGCCGCCAGCGCTGCGACCGCCGCCGGGGCCACGCTCCTGGCCGGCGCCCTCGCCGGCACTGTCGGCAGCCTGGCCAGCCAGATGGTCGGAGTGGCCTTCGGTCTGCAGGATGACATCAACTGGAAGGGGGTTGCTGCCGGTGCGCTCGGCAGCATGGTCGGTTATGGCCTGGGCGGCGTCGGCGCCTCGCTCGGCGTCAGCGGTACGACCGCCCAGGCCGTCACCAGCAGCATGATCACCAATGCTGCCACTCAGGGCGTCAATGTGGCCTTGGGCCAGCAAGGCAGCTTCAGCTGGACCCAACTGGCCATGGCCGGCCTCACCAGCGGTATCACCGCAAGCCTCAACCCCGGCATGACCGGCTGGAGCACCCCGCAACAACTGGCCGGCAACTTTGGTATCCAGGCCTTTGCTGGCGTAACCGGTCGAGCGCTGGACCAGGCCCGCGGTAAGCAGGTCGGCAAGATAACGGATGTACTCCTCGGCGCGGTAGGAAGCGCCATCGGCAACACCCTGACCGCGCCGCGCAGCCAGACCAGCACCATTGCCGGCAGTGACGCGGCTGATCCTGCACCTAAGGTCGATGGCTATACCCTGACCAATGGGGTGGGGGAGCAAGTCGGTGTCGAACAAAGTCCGGACACGACTATCATGCAGTTCCGCCAGTCTGGCGGCCGTGGGGATGTCGTATCCAGCGCGGGATGGCATAACACGACTTACACAGCCAGCGATCTGGAACTATCTACTCAAGTTGGAAACGGCGACTGGGTGACCCGTGAGGCAGACAACCGGCCAGTCACGGCCCCAATGCGCCGGGATGAATCTGGCGTCGAAATTTATAGGCTGCCAGCCGAGCCTGCTATTGCTTCGCGGACATTGGTTGCTGGAGTGGATTACCAAGCGCCCCAAGCAGCCGGCACTCCCGAAACATGGGCTCAACAAGACCAACACTATTGGCAACAAGCCAAAGCGGATGCCGACAATTTTGGGGAATACCTAGGAGCGCACTTGATGGGCTTGTTTGCCCGTACCGGACATGAACTGGTGGATCTGGGCACAGGTGCTTATCGCTTGGCCGCAGATCAACACACCCGGCAACAGGCGCTAGCAACAGCTCACTATCTGGCTCAAAATCCGGGAATCGTGAAAGATGCTGCGATTGCAGGAGCGATAGACTTTTGGAATATGCCGCTTGGCGAGAAGGCCGACACCCTATTTGTGATAGGTGCCGGTGGGTTTGCCACAGCTGGTCTAGGCGTAGCCGCCAAGACAGGCGGCCAGATGGTTTATCAAGGTGGCCGTTGGGTTGCAGTGCAGGCAGGCGAATCGCTGGGACCCACTATTGCGCGGGCAGGCGAAATCTATCTGGAACGGATAGGTGGCTTAGTACGTGCTACAGCCGACAGCCCTAGCATTACAAGCAGGGTATTCGACCCTACTGGAAACCCACTCCCATATGGATTTAGAAGCTTCGATGAATATCAATTATTTGCTGAGACATTAAAAGCAGGACTACCGGAAAACACCAGCATTGTGTTTAAAGGCAGTTCCGTAACCGGGCGTAGTTCGCCATTTAGTAAAACGCCCAACTCTCCATTTGATTACGGACGCGTTAGTGACTACGATATTGGACTGGTTAGCGACGATCTTTACTTGCAATCACTAGAACTTGGAAAAAGCGCAGGCTTCAAGGTAAAGACTATGCCTGATCGTATTGGCCCTCTGAGCCCCAGCCAATCAGAATTGCTTGGGCTACGGGACTTGCAACTACAGCTTTCTCAGCAAACGGGCCGCCCGGTTGAATTCATGTTTTATGACAGTATTTCTGGAGCACTCAAAGGGCCTGCATACATCGTTGATTTAGGAGGAAAATAGTGAAAATTTTTGACCTATACGGCATTAAAATCCAAGATGGCAAAGAAAGTGCACGCTTACTTGAGGATATACTTAATGTACAATTTCAGCCCCATCAAAGTGATTTCTGGGGAGATTATTTTATTGCAAATAATGAAAACAAAGGGAATTACAGACTCATTCAGAATTTTTACGCCGGAGAATGGCACCAGGAAAACCATAAAGAATGCCCATGGTTATTAGAAATAAACGACCTTGAATCTTTTGATTTTTTATTTTCAATTTTAATCAAAAAACAAGAAGTAAAATTTCTCTCCAGATCCGAAATAGAATCCAAAAAATGGATGCGTCGTTATTTATATGAAGACGGAAAATTCCAAATTATCGAGGAAGTAAAAATAAAGTAAAACTGGTCATGACCGGTTTGGTCGACCGCCCGACGCCGGAGGTCCGCCTTCAGCCTTTCACGACGGCCGAATTCTTCGGTACGGCGGGAGGGCGGGAGGGCGGCTGAAGGATACGGCAGTGGGTTTCATGACGTTGGTCTTTGATCAGATGTGGGGCCTTGCCAGCCTGGCCGCGGGTGGCATCATTCATGACAATGGTGCAGCGGGTAGAAATGCCAATTTGATCCGTTACCTACCCTCTGCCGCCGAGGAATTGAGCCAGCTTCCTGGCAACGCGCCGTACTGTACTATGCGACCCACCTAGGAGAAGTGACGGCGGCCCAGGCTGGGGTGGCGGTGGTCGATGTGGGTTCGATGGTGGTGGGTAATTTGGCAGGGCGGGCGGTAACAAGGAATTCCGCGCTTTCGACTGCGGCTGAGCTGAATGTTGCAAACCGCGCAGGTGATCTGTCTCAAGCGACTATCAGGAGTCGTGTGACAGCCAATCTCGCAGAGAGTGCCGCAGCTCGAAATTCGTCTAAATTTGAGCAATTAGGGCGTTATGAAACCGCCTATAGCTTCTACTGAGATGCCGGCTATAGTGCTGACAGAACATTAGGACACTTAGCAGGTATTGATTTTACGAAGCCAGTAACATTGACCGAGTTGATGCCTGGATCGAACTATCTTCAATATCCGCTCAACGGAAAGATGGGCAATTATTTCACTACGGTGGGAACGCCAGCAGAAATGATCGGCATTAATCCTGCCGGGCGTGTGCCACACGTCATTCACTCCCACGACGCCAGTCAAGGCACTTCAGAGTACAGCCGCTGACATTCTCGACACTTGGACAGTGCCAAATCAGTCGTATATGACAAAGGTGGGCGGCCTGCAATATTTCGTTCCCAATAAAGGCATTTTTATGGGGATACCCAATCCATGAATAGAAATCCACTTTTAGAACAAGGTAGAAAGTGCTGCGATGCTTTGCTTGCGCAGCATCCAGAGGTCACTGCACCTCTCTCCATATCTCGACAAATAGACTATCTGATTGGGCTTGAGTCTGGATCAATATCGGATCGGTCCAGACTCAAAGAGATAACCATTGGAGTGCTGACCGCGCGAGAGATCGAGCCATTGGATGACGAAGCGGCAGAGATTTTTTATAAAATCTCTTCTGAGGCATCGAGAATGTAAACAAAGCTCTGGATAATGGGGGCAGGTCTTGTATTTGACCTCCCCCCCCAAAAACCGTAGCGTTCAAAAGTAGAGATTTCTGGCAAATTTGAGCCCATCCGGGCAGGAGATTTGTCATGAAAAAATCGAAGTGCACCGAAGCGCA
>NZ_KB895370.1 GCF_000374805.1 Chitiniphilus shinanonensis DSM 23277
TTGAGCCGGGGTAGGAACTGGGTCAGTAGCTCAGTCGGTTAGAGCACCGTCTTGATAAGGCGGGGGTCATAGGTTCGATTCCTATCTGACCCACCATTTGCATGTTGGATGGAAGCCAGTTTTATCCGATGGGGGCATAGCTCAGTTGGGAGAGCACCTGCTTTGCAAGCAGGGGGTCGTCGGTTCGATCCCGTCTGCCTCCACACGCCTGGTGGGCGATCTGGAAGGAATCAGAATTAAGGGCGTTCGAGGGTTCGAGCGGGTTTAATTCTGACTGCTTCAGTTGGACGAGTATAAAACTCTGTATCTGATCTTTAACAAGATAGAAGAAGCAAGACTCAAATTAGTTTTAATTGGGTTTGATTGTATCGAGACTGGATTCTGTAACAGGAATCTGGCGTCGCAAACATGCTTATAGCCTGAAGCACATCGTGTTTGAGGTTATAGGATCAAGCGAATAAGTGCATCTGGTGGATGCCTTGGCGATCACAGGCGATGAAGGACGTGGCAGCCTACGAAAAGCTGCGGGGAGCTGGCAAACGAGCTTTGATCCGCAGATGTCCGAATGGGGAAACCCACCTCTTTTGAGGTATCCGCACCTGAATCCATAGGGTGTGTGAAGCGAACCGGGAGAACTGAAACATCTAAGTACCCCGAGGAAAAGAAATCAACCGAGATTCCCAAAGTAGTGGCGAGCGAAATGGGAAGAGCCTGTACGTGATAGCGGTAGTCTTAATAGAACGGTATGGAAAGGCCGGCCATAGTGGGTGATAGCCCCGTATATGAAAAGACCATCGTGGTACTGAGCGTACGAGAAGTAAGGCGGGACACGTGAAATCCTGTCCGAAGATGGGGGGACCATCCTCCAAGGCTAAATACTCGTGATCGACCGATAGTGAACCAGTACCGTGAGGGAAAGGCGAAAAGAACCCCGGGAGGGGAGTGAAATAGAACCTGAAACCGGATGCATACAAACAGTGGGAGCCTCTTCGTGGGGTGACTGCGTACCTTTTGTATAATGGGTCAGCGACTTACGTTCAGTAGCGAGCTTAACCGAATAGGGGAGGCGTAGGGAAACCGAGTCCGAATAGGGCGATGAGTTGCTGGGCGTAGACCCGAAACCGAGTGATCTATCCATGGCCAGGATGAAGGTGCGGTAACACGCACTGGAGGTCCGAACCCACTAGTGTTGCAAAACTAGGGGATGAGCTGTGGATAGGGGTGAAAGGCTAAACAAACTCGGAAATAGCTGGTTCTCCCCGAAAACTATTTAGGTAGTGCCTCAAGTATCACTTGCGGGGGTAAAGCACTGTTATGGCTAGGGGGTCATCGCGACTTACCAAACCATTGCAAACTCTGAATACCGCAAAGTGCGAGCTTGGGAGACAGACATCGGGTGCTAACGTCCGGTGTCAAGAGGGAAACAACCCAGACCGCCGTCTAAGGTCCCAAATGCTAGATTAAGTGGAAAACGAGGTGGGAAGGCATAGACAGCCAGGATGTTGGCTTAGAAGCAGCCATCATTTAAAGAAAGCGTAATAGCTCACTGGTCGAGTCGTCCTGCGCGGAAGATGTAACGGGGCTCAAATCTAGAACCGAAGACGCGGATATGTGTTTACACATATGGTAGGGGAGCGTTCCGTAGGCCTGTGAAGGTGTGGTGTGAACCATGCTGGAGGTATCGGAAGTGCGAATGCTGACATGAGTAGCGTTAAAACGAGTGAAAAGCTCGTTCACCGAAAGCCCAAGGTTTCCTACGCAACGTTAATCGGCGTAGGGTGAGTCGGCCCCTAAGGCGAGGCTGAAAAGCGTAGTCGATGGGAAACAGGTTAATATTCCTGTACCGATTCTGAGTGCGATGTGGGGACGGAGAAGGGTAGGTCAGCCGGGTGTTGGATGTCCCGGTTCAAGCGTGTAGGTGGGGGATTTAGGCAAATCCGGATCCCTATTAACACTGAGGCGTGATAACGAGGGCCCATTGGGCCTGAAGTGATTGATCCCATGCTTCCAGGAAAAGCCACTAAGCTTCAGCTCAGAATTGACCGTACCGCAAACCGACACTGGTGGGCAGGATGAGAATTCTAAGGTGCTTGAGAGAA
Organism: Chitiniphilus shinanonensis DSM 23277; assembly: GCF_000374805.1. Lineage (GTDB taxonomy): Bacteria > Pseudomonadota > Gammaproteobacteria > Burkholderiales > Chitinibacteraceae > Chitiniphilus > Chitiniphilus shinanonensis. Next base: position 2,100 of record NZ_KB895370.1, read on the forward strand.
CTCAGGAGAAGGAACTCGGCAAATTGACACCGTAACTTCGGGAGAAGGTGTGCCGCAGTAGCGTGAAGCGACTAGCTCGTGGAGCGTGACGCGGTTGCAGTGAAAAGGTGGCTGCGACTGTTTATCAAAAACACAGCACTCTGCCAAGACGAAAGTCGACGTATAGGGTGTGACGCCTGCCCGGTGCCGGAAGGTTAAGTGATGGGGTGCAAGCTCTTGATCGAAGCCCCGGTAAACGGCGGCCGTAACTATAACGGTCCTAAGGTAGCGAAATTCCTTGTCGGGTAAGTTCCGACCCGCACGAATGGCGTAACGATGGCCACACTGTCTCCTCCTGAGACTCAGCGAAGTTGAAGTGTTTGTGAAGATGCAATCTCCCCGCTGCTAGACGGAAAGACCCCGTGAACCTTTACTGTAGCTTTGCATTGGACTTTGAACGGACTTGTGTAGGATAGGTGGGAGGCTTTGAAGCGTGGACGCTAGTCTGCGTGGAGCCGTCCTTGAAATACCACCCTGGTGCGTTTGAGGTTCTAACCTAGGTCCATCATCTGGATCGGGGACCGTGCATGGTAGGCAGTTTGACTGGGGCGGTCTCCTCCCAAAGTGTAACGGAGGAGCTCGAAGGTCACCTAGGTACGGTCGGACATCGTACTGATAGTGTAATGGCACAAGGTGGCTTGACTGCGAGACCGACAAGTCGAGCAGGTGCGAAAGCAGGACATAGTGATCCGGTGGTTCTGAATGGAAGGGCCATCGCTCAACGGATAAAAGGTACTCCGGGGATAACAGGCTGATTCCGCCCAAGAGTTCACATCGACGGCGGAGTTTGGCACCTCGATGTCGGCTCATCACATCCTGGGGCTGTAGCCGGTCCCAAGGGTATGGCTGTTCGCCATTTAAAGTGGTACGTGAGCTGGGTTCAAAACGTCGTGAGACAGTTTGGTCCCTATCTGCAGTGGGCGTTGGAAGTTTGAGGGGGGCTGCTCCTAGTACGAGAGGACCGGAGTGGACGCACCTCTGGTGTACCGGTTGTCACGCCAGTGGCATCGCCGGGTAGCTAAGTGCGGAAGAGATAACCGCTGAAAGCATCTAAGCGGGAAACTCGCCTCGAGATGAGACTTCCCTGGGGATTTAATCCTCCTGAAGGGTCGTTCGAGACCAGGACGTTGATAGGTCGGGTGTGGAAGCGCAGTAATGCGTTAAGCTAACCGATACTAATTGCCCGTGAGGCTTGATCCTATAACCTGAGCCACGATGGTTCGGGTGTG
>NZ_KB895371.1 GCF_000374805.1 Chitiniphilus shinanonensis DSM 23277
CGCTTTACCGCCCAACACGGCGACAGCGTGCTGTTCCAGGAGCAATACACCCGCAACAGCGTCGGCCAGATCGTCGGCAAGACCGTCAGCGGCAACGGCCCGAGCAAAACCTACGGTTATCGCTACGACCTGGCCGGCCGGCTGATCGAAGTGACGCAGAACGGCAGCGTGATCGGTCAATACCAATATGACGCCAACGGCAATCGCACCCAGGCCAACGGCATCGCTGCCAGCTACGACGCGCAGGACCGGCTGATCGCCTATGGCAATCGTCAATACCAATACAGCGCCAATGGCGAACTCCAGCAAATCAATGTCGGCGGCGCCATCAGCCAATACCAGTACGACGTCTTCGGCAACCTGCGGCAGGTAACGCTGGCGAACGGCGGCCAGCTGGATTACGTGATCGACGGCCAGAATCGCCGCATCGGCAAAAAGGTCAACGGCGTGCTGGTCCAAGGCTTTATCTACCAGGACCAGCTGAAGCCCGCCGCCGAACTGAACGGCAACGGCGAAGTGGTCAGTCGCTTCATTTACGCTGGCAAAGCTAACGTACCGGAATACCTGGTCAAGGGCGGGGAAACCTACCGGATCATCACCGACCAACTGGGTTCGGTGCGACTGGTGGTCAATAGCCAGACCGGCGAAGTGAAACAGGAAATCGACTACGACGCTTGGGGCAATGTGCTCGCCGACACCAATCCGGGATTCCAGCCGTTCGGGTTTGCGGGTGGGATTTACGATCGGGACACGGGGTTGGTGCGGTTTGGGGCGCGGGATTATGACCCGCAGGTGGGAAGGTGGACGGCTAAGGATCCGATTGGATTTAACGGGGGGGATTCGAATGTTTATGGGTATGTGAAAAATGATCCCGTCAATAAAATTGATCCTAGTGGTTTGTCTACGCTGCGGTGCGCTAGAGAGTTGGGAAACCCTGCTAATGGAGATTTGACTCCGGCTTGGAATCCATTGAGGCATGATTACCTGATTGTCGCCGGTCAGACTTATGGGATGACGACTGAAGGAAACATGATTTGGAGTGATGGCACTGTGCTACGAGGTTCAGAAAGAAAGAATAATAATAGCTGCAAGAAGATTTCCGATGATCCGGACTTTGATAAAGCTGTTCTGCAAGCAATTGAAAAAATTGGTACGCCAACTTATAACGTAGGAGCATTTCCTGGGACGTTGGGTTGGTTGCTTGGAGCGAGGAATTGTCAGTCTTATGTTGACGATGTTCTCGATCAAGCAGAAAAGAACTACAAACGCCAAGATTTGGATTGATTTCATGAAAAAACTAATATTAATGCTATTGTTTGGGCGGTCGGTTTTGCTCGCGCCGGATTTGAATGAATTTGGCGCTGGTGTTACGGAAATTCCCCTTGAGGCTCCATTGGAGGCAATTACAAGTGGGGCTCATTTCAAAATTGATGTTTCTGAATATGTTTCCCTTAAGGATGGCATGATTGATGTCTACGAAAAGACGGAGGGTAGGTTTAAGAATAAGGTGATTAAAATTGAACTTTTCCCCGAGGATGGGAAGGGGGTTTTATTGAATTATTCCGGTGGCATTTCTATTGGAAAAAATAGTGTAGGTCTTATTTTGGTGGGGCCGGATGGTCGTGTGCCTGTCGGTGTAAAGTATAAGAAAGCGTTTTTATATACCGACACTCCCCTTAAAGGGGTTAAGGTTTTTTGGGTTAACTATAGTAAATGATTGAGTCAGGTTAATTGGCGACGAAAAAGCCAACGCGCCGCAATAGATAGGTGAATTAAAAATCGACGCCGCCATCGCCCTGCTGGTCAAGGCCGGGGAAACCTACCGCATTATCACCGACCAATTGGGCTCGGTGCGGCTGGTGGTCAACAGCCAGACCGGCGAAGTGAAACAGGAAATCGACTACGACGCCTGGGGCAACGTGCTGTCTGATACCAATCCAGGATTCCAGCCGTTCGGATTTGCGGGTGGGATTTACGACAAAGACACCGGGCTGGTGCGGTTTGGGGCGCGGGATTATGACCCGCAGGTGGGGAGGTGGACGGCTAAGAATCCGATTGGGTCTGGGGGTGGGGACGCGAATATCTATCTTTATGTGTGTGGTGACCCTGCAAATTTTGTTGACTTTACGGGCTTTGGGAAGTTTGGAGGACGCGCGAAAGGGGAGCGAAATAGAACGAGAACGCCAGATGGCACTAATAATCCTTGGAAGCATTATAAAACTGATCCAAAAGATCCCAATTTTGTAATTTATAAAGATGTAAATGGGAGAACGGGCAGAAAGCGTAAACCACCAGGATTTGATGACCAAAATGGCTTCGTTGATCCGAGTATTTTCGAGTGGTTGTTCCCGTGGTGGATGATTTCGGAAGGGCTGAATGAAGGAGAAGATGAGCTTATGAGGGAAATGTGGAAGGATTGGCGGGAAAAGCGGAATCCATGCTTGCTTTGATTCTGATGGCTTAGAGGGAGGGAATAATGGAAGGAAAGGATTACTTTTCTCTAGGGGATAAATATTTTGATGCAGGGTTTCTTAGGAAGTCATTTTTGATGGTAAAGGCTGGGGCATATAGAGGGGATGTTTATTGCCAACAAATTTTAGGGTATTACTATGACGAAGGTGTCGGCACTTACGTCAATAAAGAAAAGGCCATTTATTGGTATAGAAAGTCGGCTCGTTTGGGAGACTTTTGCTCTGCACTGAATTTGGGAATTTTGTACAGAGACCAGGGGCAGTTTTTTTTGGCAAAGAAATGGTTCACCCGTGCAAGGGATCTAGGGCTTGAAGATGCGGAAGACGAGCTTGATAAGCTGAAATATATGCGACAATTAAGTTATGAAAGGAGGCGTGAATACAACTCACGTTCTGTTTTCGCGGCTCCTTTTCAAAGACGGCGATCGATTTGGTGGTGATTTGCCGCCATCGCCAGATCGAGCGCTTTACCGCCCAACACGGCGACAGCGTGCTGTTCCAGGAGCAATACACCCGCAACAGCGTCGGCCAGATCGTCGGCAAGACC
>NZ_KB895372.1 GCF_000374805.1 Chitiniphilus shinanonensis DSM 23277
CGACAGGATTACAACGAATTCAGGCCGCCCAGTTCGCTGGGCGACCTGACCCCGAGCGAGTTCCGACTCGCCCACCTTGAAGCCGGAAATCTCCAGCTTCGACCGCTCGGTTAATTGGGAGGAGGTCAGCAGGGCAGAAGGAGCAGAACGGCAAGATTATTGGGGAAAAGGGGAGTCCTCGCTATACACCAAACCTTCCAATGCTACGCCTAAATTATCGGGCGGCATTTTCACCCCTAGGCTTACCTGCATTGAGCCGGCCATCGTTTGGTTTACCGACACATCCATAACAGCTAAATGCGTAGAAGCACCATTCCTATCAACAACAAATACCTTTTCGCCGAAGGCCTTCTCTACGTCACTTCTTCGGACGACGTTTTCCATAAGCAAAGGGCCGGTAAGCACAGCCAGACCTTTTTGCATATGTCTAATGTCTTTAATAATCATAAGCTTCATAGTTGACCCTGTTAGCGATTCCAAATGTAAAGAGAGTCCTTCACATCGCGAATTTTTATCGGACCACCAGGTGCGTTTTTCAAGCGCATAATGCCATCGCGAAGCAAGGTGTACCGCTCTGTTGAGGTCAAGTCTGGTGCAAAGCGGGCAGCACGAATACTGGCTTGTGCTTCTTCAAGTGCGAGGATGTTTTGAGTTTTCCCCGCCATGCCAGCTTCCATATGTCCCACCAACTCATGGGCTAGTGTCCCGTTTATGCTTACTCTCGAATTGGCCGTTGCGGTTCCAAATCCAACGTTTCCGGGCACGACATCCGAGCCAATATTCAACGTTCTCTGACCAAACATGTCCCCATAGCCGGTGCTGAGGTTTGTATCGTCAACCCACCGTATCTCCACGCCATTCATATCAAAGTTACTTAAGTAACTTTGAATTTGCTGCCTTTGCCCCTGATTTAGTGACAGTTCACCGCGAACACCACCAGATTCTACTTTGTAGAAGGTAGAGCTTTTTGGAACTGCTTCCAGTGTTGCTCGCAGGCTCTGAGCCCCAAAGCGAGCAGCAAGGGTACCCCCTGCTTTTGCCAGTCCCTCGAGTCCACCAAATACAAGCGTAGCTTTGTCAAAAACGTGGGCGCCATAAAGATCTGCTCCCGCTACATCAAACTTGATAGGGTCCAATAAACCAAGCAGCCCAGCGACCCCACCCGTACCCGCGAGATCTATGGTTGTATTCCAAGCCTGCTTCATGGCGCCTTTAACAAGTCCAGCGGTAGTGGCCTGAACTCTTTCCCGCTCCATTGCAGCACCATTTGGGAAGAATAGCTCATAAGCACCTTCCTTGAGGTCGCGACCTACATAACTCCAGGCTTCTGGTGACCCGCTGAGTGCTGCTTGGAAGTCATTGACCAGTTGGGCTGAACGCGACGGGGTTGCGCGCAAAGAAGAGTCCGAATTCACAGCATCACTGATGCTGTTAGCGAGGTCAGCAAGGCCCCGTTTGATTTGCAATCCTTTGCTGGCGGCGCTACCCAGTAGCCCATCTCGCATCATGCCCAGCAGGGTCTGCTTCTCCATCGCTGCCAGGATCTGGCGCTGCTTGGTCAGCGTGGAGGCGGGCGCTGGGGTTTTACGCCGCGCAGCGGGAGCGACGGGGGTTGGTTTATCAAAGTCTGGGTTCATCCCATCGGCCAGTATGGGGTTGAAGCCGTTGCCAAATGCTTCACGCGAGTCGAGCAGTGCCAACTTTGCAGCGGCGGCCTCGGCATTGAGCGGCCCATAGCCCAGGTCCATCGCCATGCGCTGGGCTTCGGTCAAACCACCGGCGCCTACCTGTTCCCCGGTGCCATCGGTCAGGGTATAGCCATCGACCTTGGGTGCGGGGTCCGCCGCGTCACTGCCGGCAATGGTGCTGGTCTGGCTGCGCGGCGCGGTCAGGGTGTTGCCGATGGCGCCACCCACGGCGCCGAGCAACACGTCCGACGCTTTGCCGACCTGCTTGCCGCGGGCCTGGTCGAGTTCACGGCCAGCCAGGCCGCTAAGTGCCTGCACACCGAACTGGCCAGCCAATCGGGGCATAGTATTCCAGCTCGTCATGTCCGGCGCGGAGCCTGCTGTCACACCGGCCAGTGCCAGCTGGGTCCAGCTGAAGCTGCCTTGCTGACCGAGGGCGATGTTCACCCCTTGAGTGGCGGCATTGGCGATCATGCTGTTAGTGATGGCCTGGGCGGTGTTTCCGGTTATCCCCAGCCGCGACGCAATGCCTGTTCCACTGCCAGCGGCGCCACCGATACCGTAGCTGATCATGCCGCTGAGCGCTCCTTGTGCTACGCCCTTCCAACTGATGCCATCTTGCAGGCCGAAGGCCACCCCGACCATCTGGCTGGCCAGGCTGCCCATGGCGCCTCCAACCATGCCGCCTACCGCAAGCGCCCCAAAAGAAGAGGCTGCAGAAGAGGCTGCCAGACCTGCGCCGACGGTCCCCATCGCGCCTGCCGAACCCGAAGTCATGGCGGCACCGATCATGCCGGAGGCAGCCCCTGCGGTATAGACGGTAACGACGATGGCGACGACGACCATGATGATCTGGCCGAGGCCGCCGCACTTGCTCTTGGGTGGCGGGGGCGGGTCGGGCAGCTTGGGGCTGAGGTCGCCGATGATGCGCTCGGCGCTGTAGGGCCGGAAGGTGGCGGAACTGTTGTAGTAGTTGCTGACGCGGTTGGGCAGGGTGATGACCTGGCCGGC
>NZ_KB895373.1 GCF_000374805.1 Chitiniphilus shinanonensis DSM 23277
CGCTGGTGTCGCCGAGGGTCCGGCTGGCCTGCCAGGTCTGGATGTTACGACCGAGCGGGTCATAGGCCATGCGGGTGGCGACGGCACCGGTCATGTCCAGGCTGGGGGTATTGCGGTAGGAGAGGAAGGTGGCATCGAGCAGGTTGCGCGAATCGCTCTCGATCTGCAGGGTGAGGTTGCCGAAGGCGTCGTAGCGGTAGGCGTGGGCGACGCCGCCTTGATAGTCGGCGATGAGCTGGCCGGCGCGGTTGTAGTGGAAGACTTCCCAGCCATTGCCGAAGTAGCTGTCGCCCTTGCTGACGATTTCGCCGAAGGCGTTGTAGCCGGCGTACTGGATCAGTTGGGTGGTATTGAGGCCGGTGCCGGAGCCGGTATTGTAGGTATAGGTCTGTTGCAGGGTGGCGGTCTGTCGGCCGGTGGCATCGTATTCATAGCCGCGGACCTGCTGGCGGGAGCCGGTGGGATTGAGGCCGTTGGCGGTAATCCATTCGTAGGCGACGCGCCCGGCGGCATCGTAGCGGGAATACTGGTTGTCGCCGACGGCATTGACCTGCCGGATGGCACGGCCGTGGGCGTCGTATTGGGTGTATTCGATCTGATCGTTGGCGGATTCGGCGTTGACGGGCGGGATGACCAGGGTGCCGTTGGCGGCGACGGTGCCGCCGCTGGCGTAGCGTTGTTGTTTGACGACGTTGCCGTAGACGTCGCGGAAGAAGATGGTGAGGGGTCGCTGGATGGCGCCGCCATCGACGACGCGGGCGACGTCGAGCACGGCCTGGGTGCGGCCGAGTGCGTCGTACCAGGCGTAGCTTTGGTTGCCGAGGCCGTCCTGGGTGTAGATCAGGTTGCCGAGGGCATCGTAGCGGTAGGTGGTGGTGAGGTCGGTGAGGGTGGCATTGACGGCGTTGCCGTTGGGGGTATAACCCTGGACGCGGTATTGGGTCTCGGAGGTTTTACGGCCGAGGAGGTCGTAGGTATAGGACACTTCGCGGTCGAAGCCGGCACTGCTGACTGCGCCTGCACTGGCTAAAGCGGCGGCCCCCTTGGTGTAGCCGCTTTGAGTGACATTGGTTGCAATATTGGCATATTCGATGCGACGGATCAGATTGCCGGCCGCATCGTATTGCATTTCGGTCAGGTAGTTATTGCTATCGTAAACCCCACGGTCGATGCGGGCGATTTGTCGGCCGAGGCCATCGTAGTAAAAAACACTTACTAAGCCGTTCAAACAATACTCGGTGCCATTGTTCAGCACCATACCCAGTACTTTTTTATCCACCACATGCCCGAAGGCATCGTAGGCCTGCAGGGTACGTTTGTACCCTAAATAGGACACCCCATTGGCCCCATTCACATACCCGGTGGTGGGGTCGCTCTGCATCACCTGCCGATTCAGCTGGTCATAGCCATAGGTGATGGTGCGATCGTCTTCGGCATTGAGCTTGTTGCCGCCGGTACTGAACGCGGTATTGAGCTGAGCCAGGGTTTCCGGCACGGAGGCGGAGGGAGCCCGATAGTAGTTGGCATGCCGGGTGACCCGGGTGCGATTGCCGAAGGCATCGTAGCCATAGCTGGTCACATAGCCGTTGGCATCGATCTCATAGGCGACCTGCCCGGCCGGGTTGTAGACCACCTGGCTGGCCTTGCCGGCGGTGTCGACCTTGATCACCACCCGACCCAGGGCGTCGTAGACCACGGTTTCGGTGGGTTTGCTGGCGCTGACCAACTGGCCGAGGTTATTCCACACTTCCACCTGGGGGTGGATGGTCTGAGTCTGCCGTCCCAGGGCATCGTAGCGATATTCGGTGGTACGGGTTTCGGGCAGGCCGTCGGCTTCGATCTTGCTCAGCACATTGCCGAGGGCATCGTAGGTGTAACGGGTCTGGATGACGCCGCCCAGTTCGAGGGTGGTGAGGGGGCTGGCAGGGGTTTCAGCGAGGCGGGAGTAGGCGAGCGCGGGGGTTTTTTCCAGCACCAGTCGGCCGGCGGCATCGTAGGCGTAGGTCCACTGGAGATTGGCGGCATTGGTCCAGCTGGTTTTGTTGCCGAGGGCGTCGTAAGTCCATTTCTGGGTCTGGCCGAGGGCGTCGGTCTGGCTGAGCGTGCGGCCGACGTTGTCGTAGACGTAGCCGGTGATGCGGCGGTTGGAATCGCTCTGCTGGGCGGCCAGGGCGGCGACCATGGCGGCTTCGCTGGCGGTGGCACTGACGGCGACCGGTATGGCGTACTCGATGTTGGCCGTGACCTGGCCGAGGGCGTCGTAGCGGTTTTCCTTGACGTAGCCGGCGTCGTTGATGCTGAAGCGCAGGTTGCCGCCGGCATCGTAGACCTGCCAGAGCTGCTGATCGGCGGCGACGGGGACAAGCGCGGCGCGGACCTGGGCCTCGGTGGGGGAACCGGCCAGGGACACGGCATTGGCGTAGCGGGTGCTTTGGACGATGCGGCCGTTGGCGTCGTACTTGTTTTCGGTGACGTAGCCGGCGGCGTCGATGCTGAAGCGCAGGCGCCCGTCCTTGCTGTAGACCGACCGGGT
>NZ_KB895374.1 GCF_000374805.1 Chitiniphilus shinanonensis DSM 23277
GACAAAAAAGCCGATGCCGCGTTGCGGGCCGCCTGCGAGGGCAGTAACCAATTTGCCTGCGACGTTGAACGGTACAAAGCGCAACAGGCAGCCAAGACCTACTCCAATCTGGGCTACCAGAATCCCAAGGAGCAGCAGGCGGGGTATCAGCAAATTGAAGCCTTGCTCAATGCGACGAGCGAAGAGGGTAGAGCAGCGCAAAAGCTGTATGAAGCCAAAGTGAACTTTTTGGTGGAGTATTGGGGCTTCAGCAAAGAGGGTGCGCAGGCCGCGCTTGGGCGGCTGGAGGGCACGAAGCTGTTCGCTAACGGGGTTGCGGGTGCCTATGCGCTGAACAAGCTGGGGATGGAAGGGGATATTGCGGCCAAGCCGGTGAAGCCTGTGAAGCCGACGACCGCACCGCGCGAGCCGTCGCCGGTGGATGGGGAGATGGTGGGGCAGGATCGGCCGGTGGCGCCGTTGCAGGGTGGGGGGGCAAAGCCTGGCGTAGCTGGCTCGGAGAAGGAGATTGACAAAGTAGAAGTGACAAGAACTTCTACCAGTGGGGCGGAAAGTGCCACGACGGCGCAAAAGCTGAAAGATGAGCTTGCTGCAAAAATGACAAAACCGATTGTTTCGGATTCCAAGTTAGAACAGTTGATGAATGACCTATATCGTGATGGTGCGAAAATTGGTACAGGAAGTACAGCGGACGCGGTTAGATATGAAATGTCTACTGGAAAACAGGTTGGAGGGAAAACCCATACTCAAAAAGCGAAAGACTATTCCTCCGCATTGGAAATCTGGCTTGAAAAAACCCCCAATGCGTCATCTAACGATAGATCAGCTGCTGAAAATGTTTTGCGGGATCTTCAAAATGCGCTTAATGGAAAATAATGGAAAACTGGAAAGATTTTGTTGAAAGCTTATCTCAGATTGAGTGTGTTGCTGCATTCAGGGTGGAGGCATTTGATGATTGGGGTGATGATATTCCAATAACAGTTTTGTTTTCTTATTTTGGGCGGGGGATTGCAAGGAGATTTTGTTCTCTGTCTGAGGGTGAGAGAGATTATGTGTTTGAGAAAATCGAAGCTGGCGTTACTTCTGAAAACACAGAGTTGGCTGCATATGTTGCTACTGGGTTGTTGGAGGCAATGTACTCGGAAGCAATTAAAAATAAAGATTTATGGGAAAAAATGGAAAATTTTTTGCAAATCCAGTCTAAGGCTTATCTAAAATCTTGGCTTGAATGGGGAGGGTAGATGTGGGTTGGGGAACGGAGTTGCCTCGTGACCTAATTTCTCTTGGATTAACAAACGAAGCCGATAAAAATGCTTTGGAAGGGAGATAAGGTATGCATGAGGATTGTTACCAATTCTTGGAAAAAATTGCAGTAGGTGATGAAGGTATGCAGGAGACTATAGGGAGTGTTTTTGATTATTGGTTGCCAGATGATCCACCCTTGACAATGCTTTTTTCTGAGGTTGGAGAAAAAATTGTCGATGAATTATTTGAAGTGGGCTGGTTGAATGATCAAGAACGCTTTTTTTTGATTGAGAAGGCTATGAACGATGCTGATGGGTATTTAAAGACGGCAGTCGCTACAGGGCTGATTGAGGCCATGCTCTCAAGGGCTTCTCGTTATGAAAATGGTTTGTCTGAAATATTAAAAATGTTAGGTCAAAAGTCACGGAAACATGCTGACGCCTGGCTCAATTTTTAGGGCAATGACTTGAACATAAAAGCTATGTAGATATTCTCTCGCCTGAAGCCAAGCAACATATCTTGTATGGGGATGGCCCTAATAACGGAGGCCATGCGTGGCCTGGAAACCAAGGTAAATCTCTGTTCCCTGTTGAGTGGTCGACGGAAAAGACTATTCATGAAGTTGGTGATATTGCTACGTCGCCGAATACAAGATGGTATGCGCAGACAGGAACTGGGGGGTATATACATCCAAAGGAGACTCGGCTAAATGGGTTGCATATGAAACTAGGGATGGAATGCGTATTCGTGTGGTTTTTCAGCCCGCGACAGGAAAAGTCATAACTGCTTTCCCAGATTCTACGCCGGTACCACCTTATAAACCTGTGGGACAGTGAGATGGATATGCTTGAGGAACGGATTTTTAATTTTGGCGAAAAATTCAAAGGAAGGCTGGATTCATTGATTTTGGATGGAGCCTTGGATTACATGAACCACAATGAGGTGCCTTTAGCTTTTGAGATTTTGTGTGATCATATTTGTGAGTATGAAATATCGCTAAGTGAAATTGAGTATCTTGAGGCAATGGATTTGGCTCGAGATATGAATTTTGATGTCACGCTTGGCCCGTATAAGCATTTAAAGAATTTGGTTGTAAGGTGAGCTGATGGCCGGTGTCGTCTGAGTGAAACCGAATTCGTCCAAACCGCTGCGCCGCTCTTGGGACGCAAGGTTGGCAAACAAGGCAAGTTGCTGGAGATGTATGCGCTGGCTAG
>NZ_KB895375.1 GCF_000374805.1 Chitiniphilus shinanonensis DSM 23277
GGCCCGACGCTGCCGCTGCCGATCGCCTCGCCTTTTGCATCGCCCGCCCAGCGCAAGGTGTAGTCGATGCCGAATTCGTGGTCGTAATTGATGCCATGGCTGCTGGCCATGAAAGTCTCCGCCCCCAGCGCGGGCGCGCTCGCCTCGGCCACCAGGGCGGATGCATCCTCGGCATTGCCGCGCTGGCACCCCGCCAACCCCAGGCAGAGCACCAGCAGCGCCTGCCACGCGGCGCGGCTAATCATGCGCTTCCCGCGCGGCGTCGCGTTGGTCCGCGCCGGGCGGCTCGATGCGGGATACCGCGTAGCCCAGGATGTCGGCGTGTTCCAGCAGATCCTGGCCCACCGCCTCCAGGTACAGGCGGCGGCTCAGCGCGTGCAGGGCGGACGGCTGGGTGGGCAGGTGTCCGGCCAGGCTGCGCATCTGGCGCAGGCTGTTGGCGAGGGTGTCGGGATAGCTGCTGTCGAGCAGTCGGCCGAACTGCGCCTCGCTCAGTTCCAGCTCATGCCGCGCGATGCGCGGCTGGTCGAGGCCGCCGGTGGCCTGCAACAGCCCTTCGCGGTCGAAGTACCACCAGGTGTGGATCGGCGCGAGCAGCTCGGCCCGTTGCGCTTCGTCCAGCGCCAGCAGCAATTGGGGCAGGATGCGGGTATCGGCGTAGCGCAGCAGGTAGCGCGTGCGCTCCGGCAGGATGATCACGTCCACGTAATGGTCGAAATGCCGCTGCAACGCCTCCGGGGCGAGCGCGCTGGCGATGAAGCCGAGGCTGGGCTGGCCCTCGGTGCGCGCCAGCAGTTCCCTGGCGCGCGCGGGGAACGGGTCGCCGGCGTGCGCCAGTTGTTGCAGCAAGGGCGAGATCTCCGGCGTGGCGCCCGGCTGCCCGGCGTACAGCGATTGCCACGGCCCCAGCCCGATCAGGCGCTGCCTGGGCTCCCGGTGGAAGGCGTGGTCCAGCAGCGCGTACAGCCGCAGCGCCGGTTGCGCGGCGGCGGCGGTCTGCCAATCGGCCGCCAGGGCGTCGATCTCGCTGCCTTGATAGGGGTCGACGCGCATCATCGGCTCTTCGCCGCAAACGGACTGCCGGATTCCAGCGCCTTCAGCACGCAGCTTTCGCACACCCCGTTGGGGAACTGCCGATCCGGCGTCGGCATGCTGGCCGGCCCGCTGAAGCTGTAGTTGCTGCCCTTCACGCTCAGCTTGCCGGGCGCGTGCAGTTCGATCTGCCCGCCCTTCAGGCGGATATACGCGCCGCCGCAGGTCAGCAGCAGCTCTTCCTTGGCGGTGGCGGTCAGCTTTTCCTTGCTGGCATGCACCCGCACGTTCTTGTCGCCGATGACTTCAACATCGCCGGATTGCGCATGCAGGTTGGCATGCCCCTTGGCCACGATCAGCTTCAGGTTGATCTGCTCCGCCACGCCTTGGACGAACAGGCTGATCTTGCTGCCCACGTTGTGCAGCCAGCGTCGGGCCGTGGTCTGTTGCGTATCGCGCTGGCTGACGCTGTCCAGGTTATGCCCGGCGTGCAGGATGAGTTCGCTGGGCGTGGTCAGGCCGATGCCGGCTGGAGCGCTGGCGATCAGGATGGCCTGTTGCCCCGGTTGATCCGATGCGGTCTTGCCGTCGGGATCGGTGTTGCTGCCCGCCTGCCACGCCTTGAGCGCCTGGTTCAGGTGATCGAGGTGGCCTTGCTGCGACCTGGCCTGTTT